>NZ_JBBKAR010000009.1:0-20484 GCF_037722395.1 Saccharibacillus sacchari | reverse complement strand
TCCGGACGGAATTTGCGCGCTTCCGCCCGAAGGAGCCGGAGTCGTCACGACCGGAATCGAAGGAGCGGGAGTGGATTGCACCGGCTCGCTTTGTACCGGCGACGTGCTGACCGGCGTTCCGCCGGAAGACGGCGATTCGCTCGGGTCAGGCGTATTCGAAGCAGCCGGAGCCGCCGTGCGGCCGGAGACCTTCACGCCTTGCGATTCGTTGTCGGCCGTATCGACGGTCGTCAAACGGAAAGCGTAAGCCGTATCCGGCGAGAGATTAAGAGCTTGATACGTACTTTGCGTCACTGTCGTGAACGTCGTGTCGGTGCCGCTGTACACGCGGACTTCTTTGAAGTCGCTGTCAGACGGCGACGTCCAGTTCAGCGTCAGGCTGTCGGTAGTCGCCGCCGCCACTTTGGCGTCGGACACTTCCGCCGGAGCAGTGGAGTCTTTGCGGTCGCTGAACGTGATAAAGCCGTTGCCGTACAGGTTATCCCGACCCGGAGCGCCGAGATCGACGGCGTAGCTGTTCAGCAGTCCGCGCAGGTTGGCCGCCGAAGCGGAAGGGTTCTTTTCTTTGAGCAAAGCCAGCTCGCCCGCGACATGCGGAGCCGCTTGCGACGTGCCGCTCATTGTGGCGTAGCCCGTGCTGCCGTTCAGGCCTGCCGGATACGTGGAAAAGATTTCGCTTCCCGGCGCGGCTACGTCGACCTTCGGACCGGTCGAAGAAAACTCGGAGCGGTTGAGACTCTGGTCGACCGCCGCTACGGAGATGACGCTGGAATATTTGGCCGGATAGCCGACCGTGTCCTGATCGGTATTCGAAGCCGTGCCGCTGTTGCCGGCGGAAGCGACGACAAGGATACCCTGGTTGTACGCTTTGTCGACCATATCATGGAGCGATTGGGCATCCGAGTCGCCGCCGAGCGACAAGTTGATGATGTCCATTTTGTTTTGGATCGCCCAGTCGAGGCCTTCCAGCACGTCGACCAGCGTGCCTTTGCCGTTGGCGCCCAGCGATTTGACCGCGTACAGCGAGACGCCCGGAGCTACGCCCGCGACTCTGCCGTTGCCGCTGTCGGCGGCGATGATGCCGGCGACGTGCGTGCCGTGGCCGTTATCGTCGGCATAGTTGGTGCTGTTTTCGCTGCCGACCGTGGAGATGCCGCCCGCGATATTCAGTTCGGGATGGGCCGAGATGCCGGAATCGACGACGGCCACTTTGACGCCTTTGCCGGTGAAGCCTTGCTTCCACATCGTGTCGGGGGCCGTTTTTTTATAATTCCAGTTGCTCGCTTCATTGAGATTGGCCGCCGGCGTCGTGCTTGCCGTTTCGAGATCGGTCAATTGGAACGTGACGTTGCGCTCGATGTAATCGATATCCGGGTTGTCCACCAGATCGCGCAAATCTTCCGCGCTCACGGTAGCGGCCACGGCCGGAACGTTTTTGAATTCGTGCTGAATTTCTTCGCTCTGCTCGATGGCGGCTTCTTTTCCGTCGGCGTTTTTATATACGATGACGACGTCCTGATCCGCTTCTTCAGCTACCGCTTTCGGAACTGATCCTATTGGAGCCAGCAAAGGCAGAGCGAGCAGGGAAGAAAGGGCGATCGATAGATGTTTTTTATTCATGGATGAAGGTCCTCCCTAATCTGAAATGCCTAAAATTTAAGTTCTTTTTATGTATCGGCGGCAATAATCGACAAACTTATAGTCCAAGTCAGTTTTACGCAAAAAAGTTTTGGGAAAGGTAATTGGAAAACGATAGACACAACTGGGGAGTTTATCCGAATAGTCATAGAAAGAAGTTGACTGAAAGCGCTTTTAACCGTAATCTATAATCAAACCTAATCAAAAGTTAATCAATATATCATAGAAAGAACATAAATCTACCTTCTATCGCAAAGGAGAACGGATTATGAACGAGCAACCTATTCGCTGGGGGATAGCACCGATCGGTTGGCGAAACGACGATATGCCGGAGATTGGAGCAGGCAATACACTCTCTCATCTGCTAAGTGATATCGTCGTCGCGGGGTTTGAAGGAACGGAGGTCGGCGGTTTTTTCCCGGATGCTCAAGTATTGAACAAAGAGCTTGCGCTGCGCAATCTACGGATTGCCGGACAGTGGTTCAGCAGTTACATCATTCGTGACGGGATCGAACTTGTCATAGAGCCTTTTCGCAAGCAGTGTCGATATTTGCGGGAAGTAAAAGCCGATGTCATCGTCGTATCCGAGCAGACAGGAAGCATTCAAGGAACGGAGCAGAATGTATTTGCGGAAAAGCCGAACTTTGACGACGCCGAATGGGAGCAGCTATGTGCCGGACTGAATGAACTGGGGGCCGTCGCGAAAGAATACGGGCTGCGTCTTGTTTATCATCATCATATGGGCACGGGCGTCCAGACAACGGAAGAGGTCGATCGGCTGATGGACGGCACTGATCCGGCGCAGGTGGCTTTGTTATATGATACGGGACATATTTTCGTATCCGACGGCGATTACATGACGCTGCTGCGCAAGCATATCGGCCGAGTCGGCCATGTGCATTTTAAAGATGCGCGACGGGTGGTACTGGATGATTGCCGCGAGAACGGAAAATCGTTTATGCAGTCTTTTTTGAACGGGATGTTCACGGTGCCGGGCGACGGCTGTATTGATTTTCGGGAAGTTTACGATCTGTTGCTTCAACAAGGCTACCAGGGCTGGATCGTGATCGAAGCCGAGCAGGACCCCGATGTGGCGCACCCGCTTGAGTATGCCTTGATCGCGCGGCGTTACATAGACGGGCAACTGTTGAATCGTTTGCAGGTCTGATTCGGAACAAACTCATATCGATCCATATCGGGAGGAACGGAAGATGACATTGAAAATCGGGGTTATCGGAACAGGCGCAATCGGAAAAGACCATATTCGGCGGATTACATCCAATCTGTCCGGGGGACGGATCACGGCGGTGACCGATGTGAACGAAGCGGCGGCAAAAGCGGTCGTGGAACAATACGCATTGGATGCGGCGGTCTATCCGGACGACAAATCTTTGCTGGCTCAAGCCGACATCGACGCCGTGCTGGTCACGAGCTGGGGACCTGCCCATGAACAAAGCGTGCTGGCGGCGATCGAAGCGGGCAAATACGTGTTTTGCGAAAAGCCGCTGGCGACGACAGCCGAAGGTTGCCGCCGGATCACGGACGCGGAGATCAAGCATGGCAAAAGGCTGGTGCAGGTCGGCTTTATGCGCCGTTACGACAGCGGATACGTGCAGCTCAAGCAAGCCATCGACGAGCAGATGATCGGCGAGCCGCTGATGATCCGCTGCGCGCACCGCAACCCGGAATCCGGCCCGAACTATACGAGCGATATGGCGATTACCGACACGCTGATCCATGAGATCGACGTGCTGCATTGGCTGCTCGACGACGATTACCGATCGGTCCAGGTCTCCTATCCGAGAAAAACGCGTCACGCCCTAAGCCATATGCGCGATCCGCAGGTCGTCCTGCTGGAAACGAACGGCGGCGTGCTGATCACGGCGGAAATTTTCGTCAATTGCCGCTACGGCTACGATATCCAGTGCGAAGTGATCGGCGAAGACGGAATCGTGAAGCTGCCCGAACCGTCGTCGATCTCGCTGCGCAAAGAAGCGATGTTCGGCACGCGTATTCTAATGGATTGGAAAGACCGGTTTATTGAAGCGTACGATCGCGAGATTCAGGACTTTATCGATTCGGTCGGACGCGGCGAGCTGCAAGGGCCGACCGCTTGGGACGGATATATCGCGGCGGTAACGGCGGATGCTTGCGTGAAAGCGCAGGAGAGCGGGCAGCGCGAAGAGATTGCGTTGGACGAGAAGCCTGCGTTGTACGCGGGACAGGCAGTAGGTCAGGTGTGAGGCGTTGGCTTCCAGCCGATCATGGCGATACTGGGCCGATGGACTGAAACGGGCTTATCGGGATTGCGTAAGCGATACAACGTCAAAGAACCTTATTCCTTTATTCGGGAATGAGGTTCTTGTTGCGCGCTTAGAAGCGGTCAGGCGAAAAGGCGGTGAAATCGGCGGCTAACGGACATCCGATCCGTTAAAGTTGCGCAGAGGGTTGATTTAGGCTTTTAAAGGACATAGAATCCGAGCCGTACGCGTTACACCTGCCGCAGCGCGATCCCGTTGGCACGGCACGATTCCGCGTAATCCGCAGGCAGGTCGCTCGAAGTCACCAATACGTCCAGATCCGCAAAATCCGCATACGTCAGCAGCGTCGATCGCCCGAACTTATCGGAATCCGCCAGCAAAATCAGCTTTTCGGTTCGTTTGGCGATCGACTTTTTGATCTCGTATTCCAGTAGATCCGAGTTGGTCAGTCCATGCGCCAAGCTCACTCCTGTTGCGGACATGAACGCTTTGTTGACGTTATACTTTTCCAAAGCCCGCATATCGTCGACGCCTACAAAAGAGCGCGTGCTGCGTTTATACGTGCTGCCGACGACAAGCAAATGAACATTCGGCATGGAAGCTGCGCTGTTGATGACATCGAGACTGTTGGTCAAGATGGTGAGATGCCGATCCGGTTCCAAAAAGTTCATGATATTGCAGGTAGTTGTCCCGGAGTCGATAAAGATCAGATCGTTCTCCTCGACATATTCGGCGGCCAAACGTCCGATTTCGGTCTTTTCGTCCCGACGCTCGACGTTACGGTTTTCGAACGAAATCAATTTTTCCGCAGACACGACGCCTCCGTACACTTTTTCGATCGAGCCTTTTTGCAGGATCTGATTGATATCGCGGCGAATCGTATTTTTGGATACGTCGAAGGTTAGACAAAGTTCGTCCAACGTGACATTTTTGCGGCTATGAATATACGTTTCGATATCCCGGAGTCGTCTCGTCTTCATGGGCATTCTCCTGTGTGGTTGATACGCAGAATTATAGAGTTGTTGCTCAAGTTAATCAACAGTTAATTATATATTGATCGGTTTTATCTAGACTTGACGTCGAGAAAAGGGTTGTATATCATGAAAACATAATCAAAATATAACCAAATGTAACAGCGGTTTTGGTGCATAAGCCAGGAGCGACTGCGAGAGGAGCCCAATGATGAGCGCGATCCCGACTACCGCAAGAAAATTGAAGAACTACGTCGGCGGCCAATGGATAGAAAGCCGAACGGCGCAATATGAGAACGTTTACAATCCGGCCACGAAAGAATTGATTTGCCAAGTACCGCTTTCGACGAGAGAAGACCTGGAGCATGCGGCGGAAGTGGCCCAAGCGGCTTTCGAAAAGTGGAAAAAGGTTGCCGTTCCGCGCCGCGCTCGTATTCTCTTCAATTACCAGCAGCTTCTGAGCACGCACAAAGACGAACTGGCCCGGCTGATCACGATCGAGAACGGCAAAAGCTTGAGCGAAGCGATCGGCGAAGTGCAGCGCGGCATCGAGAATGTCGAGTTTGCGGCCGGGACGCCTTCCCTGATGATGGGCGATTCGCTCGCGACCATCGCGACGGACGTGGAAGCGGCGAATTACCGTTATCCGCTCGGCGTGGTCGGCGGCATCGCTCCTTTCAACTTTCCGATGATGGTGCCGTGCTGGATGTTTCCGATGGCGATCTCGCTCGGCAACGCGTTTATCCTCAAGCCGTCCGAACGCACGCCGCTGCTGACCGAACGCCTTGCGGAGCTGTTTACGGAAGCGGGGCTGCCGGATGGCGTGTTCAATATCGTGTACGGCGCGCATGACGTGGTGAACGGCATTTTGGAGCATCCGGAGGTCAAAGCCGTATCGTTCGTCGGTTCCAAGCCAGTCGGCGAATACGTGTTCAAAAAAGGCAGCGAACACCTCAAACGCGTACAGGCGCTCACCGGGGCGAAAAACCATACGATCGTGCTAAGCGACGCGAATATCGACGATACGATCACGAACGTGGTGTCCGCGGCTTTCGGCTCGGCGGGGGAACGTTGCATGGCGTGCGCGGTGCTGACCGTGGAAGAAAGCATCGCAGACGAATTCATCGCCCGGCTGAAAGAAAAAACGCTCGGCGTCAAGATGGGCAACGGACTCGACGACGGCGTGTTCCTGGGGCCGGTTATTCGCGAAGAGAACAAGCAACGGACGCTGTCTTATATCGAAAAAGGCATCGAAGAAGGCGCGACCTTGTTAACGGACGGACGCGAACGGATGCAAGGCGACGGCTACTTTATCGGTCCGACGATCTTCGAAGGCGTAACGCCGAAGATGACGATCTGGAAAGACGAGATTTTCGCGCCCGTGCTGTCCGTGATCCGCGTTAAAAACCTGAAAGAAGCGGTCGAGATCGCCAATAAGTCGGAATTCGCCAACGGCGCGTGCTTGTTCACGGGCAATGCCCATGCGATCCGTTATTTCCGCGAAAATATCGATGCCGGCATGCTCGGAATCAATCTCGGCGTTCCCGCTCCGATGGCGTTTTTCCCGTTCTCCGGCTGGAAATCGTCGTTCTACGGCACGCTGCACGCCAACGGCAAAGACAGCGTTGACTTCTATACCCGCAAAAAGGTCGTGACGGCGCGGTATACGGAACCGACTTTCGAATAACATAGCGCGTACAGTCGACGGAACGTTTTTCGATGCAAAAGGAGGAGTGGGCGTGGTCAGTCATTTACAGCGCAAACCGCTGAACGAAAGTCGCGGAAGCGTAACCCTTTTACAAGAAGTCATGAGAAAAGATTCGGGCTTGCACTATGTCGGATTTCGGTTAATCGAGCTTGCGCCGGGCGCGGTCTACGAAGAAACGCTGGACAGCGACGAATGCTGCATCGTGGCGTTGACCGGACGGATCGACGTGACGCAGGGCGAGCATGTTTTTACGAATATCGGGACCCGGGAAAGCGTGTTTGATCGTAAGCCCACGGACAGCGTGTTCGTTTCCGGCGGTCAATCCTTCAAAGTTGCAGGGGTGTCGAACGCCAAAGTCGCGCTGTGCTACTCGCCTTCGACCCGCCCGCTGCCGACCAAGCTGATCAAAGCGCAAGACGTCGGAACCGAGCAGCGCGGCAAGTATCAAAACAAACGCACCGTACACAACATTTTACCGGATTCCGATCCGTCCGCCAGCAGTCTGCTTGTCGTCGAAGTGTATACGGAGGGCGGCAACTTCTCCAGTTACCCGCCGCACAAGCACGACCGGGATGATCTGCCGCAGGAATCGTTACTGGAAGAGACGTATTATCATGAACTCGATCCGCAGCAGGGTTTTGCGTTCCAACGGGTGTACACGGACGACCGCAGCCTGGACGAAACGATGGCCGTGGAGCATGGCGACGTCGTGATCGTGCCTGTCGGTTATCATCCGGTAGGCGTGCCTGACGGATATTCGTCCTATTATTTGAATGTCATGGCCGGTCCGCAGCGAATCTGGAAGTTCCATAACGATCCGGATCATGAATGGATTTTGCTACGTTGACCCGCAAATAAGCCGAAGGAGGCTGCGAACCCATGAGCAACCGCGCAAGCAGCAAAAAGTTCGATCTGATCGCAATCGGCCGAGCGTGTATCGACCTGAATGCGACGGAGTATAATCGGCCGATGGAAGAAACGATGACGTTTACCAAATACGTCGGCGGTTCCCCGGCCAATATCGCGATCGGTTCGGCCAAACTCGGATTGAAAACAGGCTTTATCGGCAAGATCGCGGACGATCAGCATGGACGTTTTATCCGTAGTTATATGGAAAAAGCGGGGATCGACGTCTCCGGTATGGTCGTGGATCAAGAAGGGCATAAAACGGGGCTTGCTTTTACCGAAATCAAAAGTCCCGACGAATGCAGCATCCTGATGTACCGCGACGATGTAGCCGATCTGTATCTGCGACCTGACGAGGTAACCGAAGACTACATCCGGCGTGCCGATCTGCTGGTCGTATCCGGTACGGCATTGGCGCAAAGCCCTTCGCGCGAAGCGGTGCTCAAATCCGTACACTTGGCGAAAAAGAACGGCGTGGAGATCGTGTTCGAACTGGATTACCGTCCGTATACGTGGAAATCTGCGGAGGAGACAGCGGTCTATTACAGACTCGTCGCCGAGCAGGCGGATATCGTAATCGGCACGCGAGACGAATACGATATCATGGAAAACGCGGTCGGCGGCTCCAATGAACGGACGACGGAAGAGTTTTTCAAACATACTCCGCGCATCGTGGTTATCAAGCACGGCGTGGAAGGTTCTTACGCGTATACGCGCGAAGGCGGGACGTACCGCGCTCAAGCCTACAAAACGAAAGTGCTCAAAACGTTCGGCGCGGGCGACTCCTATGCTTCGGCTTTCCTGTACGCACTCGTGCAAGGCAAAGACTTGGAAACGGCGCTCAAGTACGGCAGCGCTTCGGCGTCGATCGTCGTGAGCCGGCACAGTTCGTCGGATGCGATGCCGGGTGTGAACGAGATCGAGGCATTGATTGCCGACCAGCCCGTGCTTCATTCTTAACACGTTCAAGCCGCGCGTCCTCGGTAGGCGAGTATGTTCCCGGAGACGGCGCACCGATGTATCAATTTCATAAAAGGTGGATGTCTATATGGGCCATACAATCACATTGACTACAGCGCAGGCGCTGATTAAGTTTTTGAACCAACAATACATCTCCGTCGACGGGGTGGAAACGCCGTTCGTCGAAGGGATCTTCACGGTGTTCGGACACGGTAACGTGCTCGGGATCGGACAGGCTTTGGAGCAGGACCCGGGGCATTTGAAAGTGTTTCAGGGCAAAAACGAGCAGGGCATGGCGCACTCCGCGATCGCGTATGCGAAAGAAAAGCTACGCCGCAGCATTTACGCGGTAACGGCTTCGTCCGGTCCGGGCTCGGCCAATCTGGTGACGGCGGCGGCGACGGCGCTGGCGAACAATCTTCCGGTACTGCTGCTGCCTGCGGATACGTTCGCTTCGCGCCAGCCCGATCCGGTGCTTCAGCAGTTCGAGCAGGAATACAGCTTTGCTGTGACTACGAATGATGCGCTAAAGCCGGTGTCCCGGTATTGGGATCGGATCACCCGTCCCGAGCAGTTGATGAGCAGTTTGCTGCGAGCGTTCGAAGTGCTGACCGATCCGGCCCGCAGCGGTCCGGCGACGATCTGCATCTGTCAGGATACCGAAGGGGAAGCGTTCGATTATGACGAAGGCTTTTTCCGAAAACGGGTGCATTACATGGATCGCCTTCAGCCGAGCGTCCGGGAGCTGGATGCGGCCGAGGAGCTAATTCGAGCAAGCAAAAAGCCGCTGCTGCTGGTCGGAGGAGGGGCGAAGTATTCCGGCGCGCGTGAAGAGTTGATCGCTTTTTCGCGGGCGCACCATATTCCGTTGGTCGAGACGCATGCGGGGAAGTCGACGGTCGAGTACACGTTTGCCAACCATCTGGGCGGAACGGGCGTGCTTGGGACGTCGGCTGCGAATGCGATCGCGCGCGAAGCGGATCTGGTGATCGGCGTCGGCACGCGATACACGGATTTTACGACGTCTTCGAAAACAGCGTTTGATTTCGAACAGACACGGTTTTTGAATATCAACGTCAGCCGGATGCAGGGATATAAGCTGGAAGGCGTACCGGTCGTGGCCGACGCGAAAGTCGCGATCGCCGCGCTGCACGAACGTCTGGACGGCTATCAAAGTGAATTCGGTACGCGTATTTCCGAGCTGAAATCCGCATGGGATGCCGAGCGCGATCGTTTGGGCGGGGTGCGGTTCGAGCGGCAGGGGTTCGACCCGGAGATCAAAGGACACTTTTCCCAAGAGATTCTGAACGAATACGCGGACGCGCTCGGGACAGAATTCGCGCAGACGGCGGCGCTGATCGCGATCAACGAAGCGGTAGACAAAGAAAGCGTGGTCGTCTGCTCGGCAGGCTCGCTTCCCGGCGATCTTCAGCGATTGTGGAATGTGGAAGCGCCGAATACGTATCATTTGGAGTATGGCTATTCTTGCATGGGCTACGAGATCGCGGGCGCGCTGGGCATCCGTCTCGCCAAGCCGGACCGCGAAGTGTACGCGATGGTCGGCGACGGCAGCTTCCTGATGCTGCATTCGGAGCTGGTGACGGCGCTTCAGACCGGCAACAAGATCAATATCATGCTATTCGACAATTCCGGCTTCGGCTGTATCAACAATCTTCAGATGGGCAACGGCGGCGGCAGCTTCCACTGCGAATTCCGCAACTATGAGGGCAACGTAATGAATATCGACTATGCGAAGATCGCGGAAGGTTACGGAGCAAAAGTCTATCGGGCCAACACGGTTGAAGAAGTCCGAGCGGCGATCGAAGACGCGAAAAAACAAACCGTCTCGACCCTGATCGAAATGAAAGTTTTGCCGAAAACGATGAGCGAAGGCTATGACAATTGGTGGAACGTGGGCGTCGCGGAAGTATCGGAGAGCGAAGAGGTACAGTCGGCGTACAAACGCAGGGCGGAGATGCTGAAGACGGCCAAGCAGTATTGAAGCGGTTGAATTGAAAAGGTGAAGCGACGATCGTAGCGGAAGGTTCGCTGCTCTGGCGTTGGACATGCCGAAAAAGCGTCCGTATTCTTTTTTTGACGAGAAGAATACGAACGCTTTTTATTATGCTCAGCGAACAAAACCGTGATATTGCTTTGTGCGGCTTGATCAGAAAAAACGTCGTCAAGGCGTCGCGATCTTCACGTTATGTTCCTTGGCATACTTCACATAGTCTTCGTTCGGCGTGCTATTCGTGACCAGCACGTCGATATCGCTGAGCGAGCAGTAAGTCGTCAGCGCGTATTTGTCGAATTTGCTGTCGTCGATCAAAAGAAACACATTCAGGCTTTTTTGTACGACGGTGCTTTTGATATCCGTTTCCAGCGGCGAGGAATTGGTCACGCCATTGGTCAGCGAGACGCCGGTGGACGCGACGAACGCTTTGTTGATATTGTATTTTTTCAGCAGTTCGATGCTTTGAAAGCCGACGAACGAATCCGTTTTGCGCTCGAACATGCCCCCTGTGGAGAAGATGCTCAGTCCCGGGTACGGCTTGGCCTGATGGATAAAGTCGAAATTGTTGGTCACGACCGTGATTTGCTTTTGGCTGATAAAAGGAAGCATCTCGATCGTCGTCGTGCCGGAGTCGATAAAGATCACGTCTCCGTTTTCGACATACTGCGCCGCAAGGCGACCGATTTCCTGCTTTTTGGTCAGATTGCGGTCTTTGCGTTCATCGAATACGACCAGCGTGGAATGATTGACCGACACGCCGCCGTATACTTTGCGAAACACGCCGGAATCGACCAGATCCTTCACGTCGCGGCGGATGGTATTCATGGAAACGTCGAAATGCCGGACCAGTTCTTCCAGCGACACGGACTCATGTTCGAACACATATTCTTTCAATTGATTGATACGTTGGGATTTAATCATTTATGGTTCTCCTAAGCAGGGAATTTGTGAGGTGTTGATCAACTTCTTTGTTTCTTATTGTATAGGTAAATCGTGCGGAGCAAAAGAAAAATAGAGAAGTATTGAGCAAGTGTAAAAAGAAACGAAAGGTCGATTTCAAGTGTTCTTTAAAAAAGGGGGAATCGGCTTGCATATGTTGATTTACAACGATCCGTCCGGCGAAGCTTACCGTAAACTCATCGACGATAGGGTAACCCGCACCGCTACGTTTTCATTAAAAGGCCCGCGTATCCGAAAATTCCCGGAGCCGGACGAGCCGCCGCTTCCCGAATGGCCTTTGCTTGCAATTTGCTGGAAAATGAGAATCCGGCTATATTAAAAAAGTTACTGAAATTGAAGTCCGTGAACACGGCGCGCGATAGCGGAGCCTACAGCGGACCGCATAGTCGGGGGTATTTTGAATGAACATTTACAATAATCCTTCGGGGGAAGCTTATGATCGGTTGATCGACTACGCGATGGAACATTGCGAGACGTTTTCGTTGATAGATACCCGGCCGCCTGGAGGAGACGAGTATGATATCCCGCCGGCTTTTCCGCTGCGGATCGTGGAAGAGTTGAAGCCTTATCTGGTGCGGGAAAAATGGGTCGAGGTCAATGCGTACAGTCCGTTTCCTTACGATCAGCCCGTGTACGTCTGGGCCTGCTGCCCGGAAGCCGCGAAGATCGTCAAAACATACACGGACAATCTGCTGGGCTGGCTGGGAGAAAAGATGCCGGAAGACCTTTGTTTTCAAACCGAAGACGGCGAAGACTGGCTCTGGACGGTGACGCACGAAGGTTATCGCGAGCTGCGGGTGACGCCGGAAGAAACGGAAGCGTTAAAAGAACCGCTGCGAGGCGTGATGCTGGTGGATCGTCAGGCGCCGTTGTCGGCGGAAAAACTGTTCGAGCTGGCGAAATATCACGAGTCGGACCGGTTTGCGTTCACGGGATCGGGCAGCGCACAGGTGTTGCCTCGTTTGCACGAAATCCCAAGCTTGCGCATGATCGACTTGTTCGACGCGCATATCGCCGAATTGCCGGACACGTTGTTCGATCTGCCGCACTTGGAGAAAGTGAAGATCTGGACCGGCAATTTGCACGGCATTCCGGCCGCGATCGGTCGTGCGCAAGCTTTGACCGACCTGACGATCTATAACGGATGCCATCCGGACCCGCACGGCGAGCCGGATTGGCAAGCCCCTGCGAAAGAAGAATTGAAGCTCACTGTTTTACCGCCGGAGATCGGTGAATTGACGCAGCTTCGAACGCTCGACATTACATACAGCGGCTTGACGGAACTTCCGGACGAGCTGGCGAATTTGCGGAAGCTTGACTATCTGAATCTGGTCAATCATCTTATCGAACAGAAACCGGCCGTATTAAAAAAGCTGAATCAGGCGAAAAGCATCACGTTCAGAACGACCGGCTTTTTTTAATGCGTGGATCACGCTGCTCGATATGCAGTTCATGTTCGTATGAAACCGGAAGAAAGGATACCTATGGACAAAAGGGAATGGCTTGAACGCAATCAAGTCTTCGTGTACGGGGTCGCGCTGCTCGTGGGCTTGACGGCCGGACTGCTCAGCGAGCCGTTCGGCCACATCGTCGAAGCTTGGATTTCCCCGCTGCTGGCGGTGCTGCTCTACGGGATGTTCACGCTGATTCCGTTTTTGAAATTGCGTGAAGCGTTGGCAGACGGCAGATTTATGGTTGCGCTGCTGCTGACGAATTTCGTGCTCGTTCCGGTTGCGGTCGGCGGACTGCTCCGTCTGTTTCCGCAGCCGGAAGCGGTCGCGATCGGGGTCTGTCTGGTGCTGCTGACGCCGTGCATCGATTACGTGATCGTGTTCACGGCGCTGGGAAAAGGCGACGCGAAAGCGATGACGGCGGCGACGCCCGTCTTGTTCGTCGCGCAGATGGCGCTGCTGCCGCTGTATTTGCGCTTGTTCGCGGGCGACGCAGCGGCTGGGTTGATGCAGATCGGCCCTTTTATCGAAGCGTTCCTGCTGCTGATCGCGCTGCCGTTGGCAGCGGCGATCCTGACGCAATTGTGGGCCAAGCGGGGAGAAGCTTCCGCGAACGGCGCAGACGCGCCTTCGACCGTCGGGCCTGCCGAATCGACAGAACCTGCGCGATCGGCTCCCGACTCCGTCGGTACCCGCGTGCTGGAGGCGGCCGCCTGGCTTCCGGTTCCTTTTATGGCGTTGGTGCTCGTAGCGGTTACGGCTTCCCAGATCGGCCGGATCGCGGACGATCCGCTTCCGGTGCTGAACGTGCTGCCGATCTATATGCTGTTTATGATCGTGATGCCGCTGATCGCGCGAACGGTCGGTCGGCTGCTGCGTCTGGACGTCGGCCGCGGCCGCGCGCTGATCTTCAGTTCGTTCACCCGCAATTCGCTCGTCGTGCTGCCGCTAGCGCTTGTGTTGCCGGGCGAAGCGGCGGGTACGGCGGCGGCCGTGATCGTGGCGCAAACGATGATCGAGCTGATCGGCGAGTTGGTGTACGTGCGCGTCGTGCCGAAACGGTTATGGCGAGGGTGAGACGAGTATAACTGCTTTGCAAGGAGGAATTAGCCATGAATTGGCGATCGGAATGGACGCCTCGGCCCGTATCTTCGGCGAAACTGCGGGACATCGAGCAAGCGATCGGAGAGATTGAACGATTGCTTGAAAAGGGGGACGAAGCAGCGGCGGCAGATAAAGTGCGTCTGCTGAATCAAACGTGCGGCCGAAACGAGAGTGTCTGGCTTTTTCGCGATTACCGCGAATCCGGGTCGATTACGGAGCTGGCGCTGCGGCTTTCGCAGCCGGCTCCTGTCCGCGTCGGCAACGTGAAGCGCGAAGAATGGGTAGAGTTGGTGCGCCGTATTCAGGACCCGGAATATTCGGAAGCCGTGTCGCGCGATTCGCTACCGCTGCCCGATTCAGGTCAAGCGAAACTGTCGGACGGAGACCGGTTCGCGTTTCTTCAAGACTTTTATCTGGACGTGCTGACCGCCAACGTGTCGATGCCTGGTCTGTCCGATCTGATCTTCTGGGACGATCTGGAACCGGAAGAGATCGCGGATCGGATACAGGCGTATCGGCCGATCCAACTTCCTCCGGGCTGAATCGCGTCGGACCCAAAAAGCCGCTGCTTGCATCCTGCGTCGCCTGATCGGCATCGCGGTTTGCAAGCAGCGGCTTTTTGCGTTGCACGACTCATTTTGCGTTGCGTAACTACATTTGGCTATCGGCTTCATGCCGGTAACGATTCAGGTCGATCCGGCCGCTGAGACCGAACTCGACGCCTTCGGCTTCGAGCTTTTCCTGCTGCTCCCCGCCGCCGCCGTGTTCGTCCAAAGCGATCTCGCCGCGAATATTGACGACCCGGTGCCAAGGCAGTCCGTATTTGCGGCTCATCGAGTGCAGGATACGGACGACTTGCCGCGCGCCGCGCGGACTTCCGGCTGCGGCGGCGACTTGCCCGTAGCTCATGATCCGGCCTGCGGGAATCGTGCGAATCGTCTCGACGACGGCCCGGGTGAACGGCGCCAGATCGGCCAGATCGCTTTCGGCATCTTTTTCCGAGTCGTCATTTGCTGCGTTATGCGATTTGTCGCTTGGCCGTACCGCCGCCGTTTTAGTTTTTTTGCTGCGTTTTTCGTTTTGGGCTGCGGCGGCCTGCATATCGTTCAGAAACTCGGCATCGAATTCCGCGCGAAGCCGTTCTTGTTCGTTCATGCGCTTTGTTCCTTTCCTTTCTCGTTCAACTTTTGGCGATATTTTCGTTCACTTGCTGCTCGATCCGTTCGAACGTGATATCCCAATGCGAAGCGTGCCACAGTGTTTGACCGTTTTGGATCAGCAAAATTTGCGGCGATTCGTGTTTGATGCCCAGCTTGCTTTCGATCTCGTTGGAGACGGGACGACATTCGATCACTTTGACCAGCGCGCAGACGATCGGACGTTTCGGTTTGCGGGTGTAGACGTTGAATTCTTTGAACGCGGCGCCGCTGATCGGGCAGGCCGTGCTGTGTTTGAGCAGCAGCAGAGCGCGTTCGCCGGATTGATCCAGCAGCGTTTGCCATTGCTCGATCGACTCTATTTCGAAATAATTGGGTTTCATCGCGGTGAACTCCTCTCGGTGTCGGTGCGACATGGGGTCCGGTATGGACGCGTTAGTCGGCTTTTTTCATTATACCCGTTTTTGGGGCTACGGCATAAAGAAGCGAATCTCGCGAATTTGCGTCATGCGCCGTATTTTTTTATCGAAAAATGGATGTGAGCGTCAAACGCGGCGTTGGGGGATGGTATGATAACGACAGACAGCGAATCGGCTTGCCGCATACGGGGGATAAGCTCGGCAAGCCGTGAACGAAACTATGCCGAGGAGGAATCATCATGGGACATCGAATACGGGCATTTATCCTGACGGCAGTCGTCGCGGCAAGCCTGATTTCGGGCGGAACGCCGACGTACGCGTTTTCCGATATTTCGGATGCCAATCAGGCCGCGATCGTGCAGTCTTTGCAGGATAAAGGCTTGATTCAGGGTGTCAGCGCCGACAAATTCGCTCCGAACGCCAAACTGACGAACGCGCAAGCCGTGCAGTTGATCGTGGACGCGATCAGTCTGGACTCGGCCAAAAAGAAATCCGACGCGCCGGGCTGGTTTGCCGCAGTGCCAAGAAGCGCGTGGTACGCCGACGCGCTCAAAACGGCGTTGGAACGCGGCGTCGTGATCGACGGCACCTGGGACGCCAACGGCAATCCGACCCGCCAACAGTTCGCCAAACTGCTGTATCTGGGTCTGCTGCAAAAAGGCAACTACGCCAAAGTGAGCAAATACACCTCGATCGCCGACGCCAAGCAGATCGCCGCGAAAAACCGCGTCGCGGTCGAGTATCTGCTGATGACCAAGATCGCTTCGCTCGACAAAAGCAAAAATTTCCGGCCGACGACGGCGATCACGCGGATGGAAGCGGCGGAAATGATCTTTTACGCCGAGCGTATGGTCAACAAAAGCTATGCGTCTTCCGGCGCGGCGACGGTCACGTACAAAGTCGAAAACGTCGATCCGAATTTCAACAAAGTCACGCTGACCCGCACCAATCTGCCGGGCGCGGGATACGGGTTGAAAATTCAGAGCGTGCAGTTCGTATCGGATACGGAAGCGGTCATCACGTATGTGCCGACCGACCCGCCCGCGACGTCTTCGGGCACGACGTATCCGGCCAGCGCCACGGCATACGTGCCGGTTATCTACGATATTACGGTCAAAGCGCAGTAAGGAAAGCGTCGACTGGACGAGGATTATCGGTCTCTGAAAAGGAGAAAAAACCATGAACTCGAACCCAATATTGAACGAAGCCAACCGAAAAGAACCGCTGCTCCCGAAATGGAAACCGGGCGACACGATCCGCTTGATCGCTCCCGCGCGAAGCTTTTCGATCGTCGGCGCGGAATCCCGCGAATGGGCGGAAAGCCGGTTGGCGGAGTGGGGACTGCGCGTGACATACGGCAAGCACGCGGAAGAATGCGACGATTTCGGTTCGACGTCCGTCGGGCGCGGGAATGTCCGGCTGATTTTGGAAGACGTTTGACGCGAAGAAGCAACAAGCCATACGTATCGAAGCGGCGTATCGAGCTGAGGAGGAAACTTATTGCGCATTTACGATTTTGACGAAAAGCAAGGCAAAACGATCGACCGGTTCGGCAGCGAAAATCTGACCGTGACCGGTTTGCTCGGAGCTTCGGGCGACACGCCTTTGGTCTGTATGTATATCGGAAAAAACGGAACGGTGGGCCGGCATGACGCCGTATCGCAGCAGTTGTTCATGGTCGTGTCCGGGGAAGGCTGGGTCAGCGGCGCGGACGGCGAGCGGGTGGCGATCCGGGCGGGGCAAGCGGCTTTTTGGGAAAAAAACGAATCGCACGCTTCCGGCAGCGAATCCGGCATGACGGTGATCGTCGCCGAAAGCGAACAGTTGAATATGCGGTTGTAAAAAGACGATCGAATGAAAACGGGGAATTTTCGATCAAATCATTTTCAACAAGCTTGGTGAGCTGCGGCTCTCCGGGCTTTTTTTGTTTGCATAAACGTGGTAACGGAGCCGTTCTGGCCCGCTTATTTAAAATTGAAAATAATTGTTGACCTCTGTCTCTTTTTTCATATATAATTCGGAAGCAAAGTTTAAAACGTTTGTTTTAAACGACAGTTTAATCGGCGGCAATCAGCCTGACCGAGAAAAGGAGAATATTCGAATGGGTCAAATTTTCAAAGCATTTCTCAAACTGCCGACGACAAAAGTGGGGATCATCACGGCTGTTTTGTTTCAATTGATTTTTACCGTGGTCTGGATGACGGGGTATCAAGGCATCAACGACCGGATCGACCAACTCAATGTGGCGATCGTGAACGAAGATGAAGCGATGGGCGCGACGATCGTGGAAAACTTGCAGCAAAATCTGCCGGTCGGCGTGAAAACGGGCATGAGCCTCGCGGAAGCGCAAAACATGCTGCAAGAGCGTCAGGTGCAGATGATCGTGCAGATTCCGTCGGATTTCGCGTCCAAAGCGCAATCGCAAGATCCGGCTTCGATCAACTATTTCATTAACGAGTCGAATCCGGTCACGATCAAAAACATGATGACGTCGATCGCGGACAACATCACGTCTACGGTGAACAAACAAGCCGTGACCAACGGTATGACCGGCATTTTGTCGAGCCAGGCCAAGCTTCCGCAGGAAGCGGCGCAAACGGCGGCGGCCGTGATGTCCGAGCGCGTCGTGTCCAATATCGAGTCGGTCAACGTCGTGCAAGGCATGAACAACCAGATGGTACCGATGATGATGGTATTGGCTTCGTACGTTGGCGCGATGATCATGGGTCAAAACTTCCAAATCTCGTCCAAAGCGCTCGGCGCCCGTTTCGGACGCTGGCAGCGCATGGCGGTACGTCTGATCGTAACGGCGGCTTCCTCGGTGGTCGTGTCGCTGGTCGGTACGTCGCTCGTGGCGGCTTTCGGCGGACAGATGGCTCATGGGTTCCTGGCGCTGTGGGGCTTCCAGGCATTGTTCCTGCTGACGTTCATGTTCGTGGCGCAGATGTTCCTGTTCGTGTTCGATATGGCGGGCATGCTGTTCAATATCCTGGTGCTGTCGGTGCAATTGGTCTCGTCCGGCGCGATGATGCCGCGCGAACTGCTACCAGACTTTTACCAGGCTATCGGTCATATTTTCCCGGCCACGTACGCGGTCGAAGGTCTGATGAACGTGCTGTTCGGCGGTACCGGCACTTCGGGCGACGTGGCGGCGCTGCTAGTCATTATCGCGGTGTCGCTCGTGCTGATCGTCGGGTCCACGGCGCTTCGCCGCGATAAAGCTCCCGTTCCTCCGACTGTGGCGGCTGCGGAAGCATAATGGTATGATACAAGCATAAGCGTACGCAAAAGGACGGACAGTGTTGACAAGGCACTAGAGAGCCGCCGCGAAAGCGGCGGTTCTTTTTTAGCGGGGAGAGGAAGCGGGCATGGGCAAGGAAGAACACGTGAAGACGAGAATCGTGAAAGCGGCTAAAAAACTGATGGCGGAAAAAGGATTCGAATCGACGACGGTACGGGAAATCTGCGCGGAAGCGGATGCGAACCTGTCTTTGGTGTCGTATTATTACGGCGGCAAAGAGCACGTATTCGAAGCGGTGCTGGATACTTTTATTCCGATCGTCGAAGCAAGCCGGATTCTGGGCGAACGCAATCTCGATCCGGTCGAAGGCGTATGTACGCTGGTGCGGGAGATCGTGCTGTTTCGCGGTTCCGATTCCGGCATCTCGCGCATCATCCACCAGGAGATGGTCCGTCAGACGCCGCGTACGGCACTCGTGCAAAAACGTATCATGCCCGCTTGGAAGCTGATTCGCGAATTTCTCGACGAAGGACGCAAATCGGGAGAGTTCCATTTCCGCTCGCTCGATATGGCTATGGTGCAGCTTCTGGGCAGCGTGCTGTTCGGAGACAACCGCAGCGGCCTGGTTCCGATCATGGTCGAAAAGTTCCCGGATCCGGACAATCAGGTGTCGGACGTGCTGGCTTTCGTGCTCGGCGGAATCGGCTACCGGGGCGAGGCGCGTTTTGCTGGTGAACCGATTATTCCCCAATGGGCGCGAATGGCGAACGAAGAATCGGAGAACGGCTCATGAACGCGTTGGAAAAAGGGTCCGGAATTCAGCGTTTGGTCGGCGAATGGTGGCCGTTCCTGCTGATCGCCGGCGCGGCGCTGCTGCTGATTTTGGCGGTATGGCGCTTGGCCGCGCGGCGCAGACGCCGTATTCGCAGGCAGCTCGATCCGCGCCGGATCACGATCAAAGACATCGACAATATGCTCGACGGCTCGGATTTCGAACGGTATCTGCACCGCTTGTTCACGGAGCTTGGCTATGAGGATGTGCATAAAACGAGCACGAGCGGCGACTTCGGCGCCGACCTCGTGTTCGCCGACCGTTACGGCGAGCGCACCGTGCTTCAAGCCAAGCGTTACTCGCCCAGCAATCCGGTAGGCTTGTCCGCCGTGCAGGAAGTGTACGGTTCCATGCGCGCGTACGGCGCGGGTCGCGCGATCGTGCTGACCTCCGGCCGCTACACCGCCGCGTGCCGCAAACTCGCCGCCTACAACGGCGTCGTCCTGCTGGACCGTGAGGATCTGGAACAGATCATCGATTATTTTAAAAGCAAACAGATCGAAGCCGCGATGGAAACCATCGAACGCGAACCGGAAGACCCTCCTCAGCAATTGCAAACGTAGATCATACAAAACCCTCGACTTCGCTTATTGGCGGAAATCGGGGGTTTTTGCGTCGAAAAGGATGCTGTCAGCGAGAGCACCTGTCCGTTGCGCGAGCACTCCTTCGGCCAAGCAGCCCCAACTACGCTCTAACGGAACGAGCCGACACTTAGAGATCATTTTTGGGCATCTGAAAAGTCTAACGGAACCAAGAGACGCTTAGAATAGAATTCGCTTTGCTTTTCGTAGAAAAACCGGAAAACCGAGCACTTAACGGCAATACGATCCGTTACGATTCCCAAAAGAGTAGATTTGTCCTT
>NZ_JBBKAR010000008.1:0-59320 GCF_037722395.1 Saccharibacillus sacchari | reverse complement strand
GACAGCTTGCGCCGTCTTTCCTCATTCTCTGATGCCAGAAGATGATGTATTCGGTATTAGCATCCGTTTCCGGAAGTTATCCCAAACTGAAAGGCAGGTTGCCTACGTGTTACTCACCCGTCCGCCGCTAAGCGTCAGAGAAGCAAGCTTCTCATCAACTCCGCTCGACTTGCATGTATTAGGCATGCCGCCAGCGTTCGTCCTGAGCCAGGATCAAACTCTCCATTAAAGTTGCGAATACTTTCGCAACCGCGGCTTCAATGCCTGACCCCTAAGGGCAAGAGCATTGAACGAAGCGATCACTTCGGTCTTCGCTTTAAAAGAAAGCACCATGTGCTCGTTTAAAACGTGGCGATTCTTGATTGCTCAAGAATCTTTATTCTCACGATGATCTTCATCATCGCGACTCACTTACTGTTCAGTTTTCAAGGAGCAAACTGTGATGCTCGTTTCTGCTGTTCAATGTTTCGCTCGCAGCAGCAACTCTTATATATTAGCATGTTCGTTTTCGTTTTACAAGTCTTTTTTGAAATCTTTTTTTCAGCTTCTTGCGAAGCTCAATTTCCGACTTCATTTCGACCCGCTCACTTGTTCGAACCGCACCGGCGCTCTCTCAAGGCCGTTCCTAGAATATATCATGCTGATATACAGAAAGCAAGCATTTTTTCGAAAAAACTTTTAAAACACGTCGTTTGCTTATTGTACACCTTGTTTTGAGGCTGAACGACTTGATCGACTGCGCCAAAATGCCGATTCGGTGTTAAATGGAAGGCTGGTCAAACTATTGGTTACTCTCCTTTTAGATACGCTGCTTATTGCCCTGCTTCTCCCCTTTGGGCCACAGCGTATAACTGAAGCTAATCAGGAAGTCGATACCCAGTACCATTCCCCATCTGACGATCCACGCTTGCAGCGCTTGGGACTTGTCCGCATTCCCGATCAGCAGGATCATTCCCGCCAGCAAGATACTTCCGATCGTCCAGGCGAGCAGATGTCGGTACCAACCTTGTCTTTGCGCAGCCGCATGGGCTTGTCCGCTTTTTGCTTTCTCGGCCGGCTTAGGTCCGTTTGCATATCGGTACGCGAAACGTTCGTCCGCCCACTGGATCATCCGATGTCCGAACGCGACAGTACACCCGATATAAACGGCGGCCAGTCCGTGCACGAAACCGGCTTCCGAGCCTTGCCTGATATCCACGATCGTCGCGCCGAGCAGCATCAGATCGACGACGGGCGTCATCGCCAGCATTACGGCCCCCGCTTTCTTTTTCTTCCATACATAACGAGTCAGCAGCCCGGCCAACACGATCACCCAAAACCCGACTTCGCAGCTCACGATCAACCAGCCGATCATTCCCATGTTCTCGCTCTCCTTTTTAGCACGAATGTATTATATAAAAACATTCTAACACAATTGTATTAAAAAGAAAACTGTTGCGCGCTTCGGTGCTATAATTGAGATATGCCAAAAATCGTCGATCACGAACAACAAAAAATCAAAGTGGCCGAAGCGGCCTGGAGGGTGATTCGCCGTTCGGGCATCGAAAACGCTTCGGTACGCAACGTCGCCCAGGAAGCCGGTATCTCGCCGGGTTCGATGCGCCATTACTTTTCTACGCAAGCGGAGCTGTTTTCTTTTTCCATGAGTCTGGTGTCGGAACGGGTAGCGACGCGGATCGCTGCGCTGGACTACGATCGTCCGATGCCGGAAGTCGCGCGAGACGTGCTGCATGAATTGGTTCCTTTGAGCGAAGAAGGCCGGGCGGAGATGGAAGTGTGGCTCGCTTTCGTGTCCAAGTCGCTGTCCGAACCTTCGCTGCACGGTCACGCGCAAAAGGTCTACGACCAATTGAGATCGGCGATGCTGCTCGTGGTGCGAGGACTGATCCAGTACGGCTCCGCTTCGAAAAAGCTGAATCTGGAACAGGAAGCGGAACGGATGCACGTCTTCGTGGACGGGATCGCTTTGCACGGCCTGACTTATCCCGACCGCATGCCGCCTGACCGGATGGAGAAGCTGCTGGACGAGTATCTGGATTCGTTATGCCAAAAGCAAAGCTGACTTCGACTACAAAAGCTGTAAGACAATGCCCCATGAACGATAAAAAAGGAGGACAACAAAAAAGAGAAGGCGCATTTCGCGCCTTCTCTTTCGTTATGTTACGGCCTAACTTCATTAACCCTTACAGATTGCGCATATGCGGGAACAGCAGCACGTCGCGGATCGACGGCGCGTTGGTCAGCAGCATAACCAGACGGTCGATGCCGATACCCAGTCCGCCCGTAGGCGGCATGCCGAATTCCAGCGCGCGAATGAAGTCTTCGTCCATCTCGTGTGCTTCGTCGTTGCCTTGTTCTTTCTCCTGAAGCTGCGATTCGAAACGCTCGCGTTGATCGATCGGATCGTTCAACTCGCTGAACGCGTTGGCATGCTCGCGCGCCACGACGAACAATTCGAAACGATCGGTGAAGCGCGGGTCTTGATCGTTCTTTTTCGCCAACGGGGAGATTTCGAGCGGGTGGCCCGTTACGAAGGTAGGTTGGATCAGCGTTTCTTCAACAAACTGTTCGAAGAAGGCGTTCAGGATATGACCGAACGTCATATGCTTTTCAACCGGAACTTTGTGTTCTTTGGCCAGCGCGTGCGCTTCTTCGTCGGTCAGGTGAGCGCCGAAGTCTACGCCTGTCACTTCTTTGACCGCATCGACCATCGATACCCGGCGCCACTGCGGCTTGAGGTCGATTTGTTGGCCTTGATACTCGATCGTAGTCGTGCCCAGCACTTCTTGCGCGATATGAGCGACCATGTTTTCCACCAGGTCCATGATGTCCTTGTAGTCGGCATACGCTTCGTAAAGCTCGATCATGGTGAACTCCGGGTTGTGGCGCGTCGATGTGCCTTCGTTACGGTAGACGCGGCCGATTTCGTATACTTTTTCCAGACCGCCAACGATCAGACGCTTCAGGTGAAGCTCGATCGCGATCCGCATGTACAGTTCCATATCGAGCGCGTTGTGATGCGTCACGAATGGACGCGCCGCCGCGCCGCCCGCGATGGAGTGCAACGTTGGTGTCTCCACTTCAAGATAGCCGAGCGAGTCCAGGTAACGGCGCATCGACTGAATGATCTTCGAGCGCAGAATAAACGTCTGTTGCACTTCCGGATTCACGATCATGTCCACGTAGCGCTGACGGTAACGCAGCTCGACGTCTTTGAGACCGTGGTATTTGTCCGGCAGCGGTTGGAGCGACTTGGTCAGAACAGTGAGTTCGGCCACTTTGATCGTCGTCTCGCCAGTCTTTGTTTTAAACACGGTTCCGCGCACGCCGACGATATCGCCGAGGTCGAGAATCGTGAACGCGTCGTATTGTTCTTCCGGCACGCTGTCTTTACGTACATATAATTGAATACGGCCGGTCAGGTCTTGAATATGCGCGAAGCTGGCTTTACCCATAGCACGTTTGGCCATGATGCGACCCGCCAACGTCACTTCGACCGCTTTTTCTTCCAGCTCGTCTTTTTCGATCGCGTCGTACTTGGCAATGATGCCTGCTGCCGTCTCATTGCGTTCAAACTTAGCGCCGAACGGGTCGATCCCGAGTTCTTTCAATTCGCCCAGTTTTTCGCGACGTACCTTGAGCAGTTCGCTCAGTTCGACTTCCTGGTTCTCGTGGTTTGTGTTTTCTTCAGACACTTGTCTTTCAGCTCCTGTCCTTAGCGATTGCCCGCATGATTGATCGTTCGCCGACCTCGCTTATCGTCAACCTATATTATCGTTCCAAATCGCCTTATTCGTCAACCGCGAAAGCCGCTTGGTTGGCGGGTAAATGCGCGTCCGTCGAGCTTTTTACAGCAAAAAACTTCCCGCTATCGTTCAGGCACAAGCCAAAACGGTCACGGGAAGCCGGGAAGCCGAAGACGCCAAACGGCGTCCGATCGGAAACGTCATTATTTTTTGATCTCGATAATTTCGTATTGAAGGACGCCTGCCGGAACGGTGACTTCGACTTTTGCCCCTTTGGACTTGCCGAGAAGTGCGCTGCCGACCGGACTTTCATTGGAAATACGGTTCTCCAGCGGATTCGACTCTGCCGAACCTACGATGGTGTATTCCATCTCGTCGCCGAACTCCAGGTCTTTGACCAATACAGTCGATCCGACGCTCACGATATCCGTGCCGATTTCGTCAGCATTGATGATCCGCGCGTTGCGCAGCATTTTTTCCAATGTAATAACTCTTCCTTCAATGAAGGCTTGTTCGTTCTTGGCGTCTTCGTACTCGGAGTTTTCGCTGATATCTCCATAGCCGATTGCGACTTTAATACGCTCCGCAACTTCGCGGCGCTTAACGGATTTCAGGTTTTCCAACTCGTCTTCCAGTTTCTTCAGCCCGTCCTGGGTGAGAATGACCTCTTTATCGCTCATCTGTACCGATTCTCCTGTCATGTGAATAGTAGATTTTCGCACTCTCACATCCGGTTAATTACGAAATCCCTTTGAAGACGGCAACGGCAAAATAGAAACGACCACGCCTTAAAGACATAGACGTGTTCCGTTTCTCGACTTAAGAAATATAGTGACGGGCAGCCAGGGCCAAAGCCGTTATATCTCCAAGAACGTCGGTGGACCTATTGACCGATTGGTCAATGTAAGACACCGTTCGCGTCTATCAATTGCCGCATCCAGACAAAGCGTGCATATTCCGCATTTTGGAATTTATGTTGCTGAGGCGAATTTTATACTGACAAATTATATGGGAAGGAATACGAAAAGTCAATGCGTTTCCTTGCTCAATTGTAAACGTTTTATTTCAACAAAAAAGGACCAAATACGCTGGCCCTTTTCGTCGAAAGTTCGAGAATTTTGCCTAAAGATGTTCCACGGGGAGCACTTACGCTTCCGCGGCCACCAATTGTGGAAGGTTGGCGATATACTGATCCAGGATTCCGATCATCTCGCTGCGAGTCGTTCCTTCCATAATGGAATCTTTGATACTCGCAGAACCTTTCAAGCCTTTGAGATACCAGGACAGATGCTTGCGCATCTCGCGAATGGCCACATTCTCTCCCCGAAGCGCGATCAAACGATCCATATGCAGAACGGCGATACGAATCTTTTCTTCCGGTGCCGGATCTTCGACCAGCTCGCCCGTTTCCAAATAATGAATAGTGCTGTACAGCATCCACGGATTGCCCAGTGCGCCGCGCCCGATCATCACGCCGTCGCACCCGGTCGTGTCCAGCATGCGCTTGGCGTCTTCCGGCGTATTCACGTCACCGTTGCCGATCACCGGAATATTCACCGAATCCTTGGCCAGCTTGATCCAGCTCCAATCGGCGGTGCCGGTATAGAGCTGTTCGCGCGTACGCCCGTGCACGCTGATCGCGCTGGCTCCGGCCGCTTCGGCGGCTTTGGCATTTTGCTCGATAAAAATATGTTCGCTATCCCAGCCGATCCGCATTTTCACGGTAACGGGCTTTTGCACAGCGGCGGTCACGGCGGTCACCATCTCGTAAATTTTGTCCGGGTTGAGCAACCAGCGCGCGCCCGCATCGCATTTGGTCACTTTCGGTACCGGGCAGCCCATATTGATATCAATGATATCGGCATTGGTCTCCTGATCGACGACTTTGGCCGCTTCGACAAGCGAAGCGCGGTCCCCGCCGAAAATTTGCAGGCTGAGCGGCTTTTCGCGGTCGTCGACGAACAGCATTTCGCGCGTACGCTTGTTGCCGTGGAGGATCGCTTTGTCGCTGACCATCTCCGCGCAGACAAGCCCCGTTCCGAATTCTTTGGCGATCAGACGGAAAGCGGGATTGCACACGCCGGCCATCGGAGCCAGCACGACACGGTTTTTCATTTGGATATCGCCAATCTTCAGCATTGTGAAATCACCTCGTTGTATAGAAAAAGTAAATCAAATTTGAAATATAACAGCTACTTTGATCGAAAAACGGCCTTCACGTTACGGAAACAGGGGACTGCCGAAACGGACAATGCCCGAAGCTTCGCCAAGCTCGATCAGCGAATCGTCCACCAGCTTGCGCAAGCCGGACGGCTCATCCTGCGGCACTATATCTTCAAGCGGCACGAGTACGAAAAAGCGTTCGTGCATTCGCGGATGCGGGAGCGTCAGGTCCGTGCTCTCGATCGCAAGCCCGTCCATCCATAGCAAATCCAGATCCGCCGTGCGCGGTCCGTAACGGATATCCCGCACGCGGCCCAAGCGGTTTTCCACGTCCTGCATCACGGTGAGCAATCGATGGGGCGCCAGCGCCGTCCGAAGTGCCACAGCCATGTTCAAAAAAGCAGGCTGGTCGGCATATCCGACAGGATCGGTCTCGTATACATCCGAAGCGCGGACGACGTCGATCTCCGCATGTTCGTTCAACATCCGGAGCGCTTCGCGCAACGTCTCTTCGCGGCGGCCAAGATTGGCCCCCAAAGCAATATAAGCCTCTGATCGATCAGAGGTGAAATTCGGCGTTTGTTCTGTCATCGTCTACTCGTCTCTCTTTCGGCTGCGTCGGATCTCTACCGTCACGCCTTCGAAATGGATATCGAACGGCGGATGCGGCTTGGTTACACGTACCGTTGCAGCGTCCACCCTAGTATACGTGCCGAGTACAGCGGATGCAATACGTTCAGCCAGCGCCTCGATCAATTGAACGGACTCGCCCTCAACGACACTTTTTACCGTCTCATGCACTTCCGCATAGTTGACTGCCCGAGTCAGATCATCCGTCAACCCGGCAGCAGAAAGATCCATCTCAAGCTCCAATCCGATATAAAAACGTTGCCCCAATCGGCGTTCTTCCTCAAACACCCCGTGGCGTCCGTAATATTCCATGCGTGAAATGATCATTTTATCCATCGTATAAACTCCGCCCTTTTATAAAAAGTCATAGTCGATTGCGTTAAGTCAGTACCGTGTAGGATCTGCCTGATTCTGCATATAGCATGGCGTCGCACATCGCAACGGTACGCTTGATAGAGGCTACATCGTGCACGCGCACAATCTGACACCCCTGGGCAATACCGAAAGCAACCGTAGCCGCCGTGCCTTCCACGACGTCGTTAACCGGAAGATCCAGCACTTCTCGGATGAATCGTTTGCGCGAGGTTCCGAGCAGCACCGGGAAGCCCAGCTCGACCAGTCCGTCCAGCTGCGTCATCAAACGTAAGTTCTCCGAGCCGTTTTTGGCAAATCCGATCCCCGGATCGAGAATGATATTTGCATCCCGAACGCCGGCGGCACGGGTGATTTGGACACTCTCCATCAAGTCGGCAGCGACATCCGCGTACAGATCGGCGTAGTTCGCTTCCGGTCGATTGTGCGTGAGAATAACCGGGCAACCCGCATCCGCAGCGACCTGCGCCATACGGGTGTCCGCTTTGCAGCCCCAGACATCGTTGATGATATGCGCGCCCGCAACCAGGGATTGGCGCGCAACCTCGGCTTTGTATGTATCGACGGACAGCGGGATGCCGGGTAGCTCGCGACGCAGCGCTTCGACAACAGGCAGGATACGCGACAATTCCTCGTCCAACGATACCGGATCGGCGCCCGGACGGGTAGATTCGCCTCCGATATCGATCAAGTCGGCTCCGGCCAGCACCATTTCGCGCGCATGCCGCACGGCTGACTCCACATTCACATAACGTCCTCCGTCGGAGAAGGAGTCCGGCGTTGTATTTAAAATCCCCATGATACGAGTGGCACGTCCCAGATCCAGACGAACATCTTCCCAAGCGTAATGACGGATATGAAGAGTAGGCTTCATGTTTAATTCCCCGTTTCTTTCGTATAATGGCGGTAATGCTCGGTCAGCTTGAGGGTCAGTTCGCCTGGACGTCCTTCGCCGATGATCGATTCCGGTACGTCAGCGTCCAATCCCCGAAGCAGACGCACCGGGACGATCTCCTGCACCGAGCCGGTCAGAAAGATCTCATCGGCTTGTTGGAGGTCGCCCAGCGTATAGGTTCCTTCTTCGGCCTTGATCCCGTTCTTGGCGGCAAGCTCCAACACGAAGGCTCGGGTGATACCGGGCAGGATCCCCGTATCGAGGGTCGGCGTGTGCAGTCTTCCGTTTTTGACAAAAAACAGATTGCTGACGATGCCTTCCGCGATATAGCCTTCCCGCGTCAGCATCAACCCTTCTGCCCCCTGCGAACCGGAAATGCCGCCCAGTTCGCGACGCCCCAGAATGCCGTTCATATAATGGAGCGATTTTAACCGCTGCGCCCCCTCCGGCGTATTGCGGGGCGTACGCAGCACCTGAAGCGTCCGCCCTTCGGTGTACCAGGATTCCGGCGACTTTGGCAGTTCTTTGATGTACACGATGCGGGTCGGCGATTCGTAAAGCGGACCCGAAGGCAAGCCCATCTCGTCTTCGCCCGCGGTTAAGGTCAGACGGATATAAGCTTCGTTGAGCCGATTGGCTTTTAACAAGGATGCAATCTCGGCACGCAGTCCGTCGGCTTCAATATCCCAGGCGATTCCCAGCTCCGTCGCGCCCTGCTCCATCCGCTGCAAATGGCGTTCGAGCAGGAAGGGTTCGCCGTTGTAGGTGCGAAAAGTCTCGAACAAGCCCATCCCGTACATCAATCCATGATCCATCACCGAGACGGACGCAGCCGCAGCTGAAACGATCTGACCGTTCAGGCCAATAACGTTCACGCCTGTATTCATAGCGGTGACCCTGCCAAGTGTTCGCGTCCTAAAAAGCGGGCAAGCATCCGGTGTCCATGCTCGGTGACGATCGATTCGGGGTGGAACTGAACGCCTTCGATCGGATACTCCCGATGACGCAGCCCCATGATCTCGCCTTCCGTCGTCCAAGCCGTGATCTCCAGACAATCCGGCAGGCTGGCCTGCTCCACGATCAACGAATGGTATCTTGCCGCGGTCAGCGGCGAAGGAAGCTTTTCGAAAACCGATGTGCCGTCATGCAGCACAGGAGAGGTCTTTCCGTGCATCAATCGCTCGGCCCGAACGACTTTGCCTCCAAAAGCCTGCCCGATCGCCTGATGGCCGAGGCATACGCCCAAAATCGGAATTTCCCCTTTGAAAACGTCGATGACCTCAAGCGTGATGCCGGCCTCATTCGGCGTGCAGGGACCAGGCGACAGCAACAGATGATCCGGAGCAAGCTCCCGAATACTGTCAATATCGATCTCATCGTTACGCCGCACGATAACCTCTTCGCCAAGCTCGCCCAGATACTGCACCAGGTTGTAGGTAAACGAATCGTAGTTGTCGATGACCAGAATCAATCTACTCCCCCTCTCTCGCTTGCGGCAGCCGCGCGTTCCGCACACCAGACGGCGCGACCTACGGATCTTGCCTTATTATGACACTCCCGATATTCCCGATACGGCTCGGAGTCGATCACGATTCCTGCTCCGGCCTGCATATGACCCACGCCGCCTTGAACGACGAGGGTACGAATAATAATATTTAATTCCATATTGCCCGCGTAGTCAATCCAGCCCATCGAGCCTGTATAAGGCCCGCGACATACAGGCTCCAGTTCTTCGACGATCTGCATGGTGCGGACTTTGGGGGCTCCCGTGATCGTTCCACCAGGGAAAACTCCGGCGATCACGTCGTACGGTGTTTTTCCCGGCGCAAGATCGGCTTCGACCTGAGACACGAGGTGCATCACATGCGCGTACCGCTCAATCGTCATCAGCTCCGGTACGCGGACCGAACCGTAAGCGGCTACACGCCCCAGATCATTGCGTTGCAAATCGACAAGCATGATATGCTCGGCCCGTTCCTTTTCGCTACCCGTCAGCTCTTCGGCCATACGCCGGTCTTCTTCGCCGTTAGCCCCTCTTCGTCTCGTGCCTGCGATCGGCCGAGCCGCCAAACGCCCTTCTTCCAATCGAACAAGCAGCTCCGGAGATCCCGATACCAGCTGGAAATCCGGGAAACGAAGAAAACCCATGTACGGCGAAGGATTTACGATGCGCATCCATTCGTAGACTTGCTCGGGCGAAGCTTGCAGTTTACGCTGCTTGCGAAGCGACAGGTTGACTTGGAAAACGTCGCCGCTGCGAATATATTCCTGAATGCGAAGCACCGCGTCTTGAAATGCCTTTTGTCCGAAAGTCGTCTCGAAGCCATCGACATCGCTGCGACCCGACATATGCTGTTCCGCTTCGGCAATCACCTCGTCCCGACGCGCCTCGTTCCACGGTAATTCTGCGCGTTCGAAGCTCTGCCAGCGTTCCAGCATATGCTGCGCTTCTTCGGCTGCGCGTTCATAAGCCGTAGCGAGTTCTTTTTCACGAACAGCCGAATCCGATTGCGAGGCTTGCCCGGTTTGCTCAAGCTCGCCGATCGGCACGGAAACGCAAGCATATACATGCCGCTCTTCGTGATCGATCACCCACAACTGCCGCAGCCGCATAAAGGCATAGTCCGGCAGCCCGGCTTGAGCCAGATCGTCATCGGCCAACAGCGGCAGCTTTTCGAGCGAACGCGCTACGTCATACGCCAGGTATCCGACTGCGCCGCCGAAAAACTTCGGTGCGCCGGGCACACGCGGCGCACGATGCGGCTCCATCCAGCGACGAATCGCGTTGAGAGGAGAACCTTCTTTTTGCGACGGTTCAAATTCGGATTCGGTTGTCCGATTTTTTGCCCGGTATAAATGGCGTTCATAATCAGTAACTTCCGCTTCCTCTCCCCGGCCGCGAAGAACAGACTCGGCTTCCAGCCCAAGAAACGTATAACGTCCTTCTTTGCCGCTTTCCAGCACGAAGGCATGAGGAGACGCTTCGCTCCATGCCTCCAACCAAGACTCCGGCCGCCTTTGTAATTGACCACGCAATAGATAAGGAAAACGGGTATACCCCTGTTCCTTCCACTCTGCCCACTGGGCAAGAGTTGTCAGGTTCTCGCTCAATCTGTCCGCACTCCTTCGAAATATCAGCTTGAATAGATCTCATTTGATTTTTGTTCATTATACGATGAAGGTGCCGGATACGGTAGCCGTAAACGAAAAGTCAAAGTACTAGGGCGTGTCTTCAAACCTCGATGGAAGCAGATTTTGCCGAATTTTCGTTCTCAACAAGGAACTTTTACGAAGGCGTGCCGGGGCACGTCAAGGCAAAGTGACGTAGGAGAGGGCGAAAAGGCGGCAAAAGATGCACATTGGCAGGTTTGAAGACACGCCCTAGCATTTTGCGAATCCTATTCAATGAATAAAAAAACCCCCAACCCATGCAGTCGCACGAGCCAGGGGTTTGCTATTCGATTCCGTGCAACGCCGTTCGTCGGAAAAACGAATTAAGCTTCGAAGTTGTACAGCGGTGTGCTCAGGTAGCGTTCGCCGTTACTTGGTACGATCACGACGATGCGCTTGCCTTTGCCCAGTTCTTTGGCTACTTTGAGTGCTGCGAATACGGCTGCGCCGGACGAGATACCGGACAGAATGCCTTCTTCCTTGGCTACGGTACGTGCAGTCTCAAATGCTTCGTCATTTTCTACATGCAGAATTTCGTCGTAGATCTTCTGATTCAAAATATCGGGCACGAAGTTCGCGCCGATACCCTGAATTTTGTGCGGACCCGGTTTGCCGCCGGCCAAAATCGGAGAAGCCGCAGGCTCGACCGCATAAATTTTCACTTCGGGGAAGCTTGCTCTCAGCACTTCGCCAGCACCGGAGATCGTACCGCCTGTACCGATACCTGCGATAAACGCGTCTAGCGTACCCCCGATAGACTGAATCGCTTCCACGATCTCAGGTCCTGTCGTCTCGCGGTGGATCTTAACGTTCGCTTCGTTCTTGAACTGCTCCGCCATGAAATAGTCCGGATTCTCCTTGAGCAGCTCTTCGGCTTTGCGTACTGCTCCGTTCATGCCTTCCGCGCCCGGTGTCAGTACGAGTTCCGCTCCGTAGGCACGCAGCAAGTTGCGACGCTCCAAGCTCATCGTTTCCGGCATGACGATTACGGATTTGTATCCCTTCGCCGCTGCTACCATGGCCAGGCCGATCCCCGTGTTGCCGCTGGTCGCTTCGATGATCGTGCCGCCCGGCTTCAGACGTCCGTCCGCCTCCGCAGCTTCCACCATGCTGATCGCGATCCGGTCTTTAACGCTTGCGCCCGGGTTTTGGTATTCCAGTTTGACATAGATTTCCGCGCTGTCTTCCGGTACGATCCGGTTTAGTCGGACAAGCGGTGTATCTCCGATCAGATCGGTAATGCTGTTAACGACTTTGGCCATGGTAAATCCTCCTTCGGAATGGGTGAGCTTATATGATTTTTGTTTGCATTCGGTACCTTTGCCAACTTAATCCGAGTGAAAAAGTAGGCTTTCAACTTTCTTTATATTAGCAAATCCCGACGCAAGCTGTCAACGAATCCAAGCCTGTATAGGCGACGTATTTCAAACTTTATTCCGTTTTGAATTTATTTATCGACGTTTAGGATTAGGAGCAACGGGTAATTTTCCAATAAGAAATTCGCACAAACCCAAATATCCGTATACAAAAGGAGGACGACAACATGAAACGGAAAAACACACTGCTTGGAGTCGCTGTCGGTCTGGGGGCCGCTTACCTGCTTCGTAACAAGGATTCCCGAGGCAAACTGATGAACCAGATTCAATCGATGGGCCGCAGCAAATCGGACAAGGTCAGCGATAGTACGGTGATTTAAAATCAGGAACAAAAGACCGCTCTTTTTCAGGAACGTTACAAGGCTGCCTTCGAAAGTTACGTATGCGCGGGAAGCGAGAAGACTGCGAGAAAAATCCTTTCAATCCGCTGTCTCGCTTGGCAAACTTGAATTAAATTTGAGATGTAGTTTTCCAAGTTCAAAGGCGTCTTAAACTGAATTTTTCTCTACGTCTTCTCGCCTCCGGCTACGTTGGGTTTTCTCAAAACGTTAAGACCGTTCCTGAAAAGGAACGGTCTTTTGGTATGTCCTCGATTTACGACAGCTCAGACTTTCTTCTATACCTTGCAAAAACTTAATATGGCGCGATTAGTCGGATATTTTTAAGCGCGAGTCTGCTCCAAAATACGCTCCAGATCTTCGCGTTCGAATTGGTACGCTTCGTTGCAGAAGTGGCAAACCACCTCGGCTACGCCTTGCTCGTCGATAATGGCCTGAATTTCTTCCGATCCCAGGCTGACCAATGTGCGCTCGACGCGTTCGCGCGAGCATTCACACTTGAACCGTACATCCATCGACTCCTGGATCTGTACGTCCGGCAGTACCCATTTGATGACTTCTTCCGGAGACAAGCCTTGATCGATCAATGCCGATACCGGAGGCAGCGTCGAAATCGCGTGCTCAATCGCATCGATCTCGTCATCCGCCAAGCCTGGCAGCAGTTGGACGATCAAGCCGCCCGAACTGATCACCGCTCCGTCGGGAGCGACCAATACGCCGATTCCGACTGCGGAAGGCGTCTGCTCGGAAGCCGCGAAATAATACGTGAAGTCTTCGCCCAGCTCGCCCGATACGATCGGTACGCTGCCGCGGTAAGGTTCTTTGAGGCCGAGGTCTTTGATGACATACAGGAATCCTTCCGTGCCGACTGCGCCCGCAACGTCCAATTTGCCCATCGCGTTGCTTGGCAGATGCACATGCGGATGATCGACATAACCGCGCACGTCGCCTTTGGCATTGGCGTCAACCACAATCTGACCGAGCGGGCCGTTGCCTTTGACCTGAATGGTCAATTTCTCGTTGCCTTTCAACATCGCCCCCATCATGGTTGCGGTTGTCAATGTACGTCCCAGGGCTGCCGTAGCTGTCGGGAACGTGTCATGCCGGCGGCGCAGCTCCTCAACCAATTTTGTACTGCGTACGGCAAAAGCACGCACCTTACCTCCAAGTGCTGTACCTCTTACCAAATAATCGCGCTCTTCCCGGTTCTCCGAACCGTCGTTATGGGTATGCTCCAGATTTTCCATCTGTATTTCCCTCCATCCTGGTTGCCGGTAGCTAGTACCTTGGCCGCATCAAATTTAAGGTTTTCGATGAGCCTAACATAACCTCTTAAGCGGTCATGGTACTTGTCGCAAGTCCAGGCAACTCGTTTTTTTTTATTTATGCTTTAACGATGCGATTACGCTTATAGATCAAACGCAGTCCTTCAAGGGTAAGCAGCGCATTCACTTCGTGCACGGATTCAGTCTCCGCGCAGATCAAAGGAGCCAGTCCTCCTGTTGCGACAACCTTAAGATCCTCAGCATCCATTTCCTTGCGTATACGTTTAACGATACCATCCACTTGCCCGGCATATCCATAAATAATTCCGGCCTGCATGGCATGAACCGTATTGCGCCCTATGACCTTCTTTGGCTTTTCCAATTCGATTCTTGGCAACTTGGATGCACGCTGATACAGCGCCTCCGTAGAGATGCCTATGCCGGGTACGATCGCGCCGCCCAAATAATTCCCCTGCGCATCGATACAATCGAATGTCGTTGCTGTGCCAAAATCAACAACGACCAGCGGACCTCCATACAATTCAACGGCGGCAACGGCGTTGACGATTCGGTCTGCACCTATTTCCCGCGGATTTTCGTAACGAAGGTTCAATCCCGTCTTAATACCAGGTCCCACGATAAGAGGTGTCTTTTTCAAATACGTCCGACACATCTGCTCGATTACGCCGACGATCGGCGGTACGACCGAAGAGATCATCACCCCTTCAATCTTGTCTGCATCTACGCCCGACATACGAAATAGATTATAGATCATTACCCCGTATTCGTCGCTCGTCGCTTGTCGACTGGTGCTGATTCGAAAATGATGCAGCAGTTCACTGCCTTCATACATACCGAGCACAATATTGGTGTTGCCGATATCCACTACAAGAATCACGCCGTTGTTGTCCTCCTTTGCGGTCACTTTGACCGCCTTCTGCATTGTACCATTATCCGGGGGAGCGGGCACTACTACCTGTCTTCTCCAGCATACGAAAAGACCGGAAAACGAGGGTCCGTTTTCCGGTCTTGCTTGATCTTCATGCTACACCTGGCTTGAGAAAAGGATCAGTATCCGAAATATTGGCCGAATAGCCTATTTCATTAGGACTGTGTCGTTCCGCCGCCTGAGTCGCCGCGTTTGTCCAGCGTATTATTCGGGATATCGCCGTCTTTGCCGAGATCTACCGTATCGGATTCGTCCAAACGAACTTTGGATTCCCCGATACTGTCGAATGTCGGTTCAGCTGCCGGCTCGGAGCCTTCGCCTTCCGGTTTGTTCGTTACGCCTTCCGGCGCTTCGATCGAACCATACTCGATCAGATTACGGATCTGATCCAGTTCCAGCGTTTCGACTTCAAGCAGCGTGTTGGCGATCAAATGAACTTCTTTCGCACGTTCGGTCAGGATTTGGCGCGCTCTCTCATACGATTCGTTGATAAAGCGTTGCATTTCCTGATCGATCTCATGAGCTACAGCGTCGCTGTAATTCGGCTCGTGTCCAAGATCGCGGCCCAAGAAGACCTGACCTTGACCGGTTCCGAACTGCATCGGGCCGAGCTTCTCGCTCATACCGTATTCCATGATCATGCTGCGTACGATACCGGTAGCTTGTTGGAAGTCGCTATAAGCGCCTGTACCGATTTCGCCGATAAAGATTTCTTCCGATACGCGTCCGCCCAGCAAGCCGGTTACGCGGTCAAGCAGTTCCTGCTTGGTCACGAGCATCCGATCTTCCTTAGGCATCATGATCACGTATCCGCCTGCGCGTCCACGTGGAATGATGGTAACTTTATGCACGGTATCGGCATGTTCCAGGAAGTAGCCTACGATGGTATGACCCGCTTCGTGGTAAGCCACGATGCGTTTCTCGCGATCGCTGATCACACGGCTTTTCTTCTCGGTACCGACGATAACGCGATCGATCGCTTCATCGATTTCGTTCATCGAAATATCTTTGCGGTCGCGACGAGCCGCGATCAATGCGGCTTCGTTCAGAAGGTTCTGAAGATCCGCACCGGAGAATCCGGTTGTACGCTTCGCGATCTTATCCAGCTGAACGTCTTTCGTCAGTGGCTTGTTGCGTGCGTGAACGTGCAGTACCGCTTCGCGTCCTTTCACGTCTGGGCGGTCAACCGTAATTTGACGGTCGAAACGTCCCGGACGCAGCAAGGCCGGGTCAAGGATATCCGCGCGGTTGGTCGCCGCGATGATGATAATGCCTTCATTTTCGCCGAAACCGTCCATTTCAACGAGCAATTGGTTAAGCGTCTGCTCGCGTTCGTCGTGTCCGCCGCCAAGGCCTGCGCCCCGTTGGCGTCCGACTGCGTCGATTTCGTCGATGAAGATGATACAAGGCGAATTCTTCTTGGCATTCTCGAACAGGTCGCGCACGCGCGATGCGCCGACGCCGACAAACATTTCGACGAAGTCGGAACCCGAGATGCTGAAGAATGCCACGCCTGCTTCGCCTGCTACTGCGCGGGCAAGCAATGTTTTACCTGTACCTGGAGGACCTACGAGCAATACGCCCTTAGGAATCCGCGCACCCAGCGCCGCGAACTTACGAGGGTCTTTGAGGAACTCGACCACTTCGACCAGTTCCTGCTTCTCTTCGTCCGCACCCGCAACGTCATTGAAGGTGACTTTTTTCTTTTCTTCATTGTACAGTTTGGCTTTGCTCTTGCCAAAGTTCATGACTTTGCCGCCGCCACCCTGAGATTGATTAAAGAGGAAGAAGAACAACACGAACATCAGAATGAGCGGAATAAACGAAGTGAACAAGGTTACCCAAATGCTCTGACCCTTCATCGGCTTCCACGATACCTCTACGTCGTTCGCTTGCATCTGAGTCGTCAGACTGTCAACCACCGCTTCGGTGGATGGAATATACGTCGAGAACGTCGTCGGACCGTCTGCCTTCAACGGTTCCTTATACGTACCGGTTACCAAATAAGCATAGTTTTCGAATTGGAACGTGGCATTTTCCACGTTATTCGCTTCAACCTGCTGCACCAGTTCGTCGTATCTTGGAGCTTGGGCCGTATCCCGACCGCCGTTCAAAAATTGAATGATGCCTACCACAACAAGAAAAAGGATTAAATAAAAGCCAGAATTCCGGATGAACCGATTCATCCCCAACCTCCTCTCAAGACACTGAAGTTATTTTAACATAGTCGGTTCACACATCACAAATTCAGATGCGGAGCGGACTTCAAAGAAAAAAACATCTGATCCCGACACGCTGCTTACCTTTGCTTTTCGCCATCCGTCGCACGCCTGAATTCGAATGCCGATGGCTCTTTTATTTCGTGTAAATTTCCGGCTTGAGAACCCCGATGTACGGCAGGTTCCGGTAGTGCTCGGCATAGTCGAGACCGTAGCCTACGACGAATGCATCCGGCAGAACAAAGCCCGTGTAATCCGCTTCCATGTTGACGGAACGGCCTGATGGCTTATCGAACAACGTAACCACCTTCACGCTGTTCGCGTTACGGTTTTTCAGCAGTTCGATCAGGTGGCTTAGCGTAAGTCCGCTGTCGATGATGTCTTCCACGATCAATACGTCGCGTCCTTCCACCGTGGTGTCCAGATCTTTGATGATCTTGACAATGCCGGAGGACTTGGTTGCTGCGCCATAGCTGGAAACGGCCATAAAGTCGAGTTCGATCGGTACCGTGATACGCTTGACCAGATCGGCCATGAAAATGAATGCGCCTTTGAGCACGCAAATCACGAGCGGGTCGCGACCTGCGTATTCGCTGCTCAGCAGCTCACCCAATTCCTTAATCTTGGCTTGGAGTTCCTCTTCACTGATCAGTACTTCTTGAATGTCATTTTGCAACGTGCTTGACCCTCCTGTAATTATGATCTGAGTTAAAGCTTTAGCTTCTTTCTATACTTATAAACCAAAACCGTCAACAAAGAGCCCGATCTATCCGAATATATAGAATCTTCTCGCTCTGCCCGTCGACCCAGGCATGATTCGAACGCTTCAATCCCGCCAGCCAAATGATGCGACCTTGCGCATCGCACACAACCGGAATCAGACTTCGTTCGGACGGAGCGACTTTTTCATCGATCAGCAGATCCTTGACTTTCTTCGTGCCGGCTCCGCGCGGAAGCTCGATCCGGTCCCCCGGAAGGCGCGAACGCACGGTCAGCGGGTACTGTAGACGATCCGCATCGAAAACGGCTTCTTCCCGATTCAAACGCATAAGCGCCGAAGCAGCCGGAATCTCTCCGTCTTCCCTGAACATCAGTTCAAGACTTCCGAAATCCAGCGTACGGGTACCCGGCTCCCTGTCGATCTTCTTTGCTTCCGGAACGCCGGCCTGCGGTCTACCGAGACGGAAAAACGCACGAGCGTATTCGCGCGTACACGTTCGTCCATATCCAAGATCCAGCGTCCAGGTCGAATCGCTTGGGGAAAAAAGATGTCGGCGGACCCGGTCTACCTTCGCAAAATCGGTCTCCGCTCCCGGTTCCGACAGGTAATTTAATATTAATTTAATGAGCCTGCGTTGTAAAGCGAAGGGCTGTGCCGAAAAGCCTATTACATCAAGCTCGATACCTTCGGAATCCCTCTTACAGGTCTGTTCGTACGCCTGTAGGGTCAATTCCTGCAAGTAATCGTCCTCGGGCCCTAGCGTATCCGCCAGCCGGTTCAATGCTTCCGCCAGCTTTCCGTTATAGCTTTCCAGATGCGGGAACGTCTCCAATCGCAATCGGTTCCGGGCATAGTCGGTATGCGCATTGCTGCTATCGATCGAGTAAGCGATATGATGGCTTTCGCAAAAAGAAATCAAATCCTTCTTGTTCAGACGCAGCAGTGGCCGCACAAACCGAACGCCCTCCCACAATCGGACACGGCGCATGCCGCTCAGGCCGCTTGCTCCGCTACCGCGCAACATATGCAGCACGACCGTCTCCGCCTGATCGTCCGCATGATGGGCCAACGCCACCGCTACCGCTTGATAACGTTGGGCAACGTCCCGCAGAAAGCGATATCGGAGTTCGCGAGCCGCTGCCTGCGTGCCGAGCTTGGCCTGCTTTTTGTAGCCGCGTACATCCGGTTCCCCCAGTTCAAACGGAATACCGAGTCGGGCAGCCGCGGCGCGAACCCCGTCAGCTTCAGTTCCCGACTCATCGGGTCTTAATCCGTGGTTCACATGCGCACAGACCAATCTGAAGCCTTGCCGACCGGCCAGGCTGTGCAAAAGATACAGCAAGGCCATGGAGTCCGGACCGCCGGATACGGCTGCGACAACCGTCTCACCGGCGGCCCACATCCCGTACTCTTCTGCTTCTTCCTCGATCCCGCGTAACCATGTATGTTCATCTTTCAAAAAGGCCAAGCCTCCATTCCTCTTCGCCTCCGCGGCGTTACAGCGACAAGGCCGCATACACCACGACGCCAAGCAGCAGCAACGATCCGCAAAAAGCGACGGCGAGCAGCTTCGAAGCGCCTTTTTTCCCTTGCGGCGGATATAACCGACAAAGCGCTTTCCACTGCGCATAAGCTTCACGCGAGTTCGCAAAGCCACCTCGAAGCGCTCGGACAAGCCAGGGTTCAAACGGTTGCAGCGCCGGAATGCGTCCGGCCAACTGCACAAGATCCTCTGCGCTGCGCGTCTGCGGAAGCAGTGCCGCGTCTACCCGGCGCAACGACCGCTCGTCGAACACATGCAGACAAAGCACCGCAAACGCGAACAGGTCATAGCCGGGATCGGCTTTTCGGGTTCCGGCATTCCAGTATTTTCGGTCATACCAGCCGCTATACTGCTTTACGTTGGCTCCGATCGGGCTTGCGCCGCCGTAATCGACCAGCTCTACGCCGCCGCTTTCTTCCACTAACACGTGACAAGGCTTCAAATCCCCAAATATAAACCCTGCCTGATGCAGTCCCGACAGTCTATCCAATAATCCGAGTCCCGCCGTTCCGATCTGACGATAGCCGTACTTGCGGATATACGCATCTATAGGCACGCCTCGAACAAACTTCATCACGTAAAAGGGAACGGAACGACCATTCGTTTGATACCGATCTGCGTCAAGCAGAAAAGAACGGCGGTCGCCGTTTTCAAGCTCATGCTTTTTCAGTTCCGCCAGCACGTCGACCTCTGCCTTCAATTCCGGCTTCTCCGGCCCTGCCTTCAACGCTGCCTGCTGTCCGCTTGCTGTCCGAACCAGATAAACGTTGCCGTTCGCCCCCCGGCCAATCAGGGATTGAATCGTATATTGCCCGCCCTGGGACGCGCCGGTTACGACCGTTCCCGGCCTAAATCCCGGCAGATCTGGTGCAGCCACTTGGCATCCCGTCCTTTCCGGCGCGATTCCTTCCGAATTCCATATCCGGTATTCGCATCCAGTGTATCATAAGATCAAAACAAGTCATTAGTACTCTGTACCCGTTCAAATAGTGGGTTTACGTTTGGCCAAAACGCGCACGGGTCTAGTGCGTTTCGGACGAGCGTAACCTTACCTTCATTTGGTACAGAGTTGGTACAGAGTATTAGTTTGTTATCGGAAGACAGGGTTGTTTCGCTGAAGCCTTGGCCGACCAAAGCAAAAAACCGCGAGCGGCTGAGCTAAGCCATTCGCGGTATTCAAAGCTATGATTACGATCTTTTTGCGCCACGGCCTCCGCGCTTGGATTCCGTGTTTTTCTTGATCGAAGAAATTCGTTCTTCACTGTCCTTAAGGAAACGGGTCAATTTATCATCGAACGAAGGCTTACCGAATGCGGGCTTGCCGAATGCAGGTTTACCGCCGCCTGGAGGCCTGGAAGGTCTTCCACCGCCGCTGCCGCCTCGGTTAAATCCACCACCACTGCTGCTACCGCCGCCGCTGTTATAGCGTTCGCCGCCACCACCGCTGCTAGGACCGCGGTCTTGTCTAGGCGGACGTGAAGATGGCGCAGGGGCAGAACCGGCAGGTCTGTCCACGGTTTGCTTGATAGACAATCCGATCTTGCCGTCTTTGTCGACGTTGATGACTTTCACGGTCACCGTGTCGCCGATCTTCAGGTGATCGTTCACATCTTTTACGTAGTTGTCGGCGATTTCCGAGATATGAACGAGACCCGTGACACCTCCGGACAAATCCACAAATGCTCCGAAATGCGTAATGCCTGTCACTTTGCCCTCTAATTTGGTGCCTACTTCAATTGCCATAGAATAAAATGATCCTCCCTTAAAAATATACAGCCGAAAAAGTCGAATTTCGGTCTGCGGTGATTTGATTATAACGGAAGCGCAAACGTCGGTCAACAAACAAAACCGCGTGAAACCGCGGAAAATCTACTCTCCGCCGCCTTCTCCGGTGACGCGGATCGGGATCTCTTCCGGTTTGTACATATTGTATTCTTTACGGGCGATTTGCGAGATATATTCCGGATCTTGCAGACGCTGGATCTCGGCTTTCACTTCACCGAGTTGCGTCTCGCTTTCGGTCTTGACCGTCTGACTGGCTTCGAGTTTCGAAGCTTTGTCCGCGATCACGGAACTTTGCCCGAAGAATGTATATCCAGCCCAAGCGAATAATACAATCATCAGGACGGCCCATAGTCGAAGGCGTTTCTTACCGCTCTGCTGCCGATTGGACGATGTGCGCCGGACTGATGTCCGGGTTGTCTTGGGCGCTTGCTCAGGCTGATGTCTATTGGATTTGGTTGCTGCGGAAGTCGCTCTCATGGAACCCTCCTTCGCCGAACGGATCCACTGGCGCAAAAGGTGACGCAGTGTGTCGGCTAGTATGTAAAATTGCTACAGCAGACCGATGTCATTTTACGAAAAAGGTCGCTGAACATGATGGCTTTAGTTTTTATCGGAATATCAGTCGCCAAGCTCGATAGAGCGACAGAACTATTATTGTCAGAATTAGGATCGGTCAATAGTCTTTACTGCCTAACTTCGATACTCCCTTAAACATTAACACAAAAAAACGAGAAATGACGCGGAAATCAGCAAATTTAGCCGAAAAAGGCGTTTTCGCATGATGAGCGAAAACGCCTTTTTCCTATTTTCAAACAGCAATCAAAAGTTCAAACCTTCTTCACGTGGAATAGGTTCTTCCTTCACGACGGTATACATGCCTGCCGCTTCATCTTTGCGAGTCGTGTCGGCGATACGTTCGACGCGAACCGTGACGAGCTTCTGACCGAATTGTACGGTAATTTCGTCGCCGACTTTCACCGAAGCGCTGGGCTTGGCCTCGCGGCCATTGATCAGCACGCGACCTTGCTCAGACACGTCTTTCGCTACGGTACGACGCTTGATGAGCCTGGACACCTTCAGGAATTTATCGACACGCATAATTACTTAACCGCTTCTTTAAGTTTGTTGCCCGCCTTGAATGCAGGAACGCTGGACTCGGCAATTGTGATCGGCTCGCCCGTTTGCGGGTTGCGGCCCGTGCGACCTGCACGTTTGCGAGTTTCGAATGTACCGAAACCGATCAGTTGGACTTTGTCGCCACCTGCCAGTGCTTCAGTTACACCGTCCATGAAGCCGTTGAGTACAGCTTCGACTTCTTTTTTGCCTACGCCGCTTTTTTCCGCGATGCTGTTGATCAGTTCTGTTTTATTCATTCGTTTCATTCCTCCCGGGATTTTAAGGTTGCGTCTGTTGGCCCCCGAATGGGAAACCTAACGCTCAATAATGATAAGCGGAGTCCGGATTGTGTTCCTTACTGCCGCGGTTATCTGTTTTTGGGGATCTGTCCGTAAGCGTCTGTATAGCTTCAAACAGGTTCCGGCCGTCGCTTCCGCACGTCCTCTTCCTCATATTCTGGATAAGGGCGCATATTCCTTTCGCGTAAGCGGCGGCTTTGAAAATTTTGTGCGAAAATCCAGTTATTCTGCCGCCTTCGCTTCATTCCAAAGGTTATCCATCTCTTCGAGCGTGCTGGTTTGCGGGGAGCTTCCCCGCTCGCGCAAGCGATCTTCGATATAACGGAAACGCCGACGGAATTTGTCGTTAACGAGCGACAGCGCTTCTTCGGGATCGATCTTCAGGAAGCGTGCCGCATTGACTGCGGAGAATAACAGATCGCCGAGCTCAAGCTTGAGCGCTTCGGAATCGGCCCCCTTGGCCAACCCTTCTTTTAACTCGCCCAACTCTTCTTCGATCTTGGCAAATGCACTGGAAACCTCGTCCCAATCGAAACCGGCCTTCGCCGCTTTCTTTTGGATCTTGTAAGCCTTCATTAGCGCAGGGAGATCTTTTGGAACGCCGTCCAACAGCGAAGCTTCAGACTCGGATAAGCCTTTTCGCTTCTTCTCCTCTGCCTTCATAGCATCCCAATTCTTGAGCGCTTCCTTGGCATCGCCAGCGGCACTGTCGCCAAATACATGGGGATGACGGAAAATCAATTTCTCATTCAGACCGCGGATGACATCGTAGACGTTAAACGTCCCGACCTCTTCTTCCATTTGGGAATGGAGCATGACTTGCAACAGCAAGTCGCCCAGTTCTTCCCGCATATGATCCGGGTCGTCCTCGTCGATGGTTTCCAACACCTCATAGGTCTCTTCGATCAGGTTCTTGCGGATCGAAGCATGGGTCTGCTCCATATCCCAAGGGCAACCGCCCGGACTACGCAGGATATTGACGATCTCGTGCAAGCGGGCAAAGCTGCCGGCTCTCAAAGCATCGTCTTCGCTACGCGGTATGTACACCAGCGACAAATTGCCGTAGCCCTCCAGGCGATCCAATTCGTACAGCGGAACACGCAAAATGCGCTCTTCCCCTGCTACGCCGAGGGCATGACCCACCACGACCGGATGGTCGTCCGGATACACTTCCATCAATCCGAGTTTAACCTCAGAAGCGGTCAGCGAATCGTAGACCTGGCCAATCAGCGTATGCAGCGAAGGCCGGATGTGCTCCGATGTGACATCGGAAGAGTCCAGCAACTGAAATCCTTCGATCGGATCGAAGCCGAGCGCAACGAACGCTTGGTCCAGAAAACTCTCCCCGCCGAGTACCGTCAGCGATACGCCTGCCGCCTCCGCGTATTCGCGCAGCAGCAGGACGGTCTTCTCGGCCACCATGGGGTGTCCGGGAACCGCGTAGACCAGGTCCCCCTGATCGGCCAGTTCGACGATGCGGCGAGCGATGCTTTCGTAGACGTCGCCGAAGGACTCGCTGGCCTCGTAAACGGAGTCGAACGACTCGAAAGCAATCCCTTCGGCGGCAATCCGGTTCATAACCGGATGCTCTTTCGTCCGCACGTAAACCCGGCTTGCTCCCTGAAGAATTTTCCATATACCCAGCGTGAGCTGATCCGGGTCGCCCGAACCCAGTCCCACGACCGTAATTGCCTTACTCATTGCCCATTCCTCTCCTTCCGCTGCACCTCGCATTTTACCACTATATCACGGGTTTCGCCGAATTGCGAATCTAAAATGCGCACAAGCGTTCCCCGAAGTGGCATGCTAGCTTTCGCGCCGCAGCCGTCTTGCCAGGGCGGCGAGCTTCGCGCCGCCGGGCAGCGCGGACAGCTCCGCATCCGAGACGGCACGGGTGTACACCAGCGCAGCGACGAAGGCGAGCACGCCCGCGGCGACGCCGAAGGCGCTGGTGAGCAGCGCACCCGTGCGGCCGCCGAGTCCCGCGGCGGCAAGCAGTTCGCTTGTCAGCAAGCGAACGCCGTAGGCGGCCAGCGCCGTCAGCCCGGCGAGCAGCAGCGGCTGAAGCAGCGTACGGCGGACTCCGCCGCGCAGCCCGGTCAGACGGGCGAGCAGCAGGACGCCGAGCAGCGCGGCGACAAGGTAGGAGACGGCGCCTGCCAGGGCGGCGCCCGAGATGCCCATCAGCGGAACCAGCACCAGGTTCAGCGTCAGTTTGAGCGTAGCCGAGACCAGCAGGAACAAGGCCGGGGCGCGCACGGCTCCCATGCCCTGTAGCAGCGCGGCAGAAACGATGCCGAGCGTGCCTCCGGCAGCGGACAATGCCGTCCAGCGCAGCGCGTCAGTGCCCTGTGCGTCCGCGTACAGCATAATATTGACCGGACCGGCCAGTACGGCAAGACCTGCGGCAGCGGTCAGCCCGAGCAGCCACAGCCAGCGCAGCGCCACGCCGGCCGAAGCGGCGATGCGTTCTTCCTGCCCCCGTGCTTTGGCTTCCGCAATGGCGGGCAGCAGCAACGTGGACAGCGAGGTCGCCAGCATGAAGACGAGCTGGACGATCGGAATCCCGCGATTGTAGATGCCGAACTGTTCCATCGAGGCCAGATCGTTCCATCCGGCTCCCTGCAGGAGCCGAGGCACGGTCAGCGTATCGACCAGCCCGAGCAGCGGTTGCGACAAAGACCCGACGAACACGGGAACGGCGTAGATCAAAAGTCGTTTGATCCAGGTTCGCAACGAGGAGCTTCGCGGGTCTTCCGCGCGAAGCTCTGTGCGGGACTTTTCGGCAGCGACCGCATTCAAAGCTTTCGGATGCCCCTGCTCCAAGACTGAGGATGCCTCGAAATCCGAATCGGCGACTCCTTTTGTCTCAGCTTCCCCTACCTGTTTAGCGGGTGCAAAAGAGTCAAAGCGACGCAGTCGTTGATAACGCCGCCAGAACAGCAGCATCGTTCCCAGACCTGCCACCCCCCCGGCAAACGTGCCCAATGCCGCCCCGGCCGCAATCCGTTCATCCGCTGCTTCAAACGCGTTCAGCGTCAGAAGCAGCGCCACCATCACGGCAACGCGGACGATCTGCTCGGCGACTTGGGACACGGCTGTCGGCAGCGCCTGCTGCAATCCCTGGAAAAAGCCGCGCAGCGCCGCCATAGGCGGCACGACGAGCAGCGCAAGCGAGACCGCTCTCAGCGGCAGCAGCGTGTGCTCGCTGCCGATCCAGGCCGATACCTGCGGCGCAAGCGTCCACATGGCCAGCGCCATAAGCAATCCTGCTGAGCAGGCCGTCAGCAGGCCTGCCCGCAGTACACGGCGTACGCCCTGTTCGTCCGCGCTGGCCGTACGTTCGGCGACATACTTGGAAATGGCTGCCGGAAGCGCCGCCGTCACAAATACCGCCAGAAACGCATAAAACGAATAGACGGTCGTATAAATGCCGAACACGCCGTCTCCGCCGATATTTTGCAGCGGAATTTTTTGCAGCGTGCCGATTAATTTGGATAGGATTGCCGCGGCTCCAAGAATAAATGCCCCTCTTAGCAAGCCCGATCCCGGCGATTGGGATGTTTTCATGCCGCGACCTCCTTTCTTTGTTGGAATCCTCTGTTTTGGGCCTAAAAAAATAGCGCGTCAAGCCGCGCTATTCAGGTACTCTCCTATTAAACAAAAGGGCGGACCCCAATCCGCCCTTTTGTCGTAGCATGGATCTTACTTGCCGTCAGTCGTCGTATCCGTGGAAGTACCCGCATCGCCGGACTCATCCGTCGTCGTTCCCTGATCGGTCGTTGTCCCTTGGTCCGCACCTTCGGTTACCGCGCCGTCAGTTCCTTCGGTCGATGTTCCGTCCGTCCCTTCGGCAGGCGCAGTTTCCGTGCCTTCCGCTGCCGGAGTTTCCTCGTCCACGAACTCTTCCTTGCTCTTCGTAATGCCTTTCAGGTCGTTTTCCATGAAATCGTTCAGCTTCGTCGAAGCAAGGCTGCGGCGAACCGTATCCTTCACTTCGTCCGTCAGGGTATCGTTGCGTTTCTCTACCTTGATGACATGGTAGCCGTAATCGGTTTTGACTGGATCTCCGACGACGCCGACTTCTTGTTCCATAACCGCTTTTTTGAACTCGTCGACCCAGTTGCTGACCGCTTGGTCTTCGTACAGGCCGCCGTTCGAAGCGGAACCCGGATCGTCCGAGTATTCTTTGGCCAGTTCGGCGAAATCGCCGCCCGCGTCGATCTTGGCTTTGACTTCTTCGGCCAGTTTCTTGGCAGCCGCGTCTGTACGCTCATTGCCTTCCGCGTCGGTCAGACCGATCAGGATATGGCGAACGTTAGCCGTCACGTACGATTCTTTGTTGGCATCGTACTCTTTTTGTACTTCTTCGTCCGTCACTTGGTCGGACATGTATTGAACGGCTGTCATAACCTGAGTCATGTAGGTCGTCAGGTCCGCTTCCGTAATGTTTTGTGCGGTGAGCATCGTTTCGAGCTGTTCCTGGTCAACCTGCGCTTTCAACTGATCGATCTGCTCGGTCGCCATTTTTGCGCCTTCGGTCTTTTCTTCGTCCGTCGCTTTGCCTTCCAGATAGTTGTAAGCGATCTGTTGATCCAGCATGTAGTTCTTGATTTCGGCCGAATCCATCAACGAAGCATAGGTCGGCTGAAGGAATTTCATCACGTTGAGTTCTTTGTCGAACTGATCTTCCGTTACCGTTCCCCCGTCGTACGTAGCCAATACTTTGCTGTCGTCGGTTTTTGTTGTATCATCGGCTTTTTCGCCGCCGCAAGCGGCCAGCACGGAAAAAGAAAGTACCGCGACTGCGCCCAGCGACGCCAATTTGCCCCATTTTTTATGACTTGACTGCATCATGAAGTTCTCCCTTCGATTTGAACGCTTCTTGGAGGGCGCCCAGAACCTGCTCCAGCGTCTCAAGACGTCCGGCCTCCGGCAGATTCTTGCCTTTGATCAGAATCGCAAAAGGCACACCCTGCTTAAATTGTACACTGCTTTCGTATTGATTTCCAACTTGCGCGAGTTTCTTGGCATCCGCGACTTTTTCCTGACCGTCATAGAAGGTAACGAGCAGATCGTCGCCTTTTCTGGCAATGCTTTCGATCCCGTACAAGCGTCCGTAAATCTTGAAGCGCGCGACCTGCATCAGGCGCACCACGGCCTCGGGAAGTTCGCCAAAACGGTCAAGCAGCTCGTCTTCCAGCTCCAGCACGTCGTCGAACGTCGTGGCGGAAGCCACTTTTTTGTAGATTTCGATCTTCTGTATGCTGTCGTAGATATAGTCCGAAGGCAGATAAGCGTCGATCGACAGGTCGATCATCGTGCTCCAGTTTTTGTCTTCCGACGGCGCTTCGCCCAGCATCGAGATTTTGCGTTTCTGGATTTCTTCGGCCAGCATTTGCGAATACAGATCGAAGCCAACCGACGCGATAAAGCCGGATTGTTCCGCGCCGAGCAGATTGCCCGCGCCGCGGATCGACAGGTCGCGCATCGCGATCTTGAAGCCGGAACCGAGTTCCGTGAATTCTTTGATCGACTGAAGGCGCTTTTCGGCGACTTCGGTCAGCACTTTGTCTTTTTGATAAGAGAAATAGGCGTAGGCGATCCGGTTGGAACGTCCCACCCGTCCTCTCATCTGGTACAGCTGCGACAGGCCCATTTTATCCGCGTCGTGCACGATCAGCGTGTTGACGTTCGGAATATCGACGCCCGTCTCGATGATGCTGGTGCTGACGAGCACGTCCGATTCGCCTTCCAGGAAGTCGAGAATGGTACGCTCCAGCTCCTGCTCGCTCATCTGACCGTGACCCACGCTGACGCGCGCGTCCGGCACAAGTTCGGAAATTTCGGCCGCTTTTTCATGGATACCCTGCACGCGGTTGTAGAGATAGTAGACCTGGCCGCCGCGCGCGAGTTCCCGTTCGATCGCTTCCCTGACCAGGGTCGGGCTGTATTCGACGACATAAGTCTGCACGGGGAAACGGTTCTCCGGCGGCGTCTCGATAACGGACAGGTCGCGTACGCCGAGCATCGACATATGCAGCGTGCGCGGAATCGGCGTCGCCGTCAGCGTCAGCACGTCCACGTTCGTTTTGAGGCGCTTGAGCTTTTCTTTGTGCGTCACGCCGAACCGCTGTTCTTCGTCGACGATGAGCAAGCCCAGATCCTTAAATACGAGGTCCTGGGACAAAATGCGGTGCGTACCGATAATGACGTCGATCGTGCCCTGCTTGACCCCTTTGATCGTTTCGTTCTGCTCTTTGCGCGAACGGAAACGGCTCAGGACGCCAATGTTGAACGGATAGCCTTCGAAGCGTTCTTTGAACGTCTCGTAATGTTGCTGGGCCAAAATGGTCGTCGGCACGAGAATCGCCACCTGCTTGCCTTCGATAGCCGCTTTGAAAGCCGCGCGGATCGCGACTTCCGTTTTGCCGTAGCCGACGTCGCCGCACAGCAGACGGTCCATCGGACGCGTCATTTCCATATCGCCTTTGATCTCTTCGATCGCCCGCAGTTGGTCGCGCGTTTCTTCGTAAGGGAACGTGTTTTCGAACTCGTTCTGATCCGGCGTGTCTTTATCGAAGCTGTAGCCGGCAGACGCCTGACGCTCCGCGTACAGCTTGATCAGATCGTCGGCGATATCCTGCACGGACGAACGGACTTTGGTTTTCACCCGTGTCCATTCGTTGCCGCCCAGTTTGTACACTTTCGGTTCTTTGTCTTCGGCGCCGACGTATTTCTGGATCAGGTCGATCTGCTCGATCGGTACGGACAGCTTATCCCCGCCCGCGTACATGATATGCATGTAGTCTTTGTGGATGCCTGCGACTTCGAGCGTGCCGATGCCCAGATATTTGCCGATACCGTGATTCTGATGGACGACGTAGTCGCCGACTTTCAGCTCGGTATAGCTTTTGATCCGTTCGGCGTTGTCGATCTGTTTGGTGGTGTTGCTTTTACGGGCTTTGCGCTGCTTCTGCGCGAACAGTTCGCCTTCCGTAATCACGACGAGATGCGCGGACGGAAGCTCGAAGCCGCCTTGAAGATGGCCTCGCATGATTTCCGGCATTTCGATATCGTAGTCTTCCAGCACGGCGCGAATCCGTTCGGCCCGCTCCTCGTCGCCCGCCAGCATGATGATGCGCATATTGGACTTTTTCCAACGCTCCATCTCGGCCTTCAGCACGTTCATTTGCCCGTGGAAGTCCTGCATCGTCCGGCTGACCACGTTGACCACCTGACCCGGATGCGTGCGCGGAATCTGACGGACGAACAGCGACAGGAACAACGTTTGGAACGGACGGTGGTACACGGCGCTGTCGCCTTCAAGCGCAAGCGGCAGTTCCGGCAGACTTTTTCCGCTTTGCAGCAAATGCAGATTCCACTCGGCTTCGTCGCGTTCGAGCTGCGCAGCCGTATCGAGCAGGCGCGACGGTTCGTCCATCAGCAGCAGCGTGTTTTCCGGCATGTAATCGTACAGCGTGCGGCGCTCCGGGTAGATCAGCGAGACATACTTGTACATTTCCGGAAAATGAATCTGCTGGCGCAGCCATTCGATCTCGCGGCCGATTTCCTGCTGCATCGAAGCTTTGGCTTTGCGGTCGGTCATTTTTTCAAGCTGCTTCTCCAGCAACAATGCCGCCGCATCCGCCGCTTTGCGCATCCGTTCGCCGCTTGCGATCAGCTCGCGGCTCGGCATGATGTCCACTTTTTTCACCTTGTCGATCGAACGCTGGTCTTCCGGATCGAACGTACGGATCGAATCGATCTCGTCATCGAACAGTTCAACCCGGTAAGCAAGCTGAGACGTGGTCGGGAAAAAGTCGACGATTCCGCCGCGGACGCTCATTTCTCCTCGGGTCTCGACACGTTCGACACGCGAGTAACCAAGCTCGACCATGCGCGACAGGAACGTCTCCAAATCCAGCGTTCCGCCTTCTTCCAGCGTAAACCGGGCTTCGCGAATCGCGGACGGGTCCGGTACGAAACGGCGCAAGCCGGAAAACGGTACGACCAATATGCCTTTGAATCCGTCCGCACAGCGAGTCAGCACTTCAATGCGCTGGGCGATCGTTTCCGGGCTGGAGATGGCGGATTCTGCCGCGACCAATTCGTTGGCCGGGTAGAACATCACACTGCCTTCGGGAAGCGCTTCCTGAAGATCATCTGCGATTTTTTGCGCCGAAAAAATGTTATGCGTCACAATCAGCAGCGGCCGTTCCAGCTCCTGATGCAGGCCCGCCATCATCAACTGGCGCGCCGAGCCCGACAAGCCCGCGACCAGCTGCTCTTTCATCCCCGCCGATACGGCGTCCTTGATCTGGGTGAAGTCCTGATCCCGGGCAACTTCTTTGATAAGCGCGTTTAACAAAGGGGCACCTCTCTTATGCTTGTGTTGTTTCTATCCGTTAAACCGGGCCATCGTTTGTTCAAACGTATGATCCAGGCTATATTCGATGGAATCGCATGTTTTTTCGATCATTTCATCCAAAAGCGGCTGCTCGGCCTTGGTGAACGGCGCCAGTACGTAGTCTACGACGGCCATGCCGTTTTGCGGACGGGAGATTCCCATACGTACCCGGTCAAACGTCTGGGTGCCGGTATGCGCAATAATCGACTTGATGCCGTTATGGCCTCCCGCACTGCCTTGATAGCGCAAACGAATCCGGCCCACCTCCGTATCCAGATCATCGTACACCACGATCAGATTTTTCAGTTCGACTTTGTAATAGTCCATATAAGCCCGCACCGATTCGCCGGACAAGTTCATGAATGTCATCGGCTTAATGAGCGCTACTTTTTCGCGGCCGATGAAGCCTTCGCCGACCAGCGCCTTGCACTTGCTTTGCGTAATCGAAATGCCATGCTTTTGCGCCAAGCGATCCAACGCCATGAATCCGACGTTGTGGCGCGTTTTTTCGTAATTTTTACCGGGATTCCCCAGCCCAACGATCCATTTCATCCGATATGACTCCTCGCCTGCAATCGTTATGGTTCTGATGCGTATTTTTGTTACAATATAGGGATAAAGCACAATGTACCGCGGTAACGCCGCGGCGCGCTTTTCCAGTACGTTCAGCAAAGGAGCTGTAAAGCGACATGTACGAATTCGGAGCCTTGCTCAAAGACAACCGCCACTTCCACGATCATATGAACGCCGGCGTTCCCGTCGAGGTCTATCACCAAGACGTTCCGGTCGATATCGGACTGGTCACCGGCATTCACGAAAGCTTTATCGAAATCGGTCCAGCCCTCTATCATCGCGGCAGATACGTCTTTCTTTCCCGTCCGGGATACTGAATATTGTCTCTGCCTGCATCGGTATGACGGAAACGTTCACGCCGAGAAGGGTTACGCCTCCTTCCTTCCGGGAAGGAGGCGTAACCCGCGGGCTTTATCGCGATGTAAAAACTTAAATTTCAAACAGCTTGCTGATCGACAGTTCCTCGTGGACGCGAATAATCGCTTCGCCCAGCAGTGGAGCGACGGACAGCACTTTCAATTTGTTCGTCGGATTCGGGTGCGTGATCGGAATGGTATCGGTCACGATGACTTCCTTCAGCGGCGAATTTTCCAAACGGTCCATAGCCGGTCCGGACAGAACCGGGTGCGTGCAGCAGGCATAGACTTCTTTCGCTCCGCCTTCGACCAATGCGTTAGCGCCCAGCACGATCGTGCCGGCCGTGTCGATGATGTCGTCGATCAGAATCGCGGTCTTGCCTTCGATATTCCCGATAATATTCATGACTTCGCTGACGTTCGGCTCCGGACGGCGTTTGTCGATGATCGCGAGCGGAGCGTTCAACAGGTCCGCCAATTTGCGTGCCCGTACGACGCCGCCATGGTCCGGCGAAACGACAATCGGATTTTCAATCTGCTTCGAACGGAAATATTGCGCCAGGATCGGCACGCCGAGCAAATGGTCGACCGGAATATCGAAGAAGCCCTGGATCTGCATCGCGTGCAAGTCCATCGCGATAACGCGATGCGTACCGGCTTTTTCGATCAGGTTCGCGACCAGTTTCGCCGTGATCGGATCGCGCGAACGCGCTTTACGGTCTTGACGCGCATATCCGTAATACGGAATCACGACATTGATACTTTTTGCGGAAGCACGCTTGAGTGCATCAACCATAACCAGCAGTTCCATCAGATTGTCGTTGACGGGCGCACAGGTAGATTGAATGATGTACACGTGGCTGCCACGGACACTCTCGGACAATTTGACCTGAATTTCACCGTCGCTAAAGCTCGTCGTGTGCGATTCTCCCATCGGAATACCGATGTAGTCGGCGATTTGATTCGCCAGTTTGGGATTCGAATTGCACGTGAATATTTTCAGCTTTGAATCGCAATAAGTCATGTTTTGTAAACCCTCCGTGCTGGTCATTAGTGGTAGGGCGCGCTGCAAGCGCCCTGGCTCTGGGAATAACGATACGGCTCCTACAATACAAGGTTGCGGAGCCTTGCCTGCTTGTTCTTGGTATCTTGATTCGGCGGTTAGCCTTGGATAAGGTCCCGGGCTGCCCGCTTATTGTTATTGCTTTTTGCTTGCTTCCTTCTTCGCTTTGGCACGAGCCTTGATCTTGTCCGCATAGCCAGGCTTGTTTTCCTGGCGGGCTCTGCCGATTGCCAGGTCGCCTGCCGGGACCTGCTTCGTAATGGTCGAACCTGCTACGACATAAGCACCTTGACCGACATGAACCGGCGCAATCAGGTTCACATTGCTGCCGACAAAGGCATCGTCTTCGATCTCTGTCAGCGATTTGTTGAATCCGTCGTAATTGACAGTGATGGCACCGCAGCCGATATTGACACGGCTGCCGACCTTAGCGTCGCCGACATAGCTCAGGTGGGAGACTTTCGAATCCTGCCCGATTTCGGCATTTTTCACTTCGACGAAGTTGCCTACTTTTACGCCTTCAGCCAAGCTTGCGCCCGGACGCAGATGGGCGAACGGTCCGACCGATACATGATCGCCGACTTTCGAATCGCGAACGACGGAATGCGATACCGCCGTGCCGTTGCCGATCACCGCGTTCTCGATCTCGCTGTTCGGTCCGATCTTGCAGTCTTCGCCAATCGTCGTTTGGCCCGTAATGACGGTTCCCGGATACAGCACGGTATCGGAACCGATCGTCACGTCAGCACCGATGTAGGTGGAAGAAGGGTCGATCACGGTAACGCCGCCCAGCATATGCTCGCGTACGATACGCTCGCGCATCGCCGCTTCAGCCTGAGACAGCACAACGCGGTCATTGACGCCGATCGACTCATCAAGATCCCGAGTCGCATAGGCCGCGATCTTCTCGCCGTCACCGCGAAGGATACCGATCACGTCGGTGATGTAGTATTCGCCCTGAGCATTGTTATTCGTAACCCGGGACAGCGCGTCGAACAATTTGCGGTTGTCAAAGCAGTACGTGCCGGTATTGATCTCGTTCACGGCCGCTTCTTCAGGCGTGCAGTCTTTCTGCTCAACAATTCGAAGCACGCCTCCGTCTTCGCCGCGAATGATGCGGCCAAGTCCTGTCGGGTCTTCAGGAACCGCAGTCAGAATCGTTGCTGCCGCGCCTTCGCCTTCGTGCAGAGCGATCATGGCTTCAATCGTCTCGGCGCGAACAAGCGGCGTATCGCCGCAGATCAAAATCGTCGTCCCTTCTTCTTTACCCAGAAGTTCTTCCGCCTGCTGCACGGCATGACCCGTACCCAGCTGCTCGGCCTGAAGTGCATACTCGGCCTGGTCGCCCAGGTAAGCTTGCACGTCTTCGGCACCATGGCCCACGATGACTACTGTACGTTCACTGTTCGTCAGGCGCACGGTATTCACGACATGCCCGACCATCGGCTTGCCGCATACCGGATGCAACACCTTGTACAGCTTCGACTTCATTCGCTTGCCCTTGCCGGCGGCAAGAACAATCGCCATCCTTTTCAATGCTCCGCCTCCTCTTTGTTTACCCGGAAATAACCGTTGCCTGTAGAGGCGACGGTTATAATGGGTTCGGCCCTTCGGCCGCTATTTCTGCGTCTGTTGCTACGTCTATGTCATTCATCCGATCACGACACTCGTTCGCGACCTTCACAAATGCGAATTTCATCCTTCGAATCAACCTTTACGCTTCGTTTCTGGTTTCTTGATAAGTATGACCTATACTGAATATATCGCATTCCCGGCAAAAAGAAAAGGGAACCGAATCCCCCGGCTCCCTGCTTCCGTCTGATTATGTGTAACTTACGCGCCTTCCTCGATCGCTTCTTCGACTTCTGCGCCTTCCACGCCAGCACGTTCGTATTCTTCGAGAACGGCAGCCTGGATTTTTTCCCGCGTGCCGGAAGAAATCGGATGGGCGATATCCCGGAACTCTCCGTCCGGTGTACGCTTGCTCGGCATTGCGACAAACATTCCGTTATTTCCGTCGATCACCCGAATGTCGTGAACAACAAACTCGTCGTCGATGGTAATCGAAGCGATTGCCTTCATTCTACCTTCGGAGTTGACGCGGCGGAGTCTCACAGCCGTAATTTCCATTTAGGTTCACCACCTTTATCATTAGAAGACTTGGTGTATTATTCCACACCGGCTTCCAAAATCCTTCTTTTTGCGGCCACAAATTCAGGAATTTCGGAATTTTTTTTGGTTTTATTCACGAAATCGACAGATAACGCCGTTTTCCGCTGAAACTCGTTATCAATACGTTTTGATCAAGAAATGGTTTCATATTTTTAGAAGACGTTTTCGTCCTTTCACCTTCATTTTGAAGGAAAAAACTTTTCTACGCATTCAAATCACTAATTATATAAAAAAGCGCCTCCCCGATAGGAAAACGCTGCTTCGATTGCTTATTGATCAAAATAATTGCCGGGCTTAACGCCGACCACCCGATTCTTCGAATCCACCGTCTCCAGCGTCACCAAAGACACATACTCTTCCACTTGCCGCTCTTCCGAGTCTACGGACCCGGAATCCAGCAATACGCCGACACCTGCAACCTCCGCATCGAACTCAGCCAGCAGATCAATCATCCCCCGCACCGTTCCGCCTGCCTTCATAAAGTCGTCTACGATCAGAACACGCGACTTTTCTTTCAACGCCCGGCGCGACAATGTCATCGTATGGATGCTTTTGTGCGAACCCGATACATAATTGATGCTAACCGCCGAACCTTCCGTCACCTGATGATCCCGACGCACCAATACGACAGGCAGATTCAGCTTGGCACCCGTTGCATAGGCGATTGGAATTCCTTTTGTTTCCACGGTCATGACCACATCGATATTCTTGCCGCCAAAGATCGTCGCAAAAATATCCCCGATCTCATTGACCAGATGAGGCTGTCCGAGCAGATCCGACATGTACAGATACCCGCCCGGCAAAATCCGCCCCGGCTCTTCCAGCTTGGTGCAGACCTTCTCGATAATGCCGAGCGCTTTCTCTTCCGAGACGCGCGGAATATACTTTACACCGCCCGCGGCTCCCGCCAATGTCTGTAATTCCCCCATGCCTTCTTCCTCGAACACTTCCTTGATAATCGCCAGATCCTCGCTGATCGACGACTTCGCCGCCCCGTACCGCTCCGCAAACGTGGTCAACGGAATCAAAGAATGCGGTCTAGCCAATAAAAACTGGGTTAACTCTACCAAACGTGCACTACGTTTTAATTTTTTCACTAAGGTTTCCTCGCTAAATCCGAATATTTTATAAAAAATATAACATCTTTGTACGTGATTGTACAAGTGAATGATTTATAAAATATCCAAAAAGCGAGTACAATTAAAGAAAATTAGCCAGAACGATCCAACTGGCTAATTTTCTTACACCAAAAATCCCGAGCGGCTTTAATCGAATTTAATAAAACATGGGTACGCTTTTCAGCAAACCTTATCCCTTAAGTTTTTTGCAAGTTCGCGGGATCTGCTTGGCTCCTGGCTCTGGATGAACATCCTGCGAACACAACGTGTGCTCCCAGCAAACTGTTGATCTTTTGCACAGATTTCTTAGCATTTCGTAGCCCTTTTTTGAAAATACTGATAAAACATCAACAAATCTTACGCAGTAACCCGATTTTCAACGAGATCTGTAGAAAATCTGAACCAAACGTCAACATTCCGAAACAAAAGAAGCAAAATCCGCTAAATTGCTGACGTTTTGCACACTTTTTTAAAATTCAAATCAAGCCATGTTCCATTCCCTTAATTTCCGCTGTTTTCCTTGCTTCTTCTCTCGTAAACCTTACCGCGTTTCCACAATCCCGCGCGCTCCGTCCACGACCACGACTTGCCCGTCCCGCAGCAACTCCGTCGCGTTCCCGGTCGCTACGACGGAAGGAATGCCGTACTCTCTCGCGATGATCGCCGAATGGGACAAAATCCCGCCGGAGTCGGTTACCAGCGCGCCGATGCTCGGAAACAACACGGACCATGCCGGCGTGGTGATCGGGCAGACGAGCACGTCGCCTTTGCGTATTTTGCCGAATTCCGATTCGTCTCGTACGATCCGTACCGTTCCGGTATACGGTCCGGCCGAAGCGGAAATGCCGCGGATACGGGAAGGGTCGGTTTGCGCTTGCCCGCTTTGGTCGGTCGCGAAAATGCGTTCGATCGCCCAGATCGCCGCTTCGGCGGACAAACGCGCTTCGGCCGGAAACGACGCGAAAGAAGGCGGAGGCGGCGGGATGTCGCCGTAGCTGGCCGGTCCGAGATGCAATCGTGTCCAATTCATCTCGCTTTGCCGACGTTCGGCTGTATCGCGGATAACGGCAACTTCGTTTTCCAAAGCGGTTTGCGTTTCGTCGAACTCCAGCAAAAATACGTCGCTTTGCCGATCCAACCGTCTCTGTTCCGCAAAACGCCGTCCGGCTTCGAGCAACGCGTAACGAAGCAAAGCGAACGGCGCGTCGCGGTCGTAAAATCCGTGCTCTTCGCGAACGGCGTATGCCGTTTCCGCACGGGCCAGCAAATGATTGAAGCGCCGCCGATCGGGTTCGGAACATTTTCCCAACTCGTTTGCCGCTATTGCCAGACGTTCTCCGCGCCGTTGTGCATGCAGGCCGGATTTCCGTTCGGAATCGTACTCGTCTCGCGTCTGGCTTCGCAGGAGTTGCACCAACAGTTCCGGCGATTCCGACAGGGTCGGGTATGCCAATTCGGAGCGCAGCGCGCGGTTGCCGAACAAGCGAAGATAAGCATCCAGCTCGTTTGCGAACTCCCGATCCAGTTCCCGCAGCTCGGACAGCGGCGCGCCGGCTTCCAACCGACGATACAGATCCGGCACGGCATGTACCCGGCGAGCCAGTCCGGACATCTCGCGGGCAGGCGCGCTTGAGGCGACCGACAACCCTTCGAAGCACTCCATCGTCTCCGAATCTCCCCAACCGAACCGATCGCGGCACATAAAAGCAAATTCGGCCAACGCAAGCTGAAGCGCTCCGTTCATCAACATATGCCGATCGAGACAAACGTTCAGGAATTCCTTCGTTTCCCCGAGATGAGTCTTCAACTCCCGATTCGATAACGCTTGCAAGTCAACCGACGCCAACGCTTCCGTGCGACGAATCAAATCCGGCTTCCATTCCCGTTCCCAACTCGCCAATGTATGGCCGCCCACATCCTGCCGGACAGCCTGTACCGCTCCCGCGATTCTCGACCGGATCGAAGGCACGACGCGGATCAGAACCGGCATTAACCAGTCGGGCGGCGCCGCGCGGTCTTTGCCTCCCAGCGGTACGGTTCGCTGGTACATCCATCCGCCGATCGGGCGCTGCTCCAGCGTCTCGATCATCAGCGACATCTGACTGCACATCAGCCGCATCGCATGGTTCATGGCCGGTATAAAGGTGCTGCGCGTCGCGGGCGACAACGGATCGGGATAATGGGAAGCTTCCCTTTCCCAATATCCGTCGGGAATCAAGATCGGCACTTCGGACACCGCTTCCGAAAAACGCGGTTCTTGCTGCGAAGTCGCCGAATCCAGCCTGTCCAGCGTCGTGATCGGACGGGCTTGCAACAGATATAACTTCTCGCCGCAGATTGCCCATTCGATATCCTGCGGTTGTCCGAAAAAGGCTTCCGTTTTTCTCGCCAATTCCGCGATACGCAGAACCTGCTCGCGATCCACCGCTTGTTCCGGCGCGCTCATGTTTGTCGCTTCGTTCCCGCGCACGCTCCATTCGTCCGGCGTCGCCGTTCCCGACACCAGCCGCTCTCCGAGTCCGCGCACCGCGCTGACGACGGTTTCGGAACGATCTCCGTTGACCGGATTCGCCGTAAACGCGACGCCCGCCGCGTCCGGCGCCAGCATAGGCTGAATCAGCACGGCCATCGCGCCCGCTTGTACCTGCTGCTGTTCGCGGTAATGCAGCAAATGATCGCCGAGCGCGGAAGCCCAGCATTTTCGGACGGCAAGCTCGACCTGCTGCGATCCTTCCACTTGCAAAAAGGTATCGTATTGTCCGGCAAACGAAGCGCTGCGGGAATCTTCGGCGGTTCCCGACGAACGAACGGCCAGCAACGGGCTTTCCAGCCTTTCTACGGCCTTGCTCAAGCGATATTGCGATACGGTGTCGAGAGGAATTGAACGCAGATGTTCCCGCACCCGCTCGATGCTTGCCTTATCCGGCAAATGCGGCATATACGCCGCGTGCGCAAGCGTCGTGACGACAAAGCCTTCCGGCACCGGAAACCCGGCTTGCAGCAGTTTTGCCAGATTCGACGCTTTGCCGCCCGCAAGATCGGTATCGGCGCAAGCTTGTTCCGACAATCCGATCAGCAGACGCGGGCCTTCTTCGTTCAAACTTTCAACAAGCAAGCCGTCGTTCGTCTCGTTCATCGGGACTCCTCCTCTTTTTCGGAACGCGCCAAGCTTGAAGCTTCTGTTTGCAAAAAGGCGATCTGAGCGCGCAAGCCTGTTTGCAGCGTACGGATCAAAGCTTGTTCGTCCAGCCCGTAACGCTCCTGCATATCGACCCATGTGTTCATGCTCAGCAATTGGCGAATGTTCACGTAAGAAGCTTGTCTCAGATCGGCTTTCTCCTCGCCCGGCGCTTCTTGATCCACCAACGCCCGAATCCATTCGTCCCGGTCGCCAGTGCTGGAATGTTTGACGTTAAGCCGAAGCGCCGACACGATCAACAGCAGCGCACGGATTTTGGGGAGCAAAGGATACACTTCCGGAATCATGTTCCCGATCCATGCCGGCAGCCCGTCCAGCGTGCCGCTGTAAGCCGGAATCTGTCCCATGTGGCGATCCAGCCACCACAGCCGCAATCCTTCCAGCAAAGCTTCCCGCGAAGCATAATGCCGATACACCGATCCGTACGACACATTGGCCCGGTCCGCGACTTCGTGGATCGTGAAATTATGAATCCGCCCTTCCAACACGAGCTGCTCGACCGCTTCCATAATCGCTTGACCGGTCATCTCCTGCTGCTGCTTGCGAACAGGACTTTCGTAGTTCCGTTTGTTTTTAGACGTATTCAGCAAGCTCAACCCCAATTCGATGAATAATTTATACATTGAATATAAAATGCCTTCTTTCGCCTGTCAAACAAAAATAAAAGCCGGCTCCGTTTGGGAATGCGAATTAGCCTATCCCCAGTACGAGTTTTAAAAACATCAAAGACCCCTGTTTGTACAAACAGGGGTCCAATCTCAACTCGGCAGTCCGACCGGAACAATCTCGCTTTCCTCTAGCCCAACGTCCGTACCGCATAAACTTCCTCGCAAAAGCCTCTTAACCCATTACAAATCCGCTTCGCCTTCTCTTCCTTGCTCACCAGCCCGAATACCGTCGGCCCGCTTCCGGACATCAGCACGCCGTCGGCGCCCAGATTCTCCATGACCTGCTTCAGCCGGGCTACGCCCGGATACAGCTTCAGCGTCACATCCTCCAGCACATTTCCCAGGCCGTCGCAGACCGCTTCGAACGAACCTGCCTCCAGTGCCGCTCTCATGCCCGACGCCGAAGGATGAACCGCAATCTCCGCTGCCCTGAGGTTGCCGTACACATCCGCTGTCGAGACGTTGATCGGCGGCTTTGCCAGTACGACCCAACAGCGCGGCGGACTCGCGAGCGCTTCGAGCTTCTCTCCGCGCCCTGTCGCAAGCGCTGTGCCTCCACGTACGCAAAACGGAACGTCGGAGCCGATCTCTGCGCCCAGCTCCTCCAATTCCGCCGTAGACAGCCCCAGCTCCCACAACCGATTCAGTCCGCGCAAAGCTGCCGCCGCATCGCTACTGCCTCCAGCCAATCCGGCAGCAACAGGAATACGTTTCTCAAGATGCATATGCACGCCGCGATTGACCCCAAAGCGCTGACGCAACAGACGTGCCGCGCGCACCGCCAGGTTTTTATCGTCAAGCGGAATATACCCCGATTGGCTGGACAACGAGATTCGGCTTGTACCCGGATCGTGGAGCGTCAGCCGGTCGGCCAGATCCACCATCGTCATCACCATCTCTACTTCGTGAAAGCCATCGTTGCGTTTATGTAAAACATCCAGCATCAGGTTAATCTTCGCTGGCGCCTTTTCGTAAATGAACAAACTTTCCACCGCCCCTGCATAGTCACCGGCATCCCGGTATCTCTCTCCGAAAGAACTTAGGTTATTATATGCAAAATCGAACACGAAGTCTATTAATCGACACCTTGCACACAAACAAAGGCGGCCTTCACAAATGCGAAGGCCGCCTTTCAAAAATAACGTGTGAATCAGGCGCCGGCGTAAGCGATCGGAATCTCCGAATCGTCTTCCATTAGCGAAAGCTCAACCGTCTCTGTCAAAACATCGGCATAGCTATAAGATACTCGACCCGAAGCATGTTCGGCCTCTTCTTCAAGCATGACGGTAAATACCGCCGGGTATGTTCCTTCGAGGACTCCTGTTTGCTCAACCGTCTTGCGTCGTCCTCCATTGGCACGAAGCATGACTCGGTGTCCTACATGAGCTTCGAGACTGCGTTTGATATCCGATAGCGTTTGATTTGCCATTCTTCTCAACCACCTCTCTCATACATTCTATTGTAACATTTTGAGAGGTTAATGTCAATCAAATATTTCATTATATCAGTAATATTTTGAAGATGTCAACGGGGATTTTTTTGGAAAAACAGCCTTCTCTCCCGCCCTCATTCGATACGCGAATCTTGGCTGCAATTCGCGCTCTGTATCGTGTCCTGGGACGCTCCTCCGTCATTGCGTCACGCCCCTCTTACAACGGCTGAATACTGTTCTTAACGAAGTCCTTCGCGAAGGAAAATGCTGCTTAGGCGTGCGTACTCCTCCATCGACACTGTTTCGGCCCGGCGCGAAGGTTCGATTCCCGCTTCATGCAGCAGCCCTTCCATACGTTCCCGTCCTTCTTGCGAGAAATAACGCGCACGGAGGTTATTGGCGATCGTTTTACGACGTTGGGTAAACGAAGCCTGCACAAGGGTAAAGAAATGCTCCTCGTCCGCCACTTCGACCGGAGGCTTATCCCGTACCTTCAACCGAATCACCGCCGACTCGACATTCGGCTGCGGAATGAATACCGTACGCGGCACAATGCAGACCAATTCCGGCTCGCTGTAATACTGCACGGCAATGCTAAGGCTTCCGTATTCTTTGCCTCCGGGAGAAGCCGACATGCGCTCCGCCACTTCTTTTTGGATCATGACCACGATGTTCTCCAGCGGCAGTTTCTCTTCAAGCAGCTTCATAAGGATAGGCGTCGTCACATAGTAGGGAAGGTTGGCGACTACGCTAACCTTCCCGCTGCGAACGAACACTTCGTCGAACAGTGCCTTCAGATCAACTTTAAGCACGTCAGCCTCGCGTACGGTCACGTTGCCGTACGGGCTTAGCACGTCCTTCAGGATCGGAATCAGGCGGCGGTCGATCTCGACTGCGGCTACCTCTCCCGCGCCGAGCGCAAGCTTTTCCGTCAATGCGCCGATACCGGGTCCGATCTCAAGCGCTCCCTTGGTTGGATCGAGATCGGCGGCGGCTACGATTTTGCCCAGAATATTTTGATCGATCAGAAAGTTCTGACCGAGACTTTTTTTGAATGAAAAACGGTGTTTTTCGATAATTTCTTTGGTTCGCTTCGGCGAAGCAATACTTTCTTTTTCGTTCATGAACTCACGATCCTTCGTTTTCGATTTGGGCCAGCGCGTCAGCGAACTCTTGCGGCGTGATTTGGAACATCCGTAGCCGGTTATAGAACTGCTTGCCGTTGCAATAACCGATTCCCAGCAAATTCCCCATCGCCATACGGCGCGCAGCGGCGCTTTGATGCACGATCAGTCCGGCTTCGATCAGGTCCTGCCAGTCGATCATGCTGTCCTTACCCGGCATTTCCGTATGCACGCGTTCCAAAGCGAAACGGATCGCTTCGGGGGATGCGTTTTCCACACCGATATCGCCTTTGCGCGTCGCGTCCGCTTCGGGGATAAACGCATGCTTGCAGCCGGGAACCTTCTGCGCCACGATCTTCCGAATTCGCTCGCCTGCAAAGTCGGGGTCCGTCAAAATGATCACGCCTCGTCGTTCCATCGCCAGTTGAACACGGCGAATCACCGCAGCTCCTATTGCGGACCCGCCTGTCTCGATCGTGTCTGCCTCGACCGCACGCTTAACTGCCACGGTATCGTCGCGGCCCTCCACGACAATCACTTCTTTAATCATGGGTTATCTCCTTTGCCCCTCATAACAAAAAGAAGGGTCAACGTAGTTTCCCCTTCTTTGATTTCGATCCTGCTTCAATATCGTTGATTATACCACTTCCGAGCCTCTAGCGTAAACGACCGCTTTGACGAAAAGAATCCGGCAGCCCTCGTAAGGACTGCCGGATTCTTCACTCACCCGCCGTATTACGGCTTATTGGGTCCAATCACGTAAATCGTCAGACCGGATTTACGGCCAAAGTTCAGCGCCGCGTTCAGGCTGTCGTAATACATGTCGATCTTTTTGCCTTTGATCGCACTGCCTGTATCTTCCGCTTTGCGGTAACCGTAACCTTCGATGTAGACCCACCATCCGAGCGGAATCACGTTCGGATCGACAGCGATCGTACGCCCTTCTGCTACGGTTGTGCCTGTTGCGGTACGGGTGCCGATTCCCGGTTGTTCCGAAGAATAAGCGGTTGCGGCCACTCCAGTCAGTACAGTCTTATATTCGAAACCTTTGGCGGATTTCGACGAAGACGAATCGTTCGCGGCCGCAGCCGTGGCGAACGTCTTCTCGACAACCGGTTCTTTCGTTCCGATCGCGATAATCTCATCCTGCTTTTCGGTTTTCACTTTTTTGTCCACGACATACTTCGTTACGAACTCTCCGTCTTGGTAGACCTTTTCGACCGTTTGAACCACAACGCCTTCGACGCCGGCTTGGATCGTTTTGGTTTTCCCTTTGAGCAGAGTCGAATCTTCTTTTTCCGTCGTGCTATAAGGCACTTTCACTTCGACGTCGGCCGTGAACTTGTTAATCCGGTATACGGAAATATCCATGTTCTCGGTCAGAGGCGTCGATACGCCCGGATACACTTTGTCGCTATCTCCGACGGTGATGCCTTTGTCTGCCAAAATAGCCTCTACCGTTCTGGCCGTCGTGTAGGTTGCAGTGCTTTCGCCGCCTACTTTCAGGTTAACCGGAATCGCGGTCGCGATTTCGATGTTGCTGTCTGCTTCGACTGCCGAACTCAGAGGCACCGAAATTTTGTCATGCGCGCCGAACTCGATGTCCCAACCCGCAAGTGCAGCAGCTACGGTCGATTCCGCCGTGTAGGCTTTTTTGCTTTTGCCGTCGACCGACAAGGTTACAGGAACAGCCGAAGTGATTTCGACCTTACCGCCATTTTGCACGGCGGAGCTAACGGGTACCGAAATTTTGTCGAACTGTCCAAGCTCCACGTTCCAGCCTTCAAGCGCAGCTGCGATCGTTTTCGCGGTTGTGTACCGCTGTTCGCTTTTGCCGTCGACTGTCAGAGTGACCGGCAATGCCGTTGTGATCGCAATGCGGTCGCCATCCTGAATCGAAGCGCCAAGCGACTTAGACACATCGTCCTGCGGTTTGAAGCTGAGCGAATGCTCGTCCAGAAGTTCCTGGAAGCTGCCCTTGTGCGTGGTCAGCGTTTGTTCTTTCCCGTCTACGATCAGCACGATCTGCTTCTCGGCCTGCGCATACAACCCGAGGAGCACCATCGTCACGACCGCGACGACGAATAATGCGACACCCAAAATTTGGAGCCCGTTCTGGCGCTTCCAACGCAAAGCGTAAGTCATGCTGGATGATCGTGAACCATGGGTGTCTTCTTTGGTGAAAATGCCCACTCTTCCGTCCTCCTCCATAGCCCCGCCGTCAAGTACGTACATGAAAAGATTGACGTGACTACTTGCTATTTTTTCGTAAAAACGCGCAGCACAAGAATCGTGTTTTCCCGGACATGCCGGTTGCGCCGTCTCTACGTTCATCCCGTTCTAAAAGCCCAGCCCGATCGGGTCGAACCGACCTTGCGCTTATGTACGCCATTCCTCGAAGCAAACCTGCCGTAAAACAAAAGAAGCCTGTGGAAAGAGGACTTAAGGAATCTTAAGAGGTCTCTTCCGCGGGCTTCCCTCTTAAAAAATCGACAAGTTGACGATCTGAGGAAAACATAAGGCGCGTGGCTGCCTCTCTCTTATTATTGCGCTTACGAGGTTAGCTGTCGGGTTCGGACGAAGAGAGTCGTCCTATGGCGATTCTTCCGCTCATGGCGAGAAGATCTCCAATTCACCCCGTAGACCCAGTGGAAAAGGAATCGACCACGGCTGCTTTTTCCGCAACTTAAGTTTCGGGTTTGAGGCAAGCAGACCGCTTCGGGTTCCCCCGTTCTCCGTTATGTATGACGAAGATTCAGCGAGACGGTACATGAATTTGTCGGATTAACCGAACATACGGCCGGATTAATCACTGACAAGATAATAGCTTTTTTCGGACAGGTTTGTAAAGCGGCGCAATTTCACGTTTACCCGATTAAAAGGTTAAAACTTTGTAACATTCTCTCCTTTTTTCGGGCAAAGAGATTAATTTCTCGTAAATACTCCCTTTTTCGGCCGATTTGCTCTCTTTCTTAGCTGATACCAAAAAGCTTGTTTGCGTTTTTCATCGTCTGTTCGGCAATTTCTTCCAGAGAAATCCCTTTTAGCTGAGCGGCCATCTCGGCGACGAGACGCACATAAGCCGTTTCATTTCGTTTTCCCCGATACGGATGCGGAGTCAAATAAGGAGCATCCGTTTCGATCAGCAGGCGGTCCATCGGCGTCTTTTCCAGGACCTCTTTTGGCTGCTTCGCGTTTTTAAAAGTGACCGGTCCGCCGAAGGAGAGATGGAAGCCCAGATCGAGACAGATTTTCGCCGTTTCCCAACTTCCGGAGAACGCGTGCATGATCCCACCGACCTCAGAAGCGTTTTCCTCTTTCAAAATCCGGATCGTGTCTTCATGCGCTTCGCGGTTATGGATCACGATCGGCAGCTTGACCCGTTTCGCTAACGCGATTTGTTCGCGAAGAACGCGATGCTGTACGTCTTTCGGCGATTTATCCCAGTGGTAGTCAAGTCCGATCTCGCCGATGGCGACCACTTTCTCGTGACTGCACAGCGATTCGATCCATTCCAGGTCGCCTTCTTGCATATCGATCGCATCCACAGGGTGCCATCCGATCGCCGCATAGACGAAATCGTACTTTTCCGCCAATGCCAACGTCGTCGGAATCGTTTCGCGATTAAACCCGATATTCACCAGTCGACTAACTCCCGCTTCAACGGCACGAGCCATCGCTGCGTCCCGATCCTCTTCGAATTCCGGTGCATCCATATGAGTATGAGTATCAAATAACATGCGTTCAGCTCCTTTTCAAAAAAAACCGGCAACCAAGCGATGGCTGCCAGCTTGTTTTCAATCTTTTTCATTTTGCAAAAAACAGCCTTTAAATCCGTTTAATCGGCCGAAATCGGGAAAATCGAAGCAATTTCCTGCGGCAGACGCGAAAAAACCTCGGCCAATTTATGATGCGGATAATAGAGATGGTATTTTCCTCGATGCAAGCCGGTGATGGATCTTACGATATCGGAAACTTCGGAAATTTCTCTCAATTTATCCTGTTTGGTTAGCAGCAAAATTTGATTCCCGCGTTTCGTGCTATTCGGCAAAAAAACATCGTACGGAAGGTCCGTCGGAAAGTCGATCTCAAAATCATATTCCGGGTTCAGGCCGACCTTTTCGAAGCTGCTTCGAATCTTGTCCACCGTCTCCGGATGGATCGAATCGACCTCTACATATTTATACAGCCTACGATGCAGGAATCGGCAACAAAGCTCGCTAAGAATGGAATCCTGCTCGTCGCTCCACTGCATAAACGTCGTTTGGATCAGCGATTCATCGAGCTTCAGATACTCTTTTACCGTAAGTTCGTTGGTGAATAATCCCGGAAGCGGCTGTGGCAAAAAAGCAAAATCGTAGCCTTCTTTATACAGCTCGCCTGCCCGCCTGAAAATTTGTCTCAAAATGATTTCCGAGCTTCGCGTAACCGGATGGAAATAGACCTGCCAGTACATCTGGTAACGGGACATCAGATAATCTTCGACAGCGTGCATCCCGGACTCTTTCACCACGATTCTTCCATTATACGGGCGCAGCATGCGAAGAATCCGATCGATGTCGATCGTGCCGTAATTGACGCCGGTAAAGTAAGCATCTCTAAGCAGATAATCCATACGGTCCGCATCGAGCGGGCTGGTAATCAGATTCACGACAATTTCCTGTTCGTAGTCCTTGCGGATGACCGCTGCGACTTTTTCCGGCAGGTCTTCCGACACTTCCCGCAGTACGCGGTTCACGTCGGTATCGCCCAAAATGATTTTGCAGGTCCAGTCTTCATGGTCCATATGGAAAGCTTCTTCGATCGAGTGGGAAAAAGGACCATGTCCCAAGTCATGCAGCAGCGCTGCGCACATCGCAACCATATTTTCTTCGACCGGCCAGTCCGGATAATTGTTGCGCTCGAATTGGGAAATGATACGCCGGGTGATCTCATATACGCCGAGTGAATGGGAAAAGCGGCTGTGCTCCGCCCCGTGGAAAGTGAGGTACGTCGTGCCCAACTGCCGAATACGGCGCAAACGCTGGAATTCGGCCGTATTGATCAAAGACCAGATCGTTCGATCCTGTACGTGCACATAATTATGTACGGGGTCTTTAAATACTTTCTCCTCGCGCAATGGCTTGATATAGTTCGGCATATTTTCACTCCTTTGATTTGGACTATTAAGATTATTTGTAGCTTGTCTTGAATACTTGTCTTGAATAAATGCAGGGTTACGCTTGCCTGAAACGTACCGATACCTTGCACGTTTCAGGCAAGCGCAAACCCCGGATTAAAGCAAGACAAGCTACTAGAATATCGAATTTTGTCGCACCAGGTATTCATGCCATTTCCAAACGTTTTTATCTCTTTTCATCGAAGATATGAAATATATCCCGTTGATTTTATAGACAAATTTCGGTCACATTTCATTTTTTATCAAAATTTAAGGAAATCTTCAGCCTTCTTGGGTTGACTGTTCTGGGAAACATTGTTATTATGAGGAGCATAAAAGCTAGAACAATGTCGAATAATGACACTGGTTGTATAAATGGTCAGTTTCGCCATTAACATGTACAACTGCTAACCTTTTTAAATTCATACTTTGGGAGGCAATATATGATGATGAAATCAACGGGTATTGTAAGAAAAGTAGATGAACTGGGCCGCGTTGTAATCCCGATCGAACTTCGCCGTACGCTGGGTATCGGCGAGAAGGATGCGTTGGAAATTTATGTCGATGGCGAGCGTATTATGTTGAAAAAATACGAGCCTGCTTGTATCTTCTGCGGCAATGCAGATAACGTGACTTATTTCAAAGGCAAGATCGTTTGCTACGACTGCGTCTCGGAAATCCCTGCTCCAATTGCAAAATAAGACGATAAATATATCGTATTCTTTTGCAATCCAGTTGCGAAGTAAGCGGAGTTTATTTTACTCCGATCACTTCGCAACACCAGATCCAAAACAAAATGAACGCTCCAATCATTTTATTTTGGATCTGTACCATCAATCTTTAATACTCTTAAGCTTTAATGCTCTTAAGCTCTTAACCCCTTCACCCAATCCGTCTATTCGCCATCTTCCACAATAGTTCCAATTCTGTTACACAAAATCAGTCGTTTCCGTTATAATGAAAAGACTGACAGAAAAATCGGTCCAATCGGGGATCGAAGAAGTCTTAACGATGTTAATTCTAACCTTTTTTATATCTCCTTGCACCTCCAAACGTCCGGCATCGGCGTCTGGAGGTTCTTTTTATGTTTGCATGCCTTTATCTTTTTATGCCTTGTTCCTAATCCAACAGCGCATTGTACACATCACGCTTCGACAGTCCGCGATCTGCAGCTACCTTTTTCATCGCATCCTTACGCGACAGGCTTTCCTGCTCTTCATAATGATTCACATGCTCCGCCAACTCCAACTCCTGCCACCAGGAATCTTTGCGTTCTTGTGCCTGCTCCCGGCTTTCCCCTTCTACGGCGATACAATATTCGCCGAGCGGCGGATGTTCGTTCAGCAGCGCCAACAGCTCTTCCAGCGTCCCCCGTGCCACCTCTTCATGCCGCTTTGTCAGTTCCCGTGCCAGCACCGCATTTCTTGGCCCCCAGGCTTCCAGCATCGCTTCGACCGTTTTCGCGACCCGATGCGGCGATTCGTAGAACAGCAAAGTGCCTTCGAGCTGCCCGAGCGACTCCAAAGCGATCCGACGGTCCTTATTTTCGCGGGGCAGAAATCCGGCAAACGTAAATCGTTCCGTCGACAATCCCGAGACGATCAAAGCAGACAATGCAGCGTTGGCGCCCGGCACCGGAACGACCGCGATTCCGGCTTCTATAGCGAGTTTGACAAGGTCCGATCCAGGGTCGGAAACAGCCGGCAAACCGGCATCGCTGACGATCGCCAGATTTTTTCCTTCTATTATATAGCGTATCAGTTCAGGGCCGCTGGCAGCCTTATTATGCTCATGGTAACTGAACAGTTTTTGCGGCACGATCTCAAAATGCGTCAACAGCTTGCGCGTCTGCCGGGTATCCTCAGCCGCAATCAGCTCGCATTCCCGCAACGTACGGATCGCCCGATACGTCATATCTTCCAGATTGCCGATCGGCGTCGCTACCAGATACAGCGTGCCAGCGCCGTTCGCGTTCGGTTCGAAGCTTTTTTGCACCTGCATCTTAGGCTTCTCCTCCCGGTTTCCCGTAATAAATCGTCATGATTTCTTCACAATATTCGCCCTGCTCGTTGTACACGATCAGCGGCGGCATGATTCTCATCTCCGGCTTGCCGTCTCTCAGCCCTTCGACCAGTACCATATTCGCTTCCATGCCCGCTCGCGGATGGACGAAGCGGACACGCTTCGGTTCGATCCGGTATTTGCGCATGAGCGTCAAAATATCGGCTAACCGATGCGGGCGATGCACCATCGACACTTTGCCGCCTTGTTTGACCAGCTTGCCACAGGCCTGCACCACGTCTTCCAGCGTACAATGGATCTCGTGGCGGGCAATCGCTTCGTGCATATTGGCTTTGATATCGCTTCCGGTCAGCGCGGCATATGGAGGATTCACGGTGACCGCATCATACATGCCGTGTCCCGCCGTTTCGTGAAATCCTTTTAAGTCGGCATGGTGGATCATGATCCGGTCTTGCAGATTGTTCATCGCAATACTGCGCTCTGCCATCCCGGCAAGACGCTCCTGAATTTCCACGCCTTCGATCGTAGCCTTCGTCCGGGTGGATAAGAGTAGCGGAATCACGCCGTTCCCCGTACATAGATCGAGTACGCGTCCACGCGCGGGTACGGAAGCAAAACGTCCCAACAGAACGGCATCCATCGAAAAGCTGAATACTTCCGGGCTTTGGATGATATGCAGATTTTGCGTGAGCAGGTCGTCCACACGTTCCCCCTCATACAGCGGGACTTCGTTTAACGATTTTTCTACCATTATTCTAAACGCTCCTCTTTCAAAAAAAAGCCGCAGGCAAAAAACGCCGCGGCTCTCAGACTGGTTCGTTGACCGAATTATTTATTCAAAAAAGACAGGCAGAACAAGCAGTCGCCTTCCGTGCGCAAATGGCCGTAGTACACGTTGCAGATATGGAATCCTTCGTGATACAAACGGGCCAAATTATCGTATCCTTCGCCGACCGTGTCGCTCGATTCCTCATCTTTCCTTTTCGGTTCGCTGAGGACGTTGAACGGTTCACTGCGAGCGCCTGAGACCGATTCTACCTGGACTTCCCTTTTCAAAATCTCTCGCAGACGTTCGTTTTCCGTAATAAGCCGGTGGTTATCCTCCATCAGCTCTTTGACCGCCTGCTTGATTGTGCCGAGTTCATCTTTGAAGCTTTCCACTTGCGTTTCCATCTCGTGTATTTGCGCGAAAACATTTTTCTTCTCCAAGTAAACTCCACCCCAGAGCGGTTCCGATTGACTTACTTGACGACGATGTCGTCCATGGCTAATTCCTTGACCTTGCCGATCTCGAACAACTGAACATGCACCATTCGCTTGCCGGCACTGAGTCCGACAACTTTGCCTTCACCGAGCGACGTAACGACCATCTTGCCGACAGCCGGAAGTTCTTCCTTCGAGCTCTCGTAATTGTCATGCTCGAACTTCAGGCAACACATCAATCTGCCGCAAAGTCCGGAAATCTTCGTCGGATTGAGCGATAGATTCTGATCCTTTGCCATCTTGATCGATACCGGTTCAAAATCGCCCAGCCACGACGAGCAGCACAGCACCCGTCCGCATGGTCCGATTCCTCCCAGCATCTTCGCTTCGTCCCGAACGCCAATCTGCCGAAGCTCGATACGCGTCCGGAAGATGCTGGCCAGATCTTTGACCAGTTCACGGAAATCGACCCGGCCTTCAGCCGTGAAGTAGAAAATGATCTTGTTACGGTCAAACGTGTATTCCACGTCCACCAGCTTCATTTTCAACCCGTGATCCTTGATTTTATTCAAACAGGTTGCAAACGCCTTACGGGCTGCATCCTTGTTCTCCTCGACCACGCGCGCATCCGTGTCGCCAGCGATCCGAATAACCCGCTTGAGCGGAAGCACGACGTCGCTCTCCTGCACTTGCTTTTTGCCTACAACGACCTTGCCGTACTCGACCCCCCGAGCCGTTTCCACAATCACGCACTGTTCCTGCTCGATCGGAAACTCCAAGGGATCGAAATAATATACTTTGCCCGCTTTTTTGAAACGGACTCCGACTACACTGTACAAAGCTAAACCTCCCTTGCGCGCATTCAAAACGTTAGGTCCTTGCCACCCGACCTCATGCTTAACGTCCCGGCTGCCCCGGCCAAATGAACGCGTTGACGGTTCCTTTTCCCGGAACGCGCCCGGTCAAGGGCCGAGCCTTACCAAAAACTGCTCAAGACAAAGCTGTGTGTTCATGTTGGATTTGAGCTTCTTTTTGCTCTCTGCGGCAATGGACATGCACGATATCCAATATTCCGCACTGCGGGAACCTGCCACTTGGGAGATAAACTCCAACTGATCTATGAAAACGATGTGCTCGCGCCGTTCGGAAAGAACGTAAATCATATCTCTAAACCACAAATGGAAAAGATCGAACAAGCTGTCGAGGTGCTCGCCGAGTCCCGCCTTGAAAACTTGCTGTTGGGCGGTGACGAGGCTTGCCCCGCTTCGGCCGATCGACTCCTTCCCTAATTGTATCACTACATTTCTTATTTCTGCAAACCAATTCTCTGCCGCAAGCGCTTTGCATTCTTCCGGTCCGGGCGTGAACTGGGCGGCGCAGCGCGCGGCCGGAGTCGCCAGACCTTCCACGGCTAACTCGCTTAGAATGTATTCGGCTCCCATTGCGGTAAAAGGAACGAGCTGTACGCGCGAGCGGATAGTCGGCAGCAGCGTCTGGGCATTCTCCGACAAAAGGATCGCGACGGCCGGAGCCGGCGGTTCTTCCAAAAATTTGAGCAGACTATTCGAAGCCTGCACCGTCATTTTATCGGCTTCGTCGATGATATACACTTTGCGGCCGCTGGAACCCGAGCGATAAGAGAACATCTTTTGCAGTTCGCGGATCTGTTCGATCTTGATCGATGCGCCGTCCGGTCCGATGGCCTGCAAATCGGGATGGTTCCCGTGTTCGACCTTGCGGCAGCTCAAGCATTCGCCGCAGGCGTCGCCCAGCTCCGTGCCACGTTCGCACAATAGCGCTTTGGCGAACGCGTCTGCCGCTTTGCGACGTGCGCCGCCGCCAGGGCCACTAAATAGGTAGGCGTGCGAGATCCGTTCGCTGCGCAGGCTACTGCCGAGCAATCGCTTGGCTGTTTCCTGGCCGCTGATCGTTTGTAAAGACATGAATGTGCTCCTTAAGGCGCTCGCCGTGTTCGAAATCGCTTGGGCCCGTACTCTCTACCCCCTCAAATAGTAGGTTTACGCTCGCCCGAGTGTAATCTTACCTTCATCGGGTACAGAGTACTCGTTTTCCTTCGGAAAGCCGAAAGTCGCTCTTTCGAACACGGCTCGCTGGGTATGTGGGGAAAGGGACTGAAAATCTAATCAAAAAGTCAACATTTGAAGACTGATTTGCTGCTTTTGCGGAAAATCATGACGATAGGTCAATATTTCGATTCGATTTGTGCCGAAATAAGCGCGAATCCTAAAATTTGTTGATGTTTCGTCAGCATTTTTTGAGAATGACAGCCAAAATACGGGAAATGTGTGCAAAAGATCAACAATCGGCTAGCAAAGCCGAACTCAATAGAAAATCCGAGCTGCACAGCAAATCCGAACAGTATCGTAAAGCTACCTTCTACCTTCTATCGGAAAAATCAACGACGTATATCGCTCTATACAGAACAGAATAACGCCGCAAAGCGGCGTTATGTGCGAAAATGATCATTTTCAATTTTCGGCACTCCATCAAAAGCCGCAAAAATCAGAACAGCAGGTTCATCAGCAGGCCGCGAACTTCGCCCAATTGTTCCAGCAGGTCGATTCGGCCTTCTTCGCTGGCGAGCAGTTCGTCGGCCATCGCCAACAGTTTGCCGTCGATCTCGTCGATCAGCTTGTAGCGTTTGGTACGGCCGAGGCGGTCCCAGCCTTTGGTATCTTTCATGCCGACACCGCGGCGCACGGTATCTTCAAGGAAACGCTTGACCATCGTGCGGTAAGCTTTTAGCTCGCGGATCGTCATGGAGCGTGCCAAGCGGTCGCCTTGTTTGTTGATCTCCTGCATGCGGCGTCCGAGTTCGTCCTGGGTCGCTTGCGCTTCCTGATTGCGGATCGTATCCGCGAAGCTGCGCTGCTCGACCGGACGAACCCCCGCTTCCGGCGTAATCGGCGTATTGTTTAAAGGGCGAAAGCCCGGATTGATTTTCATCACTGATCCCTGCCTTTTTATCCGTGAAGACGAGAGGTCTCCCTAAGGAGACCGAACCCTTCTTCAGGCCGGCTGTCCGCCGGTAAAATGGGTCGTGCTGTGCACTTCGCTTATTTTTCGACGGACGGCAAGGCAGCGCGCATATTGGACGCTTCCTGACCAGGAAGCATGCGTCTTAGAAATGCTCGAAACGGTCGACCGGAAGCACGAATACCGTCGCGCCGCCAACTTGTACTTCGACCGGAAGCGGCAGATAGGAATCTGTCGTCCCGCTCATTGGCGTAACCGGCGTCACGAGTTGCTCGCGTACTTTACAGCTGTTGCGAATCACGCTCATTACGGCTTCGACCTGGCTGTCATCCACACCAATCAGAAAAGTCGTATTTCCCGCTCGCAGGAAGCCGCCTGTACTTGCCAGCTTCGTTGCCCGGAAATTCGATTTTACCAGTTCGCCCGACAGTCGGTTGCTGTCTTTATCCTGCACGATCGCGATAATCAGTTTCATCCGTGGTCCCTCCCTTTCGATTGGCTGATTGTCCATACGGACAAAAAAAGCCGTGTGTCCTTTATTCGACGCGAATGAGCCAAATTCCTGCTTGCATAACCGGTCTTAGAAAATAAGCTTTTCCAGTACTCCTTTTATATCGGCAAAAACAGCGTCTTCGTTGCGCGAAGCGTCGATCATTGTAAATTGTCCTTCGTATTCGTCCATCAATTGCAAATAACCTTCGCGCACCCGGCGGTGAAAATCTTCAGCCTCCAGGTCCAAACGGTTGATCTCGCGCCCCGCATGTTTCGCATGAATGCGCTGAAGGCCAACCTCCGGCGTTACATCCAGGTAAATGTTCATTTTTGGCCAATACTCGATACCGTTCACATTAATCGCGCGCTTATTGATATCCAGCACCGCTTCGCCCAATTCGCGGCCATAGCCCTGATAGCTGAGGGAGGACATCACGTACCGATCGCAGATCACGGTTTTTCCCTGCTCCAGCGCTGGAATGACCTTTTGTATCAGATGCTCCCGGCGTGCTGCCGCATAGAGCAAACATTCGGTCAGACCGCTCATCGCGTTATCGACGTCCAGGATGACGCTACGGATTTTTTCCGCCACTTGTACGCCACCTGGCTCGCGCGTAGAAATGAAATCCGCTCCACGCTCGCGAAGATAGGTTTCGATCCGGCCGATCTGCGTCGTTTTCCCGCTACCGTCCGGACCTTCCAGTACTATAAATTTACCCGAATGCTCCATGTTTGTTTACCGCCTTCTATCTTTTTTCTGCCGAGATTCAATCGTATCGTTCTTTATTTTATTCTGACGGATGAATGCTTCGTACCCGCAGCGTCTTTAATGAAGCATCCGATGCTCCCTGGAAACGGGCGCCGGCCTCTCGCAACGTAATCAGCTGGTTAACGGTAGCTTCGGTGATTCGTTCTCCCGCATACACCAAAGGGATACCCGGCGGATAAGGAACGATCATCTCCGCCGCGATCCGTCCCGCCGCACTCTCCGTATACACCTTCTCATGCGTTGCCGATCGACGCAAATCGAACAGCACAGGCTCCGAGATTGTAGGCTTCATATTCCGAGCAATCGACAATGCCGAAGAAAAAGCTTCGTTTTGTTCAAAAAGCGACTGCTCTCGGATCTGCTGTTCCAGCGCGATACCTGTCTTTTTTTCCTCAGTCTCTTTCTGTAATTCCCGAAGCGCTGCAATCAACCTTACTGCGTCGTGCCTGCTCGTTCCGGGCCCCAGCGCCAAAACCGTTCGCCGCTCATCGCTCATCTCCGCCACGCAGCCTGCATCCGCAATACGCTGCTGAAGCCGGTAACCACTCAACAGCCCCGTAACATCCTCGATCGAAATCTTAAGCGGGTCCTGCTCCGTATAACGACGACCAACATTGCTGCTGATGGTTCCGCCGTTGCCCTCATCCAACTGCCTCGGCCGCATATAGCTGAATCGAGACAGTTGCTCCAGCTCATTACGAATATAAGCCGCTGCCTCCAGCGCATCTTTCCAGCCTTCTTCTCCTCGCTGCTCGGCCACGCTACGCGCCAGATCCAGCGAAGCCATGATCGGATAAGACGGACTGGAGCTTTGCACCATGGCTAGACGCTTGCGCAACAGGTCGCGATCCAATCGCTCTCCCTGTACATGCAGCATCGCCCCCATCGTCATTGCGCCCAGCATTTTATGCGTAGACTGCACCACGCCGTCCGCTCCTTCTGCAAGCGCCGATGCCGGAAAAGCCGAATGCAACCCGTAATGCGCCCCATGCGCTTCATCCACCAGCAAAGGAACCCCATACCGATGGCACAGCTCAGATGTCTCGTGAATGCTGCGTCCCATCCCGTAATAGTTAGGCCGGGTCAACAGCACTCCTCTGGCCTCCGGATAACGTTCCAATGCCTGCTCCAGCGAAGCTTCTCCCGGAAGCACCGATAGTCCGCTTAATGCTTCATGCTCCGAGGAAACAAATACTGCACGCGCTCCCGCCAACATCAACCCGTTTAACACGGACTTATGCACGTTGCGCTGTACGATCAGAATATCTCCCGGCTCCGAGCAAACCGTCAGAATCAACGCCAGATTCCCAACCGTGCTTCCTCCGACCAAAAAGAACGTCTCCTCTGCCCCGAAAAAAGTCGCTGCCTTCTCCTGTGCGGCTCGAATAACGCCTTCCGGATCGTGGAGATCGTCTGTTCCTTCGATCTCTGTCGCATCCATAGACAGCACCTCTGAAAATCCATACGGCACTGTTCCTTCTGTATCCCGATAAAAGTTCCCGTCTTTGTGACCAGGCACATGAAAAGAAGCTTCTTTACGTGCGGCGTAACGCAATAGCTCTGTATAAAGCGGAGCGTCGTTATGATTCGATTCCTTCATGCCGCGCCTCCCGTACCGTGCATTTTTACTTATCTATTGTACCTGATTTAGTGCCGTCGCTGAACTACATTTTATATCCGGAGCGCAAGCATGACTTTTCAACCTTCCGATTACTGCCCGTTTGCGTTATGATAATAGTAGCTTGATTCCCAATTTCGGGAACGCTTGATCTGGAACAGGAAGGAAGGTCGGACATGCTGGAGCAACAGCGCGAGAACGGCAACGCCACGATCTATCAATATCAGCTTATTCGCAAGTTTCATATCCCGCAGCTTCTGCTTTTGATTTATTTACTAGTCCCCATTCCTGTACTGCTTGTCGGAACCTTTTTGTTCTCCTGGCACGCACTTCTCTATATGCCCGCTGCTTTTCTTATTGTTCTTTGGATTCATTTTGTTGTCTCTCACTCCGTCTTGCTTATTCGCGGCCCTATGTATCGGAAAAAGTGGCGTTTGCGCTTCTCCGGCATCTGGTTCGGCTTCCTTCCTGATCAGCATATGGGGTACTCCGTTCTTCAACAAGTCCTGCTGCAAAGCCTTTGGATCGGATTCGTCTTTATCGGAGTTCTTGTCGCTTGGTTGCCGCTGCCGTTTACTTTAGCACTATTGTTCTGGCATTTTTGGTTTATGGCTCCGCGGATCTCGATCCTGCTCAGCATGAGAGGCCAAAATAAAGAGGTCATGATCAAGCTCAATCCGCAAGACGTCTCCTATTACGTACAGTAATCGTTTTTTTTCATACAACCAAAGAAAGACCGGACCCGACTTCATCGTCGGTGTACCGGTCTTTTTATTAAACTTCGCATTCTATAAGTTTTCCGTCTCTGCCGTCCTTAGTTTTCTTTCGGGACCAGCACCGTCAAATAATTACCTTCCAGTGATAAATGCACCGTCGTTCCGCCCTTTGAAAAAATGAGGATCGGATTCGGTTCTTCGAGGTTTTCCTGATCCGTTTGCTCGGTCCAGCCCCATGCTTTGATCGCATCCAAGTAAGCTGTCGGAATTTGGTCCAGGCTATCGAGTCCCGGAACCGAATAGCGTATATAGCTCATTTTCGTATTATTGGCTGTCACATCTGTTTTACTTGCTTCTTTAGGCACGGGAAAACTTTCTTCAATCGTTGCACCATCGTAGACCGCCCAGGACGAAGGCTCCTCCGATGAGCATCCCGTTAGAAGAAGAAGTGAAGTGCAGAATAGGCAAAAGGCAAAAGACATCACCTTCCGCTTCATATTCAATTCCCCCTTACATCGTTCTGCGCAATTCTATAAAATCCCCATATAGTTCTTCTCTCCCGGTTCTAAATTCCCTGCTTAAAACCGAAAGTCCCCTAGAAAAACCAGTTGATTGTTGTGCAGACTTTGACTTTTTCCCTGGTTCAAGCAGCCACCAAGGCTGATTAATCCATTTCATCATTATACCGAGGATGGTTTGGAGAACGGTTACAAAAATGTTACCGAGGGAGCGGGAGTCGGTTTCGATCTGCGCTTCGTTGTGTTTGGCCCTTTTATTAGATAAATGCTACAGCGGTAAGGGGAAAACACAAAGGCGCTCCGGTTCGAAACCGACTCCCGCTTCAGGCAAGGGGGTAGTGGAAAGCATCTTAAGCCCTCCATGCTTGAGATATTGGGGCGAAGTTTCTTTGAAGATACGGCTCTATTTTAGCCGCTGGAAAGAGGTAGCGGCTTTGCCGGCTACAGGAATTGATGGGCGAAGAAAGAGGATGGAACTGGATGTACTTGTTCTGATTTAACAAGAATGGAAGGATATTTTATATGATTCTTAGTTCCTGGTTTTTTATTATTTTATTTTTCTATATAGATTGAAAATTTTGGTGATGAAGGGTTTTGCATGAGGATGGCATACTATAAAAATAGGCTTTTTCTCTTTTTGGATAGCGTTTGGTAAACAAACCAAACGCTCTTTTCTTACATCACAACGACGGGTAGCACGCCGAGCGTAGGAAGAAGCCTTGGCGCGACTTTGGGCTTGCCGTTAGGCAAACCAGGGCAGCGACAAGGCTTCTCCCGAAGCGACCTCCCCGTGCATCCCTGTCTTTCTCCTCAAACAAAAAAAGCCTTCTCCGTTAAGAGAAGACTTCTTGATCGGCTTGGCAGCTTCCTACTCTCCCAGGACCCTGCGGTCCAAGTACCATCGGCGTTAGAGGGCTTAACGGTCGTGTTCGAGATGGGAACGTGTGGAACCCCTCTGCCATCACCACCAAACCATTTGTAGTTGAAAGAATCAACCACGAAACAAGGTTTGCACCTTGAAAACCGGATCCGAAACGATACCTTCGCGTCTGTTCGAAGTTGTTCTCTTGATGAGAACGTTGGATAAGCCCTCGACCGATTAGTACTGGTCAGCTCCACACGTT
>NZ_JBBKAR010000007.1:0-182969 GCF_037722395.1 Saccharibacillus sacchari | reverse complement strand
CCGCGTGTTGCAATAGGGAAGCTGCCCAGTTACCTTTTGGCGTGGGCTACTAGATTCTAGAATTAACGCTTTCTAAACATAAAAAAACCGCCTATGGGCGGTTAAGGTCTTCGGGAATTTGGTTTGCGAACCAAGCGCATAGGCGGAGGGAGGAATTCAGTGAAAGACGCCTTTGAACTCGGAAAGCAACTCCCTGAATCCCAATCATGGCAGCTTTCCGAGTGAGACAGCGTCTTGAACGAATTCCTCCCGTAGCCTCCCCCGCTTCCCCTCAAACGAAACTTCCCCGGTCAATTTCAACCGCCTCGGTATCTTGTTCAGATGTACAATTCGCCCAGCACCTGTTGAACGCGATGCGGTCGACCGCTCAATTGCGCCGTAATAAAAGCTTCGGTCTGATCCGGTTGGAGGTCGTACATCACTTCGATTTCTTTGGCGAATAGATGCTCTTTCCCTGAGAACCAGTCGGCAAGCGCAGGCACTTCGGCTGGTGTCGGCTTTTGCTTGAGGACGGATTCCAAGCCTTTGACATAGGTATCGAGTGCTTGCGCACCGACGATCTTCACGCCCTTATTTTCTTCGTTCATAAGGATGATCGTCGGGAATCCGCGTACGCCGAGGCGGGACGCGAGCGCGAAGTCTTCTTCCAGCAGGTCCTGAGCGGCTTCGGTGGCGGCTTCGTCGACGATCGCTTTCCCGTCCAGGCCGATCTCATCGACGAGGCGGATCATGGTGAGGTCTTCGGCAATATTTTCGTTGAAGGCAAACAATTGCTCGCGTGCTTTGCGCAGGAATTCCTGCTCCTTGCCCGCGTGTTTATTTTGAATGACTTTGAAAACGCGGGACGGAGGGAAAGAGGATTGAAGCGGATTGTCGAGCCAAACGCTTCCGTCGATCGGCATTCGGGAATGCTCGCCGACTTCTCTCCAGTGCCCGGCAACGTCGGAAGGCTTTTGAATCCCGTTGGCTCTGTCTCCGAAACCGTGCCAACTCGGCAGCAGTCCGCCCATCGCGATAGTCACGTTGAAATATTGGCCGTACTGGCGAATGAAGCGTCCAAGTACAGGTTCAAGCGCCCAGCAGTGCGAGCAGATCGGATCGGTGACGTAGTAGAGGGTCATTTTTGGCATTTGCGGCGCGAAGTCGATCAGACCGTTTGTTTCTTCTTCGTTGGCAGGTCCGCAGACGCCCGTTTTTAAGTCGCAGAACATATTGTCAGTCATAGATTGAATCTCCTTTCGGTATGAAGAGGAATGTATAGATTCTTGCGCGGATAATAATCTGCAATGTAAAATATATTAACTTTATTTACCTTACGTAGTACAATTATAAGACCTAAAACATAAAGTTCAATTACTGTCTTTTTCCGTACCAGGTATTCAAAAAGATACCTGGTAGCTTGTCTTCAATCGGTGAACGGTTTAGTCTGTCTGAAACGCACTAGTACTCTGTACCAATTAAATGTAAGGTTACGCTTGTCCGAAACGCACTAGAACCGTGCGCGTTTCGGCCAAACGTAAACCCACTATTTGACCTGGTACAGAGTACTAGGGCGTGTCTTCAAACCTCGATGGAAGCAGATTTTGCCGAATTTTCGTTCTCAACAAGGAACTTTTCCGAAGGCGTGCCGGGGCACGTCAAGGGAAAGTGACGTAGGAGAGGGCGAAAAGGTGGCAAAAGATGCACATTGGCAGGTTTGAAGACACGCCCTAGAACCATGCGCGTTTCAGACGAACTTAAACCTGCAATTTATTCAAGACAAGCTACTGGTAAGCGAAGATCGGAGGTTGCGATGAAATACGAATTCGATATGGACAAACTTTGCCCCGCTACGTTTTCTTTTCAGGTCGTCGGAGGGAAATGGAATCTGCCTTTGTTGGCCGTATTGTCGGAAAGCGATTCGATTCGGTATAACGAGTTAAAAAGAAGGTTGGGCGGCATCACGGCGACTACGCTGACGAATGCCCTGAAAGAATTGATCGCCTACGGCATCGTGCACCGCGAAGCGTATATGGAAAGCCCGCTTCGGGTCGAATACTCGCTGACGCAGTCGGGCAAGGAGCTAGTGCCGTTGATCGAAGCGATCGTGGCGTGGGGCGGGAAAAACATGCCGGAGTCCTGAGTTTGCAAAAAACGAACAGCCGGCAAAGAAACGCGGTTTCGTTGAACTTGCTCGGCCTATTAAGCGTTTGAACGGAAAAAGCTTCCGTTCGAACGCTTTTTGGCGTTCGGTCGGAAGCTTTGGCGAATCAAGAAGCATTAGTTTGTCCGGAATCTCACATAAAATGCCGTGCCTTCCTTGCCGGTCGACAAGTCGATCGAAGCGCCGTGCTTGTTTGCGATGCTGAAGCAGATAGCCAGGCCGAGGCCGGAGCCGTTTTCCTTCGTGGTATAGAACGGTTTCCAGATCTGCTCGACAACGTCGGCCGGGATGCCGGGACCGTTGTCCTCGATGACCAAAACGGCGCGTCCGTCCTGCATATACGTTTTAAGCTGAATCCAGCCGTTTTCTCCGGTGGCTTCGAGCGCGTTACGGATAAAGTTAAGGATCAGCTGCGTGATCTGCTTGTTGTCCATCTCGATCGACTCGACATCGGTCAGATGGGTGGTGATGATCTTGCCCGTGACGGAAGCGTCGGCTTCGATCAGCGGCAGGATTTTGCGGATCAGGTCGTTCAGATTCTCGCGCTTGAGCTGGACCATATGGTCTTTGGCCAGCGACAGGAATTCGGTAATGATCTGATTGGCGCGGTCCAGTTCCTCGATCATGACTTGAAGATAAGCCGGTTCGAGCGTGTTTTTGCCCTGCATCAGCATTAATTGAAGGAAGCCGCGCACGGTGGTCATCGGATTGCGAACTTCATGCCCGATGCCCGCCGCGACTTCGCCAACCAGATGCAGCTGGGACAGACGTTGCAGCTCGTGCTCGTACTGTTTATGCTCCGTCAGGTCGCTGATCATCGTGAGCAGCAGCAACTCTCCGTTGAAGTCGAGCCGTACGGTGCGCAAAATGCAGACCTTTTCATCCCCGGCATGGTTGGTAAACGTCACCTCGCGGCTGATCCCTTCGGGAACCGTCGAATGTTCGTCCGGCTCGGGGATCTGAAGCATCAGCTCATTGCCGCGAATCAGCTTGCTGTACTGCGTGTCCATTTGAAGGCGCGTAATGCCAAGTAGCAGCAGAAAAGCGTCATTTGCTTCAATGATCTCACGGTCTTCCAACGTTGTAATCAGCATCGGGTGCGGGCTCGCAGCGAAGATGGCCGCAAAGCGATTTTCCGAGGAATGCAGGAAGCGATTCGTTTCGGCCAAAGCCACGTTTTGCCGCTTGAGTTCATCAATCTGACCTATTCGTTGAAACGCCGGGATTAACTGCTTCGCCACCAAATGCAGGACCTCAAGCTCGATAGGATCGAAGCTATCCGTCACACGCGAACCGAATCCGATCGCAAACGGCCGATTTGCGTCGCCCACCACAATCGGGAAGCATACATAGCGCTGCAATCCCATTTGACGCAAAATCCGCCCGTGAAAATCATTCGTCTCTTGCAGACGCTCGCAGATATAAGGCTGCATCGACTTGATCGCGGCCCCGCAAATCGTCTGCCCTTGATCGAGAGAAAGCAGTGCGTCGGCTTCCTCCGCGGTCACGCCGCGATGATGGATCAACTGAAGCCGATACGGAAACCGCTCCTCCACCCAATAATTCAACAAAAGATCCAGACTAAAATATTTGCTTACGCAATCAAAAACATGCGTAAGCAGCTGCGAAGGCGTCTCGCTGGATAGGATTCCCGGCAGCAGTTCAGTCAGCACGTTATATTTTAGTTCCAGATCGGTCTCCGTGTTCAACGGAACTCACCTCATTTATCAGATATCAGACTTCCCACATTATAACTAGCACAATTATAGCATCCGTTCAGAAGGAAAAGTAGCGATTAATAAGCAATACACATAAAAACGTTCAAAAAAAAGAAAAAATCCTTATTAATGTAAAACTATTTCTACATTATGCTTTGCTTTTCCGCGATAAAAGAAAGAGAAAACGTTCATCTTTCGAAAAGGTTTGTTCTTGATGGAAGCAACAGGCGGAGGGAGAAATTCAGTTCAAGACGCCTTTGAACTCGGAAAACTCCGTATTCAAATCCTATCCATTTTCCGAGTGAGACAGCGAATTGAACGAATTTCTCCCGCAGCCGTCCATGCTTCCCTCACGAACAGGCCCTTGAGATTCTAATGAAAAGTTTTTGAAAAAGGATGAAAAAGATGTTGAATAATATGTCGAATGTGATATACTTCTCATCAGTACCGAATGACCGAAATGTTTTTCTGGTCAATTTTAGGAAAGGAGCCTAACCTCGGAAATGTTTAAATCAGAGTGGAAAAGTATTTTGAAGCATCGGATGACCATGTTGACCGTCATTGCGATGCTGTTGGTGCCGGGGTTGTACGGCTTGTTCTTCCTTTCGGCGTACTGGAACCCCTACGGTCATACCGACCGGTTGTCCGTGGCTGTCGTGAACGAAGACGCAGGCACGCAATATGAAGGCAAGCGACTCGACGTCGGCAAGGATTTCGTCGAGGGGTTGAAGGATAACGACTCGTTCCAGTGGGTCGCAACCGATAAGCAGGAGGCTCTTACAGGGCTGAACGACGAGAAGTACATCATGGTAATCGAGCTGCCGGAGAACTTTTCGGAAAATGCTTCGACCTTGCTGAACAACGATCCCAAAAAGATGAATATTCAGTATTACACCAATGCAGGCATGGGTTACTCTTCCGCACAGATCGCCAAGTCGGCAATCAAGGAAGTAAACGAAGAGATCGCCGAGCAGGTGACCAAAGAATATGCGACAACCGTATTCAAAAGCCTGACCGAGTTGGTCGACGGATTGAAAGATGCGGACGACGGAGCCAAGAAGCTGGATGACGGCGCCGCCGATCTGGCGGACGGTTCGCAGAAGCTGGCTGATAATCTCAAAAAGTTGGCCGCGAACAGCGTCTCCTTCCAAGAAGGCGTCACTGATCTGAAAACAGGCGCAGGCACACTGAGCACCGGGATTGTCAGTGCCGCATCGGGAGCCGCGCAGCTGAACAACGGTTTGGGCACACTGTCCGGCGGAGCTACCCAACTGAATGACGGATTGGGAACCTTGTCTACCGGAGCAAAGAAACTGGATAACGGTCTCGGCACGCTGTCGACAGGCGCTCAGAAGTTGGATGACGGTCTGGGCACGCTTCAAACTGGAGCAGGTAGTTTGCAGACCGGAGCCACGCAGCTCGATCAAGGGCTTATGCAGTTGAAAGACGGTGCAACGACCTTGACGGACGGTTCGCAAAAGCTGCAAAGCGGAGCGGAGCAGTTGAATCAAGGGTTGGGACAATCGAGCGCCGGCCTGAACCAACTGCAAGAACAGCTTACCCCGTTCACGGCAGGCATGGCGCAGTTGAACGAAGCGGTTCAAGGACTGGGCACGCAGGCTTCGGCGGCGGTCGACGGTCTGGGCGCGGCGCAGCAGCAGCTTCAGCAAAAAGCGGCTTCGATCAAGGAGCAGCAGGAAGCGATGGCCGCGTATATTCAAAGCAGTTCCACCATTCCGGACGCGGATAAGCAAAAGCTGCTGTCCTTGATGGCGGCGGGAGCTTCGGCTTCCGGCAGCGATTCTTCCGCAAGCGGCGACGCGTCCCAATTGCAACAATCGCTCGGCCAACTGGATCAGTTGACTTCGAGCGTCGCGCAGTTGAACGAAGGCGCGCAGCAGATCCAGTCGGCCGTCGGTCAACTGGCGAACGGGCAAGATCAACTGCTGCAAGGTTCGTCCAGCCTGGTCGACGGGCAAAAGCAAGTGACGGACGGTCTCGGCACCTTGGCGACCAAAATCGGCGAAGCCGAAGCGGGTTCGAAAAAGCTGGCGGACGGAGCAGGCAGTCTAGTCAGCGGAGCGGATCAGCTGAAAAGCGGTTCGTCGAGTCTCGTCAGTGGAGCCGATCAACTTAAAACCGGATCGGCCAGCCTGGTCAGCGGAGCCGACCAACTGCAAACCGGTTCGCAAAGCCTGGTGACGGGAGCGGACAAGTTGCAAACCGGCTCGCAAAGCCTCGTGAGCGGTCTTGGCCAATTGAAAGACGGAGGCAGCCAACTGGTAACCGGAATCGGCAAGCTCGGCACCGCAACGGGTGAGCTTAGAGACGGAGCCGATCAATTGGCCGACGGATCGGTTACGCTGAATAACGGCGTCGGCGATCTCAAAGACGGTACGAACGAATTGTACACGTCCCTGACCGAAGGCGTGGAAAAAGCCGGCGTCGTCAGCTCGGACGACAAAACGTACGACATGTTCGCGCAGCCGACCGAGCTTCAGCATTCCGACGTCCACGACGTGACCGAATACGGCGAAGGCTTGGCGCCTTACATGATGTCGATCGCCCTGTTCGCGGGCGCGCTCATGTTCTCGTCGGTCTACCCGCTCAAAACGCCGCAAATCCGCCCTCGTTCCGGCCTGGCCTGGTTCTGGAGCAAGTTCAGCCTGATTCTGTTCATGGCGATCTTGCAATCGGCGATTCTGGACGCGGTACTGATCGGATTTGTCGGGCTGCAAGTGCAAAGCCTATGGCATTTCTACGCGATCACGTTCACGCTCAGCCTGACGTTCCTGGCTCTGCTGTTCTTCCTGTTCGCGGCGCTGGGCAAGGTAGGCCAATTCATCGCCTTCCTGATCCTGCTGATGCAGATCGGCGGCAGCGCGGGCACGTTCCCGAAAGTGTTGACGCCGGACTTCTTCCAGGCGATCAACCCGTTCCTGCCTGCGACCTACGGTATTCGCGCTTTGCGCGAAGCGGTCTCGCTCGGCAACGACTGGGGCTACTTCTGGGCGCAGCTCGGCCATGTCGCGATCTTCGGGGTCGTGTTTATCCTGCTGGCGCTGGCGGTATTCCTGTTCAGCAACAAAAAGATCAAAACAGGCATCGAAGAAGAGCAAGAAGGCATGGTGCCGAATCAGACGCCAGCCAAGGCATAAAGCCGTCGCGGGCGGCCGCGCCGTACGTGACAATGTTTGGAACAAAGCTTCCCGCAAGCGAGAACGTCGCTTTGTCGGGAAGCTTTTTTGTATGAAAATGGATGACGATAGAAGCGAGGGATAGAGAAAAAGGAGGGGCCGAGATGGAAAAGAAACGACGTCGTATTCTGGAAGGAGCGATGCTCTGCTTTGAGCGCTTCGGGTTCCGGGGGACAACGATCGAGAGTGTAGCCAAAGCAGCGCATGTCAGCAAAAGCTCGATTTATGATTGTTTTGAAAATAAAGAGGCGTTGCTTCGGGCGATCGTAGAAGATGTGCTGGAGGAGTTGCTGGCCGAGTCCGACCGTGTTTGCGTACCTGGGCAGCCGCTGAGCGAAGATATCAATCGAACTTTCGATGCGATGATCGCCCTGCGCGGACAGCATCGTTTATTGGTCGGCATTTACCGTGAGGCTCGTCAGTCCGGCGCGCATGGAGTGCTGGAAATGCGAAAAGCCCTCGAAGAAGGCATTATCCGCTATATCGAGGAACGGGTTCGGCGTCACGAGTCGTCCGGCGAGACGTTCCGGCTGGAGCCCAAAGTGATTGCTTTTCTCGTCTACCGTTCGTATTTGCAGATGATTTACGACTGGGACGATCTCTACGAGCCTTTACCGCCGCAACAAATCAAAAACGCGCTGAACGCATTTGCCCTGTAAGGGTGGCGTCCGGCGCGTTTTTTTGTCGCAGATAGCGTAAATATGGGAAAAGAAGCACCTGCTTTGATGGAATGCGTGAGCGGAAATCTTAGGCTTCGGCGCGGAATTGCTCTGGCTTTGGCGCTGCCGGCTGTTCTTTTCCCTGGTAAAAGGCATCGACGAAGATTTGCGCATAATACGGGTCCCACTGCGTGCCTTTGCCTTCGGAGATAATCGAGATGGCTTTCTCAAGCGGCATCCCGCTGCGGTAAGGGCGATCCGATGTCATGGCGTCAAATGCGTCGGCTACAGCGATAATGCGGCCCAGCTTCGGAATGTCGGTTCCGGCAAGCCCGTCAGGATACCCCCGGCCGTCATAGCGTTCGTGGTGCGAACGTACGCCGGGCAGCAGGGGAGCCATCATCTCGGCCGGCTCGATCTGCTTTAGGATTTCTTCTCCCAGCGCCGGATGCTTTTTGATCTGCTCGAACTCTTCGTCGGTCAGACGGCCGTCTTTGAGCAGTACGCTGTCGCGAACGCCGATCTTGCCGATATCGTGCAGCAGCGCGCTTTTATTCAGCAGGTCCAGCTCTTCGCGTCCGAGTCCGGCGCCGCGGCCGATCAGGAGCGAATATTCGGCGACACGCTGGGAGTGACCCGCCGTGTACGTATCCCGGGCGTCAAGCGCGGCGGCCAAGGTCGAGAAATAGCTTTGCAGCAATTGCTCGTTAACGCGTTGACGCTGGGACAGCCCTTGCACCATGTGATTGAAGCCCGCGACAAGTCTGGAAAATTCGTCGGAGTACAGGTCGGAGGCGCGTACTTCGAGATCGCCGGTCTGAACGGCGCGAAGCGCCTTTTCCAAATTGCCGATCGGTTGACGGACGCTGCGACTGAGCAACCATGCCCCGAGCGACGAGAAAAGGATACCGAATATCAGAATGAGCGAGGCCCATTGCCAGTAATCTTCGATCAGGGGAGAACCGGTAACGCTCAAGCGAATTTGAGTAGCCAGAACGAAAAAGAACAAAGGAAATGTGCCGATCGAAAATGCACTAAGTTGAAACTTGCGCTGCGTCGAGACGATCACGCGCCCGTCCAGCGAGACACTGATTCCGTAGTCGCGCTGGCCCATTTCGCTCACGAATTTGAGCAGGGGACGAATAGCTTGGTCGGTCAAAAAGTATTCGATCAGGGCGTGCATGCCGGCTACCAGAATGGCGCCCGAGGCAGCGATGCCGATATAATGCACAGGCAAATCGACCCAGCCGATCCGCATAAACAGCAGCGTAAGCAAGATAGCGGGAACGGATAAGCCGAGCAGATGCGGACCCATGATGCGCAGCACCGACAGCGAAGGGAGCCGGTGAATCTGGACATAAGCGTTCCGAATATCGTCAATCGTAGGCTTCTGCTGCAAAAATAGCCCGCGGATCGGCCGAACCTGTCTCGCGAACGTTAAAAATTCCACCGACATCATCACGAGGAAGGAGATAAACAGAACGATGAAAAGAGAGCTGAATCCGCCGATCGGCAACCTGAGCGCTGACGACATGACGGCTCCTCCCAGGCAAAGAACGGCCAGTACCGAACCGATGATGTAATTGCGCACAAGCCGACGTAAGAAGCGCCGGTATTCGGTCATTGAGATTCCTCATTTCTTGAAAAACTTGACTTCGGGCCGCATTCGAACCCGGTACGTAAACGTTGCTCATTGTTGTTATCGGATCAAAACGACGCTGCCATTACAAAATGAGGATTTCCTTCGCAGGCGGAAAACTTAGAACCAAAAGCCGGTCGTCCATCGGGAACGACCGGCTGCAAAAGGCGACTTCGAATGGCTTGTCGCGCTTGACGTTCAAGTTGTAAACCGCATTTGTCCGAAGCGTAAGCCTATCCGTTTAACGAAGCGGGCTTTTAGCGGTAGTTTTCTACGCTGGCCATCAGCGTCCGAATCGTTTCGTTCAACATGTCGATCTGATCGACTTCAAGACCGCTGGATTCAACCAGCGATGCAGGAATACAGCTGGCACGATCTTGAAGCTCCAGCCCTTTTTCCGTGATTCGCACCGTTACGATCCGTTCGTCTTCCAGCGAACGGCTGCGTTCCAGCAGACCCGAAGCCTCCATCCGTTTCAGCATGGGCGTCAGCGTGCCGGAATCGAGACTGAGCACTTGACTCAGTTCTTTGATACTGCTTTCTTGCCGATCCCACAGCACAAGCAGCACGAGATATTGGGGATAGGTCAAATTCAGCTCGTCGAGCAAAGGCCGGTACATCCGGAAAATCGCCCGGGAGCAGGCATAAAGAGAGAAGCAGAGGTGGGAATCAAGCGTAAAGCGTTGTTGATCCATCGCAGTACCGATCCTTTCTTCGATTAAAAATCGTAGTTTTCTAGGGCGTGTACGCAAACTCCGAAGGGCGCAGATTGAGCTGAATTTTCGTTCTCAGCAAGGAACTTTTCCGAAGGCGTGCCGGGGCACGTCAAGGGAAAGTGACGTAGAGGAGGGCGAAAAGGCAGTTCAAGATGCACGTCGCCTGAGTTTGCGTACACGCTCTAGTACTTTGACCGCATCAAACTTAAGGATTGCGTCCATCGGAAACACGTACGGTTCAAGCAGGTTTTCGAGGGGCGTAACCTAACCTTGTAAGCGGTCATAATACTAGCATTTTATGTTTTGAGCAACACAATTGCAATAAATTATACGTAAAAATAAATATAAACACTGCATATCGCTATATTTCGGTAAAGTTCGACAAGAATTGAAGAGTAGAGGAGGAAAAAGCAGGACGCCATAGCGGCCTGCCGGTTTTTTGAGTAAGAAGGGATTAAGGGATAAACGATTAAGAGATGAGAGATAAGAGAGATAAAGATATGGAGATTAGTTCGTGATCAATTCATGGAATCGTTCGAGTCATTCCATTATTGGAGTTTTTTCATGTAAGCATCGAAACCGTCGAGGAAGAGGTCGATTTTGGCTTTGCCGGATTTTAGTTTGGACTGGCCTTGGTTATAGGTGGTCCAGTTGATTTTGGCTCCGTATAGCGACTTTTTGATCAGCTGCATGCCTTCGAGTTGAAGGGCGGCGCCTTGCAGGTAGTAACCGTGCAGCTTTGTGACTTCTTTGCCGGACGGTTTGATTTGCTTGAGGTGGTAATAGAATTTGCTGTAGTTCGGGATGATGGTGTTGTTCAATGTGGAATAGACCGCTTTGCGATTGGACGCAGATACCATGCCTACCGCGTTGAAGGCGTTTGCGGCTTTTTCTTCGTATTGAATGATGGCTTCGAGTGCATCGGCATAATCCAAAGCGGCGATCATGGCTGGGGTCAGCTCTTCTGTCGCGGCAGGGTCTGTTTCGGCCGGTTGCTGTTGAACGGGCGCCGTTTGCGCGGCAAAAGCGGAAACCGGAAGGACCGCGGAGCCGATCAGCGCGAGGGAGAGGGACAAGGACCACCATTTTTTCATTGTTCAAACAACCTCCTCTTATGTATGTAGGCGCAAGGATTGGCGATTTTTTTGCTCCCATTGCCTGTTATTTATTATAAACCAAGCTTCCATAAATTTGTGAAAAAGGGTGTTGCTTTGAATCGTTAGACAGGGGATCGGTAACGCAAATTGAGCCTAAAGGACGGGTGGAGATGTAGCCGTTTACGATTAACCTTCGATGGAGCGTGTGCTATTTTGGTTTTCGCGCGTGCCGGCTTTATTTTGCAAGTAGTCAAAATCACCGCTTAGGCGCTCGCGAATCGACTGCTCCTGTTCAAAAGAATTGCGTTTGGCGCGCTCGCGCAGTTCGGTACGAATGCTTTCCTTCAGGGCATCGTCGGCCGCTTCTGCGTCAAAGGCTCCATTGCGTTCTTCCCACTCGCTGCGAACCGCACGGGCATTCATCACTTCGTAAGCGACGAGCGCGGCGTCTTTGCGTACGGCTGCACTGGCTCCAAGCGTATTGAGTCGGCTGCTGAGGCTGATCTCGTTATGTTCACGAACCAAAGCCAGCAGTGCCCATTCGTTCTCGTTGAGCTTGGCTGCGATCGCTTCAAGCATGCCGGAGTCCTCTACGATCTGTCTGGCATTGAAGTCCGCATCCAGCAGGGGCCCCGTATAGCCTCCAATCAGACTGCCGATCGGACCCGACAGGACAGAGACGACGGAGTCGATCAGATCATTCGTCAAATGGCGGGTTCCCGTCTCGTCTTCGCCGAAATTGTAACTGCGTTCCCGTATGATTTTACCCGACAGTTTGCGCAATACGGCAGCCTGCATGACGGAATATTCATCGGTTACAGGTTTTTCCTTGAAACGATCCAGCACGGCCAAAAGCGGTCTCTCCTGCTTAAAGGTAATGAATACGATATTGTCCATCAGAGTCTCCATCCTTTCGCCGTGACCCGCTCTATCGGGACGCCGGACTTTTCTACTACTGATTTACAGCTGTTTTTTGCGTTTCAATCAGATGCTGTACTAAAATGAAGAAGAAAGTGTGACGTTTTTTTACATTGAAGCAAGGGGAGATGAACGTGGGATCAAGAAATTTGGCCGGAATCTCACTGATCGTGATGGCAGCGGGATTTGTGGCATGTCTATTTTTACCCGAAAATAACTGGACCTTCTTGTTGATCGGAGGCTTCGAAGCCGGTCTGGTCGGTGGATTGGCGGACTGGTTCGCGGTGACTGCGCTGTTCCGGCATCCACTGGGGCTTCGAATTCCGCATACGTCCTTGTTGCTAAAAAATAAGGGGCGGATCGTGGATTCACTGGTTTCTGCCATGGAGACGCAATTGCTCAACAAAGAAAGCATCACCGAGCAACTGCGCAAGTTGAATCTGATTCAAGCGGCAGCGCAAATGCTGACGCGTGTAGTCGCTCGCAAGCGTACGCGCCAGCAGGTGCTGGATTTTGCGGCAGAGACGATTGCGAAGCTTCCGCTTGAAAAAGCCGTAGAGCCCGTGCGCGACGCGGCGGCGAACTATATTCGCGGCGTTAACGCGGCAGACCTGGCGGATCGCGCGCTGACCAAAGTGCTGAACGACGGTTACGAGATCAAGCTGTTCGATTACGCATTGAAGGAAGCGAAGACATGGGCGCAGCGGCCGGAGACCAAAGATACGATGGGCGCATTGGCGATGGATCAGCTCTCGAATGCCAAAGTCGGCGGATTCACCGGGTTTGCTTTTCAGGCATTTGCGGGGATGGTCAATGAGGACAAGCTCGGCTCCATGATTCAGACCATGCTGGTTGCAGGCGTCGATTCCTTGCTGGACCCTTACGGCGAACAGCGGTTGGCGATTTTGCGCGAGGTGCGTGTGAAGCTGTTCGAAGCCGCTGGAGACGAAGAGAAGCTGGAATACGTACGGGGCCAGGTGCTTGAAGTGCTGCATGAGCAGGCGACGGAAGATTTTATTTTGAACAATCTGGAGAAGTTGCGGGAATTCGCACTGGAAAAAACGGCCGAAGAACGTGCCAAAGGCGGTCGGATCGTGTTCCGTCTCTACGCTGCCGTTATGCGTAACATGGCGTCGGAGCCGGAGCGCATCCAAATGTGGGAGGAAAAAACGCGCGGCGCGATCGTGCAGATTGCCGAGCAAAACCACTATCGGATCGGTCAACTGGTTCGCGACAACGTGGACCGGATGGACGATAATCAGCTTGTTGAACTATTGGAAGAAAAAATCGGACAGGACTTGCAGTGGATACGCGTGAACGGGGCTGTCTGCGGATTCCTGGTCGGGATTATCTTGTCGTTGATCCAGTTGATTTGAACATAAAAAAAGCTTGCCGAACGCAAAAAATTGCGCAGTCGGCAAGCTTTTTTTGCTTTTTATTTTTGGAGGCGAAAACCTAGCAACAACGCTGGTTTTCAGATCTTTTTACCAATTAGTTTGGGAGAAATTCGGAGACAAAGGCAACCTTTTCGATGTTTCATGCGTCAAATATTAGGAGTAAAGAGAAATAGGTTTTCGAAAAGTATGGAAAAAATTCAAAATCCAACCGAGGTATCGGAAAGGAGAATTTAAAATCATGAAGAAGAATATGAAAAAAATCAGTGCGGCTTTGCTTGCCGGAGCGCTTCTTGCGCCTGCGGCCATTCCCCATTCGGCAGACGCGGCAGCAAATATTAAAATCTACATCGACGGGGTGGAATTGGTTACGCGCCAGGCTCCGGTTATCCAGAGCAATACGACACTCGTTCCGCTGCGCGGTATCTTTGAAGAGCTGAATGCCAGAGTGGTCTGGAACCAGAAAACGCAAACCATCACGGCTTACAAAGGCAGCAATACCGTGATGCTGAAGATCGGTTCCAAAGCAGCCACCGTCAACGGCCAATCGGTAACGCTTGACGTACCGGCCCGCGCCATCAAAGGCAATACCGTCGTTCCGCTGAGATTCATCGGCGAGTCGCTCGGCCAGGACGTGAGATGGAACGCGGCGAGCCAAAGCGTTCAAATCACCACGACGAGCGAGCTTGTGGCTCCGGCTTCCGTCTCGGCTCGCAGTCTGGGACAATACGGCGACGGTCGCGATCTGCAAGTGACCTTCTCCAAATCGGCGGATGAATCGTATGTGGATCATTACCGCGTATACGCCGTCAAATCGGGCAGCGCGTCTTCGTTCAATGCGTCCAAAGCCTGGAACTCAAGCTACACCACGGTGCTTCCGAACGGATCGAACCAGTCGATCTCGCTGGGCGCGCAAGCTAAAGATTCGGACGGACAAGCGCTGGCGTCCGGTCAATCGTATCAGCTGTTCGTTCTTGCGGTAGGCAACCGTTATGCGACAGGCAAAACGGTATTGTCTTCCCCTTCGGCGGCGGTAACGTTGAGCGGCACTTCGACCGGAGCTGCCGACACGGCGACAGCAGTCAAAGCTACGGATACAGCCGATTACGGCGACGGCCGCGACTTGACGGTATCGTTCACCAAAGCCCAGGACGAATCGCGCGTATCGGGTTACAAAGTCTTTGTCGTGAAAACGAGAGACGCGGCTTCGTTCAACCTGAATGCGGCGAACGGAGTAAATGCGCAAAATTCGACGACGGTTGCCAAAGGTTCGGCTACGCCTAGCGTGACGCTGAATGCGCAGTCGCGCGATACCGCAGGCGATCTGATCCAAAACGGCGTGCCTTATACGGTATTCGTATTGGCAAACAGTACGACTAACGTAGCGGCCAGCAACACGCTGTCCACCGGTTCTTCTTCGGTGACGCTGGCGACGGCCGGATCGGACGTATCGGCTACGGCGGTAAGCGCGAGCGACGTCAGCGACTACGGAGACGGACGAGATCTTCGCGTCAACTTCAACCGGGCGACCAACGAATCGCTGGTCAGCCAATACCGCGTTCTGGTCGTGAAAGATTCCAAATCGTCTTCCTTCAACGTAAATACGGCGAACGGCGTATCGAGCGCCAACTATACCACGATCAACAAAACAGGTTCGAACATCGCTCAAACGCTCACCAACGGAGCACGCGACACGGACGGCGACGCGATCCGCAACGGCACCGCTTACCGCGTCTACGTCCTGACTGTGGGTTCGGGCACGTCGTCCAGCACGAACGTGCTGTCGAACGCTTCCCAGGCGATCACGCTGTCGGGCAACTACAGCGTAGGCGCGGCTTCCACGCCGTCGCTTAGCGACGCCGGCGATTACGGGGACGGACGCGACCTGCTCGTGACCTTCGGACGCGCTTCGGACGAAAGCAGCTTGTCGCAATATCGCATCCTGGTCGTAAAATCGGGTAGCGCGGGCAGCTTCAACCTGTCTTCGGCGATCAACGTGTCTTCTTCCAACTACACGTCCGTATCGAAAACGGGAGCGAACCAAAGCCAGTTCCTGAATGCTTCGACCCGCGACGTGAACGGCGAACCGATCCGCAACGGAGTCAGCTACCGCGTGTTCGTTCTGTCGGTAGGTTCGACCAACTCGTCGAATAACAATTCGAACTATGCGCTGTCGGGCGTATCGAACGCCGTATCGTTGTCGAGCAACTCGGCGGTATCCGGCGCAACCAACGTCGCCGCTACGGTAAGCGGAGCAAGAGGCAACGCGAGCGATATCGAAACGACGTTCACGCGTTCGTCGAACGAAGAGAACGTGTCCGAATACCGCCTGCTGGCCGTACCTTCGGATCGCGCCGGTTCGTTCTCGCTGGCGGATGCCAACGCGACTTCGAACTATGTATCGGTGTCCAAATCGGGCACGGGACAGATTCGCGAGTCGTTCGCGGCCAATAGCCGCGACGTGTTCGGCAACACCATTACGACAGGCGGCAAATACCGCATCTACGTTCTGACCGTAGCGAGCAGCGGAGCCAATACGCTGTCGAACGCTTCGGCCGAAATTTCGCTTAGCGAAGCAGCGGTTCAACCTGTAGCTTCTGTCGGCGTAACGGCGAATGGAGCGGCGGTGACCGTGAACTTCGCTCCTCCGGCTAATGCTTCCGGGATTTCCGGTTACCGCGTTCTGCTGGTTCGGACATCCGATGCCGCGAACTTCACGGCTTCGGTGGCGAACAGTGCGTCGACGGCGTACTCCAAGTCTTCGAGCGGCACCGCTTCGTTCAGCCTGAACAGCGGAGACACGGATATCTACGGCAACGCTTTGCAAGCCAATACGCAGTACCGCGCGTACGTACTGTCGCTTTCGGACGGCAACCAGGCTACGGCCAATGCGCTGTCCTCGGCTTCGAACGACTTCACGCTGAACAACTGATCGCAAGCGATCTCGGTGTGATCGCGTGAACCAGCCGGCTTGCCACGGCGTGGGGAAATGCTTGATAGAAGCCAGTACCTTTAGCGTTGGCAAGGCAGCGGAACGAGACACGCCCTTTTCGAAGGGCGTGTCTTTTTTAGTGCGTGTTTTAGGTCCAAAGACTCTATGGTGTTAATCTATCTAACATCAATATACATTTTATGTGAATCGTTCGTTGAATTTTTAAGAAAAAACAAAAAAATATGCGAAATGTAAGCTTTTTATCCAAAAAATTGATTGAAACGCTTTAGCCGATCGCCTAAACTTATCACAACAGAAAGAGGTGCACCCCTCTTCAGCATTCCAGTTCAGGATTGTGAGGCGAAGTTTTTTGAAAAGCTTGCAGTTGAAGATCATGTTGATTTTTTCTATCTTGATTGTCGTGTCGGAAGTCGTATTGGGTTACAGCATGTACAGGTCTTCCTCCCTGCTTCTGGTTGGCTCCGTAGGCAAACAGGCGCAGAGCATCGCGGACTATGCGACCGGAGAGATCGACACCGGCGCGTATAGCAAGATCACTCCCGAAAGCGGCGTTACCGCGTATTATTTCCAATTGCGCAAAAGGTTGAATGAACTTCGGGAAGCCAATCATCTGAAATACCTCTATACGATGAACATGCGCGACAAAGATGGGTCTCCGGAGTATTTTTACGCGGTTGACGGTGCTCCGACAAATGCCGCTGCGGAAGAAATGTCTGCGCTTGGAGCGGTAGAGGACGCAGTCAATCCGGAGCTTGAAGCCGTCTTCGCTACGGGAAAAGCGAAAATCGGCAGCCTGACGACAGACGACGAGTATGGCACCACGCTAACCTCTTATGTGCCGATCAAGGATGCGGAAGGCCAGGTTCTGGGCGTACTGGGGGCCGACTTCGACGCTACGTCCATCCAGGCGCAGATGGATCATAACCGCAATCAGGCGCTGCTGCTGGGCGGCATCGTTTTGGCTGTCTCCCTGGTTGTGCTGTATCTTCTTTCCCGAATGATCGTTGCGCCGCTGCGGAAATTGACGGGCGAGATGCGCGGGGTGGAAGCAGGGGATCTGACGCTTGCGATCACAGATACGCGCAAAGACGAGATCGGACGCTTGTCGAAAGCGTTCCGCTCCATGTTGGACACGATGAGCGGCATGATTCTGGGCGTGCGCTCAGGCACGCAGGATACCCGTCGCTCTGCGGAAGCCTTGTCGGATCGGGCAGAGGAATGGGCGGCGGCCAGCGGACAAATGGCGGTCCATCTCGGCGAAGCGGGTAAACGCATGCGGGAACAGGCTCGCCTTAGCGAAGAGAACTCGCGGGCTTTGGGCGAAGTCAGCGGAGGCATCCAGCATATCGCCGATGCGCTTAACGTGGTGGCGGGCGCCGCTCAGGAAGCTTCGGAGACGGCGAAAACCGGCGGAGAATTCGTGGTAGGCGCGCTTGGACAGATGGCAGCGGTGCAGGCTTCCTCGGACGAGACGAGATCGCGCGTAGAACGTTTGAATCAGCATTCCAGTCGGATCGGCGAGATCGTAGGCGAGATTCAGGCGATTTCGTCGCAAACGAATCTGCTGGCGCTCAATGCTTCAATCGAGGCGGCAAGAGCCGGTGAGCATGGACGCGGCTTTGCCGTCGTGGCCGATGAAGTTCGCAAGCTGGCCGAGCAGACCGCAAAATCGGCTTCGGACGTAGCGTCGATTGTCACCGGAATCATCGGAGAGACCCATGAGGCCGTCGAGGGCGTACGTGTCCAAACCGGCAAAATCGACGAAGCGGCAAGTGTGGTGAAACGTACAGGCGACTCCTTCAGCGGCATTCTGGCGTCGGTCCAACGCATCGCCGAGCAGTTGCAGGAAATCTCCGCCGTATCCGAGCAGACCGCGGCGGGAGCCCAACAAGCCACCGCTGCTGCCGAATTGATGGAAAAAGCATCGCGCAGCGCATCCGAACACTTTGTCGGTATCGAAGAATCCGCCGACGGCCAACTGACCGCGATCGACCATATGAAAAGCTCAGCCACAGAGTTGGAACGCATGTCAGCCGAACTGGAGCATATGATCGGCCGCTTCAAGGTCGACGAGGCGCTGGCTGCGGAAGCCACGAACTTGACGCCCGTAGCGGAACTTCCGATCGTGCCGTCTGCCGACGATCCCGATCAGGATTTCGTGATCGACGCCACGACTTCTGCTGAAGCAGGCAACGCGAACGTTATTGATCGTCCGGCTTCAAGCGAAGCCAACCCAAAAAGATCCGAAGCTTCCTAAGCATGCTAAAGGGACGAGGTGGAGTAAGCGGGAAAACTGCAAATCCTACAAAATGAGCGGATTTTGCTGGATTTTTGCGCTGGAAAAGGCCGTGTCCCGTGTACGCCGCTGACTGGTTTGATAGGTGTTTGAACACTCTAACGGAACGAACGGACGCTTAGAGGCGAAAAAGCGAGCATTCAAGCTTTTTCGCCTCTTTTTGTCGTTTAAGCTCAAATAGTTTCAACGCCCTATGCGAAAAGGAAGTTAAACTTTCTTCTCCCCTTACCTCGACTCGCAGCGATCAAGAAGGAAAGTCTTCGAAGAAGACCCGGCTTGTCGAGCATGTCCTGACTTCGGTTGCAGCGAAGCGGCGGAGAGGAAAATTCAGTGAAAGACGCCTTTGAACCCGAAAATTTGGGATTGGCACACATGCCACTCCCAAATTTTCGGGTGAGACAGCGTCTTTCACTGAATTTTCCCGCAGCCTATATGCTGCCCTACCGAACAGGACTTTCCCGCGACAAACCACGTCGCCCAAGAACACTCTCCTTCTTTTTCGTCTGCGTAAAATCCTCTCTTCATTGTCCCGATCGGCATCCTGTACTATAATGAAAGTTACTTTTAGTAAATTTTAAACCGAAGGGAAGACTCCGATGCTGCCGATTCAACCGCAAGCCGTTCAAGAGCTGCTCGACAAGCTGAAAAATCAGGAGCTCTATCTGCATCTTGAGCTGACCAACGGCGCCTATACATTCGAGAAAGACCGCTCGAAGCTGATTGCTTCGAACCTGATCCGCAACGTCAAAATCAGCTATTCGACAGGTTCGATCTCCGGCGTCGGCCCGTACCGGGTCGGCCTGAAAATGCCCGAGGGCTGGATCTATGCCGAAGGATTGACGCATTATGAAGAAACCGAACCGGAAAGAGCGATTCTTGCCGGTAACGATAATGACGGCAAACTGGTCGTCAGCCTGATGCTGAGCCCCGAACCTTTTTAAGTCGATACGTATCATTGATCTCCAACAAGGCGGCTTGCACCGCATCAGGAAAGGAGCGGGTATACCCGTGGAACGTCATGTTTTGATAGTTTTTCCCCATCCCGACGATGAATCTTATACCGTATCCGGTACAGCCGCTTATCATTTGCATAACGGCACGCCGGTCACCTATGCCTGCCTGACCATGGGCCAGCTCGGCCGCAACCTCGGTAACCCGCCGTTCGCGAATCGCGTGACTTTGCCGACCGTGCGCCGTGGCGAGCTTGAAGCGTCGTGCGCGGCTATTGGGATTACGGATATCCGTACGCTGGGTTTTCACGATAAAATGATCGAATTCGAAGACCGCGAGCTGCTCGACGGCAAGCTGCGCGAGCTGATCGAGGAGCTGAATCCTTCGCTCATTCTAACTTTCCATCCGGAGTACAGCGTGCATCCCGATCATGACGCCTGCGGTGCTGCCATCGTTCGTGTCGTTGAAGCCATGAAGCCCAAGGACCGTCCGAAAGTACATGTGGTCGCTTTTGCAAAAGGGCATGAGCGTGCGCTGGGTCCGGCCGATATTCATGTCGACATCACGCTTTTCCTGGAACAGAAGATCGGTTCGATCAAAGCGCATAAGTCGCAGTTCCACACCGATCCCGTATTCGAAGGCTTGCCTGCGCACCATCCGACGATCCGGGAACGTTTTGCCAGCGAGAAGTTCTGGACGTACAAGTTCGATACGCATCCGAAAAAATAACAAAAAGGAGATCCAGGCCTTGATAAGGCTTGGATCTCCTTTTTTGTCTTGAATCGGATCAATATCAAACGGGAACGTCTTTGCGGCCTTTTTTCATAGGCGAGCCACATAACGGACATGGCTTGTGCGCGGCGGCCATGTCTTTGCTGTGCATGATGCGGGTCCAGGCGACGCAAGAGCCGGTGGTGCACATCCAGACGGGAACGCTTTGGGTCCGGCCGGTGGCGGTTGCGGACGCGGATGGTGAACTTCCCGTGCCGGAGGTCACGTCTGAGCGGCCATAGCGACCGGTGCGGACTTTGCCGAAGCGGGTTGGGTCCGGGCCGCTTCGGCGGTTGCCGTGTTCGGCGCGCGCCGCGGCGTCGGAGGCTGCGGTGTCCTGGCCGAAGGCGGACAAAAGGAAGCGCGAGACGGCGGCTTTCTTGCCGCGCTGTAAAGCCGGGGAGCTGACGAATAGCTGCTCCTTGGCACGGGTTACGGCGACGTAGGCGAGTCGCCGTTCTTCTTCGAGCGCTTCGGTATAGCTGGCTTCGCCTTCCAAGCCGACCCGGGTGTCGCGCAAGGAATCGGCTCCGAGCGCCGAGGAATGCGGCAGGGTGCCTTCGGAGGCACCGATCAGGAACACAGCCGGGAACTCCAGGCCTTTGGACTTGTGAATGGTCATCAGGGCCACGCGGTTGCCTTGGGCCTGCGACTTTACGGCGGCGGTCTGTTGATTGCGCAGCAGCATGTCGTCGACGAAAGCCAGGAAGGAGACGATAGAGTCGAAGCGTCCGGCGGACGTTTCGAGTTCGTCCAGCATTTCCTTTAGCATTTCGCGGTGAGAGGTCTGCTCGCTATGCTCGCCGGCTTGAATATAGGCGTCATAGAAGCTTTTGCGAATCTGCGTGATCGCGGCGGCAGGAACAAGGCCTTTGAGCGAGCGGATCATTTCCAGGCGCTGGCGGATCTTTTCAAGCTGGAAGTCTTTCAGGCCGGGCAGAGTCAACAGGTGAACGAGCGGTCCTTTTTTTGGGCGCGCTGCATCGGTTGTCTGAATATGCGCCAATCCTTTGTCCCGCGCGATGTATAGGGTCGGCAGTACGCTTGCCATGGCATCGAAGTCGCGGCGGTTGATCGACAATCGCATATGATCGAGCACGGGCTTGACCAGCCAGTGTTCGTACAGCAGACGCCCGTCGCCGTAGTCGATATGCGGAATATCCCGCATCACGAGCTGTTCGAGCACCGCGCGGTTGGTGCTGGACGAACGGTAAAGAATCGCGAAATCCCCGTAGTCGCGGCGACCCGCATCCACCTCGCGCTGGATAAAAGCGATGACTTGGCCTGCCTCGTCGTCAGCCGAATCGGGCCGCATATAGGCAGGAAGTATGGCTCCGTTGTGCGCGGCACGAAGGGTCTTGTCGCGGCGCATTTTGTTATGTCGAATGACTTCGTTGCCCAATCCGACAATGGACGGGACAGAACGGTAATTGATATCGAGCGTGATGATGCGGGCTTTCGGATACAGCTTTTCAAATTCAAGAATAAATTCGCTGCGAGCGCCGTTGAACGAATAGATCGTCTGATCGTCATCGCCGACGACCATCAGATTGTTGCGCGGAGCGGCGATCATTTTCACGACTTCGTATTGCAGCAGGTTGGTGTCCTGGAACTCGTCGACCATCAGATGCGAGAAACGGCGACGCAGCCGCTCCAGCAGATCGGGACGTTCCTTCAACATCGCGTGCGCGCCGGTCAGAACATCGTCGAAGTCGATCCGGTCGTGTTCTTTTTTCCAAGACTCGTAGCGGAGCAGAATCCGTTTCATCTGACGGTCCGCCTCGCTGCCCTCGGGAAGCTGTTCGGCGGTCATCAGATTTACTTTGTAGGAGGAGAGCAGGGCGAGCAGATTCTCGGGCGGGTACGCATCCTGAAGGCTCAGCTCCCGCATGATCTGTTGCAGTTGAATATGCTGTCTGCGCGTATCGCCGAAAATCTCTTTTTGAACGCCTTGACTGAACAGCAGCCAAAGGCAAAAGGAATGGAAGGTACGCGCCTGGATACGCCCGGCATCATATTCGCTAATCCCCGGCAGCCCGGATATGCGCTCGCGCATCTCGGCAGCGGCTTTGCTGGAGAAGGTTAGCAGCAAAATGCCGGACGGTTCGACGCCGCGAACGTCCAGCAGATAGCCGGTTCGGCAAACCAATGTGCTGGTCTTGCCCGAACCGGCTCCAGCCAGGGTGAGCAGTGGACCTTCCGTGCAGCGCACCGCAGCCATCTGCGCAGCGTTCAGACGGATACCTGATTGCTCCAGTCGATGAAAATAAGCGGCATCCAGCTCTCCAAGCTGTCCGCCGATTCCTTTTGCCGAATATCCTCGCTCTGCGTGGGCCTTCGCGATCTCCGCTCTGGGCACCCGGGCCGAGGATGCGCCGAAAGGCTTGTTTTCAAATCCCGATGTCGATTTTTCCACTGCTCGATCCCCTCAATCTATACACTCGCCGGCGTCTGCGTTTGCGAATCGCTTCACCCGGCGGCTAAACCTACTCTTGCTCGCAGCGACTGTTTTTAGCCATTGCGGCGTCCGTTTCCGTCAAAATTCCGATCTTATAAATGTATCATGCTCCCTTCGGAAGCGTCAAAGGAATTGCTTAAAAATAAACCGCAAAAAACCTTCGACGTCGATCCGGGATCAGCTTCGAAGGTTTTTGCATCATGATCTGTTTATTAACAGGTGCTCGGTTGACCCGGTTCGGGCGGAGTTACCTTGTAAGTCGTGACGAACGACGGCCGCGCAAAAATCTCCGGGCGCTGCTGCGTGATGCCCTGCGGCGTATCGCGTTTTTGGTGGGCGTGGTTGTAAGCTTCGGATTCTTGCCAGCCTTTGAAGCTTTCTTCGTCGTTCCAGACGGTCAGTATGACGTACGTATCGCCCTGAAGCGGCCGAAGAACGCGAATGCCCGAGAAGCCTTGCATATCCTCGACGCGTCGGGCGCGCCCCAGGAAACGTTCTTCGAAAGCAGCCCGTCCGTCTTCGCTGACAGGAATATTGTTCATTACCGCGAAACCGCCGGCCAAAGAGCCGGAGCTGTCGATCGCTTGGTATGCGGAACGGGAATCGATCGAAGTGTCCGGGGGATGCGTCGTTTCGAATAAATAGACCGTTTCGTTCTCGCCTTGCAACGCATATACGTTATCGAGCTGCGGATCTTCCGGCACTGTGCCGTGAAAAAGATACAGAAACATACCGATCAACCTGCCTTTGCGTCAAAGTGGGGAAACTTCTTTTTCCCTATATGTTCATTATACCCCTACGCGGGCGGTCGGACGCTCAAGGAATCGGGCAGAACGGGAAAAACGCAAGAAAAGAAAGGACGGGAATAAATGAAATGTAAACAATCGAATTTTGCCGAACATTGTTTCAAACCCTATACGTGAGTCTAAATAACTACAAGAAACAAGGCGGATAGTCACCGAAAGACCCGGGTCCAGGTTATGAGGCATGCTCTCTTTCCGCCTGTCGATGGGTACATGTTATACATACTTCAGAGACAGGACGGGATGAGTAACGATGAAAATGACGATCGCACGAAGGCTACACGCGGGTTTTGCGGGGGTATTGTTAATCATGTTGGTGTTGGCTTCGTTCAGCTTTTACGAGGTGGAACAGGTTCATCGGAACTATGCGAGCTTGATCGATCGGCATGTGGCGGAAATCCAAGCGATCGCGGACATGAAATACGAAGCGACGGCGCAAGCCAAAAATCTACGGGGCTATCTGATTACGGGCAATCCGGAACATGTGAACTCTTTCGAACAAAATAAAGCCGATATGCTGGAAAAAATGCAGCAATTGAACGTGATGTTGACCGATTCGCAATCGCAGGCGCTGCTTGGCGAAATCGCGGAACTGGAACGCAGCTACGGCGAAGTCGGACAGCGTCTGGTGGCACTCAAGGAAGCGGGCGATACGGAAGGGTATACGCGCGTCGTGGAAGAAGAATGCGTGCCGTTGGCCGACGCGCTGGCCGACCGTTCGCAGCAGCTCGAAACGATCCAACGCTCGATGCTCGACGCTTCGGTCACGGATACCGCATCGAGCCTACGGAACATCGAAACGATCATCATTGTATTCGTCGCGGCGGGCCTTTTGCTGGGAACGGCGATTGCTTTCGTGATCGGTCGCAAAATTGCCCGTCCGGTATCGTTGATCGCCGCCGAAGCGAAAAGGATATCGGAAGGCGATCTGCGCGGAGCCGACTTACAGGTCAACAACAAAGACGAGATCGGCGAAATGGCGGAAGCTTTTAATATGATGAAAAACAACTTGCGTAACCTGATCGTCAAGATCGGCAGCAGCTCCGAACAGGTATCCGGCGCTTCGAACCTGCTTCTCAAAAGCTCCGGGCAAGCGACGGAAGCGGCCGATCATGTCACGTCGGCGATCCAGAGTGTGGCGATCGGAGCCGAACGCCAGATGGCGGGCATGGACGAGAACAAGCTGGCCCTCGAAGACGGCGGAGAGAATCTGCGCCGCGTGGCGGATACCACTTCGGATGTGTCACGAGCTTCTGTGGGGGCACTGGAAGGCGCGCAGGAAGGGACGAAGCTGATCGGAGAAACGATGGAGCGGATGCGTCTGGCGAAAGAGACGGTGGGGCGTTCATCGGAAGCCGTGCATGAGTTGGAGCGTGAATCGAAGCGTATCGCCGAAATCGTGCAAACGATCGCCGGTATCGCGGGACAAACGAATCTGCTGGCTCTGAACGCTTCGATCGAAGCCGCGCGTGCGGGCGAACAAGGCAAAGGCTTCGGCGTCGTGGCGCAAGAGGTGAAAAAGCTGGCGGAGCAGTCGAAAACGGCAGCTTCCGAGGTGGAATCCATTCTGGGCAGTATCGTGAATCAACTGCATGGGGCGGTCGAAGCGATGGAGATAGGGTCGCGCGAAGTGGAAAGCGGAGCACAAACGGCGAATCGCGCGGGAGAATCGTTCGATCGCATCTACGGCTCGCTGGAACAGATTACGGGCCGTATGCAGGAAGCGGCTGCTGCCGTCGAGCAAATCTCGGCGGGCATGCAGCAGACGCTCAGCTCGGAGCGGGATATGAACGAGCTGTCGCGCGATATTTCGGCCCGTTCCCAGAGCGTGGCCGCCGCCTCGGAGCAGCAGTTGGCTTCGATGCAGGAAGTGTCGGCGTCGGCGGAGGTATTGAGTCGGTTGTCGAGCGAGTTGCAGGGGGAAGTCGGGCAATTCAGGGTGTGAGGGGGAGAGGCTGCAAAAGCCTCTCCGGGTGGTTAGAGGGTAGGGAAGTGAAGAAAACACAAGAGGGCAAAAACAAAGCAATACAACAAAAAAGAAGGGCTGTCTCGGAGTCGCGGTTGCGGCTTAGGGCAGTTCTTCTTTTTTTACGGAGCATGATCTGAGTTTGGCGAAAACGCTTCAAAAAACGCGCCGGAATTCGTTGGGCGTATAGCCTGTCGTTTTTTTGAACACGCGGCTGAAGTATTTTTCGTCTTGGTAGCCTACCAATTCGGCGATGCGGACGATGGTCATGTCGGAGTCGAGGAGCAGGCGCTTGGCGCGTTCCAGGCGGATGTTGGCGAGGTAGTCGAAGACATTTTCGCCGAGTTCGCGCTTAAAGCGTCTTGAGATGTATTCACGGCTCAGGAAAAAGCGGTCGGCCAGGTCCTGAAGGGTCAATTCTTCGCGGTAGTGTTCCCGGATATAGGCGGCGATCTCTTCCATCACGCCTGCGCCTCCGGTGGAACCGGATTCGAAAGCGTGGATATAGGTGCTGCTCCCGCGATGATCGATTGCCGGGAGAACGAAGGTATTTCGTGTGTTTTTGCTGCCTTGATCATGTCCGGCGTGCGCGCTCGCGGCAACGGCAGGCTGCGCGGAATATCGTTTCAACGCTTCCTCCGCCTGGAGATACGAAGCCCGCAAGCCATCGCCCAATCCGTCTGCACAGCCGCCAATGCCGAAATGCAGCGGTTCGCCCAGCACGACGGCCAGGCCTGCATTGATCCGGTCCAGCTTTTCCGTGGCATGTGCCGCACCGTTCCAAAAGAAGATCGCAATTTCTCGTTCGCGTCCCAGATTACGGAAGGCATAACCCTCTACGCCGCGTCCAAGCATTTCATTCGCCACGTTGGACAGGGTGAAAAAGAGAAGTTCGGTACGCCCGGCATATTTGTGCCATAGCGGCGAATTTTCGCTTAACCGCACAACGGCGCTTCGCACGGTGCCTGCGGGTTCTTTTAACCCAAACTCGCCGGCCAGCTCCCGTTCCGCCGTCTCGCGAGCAGCCGGAGCGCCGAGCAGATCGGAACACAGCTTGTCCCGGTAAACGGGCTTGAAGCGGTTGACCTCCATCGCTTGGGCGAGCAGTTGCCTGCGATTGGCTTCGCTCACTTTCCAACTTTGCACCGCGCGGGAAAAGGAGTCGTTGAGCTGATCCGCGTCAATCGGCTTCAATAAATAATCCATGCCGCCGTAGCGCAACGTCTGACGGGCGAAATCAAAGTCTCCGTGCCCGCTGATCACCAACGTTCGGGTCTCCGGCGCCTGAAGGCTGATCCATTCCAGCAGGTCGATTCCTCCGCCGGCCGGCATAATCATATCCGTCAGCACGATATGCGGGGCATGCCGCTCGATCAGGGCGACGGCTTCGCGGCCGTTGGCGGCTTCCAGCACCTCGGCGGTTTCGTAGTGTTCCCAATCGATCAGGAGGCGAATCGCTTCGCGTACATGGGCTTCGTCGTCTACGATCAGTACTTTCATGATGAAGGCTCCTTTTTTGGAGTAATCGATCTTTCTACCTATTTATGTCCGAAAATCCTCGTCCCCAAACAAAGGTATCCGAAGTGTAACCTGAAGCCCGCCTTCAAGTGCCTGACTTAAAAATACGGCAGCCGCGTCACCAAAATAAAGCCGAAGCCGATCGCCGACGCTGCGTAGCCCGATTTGCGGCGATTCCGTATTTTGACCGAACACGAGCGGACGGTCGAGCATATCCTGTAGCTCCTGCCGCTTGGTTTGCTCGATGCCGGGGCCGTTGTCGGCGACGATGATGATCAGCTCGCGGCGGGGAAAGCGCTGAACGTTATCCGTTTGCGCTTCGTTGCGTGCCGGATGCCCGGACGCGGTCTGTTCGCCGGGCATGCCGTCTTCGTTGCCGTACCGTCCGCGCTTCTCGCGATCCACGCAGCGGACAAAAGCCCGAATACGCAGCACGCCTTCCTTTTCGGGTGCTTCATCTGCGTGCTTGAAATAATTTTCCGCCAGAGGCTGGAGAATCATTCGCGGCACCTGCACCGTCTTCGCCTCCGGCTCGATCTCCAACGAGAACCGGAAGTTGCCCTGAAAGCGGTGTTTTTGCAAACCGAGATAATCCTGCACGTATTCCAGCTCCCGGCTCAATGGGACGAAAGCGTCGCCGACGTGCATGTTATAGTGCATCATCCGGCCGAGCGAGGTGATCAGACCGTAGACCTCTTTGTCGCCTTTTCGTAACGCCTGCGTCGCAATGGATTGCAGGGCATTGTTCAGAAAATGGGGATTGACCTGCGCTTCGAGCGCCCGCAACTGGTTGGTCTTGTTCATGATCTCCAGCCGGTACTGTTTTAAAATGGAGTCGTTCAGCCTGCGCACCATGCCTTCGAACCGACGCGACAGTACGCCGAATTCGTCGGTCCGGTTCGTTTCCAGTTCCAAAGGCAGCCCGCCGGATTCCACCTGCTGCATGCCGCGGATCAGTTTGCGGATCGGCTGGGTGAATTTGAGCGAGATGAACGCCGTCGCCACGACGACCACGATCAGCGATAGCGCGCCTACAGCGGCGTTGAGCAGCAGAATCTGCCGCTCGCGGCGGTACAGGGTGTCGGTATCGACGCTTTTGATCAACGTCCAATCGGCGAGCGGGCTGCGCACTTTTTCGTAAAAAAGAAACGAGTCGCTGCCGTCTTTTTGCGCGGTGTAGCCGGAATCGTTGCGTGCCTTCAGTACCTCGTCCAACCCGTTCAGATCCGGCTTTTCGCCGAGACGGTCGGGAGGACCGACGATAAGCCGCCCTTCGCCGTCCACGATATACACCTGTTCGCCCTCGGCGGCCAGGCGCTGCGTCAACGAGCGGAGAAAGTCGATGCGCACGTCGATCGCGAGCAGTCCGGCTTTTTGGTTGCGGGGGATATCGTAGACAATGCGGTTGAACGTGAACACGTCCGTCGTCCGCTCCTCGTTTTCCGGCCGCAGCCTGTACGTGCCCGCCCGGTGGGTCAAGCCCGCGAACGCCTGCACGTTCCAGCGCCGATACTCCGGAAGCTGCTCCTGACGCGTCGGTCCGTACGGCTTGCCCGCGAAGTAGAGATAGGAGTTGCTGCTTTTGTCGATATGCAAAAAGACTTGGTAAATGCCGTCCAGCGAGTAATAGGACCGCCTCAGCGCGCCCATGACATCGTTGCGGTCCAGCCCGGAATCCAGCTCGTCGGAGCCGGACAGGATAATATCGATTACCGTGTCGCCGTAGACCGATTCGTCGTAAATTTGCAGGGAGAGCTTATTGACCGTGTCGAGATAGTTGACGATATTGATCTGCCCTTGATACAGCAAACTGGCATTGTCTTCGATCGCGCTTCGTTTGACGTTCTCTTTGGTCAGATTGTAGGCGATCAACGCGGAGAGCAGGATCGGCAAAGCCGTAGCGAAAACAAGGAATACGATCAATTTGCTGCGGATCGAGTGTCTGAACATAACGCTCTCCTTTTCCGAAAATAAAAACGCTCTCTTTTCTTATCTCGCATGTTGACCTCATTGTCGACGAAGATGGGGCAGCAGGTCAATATAGTCCACTTTATCCGTCATTTATCTCTATGTTAGCGCTTTCTTTTTGATTCTATAATAAGTGCGTACCCGAAAAAAAGACCGAAACGGGAGGTGCACCAAATTGGCTGGACGCAAGCGCTGGATGAACTTACTGATGCAGAGCGTATTCCTGGGTCCTTCGCTGCTCTTTTTCATCGTTATCGTAATCATCCCGTTTTTTCTGGGCATGTATTATTCGTTCACGGACTGGAATGGTGTCGCCATTACCGTCAATTGGGTGGGAGCGCGTAACTTTGCCGTGATGTTCGCGGACGCGAAATTTTGGACATCCTTCTGGTTTACGATTCGCTTCACCTTGGCTGTCGTGATCCTGACCAATCTGATCGCTTTCCTGCTGGCATTGATGCTGGTTCAGCCGCTCAAGATGCGCAATCTGCTGCGGACGCTGTTCTTTATTCCGAACGTGATCGGCGGACTGCTGCTCGGCTTTATCTGGCAGTTTATCTTTATCCGCGGTTTCGCGGCCGTAGGCAAAGCGACGGGAATCGGATTTTTCAACCTCGAATGGCTCGGCACGGAAGCGACCGGCTTCTGGGGCATCGTGATCGTGTTCGTCTGGCAGGCCGCCGGATACATGATGATCATCTATATCGCGGGCCTGATGAACGTCGACCGCTCGCTGATCGAAGCGTCGGAGATCGACGGAGCCGGTTATTTGCAAAAGCTGCGTTTTATCACGATTCCGCTGGTCATGCCGGCCGTCACGGTCTGCTTGTTCCTGTCGATGTCCAACGCGTTCAAAATGTTCGACCTGAACTTGGCATTGACGCGCGGCGGCCCGTTCGGTTCGACCGAATCGCTGGCGCTGAACATTTACACCGAAGCGTTTACCAACAGCAACTACGGACTCGGCACGGCAAAAGCACTGCTGTTCTTCGTCATCGTCGCCGCCGTATCCTCGCTGCAAGTCTGGTTCACGAAGCGAAAGGAGGTCCAGTCCTAAATGGAGACAAGCCGCAAATATTCCTGGCGCACGCTGCTGCTTGAGCTGATCACGGTTCTGGTCGCCCTGATGTTCCTGGTGCCTTTCTACTTCGTGATCGTGAACTCGCTCAAAAAGTTCGCCGATATCCTGAAAGATTCCGCCGCGCTGCCGAAAGCCGCCACCTTCGACAACTTCAAAAACGCCTGGCGGATTCTCGATTTTCCCAGCGCGTTCACGAATTCGCTCGTCATCACGATTCTGGCGAACGTGCTGCTGGCGCTGTTTTGCTCGATGGCGGCGTACCGGTTGGTCCGTCATCCGAGCCGCTTCAACAATATCGTGTTCATGGCGTTCGTGGCGGCGATGGTCATTCCGTTCCAGTCGATCATGATTCCGCTGGTGCGGGTCGCGGCCAACCTGAACCTGACCAACAATCTGCCGGGCCTTATTATCTGTTACTTGGGCTTCGGCGCTTCGCTGACGATCTTCCTGTTCCACGGCTTCGTGAAGTCGGTGCCGATCGAGATCGAAGAAGCGGGGATCGTGGACGGCTGCACGCCGTTCGGCGTCTTTTTCCGAATCGTGGTGCCGCTGCTCAAGCCGATGATCGTCACGGTATTCATTTTGAACACGCTGTGGATCTGGAACGACTTCCTGCTGCCTCTCCTGATTATCGGGGGCAACGCGGACTTGCGAACGATTCCGCTGGCGACCAACGCGTTCTTCTCCCAATACACGAAACAATGGGATTTGGCGCTCGCGGGACTGCTGATGGGCATCACGCCGATCATTATCTTCTTCCTGGCCTTGCAAAAGCATATTATCGCCGGTATCGCGGCCGGAGCCGTAAAAGGCTGATTCGTTACTAACGGGTAAGCGGAAAGCCCACATAAAGCGAAGCAAAAGACGGAAAGCACTCTTATTGTAAACGCTTGCCAAACGATTGAAAAGAGTATCGGTCGGAGATATCGAACGCGTTCGGAAGCCGGCAGGCATTCCGCTTGCGTACGACTTGCGTACTACCGTCGTCCGCGAAAAAGCGGTCGGCGCGCAAAGGTTCGAAAGATCGAGGGGAGCACGGTTTTACCACACACAAGGGAGGCTCTACACATGAAAAAAACAAGCTTTCTCACGCTGGCTTTACTGCTGATGATTTCGCTGCTGGCCGCTTGCGGCGGCGGGGGCGGCATGCCGAATCCGGAAACGGGGACGACGGGAACGACCGGCACGGATAACGGAAGCGCCACGACGGAACCGGCGACCGGAACCGACACGCCGACATCCGACGTTACGCTCAAGATGTTCCAGTTCAAAGTCGAAATCGCGGACGCGATGGAGAAATTGCTGGCCGAGTATAAGAAAGAAACCGGCGTCACGATTACGATCGAAACGGTCGGCGGCGGCGCGGATTACGGCGCGGCGCTGAAAGCGAAATTCGCGTCGGGCGACGAACCGGACATTTTCAACAACGGCGGCTATAACGAAGCGGTACTGTGGAAAGACCGCATGGAAGATTTGTCGGATCAGCCGTGGGTCGCGGACCTCAGCGACAACGTCAAAGACCCGATGACGATGGACGGCAAGCTGTACGGCCTGCCGATGAATATCGAAGGCTACGGCTTCCTGTACAACAAAGCGCTGTTCGAGCAAGCCGGCATCACCGAGATTCCGACGACGCTGACCGAACTGCGGGCGGCGGCGCAAAAGCTGAAAGACGCCGGCATCGTGCCGTTCGAGAACGGCTACCAGGAATGGTGGGTCATCGGGCAGCATTTGGTGAACGACGCTTATGCGAAGCAAGACGACCCGGACCAATTTATCGCGGACTGGAGAGAAGGCAAAACGTCCGTCACGGATAACGAGATCTTCAACCAATGGATCGATCTGGTCGACCTGACGATGGAGTTCAGCAACGATCGTCCGCTGACGACCGACTACAACACGCAAATGACCGAATTCGCTTCCGGCATGGCGGCGATGACGCAGCAAGGCAACTGGACGCAAGTCCAAATCGACGGCATCGATCCCGATCTGCAAATCGGCGTTCTGCCGATGCCGATCAACGACGACGAAGCGCTGAACGACAACATCTTCGTCGGCGTACCGAACAACTGGGTCGTGAATAAAAACTCGGCCAACAAAGAAGAAGCGAAAAAGTTCCTCGACTGGATGGTCACGTCCGACACGGGCAAACGCTACACCGTCGAAGAATTCAAATTCATCCCGGCGCTCAAGTCGATCACGTACGAACCGGAACAACTCGGCACGATCGCGGCCAGCATCCAGGAATACGTGCAAGCCGACAAAACGCTCGGCTGGCAATGGCCTAAACTGCCGGACGGCACGAGCCAAGAATTCGGCGCCTTGATGCAAGCTTACGTGGCGAAAAAGATTACGAAGGAAGAGCTGTTCAAGCAGATGGATGAGACGGTGCTGAAGCTGGCGGCGAAGTAAGTCCGGAGTCAAAGCATCAAGTGGCAAGCGGTGAAAGAAACGTCAACAAGCGACCTCAAAGCCGGAAAACGGCGACGGGGTCGCTTTTTTGACGCAGTTCTGTTCATTCGTGCGAAAAGGCAATAATTTAGCAAGATTTGCTGGGTTTGGACGTCATTCGTGCGTATAAGCAACAATTTACTGTAAAAACGCCTAAAAAGTCTTTTTCCGAAGTGAATTATTGCTTTTTGGCATGAATGTTCTTCTTTTAGCGAATAGCGAGTTAAATTATTGCTTATATGCAACAATGACGCTAAATCTTAAGACCCGCCTGTCTGCATCTCCGCAAAGAAGTCCGTCAACCACCGGATCAGTTCCCGCTGCGCTCCGGTCAGGAACCGATCCGCGTAATACGTCAGCTCCAGATGCCGCACCGGCTCAACGCCGGAGAGAGGGATCGCGACGATATCGGGATAATCGCCGCCGTTTTGCCCGATCAGCCCCGCGGGCTGGATCGTGGCGCCGATCCCGGCGGAAACGAGTTGCAGCAGCGAAGCCGCCGAAGCCGTCTCCATCGCCGTGGACAACTCGAAGCCCAGTTTCCGGCAGGTAGCGTCGACGAGATCGCGGCCGACGTAGCCTTTCGGGTACATGACCAGTGGGTGCGCCTTCAGATCTTCCAGCGTGATTCGTTTTCGGCGGGCCAACTGGCTGTCGGCGCGCACGAACAGATGATAAGGCTCGGACCCGAGTGGAATATGGGTAAGCCGGTCGTCCGTCAGTCCTTGAAGTCCGATGCCCAGATCGACTTTATGGCTTAACACTTCTTCATGCGCGAAAATGGTCGAGATGACTTGAAGCCGGGTATCGGGGTATTTGGTTTTGAAGCGGACGAATAAGGGAACTAAACGAAAATCGAGATCGGAAGGCAGGGCGGCCAAACGAATTTCGCCCTGGTTGCCTGATTTGAGTTCGGTCGCCGCCGTTTTTATGTCCATTTCGGCTTGGAGCATCTTCGTGCCGTAGTGCTTGAACATTTTTCCGGCTTCGGTCACGACGACTTTTTTGCCGATCCGATCGAACAGAGGGATGCCGAGTTCATTTTCCAGCGCGCGGATTTGTTGGCTGAGCGTCGGTTGCGAGATGCCCAGTTCTTCGGCGGCGCGGGTGAAGTGAAGCTGTTCGTAAACGGCCATGAAATATTGGATATTGCGGGTGTCCATAATAGTCGCCACCTTGATAATTTCGTATGTGAGGAAAATCCTGTTCGTTGGGGAAGCGGGGGGCGCTGCGGGAAAAATTCGTTCAAGACGCTGTTTCACCCGGAAAATTTGATTGAAATTTTAATGGAATTTTTCCGGGTTCAAAGGCGTCTTTCACTGAATTTCTCCCTCCGCTTTGCGCTTCAGCCAAACGAAAGATTTTCCACACACTCAATCATAGTTTTATCCTATTATAATAATAAAGTTTATAGAATTGATCAATGATTGGAGTTTGCCTATACTAAGAGCCAACCGAAATATTGATGGAGGTGGGCTTTTGAATATGAAGATGAAAAACATATACGCGTTGCTGGCGATCGGGATTGCGGCGATGAATCTTAGACCGCTCATGACTTCGGTGGCGCCTTTGCTGGGGAAGATTCAAGAGGAGCTTGGGATGAGCGGGGCGACGGCAAGTTTGCTTACGACGATTCCGGTACTGTGTATGGGATTGTTCGCGCCGCTCGCGGCAAAGATCGGGGATCGGCTCGGGATAGAGCGGACGATCTGGGCTTCGTTGTTGCTGATCGCTGCGATGACCGGACTTCGGGGGTTGGGCAGTTCGGTGTGGCTGTTAATTCTGACGGCGATTGTCGGCGGGATCGGGATCAGTCTGGCGGGGCCTCTATTGTCCGCTTTTATTAAAAAGATGTTTCCGCAACGTCCGGCTGTAATCAGTATCTATTCCGCTTCGATGACGGTGGGGGCGGCGCTTGCTTCTTCGCTGTCGGTTCCGGTGTATGAACAGAGCGGAGATCATTTGAACGTCGCGCTGGCGGGCTGGGCGGTTCTCGGCGTGGTCGCGGCGGTGTTCTGGTCAGGCTTCGCTAAGCGCGGAGGTTCATCCGCATCGGGTGTTCGCGCGCGTTCCGTACTGCCGCTCCGCAACCGTAAAGCTTTTCAACTGACCTTGTTTTTCGGCCTGATGTCCGGCATGTTCTACTCGATCACGGCTTGGATCGCGCCGATGGCGGTCGATTTCGGGTATACCCCGGATCAGGCGGCGACGTTCCTGACGCTGTTTACGCTGATCCAGATTCCGGTGTCGCTGACCGCGCCGAGCCTGGTCGCGAAACTGGGGAATCCGAGAGCGGTGCTGATCGCGTGCGCGTTGTTCGAGCTTGCGGGGATCGGGATGCTGCTGCTCGGACTCCCCATGCTTCCGGCGGTTATCGCGCTCGGACTTGGAGCCGGCGGACTCTTCCCGCTTGCGCTCATGCTGCCGATCGCGGAAGCGAATACGCCTGAAGAAGCGGGCGGCTGGTCGGCGATGACGCAAGGCGGCGGTTATATGATCGGCGCTATGGGACCGCTGACGATCGGAGCGTTGCATGATGCTTCGGGGCATTTTAACGGGGCGCTGACTGTGATGTTACTCGCGATTATCGCGATGATTGCGCTGCAATGGAAGATGACGCAAAGACATAATCCGGCAGGAGAAAAAGAGACACGTTCGACAACCGGAGTTGAAAAAGCACGTGAAACACAGATCAGGTCGCGGAATTGATCCGGCTAACGGATTGCATGTCCTTTAAAATTCATAATCGCCTCTTCTGGAGAATTTAACGGATCGTATGTCCGTTAGCCGCGCTATTCGCCATTTTTCAGACCAAAAACAAGCCGATTCTGGTTCTAAGCGTCACCTTGATCCGTTAGAATTTTTAAAAGGCTAAAAAGAGCGTTTAAGCGTCGTCTCGATCCGTTAGAGTCTGCGTATAGGCGTATCCCAAACGCAAGCCTGCCTCTTGAAGCGGCGCAAAGAACGATCAATAGCAGGATTTTATTCAGCTATGTCGAAACGGATGTACAAGAAACGTAAACGGAGTCATGCCGACCGTAACCTTTCAAAAGGCATCCAGGAGGAATAATCATGAGCCGTATCGAGAACGAACGCGTCAAAGACCAACAAACAAAACGCAGTCGCGAGCGGCGCCGAATCCTGGGCAAAGCGCGAATAATCGTGGGTGCTTCCGTCATGGTTGCGGTAATCGGCTATTGGATAGGGAGCACGAAGTTTATTGCGGAGAATGCTTTTATTCAGGCGGCTTATCGGCATATGGAAGTCGAAGAGCGCGAAGCACTGGAAGCATATCCGGGGCTGCTTGAGGTTCAGGTGCAGAAGGTTGCGCCAAATGGCGTCGTTTCTCCCGGCGGTTGGCAAGCTTTTCACCGTTGGTTGTGCCGGACAAACGGCGGATACGCGGTGCGCGTCACCTACCCGGATTTGAATCCGCGGTTCGGTAACGTGGACAAAAGTTTGTATTTTAATCCGAATACGCGGGCGTGGATCGGGTATGAGCAAAGATCATAAGTCTCCGGTCAATGCCGTTTTTTTGCGTACAACATCTCAGTAGCTCTCGCTTGTGCCTTTTTCTGCTGCTTTCGCTTTTTTCCACTTCCGTATTTTCCCTCGAAAAGTCCCGAACGGCGCAGCCGAATTGATATGTATCCAGCGCGCCATCGGCCAGTTCGGTTTGTCCCCGGTCCAGCGGCGTTGTCCTTGAACGAACACTTCCTCCTCGCTCAACCCTTCAATCCACTCCAGCCATTCCGATTCCGCTTGCGCGAACAGTTGCCGAAGCTCGGTTAGCGAATAGCCTTCATACTGCCGGTAAAAGTCCGCATACATCCCGCCGAGCTGGTTCCATTTGTACCCCGGCGCGGGCATTTGCGGCGTGCCGCCAGCCAATTCTTCCTGATCCCAATCCTGCACCAACGCCAGCCAACCCAGTTGATACGCTAAAATCTCCGCAGGCGTCCGATCGACATCTGGAAAACGTACATCTCGATCCGCGTCGCTAATTCCGTCATACTCGGCATCCAGTTTGAGGTAAGCGGCGTGAATCGCGGCTTTCAACTCGTGTTTGGATGCGTAATCGTAACTTGGCATGAAATCCCTCCTTTTTCCTCAACCTCCATTATAGACCGGTAACTCAGACAGCATAGTGTCCGTTTTGCGAACGAAAATCGGCACGCGTTGACAATCCCTATGAAAAAGGATTAAGATACAACCAGTTAAATCGTAATAATTACGATTAAATTTATTCCGAAAGGAAGCGAGAAGTCTGATGAGTCTTTTGGATATCAAGCAAACAGGGAGCGATCGCCGGATTCCGGTTACGGTTCTGAGCGGTTACCTGGGATCGGGCAAAACGACGCTGCTGAATCATGTACTGAACAACCGGGAAGGGCTGCGAGTGGCCGTGATCGTGAACGATATGAGCGAAGTGAATATCGACGCGGATCTGGTGCGCGAAGGCGGCGGGCTGTCGCGGATCGACGAGAAGCTGGTGGAGATGTCCAACGGCTGCATCTGCTGCACGCTGCGCGAAGATTTGCTGGTGGAAGTAGAGCGTCTGGCGCAAGATGGACGTTACGACTATATTCTGATCGAATCGACGGGGATCGGCGAACCGGTTCCGGTGGCGCAGACTTTTAGCTACGTAGATGAAGAAAACGGAATCGATCTGACGCAGCTCACCAAGCTCGATACGATGGTGACGGTGGTGAACGCGGCGGAATTCTGGAACGATTACCAGTCGCGGGAAAAGCTGCGGGATCGCGGACAGGAAGTCGCCGACGAAGACGAACGCAGCATTGTCGATTTGCTCGTGGAGCAAGTGGAATTCTGCGATGTGCTGATCTTGAACAAATGCGACCTCGTGGAGCCGGAAGAGCTGGACCGTCTGGAAGAGGTGCTGCGCAGCCTTCAGCCGACGGCGAAGTTGATTCGTTCGGTCAAAGGGAAGGTCGATCCGAAAGAAATCCTGAATACGGGCCGCTTTGATTTCGATCGGGCGAGCGCGTCGGCGGGATGGATTCTGGAGTTGTCGAAGGAGGAGCATACGCCGGAGACGGAGGAATACGGGATCAATTCGTTCGTGTATAAAAGAAAGATTCCGTTCCATGCCGAACGCTTCGGTCGTTGGATGGGACGCTGGCCGGAAGCCGTCGTGCGTTCCAAAGGCATCGTGTGGATGGCGTTCGACAACCGCAAAGCGTATTCGTTTAGCCAGGCCGGCAGCTCGAAAGAATTCACCAGCACGGGATTATGGGTATCGGCGCTGACGCCGGAGGAGCGCGCGTTCTACTTCGGCGAAGGCGAATCGCTGGAAAACTCGCCGGACTGGGATGAAAAATGGGGCGACCGCGTGACGAAACTGGTGTTTATCGGCATTGGCATGGATCGCGAAGAGATCGAACGGTCGCTGGACGCGACGCTGTTGACGGCCGAGGAGATGGAGGGGGATTGGAGCAAGCTGCCGAATCCGTTTAAACCGGTGACGGCGTAACCCCGATAGATAGTTTGGAATTGCAAGCTGATTTCTTTCAACCGCTTAAAAGGGATCGTAACGGATCGTATGTCCGTTAGCGATCTCTTTTAAGCGGTTGTTTATTTTTAACGGAACTAGACGACGCTTAGCCGTAAAAACGAGCGGTTTTCGGTTCCGAAAATCCGATTTTTTCCTGCTAAGCGTCCACTCGATCCTTTACATTTTTCAACAGGCCGATATCAGTCGCTAAGCATCGCTACGATCCGTTAAAAGTCGCGAACAGGAGATCCACCTTTTGATATACCGGCAGCGGAGAAAATCAATTTTCGCAAAAGAAGATATTCCTCGTTTTTCCGCACTGACTCATTGTTCAATTTCCTTGCCCGGTGTTAATGAAAGGAAGAAGATCAATCGGCAAGGGAGCGAAGCCTTATGAACGGATACCGATTCGTCAGCGACTGGATGCTGGAGACGACTGCGGAAGAATTGTGGAAACTGATCGAAGAACCCGAACGTGCCGACTGGTGGCGCGGCTGTTCGATCTGCAAAGTCAAAGCGGGCAGCGGCGGCGACGGGATCGGAGACGAATACCTCACCGTCATTCGTACCCGTATGCTATACAAGCTGTCTTTTACCGCGCAGATCGTCGAAAAGCGCAAACCCTACCTCATCGAATTGCGCGCCGACGGACATCTCGAAGGCCGCGGACGCTTGGAATTCGAACAGATCGGAGCCTGCACCCGCGTCCGCTACACCTGGGAAGTGCGGACCAAAAAACGCTGGATGAACCTCTGGGCTCCTTTCTTCCGCCCGGCTTTCGTCTGGAACCACAACCGCGTCATGGCCGACTGTATTGAAGGCCTGACCAGCCGCTTGGGTATTCGCCTGATTTCCCCCGAACCTGCCGAAGCGTGACCGATGCTCGATCCGGCAGCGAGACCTTTCGCGAACCGAATATCGAAGCGAAAATCTTGGGCCTGGGCTTACACCCGCCCGATGATTTTTTGAAATAAGTGCTCAAATGCACTTATTTCGAGCGATTTGCTCCGCGATCTTCAAATAAGTGCGAATCTGCACTTATTTAAAGAAAAAGCGCGCAATAAGGCTGGAAGCCGAGAAATTAAACGCATATTCGCATCTATTTTCTCAAAAACCTCAAATCCGAAAGAAATAGGTGCATATCCGCACTTATTCTCCAAATCCCGATCTTATAATGTAAAGGTAGTTATTTCTTCCCGTCCTTCAGCCTCTCTCGATCACCTGCCGAAAACTATAGTTCGGTATCCGCCCGCCTTCCGGCCCGATCCCGAACTCGCTAAACACCTCGAACCCGTTTTTGCAATAAAATTTCCGGTTCAATTCCGTATGCGTCACCAACGTAATCAGGCCGCCCCCGTGCTTGCGAACATGCGGGAAAATAAAGTAACGGAACAACGCGCTCCCCAGACTTTTCCCCTGATAGCCTTTGGCGACCGCAAACGAATCCACGTACCACGTCTTTTTCCCGTATCGGCGGCAAGCTTCCTTCATCTTGTCCAATGTATTCAAAATATGCTTGATCCGTCCGACCCCTACCCGAGCCGCCAGCGCCAATCCGCCGTTGAGCAGGTACTGTATGAACCCGGGCCCCGAATCTCCGCTTTTTTTCAACAACACCGCCGACACGATTTTCCCGTCCAATATCCCCACAAAACACGCCTCTTGCTGAACATACGACTTTGTATTGATATAATTAAGTCGGAATAACTCGGCCTTGTAGGCGTTGCCTTGGCTTAAAATCAGCGGAAACAACGGATACTCCATAAACGACTCCGTAAACAACGTAGCGACCTCGCGTATTTCGTGCTTTTCGGCCAAACGGTAAGATTGCATGGGTTTCTCCTTTGGTGTGTCGGTTTTCTTTATTGTAGGAAGCGGAGAAAAATTAAAATATAGCGGATTCGCCGATTGTGTCCATTACTGAACAGCGGCGTCCGAATTGTATAGAAACAAAGGAGGAAAAGCGTGGCAGACCGACGGGCGACTCGAACAAAAGCAGCGATCAAACAAGCTTTTTTGACCTTGCTGGATACCAAAACCATCTCCAAAATCACGATTCTCCAAATCACGGAGCGGGCCAATATCGGCAGAGGGACGTTTTATTTGCATTACCAGGACATTTACGCGCTGTATGAAGAAATCGAGAAAGAGATGTTGGAACGGATGGATCAGCTGTACGACGAGTCTTTTCCGATACAGGATCGCCGCGGCGTCGTCCATTTTATCCGAAAACTCACCGACTACATCTACGAAAACCGAACGCTGTTCCGCATGCTGGCCGATCCCGAAAACACGCTGCTCACGCCGAATACGTTCAAAGACTTTTTCAAAACCAAAGTGCTTCAAGAAATATTGACCGAGCGGGCATTAAGCCATCCGCCGACGGTATTCGAAGAAACGGAAAGTTTGTTTATCGTGTCGGGCGTGTTCGGGGTTATCCAGAATTGGATCGAGCGCGGGATGGAGGAGGAGCCGACGGGGATGTCGCTGCGGCTCGAACAGCTGCTGCTCAAGTTGGAGGAATAGAAGAAACGAACGTTAAAAAAGACTCCTTTTTCAAAAAAGAAAAGGGAGTCTTCGTTGCGCGCTTGGAGCGGTCTATGTGGTTAGAGTGTACGTCAGAATCACAAGCTTTCCATACTCGACGACAGGCTCGCCGAGATAATCTCAGGCAGTTCGGCCTTGTACGCTATGTAAGCTTCCTTGGTGATTTGGCCGTCGGCCAGCCGTTGTTCCAACTGCTGTTCCAACTCGCGGACTTGCAGGGAGGCCAGTTCGTCTTCGCTGCCTCCGCCGAGGACGGCGATTTCTCGCAGCGACAGACCTTCGTACATCAGATCATAAACGGCCTGCTCGTTTTGCGCGCCGAGCGCGTACAGGAAGGCGTTCGGTTTGTTCGTCGTTTCGTCGCTGGACGAAGGAGGCGTCTCGCGGTAAACGGCTTCGGCTTCCACCTTGCCTCCGGCAAGTCCGCTTCCCAGCGTGATGCCGAGCGCGAGCGTGCCGATGATCCAGATCCGTTTCAGATTGATGCTTTTTTTGACCGGAAGTTCGGACGCCGCGCTCAAGGTTCGGGGCTGCGTGCTTTTCGCATTGTTTTTTCTCATGGTTTTCATACAAATTCCTCGCTTTCTTCGCTTTGTTGAATATCGTTTTTTGCTATATGGAGGTCGGCCTTCTGTTTGCGTGTTTGGTAGTTTGTTGCTTCTTTCTATTTTTACTATAAACCCCGAATCTTAACCCAAGCTTAACTTCGGGGGATTTTTTTAAAAAAAGCGATAGCAAAAATAGAGTTTCTGTGACAGCCCAAACGTGTACAAATAAGAAGAAGGAGGGATGGTTATGTATCCGGACCTGGAAGGAAAAACGGTGATCGTGACCGGAGCCGCATCGGGCCTCGGCAAGTCGATCGCTCTGCGGCTCGGCCGCGAGAAAGCCAACGTCGTGATCAACTACCACAGTAACAACGAAGGTATCGAAGACATGGTGAAGGACATCGAGCAGGCGGGTGGCCAAGCGATTACCGTTCAGGCCAGCACCTCGGAAGAGGATGGCGTGAAGAAGCTGATTCAGGCTGCGCACGATAAATTCGGTAGCCTTGATATCATGATCAACAATGCCGGTAAAGAAAACGAAGTCGAGTCGCACAAGTTATCGCTCGATGACTGGAACAAGGTGATTGAGCTGAATTTGACGGGTTATTTTCTGGGTAGCCGCGAGGCGATCGCCTATATGCTGGAGCACGGCGTCAAAGGCACGGTCATCAACATGTCCAGCGTCCACGAGATCATTCCATGGCCTCACTTCGTGCATTACGCGGCGAGCAAAGGCGGAGTCAAGATGATGACCGAGACGCTGGCGCTGGAGTATGCACCCAAGGGCATTCGGGTCAACTCGATCGGCCCCGGTGCCATCAATACGCCGATCAACAAAAAGAAATTCGAAGATCCCGAGCAGAAAAAACAGGTGGAAAGCATGATCCCGATGGGATACGTCGGAGAGCCCGAGGAGATTGCTGCGGTGGCCGCCTGGCTCGCGTCGTCGGAATCCAGCTACGTGACGGGTATCACGCTGTTTGCCGACGGAGGCATGACCAAATATCCTTCGTTCCAAGGCGGAAAAGGATAAAGGTGTATCGCCCTGAAGTATTGAATGTAAATGAGGGGAAGCGGAAAGTCGTCTGGTTATAGGGCAGACCTTTCCGCTTCTTTTGGTTCGCGAATCGGAAGGAGGAGCACGCATGAATCCGAAATGGTGGAAAGAAAGCGTTGTTTACGAGATCTATCCGAAAAGCTTTATGGACGCAAACGGCGACGGTGTCGGGGATTTGGCAGGAATCATCTCGAAGCTGGATTATTTGCAGGAGCTGGGCGTGGACGTACTATGGCTGACGCCTGTCTACGATTCGCCCGACCATGAAGGCGGGTACGATATTCGCGACTACCGCAAGATCATGGACAAATTCGGTACGATGGACGATTTTGACCGTTTGCTGGAGGAAGCGCATGCCCGAAGCATGAAGATCATGCTGGAGATGCCGTTCAACCATACCTCCAATGAGCATCCTTGGTTCGAAGAATCGCGTGCGTCCAAGAAAAACGACAAACGCAACTATTATATCTGGCGCGAAGGACGGGGCTCCGGCTTCCCGAACAACTGGGGCTCGTACTTCGGCGGTTCCGTCTGGGAATTCGATGCCGATACGGAAGAATATTATATGCACCTATACAGCCATCGCCAACCGAATCTCAATTGGGATAACGAGAAGGTGCGCGAAGAAGCGTACCAGATCGTGAAGTTTTGGGCGGACAAAGGGGTGGACGGGTTCCATTTCAACTCGATCGCCCATATCGTCAAAACGGAAGGCCACGACGACGAGGATACGGGAAACGCGCAGCATATGCCGGTGGAGCGGGCGTATCAGATGTTTTCCAGCCTGGACAAAGTCAACGGCATCGTCAAGCGTTTATATGAAGAAATCGGCGAGGAATACGATATCGTCGCGATCGGCGAGGCGGCCGGGCTCGATCCGTCGCAGACGCTCGATGCGATCAGCGACGAGCCGGGCAAAGCGAATATGGTGCTGAACTCCGACCACCTGCTGCTGTCGCATTCGTCGCAGGGCATCGGCCGCTGGACAGACAAAACGTGGACGCTGCTCGATATCAAGCAATCCATCAGCCATTGGCAAACGGTGCTGCACGGTTACGGCTGGAATGCCAACAATCTGGCCGACCACGACCAACCGCGCTCCGTTGCACGGTTCGGCCATACGGGCGAGTACCGCGAGCTGTCGGCCAAAATGCTGGCAACGCTGCTGATGACGCTCGAAGGCACGCCGGCCATCTATCAAGGCGAGGAGCTGGGCATGATCGGCGGCGGCTTCGAGACGGTCGGCGATTTCCGCGACGAAGAAACGCTGAATTTCCTCGAACACGCCAGCGAAAGCGGCATCGAAGAAGACGAAGCGCTTCGTCTGGCGAAGCGCAATACCCGCGATGCCGGTCGCACGCCGATGCAGTGGGACGACTCCGCGAACGCCGGCTTCACGAGCGGGCAGCCGTGGATCGGGCTGGCGCCGGGTTACGAGGAGATCAACGTCGAAGCGGCGGTCAGCAAGCCGGATTCGATCTTTCACTACTATAAAAAGCTGATCGAGCTGCGTAAGGTGAGCCAGACGCTGCTGTACGGCGAGTATCGCCTGCTGCTGCCGCTCGACCCGCATATTTTCGCCTATACGCGCACGCACGAAGACGAGACGCTATTGATCGTATTGAACTTTTTTGCGGAGACGCCAACGTTCAAATGCCCGGATCGGCTGTGCGAGCGTCCGCGCGAGTTCCTGTTCGGCAACTACGAACCGGGCGTGACGCAGGGAAGCGACTTTGAGCTGCGGCCTTATGAGGCGGCGATTTATCGGTTAGGGTAAAGTATCGCAATTCATTACTTAAATTTCTAGAGCTTCGTTGTCTTTCGTGGCGAAGCTCTTTTGTCTATAAAATGCAAATGGGATGTATAGAATACGCATCTTGGAGAGAAATGTTTAAATAGAAGACTATGTTGACAAAAAAAATTCAAAGTAATATATTTAGTATGCTAAATATATTACAGCAGAAGAGGCATCCTAATGAAAAATAATTTAGAATGTGACATTCGTCAAACCTTAGATAGAATTTCTGCTAAGATGCGTCGGGATTACAGCGAAGCTCTGAGGGAACTAAATCTTTACGTAGGCCAAGATAATTTACTTTCTCGTTTGTGGTTAGGCGGCGATGGAGTAACACAAATGCAGTTATGTGAATATCTAAAGTGTGAACCTCCTACAGTGACGAACATGGTCCGCTCTTTAGAGCAAAATGGATTTATTTATCGCATAAAAGATAAGGATGATGCTAGGATAATGCGAATTTTCCTTACCGAAAGAGGAAGGGAATTAGAAGCACCGGTGACATTAAAATGGGAACAGCAACAAAAAAAGCTGTTGCATTCTATTCTGCCGAATGATCGCTCACTCCTTAGGAAACTACTGAAGCAGATGGAGAACGACTTATTTTGAGTCTTCTCTTGCGTATATATTTAGCATGCTAAATAAATTTTGAATTAACGATCCAAGAAAGGAACGATAAATATGGCAATGTCTACAGAAACAAAAATGCAATCGTTCAAGATGTCTGAATCAGGTAGAATCGAGCTTGTTGAGGAACCGAGGCCGAAACCGGCTGTTGGTCAGGTTTTGATGCGCGTAAAAGCGAGTTCTTTTAATGCACGTGATCTGTTCATGCTGGATGGTCGCTATCCAGTCCCTGTCGGTCGTGTTCCTTTATCCGATGGCGCAGGTATTATCGAGGAGGTTGGTCTGGGTGTAACACGATTCAAGATCGGAGACCGTGTAATAAACTCGTTTCAACCTACGTGGTTCGGAGGACAGCAACGTGAACCCGGTCTCTTATACCATACGCATCTCGACGGGTGGCTAAGAGAGTACGCCGTGATTGACCAACAAGGTTTGGTGATGATGCCAGAGCATCTGGAATTCACTGAGGCAGCAACTTTACCCTGCGCTGCAGTTACCGCTTGGTCGGCCGTCGCAGGCATTGGCGCGGGGGATACGGTATTAATTCAAGGAACCGGCGGCGTATCGATATTTGCCCTTCAATTTGCTCGTGCCTTGGGAGCTCGTGTGATCGCCACAACATCCAAGGATGCTAAGGTAGAGCAATTGATTCAGCTTGGTGCAAGCGACGTAATCAACTATGCGACTACGCCGGATTGGGGTGCTCAAGTGCGGCAGCTCACCAACGGCCGCGGAGCTGATTTGATTGTAGAGGTTGGTGGGGCAGGAACGATCGCTCAGTCGATCAAAGCAGTCGCATATCGTGGCGTAATTTCGCTTGTTGGACATATCGCGCACACTACAGTCGGCATGAATCTCCTTGACTTTACTTCTAGCGGTGCGACGTTGCGTACCGTAGGGGGAGGCAGTAGAAGTGATTTCGAGAATATGAACCGTGTAATCGAAGCCCATCAACTGCGTCCAGTTATTGATCGCATTTTTCCGTTTAATGATGCGCTTGCAGCTATTTCCTATATGGGTCAGGGGAATTACTTCGGAAAGGTTGTTATGAGTCACTAACGTTAATCCGACAGATGTAGAGCGTAGAGCATCTACTTGCGTTTTGAAAAGTGATGGCAAAGTGTCTAAAAATAATTTATAGGAGGAATATAAATGAAATTCGGAATAATTGGTGTAGGTAATATAGGCTCTGTGCTTGCTGAGAAGTTGGTTAATAACGGATATGATGTCAAAATTGCAGATGTTCGCGGAATTGAACGTTTGGAAGGAAAAGACGTTGTAGGTGAACGTGTGAGCGTAGAAGATGTAGTTAAAGACATTGATGTGCTTATCGCTTCAATCCCTTTGCATGCACTTCCAAGTATTAAATCTATTGTAAGTAAAGTTAGTGAAGAAGTAATTGTGGTAGATACATCCAATTACTATCCTGAAAGAGATACTCAGATTGAAGAGATTGAGAAAGGTATGGTTGAAAGCGTTTGGGTTTCCAAACAATTAGGCAGACCGATCATCAAAACGTTTAACAACTTATTGGCACTCACCTTGAAAAATGGAGGAACTGCCAAAGGTACCGACGGACGTATCGCAATAACAGTTGCTGGAGATCGCGATGATCAAAAAAAGGTTATTATGGATATTGTTAGTGAATTGGGTTTTGATAGTGTAGATAGTGGTTCTTTAAGCGAATCTTGGAGACAACAACCGGGAACTCCAGCATATTGTACAGAGTTGACAAAAGATGAATTAATGGAAGCTTTGAAAAAAGCGAATAAAGAAAAATCGCCACGTATGCGAGAAAAAGTAATGAAGAGTTTCTTAAGTGCTACAGCCGATTTATCCCATGAAGATGTTGTTCGAACAAATAGAGAAATATATAATTCTTGAATCAAAAATCTTAGCATGAATTGATCATATAAAAAGCAGCCTCTGGCCTTTGCCGGAAGCTGCTTTTTATGTGTGTAACATGCAGAAAGAATAAAGTATATCTTCTAACCGATCTTTATAATATCCCCAAAAAAGCTTGAATTCTTATAAAAAATCCTGAATCCTTCTAATTATTAATATAAACATTAATTATTCATATAATAATTGACTTGCTGATATAGGCGTGATAAAGTGGGGCGTAAAGGTTCCTCCATCCGTATATCCTACTGTCCGAGTACATAAACGATCGTCTGGATTTACGGTTCGATGACAGTACCCTGTCAGCGCTAAATGTAAGCGTTTCACCGGAAGCGAACCTTCATTATTATGCAGATGGAAAGGATGAATAAGCATCATGACAGCATCTAACCTGAAAGCCAGAATGATCGTCGACAAATCGTTTCGCATTTCGGAGATCGACGAGCGGATTTACGGGTCGTTTATCGAGCATCTCGGTCGGGCCGTGTACGGAGGAATCTACGATCCGGGGCATCCGACGGCGGACGAGCACGGTTTCCGTAACGATGTAAAGCAACTGATTCGCGACCTGAGAGTGCCGATCGTGCGTTATCCGGGCGGTAACTTCGTATCGGGCTACGATTGGGAAGACGGCGTAGGTCCGGTCGAAGACCGTCCGAAGCGTCTGGAACTGGCGTGGAGAACGCTGGAACCCAACTACGTCGGCACGAACGAATTTATGCGCTGGGCCAAAGACGCCGGCACCGACGTGATGATGGCGGTTAACCTGGGTACGCGCGGCATCGACGCGGCGCGTAACCTGGTCGAATACTGCAACCATCCGGGCGGAAGCCGCTACAGCGATCTGCGCAAGCAGCACGGATTCGCCGAGCCGCACAACATCAAAATGTGGTGTCTGGGCAACGAAATGGACGGGCCGTGGCAGATCGGACACAAAACGGCGGAAGAATACGGACGCCTGGCTCTGGAAACGGGCAAAGCGATGCGCCTGATCGATCCGTCGATCGAGCTCGTGTCGTGCGGCAGCTCCAGCACCGGCATGCCGACGTTCCCGTCGTGGGAAGCGGAAACGCTGGATCACACGTACGAGGTAGCCGACTTTATCTCGCTGCACCAATACTACGGCAACCGCGACAACGACTCGGCCAACTACCTGGCGCGCGGGATGGACATGGACCACTTTATCCATACGGTCATCTCGACCACGGACTTCATCAAAGCGAAAAAACGCAGCAAAAAAACGATGAAGCTCAGCTTCGACGAATGGAACGTCTGGTACCATTCCAACGAAGCGGACGCGAAAATCGACCGCAATCCGTGGACCGTGGCGCCGCCGCAGCTTGAAGACGTGTACAACTTCGAAGACGCTTTGCTTGTCGGCAGCATGCTGATGACGTTCCTGCGCCGCGCGGACCGCGTCAAATCGGCCTGCCTGGCTCAATTGGTCAACGTAATCGCGCCGATCATGACCGAAGACGGCGGACGTGCGTGGAAACAAACGATCTACTATCCGTACCTGCATGCTTCGATCTACGGCCGCGGCGTCTCGCTCAAGCCGGTTGTCGATTCGCCGAAGTACGACGCGAAAGACTATACGGACGTGCCGTATCTGGACACCGCCGTCGTGCACAACGAAGAAGAAGACACGCTCACCATCTTCGCGCTCAACCGTCACCTGACCGAATCGCTGGATCTGACTTGCGACGTGCGCAGCTTCGAAGGGTACGCCATCGAGGAACATATCGTATTGGAAAATGACGACCTCAAAGCCGTCAACACGGCCGACAGCGAGAAAGTCGCTCCGCATAACCGCGGCGCTTCCGAGTTGAAAGACGGCGTCGTCACGGGGCGTCTGGCGAAAGCTTCCTGGAACGTGATCCGTCTGCGCAAACGCGGCTGATCCGGTTCGCTGAAAGCAAAGTTTTCAATAAAGATCAAGTCCGATAAAGCGCAATAATGCCCGAGTCACAGCCTACCCACAGCCCAAGCAAGGAACGATTCGGCAATCGCTTCGGAATCCGCGAAGCGCTGCCGGGCCGTTCCTGTTGGTTTGTTTGGGGAGTTGAGGTGAATGTTGACCAAATGCTCGCATTTATCGGTGTAAATCGCTGTTTGGCTGGAAATGTTGACGTTTTGCTCGGATTTTCAGCAGGAGATGGAGCTTTTCGGCGTATGAAGGCTGAATTGTTGACCGAATGCTCACATTTTCCGGCGAAGTCTCGTTTCAAGCGAAAATTGTTGATGTTTTGAACACATTAGCAGCGATGAGGCGCGAGTGGCGAAGGTCGTGAAGCGAAGTTAGTGAAGTGAAGGCAGCTAAATTCGCAAAGGTCGCGAATTTTCGAGTTGCGAGACTTTTTTTGGAGCAACATCGACTTTTTTAACCCTGTTCAAGTCTGATTTTACATAGATTCCGAAGGAGGAATTTCAATGACGAAAGCATCCGTAGTGGTAAACGCCGACGTATTGTTGGGCAAGATCGATCGCAATATTTACGGGCAGTTCGCGGAGCATCTGGGACGCTGTATTTACGAAGGCATGTGGGTCGGGGAAGATTCGGACACGCCCAACGTCGACGGCATCCGCAAAGACGTGCTGCAAGCGCTGAAAAACCTGAGCATTCCGGTACTTCGCTGGCCGGGAGGTTGTTTCGCGGACGAGTACCATTGGAAAGACGGTGTCGGTCCGCGCGAAGGACGCGCTCGCATGGTCAACACGCATTGGGGCGGAGTCGTGGAAAACAACCATTTCGGCACGCATGAGTTTTTCCGTTTGTGCGAATTGCTGGAGACCGAGCCTTATATCTGCGGCAACGTGGGCAGCGGCTCGGTGCAGGAGATGTCCGAATGGGTGGAGTATATGACATTCGACGGCGAATCTCCGATGGCAAAATGGCGTCAGGAGAATGGTCGCGAGAAGCCGTGGAAACTGAAATACTTCGGCGTCGGCAACGAAAACTGGGGCTGCGGCGGCAATATGCGCGCGGAGTATTATGCCGACGAATATCGCCGCTACCAGACGTATTCGCGCAACTACGGCGACAACAAGCTGTTCAAGATCGCGGGCGGACCGAACGTCGACGATTACCATTGGACGGAAGTGCTGATGCGCGAAGCCGGACGCCATATGGACGGACTCAGCTTGCACTACTACACGATGGAAGGCAGTTGGGAAGAAAAGAAACCGGCGCTGGGCTTCGACGAAGCCGGCTGGTTCGAAGTGATGAAAAAGTCGCTGCATATGGACGAGCTGATTACCCGCCATTCGACGATCATGGACAAATACGACCCGGAAAAAAGAGTGGCGCTGATCGTCGACGAGTGGGGCACATGGTTCCTGAGCGAGCCGGGCACGAACCCGGGCTTCCTGTATCAGCAAAACTCGCTGCGCGACGCGCTCGTGGCCGGGCTGCATCTGCATATTTTCCATAAACATCACGAACGGGTGAAAATGACGAATATCGCGCAGATGGTCAACGTGTTGCAAGCGATGATCCTGACGGAAGGCGACAAAATGCTGCTGACGCCGACGTATCATGTGTTCGAAATGTTCAAAGTGCATCAGGATGCCGATGTGCTGCAAATGTCCGTGGACAGCGCCGACTACTCGGTGAACGGGGAGACGCTGCCGCAAGTGAGCGTGTCCGCATCGAGAAAAAACGGCGACGTGCATATCAGCTTGTGCAATATCAGCACGACGGAGAGCGCGAGCGTGAAGCTGGATCTGCGCGGTATCGGAGCGGAAGGTCAGGTAAGCGGGCGCGTGCTGACTTCCGGCGACATGCAGGCACATAACACGTTCAAGCAGCCGGAAACGATCGCGCCGACGGACTTTGACGGATTCGCGCGCGGCGCAAACGGCACGCTCGACGTGACGCTGCCTCCGATGTCGGTCACGGTACTGACGATCAAAGGCTAATGGCTTGACTTAAAAGTAAGATTGCGTGCGTTAAAAACGTACCTAAAGCCTATACGTTTCAAGCGAATACAGCGGAAAAAACGGACGCCGGAAAAACCGTCGTCCGTTTCGCCTTATCCGTACTCGGGCATACAATCGTTAGGGAATTTTGTGCTTGTAAGACGGACATCTAGGGCGAACATCCAATAGAAGAGAAAGAGAGGAACAATGAATATGAAGCATCACGGATACGCGCAGACGCCGCCGCTCGGCTGGAACAGTTGGGATTGCTACGGCGCGAGCGTGACGGAAGAAGAAGTTCGAGGCAACGCGGATTATATGGCAGAGCATCTCAAAAAGAACGGTTGGGAATACGTCGTCGTCGATATTCAATGGTATGAGCCACAAGCGTATTCCTCCCGTTACCGCCCGTTCGTGCCGCTGGAGATGGACGAGTATTCGCGGCTGATCCCGGCGGCGAACCGCTTTCCTTCGGCGGCCGACGGGGGCGGGTTCCGCGAGCTGGCAGCCTACGTGCACGGGCTGGGCCTGAAATTCGGCATTCATATCATGCGAGGCATTCCGCGTCAGGCCGTTCACGCCGATACGAAGCTGCTTGGCACGGACGCCACGGCGCGGCAGATCGCGCACACGAATTCGATTTGTCCGTGGAACACGGACATGTACGGCGTCGATCCGGACAAAGAAGGGGCGCAGGAATATTATGATTCCTTGTTTGCTTTGTATGCGGATTGGGGCGTCGACTACGTGAAAGTCGACGATATCGCCGATTCCAGACTGTACGGCTACCATGCGGGCGAAGTCGAATTGATCCGCCGCGCGATCGAAAACAGCGGCCGAGACATGGTACTCAGCCTGTCGCCCGGCCCGGCGCATGTCGACAAAGCGGAGCATCTGGTCGCCAACGCCAATCTGTGGCGCATGACCGACGATTATTGGGACCATTGGTTCCTGCTGCGCGGCATGTTCGAGCGCTGCGAAGCGTGGGCGCCGCATGTGGGCGCGGGGCATTTCCCCGATTGCGACATGCTGCCGCTCGGGCGGATCGGCATCCGCAGCGTCGACGGCGGTGACGAAGACCGCATGACGCGCTTTACCCGCGATGAGCAGGTCACGATGATGACCTTGTGGAGCCTGTTCCGCTCGCCGCTCATGTTCGGCGGCGAACTGCGCAGCAACGACGAGTGGACCTTGTCGCTGCTCACCAACGACGAAGTGCTGGCCGTCTCGCAAGGCGGCTCCGACCCGCGCCCGCTGCCGCCGCGCGCAGGCGATCCGGACGGCATCCGGATCTGGACTTCGCGCCGCCCGGACGGCGGCTTGAACCTGGGCTTGTTCAATCTCGGCGACGAGCCTGCCGAGCTTTCCCTGCCCCTGGGCGAGATCGCTTCCGCGCCGGATGCGCGCGTCCGCGATCTGTGGGCGCGGCAGCATATAGCCGCGCCGGAAGGCGTGCTGCGGGCGGAACTCCCGCCGCATGGCAGCCTGCTGTACGCGGTCGGCGCGGCGCTGTAAAGCGCCGACCGCCCAGGCCGCTTCGGCGCCTGTCTATTTGCTTCGCGAGGCGTTTGCGCGGTTTTCTTTTCCTGCCTTCTGCACTTTCATCTGCTTTTTCAAAATAAATGCTCATATGCACTTATTCCGCTGGGTTCTACGCTTTTTTCGAAAATAAGCGCCGGAATGCAATTAAATTCATCGATTTGCTCGCTTTGGCTCGATCTGCGTTCAATTAATTGCATATGAGCACTTATTTCCGAATAAGCGCATGATTTTCGGAAAATAAGTGCATTCCGGCACTTATTTTTGATTTTCAGCTCCCCCGGGCTCCCGAAATTCCCACAACTTCCGCAATCCCCATGAATCCCGCTTTTCCCGCGTCTCCCGAAATCTCCAATCTTCCCGCGATTCGCTTAAGCCCCGCAAGTCCGCAGCCTGTTCCTTTTTCGTTCCTTATCCCGAACTTTTCAAATTTTAAATACTCGCTGATTGGAGACTCGCCCTTGCCGGGTAAATCTTTTTCACCGCGTTGTTTGCGTACGAAAGCCTTTGCGCGTTTTTTTGCGGCGCCTCAAGCTTACGCCCGACACGCCATCTTTTGCTTCACCGAAAGGGGCTATCTCTATGCAGCACGAATCATGGAAAGAAAAAGTCGTTTACCAGATCTTCCCCCGCAGCTTCCAGGATTCGAACGGGGACGGCAACGGCGATATTCAAGGCATCGTTTCCCGTCTGGACTACATCAAGTCGATCGGCGTCGATACGATCTGGCTCGGTCCCGTGTACGAGTCGCCGCGCGTCGATCAGGGGTACGACGTGGCGAATCAGCGCGAGATCGACCCGATGATGGGCACGATGGAAGATTGGGAGGAGCTGCTGCGCGAGACGCAAGCCCGCGGCATGGATCTCTGGATGGACCTCGTGCTGAACCATACGTCCGACGAGCACCGCTGGTTCAAGCGCGCGGTCAGCTCCAAAGATAACCCATACCGCGACTACTATATCTGGCGCAAAGGCGAAAAAGACGGTCAACCGCCGAACAACTGGACCTCTTACCTCGGCGGCAGCGCCTGGACGTACGACGAAGGCAGCGACGAATATTACTTGCACCTTTACAATAAAAAGCAGCCCGACCTCAACTGGGACAATCCGAAAGTGCGCGAAGAGATTCAAAAGATGGTGCGTTACTGGATCGACAAAGGCGTGAACGGATTCCGGCTCGACGCGATCAACGTAATTTCCAAAGACAGCAGTCTCCCGGACACGGACGAAAGCAAGATGGAAGGCAGCGGCTACAAACATTTCAAAAACGGCCCCAACGTCCACGAGTATCTGCGCGAGCTGAACGAAAAAGGCTTTTCCCATAAAGAAGGCATCATCACGGTCGGCGAAGCGTCGATGGTGTCGATGGACGACGTGGCGCGCTACACGCACCCGGATCGCCGCGAATTGAACATGATCTTCATGATGGAATCGCCGAGTATTGGAACCGATCCGAACGATTCGTTCAAAAGCCGCGACTGGAAACTGACCGAGTTGAAAGAAATCGTGACGCGTTGGGAAAAAGAACTGCTCAATGTCGGTTGGTTCGGGCTGTTCGCGAGCAACCACGACCATCCCCGCACGGTGTCGCATTTTGGCAACGACGGCAAATACCATGCGGAATCCGCGAAAATGCTGGCGACGCTCGTGCATACGCTGTGGGGCACGCCGTTCATTTACCAGGGCGAAGAGATCGGCATGACGGATTACCCGTTCGAGTCGGTGGAGCAGTTGGACGATCAGATGGCGCGCCATTATTACGATTTCCGAATCGCGAACGGCGAAGATCCGGCGGAGGTCGAGAAAAAGGTGCTGTCGGGAACGAGGGACCACGCGCGCACCCCGATGCAGTGGGACGACGGGGCCAATGCGGGCTTTTCGACGGGAACGCCGTGGATGCCGGTCAACGGCAACCATGCGACGATCAACGTGCAGGCTCAAGAAAACGATCCGCATTCCATCCTCAACTATTACCGCAGCCTGATCGCGATACGCCGCGAACATGCGGAGGTGATCGTGCATGGCGAGTACGTGCCGATCCTGGAGGAGCATGAGCAGGTGTTCGCCTACATTCGCCGCAATCATGCAAGCCAGGGATTGGTGCTGCTGAACTTTTCCGAAAAAGAAGCGGAGTTCGAACTGCCCGAAGACGTCGGCGTGTGCACGGAGTCGGCGTACCGGTTGCTGGGCAATTACGAGACGGACGCGGAAGCCGCGAGAACGGCAGCGACAGCGGAAACGGACAAGACGGACGCAGGCACGCTCAACGCTTCCCGCCGCGCTTCCGGCATCATCCCGCGCAAGCTCCGGCCGTACGAAGCGATCATTTTCGGCGGGTTGAAGCCGGCCGGGACGGAATAAACCCTGTTCGGTTCGGAAGTGCGAAAAAAGATTCGTTGTCAGGCTCATGCCAAGTCCGCTCAGTCGGAATCGGAGACGGAATCCGCTTTGTGCCGGCTTGGCCTATGCGGCCCGTAATATACGGCGATGCCAATCGCGAACAGCACAACCAGAACGGACGTGACGGCCGGATCGTAATAAGAGCCGTTGATCGGGAACAATTGCCAAGTCATATTGATCGTCATATGAAAAAGGATCGCGGATACCAAGCTGCGGCCGGAAATCAGATATAGTTTCGCCATCAGAACACGCAGCGCAATCGTACCGCAAGACCACCAGAAGATCCATTCGGCCGACCCCCCGACTTGCAGCAGCGGAATCAGATGATAAGCGACCGAAAACAACCCGAGAACAAGACTCGTGCCGAAAACGCCGAAACGGCGCATAAGAGGTTCGGTCGCATAGCCGGTCCAGCCGATCTCTTCGCACCAGGAGCCGACCGTGAACAGCAGCAGGTAAATCAGGAATTGCATCATCGTAAAATGCGGAAGCGGGACGTCGACACCGGACCACCTAAGCCAGCAAAAAGCCAGCAGACTGACGGCGGGCATGGTAAGCAGAATCGGCACATATCGAACTTTGGGTCGCACGCTTGCCCAATCGGTCCCGCTGCGCAGCAACCGGATCAGCGCGGCTTTGCCTTGTTGCCGATCAGTTAGGATCAAAGCAGCGGCGGCCGGACAGATTACCATAAGCGCGTCGATCGGCAAATCCGGCAGCATTTGCAGCGCCATCCATTCGCCAAGCAGCCAAAAAGGCAGGCTCAAGCCGACGACTAGCAGGAAAAAAAGGCCGGAGGTGCCGGAACGGTTGCGGCCGGACGGTTTTTTCGAGCGTTTTGTTAGGATCATGAATGTTCCTCCTGACCGGATCGGCCGATACTTATCGATTCCTCTCGATCTTACGGCAGAATGTTTTACGTTTAAACCGTGTCGTCCCGCATAAATTTTACTGAACCGTGAACATTAAGATGTTTCCGTTCTGAAATTAATGATATAATTAGCATCGGAATTCAGGAGTTAAATTCAAGGAGGCGTTAAACCATGGCAAAGGTATTGGTTTTCGGTCATAAAAATCCGGATACGGACACGATCGCATCGGCGATCGCGTACGCGGAATTGAAAAAGCAGCTCGGCGTGGATGCGGAAGCGGTCCGTCTGGGCGAAGTGAACGGCGAAACGGCATACGCGCTGAAGCATTTCGGCGTCGAAGCTCCCCGTCTCGTGGAGACGGTAGCCGACCAATCGGAAGGCGTTATTTTGGTCGACCATAACGAAAGCCAACAAAGCGCTGTCGATATCGCCGACGCGCATGTGCTTGAAGTTATCGACCACCACCGGATCGCGAACTTCGAGACGGCTCACCCGCTGTACTACCGCGCCGAGCCTGTAGGTTGCACCGCAACCATCCTGAACAAGCTCTACAAAGAGAACGGAATCGAAATTCGCAAAGAAATCGCGGGCCTGATGGCTTCGGCGATCGTATCCGACTCCCTGCTGTTCAAATCGCCGACCTGCACCGAGCAAGACGTGGCGGCAGCGAAAGAACTGGCGGCGATCGCGGGCGTCGACCTCGACGTCTACGGCCTCGACATGCTCAAAGCCGGCGCGGACCTGAGCGGCAAAACGGCGCAAGACCTGATTTCTATCGACGCCAAAGAATTCACGATGGGCGGCAGCAAAGTCGAAATCGCGCAAATCAACGCCGTGGACGTGAACGAAGTGCTGGAGCAACAAGCCGAACTCGAAGCCGCGTTGAAAGACAAGATCGTGGACAAAGGCCTGGACCTGTTCGTGCTGGCGATCACCGACATCCTCAACAACGACTCCGTCGCGCTCGCGCTCGGCAGCAAAACGGATGCGGTCGAACGCGCCTACGGCGTCACGCTGGAAAACAACACTGCCCTGCTTAAAGGCGTCGTTTCCCGCAAATCGCAGATCGTTCCGGTACTGACGAAAGCTTTCGAAGCTTAAGATCCGGATTCGGCTCGGTCTTCGTTTAAGCAGTTAAGCAGTGCTTGAACGTCATAAGCAACAACCGCGAAGCGCGGCGACCTGTTCGCCGTGCTTTTTGCATGCGCAAAAGCGAGTTGCCGCCGTTCACGAAAACGAACGATGCGCGGAGTCCCGTGTTTGCTTTCGTTGTTCGGGGACGCGGAAATCCGACGGAGCGGAAAAGCCGCCCGGAGCGCCCGCGTAGCGTTCTCGGACCGGCTGCTCGGCATTTTAACGGATCGAGACGACGCTTAGCGGGAGTGTGGAACCGTTTCGGATTTTTAACGGATCGAGGCGACGCTTAGAACGGAAATTGGCTTGATTTTTGCGAAAACAACGGCAAAAAACTCGCCTAACGGACATGCGATCCGTTAAAATCGCGATGGAGGTTGATTTGGGCTTGTAAAGGACATACAATCCGTTAGCCCAGCCCAGCCCAGCCCAGCCCAGCCCAGCCCAGATGTGGCACTTTGCCTTTCCCCAGCAAAAAACAGCGAGGCCACCCAGCCGAGCGCTTTTTACCCATCCCTACAAAGCCGTGTGCCTTTTCTTGGCCGTAGGCGGCGGGGGAAGTTCAGTGAAGGAATGAAATGTTCGCCTTTGTCCTCGGGAAATCCCCATTAAAACCTAATCCAAATTTCCCGAGGACAACACGCGACCGAAACGAACTTCTCCCGCCGCCGCCCCCAGGCCAAGAATCCCCCGCATAGGACTTTCCCCTCCCCGTTACATCCTCTATACTAAAAACAAGAAAACCCAAACAAAAACACGGCCAAAACGCAGAAATGCGGATTAGCCGATGAACGAACGAATCGAGGGATGCTTGTGCTGGGATTTGAGCGCAGAGAGAAAATTATCGAATTTTTACGCCGGGACCAAAAGGTTTTCGTCGCCGGGTTAAGCTCCTTGTTCGAAGTCACGGAAGAGACGATTCGCCGCGACCTGGAGAAGCTGGAGAAAGAGGGCATCGTCACCCGCACCTACGGCGGAGCGGTGCTGAACGTACACACCAACGAGGATCTGTCCTACCAGACCCGCCACACGACCAATCTGCCGGAGAAGAACGATATCGCCCGCAAGCTGGCACGTCTCGTCTCGGACGGCGATACGCTGATGGCTGATCCAAGCTCGACCGTATTCGAAGCGCTGCGCGAACTCGGCAATGCCAAAAAGAACCTCACCGTTATCACCAACTCCAGCATCATTTTTTCCGAATATGCGAAGCTGGGCCATACCGTCATCTCGACCGGAGGCACGCTGCGCCCGCACTCGAACTCGCTCGTCGGCGCCGTCGCCAACGAAACCGTGTCCAAATATGTCGTCGATACGGCGCTGTTCAGTTGCAAAGGATTGTCGATCGAATACGGCGCCACCGATTCGAACGAACCGGAAAGCGAGCTGAAGAAACGGATGCTGGCCCAGGCGCGCAAAACCGTTCTGCTGGCCGACCATACCAAATTCGACAAAGTCGCGTTCGTGAAGCTATTCGATCTCGGCTCCGTCGATTATCTGGTCACCGACCGTCAGCCTGCGGACGAATGGTTGGAGCGTCTGGAGCAGCTTGGCGTCGAAGTGATTTACTGAGAATTTGTCTATGAATAAAAGGGGAGCGTCTCACCGAACCGTTAACGAAACTTCGGCGCGCTTCCGGCAAAAAGGCCGCCCGGGTCGTCGCAAGACGCCGGGCGGCCTTTTGATGCAGCATAGGTTGGTTAAAGTGCGTCCAAAGACGGGATTGATCCCTACGAAACTCGCGCTCACGAAGTCAGCTTTCGGCTTGAAAATACTTCGACCGCGGGTACCGGCTTGCTGTAATAGAAGCCTTGAGCCGTAAAGCATTGCAGATCGCACAGCAGATCCACCTGTTCTTTGTGCTCGATCCCTTCGGCAATGATGTGAAGGCCCAATTGGCGGGACATGGTGAGAATCATTTCGACGATCGCCCGGCTGCTTTCGTTCGTCGTGATGCCTTTGATAAACGAGCGGTCGATTTTGAGACAGTCGATCGGGAGCAAGTGCAGATAGCTCAGTGAACTGTACCCCGTGCCGAAGTCGTCCAGGCTGACCGAAATCCCGGCTTGCTTGAACCGAGCCAGCACTTCGATCACCTGCGTTTCATTATGCATCATGGCGCTTTCCGTCACTTCGATTTCCAGCAAAGAATTGTCGAATTTCAAGTCTTCCAGCGTAGCCAGCACGCTCTCGACGATATCGGTCTGCATTAGATGGATTTGCGACAGGTTAACGGCTACCGGAACCGGAGGCTGTCCTTCCTGCGCCCATTGCTGCACCTGAAGGCAGGCGGTTCGCAATACCCAGCGCTCCAGCGGAACGATCAGGCCGGTTTCTTCCGCGATCGAGATGAATTTCAGCGGAGGGACCATGCCGAGTCTCGGATGGTTCCAGCGGACCAGCGCTTCCATGCCGACCAGTTTTTCCGTGCGCATGTCCACTTTGGGCTGATAAAACAAGACGAGTTCGCCGTGTTCGATCGCGGCTTGCAGATCGCGTTCGAGAATCAGGCGTTCATGGTTTTCGATAGCGCGATTGCGGTCAAAAAAGGCAAAGCGCGAACCGCCGCGGTTTTGGGCGTCGAAGCGGGCCAAGTCGGCGTGTTTGAACAGCGTTTCTTCGTCCGCGCCGTCTTCCGGAAAGCGCGCGATGCCCATGCTTGCCGTCAACGCTACCGTTTGTTGGCCGACACGGAACGGCAGCGAAAATTCATCGCCGACCTGCTGCGCCGCATAGACCGGATCGAATCCGGACGGAAGCAGCGCGATGAATTCGTCGGCCGTCGAACGCGCCAGCAGCGTGCCTTCCGGCAGTATGCTTTCCAACTTGGCGGCTGCGCGCCGGATCACTTTGTTGCCGAAGTCAAAACCGAACAAATCGTTGATTTTTTTAAACCGGTCGAAATCGATAAAAAACAGATGGAACGGAGCCGCGGAAATATCCGAGGTCAGGCTGGCGACGTGTTCGAGCATGTATTTGCGGTTGAACAGTCCCGTCAATTCGTCGTGGTAAGCCAAATGACGGATTTTTTCCTGGTTTTTTTTGCTTTCCGTCACGTCTTTGGCGATACTGTAGGCGCCGTCGAAACGCCCTTCGATCAAAATAGGCAAAGACGTCAGGATGAAGTGTATGGTTTCGCCGTTTTTTGTCCTAAGGTCGATTTCGATTTCTTCCGCTTCGCCGCCGATGACTTTGGCGTAATGCGCCTCGATTTTGTTTTGCTGGCCGATCGCAACGGCTTCGGGAATTTCCGTGAACGGCGGCACGATGCCGAGTTTGCCCATGATCTCGTAAGCCTGACCGTTCATGTCGTATACTTTGCCTTCCCGGTTCAACGCGATCACGGCATCCGGATTATGCGCGAACAGCGACATATAATGTTGTTCTTTTTCCTGGATCGTATCATGCTGTTTTTGCGCGTCCGATTCACGGTAACGGTCGGTCAGTACCATCAGGCAAGCTGCCACGCTGACCATCAGCAGATAAGGCAGCATCACGTCTGCAGCCTCGGTAGGAAGCGTGTTCGTAATGCTCGGCGCGGCCGACATTGTCAGCACGGGAGAGACGATGGCGATCGCCACCGAAGCCAAAAACATCCCTGCGGGCGGGAATCGCTCAAAAAGCGTACCCTGTCTGCGGACTACAAGCGTTAACAGTCTAACCAGGGGGAACATGACGCAAAACATGCCGATCGCCGCCGTGATCAGGGGTTCGATTCGCCAATCCGCGTGTCCGAGCATTAGATACGTATTGACGTAATACATGAGCATGATCAAGACACTCAGCATGGACGCCGTCAGCAGAAATTGAAAGGCGCCTTGAAGACCGCTGCTGGCCAGCTTGAATGCCAATACGCATATAATAAGTACCGCAAGCGGGAGGAACACGAAATTTGCCAAGCCCATATTTTGCGGTCCGTCCGGAAGTACGCAAATAATTCCGAAATACTGCGTTCCGGCAAAGACCAGCGCGGTCAAAAAAGTGTACGGGAGGCGGCGAATGCCCAAAATTTCGCGCAGCGATTCAAAACTGCCGGAAGCCAGCTTGACGACCATGAGGCAGCCGACCAGCGAACACAGAAAACCGGCGGTGGCATAGTAGGGATTGAACTGTATTGATTGCAGGTATTGGATCATCAGGTTTCAACTCTTTTCGTATTAAAACATCGCTTCCTCCCTTATATCGACGAAATTCGACGAAATGGATAGTCCAATTCTTCAAATCGTTTCAAGATCGAGTAAAAAGGTTTTGGATTTGAACAAATAAATGTATACTATTGGTAAATGACCGCACGCACAAGAACGGCAGAGGCATCCGAACGGCCGAAGCGGAATATGCGGCAGAGCGAGGGGAATAGGATGAGCAAGCAGCCGGAACAACCAACGACAATCTTCGAGAGAATCTACAAACAGTCTCCGGTCGGCATCGCCGTACTGGCAGTGGGCAGGGGACATCTGTTATATGCGAATGCCAAATTGGGTCTGATCCTTGGATGTCGAGAGGAAGAACTGATCGGCTTGGAGTTCATGGCATTGCTGCATACCGAAGCATCCCCGGAACCGGAACGGGCCGACGAGCGGATTCTCAAAGCGATCGCCGATCCGGAAGACCCGCTTGAGTTTGAACGCCAATGCCGGCGCAAAGACGGAAGCGCGGTGTGGGTGTCTTTTCATCTGGCCGAATTGGATGCGGCGGACGATCAGCCGGGACGCTGTATCATCGTGCATGCGCTCGATGTCACGACGGAATATAAAGATCGTCAGCAGTTGATGGAAAATAGCGACGCCTACGAGATGCTGATGGACAATACGCGCGAATTGGTTACGCAAAGCAGTATGGACGGCCGTCTGCTGTATGCTTCGCCGTCCGTCAAAACGCTGCTCGGCTATACGACGGAAGAGATGGTCGGTCATCACCGCTCGGAATTTTACCATCCCGAAGAAATGCACGCGATGACGAATCTGTCGATCGAGGATGCCCAAGGTCAGACTTTGATGCGGCGAATCCGGCACAAAGACGGGCGTTATCTCTGGTTTGAAACGTTGTTTCGTATCTTGCGCGGGCGGCTCGGGGAAGCCGACACGATCATGGGCATCGGGCGGGACGTGACCACGCGCAAAATGTATGAAGACATGCTTGACGAAGTGCAGCGAATCGCGCATATCGGCTCTTGGGAATGGAATCTGGCGGAAGAACGGATTCATTATTCGGAGGAGACGCTGCGCATTTTCGAAGGCGAGCTGGCACAGGACGAAAGTTACCCTAAGTCGCTGCTGCGTATTTTGCATCCGGCCGATCAGGCGCATTTGCTGGATTATACGGAGCGAATGCTGCGCGGCGAAGCCGAGCCTTTTATTACGTATCGGGTGATTTTATCGGATCGGACGATTAAAACGATACGCAGCCAGTACGAAGTATGGAAAGGGCCGGACGGGGAAACGCTGCGGATCATCGGGATGACGCAGGACGTGACTCAACAAGCCACCATTGAAAATCTGATCCGCGAGAGCGAACAACGATACAAATCACTGTTCGATTATAATCCTTCAGGCGTGTACGCGTACGATCTGGAAGGACGTTTCGTAACCGTGAACGCAGGCCAGGAACGGCTGACCGGCTATTCGGAAATGGAATTGATCGGTCTTCCGATAGCCGAATTAGCCGTGCCGGAGCACAGAGGGCGTGTCGAATCGGGTTTTGAGAGCGTCAAACGCGGCGAAGCGCAGACGTATGAAGTTTGTCTCGTGCGTAAAGACGGAAGTCCGATCGATGTCAGCGTGACCAATACGCCGATCATCGTGGACGAGCGGATCGTCGGCGTGTACGGCATTGCCAGCGACATCACCGAGCGCAAACGGCATTTGGCGCAGATCGAGAAGCTCAGTTACGAGCATACCTTGATCCTGAATTCCGTATCCGAAGGCATTTTCGGTACCGATCTGGACGGAAGGCTTGTTTTCATCAATCCGCCAGGCGCCAAAATGTTGGGTTTCCGTCCCAATGAAGCGATCAACGGACTGGATTTGTCCCAAATCCAGCAAACCAGCCAAGACGGCATTCAGTACGACCCGAACGATTCTCCGCTTATGAACGCTCTGCGAACCGGCAAAGCCCGACAGGACGCGGAGTCGGTCTTTTGGCGAAAAGACGGTTCGAGCTTCCTGGTGTCGTATCGCGTCACGCCGCTGTATGATCAGGGCGAGCGAAAAGGGGCCGTCGTCGTCTTTACCGATATGACCGGCGAGATGGAGATCATCCAGGCGAAAGAATCCGCCGAGCGCGCCGACCGGGCCAAATCCGAATTCCTGGCGATTATGAGCCATGAACTGCGCACGCCGATGAACGGCGTGATCGGAATGGCTACGCTGCTGGGCGAGACGGAACTTGACGAATCCCAACATGCCTATGTGGATATCATCGTTCAGAGCAGCGAAAGCCTGATGCATATTCTGAACGAAGTGCTGGACTTCAGCAAGATCGAAGCGGGCAAGATGGTGCTCAGCAACGAGCCGATGCAAATCCGGCACGTACTGGATCAGGCGATCGATCTTTTTTCCTCGCGTGCAGCGGAAAAAGGCCTGATGCTTACGGCAAGCGTAGCACCGTCCGTGCCCGAAGTGCTGGTCGGCGATCCGGACCGCGTACGGCAGGTGCTGGTCAATCTGGTCAGCAATGCGATTAAGTTTACGGACGAGGGCGGCGTAGTGGTCACGATCGAACCCGGATTTTTCCATCCGCATAATGTGTTGACGTTGGAAGTGGCGGTGCGTGATACGGGGATCGGAATTCCGCCGGACAAGCAGGGTTTGCTGTTCCAATCATTTTCCCAGATCGATCCTTCGATCAACCGGAAATACGGCGGAACGGGGCTTGGTCTTGCGATCTGCAAAAGGCTGATCGATCTTATGGGCGGATACATCGGCGTGCAAAGTCGGGAAGGAGAAGGATCGAACTTCCACTTTACGCTACCGCTGCATATTCCGAGCGAAGAACCGTTGGAAGATTCGGCCGGGTTGGAAGCGCTAGGCGAACGGTTGGCACAAGTTTCCGCGCATGAGCGCTTTGAAGAGTCGAACGTCATCCCAAGCGTCGAAGGCGAACTGCGTGCGCTTATCGCAGAAGACCATCCGGTGAATCTTCGGCTGTTGCAGGAGATGCTGACGAAGTTCGGCTGCGTGTGCGATCTGGCTCGCAACGGGCGGGAAGCGGTCGAAGCCGTGGCGGCGCGTCGATACGATCTGATCTTCATGGATGTGCAGATGCCCGAGATGGATGGTTTGGAGGCTACAGCCCGTATCCGGAAGCTGTCCAAGGAAGAGGAGCCGGTTATTATAGCGGTTACCGCTTTTACGGATAAAGAGAATCAGGAACGCTGCCGTGAGGCAGGAATGCAGGATTTCATCGGCAAACCGTTATTTGCGGAAGAAGTTGAATCGTTGGTCGAAAAGTGGAAACGCCGGATAGCCCGCACCAGGGTATAGTGTCTGGTCACCGCTAAAAGCAAGATTACGAAAAGGTTGGGTCGTTCCGGTTCCCTGAATTTTTCAGGAGCGGACGACCCTTTTTTATTTTTTTTGAGGCGTCGCTATCTTCCTTGATTTGGGTAATAAAACTTAATTCAAAAAGTCAGGAATAAAAGAAGTCTGCGGATCGAATACAGACAAATCGACGCCGGATTCGTTAAAATAAAAGCAAAGCGAGGGGGAGTGAAATATGCGATGTGTACAATGCGGGGCCGAACTGCCGGAAGGCAGCCGCTTTTGCAGCAGTTGCGGCGCAAAGCAGCCGGGAACGCCGCCGGAATCGATAGTGAGGGAACTGGATACCCCTATAGGCACTGCCCCGGGTTGGGGAGCGAACGAAGCGAATGACAGGAAGCAAGCGACGCCGTCCAACCCGGCATGGCCGGAAGCGCGCAACATCCCGCAGCCGCCTGTCGCGGGGGTCAGTGAGACGCCGGGACTGCGGCGAAGCCCGGAGTCGGAGGAGGCGGCAAAAGCCGAACATGCCCCTCCGCCCGTGAGCGAGCCGATCGCGGTTCGTTTGACGAAGCCGGAGAGCGAACAGGGGGCATCCGGCAGTCCGTCCGGGGAGTCCGGAGGACTATTCGGTCCGGGCGAAGCTGCGCCGCCGCAAATGCGGCCTGTGCCGCCTGCCGGAGACGCTACACGTTTTGCGCCGCCGTCCGCGCCGATTGCCGGGCAGCGCCCGGATATGCGTCATCCTCAGTCCTCCGAACGCCCTGCCGCAGGGCGGAAAAGTGTTGTTGCCTGGATCATTCCGCCGCTGCTTGCGATTTGCGTGGCCGGCGTCTTGATCTGGCAGGTGGGCTATGAGCGGGGAGTCAGTGCCGAAGCTGCGGGAAATCAGCGTTCGGGCGTGGATGCGGCATTGGGCGGCAACTACGAGATTGCCGAGTCCAAGCTCGGCGAGGCTCTGAACCGGCGTCCGGACGATCCGGGAATCCGTTCCGACTTGGAATCCGTGCAGACGATCCGCCGCCTTGACGCGCAGCTTACCGAAGTTCAGCGTATGCTCAGCAGCGCGGACGCGTCGGCGGCGGCTACGAAGCTGACTGAAGTCGGACAGGAGCTTTCCTCGTTAAAAGGCGGGGCTTACAATCGCCTTCGTGCCCGTTTCGACAAGCTGCGCAATCAAGTAGAGGAGGAATCGGCATGAAAAAACAAGCGATCCTCAGCATTATAGTCAGTGCGGCCGTGTTGCTCGCCGGTTCCGCCGGCTCCTATGCCATTCATCGAAGCTATTCCACGAATACGGGCGAAGGAGCATTGCTGGCTAACATAGCGGGCGGAACCGAACTTGCTTCGACGCAGGTAACCGTAGGTTCCGCCGCGGACGACTCCAAAACCAACGACTCCCCGGACGCTTCGGGCGGAAATACGGACTCGGGCAACGCTACGGATGACGGGACGTCGAACGACTCGGCCGGGCAAGGCGGCGAAGACGACGGTTTGACGCTCAAACAAATCATTTCTGCGGTCGGCGAAAAGGTCGTCATGATCGAAACGGCAGACGGATCGATCGGATCGGGCTTCCTTTACAACGACCGCGGCGACATTTTGACGAATGCGCATGTGGTCGCAGGCTACAAAGATGTCACGATCACCACGTCCGATTCGGATCAAATGCCGGGCACAGTGATCGGCATCGGCGAAGAAACGGATGTGGCTGTGGTGCGGGTGCCCGATCTCGAAGGCGTAGAGCCGCTTGAGCTGAAGCTCAGTGCCGAAGCCGAGGTCGGGGATGAAGTATTGGCGCTCGGCAGTCCGTTGGGCTTGCAGAACACGGTCACGACAGGCATCGTCAGCGGCGTCGATCGAACGTTCGATATTGCGCCTTACTACTATGAAGGGCTGTATCAGATCTCTGCACCGATCGCGCCCGGCAATAGCGGAGGGCCGCTGGTGGACCGTCGAACCGGCCAGGTGCTGGGGATCAACTCGGCAGTTACCGACGAAGGCGGCATAGGCTTCAGTATTCCCGTGATCAGCATTGCCGATTCGGCCAAAAGCTGGTCCGACAGTCCGATGGAGGTATTGCCGACGCCGGATTACGGATACGACGAGTACGGACTTCCGACAGACGAATACGGCGACGAATACAGTGACGATTATTACGGCGACGACTACGGATATGACGATGTTCCGGCGGAGGCAACCGAGTTGGAATATGCGTCGGAGGACGTTCTGTACGAGTTCTACGACGCGGTCGCGCTGCAAGATTACCAGACGGCCTACGATCTGCTCGGTGCCGAATGGCAAGCGAAGCAGTCTTACGACAATTTCGCCGGCGGTTACAAGGATACGCTCAACGTCTATCTCGACTACTGCATCGGCGTGGAAAACGGGGACGGAACCGTCAGCGTCTATGTCACGATCGCGGCTGACGAGCGCGCAGAGGACGGAAGCACGACTACCGAATTGTACGATCTGGTCTACCAGGTCGGCTATGAAGCGGGAGACGCTTCGGATGTGCTGAAGATCATCAGCGGCAAATCGGAATAAAGGAGGATGCAAGATGACGAATATCGAGCGTAAAGAACATTCATTTGTGATGAGCAAAGACGGGCAGGAAGTCGGTAAAGTCAATTGGACGGTTCGCGGTGACGGAGTGCTTATGGTCGATCATACTTTCGTAGCCGAATCGATGCGCGGTCAGCATGCAGGCGAGCAACTGGTAGAGCGCGTTGTAGAGTTGGCCCGCGAAAGCAGCGTGAAGATCGAACCGGTTTGTCCGTTTGCGGAGGCTTTGTTTAAGCGGAAAAAGGAATACGAGGATGTGTGGCAAAAAGACTAAGGTTGAACATGCAGGCTTAATCGGCTCAAGGTTTTTCTCCGTATCTACGGAGGAAGACCTTTTTTTTATGTCCAAGTGTTCACAATTTAAATTGCAAACAACGTTGACTTCATCATGTAAATAGAATACAATTAGATTGTAAACAATTTATATATAGAACGGCGCATAACCCCAAAATAACGGAAGCGAAAAGGAGAGAATTTAAATGAGCGCATTGTATACGGCAACAGCAACAGCAGTAGGTGGACGTGACGGTAAGGTAACTTCTTCGGACGGTATCATCGATATCAGCTTGAAAACACCAAAAGGCCTCGGCGGCCCGGGCGGAGACGGAACGAACCCTGAGCAACTGTTTGCGGCTGGATACTCGGCTTGCTTTGACAGTGCTTTGAACCTCGTTATTCGCTCCCAACGCATCAAAGAAGTAACCGGAACGAGCGTAACCGGCGATGTATCGATCCTCAAGGACGCATCCGATAACGGATTCAAGCTTGAAGTGATCCTGAACGTTAAAGTCGAAGGCGTGGATTCGGAAACGGCCCACAAACTGGTGGAAGCGGCTCACCAAGTATGCCCGTATTCCAAAGCGACTCGCGGCAACATCGACGTAACGTTGAACATCGTTTAATATAGACGTATCGAAAGTCTTGGCCTTCGCTCGCGAAGCGCAAGGCGCAGCAGCAGGAGGACGGAATATGCGGCAGAACAGATTGTCTTTCTATCCGTATACGCAATGGGAGACCGGCATTCGGTCTCCCTCTTCTGCATGCGGTCCGGCTGCGATCGCGGGGATCGTGCGTTTTTGGGAAGAATGGTTGGCAAAAGAGGGCGGGAAACCGTTCGATCGTTTGCCTGCCGATCCGGTTCAAGCGGTAAACGGCATCTACGCGTTTAGCGGGGGAACGCCGCTCGGGATGCCGGCTCCGGTGTTGTCGTTCGCGCTGCGGCGGCTGTTGAACAGGCGGTTGCAAGACAGCGGATTGCCGGGCAAAGTGGTAACCCGGCGCCTTAGCGGGTTCGAAGCCTACTGCGCGGAGATCGACGCCGGACGTCTGGTCGCGGTGAAGTTCGATAAATGGTTTTCTTTTCGCTGGTTCGGCCGACGGCCTGTGTTCGATTATCATTGGACGGTAGGCTGCGGGTACCGGATCGAGGATGACGGGACGGCTTTCCTGCTTGTGCACGATGCGGGCGGCCGCGGCAAAGACGGTACGTTTGTACGGAGCCGTGAGCGGCGGATTCCTTACGAAGCGCACCGGGGGGTGTTGACGTTTGTGGGCGTGAAGTTGGGGTGAAGTCGGAGTGAAGTTGGAGGGCTGCGGGAGAAATTCGCTGTATTCGCTGTCTCACCCGGAAAGCGGCAAGGAAGGGATTTCAGGGGAGAAGCTTTCTGGGTTCAAAGGCGAATACAGCTGAATTTCCCCCTCCGCGCGCAACTTCGGTGTTTGGTAGGAGATAAGGGGAAAGAGACAAAGATAAAGATAAAGACAAGAATAAAGAGAAGAAGCCCTTTTCCGAGTGGGAAAGGGCTTCTCTTTGGGTGTAGTTCTGTTTTGGCGTAAGTTTGGAATGAAAAGAATAGTACGTATGCGCAGATTACGGATAAATGGATAGCACTTATACCGGTTCTTGCAATCGGCGTATTACTCGCCGGAAGTGTCGGTTTCGGTGTCTGTTGATTCTTTGGAATTGTCGGTACCTGTATCGGTTCCTGTAGCCGCGCCGTCTGCGGTGGCTTCGGCTGGGACGGCGATTTCGCCTACTTCGTTTTGTTTGGAGTACGCGCCGTCTGTGCTGGCTACGATATGCAGGGACTGTTCGGACACTTGAAGCGTTGTATCGAGCTTCACGCTGGAAGATGTCAGTTGGTTACTGGCTTTGTCGATGACCAGGTTGTAGCTGACGCTGCCTTCGGAGCCGCTTTGCAGCAAGGCTGAGAGCTGGTCGGCTTGGGCGGAATCGCCCATCTGGCGCGCCAGGGAAGCTTCGATCAGCTTGCCGGCTTCTTCGCCGCTGGCTTCAAGGCTCAGCGTGTAGGCTGTGTCGTCTTCGGTCAGCTTGAGGCTGTCTTTGTAAGAATCCAGTTCTTCGAGCAATGGAGCCGGGTCGAGCAGGTCCGTCGTGATTGCCACGTCTTCGCCTGCTTCTTCAAGGTTTTGCGTCGTCCATGCGCCGTCATTGCTTTTGGTATGTAGTTCGTTACCTGCCGCATAAATTTCGGTCGATCCTTGTTGTCCCTGAGAAAGCGTATCGATCTTCAGTCCGTATTGGACTTCCGGTTTGGCGATGACGTCGCCGGTGATATCGATTGCCGTTTCTGTCGGATCGGGTGCTTCTGCACCTTCGGCCGCAGGTTGCTCGACGGTATAGCTTGTTTTCGATTCGATGGCATAACTCTCCAGCGCTTGCGCTTCTTTGACGGCCAGATCGTAGACGGCAGCGGCCGTTTGCGTCGTTTCGCCGGAAGGCTTGGTTTCTTTGTCCTTGTCTGCCGTTCCGGTGTCTGCCGTGCAGGCTGCCGAGAACAGAAGCAGCGACAAAGCGCTGATTTTTAGCGTGTTAGCGAGATAATGCCGATTGCGGTTACTTTTTGCCGAGTACATGATGATCCCCTTTCGACTTGTGCGATACTTCTTACCTTACCATTTTAGGTGGACGAAGTAAAAAGTGGGTAACTTTTTTGTCGCAAACATTTCAAATTGTTGTCACTTAACATCAAAGCTTTGACGCGATATAATGGTTAACGACAAAATTTAAGGAGAATACGCCCTTATGAGCTCACCCAACGAGAACGAGAATTACCGTCCGACCACGAATCGCAACTTTGCCGGGCTGATTATTACCGTTTCGATCGTGGCGAACATCATCATCTTGCTGTTGTTCTTTTCGCCGATCGGCTATCAGGGCAGCGTGCATTTTGATCTCACGATCTTCCCGCGATTGAACGCCATCTTTAACAGCTTCACGTTTATTTTCCTGGTTTGTGCTCTCGTCGCGATTATCCGTAAAAACGTTCCGGTCCACAAAGCGTTTATCCTGGCGGCTTTCGCCTCGACGCTGCTGTTTCTGGTATCGTACCTGACGTTCCACTACATCTCGCCGGAAACGACGAAATTCGGCGGCGAAGGCATCTTGCGTCCGATCTACTTCTTCATCTTGATCTCGCACAGCATCCTGGCCGCGCTGATCGTGCCGCTCGCGCTGTTTACGCTGGTATTCGGCTGGACGATGCAAGTGTCGAAGCACCGCCAGATCGCCCGCTGGACGATGCCGATCTGGCTGTATGTCAGTTCCACAGGCGTGATCGTGTATCTGTTCATGGCACCGTACTATTGAGTTTTACCCATCCGATAGATGGAAGCAACATAAGCGTATCCGCGAGGGTGCGTTGATCTGGGCATTCGGGCAGATCAACGGGCTAGCGGATGCGTTTTTTTGTTAATCGGGCAAGGATTAAAGTGTTGAAAAAGGTACGTAGGCGCGGGGAAGCGAGAAGACTGCGAGAAAAATTGCCAGCATACGCTTCCGAAGTGCATTTCTTCGAAATCCTGTATTTCACTGAATTTCTCTCTCCGTCTTCTCGCTTCCAGCTACGTTGGGGTTTTCGACACTTTAGGGGAGGGAAAGATCGGGGAAAAAATTTAATTTGCCGATGTCAGGTTCGATATGGTATAAAACTTGACAATATCCATACATGAATTTACGAAACGAAAAAACGCCATAGGCGCAAAGGGGAGGAAGTTTTATGCTGGAATACCGTTTGCCGGAACTGTTGCACAAGCTGCCAAAAGTCGATCTGCACCTGCATTTGGACGGGAGTATCCGCGAGTCTACGTTGTGGGAGATTGCTACTGAACAGGGGATAAAGCTGCCTGCACGGAGCGCCGAGGAGCTTGTACCTTTCATGAAAGTGACAGAAGAATGCCGGAGTTTGCTGGAATATCTGGAAAAATTCGATTTCGTGGCAGGTTTCTTGCATCATGAGCATGTGCTGGAGCGTATCGCCTATGAGCTGGTTGAGCAGGCGGCCGAGCAGAATTGCCGATATATCGAAGTTCGTTTTGGCCCCCAGCTTCATCGTTCGGAAGGGTTAAGCTGCGAAGAGGTCATTGATGCGGTGCTGCGTGGACTGCGTCGTGGCGAAGATGAGTTTGGCGTTATGGCACGTGGGATCGCGGCTTGCCTCCGTCATCATTCTCCGCACGTTAATATGGAAGTGATTGCTGCCGCCGCGGCTTTTAAAAACCAAGGGCTCGTCGCTGTTGATCTGGCAGGGCCGGAAGCCGCGTTCCCCGCGCACTTGCATCGGGCTGTGTTTGAATATGCGCAGTTATTGGACATGCCGGTGACGATCCATGCGGGCGAAGCAGGGGGTGCGGAAAACGTACACGAAGCCATCACGCGTCTGGGAGCAACCCGCATCGGTCACGGCGTACGCTTGCGCGAAGATTCGAAAGTGCTGGAGCTGGTTCATGCGCGCGGGATTGTACTGGAGATGTGCCCGATCAGCAACTATCAGACGAAAGCGATGAACAGCTGGGACACCTATCCGATCCGTGAGTATTTTGATGCCGGACTCAAACTGACGATCAATACCGATAATTTGACCGTGTCTGATACGTCGATGGCGAAAGAATATGGCATATTGATTGAAAAGTTCGGGTTTACGATGTCGGAGATCGCGACGCTCATCCTGAACGGGGTCGATGCGGCTTTCCTTCGTCCGGAAGAAAAAGCCCGCCTGCGAGCCGAATTTTCAAGCGAGTTTGCATTGCTGGGATTGAAGCCATTCGCGCACCCCGCGTCATCGCAAACTTCGGCAACCGGCTAAAAAATATCGCAAAAGCGGAGAAAGATCACATTAGAGCGCTTTCTTATTGGTGTAGACTTGAGATACAAGGGTCATTGGGCACATCAATAAGGGGGCGCTTTGTCATGATCAGACGCAAATGGCGCAAGCGGGCAAAATGGAAAACGCTGCTGCTTGGGCTGGTTGGAATGGTGATGCTGACAGGATGCACGACGGTACGCGAAACGATGGGGCAATTGCAGATTTACGGAAACAATGAGTTGATTGCGCAAAGTCAGGATCGTTACAGCTACAATTCCCGCGAGGGCGAGGCAAGTCCGGAAGGCACCCAGTTTGATTTTAGACAGTTTACGGGCAAGCATACGTTGTGGACCGTGGATGCGCCGGAGAGCTCGCAACTAACCCTGGACTTGAATCTGGGTATCGATAAAGGAAAGTGTAAGCTGGTGCATGTCATGCCTAGCGGCGATGTCGTGAAGTTGGCCGATGCGAAGACCGATGCGGGAGTCATTACGGTTGAACTGCCGGAAGGCGAGAACACCATCAAGTTAATCGGGAAAAAAGCTTACGGCAATCTGAAGGTGGAATTCAGCGATACCGGAACGGCTCAGGTGTTTGCAGCTTCGGGCGAGAATAGGGCGATTGAATAGACAGCATCGGATTTTGAAAAAGTAAAAACCGGAAACTCCTGAGAAGGGGTTCCGGTTTTTTATGTCAGAGGGTACGGAAGTCGTACAACATAGTCTCTATTAGGCTTTCGCCGCTTCAAAACGCGCGATCCGTTCGAGCTTGCGCGTAATTTCTTGTTGCCATTTCTTGTCGCCTACCTGAACAGCCACATTAAGCAGAACCAAGTAGTCGTCAAGGGTAAGACTTACTCTGGAAGTTGATGGTTGCATGCGATTGTGCCCCTTTGAATATAGAATGAACGTACGGGAATGATAATCATTATCACGTTTACCTAAGTCCTATTATCCATATTTTTAAGCAAAATGCAACGAGCTAGCAGGCATAAATGTTAAACGATTAGCAGAAATGCCTTGAATTTGACGAAAATTTGAAGATTGGCGCGGTTGAAAAGAAGTTATGGAGGAGAATTGGAGCCGTAACGAATGAGAGCATGGCGGCGTTTATAAGAAAAGCAGGTGGGAGTTCAGACTTCCGGGGAGGAGCGGATTTCGGTTCAACATGATCGGATGGCATACTGGGGATTTGTCGGCTTGGCGGTTGCCGTGGCAGCCTGTTGGTTTTTCAACGTCGCCTATTATCGGGAAGCCCAGTTGGAACACCCGGTCTTTCTGGATCATTACATAGAAGCGGAAAGCGGGAGCGGCGTCGTCTTTTATTTATATGTGTTGGAAAATCGGTCAGAAACCAATCGAATAGAGCGTATCCGGATTCCCGAACTTGAAGACGCACAGGTAAGCCGGAGTTGGAACGATTCGTACCGTTATCAGGACCTGGCACACTTCGAAGTTTTTTTGGATCAGGAAATGGCTTCGGAACTCTATTTTGAAAATTGGGAGCATGCCGAGACGCCGATCATGATCGGGCAGGTGGAGGTCATGTATACGGACGGTAGCGTGTCGACTGAAAATATCGGAGAAATCCGGCTTTATCCGCGACTTTATAATACGGATAAGCCACTGTCTGCTCAGGATAAAATCATGGAAGCACAACGCGGGCAGTCTACGGTTGTTGCGCAGGAAAATTTGAAAATAACAGGCGTTGATTATAACGAGGCGTCAAGACTCGGCAATCGGCTGGAGTTGTACTGGGGTCAAGGCAGCGAAGTCGGAGAGTGGGATTTCGAACGGCCGGAGGAAGACCGGATCATCGGCAAGCCGATCCACGAAGTTCAATTCCCGATGGAGTTGAAGCTAGGTGAAGATGTGACCGTTCGCTATCGTTTTCGGGACGTAACCGCTCAGGACTGGTCGAAGGTGTACCAATTGCTCCCGCGGTTCCGGGTCGAGACAAAAAAGGAAATCATTCAAGCTCGCCCTATAACGATTCAGTATAGCCCCGCTCCAACCGAAGACGAAGTGCGTCAATTTGTTGAAGAAAGGAGAAATCGTCCATGAAGCCAGCTTTTGCAAACTTATTCTGGGGGCTACTGCTCGTCTGGATCGATATTCCTTTCTCCACATTCGATGTCTTTAACGATACGGTAGGTTATCTGCTGATCGCTTACGGGATGCACCGGATCAGCAAACCTATTCCATTGTTTACATTTGGACGCTGGTTGGCCGCATTTTTAGCGATCCTTTCGATCCCGACGACTTTTTCCGAAGAATCCGTCTCTTTATTCGACCAACCTTTCTTATTGCAAGGCACCTGGTGGGAAATTTGGATGTCAGGCGTCTTGGGCGAATTCGCCTTGCTCCTGCTGATCTACACGTTATGCGAAGGCATCGGCCGCCTAGCCAAATCCCGAGGAGAAAACGGCCTATTCGAACATATGCGCGGAAGCGGGTCCGTCTACCTTTTTTCCGCCGTGCCGTTAATGCTGATCTCCCCGTTCCTTCTTAATTTCGACATCGAAGCCCTTCCTGTCATCTTGCTCATCTTAGGCGGCGTCAGCTTAATCGGAATGCTCCTTATCCTCTACGGCCTCATCCGCGCCGGACGCGACCTGCACCGCACCACCCCTAAGCGTAGACTGGATATCCGCGTCTGACCGCCAGCCCTATCAACAACGCGTACCCAACAGCCAGAAACAAATCCTACAAGCGAGCACAAAAAAACTTCACCTTCACTCTAATGCAGTGAAGACGAAGTCGTTTTTTAGAATGAAATGATCCGTATCTCATGCTTCTAAGACCTATCTTTTCCTTCCCCTATAACCCCAAAACACGAAGCCCGCTTGTAACCGAAGCGATAGGCGAAGGGAGAAATTCAGTTTAATGCGCCTTTGAACTTGGAAAACCCCATCATTACATTCAATCAAGTTTTCCAAGTGAGACAGCGCATTAAACGAATTTCTCCCGCAGCCGCCCCAGCTTCCTTACAAACAGGAACTTCGCTGTCACCGCGACAACCACACGCGCAACAACGAGAACAATCTCTCCACATCCAACGGCTTGCTGATATAATCCGACGCCCCGGCCTCCAGGCACAGCTCACGCTCGTCTTTCATCGCCTTCGCCGTCAACACGATGATCGGAAGCTCGGCGAACATCGGCTGAGACCGAAGGGTTCGCATGGCTTCATATCCATCCATGACCGGCATCATGATATCCATCAATACCAGATCGTAAGCCGGATCGCGTTCCAGCATATCCAAAGCTTCCCGCCCGTTTTCCGCAATGCCGACCTCGGCTCCGCGGCTTTCCAAAGCGACAGTGATTGCATAAATATTGCGCGCGTCATCGTCGACAATCAGCAGACGTCTGCCTTTGAAAATCTTCCGGTCCCCGTGCTGCTCTTGTGGCAGTTGAATCGCAGGGTTTTCCTCCAACTTTTCCAAATCAGGCTTCTCATCCGTCGGAGTTATAGATTCAGGTTCGGCAGGCGCTTCGATCAACTCGGCTACAGGTTGCGTTACGTTTCGGAGATCGGTCGGCAAAAGAACGGTAAAGGAACTTCCTTGCCCCAACGTACTATTCAGCAAGATGGTTCCGCCCAATAGACGAGAGAACTCACGGCATATGGACAGACCCAGACCCGTTCCGCCGAATCGTCGCTCTGTCGAACCGTCGGCTTGCCGGAAAGCTTCAAAGATCAATTCTTGCTTCTCCGGCTCGATTCCGATCCCGGTATCCGCCACTTCAATCTGTATGCCGCTGAGGCCGCCTTCCGGACTTGGCAAGGTAGCTGGCGCAATGCGCAGAGCCACATGGCCTTCATTCGTAAACTTGATGGCGTTAGCCAGCAGATTTTTTACAATCTGTTGAAGCCGTCGTCCGTCTGTCCAGATCAGCTCAGGCAAGCCGGGTTCGGTCGTGACTTCAAAAGCCAGATCTTTTTTCTTCGCGACTTCGGTGAACAGTCCTTGCATCGCTTGCGGCAATTCCGTGAGGTTGTAGGCTTCGATCGTGACTTCCATCTTGCCCGCTTCCGCTTTGGCCAGATCCAGAATATCGTCGATCAGACCCAGCAGATCATGTCCCGAGCTGTGGATCGTCGTCGCGTATTCCCGTTCCTGAGTCGTCAGCATCCCGTCTTCCTTTTCCGAAAGGAGCTGGGACAGGATCAAAATGCTATTGAGCGGGGTGCGCAGTTCATGCGACATGTTGGCAAGAAACTCCGACTGGAACTCGGCGCTGATCAGCAGATCGTGTTGGACGACCTCAAGCAGCCGATTTTTTTCCTCAACCTGCAAATTGGTACGCTCCAGTCCGTCGTTGACCGTCCGCAACGTCTCCTGCTGGGTACGGAGTTCCTCGGATTGCGCTTGAAGTTCTTCCGTCTGACTTTGAAGTTCTTCCTCCGATTGTTGGGTTTGACGCAGCAATCGATCGACTTCCATTCGGCCGGATACCCCGCTGATCGCAATGCCGAGCGTTCCGACCAATTGCTCGATCAATCTCCGCTGCGCAGACGTGAATACGTTTAGCGAAGCCAACTCTACGACGGCCTCGACGCGGCGCTCAAAATGAACGGGAGCCACAAGCAGACTGCGAGGAGGCATTTCTCCCAAGCCCGAGGCTACATGGAGATAATGTTCCGGCAAATCATCAATCAATAAAGGCTCTTCGCTAAGCGCGGCGCGTCCAACCAAGCCTTCGCCCATTTTGAAAGCGGCAACTGAAGCATCTGCGGCATAATCGGAAAAGGAAGCAATCCGAACCAGGTCTTCTTCGCCGACCCTTAAATAGAACACGCCATAAGCCGCCCCGCTGAGCGGAACTGTTTTTTGAAGAAACGTCGATGCTAATTGTTCAACGGAGTTGATATTTTGATACAGCACGAACGATTCGGCCAAAGTGGTCTGAATCCAGGTGTGTTCTTCCAGATTCGCTGTCATCTCCCGCTCTTGGCGATTATGATGCTCAAGCGAAGCGGCCATTGCATTAAACGAAGCTTCGATATTGCCAATCTCGTCTTGAATCCGGGCATCCAGGCGCGGCAAAGACTCCTTTTCCTTGAAATCGGCACTGCGCATCACGTTGCTGACATGTTGGAGCCTGCGGGCAGTGCTGCGAATCGTCCAAAGGCTCAGTATCGCGGCTGCGGCCAACAGCAAAGGAGCCGAGATCGCCATACTCCACAGCATATTGCGCGCCGCTTGGCCGCTGTCGGCCCGGGCTTCGCTCAGTGCGTTTTCCTGTGCGGCCTGAAAAGCATCCAGATTCTCTACCAGCTGCGCGCGGAATTCTTCTGTTTGGCGACCGGGTTCGGCGATCGCGGCTTCAGTTGCTCCGGCGAGAATTTCGTCGGTCATTTGCTGCGCGGCATCCAGATAACTTTCGTAAGCGGTTCGGATCGCCGCCAGGCGAACGATACCTCGCTCGCTCACGTCAAAGCGCTCTACGATCATCAGGCGCTCCAGCGATTGTTGGCGATATTCGGCGATCTTCGCGAGTCGGTCCTGAATCTCTCCCGGGTTATCCTCGTCGCTCAGGCGGCCAAGCTCGCTGTCGAACGCGTAGAAGGCGCTGCGAAGATCGGAGCCGGCTTTTAATTTGTCGTAGCGCTCGGCGATCGTGATATTGACGGAACGATCGATCGAGTACAGAAACGAAGCCGATACGCCCAAAATCAGCAGCATAATAGCGAACAGGGAGCCGAACCCCAAAAGCTGCCTTGTTTTATAGCTCAAGTGAGTCTCCTCCAGACGGGTTATGAATCGTTGAACAAACCTGCGAAAAGTTTATGTAAGATCAAAATAAAGCAACAAATTGTACTCAAATAGTATAAGCGTTTTCGGCAAATTTGTCGTGCATCGAAGGCAATATTGGCGCGGAAAAAGAGAAACGACGCCCCGGTAAGGGACGTCGTTCTGTCGTCGTTCAAACCATGTAAGGTTATGAATCGTCGGATGTATGCTCTAATTCAACTCATCGACAACGAATACCGGCACCCGAACGGACAAGGTTTGCGTTGGCGGGCCGGATTCCGAATCCGGCTCTGCCGAAGCATCCGGGGCGGCGTTGTCCGAAGTCGGCGAATCGCTGTCGGCGGGCGTATTCGTGTCTTCTTCCGTCGAGTCCGTAACCGGAGAATCCGTGCCTGTATCCTCGGAAACGTCGGGATCGGGGACGGTTTCCGGGTTCGCGGGTTCTTGTTCGATCTCTGCGTATTCGCCTTCGAACGTTCCTGTAACCTGGTAGCTTCCGGGAACAAGGTTCGAGACGCCGCGCAGCACGATCGCCGACCCGTCGCCTGTTTGAGCAAGCGTCTGATCCGAAGCGGACGACACAACGGTCAGCCGCGTACGTACTTTTTCCTGCGGATAGTGCTCGGGGTTATCCGTGCCGATATCGAGCGTGCCGCCTTCAAGCGAGGAAAAGTAAAATTCGCCGTCGCCGCCGGAACGCTCATAAACCGCCGTCTGGCCGTCTTCTTCCGCCTCGATCGGATTTTGCGCGCGCAGCGTGTTGCCGCCATTTTCGATGGTGTAACCATCGGCTTCGATCTGGAAAAGCTGCTCGAATGATCCCGATTGCAGCACGAATGCCGTATAGACCGCTTTGCGCGACGAGGAGCTTGATTGAACCAAAATGACGGGTGCGGTAGGGGTAGACAGGGTATCTTCAACCTCCAGGCTCTGCACATCCAAGCCGCTAAGCAGGGAGGAACTGTTCCGCACACTTGTTGAATCTCCCGTCTTCGTTCCAAAGTACAGCAGACCGTTGTCACCGAGAGCGGCGACATACAAGTCAGCTCCAAAACGGTTTTTCCCGCTGATCGCCAACGAATAGACGATGGACGAATCGGCCTGTTGCAAAATGCGCAGCGGCTGCGCTTCGGTCCAGGCGCTCTCCGTCCGGGTAACTGCCTCGCTCGTGCTAAGGTACGCGTTAAGCGACTGATACAACGCAATCGCTTCTTCAAAACGTTTGTCCGCGACAAGCGAATGTGCACGGCTCATCAATTCTTCGATTCGGGCTTCGATCCATAACGTCATATCCGAATCCAGATTGGCTTGAGAGACGAAGTCGCTGAACGCGCGGGCATGACCGGAAAAGGCGGAATAGCTTTGCGCGTCCAAGTCTTTACGGAGCACGGTATCGGTTGTTTCTTCGGCTTGATGAAGCACCCAAGGCGCGCCGAAGTCATGGCTTTCGTAAGCCTCGATGGTCGAAACCGCTTCGTTCAACATCTCCTGATACTGCCCCGCGGCCGCCATTTTTTTCAACTTGCGCTGATCGTAGTTTTGGAAAAGGGCATTCAACGTCTCGGTTTTCAGTGCCTCTGCATTCGAAGCCGTTTTTGCAACATTTTCGGAAAAAAACACGGCCGGAATACGCAGCAGACTCCATTTGGCCGATTCGTCGTCATAACGGTTATCGTCAAGATTGGCGGCAAGAGCTTGCTCGAAGTCCGAACGGAAAGCGGAAAAGCCTTCGTTTACCGTCTTCGCCAGCTCGTACCGCTCGCTCAATTCCGCGTATTCGACGGCAAAATCGCTGATCAAGGACTGCTCGCGAAAGCCGTCATAAGACTCGTACGCCGTCAAAAAAGTCTCGAAGTCCTTATTTTCCGATGCCGCCAACAATTCGCTTTTGGACTTCAGCAGTTCTTCGCGAAGCGCCGTGATCGGAGCCAACTCGGTTAAGCGTTCCGCAAGATGATCTTCGCGATAACGGATGACAGTGTTGGATTGTGCTGCCGCGTACGCGACTTCGGCTTGAATCCGCAGATTTTGTTCGTAAAAGGCATCGGCCTGACGAACCTGTCCGATCTTGGCTTCGATTCGAAATCCTTTCACGATCACGGCAATCAGCGCAATCACGCAAAGAATCGCGAGCAGATTGCGCAGGGTTAGAGCGTTTCGAATCGTTATAAAAGTGTTGTTGAGCTTTTTGGTCATGAAGAGCTTCCCTGCTGCGAGGCATCGCGTGCGTTGCGTTTGCCGAATCGAACCCAATACACTTCGTCGGCTTCCAGCTTCAACGGACCGAATTCACCGGGATGCTGCGACAAGACCTCGCGGAGGCGTTCCAGTCGATCCTCCGAGAGCTTATGCGTATAACGGCGAATAAATTCCGGATATAGCTGGATATACCGTTTCATGCGCACGGCGGCTCCGGCTACGGCAGCGAGAATCTCTTCCCCTTTGCCCATATTGCGAATTTGGGGTTCGTATTTCAGGCAGTAACGGATCGAGCTTTCTTTGATCAGTTCGCGGTTCAGCTTCGCCACTTCGCCAATGTAGCCCGCCAGATGCGGCGAAAATCCGTCCATGATCAAAGGCTCGACCAGCAGATCCATATCGCGGCGCAACACAAAGGTCTGAAGCAATTCGGCCTGGAGCCCGCGGATCGGATCGTTGCGCAGCAGGGTGTTCACTTCGCGCAGCATCTCGTACGCTTTGGCCGGTTCGGCTTCCAACAATCCTTCCGCGGCGCGAATATCTTGAATCAGGCCATGCCGGATACGATCCTTGTCCCGTGCGAACAGCCGATCCGTGCGTATGCGCAGCTGTGGCTCGAATACCCGGTATTGGTAAAAAGCGAGCAGAGCGGTTAACGCGACGCCGGCCGCTGCCGCGATTCCGATCCACGGCATCGTATCCGCGAAGAACATGGCCAGCAAGGTCAGCAACGCGGAGAAAAGCAACTCCGACTGCATGGAGCGCTTGAGTTCGCGTTTGGCGTAGCCTTGAACGGTGGTTAGGGTGCGTTTTCCGCAAAACGGGCAGATTTCTTGCGACAGCACCGTGTAACCGCCGCATTTTCGGCAAACCCGCAGCTTGTCGTAAGCGTACTCGGTGCGTTCGTAAGGCTTAAACGTGACCGCTTTTTTCTTGATCATGGACTCTCACGCCGTTCGTTTAGAGTGTTTAACAGACGTTGGTCCAAATCTGCCCGGGAAAGGGCTTTTTTCGGACTACGCATATACAGAATGGATTTAATTCCTGCAAAAAGAAACAAAATCCCGAGTAGTCCGTATGTGACATAAATGATATAGGCGGACAATCGTTGCACGTCCCTTTCATGGCCCGGTGACGGGCGTATTTCGGAAGTCCCAAAGAAAAATATCGAATCGTTGGTGCAAATTGGAATAGATTCGTGAATCGCTACACGTTTTACGTTATAATTTGGGCAACGTCTCCTTGCTTAACGATAGCTGGAAAAGCGGCCTTGTGCAACATGTGAAATACGGACTTTTAACGCCTAAAAACAACGATCGTGCAGGAAGGTTACAACCTTTTCAGAAGTTATTAACGAAATATTAAGGAATTTCACAGAAAACAAGCCTATGATAGTTTCGTCGGTGTCCGTCTTTAGCAGCACGCTACGGGCAGTTGGGCTTGTTACAGATTTGATCGGGAATAACGAATCACAGATAAATCAAAGGGGTTTTGTCGAAATGGTGCCAAAAACAAGAAGGCTTATCTACCCGCTGCTCGCGGCTCTGCTGCTGGTGGCGGGATTACTTCCGGCAGGATCGCGGCTTGCGGCGGCCTCGGGAGCGACGTCTGCTGGGACAGCGGCAAGCTCGGCAGGTTCCGCGCCGATCGATGCGGTATTGGTGCTGGATGCGAGTAACTCGATGGCAACCAGCGACCCGCAGAAAATAGGCAACGAAGCGATGAGATTGTTCATCGATATGCTGCCGGTTCAGGGGGATCGCGTCGGCATCGTGTCCTACACCGATGTCGTGCAGCGCGAGAAGGCGTTACTGGAAATTCAAAGTCAGTCTGATAAGGAAGAACTAAAGACGTTTATCGGACAGTTGGGTCGGGGTGCTTATACGGATACGGCGGTCGGCGTCACCGAAGCGGTAAACATGCTGCAACGCAGCGCGCAAACGGGCCGCGAACCGATGATCGTTCTGCTCGCCGACGGCAACACCCAACTCAATAGCACCAAGTCGAAAACGTTGGAACAATCGCAACAGGAACTGGCCGATTCGGTGCAAAAAGCGAAAGCCGCCGGTATTCCGGTCTATACGATCGGACTCAATGCGGACGGCAAGCTGAACCAGGCCGAACTGGAGAAGATCGCGACCGACACGAGCGGCAAATCGTTCGTGACCGACTCCGCCGACGATCTGCCCGGTATCTTGAGTGAGATTTTCGCCAGCCACCAGCAGCTGAATGTCGTTCCGCTCGGTTCGCTGACCGGCAACGGCAATTTTCAGGACTTGAAGATCAGCGTGCCGAACGCCAACGTCCTGGAAGCCAACGTGTCGATTACTTCAACACAAAAGGTAGAGCTGAAATTGAAAGACCCGAGCGGCGCCGAAGTGACAATTCCGTCGGATGCGGTCACTTTGTCCACGTCCAAAACGTATTCGCTGCTCAAAATGATCAAACCGCAAGAAGGCGATTGGACGTTGAGCGTCAAAGGCGCGGACAAAGACCAGATCGATATCAACCTGGTGTTCAATTACGATCTGGAATTGGCGACGGCTCCGCTGAGTGGTTCTTCGTACGGCAAAGGCGATAAAGTCGATGTCTCTGCCTATCTGACAAGTGGCGGCACGAAGCTGGATTCGCCCGAGCTGTACGCCACCATGCAAGGTTCGCTCGTGGTGAAGGACGAAGATACAGGTACGGAGACGAGCGTTCCCATGACGTTAAAGGGCACGCAGTTCGACGGAAGCTATGAACTGCCTGAAGCGCACAAGTATACCTTGATTGTTCGCGCCGAAGCCGACAGTTTCTATCGGGAATCCGCACCGATCAGCATCGACGCGGCATCCGGTGCGGTATCGGGCGGGGCCGGAACTGATGCGGAGAAAAAGTTCCCCTGGATTCCGGTCATTCTGGGCGTGCTCGGTCTGCTCCTGCTGGCGGTCATCGCGTTCTTCGTGATGAAATATCTCAAAAAAGCCAATAAAGGCTTCGTCGGTCAAATGGTGATCGAGATCCGCGACGAAAACACCGGCGAACGCTCTTATCCGCAATATAAGAAACTAAATACGTACAAAGGCCGTCTCAATCTGCATCAGCTTCTCCAACTCGCTCCCGAGTTGAAGGACACCGAAAACATCGTGTTCACCCCGGGCTCCGAAGACCGCATCGTGCTGCGAAGCAGCGCCGAAGGCGTCCCGATCGAAAAATCCGGCCGCGTCGTCGACACGTCCAAAGGACTGGAGCTGAAAAGCGGGGATCGGATTACGGTCCCGATGGCGCAAGCCGGAAAAACGATTCTGGTGGAATATTTGGTGTAATGAGCTTCATCAAATCCACTGGCGAGTTTGACGAAAGAGTTTGAAGCCAGACGGTTCAACTGGCTTCAAACTCTATCCAACGAGCGATTCCAACCGAATTGATGAAGCTATGAGCTTCCTTAAATCCCTCAGCGAGTTTGATGAAAGAACACGAAGCCAGACGGTTCAACTGGCTTCGTGTTCTATCCAACGAGCGATTCCAACCGAATTAAGGAAGCCTACTTCGGAACGCAAAAGATTTTGAATTTTTGCTTTTAATATTTTGACTAGTCGTGACTTCGGCTCCAAGCTACCGTCACGACCTGCTTCACTCTTTTCTCACTTAAATGCACAAATTGCTGACTTTTCATCAACATTTCCGCGTCATCCCGCTCCGTTTTCCGTAAATGCTGATTTACCGTCAACAAATTCGCCGGAAAATCGGGATTTGGCGGATAAAAAGCGGAAAATGTTGACCTTTTGCTCACTTTTGCTGTGAAAATCTGATTTTCTGCCTAAAAAGTTGCTTTTTTATCAACATCCCCGTCTTGAGACGGTGTTGGTCTTCAGCGATATTGCCTAAAATGCAACGTAGAAGAAACAAAAGGTGAAAAATACGAGCTACCTTGCCTATTGTGCAACGTAGAACCGGCAACACGCTCGATGCAGACCGAATGAGGTGTGCCACGTTGCACAATAAGCAGCGTAAGCTCGTCAAACGGCTTCAATTCATAGGCTACGTTGCATAATAAGCAACGCAACCTATCGCACGTTTGCGAGTCACCGGGCTTAATCGGCTTGGTTGTTGGTCACTTGTCGCTTGTTATGCTTTGCTGTTCGCGGCTTGTCGCCCGTTGCGCTTCGCCTTCATGCCTGCGTGCTTGAGCGCGCGACTCCAACTCTTCACCCTTCATATCATCTACACCCCGAACCGGCTTTCCTTCGTTGCAAGCAAGGGCGAAAGCCGTATCCCGAAAGGAGCTTTTCATGAAACCGATCGTAAGAGAACATATCCAGCAACTTGACGTCTCGCTCGGAGGCGGGATCGTCAGCGAGAAAATCCGCGTCGATACTATCGACAACCCGATGCTTATCATCGGTCTGGGCGGTACGGGCATCGACGCGCTGCTGCGCCTCAAATACCAGATCAATCGCCGCTTCAAACTGCCGGAAGATCCGGTTTCCAAAAAGAAAATGGAAAAACCGTCCAACGTCGAATTCCTCGCGTTCGAGACGAACGAGCAGGATCGCGGCAAACGCTACAAAGGCATCGGGCTGGACCCGATCAACGAATTCGTGCTGCTCGCCAACGCCGAGATCGGCGGACTGCTGCAAAACCGCAGCATCTTGGAGCCGTACATCACCGAATGGCTGTCGCCGGAACTGAGCATCACCGACGGCATGAACGGCGCGGCCGGCGTACGCCAGGCGGGACGTCTGCTGCTGTTCACCAAGATCAACCAGGTGGTGCAGGCGATCGACAAAAAGATCAAAACGCTATCGGTCGGCACCAACAAAAAACTTACCGTTTTCCTGCTGACGGGTCTGTCGGGCGGTACGGGCAGCGGCTCGTTCCTCGATATTTCGTACATCATCCGCGGGTTGGTCGAGCGCGACCACGGTTCCGCCGGCGTCGACCGTCTCAATATGCTGGGCTACCTGTTCACGCCGGACGTCAACCTGTCGAACAAAAGCCTCAGCGAGCACACGCGCGAATACGTCCGCAAAAACGGCTACGCCGCGCTCAAAGAGCTGGATTACTGGATGAACGTCGACGCGCGCAGCGAGCGATTCAAGCAGCAGTACGGCAGCATCCTGACCGTCAACTCGCCGCTGCCGCCTTTTAACCTGTGCCATCTGATTTCCGCGACCAACACCGAAGGCAAGCTGCTCGAAAACGCGTACGATTACTGCATGAACGTCACGGCGGAAAATATCACGAACTTCATGGCGAGCGAAGAAAAAGCTTCCGGCGAAGAGTTCGCGATCCACGACTATATCAGCAATATCCGCACGAATATCGCGCAGATGACGAAGGCATACCCGGCCAACTACGATTACAACATCATCGGCGCGTCGTCCGCGGTGCTGCCGATCGAGGAAATGACGACGTATCTCGCGTACCGCCTGTTCCAGAAGATGGAGAAAATGTTCCAGCACGCGCCGAACCAGGAAGAGATCGAACGTTTCGCGCAAAAGATCGCTTTGGACCCGGATTCCATGCTCAAAGCGTTTGAATCCCGAGTGCCGGAACCGATTCCGGGCTACCAGAACAGCGAACGCCTCAGCTACGCCAACGTGGTCAAAATGCAGAACGTGAGCATGGACGCGGAGTTGGAGCAGACGTTCCTGACGCGTGCGCGCGAAGAATACATCAAGATGAAAAAGCAGCTTCCGGGCGAAATGCTGGAACGTTTTTCCGAACAGATCCGCCGCGCGTTCTTAAGTCCCGAACAAGGGCCGTTCTACGTGTCGCGCCTGATTTATACGGAAAAAGGCTTCTCCCTGCTCAAAATGCTGCAAGCGTACATCGAGAACCTGCGCGAGTCGCTGCTGCGTATTCCGCGCGATATCGAAGCAGCGGAAGAACAGGCGAACGAGCGTCTCGGCGACGCGAAAAGCGCTCTGATCTCCCGCGACAAAAAGAAAAACGCCTATATCGAAGCCAAAATGAACGAATACTGGCTGCGGGCCGATATTGAGCGCACGGAGCAGATGATCGAGTTCTACGAGGACTTCTACGAACTGCTCAATCGCGAAAACAACCGGATCTACGGCGTGTTTACCGAAATCTTGAACGCGCTCAGTTCGATTTTCGAACGCAACGGCGAGATTCTGACGCGCGGCGACGAGCAGATGGACCACAAAGGCAACAAAACGTACTACTGGAACGTGGTCAGCGTGCCGGACATTTCCAAAGTCGTAGGCAGCATCATGGAAAAACGCGACGTCGACGATCTGATCCGCGATTTCGCGCAAGAGCTGATCGACCACTCCGACCGCTGGATCAAAGAGCAGGAAGTCGATATCGTCGGTTCGATCTCGGACTTCCTGACCAGCAAATTCGGGGATCTGATCACCCAGTCGATGGAAGATTTCCTGCGCATGAAGTTCGGCGAAGACGAGTCGATCGAGAAGTTCGTCGAGCGCAATATCGCGGGCAAACTGGACGAAGAAGCGATTCCGGTGTTCCATCTGAGCAACAGCTCGGGCAATCTGCATTTCCCTTCGTGGGGATTCGTGTCCGTACCTGTGGAAGCGCCGGGCATTCTCAAAGGTATCCGCAACTACCAGGAGAACGCGATCGGCAAATCCAACTTCACCGTCAAAGAAAGCCGCGTCAAAAACCGGATTTTCTGGCTCAACACGCGTAACGGGGTGCCGTTGTTCGTCTATACGCCGCTCAAAGTGTATGAAGAAAATTACGAACGCACCATTCTCGGCAAAGAAGGCGTCGGCCGCCACCTGGTGCAATCGGAACGCGACAACTGGACTTATCTGCCGTCGCCGATCCCGCAGCAGTCGTGGGGCGACGTGTACGACAACGGCCGGGTCAAAGACTACAACGCGCGCGTCAGAAGCGAATTCGATCGGGCGCGTAGCTTCGGAGTCATTATCGAAAAAGACGCCGACCAAACGACGAGCAGCCGCTACTCGGTCGTGACGACGAAAACCTTCGATCTGTTCGCCGCGCTGTCCGGTTTCGATATGCAGTTGCAAAGCGCCAAGCCGAACCTGGGCGAAGTGAAGCGCGCCTATGCCGAATTGAAGCGTCTGTTGGCCGAAGGCATCGACCGCGAATCGACCAAAGACATTTTCGGCAGCATCAATGAAGAATTGGCTAAAGAAAACCTGATCCGTTCGCCGGAGCAAATCCGCCGCGTGCGCGAAGAACTGGCGAAGTACGAGCAGATTCAGGCGAAGATCGCCGAGCTGGAATCGCTATTGTCGCAGCACGCCGGGGAGGAGCAACTGCTGGATCAGTATATCGAAGCGCTGTACACCGAGACGATCGTCAAAAAAGGCGCGTTGTACGTGTATGACCGCGAAGAAGACGAGGAAAGCTGGGAACCGTTCGTCAATCTGATGAAAAGCCGCAGCTATCCGCATTTCGAAATCTACAACGTGTTCCGCGCGTTGGGCGACCGCGAGCGTCAGACGCTGCTGCGCAAAGCGTCCCGCCGCTCGAACGAGCTGACGGCTTCGGAAGACGTGTCGCTGCTGGTCGGCAAGCTGGACGAGCTTTACACGACGTTTATCGAAGCACGTCAACAGCTCGAATACGAGCGCATGGAGCTGGTCAACGGCGAAGAAGCGTACCGCTTCTATCAGGAAACGGCTGCCAAGCTGAACGAGCTGCGCAAAAGGTTGAGATAACATGAACGAGCTGTTGGAGCAATTCGCCGCCGCGTACGCGGCAAGGGAAGAAGAACTGCCCGGCTTCGCGGAAGGACGAAGCGGCCTGCATTATCCGGCCGCTTTCCTGTTTATCGGGGACCGCGCGGCCGAGGCGGCTGTATCGCTGACGGAACTGAATGCGCACAAATACGACAACGCCGCGGGGATTGCGTATTTCCATATCGCGACGCAAAGGCTGCCGGAAGATGCTTTGGATCGCCACCGGCAAGCCGTGCGTTTTCGCTGGGAGGCTTTCGGTTCGCACGGCGCGGAAGAAAATACGCTGCGGCGCGATACGCACCGGGCGTTCGTCAATTCGCAAGCCGACCATCTGTACGAGCTGAACCGCGACCTGCGCCGGTCCAGCCGGATGTTGTCGGAAAGCGGGCGGTTATTCGCGTCGTTCGACCGTCTGCATCTGTCGGTGGTCGTGCATGCGGACGACGTAATGAACGTGTTGACGCCGGAGATTTCGCTGCTGGCGGGAGCGGTGTTCGGGCAATCGTTCAAATCGGTGCAGACCGATCTGTACGTGCTCGTCAGCGATCAGGAGCAATCGGATTCATTCGGGTATTCCAGCTCGGTCGGCGTCTCGTTCCTGCGGGAGCTGGATCTGATGCAGCGGCCGGAGTATGCGTTTTCCGCGCCTTTGCAGGTGACGGAAAACCGGTTGAAGATCGACGTGAACCACGCGCCTTCGCCGCTGTTCGATCTGGTCTATATCCTGTCCGACAAAAACGAACGGGGCATCGCCGCGCCGGGCGGCCTGCGCGGGGCGTACGAGATTATTTGCCACGCGCATCTGCTCAAAAACCGCCGCCGGGACGCGGGAACGGCCGCTTCGATCGCCGGAGCGGCAGGGTCTGCGGACGAGCAACCGCTGGAAGGACTCAAAACGGGTGCCGGGCAGTACAACAATTCCGCGTTCAAAAGCGGACTGTCCAGCGAGTCGGGGCGCCGGGGCTTGGCTTCCGGCGGGTTCGCGCGGGTCACGCGTCCGGACCGCTCGATCGCGCTGGCGGTGCTGTATCAGTTCGCGCGCGGATTGAACCGCCGCATGCGGGAGATCCCCGAGATGCCGGCCGCCGAGCAATTGGCGCGGCTGGAACTGGATCGTCCGCATATGCGGGGGCGGGCCGAGCGCCTGGCGCCGGACGAAGGCCGTTTGGAGGACATGAACGGCATCATGAGTTCGTCCGTCCCGTATTCGTCGATTCGGCGGATGTCGCTGGCGGAAGCGGAAGAGACGCTGTTCGGGAAAGCCGCGGAAAGTTTTTTCCGCGGCAACTTCGAAGCGGAAGCGCAGCGCTATCTGGGCGAAGCCGATATCGGGCGCGGGCTGCGCGAGTATGCTTCGCGGGCCGCGGCGGAAGACTCGCGGCACTGGCTGTACCGGATCGCGGCCTGGAGCGATCCGTCGGAATCCGCGAACGCGGCGCCGTCGGCGCTGCTGGAGCGGATGCGCGAAGCGATGCTGGAGCGCGAAGGAGCGCGGGAGGAATTGGACAGTCTGTACGGCGGCATCGTCGAAGACCAGCCGTTCAAAAAAGCGCTGCTGCGCGACAGCCAAAACGTGCGCAATTTCGTGCGGTATTTTTTCGAGCAGGTCTACGGCTTGAAACTGCGTATCTTGCGGCTCGATATGGAGATCGAGCTGTATCGGCGGTACGAAGACGCGCTGGCCGAGCTGCACGGCCAGTACAAAGCGACGATCCGCCGCGTGGAGCAGTTGGAGGAGCGGCTGCGCCGCGCCGCGGATTACAGCGCGCGGAGCGCGGACGATTATATCGGGCAGAACCTGATGCCGTATTATGAACGCGTCGTCGACGCGGTCATGCGCGACGCCGAAGACCGGCGCGGGCGCGATTATTATTTCGAGGAACGCAGGCTCGGGGATCTGGCCGCGCTGGTGTCGGAGCGTCCGGAGGACGCTTACGGGAACGGCGTAGCGGGCGCGGCTGGTGGCGCAGGCAGCGGAAGTTACGCCGGGGCGGCCGGAAGCGGTTCCGGCGCGGAAGGTTCGGCCGGAGGAGCCTACGGTTCCGGCACGCCGAATGGCGGCGGAGCGGGCAAGGCGGAAGCGTCGGGCGTCCCGACGCCGGGCTACGGCCGGGGCATCTTGTCCGGCATCAGCGAAGCCGGACTTCCGGCGATGCACGCCGGGGAACGGCGCCTGCTTCAGCGGCTGCAAGAGTTGTGCGTGCGCGAGATTTTGGGCGCGGAGCCGCTCGTGCAGACGTACGAGCAGGAACTGCTGCGCCGGGCCAACGTGGCCGTCGAGTACGAGAATCGCGAGACGATGACGAAAGAAGATCTGTTCCGTATCCTGTACCGCAAGCTGGAAGAACGGGCGGCGATCACGCTGCGACTGTTCGACTATACGCAAGAGCATCGCCACGAAGAAAAGTATTTTTTCGGCGACGGCAACGGCGAGTTTATGCGTTACGCGCTGAACGAGGAAGAGACGTCGCGGATCTACCGCGTCGGCTACGTCCACGAGCGCCGCAGCGACGGCGTGGAGAAGCTGAACCTTATGGGCGGCTTCCATATCGAAGACCTGATGTATTACCGTAACGGACGCGTGTATTACGACGCTTATGTAAAAGCGGGGTATCTGTTCCACGCGATCGACGCGGGGAAATTGCCGAAGATTTGACGGGGGTTTGATAGGTTTTTGAATGGATTTCGATAAAATCTCGTTGGATTGGACGTTGAGCGCGCGCAGCTTTTTCACCGTCGGAAAGCTGTCCGCGCGTTCTCGTTTTGTTGGGATAAATAGCTGTACATATCCAGTTAATTCGGATCGGAGCGAAGACGAGAACGGGTTACCTGCAAATATCCATTTATTTGAGGCGATTGGGGGAGTTGGCGCTTCAGATTCTCGAAATAAATGGAGATATGCAGGTATTTGCGAAGAAAAGAAGGATTAGCATGAGAATAAATGGAGATATGTAGTTATTTTCGGATTCAAGGTGTAGGGAAGGGATTGGAGTGCGGGTAGGTCGCGGCGGCGGATTGGAAGAGTGAAAAGTTCAAGGGATGCGGCTAAGCCGGATTGGAAAAGTGGAAATTCAAAGGATGCGGCTGCGCCGGATTGGAAGAGTGAGAAGTTCAAGAGATGCGGCTACGCCGGATTGGAAGAGTAAAATTAAAAGACTGTGGCTGCGCCATTGGCCGGTCAAGTGAATGAAAAGAATGTGGCTGCGCCATTCGGAATCGATCTTCTTGCCTTCGGGTAGAAGTTCGATTGCGAATAGCACAAAGAGGGAAAAGGGGAGTGGTGAGGATGCAGCGAAAAATCAATCTGCTGCTTCTGCTGCTGGCTTTGGTGGGCGGAGCGATCGGCTTCGGCATCGGGGAATGGCTGCTGAATCATTTTGAAGGAAAAACGTCCAGCATTTTGCTGGTGGGGATTTATTTCGGCGTATTGGCTTTGTGCATCGGGCTGGGCTGTATGGTGGCGGAGACGATCTCGCCGAAGCTGAACGGACGATCGTGGAAAGAACGGTATTCGGGCTTTTCCTGGAAAATGCTCGTACCTGTGACGCTGGCGGCTTTTCTATTGTTGGGATCATTGTTCGAGTTCGTGTACGAGCTGGACTTGGGCGGGGTTAAAAAGATCAACGATATCGTCTTGGTCATCGACAACTCGGGCAGTATGATCGATACGGACCCGCAGAACGAGCGCTTTACCGCGGCCAAAGAGCTGATTGCGCGCATGGATGCGGAAAAAAGAGTCGCCGTGTTTACCTTCGACGATGTGCCGCAGCTTGTCCAGCCGCTTACTCCGGTCGCGACGGACAGCGAGAAGCAGCAGGTATATGCCAAAATCGACGCGATCGAGGAAACGGAATTTTCGACCAATATCGATCAGGCGCTGACCGCTACGATGGAGCATATCCGCGACAAAGGCAACGCCAATAGCGGAGCTATGGTAATTCTGCTATCGGATGGCATCGCCGACGTGAATTTGGATAATATCCTGTCTTCGTATCAGAGCCAACGCGTGCCGATCAATGCGATCGGACTCGGAAAAGGGCTGGTGGTGGAAGCGGAAGACGGTTTCCTTTTGCTGCAAAATATTGCGGAACGCACAGGCGGCACCTATACCGACGTATCGAACGCCGACCAGATCTCCCTGGCTTTCCAAGACATCTACCGCAACCTGGACGACCACACGCTGCTCACCGAACGCACGGGCGCGCCTGCGGGAAGCACGTATCTGCAAATTTTGCATATCGTACTGATCCTGCTGATCGGAGCCGGTCTCGGTATCGCGCTCGGCGTGATGTTCGATAACCGTTTCCTGGCCAAAAGTTTCGGGATCGGCGGAGCCGTGGCGGGTCTTGCGGCGGGGTTGATTTTGGAATTCGGTTTGCAAGGCGACACGCTGGGCGATTCGACGGTCAGACTGCTTGCCGATCTGGCGTTGGCGACGATCATCGCTTTGTTCACGCTGATTATTCCGATCCGCGAACAACAACGCAAAGAACGGGGACGAAGAGGCGCGGGCGTCGGCACGACCAATCCTTCGGCGGGTCTCGGCAATCGTCCGGGCGACCGCAGCAGCGGTTTTTAACGGAAGAGGTTCAAGCGAATTCGGCTCGGGGTCGATATTCGGCGGATTCGCGGACTTCGTTCAAGCTCCGCTTAGCCGATTCAAGGGACGGGTAAAGATATTGCGAGTAATTGAATAGTATGCTATCGACTATATGGCAATATCCTACACCCAACCCGGATCGGAGAGGAAGAATCTGATGACTCAATCTAACGCACACGCTTTTGACGTTTTGTTTATCGGTAGCGGCCAAGCCGCTTGGAACGCCGCACTGCCTTTGACCAAAGCCGGAAAAAAGGTCGCTATTGTCGAACGCCATAAAATCGCGGGCGTCTGCACCAGTTACGGCTGCAATCCGAAAATTATTTTGGACAGCCCGATCAAAACGGTCGAAGACGCACAGCTTTATGGAGGAAAAGGACTGGAAAGCTCGTTCTCGTTGGACTGGTCGAAGCTGATGGATCACAAAAATTCCATTCTCGATCCGCTGCCGGATTTTCTGGGCAAAATGCTTAGCGACGCGGGCGTCACGATCGTGCACGGCGAAGCGAAGTTCGAAGATGCACGCACGGTCGTCGTGAACGGCGAACGCTATACGGCGGAAACTTTCGTCGTTGCGGCCGGACAGCGCCCGATGCTGCCGGATATTCCGGGCCGCGAGCTGCTGAAAACGAGCGACGATTTCCTGTATTTGCCGGAGCTGCCTAAGCGCATCGTGTTGATCGGGGCGGGCTACGTGGCGATGGAAATCGCGTCGATCGCGTCAAAAGCCGGTTCGCAGGTCGAAGTCGTGCAAAATTCGGATCATGTGTTGTCAGGATTCCATCAACCGTATGCCGACGCCTTGATCGAGAAGATGAAAAGCGACGGCGTCGTTTTCCATTTCGAAGATCAAGCGGTACGTCTGGAACAGCAGGGCGAAGAATCGGTGCTGTTTACGCAAAAAGGATTGTCGCTGAAGACTGATCTGGTTATTAACGCTACCGGCCGCATCCCGAATACGGACGGCATCGGCTTGGAAGCAGCGGGCGTGGAATATACGGAAAAAGGCATCGTCGTCGACGAGTATCTGCGCACGTCCCAGCCGCATATTTACGCAAGCGGTGACGTGTTGGACAAAAAGCAGCCGCGATTGACGCCGACTTCCGTTTTCGAAGCCAAATATCTGGGGGCGCTGCTGTCCGGCTTGACCGACGCTCCGATCGATTATCCGCCAATCGCCACGATCGCGTTCACGCTGCCGCGCATCGCGCAAATCGGCGTATCGCCGGAAGAAGCGAAGAACGCGGAAGGCTACAAGGTGAAACCGGTCGAACTCGGCAAACAGTGGGACTTCGCGGGCCGGGGAGATACGGATGCGCATCTGACGCTGGTTTACGATAAGGAAGGGTTTCTGGTCGGGGCTTCGGCTTACAGCCGTGAAGCGTTGGATATCGTCAATGCGCTGACGCCGATCATCACGCTAAAACTGACTGCCGAACAGGCAGACCGTTTGGTGTACGCGTTCCCTTCGTTCGAGTCGACCATTGCGGGATTATTGCGTCAAGGACAATCCGAGTAGGTTGAAAAGAAGACATCCCAAGCCAAAAGGTCAAGACTAAAACAAAAAAACAAAAAAAAGTTCGGGATTTCAAACTTTACCTATTGCTTACCGGATGCTGTATAAGCTTTAGATGGATATCCATAACCGAAATAGCCGCACGTCTCTTGGGATTTTTGAACAACTTCAGCTTGAACAACCGCAATTTGCAGGCAGCCGATTATCCAATGGAACGTCGGTTGCCTTTTTGCCGTATTTGACTTTTGAGGCTTGCAACTTCCAAGCTCTGCCTGGTCTTCGGGCGGGGGAATGACGAACCTTGCTGTGTTATAATGAAGGAAGTTATGACGCTTGACGAACGATTGAACGAAAGGGGATATCCGCGATGCGGTTTATCGAAGCGGGACCGGATTCGCCGGTCATTCGCGAACTGACCCGCCGGGTGAACGGCGACGTCTGCACCCTGCAATGGCAGTGGCCGTCCGGTACCGACCTCGTCTACGTCGGCCGGCGCGCGCTGGACGCGCAGCACGACGTCACATCGGATGCCGAGTCCGTGACGTTCGGACCGGACGGCGGCTTCGACGCTTCGGGGTTGAAGCTGTACACGCGCGAAGAATATAAATCGGCCGGCGGGTATCGGGATCGTCTGGACGGGATCGGGCGCTATGCGTACATGGTGTACGCGGCGCTGCCCGGTTCCGGCGATCCGGTGCTGATTCGCCAGCCCGACGGATCGAATATCGTGGAGACGCCCGCGGGACGCGCCAAGATACGGTACGCGGTCCGGGAGAAAAAGCCTTTGTTCCGCGCGTTCAAAACGGTGCGGATCGAGATTTCCTGCGAAGTGCCGCTCGGAGAAGACGTGTTGTGTTACGTGAAAAAAAGCGGCGCGCATCCGAACGGCCCTCAGGACGGGACGATGTATCCGTTCGCGGCGCCTTTTCCGGCGGGCCGCACAGGATTGCCGGAGATCGAGGTCGGAAAAAATGATTACGTCCGGGTGTTTTTTACGGACGGGAAGAAGTACGGGCAGCTGTACGAGCTGCTGCCGGAATGACCGGCTACGCCATCGGCGGTCGATCCGCTTGCCTTCGTTCGGGTAGAGTAGGAGAACGACAACGAATGTTGCGAGCATCCATGATTTGAACGGCTTTTTCGTCGGAAAGGCGAAAAATGTTGCGATAGTCCATCATTTTCGCTTGTATTCAACGTAAATCCGATGATTCGGGTCGAATCGTGGGATGTTCGCAACATTTTCGTTCCTTTTTTCCTGCGACGTGATCGAATATGGGATATTTGCAACATTTACCGAATTTCAAAAGCCGGATCATGCACGTCATCTCACAAAAGCTAAAATATTTATGGTTATCCATCTATCCAGCAAGGAGGAAAAAGGGAATGAGCTTTTTCAACCTATTCAAAAGAAAGTCTCAGGAAGAACCGAGGCCGCTGTTTTACGATATCGTTTGCCCGTATTGCTTCAGCAAGTTTTCGCCGGAGGAAGTCGTGTTCCGCGCTTCGCATCACCGCGAGGACGACGAAGATTTCGCGCTGCGCGAAGACGCTCCGCTCAACCGGTACCGGGAGCGTTTCGGATTGGACACGGTTTACGATATGGAAGCGATCCTGAATCCGCAGGACATTTTGCCGGAACATCGTACATACACGGACAACGTGCTGACCGCGCTGACAGACCGTTACGGCGAGACGACGCGCAGACGGCTGTGCCCGCATTGCCATAACGAGCTTCCCGTCACCGCGGGCAAAGTGCCGAGCAATATCATCTCGATCGTCGGCGCGTCGCAGGTCGGCAAGTCCGTCTACATGACGTCGCTGATCCATACGCTTCAGCAGACGACGGCCGACCGGTTCGACGCCGCCTGCATGCCGCTCAACGCGGAGATCAGCCGCAAATTCCGCATGAACTACGAAGAACCGCTGTTCGAACGGGGCGATCTGCTCGCGTCTACGCAAAAAGAGCGGATGCAGGAACCGTTCATTTTCCAATTCGTGTTCAAAGACGAGAAAAAGCCGCCGCTCACGCTCGTGTTTTTCGACGTGGCGGGCGAGGGCATGGTGGACGAAGAGTACCTGAACCTGCATGGACGCCATATTCGCAACTCCGCGGGCATCTTGTTCATGGTCGATCCGCTCCAGATCCGTTCGATCCGCGAGCGGATTCGCATCATGCTGGGCGACAAGCCGGGCGAATGGACGAACCGCTACGACGAACCGCGCGACGTGGTGTTGACCATGTTCAGCGATTTTATCTCCCATCAGGAAAAAGGCAAAACGGATATTCCGACGGCGGTCGTGCTGACCAAAAGCGATATGCTGCGGTCGTTGGCCGACGAAGACGGGGATTATATTCGTCCGAACAGCAACGTTTTCAACAATATGGAGCACCACGATTACTTCGACCTGACCGAGTTTTCGAATATCGACGGCGAAGTGCGGCGCTTTATCGAAAAGGTCGACCGTCCGTTCAAAGGCACGATGGACGTCTACTTCAACGAGACCGGCTATTTCGCGGTATCGGCTCTGGGCAGCAATCCGGTCGACCAGAAGATTCAAGGCGTCGTCAGCCCGATCCGGGTCGACGAACCGTTTATCTGGCTGCTGCACAAGCTCAAATATATCGAGGGGAGAGAATAAACCGTGAGTCCTTTCTCCTCCAAAAAAATCGGCCAGCAGATGTACACGAGAGCGCGCAGCGGCATTTTCCGGGATACCGAAGGCTACGACACGATCGCGCGCTCGCCGGGGCTGGACGACGCGTTCGTGAAAAAAACGCTGCACCCTCTCTGCGCGTACGACGCTCCGGCCGAATTGACCGCTTCCGGCGTCAAAGAAGAAGCGGCTTACCCGGACGCGGTGCATCTGGTGCAACTGGAAAACGGCGATATTGTGCTGGGACGCAGTCTGTACAAGTCGGTCGACTTCGCGGGACTGCGCAGCACCTTTTTTACCCATAACTATGTGATCCCGGCCGAAAAAGGCGATGCGTTGACGTCGGCGTACATGAATTTCCTATATGCGGATTACGCGTCGGAAGCAACCGAATCGGCCGACGACGAACCGCGCGATACCGTGCTGCCGGAGTTGGACGAACTGCCGATGCGACTATCGTTGCCGCAGCCGAAGACCGGGCCGGATAAGCTTGCGGAACTGGGTCTGGACGGCGCCGCGTTCAAACGTCTGCTTCTGGCGCTGATGGAATCGATCAACGGTCGCCGCAAAGTGTACGTCACGCTGGATGCGCCCGTGGCCGAGTTGAACGACCGCGCGCTGCGGCTGCTCGAAGTGCTGTACGCGGCGCTGCCGCCGCAATTCCGCCGTCGTCTCGGATTCGTGACGTATTCGCGCGAACCGCACAGCCGCAAAGGCGTGCATCTGACATTCGTCGAACAAGGCTCGATGCGTCCGGGCGACCGGAATATCGAAAAAGATTTTCTGTTCGATTTCTCGCGCAACCGGATCGTAAACGCGGCCGAAGGCGGGAATTTGCAGGAGTTGGCGGATTTTCTGCTGGACGAACTGCGCGATCCCCAGCGGTTGGAACGGTTTTATGCTTTTGCCGACGAAGCGCTGGGCAGCACGCCGGACGAGCTGAATCCCGAGCGTTATCTGGAGATGTCGCGTTTGTTCCGGATCGAAGAAGGCGACGAAGAAATCTACGAAGCCGACCGCCGGGGCATTTTGAGATCGCTGTTGGATTGGGCGGGACGTCCGGGCGATTCGCGTCTCAAAGCCCGGATGCTAGATCTGCTCGGCGGGCGGTTCGACCGCGAACTGCAAGACCTGATGGCCGGACGCATTCCCGAACCGGATCGGCTGCGCGATATCGTGGCGTATTTCCGGGTGGGCGGCAAAGGGGCGGGAGCGCTTGTGCTGCGTTATCTGCTGACGCTGATGCCGATGGTGACCCGCCAGAAACGCAAAGACGGGGAACTGGCCTACTACGCGGTCATCGAAAGCGATCCGGAGCTTGCGGACACGTTCTTCTCGACGCTGATCGGCAACCGCCAATTGTCCAAACTGTTGTTCGAACCGTATCTGGACCGGAAAATGGAAGCGGCGGGCAACGCGGCTGAAGTGGTGCGGCTCGTGCAAAAATGGTCCGACGACCATCCGGGGTTGCTCAATAACGAGCATTTTTGCGACGTATCGCTCCGGGTGCTCGGCACCAAGCTGCGCCGCTCCGGCGAACCGGTATCGGCCGTGCGCGGCGTGGTGGAGACGCTGCGCGGGGACGGCAATCCGACAGCGGGCCTGATGGACGGCACCGGCGAAGAATTGATGAAGCATCCGTTATGCGTCGCGCTCGCCGACGAAGCGATCCAATATCTGCTGGACGAATGGGAATGGGAAAAAGTCACGTTGCAGCAGGTTACGGGACTCGGCTTCTTGTTCGAAGGCGAGAGCGAAGACGATCGCCGGAAAAAAACGCGCGGTCCGCGCGGAACCGAACGGTATGCCGCGCTGCGCGCCGCGTACCTGTGGTTCACGCTGGACCGCCCGGACGCAAGCCTGCTCGAAAGCTTGGCGATGCGCGAGATGGACGAAGTGCAAAAGCTCGGCCGACGCCTGCTGCCTTCCGAGATCGCGGCCGGACGTTACAGCCGTTTGCTACCCGCTTTTTCGCGCAGTTTGAGCGGAGGCGGCGAAGACGTGGATTACCGCCGCCTTGTCGACGCGGTGCGGATGAACTCGACCAAAGCGGGCGGCCGGGAATCCGTATACAGCTTCTTCGCCTGGTCGGCTACGCAGGAACCTTACGTGCAAGGGCGCAAGCTCGACCCGGATTACGAAAAAGCGATTCTGCTGTATTTCGCGACGCATGACAAAGAAGCGTTCCGCGACAAAAACAACCGCCGCGATTATTTCGATATCGCTCCCGCGCCGTTGGCGTCGGTATACCGCAAAGTGCAGTCCCAGCAGGCTTCGTCGCTGGTACGTTGGATGCGCAAAAATCGCGGCTTGACGCTGATGATTATGGGCGTATTGGCTCTTCTGATCGTCGGCGGAGCCACGGTCGGCATCCTCTACGGAACCGGGGTATTGGGCGGGCAGCAACAGGTCGCCCAGACGCCGGAAAATCCGGCGACCGACCCTTCCGGCGAGAACGGAACCGAAACGCCGGGAACGACCGGGGAAACGGTACCGGGCGAGAGCGGAGGGCCGGAGTTTCTCGTATTCGCTCCTTCGGACGGACTTGCGGTCGAATTCGGATTTCGTACCGTCGAAGAACGGAATGCTTTTATAAGCGAATCGCATACGCTGACGTTGGAGTTGGCGGACGGTAATTCCGCGAAGTACGATAATCCGCGTTTTGAGCAAGGCTCCGACCCCGAGCCGATCGAAGGCGCGGCCGGAACCGAAAGTACGCCCGGCGCGTCCGCGGACAACGGGAGCGGCGATACGCCGACCGGCAGCGATAGCGGAGCTGCGACTTCGACGGACGACAGCGCCGTGAGCGGCAGCGACACGTCGGCTTCGGGCACCGATTCCGCGGCCGATCCCAACGCAGTTACCGATCCTGATACCGCCGGCGCTACAAATGCGGGCGATCAGGGGACGACGGATACGGACGGAAGCACTGATCCCGGAGTTGCCGATCCGAACAGCGGAACCGACGGCGATAGCCCGACCGACGACGCCGCTTCTTCCGACCCGGCGACGACCGACGGCACGCCAAGCACCGGTACCGATACTTCGGCAGCGGATGAAGCGGCGGCCGCTTACCAATCGGCCGATCCTGCGGAGTACGTATACAAAGCAGTGTATCGCATAGTCCCTGCGCTGGATTCTCCGGTGGAACGAGTAACGCTGGACGATGAAAGTTACGAGATCAGAAACGATACCGCGTCGCAATAACTTATAAATTGGCCTCTATGAATTCAGCTTAAAGCTGTGTTCGTAGAGGCTTTTTTTGATGTAAAAATTTAGTTGATTATTTTCGGAAAAGTGCTAACTTAGTCTTTTTAAGTGACAAATAGCAGGACTTTCGGTTACTTTATCTACGAAATGAAATGGTAATTTTATTATTAAAAAGAAAATAAAAAGAGATCATTAGGTTTGAGGATGGATAAAGATGTTTATTTACCTTTTGTTTCACCGGATAAATAATTTGAAACATAGGCTTTCGATTTATATTTTTCCTTTATCCGGGATATACGAACCAGTCGTAAAGGTCAGTTTGTTGCTTGAACCACGCAGTCACTGCTCATCAGAATTGGAGGAATCTCGCAAATGCGCGCAAAAACAAAATGGCTTCTGTCTACCTTGCTGGTGTCCTCGCTAGGCGCCCAAGCCGTGCCTCATTCGGCTCTAGCCGATCCGGAACCGGCGGAAGCTCCGGACGAAAAGCAGCTTCAAAACGAAAAGGCAGCCGCCGAATTCGTCGAAGCGCCTGTCAAAGTCGTCAGCGAAGAACTCGCAAGCCGTACGCTGTACAGCAAAGAGTATCTGCTTAGCGACAACAGCCGCGAAACGGTGCTATCGGCCGCTCCGCTGCATTACGAAGACGGCAACGGGGATTACCAGGATATTCTTCTGGCACTGACGCTTCAGGCTTCGCCACCGCAGCAAGCGAATGAGAAACCGGTAGACAGTCCCTCGGCAGCAGAACCGGAAGTTCAACCCGACCCTGCCGCCGAACCTTCGCCCGAATCTTCCGATCCGATTCCAGCCGACTCCGAAGCTCAAGACACGCCTTCTTCGGTTTCCGTAAGCTCGATCACGTCCGCGACACCGTCTCAAGTCGGTTCATCCGCCAACCGATCCGTTGCCGCTTCGGTAAAGTCCGAGCCTTCGAACGAGGAGCCTTCGCAGCCTGCTCCTTCACCGGACGCACCGATCACCGAAAACCCGGATACCCCGACGACCGAATCACCGACGCCTGCCGAACAAGTTCCGGCTTCCGGCGAGTCCGTTTCCGAAACGCCGACCGAGCAGGAGGAAGCAGAGACGCCGCTTGACGAAGGACCCGCTCCCGCCGCTTCCGACGCCGCTCCGCAGTACACGTCTTCGACCGTTCCCTACACGCCGAGCCTACATAATGCTTATGCGCAAGGCTTTTCTCTCGGCACGGACGGCAATACGATCACCCTCGTTCCGGTCGGCGCACAAGAGTCGCAAGCCGATGTCTCGCAGGCGGCGATCGGTCAACTGGGCTACGCGGACGTCTGGACGGCTACCGACGCGACTCTCGCGCTGACCTCTTCCGGCATCTCACAGACGTTGAACCTGAATTCGGCCGACGCGCCTTCGACATTCCGTTTTGCCGTGGAAGGAACGCTTGACGAAAATCTGACCGGCGGCGGCCTGACGTTGTCTCCGGCTTGGTTGACCGACGCGGACGGGCAGCGCCGCGAAGTCGCCCGGACGCTGAAAGAAACGGCCGGCGTTCGTTACCTCGATCTGGATCTCGATCCAAGCGGTTTGTCGTACCCGATCGCGGTGCATACCGGTATCGAACTGCAAACGAACGTGCAGAAAGCGACGATCACGGACGAAGAAGCAGGCGTTTCGAACGCCGTAAGCGCGTTCGCGCGTTCCGCTCCGAAACAACCGGAAACCCGCACTTATCTGCAATACGATCTGTCCGGCTTGCCTGAAAACGCCGCTGTTCGCGAAGCTTATCTGACCACGGATGCGGGCGAATCGGGCGGCGATCCCGACACGCTGCGCGTGCTTCGGGCGGTAGAGCCGTGGAACGAGGCGACGCTTGCGTCCGATGACGAACCGAGAACGGCGCTGCGCGCCGACGGAGCCAGCTACGGCAAACTGCGCAATGAAGCGGACGGCACGCAGCGGATCGATCTCGATCCCGACCTGATCACCCGCTGGTTGACCGACGAACAGCCGAACTACGGCCTGCAAATCGACAGCGGCAGCGAGCCGACGTCATTCGCGGAAGCGCCGCAGCTTCATATCCGCCACGGCGGCGATACGGTCAGCACGCTTAGCGCGGCCGGCACGCCGATGCAGTTCCAGTACTTTTACGACGACCAGAGCCGGTTGCAGTACATCCTGTTCTCGTCGGGCGAGCGCATCAATTTCACGTACGATACCAACGGCAACCTGATCCAAAGACAATACGTGCCCGGCTCTTAAGCCAACAAACATAGAGAATCGAGGGAAAATCGTTCGTGAAAAAACCATTGTTTAGAATCCTCAACGCCGCGCTCGCCGCGGCTCTGCTGCTGCCGCCGGTCGCCGCGCCTAACCGGGCGCAAGCGGCTCCGGCATCTTCCGCCGCCGCATCGTCTTCATCGACTGCTTCGCAATCGTTCGTCACGGGTCCTTTTAACGATACCGCCACGCCGTTGTCTTTGTACGAAATCGCCGCGAACACGCCATACAGCGGAGCCGCCGAAGGCGAAAACATCTCGGACGTCACGGGATCGCTGTCGCGTCTGGAAACGGACTTCAGCTTGCCGGGACGGGGTGGTCTTGACTTTACGCTGGGCCGTCTGTACGAAAGCAACGAAGCGTATATTGAAGAACCGAAAATTACGGGCAACGCCGGATCGTACGCCAACGGGAGCGAATATTATACATACAACGAGCGCACGTCGAACCTGGGCGTCGGCTGGTCGTGGTCCATTCCTTCCGTCGAGCTGCGCGGAGACGTCCGGTATCTGCATTTTGCCGACGGAACGGTGTATCAGGTCGAAGCGGGCGGGCAAGGACTGGTGGATTACCCGCTTCAGGACGTGACGTTCGGGCCGTCTTCCGACAGTATCTCGACGCAAAACGCAGCCGGTCAGACCGTCAGCGCGACCGCCGCATACGCGTTGACCGATACGCTCGGCACGAAGGTCTACTTCAATACCGACGGACGCTGGATCGGAACGAAAGACGCGTACGGCAACGTCATTTTGGTGCAATACGCGCAAGCCGCCGTCAACGACCAGAACAGCTACCCTCTGATCAGCAAAGTCATCGACACGCTGAACCGGGAGATTGTTTTTTCGTATAAAGCCAATGCCGTGACCGTGACGTATGCGGGCAAAACGCTCACTTACAACAAAACGCTGATCAGCGGCACCACGAAAAAGCGCACGTTGTCGTCCGTAGCAAACGAAAACGGCGAGACGACCAGCTACGCGTATGCGAAGCAGGAAACGAACTACGACGCCGTCACCAACGCCGGAGCGGCCGCGGCCAAAGTCGTGTATATGGGCATGACTAAAACGACCTATCCGACCGGCGCCAGCACGGCTTACGAATACGGGCAAACGACGAAACGTCTGGGCGATCAGGGAACGCTCGGCTATTACCGCGTCACCAAGCGTTACGACGAACTGAAAGAAAGCACGACCAAAAAGAAAAATTTCGTGTCGTACGATTACGCGAACGCAACCGATTTCTCCGATCCGGCGCAAACGACCTCCACGGTTAAACGCACCACGATCAGCAATCCGAACGCTGCTTCGAACGTGGCGTCCGTCGAGAAAATCAGCGAAACGACCGTCCTGAACGCCGACCATCTGGCGATCCAGGAAACGCGCGAGAAAGCCGGCGAGTACAAAAAGCAGATCGACACCGCCTACGACCCGGATCAGCAGCTCGCGGTGCAGATCACGGAAACGGATACGGACTATACGCAAAACCCGGCGAAAACGGCCAATAAAGTCCATGCGTATACGTACGACGATTACGGCAATGTGCTGACGTACACCAATCCGCTCGACCATATCAGCAGCTACACGTATTCGGCGACGTATCCGGGCCTGACGCTGACCGAGCGCAACACCGTATCCGGCGTCATCACCGACGATATCGTACATACCGCCGATCCGGCGTTGCCGCATATCACGCAAACGGTGCAGAATTACGCGGACGAAAGCGGTCAAGCGAGCTTCCTGCAAATGACGTACCAGCACGATGCCTACGGTAACGTCACCCAGGCGGTGCAGCAGCTCGAAAACGATAAAACGCAGCAAACGGATATCGAATACGGCGCAGCCGTCAAACACGCGTATCCGACTTCGATCAAGCAAAAAGTGACCGAAAACGGCACGCCAAAAACCATCGAAGAACGCTACGAATACGATCTGCCTACGGGCCGCGTACTCAAACACTTCGATGGCAACGCCGTAGGCAAAGGCGCGCCTGCCGGTTCCGACGAAGCGTATGAATACGACAACGTCGGCCGGATTATCAAAGTGACACGTCCCGCTGCGGCGGACGGCACTCGCGCCACGTCGACTTCTTCGTTCTCGTACGGCACGATCGGCCAGATCGGTCAATACTACATCGTCGACGAAGAGGGCAAAGAAAGCAAAGAAATCTACGACGGACTCGGTCGCCCTTCCTCGATCGAACTGAAACGCAAAGACAACAATAACAACGTCGCGTTTTACACGCTTCAGTCCAATCACTACAACGATCTGGGCGAGCTGGACTACACGACGGACGGCGAAGGCCATCAAACGAAGTACGAGTATGACGCCAACGGCGAGATCAAGGAGACGATCTCGGCGGCGGGGCGCGTAACGGGGTACGGCTACAACAACGTGCTGAACCAGGCGACGACCACGACGGATTACGGTGCGAAAGTGACCGAACAAACCGACGCGGCAGGCCGCTCGACCGGCACGACCCGTACGGATGACAAAGGCAATATCATCACGACGAGCAACCAATACGAAGTCGGCGGCAACCCGTTTTCGACAAGCACGACCAATGGCAAAGGCGACACGACCGGGTTCACGAACGACGGTCTGCACCGTTTGCAAAACGTGACGCAAAGCAGCGGCGGCATGTCGCTCAACACGAAGTATTCGTACAACAAACAAGGCGCGATGACGGAAAAAGTCTTCCCGGATCTGACCAAGATCACGTACGGGTACGACGAATTGGGCCGACGCTTGTCCAAAACGGACTCCGTACTGGGCCAAGAAAGCTACACGTACGACAACAACAGCAATATCACCGGAGGCACGACGCGGGGCGGCATCAACGTCGTCAACCAATACGATGAACAAAACCGTCTGACCTCGTGGAGCAGCGGCGACAAAAACGGTTCGTTCACGTATTACAAAAACGGTCTGCGCAAGTCGATGACCGACGAGACGGGCACGACGCAGTACTTCTACACGCTGGACAACAATCTGGAACGCATGGTCTACCCGGACGGCAAACAGATTTCGTACACGTATTACAAAAACGGACTGACGAGCAGCATGACCGATCCGTTCGGTTTGACGACGACGTACATTTATAATGCGGACAATCAGTTGTCGGAAGTGCGTACCGAAAACACGAAGCAGGCCGAGTACGTTTATCGCGACGGCTTGACGCAATCGGACGAGAATTACCTGAAATCGTCGCAGTTGTACCAGTTAAAACTGGGCAACGGCCAGATCACGGCGACGTATACCAACGATGGGTTCGGACGACTGACCAACCTGCTTCAGTCGGCCGGCGGCTTGACCCAGGCGTTCACGTACGGCTACGATAACGGAGACAATATTACCAGCCGCAGCGACGGCACGACGAGCGGCACGTTCACGTACGACGAACTGGATCGGATCATCACCAGCTCGGAAGGCGCGGAGACGTACACGTACGACGGCAAAGGCAATCGCCTGACGCTGCAATCCAGCATTCAGATGCCGCATAAAGACAACGTGAATTACACGTATAACCAAGCGGAGCAGTTGAGCAACGTAACGCGCAACCAGACGTCGGTCAGCTACAAGTACAACGGCGACGGGCTGATGACCGAACGCAGCCTGACGAAAAACGGCCAAGCGAAGACGACGCGTTACTACTACGACGGCACGAACATCATCGCCGAAGGCACAGTCGCGGCAGACGGCAGCGTGACGTTCAAGGCCCGTTACGTGCGCGGCGCGCAATTGATCTATCGCGAAGACGCGAGCAACCAGAAAGCGTACTACCAGCACAACGGCCACGGCGACGTCACCGGACTGGTGAAAGCGGATGGCACGACGCTGAACAGTTACACCTACGATATCTGGGGCAACCCGCTGACTTCGAATGTCCAAGTCGAGAATCCATTTGGGTACTCGGGCGAGTTCTGGGATGAAGACACGGGTCTACAATACCTGAGAAGCCGTTGGTACGATCCGGGGATCGGGCGGTTTATTCAGGAAGATACGTTCGAAGGGTACGTAAATAGGCCGAGCAGTCTGAATCCGTATACGTATGTGGAGAATAATCCGCTGAAATTCGTAGATCCTAATGGTTACGCGCCTCAATGGTTGGAAAACACATGGAGCGCCGTCAAAACCGGTGTAAAGGAAACTGCGGACTTCCTGGTTATTGACGATATCAAGACGCTGACGAGTTCACAGTCTTCAACAATCGATAAAGTCATTGCGGGAGCCAGCCTGCTGCCGGTCGGAAAAGTCTTTAAAGGCGGCAAACTCATCGTTGAAGTTGCCCAGGTAGGAGACAAAGCCTCCGGCGCAGCGAAAGCAGCCAAAGCGGTAAATAAAGCATGCAATTGCTTTACCGCAGGCACGAAAGTGAAGACGGATCAAGGCGAGAAAGATATTGAAGACGTAAAGATCGGCGACAAGGTGTTGGCGAAAGATGAAAACACCGATGAAGTCACTTACAAGCAGGTTACGGCGACCTTTAACCATGAAACGGACGAAATCTACAGCATTCATATCGGTGATCAGGTGATCGAATCGACGTATAACCATCCGTTCTGGGTTGTGGATAAGGGTTGGGTATTCGTCAAAGACCTGAAGCCGGGCGATCTGTTGGAGCAGAGCGATGGAAAGACTTTAGAGGTAAGAAGCATCGAAGTCGAGCAACGCCAAGCGACCGTTTACAATATGACGGTGGAAGGGTTCCATACGTATTTTGTGAGCGGATTGGGGATTTGGGTTCATAATGATGAATGTAACCTACCTGATTTGATGCAATCTGCTTCATTAGGTAAGGGATCCACTGGAAGAACTACAGCAAATACTTTAAACGAACAACTAGCAATGAAAGAAGTTTTATCAAATCCACTTTCTGGAGCTACTGAACTAAAGAAACTTACCATGACTGATAAAAGATGGCTTAAAGAAGATGGCTGGGTTAAAATGAGTAAAAACGTAAATGGAGTAGAGTCTCACTTCGTTTATAACAAGGTAACAGGAAAGTTCGATGATTTTAAATTCAAATAAGGATGAGTTGATATTTTTATGAAGGAAGTTCAAATTTTATGGGAAAGTAAGAATGAAAAAATAGTTATAGAATATTTGTATGATATCGAAGGCTACTTCACTCTAGCTGTTTATGTTCAGTCAGGATGGTTTTCTGGAAAATCAAACTTTTGTATCGCACAAGATAAGGTCAACGAATTGAATAGTTTAGTAAAAGAAGTTGAATTAAATTTGGAGGGGTGCATTAAGATAGAAGATTGTGATTCTGACGCACATGTAGTTATTGAAGCAAGTAAGTTAGGACATTTTAATGTTTCAGGTCAAATTGGAAGTAGTTATGAAGAACAGAATATGAATTTTAAATTTGTCGCAGATCAAACTTTATTAAAGAATATGAGTGAGTTATTTGTAAAAATTGTCTCATGAACGACTGAGTATTTAACGTGATAAAATAGTAAGAAGAAAGGGAATTTTCGGCTTGTAACAAGTCGAAATAGGAACAATGCATTCAAACTTTATAATCATTTTTCAAGAAACCGGAATCGTTAAGCCTTAATAAGGTATGCGATTCCGGTTTTTTGCTTAGCTAGTCTTTTACATGGCAAACTCATTCGATATGCTGACAACCTATATCTAGAGTGTCTATTAGCTCAAGTGCGTACCAACAACACGAAGCAGGCCGAGCATGTGTACTGCGATGGTCTGACCCAATCCGACGAGAACTATCTCAAACCGTCTTAACTTTACCAGACTAGATTGGGTAATGGGCAGATTACTAAGACGTACACGAATGACGGATTTGGACAACTAACGAATCTGCTTTAGTCGGCGGGCGGCTTGAGTAAGACTTTCACCTACGCGTATGATAATGGAGACAACATTACCAGCCGCAGCTACGGCACGACGAGCGGCACGTTCACGTACGACGAACTGGACCGGATCATCACCAGCTTGGAAGGCGCGGAGACGTACACGTACGACGGCAAAGGCAACCGCCTGACGCTGCAATCCAGCATCCAGATGCCGCATAAAGACAACGTGAACTACACGTATAACCAAGCGGAGCAGTTGAGCAGCGTGACGCGCAACCAAACATCCGTCAGCTACAAATACAATGGCGACGGCCTGATGACCGAGCGCAGCCTGACGAAAAACGGCCAAGCGACCACGACGCGTTACTACTACGACGGCGCGAACATCATCGCCGAAGGTACGGTGGCGGCAGATGGCAGCGTGACGTTTAAGGCTCGCTAAGTGCGCGGCGCGCAGTTGATCTATCGCGAAGACGCCAGCAACCAGAAAGCGTACTATCAGCACAACGGCCACGGCGACGTCACTGGACTGGTCAAAGCGGATGGCACGACGCTGAACAGTTACACCTACGATATCTGGGGCAACCCGCTGACTTCGAATGTCCAAGTTGAGAATCCATTTGGGTACTCGGGCGAGTTCTGGGATGAAGACACGGGTCTACAATACCTGAGAAGCCGTTGGTATGATCCGAGTATTGGGCGGTTTATTCAGGAGGATACGTTCGAAGGCTACGTGAATCGGCCAAGTAGTTTAAACCTTTACACGTATGTTGAGAACAACCCATTGAAGTATACCGATCCGAGTGGGCATGAGTGTCGGGAGGGAGCAGTAAGTGGTGGTGGAGGCGGCGGAGTAAGCATACCAACAAAGCCATCTACACCAGCAAAGTATAATGTGAAATCAGGCACGCCCCAAAACATGCCTTCAAGTAATAGCCCTAATGTAACTTTTTATCGAGCAGTAAGCCCTAACGAGTTTAAAGAGATACAAAGAACGGGCAAATTCAATCTGTTGCCTACTGGATTTAGTGAGAAGCAGTTTGGATATAATATTAATGAAGTGAAAAAGTTTACTGATTTTGATACGGATTATGCTGCCATTATACAGGTAAAGATGCCAAGATCAGAGTTCAATAAAATAAAAAATTCAAATGATAGTTTAGATCCTTATCTATTCAAAAGTGGAACTTTAAGTATTCCTGAAAGTGAACTAAATGCTTTTAATTTACTTGAAAAATGGATTTCTCGCGTTTATTGAAAGAGGTGCAAAATGCTTCTAATTGAGGCTGGAATTTATTTCGACAAGCCATCAGAAAATCCTGATGCCCTAAAAAATGATTTAGAAACGAAACATAAACTTAGAACGTCGTTTAACTTTGGTAATGACCAGTTATTCTCAGGGGATATTTTGGCAGCAGGAACAGAAAAAATAATTAATAGAGGAGAGAGATATAAGGCTTTTGTGAAAATGTTTACTATAGAAGAAGAAGCCTTTAGGAACATCAGCTATCTTATTCAAAGAGGGAATTCTTTTTTTATTCAAACTCCTTCTAGAGTAATTGGACGAGGAACAATTATCGATTATGTATATGAGGACTAAAAAGAACAAACAAGAGAACCGGCACACACCGGTTCTTTTTAAATTTTATAAATTATTAAACTGAACTAGAACTTACAGATACCAGAAACGTCTATCATTTATCGACTACGGATGACCTTCCTTTTCCTGTCGAACACTTTGAGATCAACCTAGAGACCGATCAGGCTAAGAAAGCAGAAGATTAAAACGATTATGAAACGAAGTTAAACGCTAACTCTTTTGAAAACAAAGCTCGTAATAAGCGATATTGCTTTAACGCAATCGAACTAAACAGACTCGTGCCCTTTAATCGGAAAAGGAGACTGTACAGCGCATATGAATAATCTATTTAAGTTTATGGCTGCATTGGCACCAAGCACGCTCTTATTGCTAATTTTATTTCAGCTTTTCCCCTATACAGGACTTGGAAGAATTCTGACTACTCCTTTGACGTATATGCTGAACACCGGAGTGATCGGGTTTGGATTTTTGATCGTGCATCTTCTTCGACATCGCTTTTCGATTGCGGTCTGGATTACCGTCGGGGTCGTTACTCTTTGTATTACCGTTTGGCTTTATCCTCAAGAAAACCAAGCACATATTATTGATCAGATTTCGGATGCGGTCGGGAACCGTCAAGAGTTTCTGTCTTTGACTCAAGAATTGCAAAAGAGAGGCCCCCATTTAGTTTGGACTTTGATTATCGGTATAACGGTCGGTTTGATCGGACGGTCTTTTTTGGCGAAAAATATTTCCGGAGGGTTGATAGCAAGTCTGCTCGCAGGCGTAATTGGTGCTCTGGTCGGGAATCATTTTTTCCAGTACATGGGTATGTATGGATGGTTCAGTCTGGTCTTTGCTTTTTTCGCGTCATGCGCATTGGTCTTCTTGGTAGATTCGATTGTTCGTTCGGCAAATTCTGCATCATGAAACTGGGAGGTTCGATTTTTCATCATGATCCAAGACGGACGATACTATTGAATTATTATATGAATCCTATTCCGCAAATTGAAAGAAAATCAGCGAGAACGAGCAAAAGAAATTTTGCAAAGCGTGATAATCAAAAACCCGACATACGGCCCGGGAATTGCTTCGCTTTTTGGATAGTGGAGAAAACAGTTGAAAGTAACAGCGTGAGAAAAAGGGGCAAACATCATGTTGGATACAGTTATTGGTTAAATAGGAGATATTTCTAATTATTAATATTAAGGAAAATCAAAACGATATAAATTCAGGCTTGGAGATAAAGTCTTATGGAGAAAGCTTTATTGATAATAGCTGCTCTGGTTATTCTGGTTCTTTCGGCAAAAGCATTTTTTTCGCCTCCCAAAACTAATGTTTACGGAACACAGTTGAATCCTGCGCGACAAAAAGTATTCGGCAAAATCTTTGGGAGCTTGGGTGCCGTTGTTGCGTTGGGCGGTTTGTATTTCATGCTTTTCAAATAATTAAAAAGGATATCTAACATGAATATTTTTAATGGAATCGACGAAGAACTGCAAAGATTCGGGCCCTGGGCCGGAATCGAGAACCAAGATGAATACGATCTGGATCAACTCCGTATCGCCGACATCTGTTTGTATTCCGGTTGGAATCGTCTTTTACATCTAACCAAACAAGCAGTGATGATTTTATCCAAAGAACATGAGCATAGAGAATTAACCGAAAAGGTTTTATTGGTCCTGGGGCTGGATCACGAGGACGGCGAAATTTTGGAAAAGTGTGAGGAACAACTTCAATCTGACGCTGCTTTGAATTTTACGAAGAATGGCGTAATCTATCCTTTCTCCGCAACCAGATGGCAAATCGCGGAGTTTATACGTCTGAAAAAGATGTCGTTTTGGACGATTACCTGCGGATTCTGCTGAAAGATCCAGATCAATACGTGCAGCGAAGGGCTTTGTTGGCGATGGCTGAACGGACTTCGTCTTCGGCTGCCGAATGCGCATGGAAAAGGATAACCGATGATGATTTTATGCTGCGATTGGTTTCGTTGAGAATTTTGGAAGAGCTGGTTTCTTCGCGATTGATCGAAGCGCTTGAGCTATTATCCAGCGATCCTCACCCGCTTGTTCGGCAAGAAGTCGAAAGCATCATCGGAAACGGATACGGAACACAACTAGATTGACCGAAATACTCAAATTGAAATTAACCGTTCTCAAGCGTTAAAGCCGACATACACGAACAAAGTGAAAAAGAAATAAATGATAAGTTGGACTATTGACGAAAGTTTGGTGTGTGCCGAAGAGCTAGACTCGCTGCAGGAATGGGAAAAGGAATGCTTGAACAAGTTTTTTGAAGGATAACACGAGAAAAGATATATATCCAGATGCGCGATCATTCGGAGAAAAGAAGATAACGGATACGAGCATTTTATGGCAAGGAGGTCACGATGTTAAAACCTGAATTGCATTCGTTCACGGTCGCTCACGAAAGTTGGGGCGGAAAAGCGGACGACTTTTTGATCCAGATCGAACTGGACATCGGAGCCTCGTCTATACAGGGGAGCGAGACGTTCACGATCACGGTCGTCAGTCCGACGAGACTGGAGAAGGCGCTGGAGTTGAACGAGACCGAATTCGGACGCGGCATGCTCATTACGAGAAATTACGATCTCTCCCGCGTCAGGTCTTCAATCGAGAAAAGGATTCAAACCTGTTCCGGAGAAACATGGGCGGAAATAGCTTCGAACTTATCGAAGTATTTTCGTTGGGAGTATGACTGATTTTTCGAAAAGTATTTTTATCTCCGAAAGGCGTTGGACGTATTGAAGGAGTCGATCGAAAGAGGTGTAACATCATGCTGCTGTTGGAAGCAACGATCTATTAGACACCCCTCCGCAAAATCCCAATGCTTTGACAAAAGATTTGGTAACCCAACATATTCTGAGGCCGGTGATCAATTTTGGGAACGATCTATTATTTTCAGGCGAAATTTGGACTCATAATGAAGTCGAGATTCTTTACAGAGGGAGAATATACGATGTTTTGATCCATATGTTTACGATCGAGGAAGAAGCATTTGGAGCGATCGGACATTTGGTCAAGGTAGGTCATTCTTTTTCTATCCAGGCAGGTACTCGGGTTGTCGGAAAAGGAACGATTTTGGATTATGTGTATGAATGAATCGAACACAAATAAGAAGCGATCGACAAATCGAATCCTACTCTACTATATGAAGGACATGAGCGATGAAAAACGAGTTGTTTGAACTGGTTTCGAAAAGCATACGTTATGGCTTGGACCCCGGGTTGGATATCGAGATCAACGATTTCCTTGCAGATCTCGATCAAGTCGAGAATTTTTTCGTTTCCGCGCACGAGTCGATGTACGTGATTCATATACAAATGAGAAAGTACAGCATCATGGAAGTTAATATCGTTTTTCATGACTTTTTACACGCATCAGGTCTTTGAAAATTCAATCGAGTATAAAATGATATCTGCCGCTAATTTTGAAGTCGGGTTTTGCTGCAAAATCAGATTTATGCAATCTTGATCAAAAGGATTGATGAATAACGATCCGAAATCTTGTTGAAACAAGTCACGAGTTTGTCTATGCCAGACATTTAGGCTCGTTGTGCTGAACCGAATTGCATCTTGTACAGTTGCTGACATTGAATCCGGAAGATCTTGAAGCCAAAGAGCAAATGCACAAAATCGTGCTTCCGGTGGAACTGCCAAGCGAGCCCAGCCCGAAAAGGAATAAACGATGAGGAGGATAAGAAGATGACCCTGAGCGATGAAGGACTCATGGCCTATTACATACACACCCTCAACCAATGCGGACTATTTTTGCTGGATGAAGAAGACATGTTAGTCGAGTACCGGCTTTTCGAAGAATTCGACACAGGCGCTCATACTTTTCTGCATCCTTCCAATCTGGAACGTCTGCACGCATCTGGCTATATCGATCAAGATACTGTGCGCAAAAGCTTGGAACTTCGCAGCAAAGTATTCGCGTTACAGAAAAATGGAGAATGGGACATCCAAGCATTCCGAAGCTCGCCGAATTGGCTGGAAGTTCTGCGGTTATGCGACGAGATCAAGTCTTCGAATCCTGTTTGGCCCCACCCGCCGAACGGTTAAGCGATACATAAGAGAGCCGGAAACATTTGCTTCTCCGTACTTGCCGCGGGAGGTGATCGGGTGAAAAAAGGATGGTTTAAAGCCGTCATGGCTGTATTCGCGTTCATGTTGCTGCTTGCGGTCGGGTGCAGGGAGGATGGGTTCCGCCATTCGCCCGATCCCGTGGAAGCTGCGGATACGCTGCGCTCCAAAGACTGGCGTCCGGTGCTGATCGGCAGCAGTTACGGGTACGCCAATAGAGATAACCGTCTGGTGCTGCCTCCTTTGTACGACGAAGCCGGATACTTTTCGGACGGGCTGGCTTCTGTGCGAATCGGCGACAAAACAGGGTATATCGATGCTTCCGGCAAACGCGTGATCTTCAAAAGCGGCAGCGACTTTCATGACGGACTGGCTGTTGTTGCGGAAAAGGACGATGAGCGAATCGCGGATGCAGGCGGAAATTGGAACTATATCAATACAAAAGGCGAAGTGGTGCTGCGTACGGACTTTTATAGAGCCTATTCGTTTTCGGAAGGATTGGCTCCGGTCATGCCAGACGAGTCGGGTCGCTTCGCGTTTATTGATCAAAGCGGGCATATCGTCATCGAAGGAGATTACGGGTACGCGGGTGATTTTCAGGAAGGATATGCGGTTGTGATGATCGGGCAAAAATGGGGCTTTATCGACAAAAAGGGTGAGAGGCTGACAGACTTTGTTTACGATGCGGCCCGCGATTTCGTCGAAGGCAAAGCGGCGGTTTTGACGGGCGATCAATGGGGATTTATCGACAAAGGTGGACGCGAAATCATCCCGCCGCAGTATGACGACGTCGGCCCGTTCAGCGAAGGCTTGGCGAAGTTCAAGTCGGGCGGAAAATGGGGCTTCGTCGATGCTTCCGGCAACACGCGGATCAGGCCGGACTTCATGTACGCCCGAAGCTTTTCGGAAGGACTGGCGGCGGTGCAGGACGTCAACGGTTTATGGGGATATATCGACGACAACGGTTCATACCGGCTCCGACCCCAATATGAAGCGGCTTTCGGCAGCGAGAATCACACGATGTTGGTCAAACGGCCGGGAGCGGCGGAATACGAGTATGTGGATCAGAGCGGCGACAAAGTACATTTTTGGAATGAAGAGTGAAGACACTCTATTGTTTAAAATCCTTAAAGGTATATTATAACAGACGGCCCGCTGTGAAATTACAGCGGGCATTTTAGAATTTCTTAGGCCTTTATCGAAATTCTATAATTCTGAATTAAAGAATTAATTCTAATAATTAGAATTTACTTTTAGGTATTAGATCCTTATAATGATTTATAAGATGAGTAATAGGAGGTTGATTATGGTCGCGATTAAACCGGTTAAGCAAAATTCAGCAAACTCTATTCTTCAAAGCAAGTTGAATCCGCAAAAAGAATATACGTTCCAAGATATCAAAAACATCTTGGTTGCAAGCTTCGATGAAATTAACGATAATCAATGCGCTGGTTTGATTCATCGGGCTCACAGTAAGGTTGAAGGCGTATTGGTAAAGAAAGAAAAACTTTATCGGTTGCGCGCAACTGCTGATTCGACAAACGAAGAAGATGGTCTAAGCCTGGCAAAAAGTATTTTAAAAGACGCTCTTCGCGAAATTGAACAAATTCCTAATAGTCATATTAAAAACGTAGATCAATTTAACGAGCTGACTAAGCTAAAGGAAGATGTCGGTAAAATCATTGAATCGTAAATGCGAATAAAAAAACAACCTAGCCCTGCCGAATGGTGGCGGAGAAAGGTTGATTTGTAAGTACTCACAAGCCCTGCACGATGGTGGCGAGGAAAATGAGTAAGTAAATTTGAATTTCTGTTTATATTATATCTTTAATATGTAAATTAAACAAGTTCATCATGATTAAACTCTTGAAGCACCTTAATTAAGTCAGGAGACTAAGCTGTGACCTATCATATATTTTTTGACGAATCGAATAAGCTGGATCAGAAAAGTGGAGGCTATTCTTATTACGGAGCATTAGGAATCGATGAATCTGTTTTAAATCGGATTTCAAAAGTGTTAGAGTCGATTATAGGGCCCGGGCAAGAACTTCATTTTGCGGAGTACAACAATGATCGAAAATTCGAGAAGTACTTTCGTTCGATTTTACTGACGATTGCTCAAGATATTCATGTCAATATCTTTTTGGTCAATAACGAAGATGCGAAAAAAATGGGCGATAGTATGGGAATTAACGAGAAGCAATTGAGACAGTTCTTTTACGTGAAAATTCCGGAAAGACTTTTCTACGGCGTTACACGCAACTTGGCTGGCGGAGAGCAAGTTTGTATTATATTGGACGAAAACAACGAGTACGAGACGCCGGAAATCAATCTGAATGAAAGTCTGCATCGGCAGATGAATGCACATTCTGCTTATCGAAAAAAAGGCTATCGGATTGAGTCCGTTATATCGCAGGAGTCTCACGAGTCTCTTTTGCTACAAATCATCGATGTCTTGATCGGCATGGTTGTGTTTTTGATTGAAGAGCAGTACAAAGAGACAATCTCAACGAAAGAACGCGATGTAAGAAGGGTAAAAGGAGATTTGGTTTATCGAATCTTGTTGGAACCGGATATGGCCGAGCATCTTCAATCCAAAATTAGACTATACGAATGGAATACAAACTCCTTAGAGCAAATTCTTCCGTTGAACTTAGGTGATTATTTATCTAAGTTTTTGGTTGAACAAACGCAATATGATTTATCCGAAATGCTAAAGCTACAACAAATCCGATGCGTAACTCCTTCTTTGACAACCAGAGAATTAAGAGAAGCCATGGGATATTCCAACTCAAGATTAAAAACCATACAAGGTTATCTGGACCAATTGAACGGAAAAAGTCGAAATCATTATTATACAAGCAAGTAAATATAAAACTCATTGATTTCAATGTAAAGCGACCGATTGCCTTGAACACGGGTAATCGGTCGCTTTTTTTCATCCATACTTACCCTTTCACCGCCCCCGCCACGACCCCTCGCACGATATACTTTTGCAGCAGGATAAACACGACGATCGACGGCAGGACCGCCATCACCATGGCCGTCATCGCGTACTGCCAGTCCGACGTGTACTGGCCGACGAAGGTGTAGGCGGCGAGCGTCAGCGTTTTGGTGGCGGGCGAGCCGTTGACCATCAGCAGCGGGAGCAGGAAGTCGTTCCAGATCCACATGACGTCGATGATGATGATGGTGGTCGTCACCGATTTGAGCAGCGGGAAAATGACGGAAAAGAACAACCGGAAACCGGAAGCCCCGTCGATCGTGGCGCTTTCGTCGATCTCGCGCGGGATGCCTTTGACGAAGCCGTGGTAGATAAAGATCGCGAGCGGCGCGCCGAAGCCCCAATATTGAATGCCGAGTCCCCAGGTGCTTTCGGACAGATGCAGCGTTTTGGCGATTTGCAGCACGGTGAGCATGATCGACTGGAACGGGATCAGCATCGGGATGATGCACAGCATGTAGATGACGCCGCTCATGCGCGAAGAGGTACGCGACAGCTTGTAAGCGGCAATCGACGAGAACAGCACGATACCGAGCAGCCCGATCACGGTAATGACGGTATTGTTCAGGAACAGCCTCGGATAATTGACGGCTTTCCAGACGTACGTATAATTTTCGAACGTAAACGACTGCGGCAAAGCGATCACGTCGCTCATCACTTCGGCGAAGCTTTTGAACGAGTTGATGACGGTCAGGATCAGCGGATACAGAAACAGGAGCGACAGCAGCACCATGCCGATTTCCAGCACCAGACGGCCGGGACGCACGCGTTTTTTCGGCGCGGCGGATAATGTTTTGGACATGTTAAGCTTCGACCTCCCTGCGTTTGAAAATGGACAGTTGCACGATCGTGATCAGCAGCACGGCGACGAACAGGATCAGCGCTTTGGCGGTGCCGTAGCCGTACAGATTGTTCTGGAACGTGTCGCGGTAGATGTCGTAAGCGACGCTGTACGTGGTGCCGCCCGGTCCGCCCGCGGTCAGGGACAAGATCACGTCGAACACTTTGATGGAGTTGGTCAGCGCCATGAACACGGAGATGGTGATCGACGGCGCCAGCAGCGGAAGCGTCACGCTGACGAAGCGCCGTACCGGACCCGCTCCGTCGACGGTGGCGGCTTCTTTCAGATCGCCGGGAATGGCTTGCAGCCCCGCGATATAAATCACCATGTAAAAGCCGACGGATTGCCAGATCGACACGCCGAGGATCGAGACGAACGCAAGTCCCGGCTCGCCGAGCCAACTCAGCGCGAACACATGCCAACCCGTGGAGTCGCCGAGCGATTCGAAGCCTTGCATGAAGATGAATTTCCAGATAAAGCCGACGATGACCAGACTGAGGATATACGGCACGAAGAATGCGGCCCGCAGCCAGTTCGTCGAACGAAGGCCCATATCGAGCACCAACGCCAGCGCGATCGCCAGCACGTTGACCAGCACGATGTACAGAATCATATACTTCAGCGTGAAAATGGCGGCGTTCGCGAAGTTGGCGTCCCCGCTGAAGATTTGGCGGAAGTTGTCCAGCCCGACGAACGTCGGGTTTTTGGCGATGCCGTTCCATTTGGTGAGTGAGTAGCGGACGGTCATCATGAACGGCACGTAAAAAGCGAAAGCGATACAGATCAGGGCAGGCAGGGTGAACAAGCCGAATTCGAGCTTTTCCCCGCGTTTTCTTCCCAGTTTGAACATGGCGCACCTCTTTTCCGGTAAACGGATGATCCGCGGCTTTTCAAAAAAGAGCGTTTACATTCCTGTTTGAAAAGGTATGGATTTTCCTGATGTTTGTATTATAGAATGGCGGTATTCCTCGCCAAATGGAGGAAAGAAAACTCTTGAGGGTAAAAAGGTGAACTGCCATGTCCAAGCGCTACCCGCTGTTTGCAACCGTTCGACGCAAGGCCGGCCGGCTCTGGAACGTGATGACCGGACGTCTGGCGTACAAGTTGTTCGTGCCTTTTACCACGATTGTTCTGCTGGTCGTCGCGTCGCTCAGCGTCGTCTCGGATCAACGGCTGCGCGGCGAAGCGATCCGGCACAGCATCGACGCGACGTCGAACAATCTGTTGTTGGTTAACCGTAACGTCAAAGATTACATGGACGGAATCGCGCAATTCACGCTGCCGCAGCTTCAGTACGACGACCTGATCCATGCCGTGCTGAACGAAGGGGACGATTATGCGTCGCGGATGTATTTGGAAAATTATTTGCGACGGATGTATTATTCGCGCAGCGATCTGGCAGGGTTGGAATTGTATATCGTGAGCGAGGGGAAGACGTATTCGTTGACCCGGGAAGCGTATAATATCTCGATCCGCGCTTCGACCGATGCCGGAACGGCCGACACCGATTGGTACAAGTTGCTGCTGAAGCGGCCGGATAATCAGTTGTATCGCTCTTTGCTCGGCGCGGCGGAAAACGGAGCGTCGTCGCGAACTCAACCGGAAGCCGAATCGGACGCGGACGTCGGCCGATCCGGCAGCGCGGCTTACGCGGAACGGGCTTTGGCGTACCACCGCGTGCTGCGTTCGATCGCGTCGCGCCAACCGCAGGCGGTGTTGACGGTGTACGTCAACCCGTCCGCGCTGGACACGATCGTGCACGATACGCCGCTGGAAGACGGAGAGCATCTGCTGTTGTTCGGCGCGGACGGCGATCCGTATTACACGGACGACGAAGCTTTTTACCGGGAAGCGAAAGGAAACGGATTGCAGCAGGCGCTGGAACGGGCTGCTTCCGGTCCCGCCGATTGGAAGTCGGGGCGCGAAGATTATCTGCTGATGACCGACGAATCGGCAGGAGGAACCTGGACGCTGGCGAAGCCGATGCCGTACAGCCGGATCTACGAAGCGGCGGACGCGGCGCGGGAATGGAACACGCTGATCGGGGCGGGCTTCGTGGTGCTGTCGGCGCTGCTAGTCGCGTTCGTGTCGGGCGCGATTACGCGGCCGCTGGCGCGCCTGGCGCAGCGGATGAACCGGTTCAGCGGCGGGGACTTCGAGACGCAGGCTCCCGTGCGCGGGCATGACGAAATATCGCATTTGACCCGGCATTTCAACGACATGGTGCAGCGGACGAACGAATTGATCAACGAGCGTTACCGGATGAAGCTCGTCGAGCAAAGCGCGATCTTGAAAGCGCTTGAAGCGGAGCTGAATCCCCATTTCCTGTACAATGCGCTGCAAGCGATCTCGACCCAGGCGCTGCGCGGCGGGCGGCTGGATATCGCGGATATGGTCGACGATCTCGCCCAGTCGCTGCGGTATTGCATTGGGGGGAGCGATATCGTGCCGGCGAGCGACGAACTGCGGCATATCGAACGTTATCTGTCGCTGCAAAAAGCGCGGTTCGGCAGCCGTTTGCGCGTGGAATATGCGTGGCACGAATCGCTGCTCAACCTGCGAATCCCTCGTTTGTCCGTGCAATCGCTGGTCGAAAACTCGATCAAGCACGCGCTGGAACGGGTGAAAAACACGGTCACGATCATGATTCAGGCCGAGCGTACGGAAAACGGGGCGGTGGTCACGGTCAGCGACGACGGTCCCGGCATCGACCCGGTGCGCCTCAAAGAAGTGCTCGATTATCTGGAACGTCCTTTTACGGAGCGGGAAGGCGGGCATATCGGGCTGCAAAACCTGCATACGCGCCTGAAAATCCTGTACGGCGAACAAGCCGGACTCGCGATCGAGACGGGCGGGCAAGGCACGTCCTTGATTCTCCATATTCCGCAAGGAGGCGAAGAAAATGTATAGCGTACTCATTCTGGACGACGAAGAACCGCTGCGCGAAGCCATACGGATACTCGGCAGTTGGGACGTGCTCGGCATCGGGCATATTTACGAAGCGACCGACGGCGAAGAAGGATTGGTGCTGTTGCGGGAACACCGGATCGACCTGGCGATGATCGACATGAAGATGCCGGGGATGGACGGCAGCGAATTTTTGCGGCGATTGGAAAAAGACTACCCGGACGTGCTGAGCGTGGTCATCAGCGGGTACAACGACTTCGAATACACGCGCCAGGCGATCCGTTCGCATGCGCTCGATTATTTGCTCAAGCCGGTTAACCGGCATAGCCTGAACGAGGTGCTGCAACGGGCCGTCGAGGAGCTGAACGCACGCCGGAAAAAAGCGGAGGAGCTGCTGCGCCGAGGCCGCACGCTCAACGTTTCGCTGCCGAAGCTGCGCGAGAACGTGTATCTGTCGATCGTTCGGCGCAGCTTCAACGAAAGCCGGGAAGCCGATACGCTGGCGATGATCGGCGCTTCCGGGGAATCGCCGAAGCTGCATATGGCAGCGTCGCTGCGGCTGCTCAATCTGGATCGGGTACGGCGAAGCCGGTTCTACGGGGATACCGGCTTGCTGCACGCGGCGATCGCCAACGTGATCCGCGATTGCGCGCCGGAAGGCATGGAGTGTTTCGGTTTCGCCGATCCGGCTTCGCATCGCGAGATGATCGTCGTGATCCGATCGCTGTCCGACCCGGGCAAAAGCGCGGACGGGCCGCTGGAATACCGGGCCGAGATTTATTTGCGAAAACTGCTGCCGACGCTGGATCGGTTGTTCGGACTGCGGACGATCGCCGGATACGGGGGAGGATCGGCCGTGCTGGCGGAGTTGGCGGATTCTTACGATCAGGCCCGGCGCGCGGCGGGTCAGATCAATCTGCTGCGGCTTGGCGAAACCGGATACGGCGTGTCGTCGGCGAAAAGCGGCGAAAGCCGTCGGGGGAACGGCGCCGGATTCGCTTTGCCGGAATCGGCAGCGTTCGCCGCCGCATGGGCGCGAATCGCGGCGGCTGCCGGGAGCGGGGCGCCCGCACAGGCGCAGCGCATCGCCGAAGACGCGATCGTCGAGTTGAAAGCGGGCGGTTATCTGGCGTTGGAAGAAGCACAGCGGCTGCTGGGTGAGACGAAAGTCGCGTTGGGCTGTGCCGAAAAACAAGCCGGAAGCGCGGAGCAGACTGAGTCGGCGGACAGCCTGGCTCCAGCTTTTTCGCTGTCTGCGAAGCAGGCGGACGCGGCGAGCGGCGACACGGAAGAAGGCGACCTCGTAGACGTGTCCCAATGGGAACAGCGCATTCTGGAAGTCGTGGAGCAATGCTGCCGACAGGCGCGCCAAGCCGACCGCACCGGGGCTTCTTTTCATATCAGCGATATTCGCGCCTATATTGACCGGCATTACTTCGAAGAGATCAAAATCTCGATGTTCACGGAAAAATATTTCCTTAGCCGCGAGTACCTGATGAAGCTGTTCAAGCAGGAATACGGCGTCGGCATTCACGAGTACACCCAGAAGCTGCGAATGGAAAAGGCAAGGGTGCTGCTCGGCGAGGAAACGCTGAAGATTCAGGAGATTTCGGATATGCTCGGGTACAACGACAAAAATTATTTCAGCAAAGCGTTCCGCAATTATTACGGCGTGTCGCCGTCGGAGTATCGAAGCGGGGCGGGCGAACGGACCGACGGGAAAGCCGGTTTGCCGGGCGGCAGATAATCGGGCGGGGAAGCCGATCTGCCCGCCGATCCGATAGACGCCGGACGAAGCGGTCGCGCAGGTCGTGCCGTCCACTTTTTTACCCCTAACAGGCCGCTTATGTGCATTCTGCCGATAACGGGCCGTGGCCTACAATAGCGGTAACGGGCGCTGCGGTCGTTTTTCGCCGAACTTTTCCGACATGCGGCATCAGCTCCACTTTTCGAAAACAGGGGGTACGACGATGTTCAAAAAAATGTTTGCCCTGCCGGCGGTGCTGCTGCTCGGCACGTCTTTGCTGGCGGGTTGCGGAAGCAGTCCGGCCGCCGATACGGGATCGACGGGATCGACCGAAGAAGCGGCTGCGGATCAACCGGTCACGATCAACATGTTCACCGCTTCGCCGGAGTACACGGATGCGTTCAACGCCTATATCGAAGAGTATAAAAAGGTCAAACCGAACGTCACCATCAATCTCGAAATCATGCAGGCCGATTACAATACCGTCCTCAAATCGCGGATCGCCGCAGGCAGCACGCCGGACGTGTTCCAGACGACGGCGGGCGGCGACATCGACACGTACGCCGATTACAGCGCCGATCTGACGAACGAACCGCTGGCCGCCGCCATGACCGATGCCGTACGCGCCAATATGAGTTCGACCGACGGCAAGGTGCTCGGGCTTCCGGTCAAAGGCAATCTGTTCGCCCTGATCTACAACAAAGACCTGTTCGAGCAAGCCGGAATCACCGAACCGCCGAAAACGACCGCCGAAATGGACGACGCGATCGCCAAGCTCGAAGCCAAAGGGATCACGCCTTTTGCGAACGCTTACAAAGAGTGGTGGGTGTGGAAGCACATCTTCCAGCATTACGTGGACGCGGCCGCCGACGATGCGGGCATCTCCGCGCAGGAGCTGGTAAACAAATTCATCAAAGGCGAGACAACGTTCAGCGAATACCCGCTGCTTGAAAACAACTTCTTCGCCTTTATCGACACGACGATCGCGCACGGAACGGACAAACCGCTCGAACGCGATAGCAACGCCGAAGTCAGCGATTTCGCGTCCGGCAAAGCGGCCATGATGACCGGCAAAGGCGCATGGGACGAAGAAGCGATCATGAAGATCAACCCGGACTTCAAGATCGGCATCATGGGCTATCCGGTGAGCGACAAAGCCGAGCAATCCCAGATCATCACCGGAGCCGACCAGGCGCTGCGGATCAACAAAGATTCGGCCGTCGCGCCGCAAACCATCGAATTCTTCAACTGGCTCTACACGTCGGACTACGGCAAAAACTGGTTCTCCCAAGTCGCCAAAGTCATTCCGCCGATCAAAGACGCTCCGCTGCCGGATCTGCAAATGCCGAAAGAAATGGACGAAATCCTGAAAACCGAAAAATCCGGCGATCTGTCCGTCAACTATTCGCTGGATACGTTCCACCAGAAATTCGGCGAGATCATGCAAGCGTATATCGGCAAAAACAAAACGAAAGAGCAAGCGATCGAAGAAATTCAGCAAGCGTGGATTCAGTTGGGATCTTCGCAGTAATAAAAAAGCCCTTCGACGAAAACGTCTATCTCGCTCTGAGCGAGGACGTTTCCGATCGAGGGCTTTTTGACGCGTTTAGGGTTGTACAAATAAATCCCGCTTCCGTTCTGTGCGCCGTAGTAGCGGAAATAGCGACCGTCTCGATACAGATCGCGAACGCGTTCGATATTCTCGTCGTTCGCACGCTTATGAATCTGTTCGTCGTTAAACGGATTCGGGATATTCAAAGTACGATACTGCTCGTAAATCCGCCCAATATCGATGATCGCCAAAAGTCAGTCCTCCTTCGGCTGATGCTCCGTGCCCCACTCACATAACCCTTCCATCAGCGGCATCAGCTGTTCCGCTTTGGCGGTCAGCCTATATTCGACCTTCGGAGGAATCTGCGGGTATTCTTTGCGCTGCACCATGCCGTCGGCTTCCAGTTCTTTGAGCTGCGCGCTCAGCGTTTTGTACGTGATGACTCCGATTTGCCGCTTCAAGTCGTTGAACCGTACCGGAGGATTTTCCGCCAAAAGGTACAGGATGACCATCTTCCATTTGCCGCCGATCACGGACAGCGTGTAGCCGAAAGGGGTGTCCTGAATATGCTTCACTTTGCCTTTGTAGGCTTCCATGCTCATGGTATGCACTATCCTTTCCGACAGTATCTATCTTTAAAGTGCGTACTGTTTTTTCGCTCGCGTTCATTTTACAGTAAGGGGACTTCGAAAGAAAAGGGGATACGAACATGACGAGAAAAACGCTGCGCGTGCTGATGCCTCAATGGCAGGGCGGGGATAATCCGAATTACACCTTCGGTGCGGAACTATTGGCCTGGCTGGCGCCGGAAAACGACCAACCGCTGGTGCGGGTGCCGGTTCGGGAATACGACGGCGTGCCGCTTACGAGCGATAACGGGATCCACGGACGAAAAGAACTGCTGGAACAACTGGACGCGGCGGACCATCTGATTCACGCGCACCGGCCGGACCGCGTCGTGATGTTCGGCGGGGATTGTCTGGTGGAGCAGGCGCCTTTCGCTTACTTGAATGAACGGTATGAAGGGAAATTAGGTTTGATTTGGATCGACGCGCACAGCGATTTGGTGCAGATCGACGGATATGACCGGGGCCACACGCTGCCGCTCGGCAATCTGCTCGGGGAAGGCGACGCGGAATTCGCGAAACGGGTGAAGATGCCGTTGAAGCCGGAAAATGTGTTTATCGCGGGATTGTCGGAGCCGACGGCGGAAGAAGGGGCGGTGATCGGGGAAGCGTTCGAACGGCTCGGGATTTCGATGAAAGAAACGGATGCGGAGATGATCCAGCGGTTGGGTATTCGTACGTTGAACGCTCAAGAGACGGCGGTCGGAACGGAGTCGATCCGGGCGTGGATAAGCGAGAGTGGCATCAAGCATCTGGCGATTCACGTTGATCTGGACGTGCTCGATCCGCAGGAGTTCCGCTCGCTGTTGTTCGCTAAACCCAATGATCCCTACACATACTCGCCGCCGGGCCGGTTGAAGTTCGCGCGTCTCGCCGAGCTGCTGCGCGAACTGTCGGAAGAGACGGACGTGGTGGGGTTAGGCTTTACGGAACATACGCCGTGGGATGCGATTCATTTGAAAAAGATGTTGGCGGAGATTCCGATATTGAACGGGTAAACGCAAAAGCGCTTGGAGTAGAAAAAAGATACGTTTGCGCGTCTTTAAGACGAGGCAGACGTATCTTTTTTGTGGACGGGGGCGAATTTAGCTTACGATAAATTCTTTGGTGAATTCGGGTTTTTCTTTGAACATTTGCAATAGTCTTTTGGAAGGGCCGTTAGGAATACTGCGACCGGATTCCCAAGCTTCGATTGTTTTCACGGATACGCCAAGTACGCTAGCAAATGCGGCAGCGGAAAGATGGGTTTCTTCACGAATAGATTTGATCTCCCCTTCGGATAATTCCGGAAGGGATTTGAAGGTCAAGTTTCGTAAAGTTCCTTTTGTCGAATCGCCTTTTGCGAATTCAATACCTTCGTGCAGACTTTCTTTCAATGAATTAAATAAAGATTTATCCATTTTGGTTACCTCCATAATGAGTTTTAAGCTGGTCGACTAACTGTTTGAGTTCGTTCGTCTCGTGTTTAGTCAAGGTATCCGAAACGTTTTTGCTGTAAACGACTAGCAGAATCACAAGATGCTCTTGTTCGATATCCAAATAAATGATCCGATAGGCTCCACTTTTGCCCGAGTTCTTTGTGGATGGAGAAAATCTGAATTTTCTTAGTCCGCCAGTTCCTTGAATAACAGGTGCACGCTTTGAATCTTCAAGCAATAAAAGCTCCAATTCAAGCAACTCTACATCAGTAAATTTTAAACTTTTCCAGGTTGAGATGAAATTCTGCAATTCTACAAATCTGCGTGTTAAACCTTCCGCTTCGAGTAGATGCCGCATTTTATAACCTCTTTTATTAAATATAAGTTCATTATACCCTATTCGTTAGGGCATGTCTTCAAACCTCGACGGAAGCAGATTTTGCCGAATTTTTGTGCTGAACAAGGAACTTTTCTGAAGGCGTGCCGGGGCACGTCAAGGGAAAGTGACGTAGGACAGGGCGAAAAGGCGGTAAAATCTGCACGTTGGCAGGTTTGAAGACACGCCCTAGGGCGAATGTATAAACATTTTGCTTTACAGGCGACGAGCACATGGAACGAATACTTTTTTACATAAATACAATAAACCGCAGCCGGGATGCTTCATGATCACGCAGCTGTGGTTTTCCGCGTTATCCTTATCAAAACTTCCGCTTGCGCATGACGTTACGTCAGGACCTATACTGGAATCAGCAAGAGAAAGGAGGCGTATCGGATGCCGGAAAATCAAACGTATACGGTAGGCGCGTTTGCCAAGTTAACGGGAGTTACCGAGCGTACGCTGCGTTTTTACCATAAGAAAGGTCTGTTGGAACCGTCCGCTTATACGGAGCGCGGGCATCGGCTGTATACGGACCGTGACTTGATTCGGCTTCAGCAGATTCTGACGCTCAAGTTTCTCGACTATCCGTTGGAACGAATCGCGGAAGAATTGGAAGCCGAAGGAAGTGCGCTTCGCAGCTCGCTGGAGCATCAGGAACAGTTATTGCGGCAAAAAAGGGATCAGCTCGACCGGATGCTGCATACGCTGGAACATACTTTGAATCTGTCGGAAGGCGTCGATGAAGCGGAGTGGGAACCGGACGTTCTGCTGCTCATGATCCATTCGGTCTCGACAGAGGAGCAGCAGCGGCGCTGGATGGCGGAGCGGATACCGGATTCGCTGATGCAGCGCTTCTGGCCGGAAGGCAAGGCGTCGGAAAAGTGGCGGGCGATCGAACGCGAGACGATGCAGTGGATCTCGCGGCTCAAAAGGCTAATGCGTGCAGGACTTCCGCCGGAAGATCCGGCAGTGCAGCAGTTCGCAACCGAGTTGTCGGGACGGATCGGCGGAATGCTGTCCCGATTGGAGGAACCGTTGACGGAAAAGGAAATGAAGGCGTTGGAATCTTTTGCAAAAATCGACCTGTCTCAAACGTTTCAACTTCCGGTGACGTTTACGACCGAGGAAGAGCGTTACGTCGAACGGATGTGGGATGCACTGGTAGAAGATTGTGTCGAACATGAGGACGGCGAGACGCCGGACGAAGGAGGAAACAATGGAAGATAGGCTAAAAGGAAACGCTACACCGACTCCAAGCTGGGGCTCGTTTTGGAAACTGGTCGCCAAGTATATGCCCAAAGGCTGGTTGCTGACCGCGGCGGTTGTGCTGGGCTTGTTCGAGACGGTGTTCACGCTGGCGATTCCGTTGTTGACCAGTAGGCTGGTAGACGGATTTTCGATGGAAAACCTGACGGGAGGCACGATTGCTTTGCTCGGCGCGGCGTTTATCGCTCAAGCGGTAATGTCTGGCCTTGCCATCTACACCATGTCTTACGTGGGACAGTTTATCGTGTCGGGCTTAAGACGCGATCTATGGCGGCGGATTCTGAGGCTGCCGATCTCGTTCTTCGACCGCAGCGCATCCGGAGAAACGATGAGCCGGGTCACGAACGACACGAATATTGTCAAAGACTTCATTACCGGGCAGGTCATCTCGTTTCTGTCGGGGATTGTGGCGATCGTCGGGTCCGTGGTCATTTTGCTGACGATTGATTGGAAAATGACGCTGTTTGCCCTACTGGCGATTCCTGCGGCGATGCTGCTGCTATGGCCGGTCGGTCGCCGCATGTACGCGATCTCGCGCGATACGCAGCAGGAAGTGGCCGAATTTCAGGGCGATCTCGGGCGGGTGCTCTCGGATATTCGCCTGGTCAAAGCTTCGATGGCCGAGCCCGTCGAGCGGGTTCAGGGGGAAAAGCGGATTGCGGGCTTGTTCCGTTTCGGTTTGCGCGAAGCGCGGATTCAAGCCATTGTCTCTCCGCTGATGATGACGGTGATGCTGTTGATCCTCGTGGCGCTGATCGGGTACGGCGGCGCACAGGTCGCACGCGGCGTATTGACGGCGGGTTCGCTGGTCGCGATCATTCTGTATATGTTCCAGATTGTCGTACCGTTTACGCAGCTAGCCACCTTTTTCACCCAATTCCAGAAGGCGCTTGGAGCCACCGAACGACTGAGGGAGATCATGGAACTGCCAGCCGAGGATAGCGACGCGTCGGATACGGATGCGAAAATGGAGCATATCGCAAGATCGTCTGTCCATGGAGGACATTACATCCAACAATCGCTTGTTTTCGATCACGTAAGCTTTGGTTATTCCGAAGACAAGCCAATTTTAAAAGGACTGAATTTTACGGCTGAAGCGGGGCAAACGACAGCGTTTGTAGGTCCGAGCGGGGCTGGCAAGACCACCATTTTCTCGCTGATTGAACGATTCTACGAACCGACGGACGGGAGACTCCGGTATGGCAGCGATGAGGCGGTTCATATTCCGATTCGCGAATGGCGGAGTCGGATCGCTTACGTCTCGCAGGAAAGTCCGGTCATGGCGGGGAGTATTCGAGACAATCTGACCTACGGACTTGCAGGCGCCGAGGATTCGGCTATCGAAGAAGCGGTTCGTTTAGCCAATTTGTCCGAGTTCGTTGCTTCTTTGCCGCAGGGATTGGATACGCAGGCAGGCGAACGGGGAGTTAAGTTGTCGGGAGGTCAACGTCAGCGTCTGGCGATAGCCCGGGCGATTCTGCGCGATCCGGATATCCTGCTGCTGGATGAAGCGACGGCGCATCTGGACAGCGCATCCGAGGCTCAAGTTCAGGAGGCGCTGGACAAGTTGATGCAGGGACGGACCACGCTGGTAATTGCCCATCGGCTGTCCACTGTGCGCGGAGCGAATAAGTTGATCGTGATCGAAGGCGGGCAGGCAACCGGACAGGGAACCCATGAAGAATTGCTCGCTTCCCATGCTTTTTATCGCAAAATGGTCCACCGGCAATTCGAAGCTTCGGAACAGGCGGAATGAAGCAAGGAGGAACAAGAATGACTGAAAGGCGCCCGATAGCTCCGAACGACAGCGAACAGGAAATTAATCGCATCATAGCGGAACTTGATGAGTTGGAGAGCAATAGGGAAGAACCGGATCTGTCCCGTCTTGCAGTCTATGCCAGGCATTCGGATTCGTTTATTCGGTCGAAGGTGGCTTTGCATTTGGGCTTTCACCCGTCCGAACAGGCAGACCGTCTGCTGTTGATGCTGCTGCATGACCGGGAGTGGCTCGTACGGGCGGAAGCCTGCGAATCGCTGGGGCCGAGCCGTTCGCCGAAAGCGCTGGAGAGGCTCAAGCAGACAGTAGAGTTCGATCCGTCCGTGATCGTCAGGGTGTACGCGCTACTCTCGATCGGCGATCTGGCCGAGCGGTTATATGGCAATCCGACCGCGGATCGCCGCTTCGTCAAACGTATCCTACTGACGCACAAACCGCTAAGCATTAAGCTGGCTTGCGACGCCGTGCTCGTGCAATGGGGCGAACCCCTCTTTTTGCAGCCGCTGATTCAGGCTCTAAGCAAGCGGGATGCGAATATTCGGGCCGCTACTGCCCACCGTCTGCTTGAACTGGTGAATCCGGAACGTGCGAGGATCATCGCCCTCGGCGTGGCGAAAGCGCTCTTGTTCGAGCCGCCCCGCGGAATCGGATCTACGCTTGCAGAAGTGCTCGACGCATGCAGGGATGCTCTTCATCCACCTGAGTAAGGTCAACTTTTCCCGCGATGGGTAAATAGATTAGAAAAACCGACCGCTTCCGGCGACTCGGCCCTACGGGAGGCCTTTATAAGTATGAATCTAAAAGAATTCAACGCGATCGTCAGCAGCCCAGCCGATCTGCGCTACGAATATTTCGTTAAGAAAACGGCAGATACCCAGATTCTCTGGGGCTTGTACGACGAAGGTTGGGCGATGACGCATGATCAGGATGGCGCGGCATTGCTCCCCCTGTGGCCCAAAGGCGAGTTTGCCGAGCATTGCGCGATCGACGAATGGTCGGCATATTCCAGCCGCCCGCTCGACCTGCTTGCTTTTATGGACAAAATTTTGCCGAAGCTTGAACAAGACGGCGTTAAAACGGCTATCTTTTACAACAACAGCGATTCGGCGATCGTAGGAGCTTCGAAGCTTTTGCAGGATCTGGAAGCGGCATTGAAAAAATATTGAAAGCAGGCGTGTAAAGCGGGATTCCGATCAGGGGATTCCGCTTTTTTTGATGACGTGATTTTGCATATGTAAATACTTTCAAATCGGAAAATCTCTAATTTTAATAGGTAAAGTTGTCGGATTTATAGGGTGTTTTTGCATGGAGAAAGTGATTAAGCTATAGATTGAAAACGCTTACTAAATTTGCGGAGGGTTGTCTACATATGAACACTCGAAAAAGAACAGGCCATGCCAAGCGGACGTTATTCAAAGTCGTCGGAGGGCTGCTCGCGGTATCGTTGGCGTTCCCGGCATTCGGACCGATCGAGACGGTGCGGGCGCAGACGGACGCGATCTACGTGCCGCCTAGCTCCGACTGGAACAAGCTGCGGGATATCCAGCTGGAGAATTACGCTTGGGGTTACGGCAGCAGCGTCACGCAGGAAGTGTACCGGGACAAATCGTCGCAGAAGATCGTCGCGAACGATTATTGGGCCCAGCAGTACACGACCAACGGCTGGCAGACGTTCGACTTCTCCGCTTACGCCGAAAATGGCACGCTGGAATTCGACGCGATCGGCGAACAGGGCGGCGAATCGTTCCGGATCGGGTTCCGCGACGGCGTTCACGAGCGCAGAGTGAACGGGGAATTTTATAAAGACCAGGACAGCAACCCCGAAGAAACAAACGAAGACGCGCTATCCAAAGATGTAAACGAATACATGCCGCTCACTACAGAGTGGCAGCATTATTCGATTCCGTTAAAAGACCTGTTCGGCGCAAATCCGGTGTTCGATCCGAGCAAGGTTCAATTGTTGAAATTGGCAGGAGTCAGCAACGCGGCGCAGACGTTCCATATCGCCAACATGCGCGTCACGTCGCCGGATACGGAAATTTCCGCGGCTCCGATCAAAGTCAACCAGATCGGTTATTTGCAGGCCGGCGAGAAGTATGCGTTGATCAGCGGCTATTACAACGAACTGAACGCGCAGGAAGGCACGCCGTTCGAGGTCAAGCGCACATCGGACAACGCGACCGTCTATAGCGGAGCGCTGACGTTGGTCAAAGCCTATGATCCGTTGTCCGGCGAAAAAGTGCTGAAAGCCGACTTCACGGCGCTGCGCGAAGCAGGCGACTATTACGTGTCCGTCGAAGGCGTCCCGCAGCCGTCCGTTTCGTTCGAGATCGGAAACGGCATCTACGGCGGACTGCTTAAAGACGTGCAAAAGTTCTTCTACTACCAGCGCGCCAACGTCGATCTGGATTCGCAACATGCGGGCGATTACGCGAGAGAAGGCAAGTATAAGCAAGAAGATCAGGCGCTGCCGCTGGAGTCGAATCCTTCCGTGACCAAAGACGTATCCGGCGGATGGTGGGACGCGGGCGATATGGGCAAGTATGTGACGGCTGGCGCGACGGCCGTGTCCGATTTGCTGTGGGCGTACGAGACGTATCCGAACGTGTTCGAAGACAGTCAGTTGAACATCCCGGAAAGCGGCAACGGCATCCCGGACCTGCTGGACGAGATCAAAGTCGAAACGGACTTTTTCCTGAAGATGCAGGATACGGCGACGGGAGGTTTTTACGCTTACGTCAATCGCGAACCGGCTCCGAAGCGCTTCATCATGGACGGAACCGGGGCAAACAGCCTGATTCCGACCGTGCAAACGGCGAATACCGTCGGCGCTCTGGCGCATGCGTCCATCGTGTTCCGCTCGCAGCCGTCGCTTGAAAGTTATGGAGACCAACTGCTGACGGCGGCCGAAAAAGGCTGGGCGTATCTGGAGCAGCATCCGGAATATATTCCGCAGCCGGACGGTCCGTACAACGACGAAAAAGACCAAAACGACCGGTTCTATGCGGCGGCGGCTTTGTATCGGGCGACGGGCGATTCCAAGTACGACGATTACGTCAAAGCGCACTACACGGAGTTCGAAACCGTATTTGAAACCAAAGATTTCTCGCACGGTATCAACGGCATGGAAATGATCGGGTACTACCAGTATCTGAGCGCGCCGCAGGCGGACGCGCAAATTCGCGAATGGTTCGCTGCGCGTTACGCCGTTTGGCGCGAAAAAGCGCTGGATATCGCGCTCAACCAAGCGGTATGGCGCAATTCGACGAAGGACGGCTTCTACTGGGGAGCGAACTCCAACGTCGCGAGCATGCCTATGAGCCTGGCGATCGGCAGCCGTATTCTCGGCACGTTCGACGAAGCTAATCTCCAAGCGGCGGCGGGCAATCTGAACTATCTGCTCGGCATCAATCCGCTTCAGCTCAGTTATATTACCGGCTACGGGGAAAATCGGATACGCATCACGCACCACGAGATTTTCATGCGCGACTTTATCGTCGAAATGCCGAACGGATACATGGTCGGCGGACCCAACAACGGCAAAGCCAAATTCCCGGCAAAAGCCTATAACGCGTCTACGATCGATTGGGAAACGAACGAGCAGGCGCTGAACTACAACTCGCCGCTGATCTTTTTGACGGCTATGCTGCAAGATGCCAAGTTGTCGGAGTCGATCAATCTCGACCGCACCTCGGGCACGCTGAATCCGGGTCAGGAAACGGTCATCGAAGCAACCGTGGCGCCGAACGATGCGACCGTGAAGTCGGTGTCGGCCGTATCGGCCGATCCGTCGATCGCTACGGTTAAAAACGTGGCGTTTGATGAGGTTTCGGGAAAAACGAAAATCACGGTCGAAGCGAAAGCGGCAGGCGTCGCGCAAATCGTGGTGTCGTCCAAAGACGGAAGAGTGACAGCGACGTACGAAGCGACAGTGCAACCGGCATCCGCGCCGCCGAGCAATCCAATGCCGTCGAACCCTTCGACGCCTTCGGTGCCGGCAACGCCGTCCAACCCGGCGCCGACAAACCCGACTCCTGCCGCGCCGGGGAACGCGACGCCCGGCACGGTGACGCCGACGCCAAGTACACCGGCGCCGGGCAGCGAACCGGCGAGCGTGTTCGCTGCCGGTCTCGTGGATCGCTCGAAGCTGCTGCAACGCTTCGAACAAGGGCAGCAAGCGGCCGCCGCGCAAACGCCTGCCGCGTTCTCCGACGTCAAAGGCCATTGGGCGGAAAAAGCGTTAAACGGCTTGGCGAAGCTGGGCGTGTTCGAAGGCTATAGCGACGGAACGGCGAAGCCGAACGGAGCGATCACCCGCGCCGAATTCGCCGTGCTGCTCGATCGGCTGTTCGACTTGCAAGCGAATCCCGCGAAAAGCGCCGCTTTCAAAGACGTGAACGGCCATTGGGGCGAAGACTCGATCCGCACGCTGGCTTCGCTCGGCATCCTGAACGGCTACAACGACGGCAGCTTCAAGCCGGGCAAAAGCTTGACGCGGCAAGAAGCCGCGGTTATCCTGACCCGCGTACTCGATCTGCGCAACGCCGCGCCGACCTCGGCTTCGGCCGAACTCGACGATCTGGACCGGGCCGGCAGCTTCGCCGCCGACGCGTTGAAGCAAGCCGCGAAGCACGGCGTGATCCGCGGCGGCACATTCCGCCCGACCGCCGACGCTACGCGCGCGGAAACGCTGCAAATGCTTTGGAACGCGCTCGAACTCGATCCGGACGTGAAGCAAGTGCTGGATTCGCTGTAAGCGGCTTGGTTTTTTCGCCTTCGGCGAGCGCGTGCGACGAGTACGGCGAGCGCGCAAAAAAGGAATAACCGATAAAGCAGTAACCAATAAAGGAGTAAACAATAAAGGAGTAAACAGTAAAGAAACGGCTTGCTGAACCAGCAAGCCGTTTTTCTGCTTGCGACCGCATCTTCGCGGTCCGCCGGAGTTGCGGTTTTTTCTTCAAGCGAAGCTGTATGCTCGCCAAATAAGTGCGCGAATGCAACTATTTCCTCCGAATCTTCCGTAGATTTCAGAATAGATGCGCAAATGCAATTATTTCAGCCGAAAATCGCCAATCGGCGAAAAATTCGAGAAATAAGTGCACCTGAGCACTTATTTTTGCCAAAGCGTCAAATTCGGAGAAAATAAGTGCATATTCGCATTTGTTTTTTCAAGTATCTTCATTTTCGCCCGATCTCCGTTTCCTTCTCTGGTTCCGTTTCCAACTTCGTTTCCGCCTCTGCCTCCTTCTATTTCTCCGCGACGGCTGACGGCTGCGACTGACGATTGCCCCGATTCTTTCGCAATCCGGGCAACCTTCGCTTTGTCGTGTACGATTCCGGGTTTTCCGGGCCTGCGTCACAAGTTTCCCGCAAAACAAAAAAAGGAGGTCCCGCCGCCGGATCGCGGCTGGCGGGACCTCCTTTTCGGATCATGCTTGGCTTAGGCAGCTTCCTGCATCACGCTTCCTGCGCCGCGCCTATTGCATGGCACTTTCCGGATTTTCCGGCGTTAGGAAATGCTTCGACAGATCGCCGACCAGCGAATAGTAATCTCCGTTCGTGAGCTTTTCCTGATCGGATATCAGATTCAAGGTGTCTTGCTGCAACCAGCCGTCCGCGACCAGCAGTTCAGTCGCACTGCCTTCCTCCACGGGAAGATCCAGCGCGCTTGCGATTAAGCTCGAAGCCGTCTCCAGCGAAAGCTGCTGCGTCGCCGGATCGGCGATGCCTGCGAGCGCACCCTGCATTTCGCCAGGGAAGAAGTCGGGGTGAAGAGAACGAACCACGCGTACCGCGTTGAAGAACCGCTGCACGTTGGCTTCGCCGTCCAGCCCCCAGCCGTCGTTTTCATAACCGCCTGAGGTCAGGTACATATTGGCTGCTACCAGCATGCCGGCGTAGTCTTTGTGCTTGGTGTATTCCGGCTCCGGCAGATTCGGGCGAGACAAATCCATGCCTTGTTTGCGAAGCTTCTTTTTCAATGCGGTGATTTGCTCCTCGGAACCGGACAATTCGCGCAGCGTCATATCCGTGTTCAAAGCCAGCTTCACTGCCGCGCCAGCCGCTTCGCCCGTGCCCATGCCGACCGGGATCGTGCGGGCGCTTCCGTGCGGCACGGTATCGAAGCCAGCCGAGCGTCCCACGACGAGCAGGCCGTCCACGGTGCGAGGCACCAGGGTGCGGAACGGTACGCCGTATTGGCTTGGCTTCATCAGCACCGTACCGATGCGCCCATCGCTTGTGCTCTGGATATCGACGGGATAGGAGCCATAAGCGATATCGTCCCAATGCGCGCGATTTTCCATTACGTCGACCAGCGTTAACCGATACTCGGCTTTGAGATGGCGGGATTCGCGCAGGTATAACTCGCTGGCGACTCCGTCGTATTGCAGCGTCGCCATTTCCGGGAAACGCTTTTTGAGGAACTCGACGATTTTCGGCGCTTCCGCGGTTCCCGTCTCGATGCCCTGCTTGATCGATTCCGGATCAAGCGGGTCGATGCCGAACAGCAGCATGGAGTTGATCAGAATCGTATCGTCGTTTTGGCGCCCGATATTCAAACCGCGCATTTTAACCTTGTTCGGATCGCTGGACTCGTATTCTTTCGCTTCCTTATAACCCCATACGCTCATCCGGTCGATTCCGGTGTCGTCGTGCTTGCCGAGCTTCTCCCAGATTTCCTGGGTCATGCCGCTCATGCGGAACACGAGTGTCGAGGCCATGACGCTGTTGGTATCTCCGATGTCTTCGCGTCCCAGCGTGAATTCGGCTCCGGCTTCGGCGGCCAGATCGGCATTTTGCGTGGCGTCGATAAGAGCCGAAGTCGTGACTTTCTTTTGGCTTCCGTCTTTTAGCGTCAGGTTCACTCCTGTCACGACGGTACGTTCGTCTCGCATTTCGGTTAACGGAGACATGTCCTGGGTTTCCATGAGCAGGTCGATGTTCGATTCGTTTTTAACCATCTTATAGAACACATTGGCGGCAACGTTCACATCGAACGCCGAACCGTCAAATTGATCGTACCACTCTTGGAAAATGCCTTCGTTCAAATACTTCGGTTCTCTCAACTGAGGAAGGAAAAACGGCTGCTCCGGCGAGTAGTTGAGGTCGATCATATTCAATCCGCCGACCGTCATCAGACCGCCCAGCATCGTACGGTTATGTCCATCGACAAGCAGCACCTTCAGGCCGTTACGCGCAGCAGAGATCGCCGCAGCGATACCTTCCGGATCGGTTCCGGTCACAACCACATCGTAGCGGTCCGCGACTTCGGTGACAGAGACGACAGGCAGTAATTCTTCCGTTACCCCATGATTGACCAGCCTGGCGTGTTCCAGGTATCGAACGAAGAAGAACCCCGCGATGCCCAAGACGCAAACGACGGCAAGAGACAGAAAGACGACTTTTTTCCAGTTTTGAAAAAGCATGAGTATGTAAGATTCCTTTCGATTAGGCGGCGAAACGTATTCTCCGTACAAAAAACTACGCTATAAATCGCCGGATTTGCATCGTTTTTTCCAGACGCATGTCCTGACTATATCGGGTTTTTCTTGGACGAACAACCTTTTGCGGCTGATTGGCAAGTAACAATTTTGTAATGATAAGGATGACGGCAAAACGGAAAGTGGTACAAAAAAATAAACGCGTTTGAACCGACAAAGAAATAAGGAGGTGAATCGGTCACTAAAATTTCAAATAATAAGGTCTTTAGTCTCATGTATTTTAGGTCAAATTGCATAGTAGTATAAGGCTTGTCTTCAAAAAACTTTCGCCCTGTACGTGAATTTCGGTCTGTTTTGTAGTTCGTCTATCGGATTGCCAAGCAATCGAAGCAAGCGTTACATTGAAGCGAGAAAATGAAGCAGGGGGTGTTGAAATGGAAAAAGTGTCTTTTAACAAAGGAGACTCGGGAAACTGGGCGATCGATTACAGGCCTTCGAACATTGCGAATCCGGATTTGGTCGTTCAAAAGCCGAAAGCGGAATCGTCGAAAGTCGTAGTCACGAAAGACAAAACCGAACTGTACAGCGGACCGACGGGGGAGAAAGAACTGGCGAGCGACGTGGAACGGAAAAAGAAAGAAGCGGAGCTGGCTCAACAGCTTGCGGAAGAACGTTTGGCTCAGCAAAAGCTGTTACAAACGTTTTATGCGGAAAAAGCCCGGGTGGAGCTATCTCCGGACAACATCAAGGATGCGATGAAAGCGCTGGCGGAGCGCTCGATCGAGCAGTTGATGATAAGGGACGGTTCGTCCATGAGACTGGAATGGAAGTCGGAGCTGCATAAGGTTCGTGTGGAAATCAGCGCAGACGCTTACGACAGATTAAACGAGCATACCGATTCGAAACAAGAGTGGGCCGAAGCCGTTCAAGCTTGACCGACCGCGATTCGAAGGTACACCGATCGCCTTCCGAGTGAAGGCGGTCTTTTTTTTGCGCGTAAAAAGAAAAAATAGGAAGTCGGCGACTAAGAAGCTTTCCGAGACGAATTGCGGAAAATCAGGTTTTGGGCTACGGACTGAGAACGCTGTAGAAAAAAGTCGCTTAAAAACGAATAACTCAAACATGCTCGAATTCGACAAGAAAAAGCCAGCCATTGTTTCAAAAAAGACCGCCTGCGGCTCCTGTTTTCCGGCAAAAAAAGCAAGCAAACAGTAAGGAAAGCACTCCTATTCCCTTTCTTTTCCAAAAAATAGTAAACTGGACCCAGCGATAACGCACCATATTCAGATATCGAGGGGGTTGCGAAAAATGAGTACATTATCCGCTTACTCGCCGCTTTCCAAACCGGATCAAACGAACCGGATCGATTATGCCGCGAAAACGACTTCCATCAATAAAGACTCTTCCAAAACAGGCGTCTATGACGCTGCGAATCAAGATAAGGCTTCATCCGGCAAAAACACGGACACGCGAACCGACGCGCAGATCAAAAAAGAAAAAGCGCAGGTCTACGAACGCATGGAAACGAATCGCAAACAGCAATACGAGTTGTTGCAAGCGATCTATTCGCGGAACGGCTTTACGTTGAACAGCGAAGACTTTAAAAGCACGATGAAAAATCTCGGCGAGAAAGCAATCGAGCAAAAAGCCTCAAAGTCCGGCGTGAGCTGGAAGTCCCAACTGCACCAGCTCCGTATGGATATCAGCTCCAGCTCTTATCAACTGTACACCGGCAGCCAAGCAGCCAAAACTCAAGGAGCTTCCGCGACCGAAGGAACGTCAGCAACCGTTTCGTCGACAGCCGCGAATGCCGCGTCCGCTACCGCGCCGATTCTGGGCAGCGTCAGCGTCGTTTCGGAACAAGCGGCATCGGCGGCTGGCACGACGAATTCCGCTCCGACGCCAACGCCGGTTCAAGAAACGAAGCCGTCGGAGGAAGCGCCGCCAGCGCCGATTCAAGGCACGAAACCGGCGGAAGAAGCGCCGGTGCCGATCTCCGGCACGAAGCCGACGGAGGAAGCGCCGCCAGCGCCGATTCAAGGCACGAAACCGGCCGAGGAAACGCCGGTACCGATCTCCGGCACGAAGCCGACGGAAGAAACGCCGGTACCGATCTCCGGCACGAAGCCGTCGGAGGAAGCGCCGCCGGTGCCGATCACCGGCACGAAGCCGTCGGAAGAAACGCCGGTGCCGATCTCCGGCACGAAGCCGTCGGAGGAAGCGCCGCCGGTGCCGATCACCGGCACGAAGCCGTCGGAGGAAGCGCCGACTCCAACGCCTACGCCGGTCGTACAAACGCCAGCGCCGACTCCCGCGCCGAACGTGATCGACACCGTAGTCGGCGTCGTGAACTCGACCGTAGGCGGGTTGGGCAGCGCGCTCGGCGGCGCGACTCAGGCGACGCCAAATGCGTCTCCGTCGCCAGTCGCCTCCATGCCTGCGGCCGCACCTTCGTCCGCAAGCGCGAATCCGGTAACGAATTCACCGGCCGCTTCCACACCGACCCCGGCAGCCGCTTCGCCGACGACCGGTACCACTACCACGGCCGGCGCCCTTATGGGCGGCGTGACCAAAACGATTCTCGGCGGCAAAAAATAAAGCACTCTTTCTATGGTTTTGGTCACGCAACGGCCGCCTACCGCAAAAAGCCCCCGATTTCCTCAAAAGGAATATCGGAGGCTTTTCGTTTGATATCGAAAATACAAACCGGAACGCCGCGTTCGTTGCGGCAAAGCACTTTTTTCGCTCTGCGCACGCTTTCGGCCAAAATAAGTGCGCAGATACACTTATTTCCCTCGATTTCTCGCCTTTTACAAAATTAAGTGCGCCTATACAACTAAATGTACGATTTCATATCGAAAAGATCAGAGAGGTTCAAAATAATTGCACATACGCACTTATTTACCTCTCAAGCGATTTTTCACGAAAAATAATTGCACAATCGCACTTATTTTCCCGCTTCCCCGGCGATTCGGTCGACTTTCGGAGAAACGTCGCAACAACTCCGGCTTTTTTCGGTCGCGAATCGCCGATCTTCACGCGCCGGTATTTACTGCTGTTCGCCGTCCGATTCCGGTGTCGCGGGGTCCGTCGCCGTATCTTCCGCCGCTTCCGTCTCGATCTGCTGCCGAAGCTGCGCTTCCCGTTCGGCGAATCGACTTTCCAGACGGCTTTGCCACTCCGGTCGCGCTTCTCCCGCAACCGCATCCAGCTCGCGGCGCATCGAAGCCAGCAGATACAAGCGATGCCATCGCCGGAAAAGTTTCAGTTCCCGATCCGAAGGCAGCGGATAAGGCGAATATTGCGCGTATCCGTGCAGAAAAGCTTGAGTTTGCGCCGGTTGTGCCGAGGCTGCGGCGCGATCGGGCTGTTCAAGCTGCGTCGGTTGCGCGATTTGCGCCGCATCCTCCGCCGTACGCAGACTGCGAATCGCATACTCGATATCCGCGCCCGGCGGGTAGACCCGGCAATCGTCGAAGTCGATGATCGCGATCTTCCCGTCTTGCCAGAGCAGATTGTCCATTTCAAAATCGAAATGAACAAGCGTTTCCGGCCGTTCGGCGCACAAAGCTTCCATTTCCGCGGCCGCCCGCTCCAGCGTGCGGCGGACGATCGGCGTATCTTCGCGCAGCATTTGCCGCATCCGGGCCAGATCGCGGCGCCAATCGCCGCGTCCTTGCCAAGTCTGTACAGGCATCGCCGCGAATTCCGCGTGCAAGCGACCCAACTCTTCGCCCCAACGCAAGCATTGCGACTCGGTCAGATCTTCGTCGTCGGGATGTTCGCCCGGCATGCCTTCGAACAGCGCCGCATGATACACGTCTCCGTTCCATTCCAGCGTTTCCACGAGTTTTCCGGTGAGCGACGGGATCGGCTGCGCGGCGCGGACCGAACCTTTTTCCAAAGCGCGCAAAATACGGATCTCCGCTTCCACTTCGCTCAAACCGCGTTCTTCCGCCAGGTTGAACCGCAGAAAATGCCGCTGTCCGTCCACGTTCAATACGAATGCGGCATTCGAGCTGATCCGCCAAAAATAAACGCTGTCCGGATCATGCTTCCACAAAGCGGCAAACGGCTCGGCGGCGGAGCTTCTCCAGGTAGTTTCGTCGACGGATTCCATTACTTTTTTCATTTGGCTGATTTTCATCATGGTTAATTATGCACGGCCTTTCGATAGGGGATAGGTAAAAAGGACAAGTGTGTAGTAACGGTGAGGTATTTCGTTAGAGTCGTCATAGATGCCCGGAATCCGCCTGCCATGCTTTTCGCTTTTCCATACGAAAAAACCGCGAAAGCGTCAAAGCTCCCGCAGTTTGCTTAAAGTAATCGATCCGAGCGCACGTCGCAAAAAACAACGCCAAACAGAAAAGCCGGAACCGTATAGGTCCCGACTCCCGAGTTCGCATAGCAGCCGAAAAGCCGCCGATCAGATCATGCCGTAAGGGAGCGAGAAGCGATGAAGTTGCGTTTTCATAAGGCTTGCTCACTCCCTTCTTGTTTTGGATGACGTTAATTTAGCATAAGAAAAAGGAAGCTGTCAACGTTTCCCTCGGTTGGCGTACAATTCGAAGCCGCCGATGCGGAAAATCAAGCGATTGTCGGCTTCAGGCAAACGTGTCGCCCGGGTCGGAATCATGTCTTTGCGTCGGTAAATACCGAGAATCAGACCGAAAATCGCGAAATGAATCATGGTCGAGAAACCTCCGTAACCCATGAAAGGCAGCGAAAGCGTGGTAAAAGGCAGCAGATTGAACGAAGCGCCTATTCCGTAAATCAACTGACACGCAAGCAGGATCGAAAGACCCGTAGCCAGCAGGCGTCCATACGCGTCCCCGATTTTCCGAACGGTGCGAAGCAGCAAGATGATCAACCCTACGATGCTCGCGACCAACAAACCCGCCGCGACCCATCCGAAGCTGTAAGTCAGATAGGGAAGCATGGATTCGGCATGTGCGTAGACCAAAAGATTGCCCGACTGGCCGAATCCTTTCCCAAACCAGCCCGCATTTCGAACAGCATGTCCGATAGAATCATTCAAATAGTTGTTTGCGTCGTTCTGCAATTGCGGCGCAAAAACGGATTGAACGCGCGCTTGCCAATGATCGACATAAACATACAGGCCGGCCATCCAAGCAAATGCGGCGGCGGAAAGTCCATAGATGTACAGACGCGACCCTCCCGAACGTATGTACAAGGTAAAGGCGGCGATCAGGTAAGCGGCGAGCATTAACCAGTTCAGCAGATCGAAAAAAACATAGAGCAGAACAGGCAATACGATCGCGCCGACAGCAAGCAGTTGCCGCAAGTTCGTTCGTTTTTTATTTTGCAGCAACAATCGTTCCAAAACGCCCGGCAGTGCCAACACGAACAGCACGAACATGTACACCGATACATCGATCGTAAAAGGCCCGACAAGGACCCAGTTCATATTTCCGTTCAGCGACATGACGAATGGAGATTCAAGCAGCAAAACGGTGGAGACAACCGTAAAAGCATACAAACCGAGCGCGTGCTTTTTGAAAATCCGGTAATCGACAAAAATGCAAACTATTAATGCCACCCAACCCAACGCGTAAAAGAAAAGTTGTCGAGTACCCGGATTGAACTGACTGTAGACGCCTTCGCCCGTCGCTGCCAACGAAAATAAAGCCAAGAGCGCGAAGGCCATCATGACCGCCAGCGGAATCAACAATCTCCAATTCAACTTCGGCCGATGCACTTGTCCCAGCGTGCCGCCGACTTCATCCGCATCTCCCATTTGGGTAAGCGCCCAAGTCGCGGCTTCGACCGGCGAAAGACCTTCCTCTTCTTTTTCCGCCATCAACTCTTCGATATGCCCGCGTATTTCTTCCCGCAGTTCGGGATGCAGCTCTTTGGCCCGAATGCGCGCGCAGACCCGATCCAGATATTCTTCGATCAACGGATCGGCTTTGCTGGATGATTCGGCTCTTTTCGCGGCGGGCTGCTCGTTTTTCGGCTTCATGCTTTTTTCCCCGCTCATGCCCCGTCCTCCCCGAGAACCGCGTTCACCGCGCCGCTGAACGTGCGCCATTCTTCGGTTTTATGCCGGAGCTGCTTCAGTCCGGCGTCGGTCACCGTGTAATACTTGCGTTTGCGGCCGCTGCCGTCTTCCCAATGCGACTTCACCCAGCTTTCGGCTTCCATCGCGTGCAGGATCGGGTACAACGTGCCTTCCTTGAGCGAAAACACGCCGCCCGAGCGGTTGTCCAGTTCCTTGATGAGTTCGTAGCCGTACATGCTTTTGCCGGACAAGACCGTCAGTACCAGCGTTCCGGTCGAGCCTTTGAGCAGTTCTTTGCTGACTTTCACTTGAAGGAGCCTCCTTTTTATATACATAGAATTACTATGTATCGTAATGCTAGGCGTAACACGTTGTCAACCGGATCGGGAAAAAACGGCGCGCGGCAGGATTTCGTACACGGATGCGCGAATGCTAACAAGCGGGAGTGCTGGCAAGTCCGGAAGGAAACACGTACAGAGGCGCGAAAAAAGCGTAAGGCGGGCGCCCAACCGGAAAAAGAACGAATCATACAGGGGGTTGTGATGAAAAGAGTAGGAATGGCGCTTATGGCGTTGATCTTGGTGGTGCTGACGTTGGCGCCGGCAGGACGTTCGCAAGCGGCGGGAGCGAGTATCGTGGACCCGTCAGTCACGTATACATACGGCGTGTTAACGCGGGATATTCGGGAGTTGGCGGCGAAGTACCCGGATATCGTCGAATACAAGTCGATCGGCAAAACGCTGTACGGTCGCGATATTTGGGCGGTCGGTCTGGGAACGGGCAGCGCGACGGTCTTTTTCAACGGTTCGCACCATGCGCGCGAATGGCTGACGACGACGCTGAACATGCAGATGATCGAGCAGTACGCGGCGGCTTACGCCGAAAATCGCAAGTTCGAGGGCTACGACGTGCGGGATATTTTGAGCAAAACGAAGATCTGGTTCGTTCCGATGGTCAATCCCGACGGCGTTACGCTTCAGCAGACCGGATTGCAATCGTTCCCGGCAAGCGTGCATAAAGCGTTGATCGCGATGAACGACGGCAGCCGCAACTTCAAACGCTGGAAAGCGAACGCGCAAGGCGTCGATCCGAACCGGCAGTACGACGCGAATTGGGAAGAGTTGGTCAACAATTATTATTATCCGCACTGGATGGGGCATAAAGGCACGGCTCCGATGACCACGCGGGAAAATAAAGCGATGATCGCGTTCACGTACGAGATCGACCCGGAGATCGCGGTGTCGTATCATTCGGCGGGCCGTATTTTGTACTGGAATTTCCGTACGCCGGCCGCCAACGTGGCGCGCGACAAGCGTTTGGCGAATATTTTCACGGCGTTCACCGGATACAGCCAGGTCAGTCCGAGCTACAACTCCAACGGAGGCGGCGGTTACACGGATTGGTTTATTCAAAAGCTCGGCCGTCCCGCGTTCACCCCGGAGATCGGAGTGAAAAACGGCGAAACGAACCTGCCGGTATCGGCGTTCGGGGAAGAATGGCGGCGCAACAAAAAGATCGGTTTGTGGATCGCGCAGGAAGGCTACTCGTTATGGGCGGCGAAAAACAAAACGACGGTCAAACCGGTATCCGTGTTCCTCGACGGCAAACGGATCGACGACGATCTGGCGGCGTTCAACGAAGACGGAGCGACCTTTGTGTCGTACAAACCGCTGCTGACGTCGCTTGGCTACAAGCTGAAGTGGGAAGGCGCGGCCAAGTCGGTGACGGCGACGGGCGATTACGGCACGCTCCGCTTCACATTGGGCAAAAAAGAAGCGGAGATCAACGGGAAAACGGTGACGTTGACCGCCGCGCCGAGATTGTACGAAGGCGTCATTTACGTGCCTGTGCGTTTGATCAGCCAAGCGACCGGAGCGATATTGACGGTGTACAACGACACGGGCGCGGTATCGATCAAAAGCCCGGCGCGCGTGACGCCCGAGCCTGAAGTTCCGACGGTTCCGACCGTCCCGACGGAGCCGGTCGAACCGCCGACGGAACAACCGCCGGCCGTCGTGCCGACGCCGGAACCTTCGGAGCCGGCTCAGTCCGAAGTGCCCGGCGAGGTTCAACCTTCCGGCTCCGGCGGCGAAGACGTCGTTCCCGGAACCGTGGTACAGCCGGGCGCATAAAAAGCGACGAAGCGATCTGCGATTTTTGTCCGGTTTCGTTTGTTTTCGGAATCGAGTTGCTTCGACCGCTTGACGGAACCCCGATTCCGGTGGTACAAAGGTGTCACGGATTCATGAATTTTACAAATCAACAGCAACGACCGGGGCCATGCCTCGCGGGCGCCCGGGCTTTCGAAAGACTGGGCGCATCCGCTGCCGACAGAGAGGAATTTCGGAACGCCCGTCTTGATCGCCCGCGCGGTGAAGATAAGACAGCGGACCGGCTGCAAGAATTCCCGGCAGACGCGCGAAGTCCCTTCCCCGCGAGCTGCGACGCTCCAGACGTCGCCGGATGTCCGCCGTTAACGGACTTTGAGATTTTTCGCTTGCGCAAGTTAACCTAGCTTGCGGCAGCGGAAAAGGAACTAGGGTGGTACCGCGAAGACATATTCGTCCCTGACGAATATGTCTTTTTTTGCGTCCATCTTGTACGGACTATTTATTTTTAAAGGAGAGAATTTCGATGAAACAAAATCAATTGCTTATTCCTACGCTGCGCGAAGCGCCTGCGGATGCCGAAGCGGCCAGCCACAAGCTGATGCTGCGCGCGGGACTGATCCGTCAGCTCGCGTCCGGCGTGTACACGTATTTGCCGCTCGGTTTCCGGGTGTTGAAAAAGGTGCAGGAGATCGTGCGCGAAGAAATGGACCGCGCGGGCGCGCAGGAGCTATTGCTTCCGGCGATGCAGCCTGCCGAACTGTGGCGTGAATCCGGTCGTTACGACGTGTACGGCCCGGAGCTGATCCGGCTGAAAGACCGTCACGACCGCGAATTCGCGCTCGGGCCGACGCACGAAGAAGTCATCACGGCGCTGGTCGCGGGCGAAGTCAGCTCGTACCGCCAACTGCCGCTTACGCTGTACCAGATCCAGACCAAATACCGCGACGAACGCCGTCCGCGTTTCGGTCTGCTGCGCGGACGCGAATTCCTGATGAAAGACGCGTATTCGTTCGACCGGAGCTGGGAGGAGCTGGACGTGACGTACCGCGCGATGTACGAAGCATATTCCCGCATTTTCACCCGGGTCGGCTTGAACTTCCGCGCCGTTCAGGCGGACGCGGGCGCGATCGGCGGCGAAGGCGAGACGCATGAGTTTATGGCTTTGGCGGATATCGGGGAAGACACGATCGTCGTGAGCGAGAACGGGAATTACGCGGCCAATCTGGAAAAAGCGGAGATGTTCTGGGAGGAACCTGCCGCGTCCGATCAGGAAGTGCCGCCGATGAACCGCGTGCATACGCCGAACGCGCACAGCATCGACCAGTTATGCGCGCATTTCGCCGCGGAAGCGTCGGTCTTTTTCAAAACGTTATTGTACAAGGTGGACGATCGGCCGATCGCGGTCGTGGTGCGCGGCGATCGCGAAGTCAACGAGACGAAAGTGCTGAACGCGCTCGGCGGCGAACGGATCGAATTGGCGGAAGGCGCCGAGGTCGAACGCTTGACCGGAGCGGCTGTCGGTTTTGCTGGACCTGCGGGATTGTCCGGCGTCAAGCTGCTCGTGGATCGCGAAGTCCAGGCGATGGAAGCCGGGATCGCGGGCGCGAACGAAACGGATTACCATGCGGAAAACGTGCAGCCGGGACGCGACTTCGCGGCCGATCTGGTCGGCGACTTCCGCAACGCGGCCGAAGGCGATCTCAGCCCGGACGGCAGCGGACCGCTGAAGTTCTATCGCGGAATCGAGGTCGGCCATGTGTTCAAGCTCGGCACGAAATACAGCGAGAAGCTGGGCGCCGGGTATCTGGACGAAGGCGGGCGCAGGCAAGCCGCGATCATGGGCTGCTACGGAATCGGAATTTCGCGCATTCTGTCCGCCGTGGTCGAACAAAGCCATGACGCGAACGGGATCGTCTGGCCTGCGGAATTGGCTCCGGCCGTCGTGCATATCATTCCGGCCGCGATCAAAGACGAAGCGCAGCGGAATCTGGCCGTCGAATTGTACGAGCGTTTCCGCTCGGCGGGCATCGAAGCGCTGTTGGACGACCGGGATGAGCGCGCGGGCGTGAAATTCAAAGACGCCGACCTGATCGGGATTCCGTACCGCATCGTGGTCGGTCGCGAAGCGGCGGAAGGGCGGGTCGAATTCAAACGGCGCGCCGACGAAAACAAAGAATCGTTGAGCGTCGAAGAAGCTTTTTCCCAAGTCACAAGCGGCCGCTGATCGGCTGTTAATCGAGCAAGCCCGAGCATGGATCGGATCGACGCCCGGGTTTTTTTGTTTTGCGAAATTAAATTTTCGGTAAAAGTATTGACGGAAATATAATTCGTTCGCTATACTCGCCTTAACCAAATAACCGACTTGATTAGTGAAACGCAAACCGGCCGAAAGTCCGGGACGCAAAGTCAGGAATCTACAGCGAATGTTCGCCATGATCGTCCGACCGCCTCGGTAAGCTGGGCGGTCTTTTTGTTGCATATGTTCGGAAATATAAGCCTCGGTCTGAGACAAGCTGCCGGGCTTCGCCGACGCTGTGCGCATTCCGCTTCCATGCCCTTTCCGAGAAACGCAAACCAGCCGAAAGGCTGGGACGCAAAGTCTGGAATCTACGGCGGGCTTCGGCCCGTCACGATCGTCCGACCGCCACGAATGTTTGATTGTTCATGGCGGTTTTTTGCTGCCTTCAAACTGCCCTATACCCTAAAAAAGCGAAAAGACGAAAACCCGGGAGGACTTACATCACATGAGCAAAATCACAAAAGCATCCGCAGCCATTCTGTTGACTTCCACACTATCCCTGACGCCGTACGCGGCTTCTATTTCCCACGTTTACGCAGCCGAGCAGACTTCCGGAAGCACGCAAAACGCGAACGGTTCGGCATCCAAATACAATCAGCAGATCCAGGAAGCGACGACTGCCGCGCAAAACGCCGACAAAGAAGCTTCCGCCGCGCAAAGTTCGGCCGACCAATACGCGGCAGCCGCAGCAAGCGCTTTGCAAGCCCGCAACGCCGCTCAACAAAAATACGACCAAGCGCAGCAGAACGTTCAGCAAAAACAAACGGATCTGCAAGCCAGACAGCAACAAGAGCAAGCGGCCGCGCAAAAAGTAGCCCAGGCTCAAGCCGCCGTCAACAAAGCGCAAAAACAAGCCGACAAAGATTGCGGCAAAAACAGCAAGTCCAACCAAGAACTCCGCAATGCCAAAAGCGCGCTGAACGCCGCCAACTGCGATCTGCAAAACGCGAAATCGGCTACGAAGCAGGCGCAAAGCGCGTACAACAACGCCCAGAGCAAAGCGAACGCCGCGAAATGCGAACTGGACGCGGCTGCCAAGAAATCCGATCAAGCCGCGCAAAAAGCGACGCAAGCCCAAGCTTCGGCCGATCAATCCAAAAAGAACGCGGAAGACGCTTGGAAAAAAGTCGACGACCTGAAAAAGCAGCAAGCCGAAGAAGCCGCCGCGGCCGAAAAAGAAAACCAGTCGAGCGATCCTCAGCAACCGGGCACGGACGAGCCGACAACGACCGTACCGGACGACGAAACGCCGAAAGGCGAGCCGACGACAGGCGGTAACACGAGCACGGAAACACCAGCGCCATCGACTGGTGATAACACCAGCACTGAAACACCAGCTCCATCGACTGGTGACAATACAAGCACCGAAACACCAGCACCATCGACTGGTGACAACACCAGCACGGAAACGCCAGCACCGACAACTGGCGATGACAACACAAGCACCGAAACACCAGCGCCAACAACAGGCGACAACACCAGCACGGAAACGCCAGCACCATCGACTGGTGATAACACAAGCACGGAAACACCAGCGCCAACGACAGGCGATGACAACACAACCACAGAAACACCAGCGCCAACGACTGGTGATAACACAAGCACCGAAACACCAGCGCCAACCACTGGTGACAATACGAGCACCGAAACACCAGCGCCGACGACTGGTGATAACACAAGCACCGAAACACCAGCGCCAACGACTGGAGACAACACGAGCACGGAAACGCCAGCGCCGACAACTGGAGACAACACGAGCACCGAAACACCAGCACCATCGACTGGCGACAATACAAACACGGAAACACCAACGCCAACGACAGGCGATGACAACACGAGCACTGAAGAAACACCAGCGCCAACCACTGGTGACAACACGAGCACGGAAACACCAGCCCCGACGACTGGTGACAATACAAGCACCGAAACGCCAGCACCGTCGACTGGCGACAATACAAACACGGAAACACCAACGCCAACGACAGGCGATGACAACACGAGCACTGAAGAAACACCAGCGCCAACCACTGGTGACAACACGAGCACGGAAACACCAGCCCCGACGACTGGTGACAACACAAGCACCGAAACGCCAGAACCGTCGACTGGCGACAATACAAACACGGAAACACCAACGCCAACGACAGGCGATGACAACACGAGCACTGAAGAAACACCAGCGCCATCGACTGGCGACAACACGAGCACCGAAACACCAGCGCCAACGACTGGTGACAACACCAGCACCGAAATACCAGCGCCAACGACTGGTGACAACACGAGCACTGAAGAAACACCAGCGCCAACGACTGGTGACAACACGAGCACTGAAGAAACACCAGCGCCAACGACTGGCGACAACACCAGCACTGAAGAAACACCAGCGCCATCGACTGGCGACAACACGAGCACCGAAACACCAGCGCCATCGACTGGTGATAACACGAGCACGGAAACACCAGCACCGACGACTGGTGACAACACCAGCACACCGACGCCGTCGTCTAGCGACAACACAAACACAACAACACCAGCGCCATCGACTGGCGACAACACGAGCACTGAAGAAACACCAGCGCCAACGACTGGTGACAACACGAGCACTGAAGAAACACCAGCGCCATCGACTGGTGACAACACCAGCACCGAAACACCAGCGCCATCGACTGGTGATAACACGAGCACGGAAACACCAGCACCGACGACTGGTGACAACACCAGCACACCGACGCCGTCGTCTAGCGACAACACAAACACAACAACACCAACGCCGTCTTCCAGCGACAACTCCGGCAGCGATACAGTCGTGATCCCGGATAACGAGACGCCGCAAGGCTCGCCGACCGTGCAAGCGGAACCGGCTCAAGACTCTTCGACGCCGACAGATAGCTCCAGCGATTCTTCGCCCGACACCGTAACCGTGCCGGACAACGAAACGCCGCAAGGTTCGCCGGACACGAACGACACGTCTTCGAATCCCGATGAAGTAACCGTGCCCGACAACGAGACGCCTCAAGGCTCGCCGGAAACCAACTCCGTTCCGTCTTCGGACAATACGCCGTCGGCCGATCCTGAACCGGATACCGTGACCGTGCCGGATAACGAGACGCCGCAAGGAACGCCGGATAATGCTTCCCAGCCATCTTCGTCCGGTCTGCCGAGCACGCTGCCGAAAACGGGCGAAGCTTCCGCAACGCCGCTGTACGCTTTGGGCATGGGCTTGATGGCAATCGGAGCATGGTTGCGCCGCAAAACCAAAAACAAACAAAATCAATAAAAAGAGCGCGTCGATCGTAATGAAGTCAAAAGTTTCGCGATATTCGCTAAATAAATTTCCTTGATTTTCCGAAGTATGGCATAGACGGCATCTGCATTCACGGCTTCCTTGAATGCGGCGGCCGCTTTGTGCCATACTTTTGAGGTTATAAGGACATATACAGACTGATTGGAATAAGCAAAAGGAGGAACGGCATTGAAAAAATGGTCGTACATCATCATGCTGCTGGGACTCTGCATCATTTTATATCCCACCGTCAATAACTGGCTGGACGATCGCGCCCAGGCGCAGTTACTCGAAAAAGCCGAAACCGAAAGCCAAAAACCGCTGGATCTCACGCGTGTATCGAGCGAATCGGCTGTCCCGGATTACGAAAAAATCTCGAATTTGCTGGACGAAGGCGACGAAGACAGTACGGACGCGCTGGACGCGGACTCGTTGCAAGACGGCGAAGTGCTTGGGGTTATTCGATACGATAAGCTGAACATCAAGCTCCCGATCGTCGAAGGCGCCACGAAAGAAAACATGAAAAGCGCGGCCGTGCACGTCACCGGAACCGGTCTTGCCGGAATGGAAGACAGCAATATGGCCGTCGCAGCCCACCGCGCGCACAAAACAGGCCGGTTGTTCAACCGATTGGGCGAAGCGAAGGTCGGAGACACGATCGAAATCGATCAGGGCGGACAGAAGTATACGTATGAGGTGGACAAGATCCATATCGTCGAGCCGACGGAAGTCTGGGTGCTCAATCCCACTGAAGGCGAGACAGCGTTGACTTTGATCACGTGCGATCCGTTGGTTAATCCGACTCATCGCCTGATCGTACATGCCATTTTAAAAAATTAGGCTTACAACCTTTGAATTGGGACTAAAGTAACATTGACGCTCCTTTTGAAAATCCATTATATTATTTGTGAGTAATTTGGTTGACAGATTGGTTATGCCAAATCGAATGTATGATCCTGAGAAACGCAAACCAAGCGAAAGCTTGGGACGCAAAGTCCGGAGTCTACAGTGCATCTTCTCGCACAATGACCGTCCGACCGCCACGAAGCAATTTCTGGCGGTCTTTTTGCGCTTTCCGCGAAGAGTGCGCCAAATACGGTTCAGTAACGGAGGAGATGCAAATGAACAAATTTACGAAAATTTCCGCGGCGACGCTGTTGGCGCTATCGATCGGGTTCAGCCATCCGAACGTGAAAATCTATGCTTCGAGCAGCTCGATTCTCGGCCCTGCGCAGTTGTTCAACGTATTCGTGCTCGGCGATCTCAATCAAAAATATACCGATGTCGAAGGCCGGATCGCGGCAGGCGGCAACGTCGTCGTCGAAGGATATTCGGTCGGCAGCAATCCTAAAAACAGCACAGGACCTATCCTTGTAGTAGGCGGAAACCTGACGTTTTCGAACGGGCAAGCGAACGGCAACGTATCTTACGGCGGTACGCTTGACAAGCAACAAAGCGGTACGATTACGGGAACCGTGACAAATGATGCAGCAAGTATTGTAGATTTCGCTGCGGCCGCGGAATATTTGAAAAATCAGTCAGCATCGCTATCCAAGCAAAGCGCAAACGGGACATACGCGGACTATTACGGAGAAGCGCGTCTTAAAGGTACTGATACCAAGTTGAATATTTTCACTTTAACGGCCGAACAGTACAGCAATTCCAACGGGATTCGCTTCGACGTTCCAACAGGCTCGACGATTGTTTTGAACATCTCGGGAACGACTTCGGGCGTGCAAAAAGGCGAAACCTTCTTGGGAAACGCCAACAAGCAGAATATTATCTATAACTTCTATGAAGCCAGTTCGTTGACGATCAATAATAGTGTCAAAGGCTCGATCTTGGCTCCTAACGCAAACATACAGTCCGGCTACGCTCATATCGACGGTACGATCATAGGCGCTTCATTGGACGGACATATTGAATCGCACAACTATCCATTTGAAGGCGATATTCCGACACCGGACCCGACGCCAACGCCGGACCCGACACCAACGCCGGATCCGACACCAACACCGGACCCGACGCCAACGCCGGACCCGACACCAACGCCGGACCCGACGCCAACGCCGGACCCGACACCAACGCCGGACCCGACACCAACACCGGATCCAACACCAACACCGGACCCGACGCCGACGCCGGACCCGACACCAACGCCGGACCCGACACCAACACCGGATCCAACACCAACACCGGATCCAACACCGGACCCGACGCCAACGCCGGATCCAACGCCAACGCCGGATCCAACGCCAACACCAGATCCGACACCAACACCAGATCCGACGCCAACGCCGGATCCAACGCCAACACCGGACCCGACGCCAACGCCGGATCCAACGCCAACACCAGATCCGACGCCAACGCCGGATCCAACGCCAACACCGGACCCGACGCCAACGCCGGATCCAACGCCAACGCCGGATCCGACGCCAACACCGGATCCAACGCCAACACCGGACCCGACACCAACGCCAACACCAACGCCGGATCCGACACCAACGCCGGATCCAACGCCAACACCAGATCCGACACCAACGCCGGACCCGACACCGACACCGGATCCGACACCAACGCCGGATCCGACGCCAACACCGGATCCGACACCAACACCGGATCCAACGCCAACACCAGATCCGACACCAACACCGGACCCGACGCCAACGTCGAACCCAACGCCAACAACTAATCCCGGCACCGTCGTGATTACGGACGATCCGGTTCCGCAAGGAACGCCGACACCGGACCCGACACCAACACCGTCGGAGCCTACGCCTTCGACGAATACGTCGACGCCGTCCGAGCCGGAAGTCGATATTCCGGACGACGAGACGCCGCAGGGGACTCCCGACCTTCCTTCGGAGACGCCTTCCGTTCCCGAAAACGAAGTGAGCATCCCGGAAAATCCGACGCCTCAAGGCACGCCGGGTCTTCCGTCCGAAACGCCTTCGGTTCCTACGCCTACGGATGAAGTAACGGTTCCCGAGAATCCGACCCCGCTCGGAACGCCGGTCGTTCCGGGAACGGTCGTACCGTCGACGGACCAACCGCAGACGCTTCCGCAAACCGGCGAGACTTCGCAGACTCCGGTCTATATGCTGGGTCTGGCGCTCGTTGCGCTCGGCGCGGGATTGCTCCGACGTGCCGCAAAAAAATAAGATACCGATCAAGCTTTCCAGAACCGTTCTCTTTTTCCAGAGAGCGGTTCTTTTTATTGCAAATTAATTGCTGAATCGCTTATCGAATCGTTCTTTCGTACCGATGATATTAAGAGGAAGCGAATTTTCAAGAAAGTTGTTCGCAAGTTCCAAAAAATAAATTAGGTCTTTTGTATGAATTCATAAAAAGCCCGTCTTGTTAAATGAAAAATTCGTGATACTATATGACTAGAAGAAGCTTTTCACCGATAAAGGCAAACCTGGACGAAAGACAGGGACGCAAAGCTATAGGGCCTTACCCCCAGGGGGTTGGTAGCCAGCCACCGAAAGATAGGGCTTTTTTCGTGCATTCATATAAATTTTCCTGAATAACTCACGATTGAACGATAAGACTAAAACGATAAAGGCAAACCTGGACGAAAGACAGGGACGCAAAGCTAAAGGGCCTTACCCGCAAGGGTTGGCAGCCAGCCACCGAAAGGAGTTTTATCCATGCGTAAATGGATCCTCAAACTTACACTCGCACTTAGCTTGACTGCTGGCTTGTTGCCTACAGTAGCTGCACCGGCCTCCGCCTCTTCCGTAGATGCTTCCTGGCTGGACACTTCGACCCTGGGTCAAGGCACGATCGGTGTCAGCTACAGCGCGAACACTTCCAAAAGAGTTAAAGTCATGATCGCCAAAGCAAGCACGGTATACACATACGACCTGAACACAGCGAAAAAAAGCGAAAGCTTCCCTTTGCAATCCGGCGCTGGTTCGTATGAAGTAACGCTACTCGAAAATACAAGCGGTACAAGCTACAAAAAAATCGGCTCGTCTTCGGTTGAACTGAGCTCCGATAGCCAAGCTAGCGTATTTCTGGGCTCGGTACAAAACGTAAACTGGAAAGACGCTAAAAACGCAACGGCATTGGCAGCGAAACTGACAGCAGGCAAGAAAACCGACAAAGAAAAAGCACAAGCGATCTACGACTATGTCGTATCGACTGTTAAATATGATACAAAGCTGGCGGCAACGGTTGGCAATGTATACCTGCCTTCGGCAGACGCTACGCTGATCTCCAAAACAGGAATTTGCTACGACTACGCATCCTTGATGGGCGTGATGCTGAGAAGCTCCGGTATCCCAACCAAACTGGTAATGGGCAGCACAACGTATGTCAAAGAGTACCACGCTTGGAACGAAATCTACCTGGACGGCAAATGGGTAGTCGTGGATACTACGGTTGACGCAGCTTACAAAAACGCAGGTAAAACAATTTCTTTCGCTAAAGACGCAAGCAAATACAGCGTGCAAAAAGTATACTGATTTTCCGAATAAAATACCGATTTTTCGATTATCGTTCTAACCTTGTCCTCTGGGCAAGGTTTTTATTTTTGGTATTTATTTTAAAATAATGGATTAAATTTGAATTCATTTGCGTATTTTCTGTTTTATGGATGGTAAGCACGACGATAAAGGCAAACCTGCTTGAAAAACAGGGACGCAAAGCTAAAGGGTCTTTCCCGAAAGGGTGGCAGCCAGCTATCGAAAGGAGATTGCGCGATGTATAAACGGACGGTACAAACGGCCTTGGCTTTCAGTTTGGTGATGGGTTGGATATCGACTTCTGTGTTATCGGTCGCCAACGCTTCAACCGAAGCAGTGTCCGGGATCGAAGTTTCTTCGTCGCATCCAGGCACGGTGACGATCGGCTATGATATCCGTTTTTCTCCGAAACGCTACAAGTTGATGATTCTCAAATCCGATACCGTGTATACCTACAATCTGGATGCTGCCTGGGTGTCCGAGACGTTTCCTTTGCAATCCGGCGGCGGTGCTTACGAAATCACGTTGCTTGAACAGGTGAGCGGCACGAATTATCGCAAAATCGATACCGCCTCCGTAAAACTTACGGCTTCCGAAGCGGATCAAGCGTTTTTAAGTTCGGTGCAAAATGTCAACTGGCAAGAAGCCCGCAAAGCGACCGCATTGGCGACCAAGCTTACGTCCGGTAAAAAAACCGATCGGACTAAAACGCAGGCGATCTACGATTATGTCACGGCAAACGTCGTATACGAAGCCGAAGAAACGCCTATCGCCTATCTCCCTTCGGTCGACGACACGCTCACTTCGGGAAAAGGGATGTGTTACGATTATGCGTCCTTGATGGCGGTTATGCTGAGAAGCTCCGGAATCCCGACCAAACTGGTTATGGGGAATACGACTTACGTCACCCAGTACCACGCCTGGAACGAAGTCTATCTGGACGGCGAATGGGTGATCGTGGACGCGACGGTCGACGCCACTTACAGGCAAGCCGGGAAAATCATTCCTTTTGCCAAAGAAGCGAGCAAGTATACGGTACAGAAAGTCTATTAAAACAGCGTTTTCCAAACTCCGGTCTATCCGCTTATTCAAACCCTTTGCTCCCGGCAGAGGGTTATTTTTGCGGAGCGTCATAACGAAAAAGCAGCGGACGACGTTTAAACAAGAAGTGATGGTGTAAGCCGAAGGAGGAACAATCATGAAAACACCTTACGCACTCGGACTAATCTTCCTTTTGATCTTAGCGATTTTTCTGTGGGAATTTCCGTTTTCGAAAGAGATCGACAAAGAGATTCCGGCGGTTATGTCGATTGCCGATACGCCGTATCCTTATGAAACGTCGGAATCGGGTGAATCGGAGATTACGTATACGAACAAACCGACCGTGATTCATATTAAAGGTAAAGTATCGCGTAAGTTGTTTCGCAAACCGGAGTTGGATGTGAAGATTACGGCGGACGGATTCGGCTGGATGAAGGACGGGCGTCATTCCATGTCTGGGCCTTTGGTTAGCGAGCGAAAAGACGGAATCAATATGGGAAGCATCACGTACAACTATGAACCACAGTACTCAAGCACCGCTTGGTTTGAACATACCAAATTTGCGACGGTCTTTTTCGATAACGACTTTGAACAATTCTATTTATGGACGTCGACGGAAGAATGGATGGGCGAAGCGGAACCGCGTCTGTTGAAAATAACCGGTCCGGCGCAAAACAAACAAGAAGCCGAACAGGTGCTGGGCAAGATTCATGAAGCTTACGGCGACTGGATGAACGAAACCGAGCTTTAAGCGAAAAAGAGTATAATATGCGATCCCCGCCGAAACCTATATAATAGAAGAAAAAAATCGCGGAGGGACGCCTATCATGTACCGCATTGCCATTTGCGACGACGAGCAGCCGCGCCGGGCGGACGTTCGGCGCATGCTGCTCGATTTGTCGGTCAAGTCCGGCATCGATTTTGAAACGGAAGAATTCGAGTCGGGCGAAGCTTTGTTGTCTCATTACGAGAACGGCGGCGAGCCTTTTCATATTTGGGTGCTGGACATCGAAATGAACGGACTGACCGGAATCGAGACGGCGCGCAAACTCAGGGAAACGAAGCGGTTGAGCGAACAGATCGTTTTTCTGACCAGCTATGCCGAGTATATGCTGGAAAGCTTCGACGTCATGACGTTCCAGTACCTGCTCAAGCCGGTCGATCCCGTAGTGTTTGAAGAAAAAATGCTGAAGCTATGCCGTTATTTCGAGGAAAAAGAGCAAGAAATCTTAATCGTCAAATCGGCGGAAGGCGACTTGGTGCTGCGGCATGACGAGATTATCGCGATCGAAGCAGCCAACGGCCTTACGGCGAAAAACCGGTTGAAGATCACGACGACGCGCGGCGTGCATGACGGAAGAGGCTTGATTTCCGGGTATGCCGATGCGCTGAAAGAAGGCCGTTTTTTGCAAATCCATCGTTCGGTATTGGTGAATCTGTCGCATGTGCATAAATTTTCCGGCAGTCGGGTAGTCATGTCGAACGGGATCGAACTTCCGATCGGACGCTCGAAGATCAAGGAAGTCAAAGACGCCTGCACGCGCTTTATGGTGTCGAGGATGGAATGATGGGAGATCAACTGATTTTGCTTCTGATCAATATCGGGACTTCGCTCGTCATGGCTGTTCAGGTGAACTTTTACTTCAATTCGGTGTTCGGCACGGAAAAAAGCAAGCGCGGCAAAAAATACTGGATCGCCGCTTTTTTACCGTTGATCTTCGTGTATTTGACAGTTGCGTTGCCGGATCTGCTGTCGTCTGTTTTCGCGGTATCGGTTATTTTCCTTTTCGCCCAAGGGTATAACGTCTCGCAAAAGTTAAAATTGATGTTTGCGATTCTCTATGCGGTACTGCTGACGTTGATCAATCTGATTCTGATCTATCTGATCCATCCTTCGCTGGAGCCGTTTAGTTTAAGAATGCCGTCGGACGAGATTCCGGATGAGCTGTCGCTTGCCATGACCATGCTGCTGGGCTGTACCATTATGTTCGCGGTGATTCAGGTGATCCGTCTCGTGGTCAAAAAACGCCGTTTTCCGTTGGAGTCGCGCTATTCGCTGCTGTTCCTTTCGGTGCCGATCATCAGTATCTATCTCGTGAACGTGTTTACGTTGTACAGCGAAAAAAATATTCATTACTTTCTGTCCGTTTTCGGCTTTATCGTGTTGAACGTGCTGGTCGTGTATATGCTGGATACTTTGATCGCCCGTTTTCAGTTGACGCTTCAGAACGACCGGCTGCAAAACCAGATGGATTACCAGGACGCCAATTACGAAAAAACGGTGCATAGCTTCAAAGAGATCAAGCGGATCATCCACGATACGAACAAGCATATGCTCGTGGTGGCGGAATATATCGAACGCGGCCGAAGCGAAGAAGCGATTCAGCATATCCGAGCGACGCTGCAAAGTATCGACAATGCTTATGTGCGGGTCAATACCGGCAATCTGGTCGTCGACGCGCTGGTGACGAACGCGCTCAACGTGGGGCGGGCCAACGGGATTCGGATCGACACCGAGCTGAGGCTGCGCGAACCGGAGCTTGCGATCGAGCGTTACGATCTGTGCGTCGTGCTCGGCAATATGCTGGACAACGCGGTGGAAGCTTCCAAAAGCGTGCGGCAGGTCGAAGATCGGTTGATCCGGATCGAGATCCGTTCGAGCGAAGCGGCGATGTTTGTCCGCGTGCGCAATCGGACGGAGCGCGAAGTCACCGATCTGCGCAGCCGCAAAGCGAATGCCGAAGAGCATGGATTCGGGCTGACCAATATCGAGCGGATTTGCGAAAAATACGGCGGCCATATGACGATCTCGACGGAAAACCGGACGTTCGACAATATGGCGATGCTTCCTTTTCCTCATTTAAAATGATCTTCGAACTTGTCGTTCGGGGATCTTTTTTTGCGTTTCGGGACGATTCCGCGCGCCTTTCCGATCTGCGGGTTATGCTCAAGTCATCAAATACGAGAACCCGCACTTCACGGAGAGGATGAATCACACATGACACAACCGACCCACGTTTGGAAAAAAACAAGCACGGCCGCGCTCGTCGCGCTGCTGCTGGCTTTGCCGGTAGCCGAAGGACAAAGCTCCGCGCAGAACGTCAACGCACCGACCGCTACGCAAGCGCAAGCGACCGCCCCGAAAAACGTCGCGCAAGCGCAAGCCAAAGCCCAGGAAATGATCGAGGCGCTGATGGCGAACTACGGCGTGACCGGCGCGCAATACGCGATCCGCGACGGCGGCAAAGTGGTATTATCCGGCGGCACGACGCTGGATGATAGCGGCAATAAGCAAAAAATCGACGCAGGCAGCATGTTCGGCATCGGCTCGGTCAGCAAAATGTACGTTACCGCTTCGGCAATGATGCTCGTCGACGAGGGCAAGATCGATCTCGACAAGCCGCTGACGACGTATATTTCCGATTTCAAAATGGCGGACGAGCGCTACAAGCAAATCACGCCGCGCATGCTGATGAACCATTCCGCCGGCTTGTACGGTTCGCATTACAAAAACACCATCTTGATGAACGACAACGATACGCAAAACTACGACCAACTGCTAAGCAATCTGAGCAAGCAGCGCCTGAAGTCCGATCCGGGCGAATATTCGGTCTACGCCAACGACGGCTTCCAACTGCTGGAGCTGCTGGTGGAGCGCGTGAGCGGCATGGGCTACACCGAATTTTTGCAAAAGCGCGTCAGCGAACCGCTTGGCCTGAAATCTACGAAAACGCCGCTCGACACGTTCGACCGCAGCGTGCTGGAACCGGTCCGTTTGCCGGGCGTGCCGAATGCGTTGCCTGACGAAAACGCCAATATTCTCGGTACGGGCGGGGTATACTCGACCACCGAAGAGATGACGCTGTTCTCGGAACTGCTGAGCGGCAAGCATCCGGAACTGTTGTCCGCGGAATCCGCCGAAGCCATGCTTCAGCCGGAATACCGCAGCGGCGTCTGGGTACCGGATACGAATAACGCGTTCGGATACGGACTCGGCTGGGATTCGGTCGATCTGGAACCGTTCGGCCAATACAATATCCGCGCGGCGACCAAAGGCGGCGATACGATCATGTACCACTCCGCGCTGATCACGCTACCGGACGACGATCTGTCGATCGCGTTCACGACTTCCGGTGGTTCGTCTATTTTCAATACGACTTCGGCCACCAATATTCTGTTGCAATACCTCAAAGAAAACGGCAAGATCACGAACATTTTGCCGGAAAAAACGTTCGAAAAACCGGTGAAGCAAACTATGCCGGACGATTTGAACAAGTATGCGGGCCTGTACGGAACCGTAGGCGAGACGCGCGAATTGGCGATTCAAAACGGCGAGATCAAAATGCCCGCCATGATGAGCGACCTTATTCCCGCTCAAACTTACGTCTATACCGGCGATCGGGAATTTACGAGCGAAGACGGCCGCAGCGTGCTGAGCTTCGACGAGCAAACCAACGGCCATACGTATATCCGCGTCAGCAGCCAGGTCGAACTGCCGAGTCTGGGCAGCTCGCGGATGGCGTTCTACGAAGCGCAAAAGCTGGACGCCAACCCGGTCGAAGCTTCGGCGAAGGCAGCTTGGACGCAGCGCGAAGGCAAAACGTTTTACGCGCTGGACGAGAAGATCAATTCGTTCTTCTATATCGCGCCGTCCGTGCTGCTCAAAACGGTATCGCTTGACGCAAGCGGCGGCTACGCCAACGGCGCGAAGATCGTCGACGCCGACCACGCGGTCAACGTCGCCGAGATTCCCGTCATGAACGGCCGCGACGTGTTCGACCTGGACTTTTCCCGCGAAGGCGACATCGAGTACCTGCAAGCCGACGGCCGCACGTACGTAAGCGAAGACTCCATCAATCCGCTGTATGCCGGACACTCTTCCGTCGTCACGATTCCAGCTTCGGGCAGCGTACGCTGGTTCAATATTCCGACCGTAGCGGCAGGCAAAACGCTCACGGCCGAACTGCCGGAAGGCGCGGGCTTCGCGGTCTATGACGCCGACGGCGCTCCGGTCGCTCTATCTATCGCGATGGGCACGAACACGGCGGTCCTGCCGGAAGGCGGCAAGATCGTGTTCGGCGGCAAAGCCGGGGACGTGGTGAAGGTGACGTTGGAAAGCAAATAATCCGAGAAAATAGATAAACGGCTTTGCGCCGAATAGAAAAGTCCCGATTTCCGTTTCTTTTGGAAATCGGGACTTTTTTTAGGAAAGTATAATTTTTTCGAATTTCTCTTGAATTTGTAGTATTCACAATGTGTTTTGCCTTATATAATGAAGCATAATCATAAAAGAGGGAGCATGAAAAATGCAAAAAAATAAGCCTGAAACAGAAAAAAGAAGGCGGAATGCAAAGAAATCATGCGTGTTGCTGTTTTTGGTTGCTTTGTTGCTGACAACGACATGGGGACTGCCTGGGGCGGTCGGCATACCGAAAGCGCAGGCTGCCGCGCCGGCGACGGAAAAGGTGTACGGATTCGGTTCCGGACAATACGGGAAACTGGGACCGATAGGCAGCAGCTTCATCGCCAAAATCGTATATGATTTTCCTGTTTCCAAGCAAGTTTCGGCAGGCGGCGATCATGCGCTGGTTTTGACCGAAGACGGGAAAGTTTACTCGGTAGGTTCGAGCGGTTACGGTCAAGGAGGCGCCGTTTATGATATCTGGCCGCCGTACCCTACCCTGATTACCGGTCTTCCGGCGATTAAACAGGTGGCGGCAGGAGCTTTGTTTTCTTTGGTTCTTTCGGAAGACGGAAAAGTGTATTCGTTCGGCGGCAATTACTCGGGCCAGCTGGGCCGGGGAGACGTTCAAACTCCGGTAGTACCCGGAGAAGTCGCGGGTCTTCCTGCGATCAAGCAAATCTCGACGGGCGCCGACCATGCCCTGGCGTTAACCGAAGACGGCGAAGTGTACGGATTCGGCTCCAACAACCATTATCAACTGGGTTTGAACGATGATTTGGATCGGAGTACGCCGCAAAAAATTCCGGGTCTGTCCCATATCAAACAAATCTCGGCCGGAGGATATCATTCTCTCGCGCTTGCCGAAGACGGGACCGTATACGCTTTCGGCGAAAACGCAAGCGGTCAGTTGGGTCTGGGCGATTTCGTGAATGCACGCGTGCCGCAACAAGTCAAGGATTTGCCCGTAATCAAACAGATCGACGGAGGCTTGAACCATTCGTTGCTGCTTGCCGAAGATGGGACCGTATATGCCACTGGCCTGAATACCAGCGGCCAATTGGGATTGGGAACTTCGCCTAGCGCTATTGCCACTCCTCGGATCGTGCCCGGCTTGTCTGCGATCCAATCCGTTTCGGCAGGCAGCCGGCATTCGTTGGTCACAACGGAAAACGGCACAGCTTATGGTTTCGGCGCGAACGATAGTGGACAGTTAGGGATAAGGAGCTATATCGGTCAAGTCTCTCCGCAACCGCTCCCGTTGGCCCATATCAAGCAACTTGAAGCGGGCGGCGATTTTTCGCTCGTGATCGTACCCGAACGAAGAGTAAGCTTCGACAGCACGGGCGGAAGTTCCCTTCCGACAACAATCACCGCATCCGGAGGCAAGATCGACGATATGAAAATGCCTCCGACAAAAAAAGGAAACCTGTTCGAAGGCTGGTACGAAGATATCGGTCTGCTTCATCCTTTCGACTTCGATACGCCTATTTTTGCCGATACCACTTTGTATGCAAAATGGTTGGATATCAGCCGTCCGTCCGTTGCTTTGTCGACAACGGCAGGCAATCCGACCAATCAACCATTCGTTGTAAAAGCGGAATTCGACGAACCGGTAACGCAGTTCGACACGGAGCGGGTCGTCGTGACGGGGGCGGAAGTCGGAAAAGCGGAAACGGTCAGCGCGAGCGTATATGCTTTCACGGTGACGCCGACTTCGAGTAACGGTACGATTACGGTGCAATTGGCGCAAGGAGCGGCAAAAGATCTGGCAGGCCACGACAGCCTGCAATCCGACGTATTGGAGCGCGAGTTCAATTCCGTCGCTCCGACATTGAAATTGAACGGCGAAGCGCGAATGCCGGTCGGCATGGGCACAACGTTCGTCGATCCGGGCGCAACTGCGCAAGACGTGCAAGGGGTATCGCTGACGGAAAATATCTCCGTCACCGGTAAAGTCTTTACGGAAAAAGACGATGTATACGAATTGACGTACAGCGTCAGCGACTCGGCTCTCAATACATCGACGGTCACGCGTTCGGTCTATGTGATCGAGCCTCCGCTCGTGATTCCGAACGGCGAGATCGAAATGGAGATCGAAGAAGACACGAAGTTCGTTGATGAAGGCGCGTCGGCATCTGATGCGTTCCACGGCGATCTGAGCGATCTCGTCGTGACGGAAGGAAGCGTGGATACGAGCCGTCCGGGCACTTACACGTTGACGTACAAAGTGACGAACCCGATCGGTCAAACCGGGCAAGCGGAGCGGCAGGTGAAAGTTACGGAAAAAGCGCAACCTCCGGTTGTCGAGCCGCCGATCGCGAATCCGCCAACGACGGCAACCCCGGCCGGGTCGCCGACCGTGCCAACGTCTGCGAGTTCCGTTCCGGTGTCTTCCAGCGACGGAAACCTGACGCTTGCGGCTGGACAAGCCGGACAAGTGAGCATGGGCAGCGAGGTTTATCTGCAAATTCCCGTAGGCGCGACTAACCGTCGGATAGAGATCCGCATGAATGCTTTGACTGCGGCCAACAACGGATTGACCGCCGAAGCGAAAGCGCTGAGCACGGTATATCAACTCACCAAGACCGTCCCGGCGAACTTCCTGCGTCCGGTCAGCCTGACGCTCTCGTTCGATCCGTCGAAGCTGGCGCAAGGCGAACAAGCCGCAGTCTTCTACCAGAACGAAGACGGAGGCCCGTGGGTGCGCATGGACGGCGGCACGATCCAGCAAGGTCGCAACGCGGTCGGCGCATCGGCTTCGAACAGCGCGGTCATCACCGTGCTGACCGACCACTTCACGAAGTTTGCGGTTCTGGCCGTGAAGGATACGACACCAAGCACGCCGGAAACGGATGCTTCCGAGAACGGCGGAATCTCTCCTGCGATTGCGTTCACGGATATTTCCGGTCACTGGGCCGCTGAGGCGATTACCGAATCGGCTGCTCTCGGGTTCGTAAAAGGCTACGCCGACGGCACGTTCCGTCCGTCGAAAGCCGTCACGCGGGCGGAGTTCGCGACGATCCTGGTGCGGGCTTTGGCGCCTGTTGCCGACGAAGCGGCAAGCGAAGAGGCGATCCCTCTCGTCGCCGCGCCGTTCGCGGATCAGTCTTCGATCCGCGATTGGGCGGGCCAGTCTATCGCGCAAGCCCGCGTGCTCGGCTGGATACAAGGCGACGCTTCCGGCAACTTCCGTCCGAACGACGCGGTCACGCGGGCGGAAATGGCGGCGATGCTGTACCGGGCGTTGACGCTCAAAGGCGCGGACGAAGCACTCTTGAACCGGTTCGCCGATGCGGACAGCATTCCGGCGTGGGCTCGCGAAGCGGCAGCCGCGCTGACGGCGACCGACGTGCTGCAAGGCGATAGCGGCGGGAAGTTTGCGCCGAACGCGGCGGCGACTCGCGCGGAGATCGTGCAGGTATTGATGCGAGTGTATCAGTAATCGCTGCGAGAACGGCGATAGGCGACACTTGCAACACCCGCGATAAATAAGAAAAGCCTTTTCCCGAATCATAATCGGGAAAAGGCTTTTTGCATATTTTTCAAGATTCGTGCTTTTCAAGACACACACTTTTAAGAAAAGTCCTGATCCCAAATCACAGCCCCAACAGCTTGCCTTGCCGCACGGCTTCGTCGCGCGTCTCCACATACAGTTTGCCGTAAATGTTGTTGATATGCGCCCGCACCGTGCCTTTGCTCACTTGCAGGCTTTCCGCGATCTCCTGATTGGTCCGTCCTTGCACGATCAGAGCCAGAACTTCCAGCTCTTTCGCCGTCAGTGGCGAAGACGGATCTTCGCTTTCGCGCGGCAGGTCGCTTCGTCCGAGCTTGGACAGCAGCTTATGCAGATACGCGGCAGAAGGGGCCGGGTCTTCGCCTTTGCCGATCCATTGTTCGCCGATCCGGATCAGCAGCCGTTCGATCATGGGACCCGCGTCCAGATACAGGCGAACGAAATCGTGCGGCTCCGTGTCGCGGAGCATCCGCAGCAGCAGATCGGCCGCTTGCTCCGCGCCGCGTTGCGAAGCGCGTTCCAGCAGCACGCATTGCAGCAGCTCGATCTCGATCTGCTGTTGGAAACGTTTGTTGCGCTTGGCCGACACCAGCATGTTGCTCGTCAATGTCCAGGCGCGGTCGTTCTGATTGTTCCAGACCAAAAATTGCGCCAGGTACTGCTGTTCGTAAAGATTGGAGAAATCGAAGTCGTCCGGGTCCGTCTGTTGGGATCTGTCGTACAACCGCAACCAGTCTTCTGCCGACTGCTTTTGGCCTTTTTTCCAATCCAGCATCGCGATTTCCGCGTCGCAGTATACGATAGAGCGCGTCATCCCGAGTTCTACCGCTTGTTTGCGCGTGCGTTTCAATTCCTGCCGAGCTTCCTTAAGCCGGTTTTGCGCCAGCAGCGAGCGCGACAACGTAAATCCGGCAGGCAGCAGAAGCTCGGCAAGAAAACCGACCAGGCCCGGATCAGTGGCTTGAAAAGCAAGTCTGGCGTTGGTTTCGGCCTGTTCCACTTCGTCGTATTGATACTGATTTTCCGCGAGACAGGCGATGATCGGTCCAGCCAAACCCAATTGGTGCATAGGCTCGATCATTTGCTGCAAAAACGGAACCAAAAATTCGCTGGATACCATCCCTTCCTGCTGCATATGCTCTTTGGACACGCTGGGAATGCCGGAATTTTTGGAACGGGCGAAAATCAGATTGATTCCCGACGGCGTGAATTTTCTCGATTCTTGCATATAATAACCCGCCATCTCCTGATCTCTGATCACGGACGAATACAGCATTTTCAAAAAGTAAAAAATACCGCGGTAGTCGTTGGTTCTTTTTTCGCTCCAGTTCGATTCGTTTTCGTTCAAATACTGTTCGGCTCTTTCAAGCATGCGCAAAGCGCCGGGGATATCTTCTTCTGCCAACAGTACCAAATGCACATAAGAAAAATACAGCAGAGGCTTTTCCAACAAAATCTCTTCCGGGATAAAAGCGAACTGCCGGCTCATCCAGAGGTCATCCATGCTGCTGACTTTGCCGAGCATGTCTTCCAATAGAGCGACGGCCTCGCGGTAACGCTCGCCCGGCAAATAATATTGCAGCGCTTCCTCGAACGATCCGGCCTGCTCGCTCCATTCTCCGGCTTTGCCGAGCAGGGCTTTGATTCGTTCGCCCGATTCCCGTTCCAGCCGCTCGCGCAAAAATTCGCCGAACAGATGATGGAACCGGAACCACTGCCCTTCGCCGTCCAGCGGAATCAGGAACAGGTCGGCTTTTTGCAGATAAAGCAGTTTGTCGCCGCTGAAAAGGTCTTCCGTCACAGCTTCGCAGAGCGAGGCGTTCATCCGTCGCAGAATCGAACAATCCAGCAAAAAGCGTTGATTCTCCGGGCTTTGCCGCTCGAACACTTCTTCCATCAGATAATGCTCCATGAGATTCGACGAACCGGAAAAGCGCCGGAGCAGTTCCGACGAACGCTGGCCGCCGCGCATGGACAAAGCCGCCAGCTTCATCGCGGTGATCCAGCCTTCCGTACGTCTGACCCAAGCCAGCGATTCGTCGGAAGAAATGTGCAGCGACATGCCCGAGCGGTAAAAGTCGATCCCTTCGTCGGCGCGGAACCGTAGTTGTTCGCGATCGACGAGCACAAGTGATTCGCTGCTGTCGGTTTTAAAAAGCTCGAACTCTTCTTCCTGCCGGGACGACAAGATCAATTGGACGCCGCCGGGAAGACGCCCGGCAAAAAAAGCGATCGATTCCAGCAGCGAACGCTCCGAAACGAGATGGAAATCGTCCCAGATCAACGTGAGCGGTTCACGCACTTCGCGAAAAGCGTCGAGCAACCGCAAAACCGGCATTTCGTGCTGATCCGGCTGGATCAAGCGGACCGCGTCCGCCGAAGCTTCGGCGAAGCCCGGCACAGCGGCGTCGATCGAAGCCGAGACGTATGACCAAAAGCGGACGGTATCGTTGTCGGCGGCATCCAGCGACAACCAAGCCGTCTTGCGTCCGGTTCTTGCCGACCACTGTTCCAGCAGCGTCGATTTGCCGAAGCCGGCTGGCGCGACGATCCGGACGATACGCCGATCCGAAGCCGCGTTCAGGCGATCGATCAGGCGTTGACGGAGTATCGCGTCGGCGGCGGAACGGGGCGCGGACAGTTTGGTTTTCAACAAAGGAACGACGGAAGGGGTTACGGAAAAAGCGGTGGACGGCGTATTCATGTTGGATTCACTCCTGGAGAGGAAACGAAAGTCGTAGGAAGGATAGTACAGGGACCGAGGATTCGATGCGGTCAAAGTACGTGTGCCATGAACGCAACCCTTAAATTCGATGCGGTCAAAGTACCTGAGGAGAATATTTCGTTTCTTTTGAATTTGAAATAACACAACTTGTGGTGAACATTCGACACGAGGAAACGCAAATCCTTTGAAAATAAAGCCAAAGTGTCCGGTTTTCGAATATTCTTTGGGATTTATAATTTTATTTCGCGTTTCTTTACTTATAATAAAAGTAAAATTCAAACGGAAAGAGGAGCGCGCGGGATGCGGAAAAAAAGCGCGGACGGGGAAAGCGGGAAAATGGATTTCAAACCGGAAAACGCCGGGTTTCGACCGGAAACGAACGCTTTTCCACAAGTGGAACGACCGAGATTGATTGAGCGGCTGGTCATGCTTTCGGAAGAACAAATCGTATATTTGACCGCTCCGGCCGGATACGGCAAAACGACGCTGATGAAGCAATGGGCGCGGCGAAACGGTGGGGAAGCGGCGTATCTGGAGGTGCAGCTGGGTGACGATTCTCTGCATGGTTTTTGGGAACGTACCGTTCAGGTGTTGAACGATGTCGCGGAAAAAAATTTTGCGGAACAAGCAAAAGACGCGCTGGATTATTTGCGGGTCGGACAGAATCAAAACGGGATCACGTTGCTGTTGCATCACTTGGCGTCGATCGCGGGAAGTCCGACGCTGATTTGGGACAATCTGCATCTGCTCCACAACGCGGAATTGTTGGAATCGCTGGCCTTTTTCGCCGAGCATAAGCCTGCCGGCTTGCGCGTGGCGGCTGCGGGCCGGGGATATCCGCCTTTTCCGGCGGCACGCTTGATCGCCCGGCAGCGGATCGCGCTGTTGGGACCCGAAGAGTTGCGCTTTACCGAAGCGGAAGGCGAAGCTTTTTACTGCGGCGGCTTGGGCAGGGACGCGTCCGGTTCGACAAACGAAGTCGCGGCGCCCCCGGGGAAAGCTTCCCGTGCAACGTCCGCCGAAGCGGTTGCGCGAACACGCTCGGACGAAGGGTGGATCGCCGCGATGCAGCGAAGCGAAGCGGAATTGGACCGGTATATCGACGAGCAGGTCTGGTCGGGCTTGGACGAAAATACGCGGCGTTTTTTGCTGGACGCTTCGGTGTTGAGACTCATGAACGGTCGCATCTGCCGCGCGCTGCGAGAAACCGGCAACAGGCCGATGCCGGAAGAGTTGTTCCGGCGAACGGAGCTATTGATCGTGCCGTACGGGCCGGAAGAAGGCTGGTTTCGTTTGCACGGCCGGTTTGCCGGATTTTTGCGGCGGAAACTGGATAACCAATCGCCGGAAAACAGCCGTGCGCTGCTGCGCCGGGCAGCCGAAGCGTTTTGGCGCGAAGGGCGGCGCGCCGACGCGCTGGAGCACACTTTGGACGGCGGGCACTACGAGCAAGCCGGCCGGATGCTGCAAGAGGTCGGTACCGATTCGGACCGGCACGACAGCGTCAGCGCGGCTTGGTTGTCGAAGCGGCTGGCGGAACTTGACGGCGGCGAATTGTTGAGCGAACCGTTTTTGTATTTTTCATTGACGTACAGCGTGCTGCTGGGCGACCGGAATTACGAGCGTGCCCGTCGTCTGCTGGACGAGGCGCGGCGAATGGATGACGAACGGAGGCAAAACGAAGCTGGGCAGAACGGTCTGCCGCGTGAAGACATCACGGAAACGCTGAACGCACTGAACGCGGTATATGCGGCGGTCGCGAATCGGGATTTCGCTCAAGCGCTGGGCTTGATGCGCCTGGCTGCGCAGGAGCCGGACGCCCGGCCGAACAAGCACGCTTTTGCGAGACTGGCGCTTCCTCCGGTGTATTCGATACTGGCGGAATACGGACAACAGACGACAACCGGGACTGCGGCAATCGGAAAAACCGCTACGTTGTCGTTTTTGAACGAGGCGTGCGCGTGGACCGGCAGCCACGACATGGCGGCTGCTTTTGCCGCGGCGCGCGCGGAAGCGCTGCACGAATACGACGAAGCGGCCGAAGCGGCGCGTATCGCGGAGCAGGCTTACGCCTGGGCCGCGGCGGGACGCCGCTCCGTCGCGGCTTTTGCGCCGGCGGCCGGATTGGCGCTGGCGCGCGCTTATCTCGCGCTCGGCGAACGCGGACAAGCGAAATACGCGCTGCTGCGGCTGCGCAAAGATCTGCCGCGTTTGCGGATGCAAGAAGCGGAAGCGGCTTGCGCCGCGGAGCTTGCGCTGCTCGCGCTGGACGAAGAAGAACCGGGACCGGCGCGGGAATGGGTTCGGCGCTTCGCGGGGAAGACGCCGAAAAGCGGCGAGCTTTTGGCGGAATCGACCGATTTGCGGCGTCGGTTCGATCTGCTCCGCATTCGCGTTGCGCTCGGCGACGACGCGGAGGCCCGGCCGTTGGCCGATCTGCTGCGCGACGAAGCGGCGAAGCGCGGGAACGCGTACTTGTCGGCGCGTATCGGCGTGCTGGATACGCTGCTGCTGGAGCGGGAAGACCGCCGCGAAGAAGCTTACGACCGGCTGGGCGGCGTGCTGTTCGACGCGGAACCGCACGGATTCGTGCGCGTTTTCGTCGACGAAGGCGAACCGGTCCGCAAATTGCTGTCGGGCTTGCTGGCTTCGCGCAAAGAACATCGCGAAGACAAGCGGCCTTCGCTGGCATATGCCCGATTGCTGCTGGCCCGTTTCGGCGGCGAAGCGGGCGTAAGCGAAGCGTTGGCGCTCATTTTGACGCGGCAGGAGATCGAAGTGCTAAGCTTGATCGGCGAAAACCGCACCAACAAAGAAATCGCGGCGCAGCTCGGCATCCGTTACGAAACGGTGCGGACGCATATCCGCAATGTGTATGCCAAGCTGAAGGTGGGTAGCCGCGAAGACGCGTTGGCGGAAGGCAGGCGACTTGGCCTGTGATCCAATGTCGAAAAATTGAATGAAAAACAAACGAAATAGAGGACGATCTATACAAATTTTGATTCTCTATGTCGAAACATATACAGAGCTTCAAGGTTTTCCAAGCCGTTTCCGATGACTCAACGAATGTCGACTTTTACACCATGACGTCTACACAAGCTTATCGACGCGCTCGCGGTTTGCGTAAACGCTACAAAGGAGCCTTTTGATGAAACTTTTTCGTGGATTGAAACCAAGCTTATTCGTGCGCATCATGTCCGTTACCGCTTTATGTATCGTGTTGTCCATGCTTGCTTCCGTAACCGCGATCGGGTACATGACATTCCGTTCTTACGAGTCGTTGAACACCGATACGTTGACCCGGGTAGCCGACGAAAAAGCGACCGAGCTTCAGCGGACGATCGCAACGCAGCAAAACGTGGCCGACTCGATCGCGAAAGAAATCTTTAACGTCGACTTTTTCCGGCAGCTTGACCGAACGGGTACAGCGGACACCGCAGATTATGACCGTATCCAAAGCAGCCTGAAGCAAAAGCTCGACGATGCCGCCGGGCTGTATGAAAATATCTTTTTCACGTATCAAGACAAGGTGTATGTGGACGGATTGTCGGGCGTTTCCGTAGGCACGGATATGCTGTCGACTTCTCCGTGGTACAAACCGGTACTCGACAGCGGCAATCCGGTTATCGGGGATTTGCAGACTTCGCCGGTATCGGGACGTCCCGCGATCGCGATCGCGGCGCCCGTCAAAGATCCTTCGAGCGGTAAGGTATTGAGCGTTTTCGCGCTTCCGATCGATATCAACGTCCTGCTCGGCGGCGTCACCAACAAAGAAAACGATCAGGTCATCTCGACCGTCGTCACCGACGAAAAAGGCCTGGTTATCGCTTCGCAAAACGCCGATCAGGTGCTCAAAACCGATTTTACCCGATTGGACAATGAAAAAGGGATGCAACAGATCGCGACGGCCGAAAACGGGAGCGGCTACGTGACGATCGACGGCGTGCGTTACTTGGCTTCTTTCACCAAAAACGACGTGTTGAAGCTGAATGTCGTTACCTTTTTGCCGATTAGCAGCTATATGAACGAACTGTACGGCATTTTGGCGACGATGGCCGCGATAACCGTTGCCGCTCTGGTGGTCGCGTTGACCGTGTTGTTCCTGGTCGTGCGCAACATCGTGCGTCCGATACGCGCGGCGTCCGGTCAATTGGAAGCGATGGCGCAAGGGGACTTCTCGCAGACGCTGCCGGAACGTTACGGAAAAAAATCGGACGAAACCGGCATGTTGATCCGTTCGATGAACAAGATGCAGGCCAACACCAAGCAAATCATCCGGTCGGTCAATCAGGAGTCCGATTCTCTCAAAGAATCGGCCGCTGCCGCGAGCGAGATGTTTACCGATATCGACCGGCAATTGCAGGACGTATCGGCCACGACGCAAAATATGTCCGCAGGCATGGAAGAAACGGCCGCTTCGGCGCAACAGATCAACGAGTCCACGACCGAATTCGAAAAAGCAATCGGTTCGATCGCCGCGGGCGCGCACGAAGGCGCGGAAGAAGCGGCCGTCATCAGCAAGCGTGCGGGAGATTTGAAAAGCGCGTTGGAACAATCGATTACGGAAACGACGGGCGCTTACGACGAAGTGAAATCCGGCTTGAACGAAGCGCTCGAAAAATCCAGATCGGTCGACGAAATCAAAGCGTTGAGCGAAGCGATTCTGCAAATTACCCAGCAGACCAATTTGCTTGCGCTCAACGCGTCGATCGAAGCCGCGAGAGCCGGGGAAGCGGGCAAAGGATTCGCGGTCGTCGCGGACGAGATTCGCAAACTGGCCGACGCTTCGAAAAATACGGTCGGGCAGATTCAGACGATCACCGGCAACGTCACGGAATCGGTAGCCCATCTTCAGCAGTTCACGCAGCGGCTCGTCGAGCTGTTGACCGGCAAAGTGATGGAAGATTACGCCATGATGAACCGGACCAGCGAAGCTTACCTGAATGATGCGACCTACATGGATCGGATGGTATCGGAATTCAGCTCGACCAGCGAACAGTTGAGCGCTTCCGTGCAAAATCTGGCGCAGGCGATCCATGAAATCTCTACCTCCAACAACGATTCGGCGCAAGGCACGGAAGAGATCGCCGACAAAACGGCTTCCGTCGCGGACAAAGCGAACAGCATCGCTGGAGAAGCGCAAAAAACGAATGACAGCGCGGATCGGTTGAGCCGGATTATGGGACAGTTTAGATTCTGATCAAACGCTTTTGTTTTGAAAATAGAAATATAGGTCTTTGGATCTATCTCTGTTTCGGACCGAGATAGATCCTTTTTGTTTTTCAATAAGCGTTAAAGCTTTTTATATCAACTGTTTAAGCAATCAGCCGACCAAAATGAATATTAAAAAATTTAAATATTTTCTTTATCCGATTAAAACGTGAATCAAGAAAAGAGAAAAAGGTTAATAGTCAAATGGAACTAATTGCGAAGAATCAAACCGTGCCAAATTAACTGATAGAGGAGCCTTTTTCAATTATGAAATCTTTTCGAAACCTGAATAAAAGTTTATTTTCGCGCATCATGTCGATAACGGCTTTGAGCATCGCGTTATCGATCATCGTTTCCGTTGCCGCGATCGGCTATATGACGAACCGATCCTACGAAACATTGAACTCGGACTCGTTAACGCGCGTGGCGAACGAAAAAGCGACCGAGCTTGAACGCACGATCGCTTCGCAGCAAAGCATGGCCGCTTCGACTTCGGAAGAATTGTTCAACGTCGACTTTTTCGAAAAATTAAACACAACAGGCGTAACCGACCAGGCGAGCTTCGATCGGATTCAAAACAGCCTGAACGGAAAGCTGCAAAACTCGAACGGACTGTACGAAAACATCTTTTTCACTTATAAAGACCTTCTTTATGTGGACGGCTTGTCCGGCGCTTCGCAGGGAACCGATATGCTGGCGACTTCCCCGTGGTACAAACCGGTGCTCGATAGCGGCCAACCGATCGTAGGCGATCCGCAAACGTCTCCGGTAACGGGACGCCCGGTTATCGCGATCGCTTCTCCGGTCAAAGACGCCGCTACCGGTCAGGTGTTGAGCGTGTTCGGACTTCCGATCGATATCGACGTTTTGCTAAAAGGAATCACGGCCAAACAAGACGATCAAGTCATCACGACCGTGGTTACCGACGACAAAGGCTTGGTCATCGCGTCGCAAAACGCCGATCAAATCCTCAAAACCGATTTTACCCGACTGAGCAACGAAAAAGGGATGCAGCAGCTTTCGACAGCCGAACAAGGCACAGGCTACGTGACGATCGACGGCGTCGAATATCTGGCTTCTTTCATTAAAAACGATGTGCTTAAAATGAACGTCGTGACTTTTTTGCCGGTTAGCTTTTATATGAACGAATTGTACGGCATGCTGACGACCATGGCCGTGATCGCGCTCGTCGCGCTGTTGATCGCGTTGGCCGTTCTGTTTTTCGTGGTGCGAGGCATCGTGCGTCCGATCCGCGCGGCGTCCGGTCAACTCGAACTCATGTCGCAAGGCGACTTTTCCCGGGAACTGTTGCGCGATTATGAAAATAATACGGACGAAACGGGCGTGCTGATACGTTCGATGAACAAAATGCACGAGAATACCAAGCAGATCATACGATCCGTCGGTGAGGAATCGAATCGCCTCAGACAATCGGCGGAAGCGGCAAGCACGTTGTTCACCTATATGGATCGCGAATTGCAGGACGTATCGGCGACGACGCAAAACATGTCCGCGGGCATGGAAGAAACAGCAGCCTCCGCGCAGCAAATCAACGCTTCCGCGGACGAGTTCGAAAAAGCGATCGGCTCGATCGCGGCAGGCGCGCACGAAGGTGCGGAAGAAGCGGCTGTTATCAGCAAACGGGCCGGCGATCTCAAAATCGCGTTGGAACAATCGATCGCCGATACCACGGTCGTGTACGAGGAAGTCAAAAGCGGCCTCGACGAAGCGCTCGAAAAATCCAAGTCGGTCGACGAGATCAAAGCGTTGAGCGAAGCGATCCTGCAAATCACGCAGCAAACGAACCTGCTTGCGCTTAACGCGTCGATCGAAGCCGCCAGAGCCGGGGAAGCGGGCAAAGGATTCGCGGTCGTCGCGGACGAGATTCGCAAACTGGCCGATGCTTCGAAAAACACGGTCGGGCAGATCCAGACGATCACGGGCGGCGTTACGGAGTCCGTCGGCAATCTGCAACATTTCACGCAGCGATTGATCGGCCTGCTGACAGGCAATATTGCCGACGACTACGCGATGATGAACAAAACGAGCGAGTCTTACCTGAACGACGCGATCTATATCGACCGGATGGTCGCCGAATTCAGTTCGACCAGCGAACAGTTGAGCGCTTCGGTGCAAAATCTGACGCAAGCGATCAACGAAATCTCCAGTTCCAACAACGAATCGGCGCAAGGCACGGAAGAAATCGCCGACAAAACGGCTTCTGCCGTAGGCCAGGCGAACCAAATCGCCGAAGAAGCGCGGAAAACGAACGACAGCGCCGATCGGCTCTATCAAATGATTCGGCAGTTCACATTTTAGTCCCGAAAACGCAGCACAATAAGATCATACCGGTGATGTATTCAGCCGCCCTCCGTCGCAAAACGGAAGGCGGCTTTTTGCGAAAAGCGAAAACAGGTTCCCCTTTTCTTGTCGAAAAGCATTTATCCGCGGAAAAACGATGGTATAATGAACGAATCGAAAATTCAGGCAAGCTCCGGTTCCGGCGATCTCGGGCGAGACGTCGGACCCGAGCGTTAGGGGAGTAAAATGAGCGACTTTTTCGCAAGAACCGCAGCTTATTCCTATCATCTATATTTGAGCGCGGACGGCGGGGGCAAGTTCTGGCTGAGCGCGACGGACGGGGAAGGTCCCGTTCTGCTTCGCGATGCGCTGACGCCGCTGCCGCGCTATATGCTGCCGGAGTATCGGCTGAACCGGGAAGAGGCGCCGATCCGCGCTTCCCGGTTGCTTGTCGTTCGCGATACGTTGCTCAAAGCGATCGAGCGCGGCGACGCGCCGGGGCTGCACCTGCATATGGGCGACGAGGTGGAACTCGCGATGATGGCAGACCCGGACGGGGATTACGGCGTCACTTTTTTCCTCGATAATGAACGGTCTTCGTTGATCGGACGTTTGCCGGAAGGCGCGACCTATCTGGAGTCCGGTTGGTTCGGACGTTTCGGAGACAACGGGTACGAGCTGATCGACCTGCCGGGCTTCGAAGAAGACGATCTGGATTGGATCGGGCGGCGCATCGGGACGGATGAGTGGGAAGATTTGCTCGTACAGGCGGTTCCGGCCATGCGCGAACGTACGCTGCGGGTGCAGAGCGAAATCGAATATTCGCCGGAGCCGGTCGGGCGGATCGAGATCACGGATTGCGGCGAAGATTACGCGGCGGCAAAATTCTCTGGTGGCAGCAAAGCATTGAGGTTGCTAGGACTGGACGGTTACGTGTTGGAAGCAGCCTGGACGGACAGGCAACCCGATCGGGAAGACGCCGGACAGTCCGACGAATCGAAAGCGCAGGCTGACCTTTTGGAAGCTTTGCCGAATTCGCCCGAACCGGACGCGAGAGGGACTTTCTTCATGCGGCCTGCAATGGATGCGCAGCAGATGCTCCGGTTGTTCGGCAGCGAATCCGGCGGAATCGCACGGGGCGATAAGCTGGCGGAATTCGCCTGCCTGGTCGAACGCGAATGGGGAGCGATGGTGACGGGGGAAGCTCTGGTTCGGTTCCGGGATTTGCATCGTCTTTACGACGCTTCGGATTGGAATTGGTCGCTTCGCGGCGGACCTGTAGGGGAGCGCGGCGTAGGCGTCGTGCAGGCCGAACCGATATTGAGCGTAGGCGAGCAGAAGTTTGCGGCTGCCGAATTGACGGACGCCTGGAGCGAAGGACGGCGATATCTGCGTTTGGAAGATGGCTGGATCGATTTGGAGGCGCCGGAGTTCGCACGCAGCTTGCGCGAGCATGGAGCAGGTGGCGGGTCTGCGGGTCTGATCTCGGCCGGCTTCTCCTACAGGCAGCGTATCGGATTGCCGGGCGAAGCGATAGCGGGAGAACTGCCGATCGAACTGGAAGGACCGAAGCCGGTCGAACCCGAAGAAAGAAATCCCGTTCTGGTTCATCTGCGGTATTTGACAGGCTGGGGGATGAACGGAGGGTTATACGGCGGTGTCGAACACAGGCTTCCGGAACTGGCGGCCTGGATGGTCGAGGCTCTCGCCGCATCGCCTGATTGTCGGCTGCTGGTCGTCGGTCGACGTGAGCTGTTGGCGGTATTGGCCGAGCAGATCCGGCTTGGAACGTCGGAAGCGGTGGATACCTTGTCCAAATTGGCGCGTTGGGCGGAAGAACAAAGTGAGGGATTCGAGCCGCCGCCGAAAGCCGATATCCCGGTCCGGTTTCTCGATTCGTCCGCGAATGAAGAACAGGATTCGGATCAGCCGGGATTGATTCTGGTTCCTGTATCGTCGCTTCAAAGGACCGATTTCGAAGTTCCGCTGCGCGCGGATATTTTGCTGCTGCTTGAACCGGACACTGCCGTGCGTTCCGACGAGACGCGGCTGTTCAGCCGGATCGATGCCGCCGAGGCAAAAGTTCGGTTAGCGATCTATTCGGACGAAGGACAGATGAACGATGCCCGGGTACGCGCTGTTCAGGTTCGCTTGCTGAAACTGTACGATTCGCTGACTCGCAGTTATTTACTGATCGATCCGAACAAAGGCAAGCCCGCTACCGGAGCCAGACCGCCGCTGCGCGATGTTCCCGCTTTCCAACTGCCTTCTCGGCGAAAAGAAGGCGGTATGGCCGAGATGTTCGTGGATGAAGCGCGTGTTCGGCCGGAGACGCCGCCGAGTCGGGGGATGGCGATTCCGCCGCGCGTTGTCGACGGAGACGGCGGAGGTCGAGGCGATGCTTCCCGCCGCCGATCCGAAAGTCCGAATCCGCAACGCGAACCGGACCCGAGAGATATCCAAACGTCGCGCCCCGAGCCGGAACGTACCTCTTCGCATATGCCGCCGAAGCGCCGCCAGTCTGCGTACGGCAGCGAAGCCCGTCCGATTCGTCCCGTTCAGCAGCAGTCGGCGGAACGGGAGTTTATTGGCCGGGCGCTGGAAAATGCGGACCGGACCGAATCGGAAGTGCCGTTCGTGTCTTTTTCGAGCTACTGGCCGACGTATGCCGCGATGAAGCCGGAGCAGGAGCGATGGTACTTTTATTGGAGAACCGAATTCCGGCGGGGCGAAAAAGTCGAGACGGACTTGTCCTATCTGTTCATCTATGTGTACGAACTGATCAATGGCGTAGGTTGGGATGATCCGAAGGACGGATTAAGCGCGATGGTCCGGGTATGGGAAAGCTACCGTGCTCGTTTCCGCCGTTTGGATGGATATATGGCCGATTGGGTTCGGGAATTTGTATTGGTGAATTCGCTCGATCTGCCGGAATCGTCCGCTTTGGAACAGACGGCCGGACAGTTAAAAGGCGAACTGCTGGATCTTGAGTTGTCGCGTCGTTTTGGGGAGACACCTGTAGAGCTGACGTGGGATTTGATCGCGAGGCTGTCCGATTACGATATGACGACCAGTCGTTTTTACAAGGATGCGGGCAAAAAGGCGTTGCCGCGTGTGCTGCCCCATGTTGTTCGCGCTATTGATGAACATCTGATTCACACGCGCGGGATTCGGCTGACGGGATTGTTCCGCGAAGCCGATATACGGATTACGGAGCGCTATCTGTTCCGCAGCGCCGTTTACGATCCGGAAAAATACGGACGAACGTTTCTGGTCCGTGCGCCGAAACTGAGTCTGCACGCGCAACTGCGCGATTTTATGACGCAGGTGACGCGGCAGACGGAAAACGAGCTGCGCGCCCGATTTAAATTCGGCGGCCGCCTGCGCGGAATCAAGCTGGACGCCGAAATTTCGGAGACGATCGCGGCGGCGGTCGAGCGCGAGTTCGTTCCGCCGGAAGAACGCGTACTGCCGGAACCGCCCAAGCGTCCCGAGGTGCAGTTCAACCTGGAAGAGTTGGAAAAGCTTCGCCGCGATTCGGACGAGGTGCTGCGTATGCTGACAGGCGAATTGATGAGCGCCGGAGACTCGTCGAAGTCAATCGGGGAAGCGAACAGCGAGAATGCGGCAACGCCTGTACACGCGGGCGCCGGACCGACCTCCTCATCCGTGAACTCGGAACCGGAGCCGAAGGCTCAAGACGATCCGGTCGAGTACGACGGCTTCGAGACGATGGAACTGCCGGAAGATTCGGAAGAAGGATGGTCCGCTGACTCTATTCCCGGAGCCCTTTCGTTCGATTCTGTCGCTGACGGTTCGAATAACGAAAAGCAATCCGGTCGCTCGAACGAACGCGAAGATGACGTGACTGTACCGCTTTTAAGCAAAAAAATGCCGAACCCGGATGTTCCGTTTTCCGAGCTGCAAGCGTCTGACCGTAATTCTCCCGAAGCCGCTCCTGTTCCCGACGCGTCTGCAAGCATCGGCGAAGAGGACTGGGACATTGCGAGCCTGGCTGACGATTGGCGGTCTCTCGCCGCGTTACTCGGTTCGGCGGATCGGCAGATGCTGCGCGCGGTGTTGCTGCATTCCAGTGACGCCGAGCGGATGAGTATTGCCGGAGCGGCAGGCGAGCTGCCGGAGACGGTGATCGACCGTATCAATGAAGCCGCGATGGAGACGATCGGAGATTTGTTGATCGATGCCGGAGAGGTGCTGGAGGAATATGTGCCGATCCTGGAAAGACTATATGCACCGTAAATCATCGGAATTCCGAAAATTCGCGAAAGCTTATTTTTGAATCGGAACATGGGGAAAGAGTATGGTATAGTGGTGCGGAACGTTCCGCTTCGGCGGATTAGTGCTCTGTATCGGATACAGAGTAGTAGGCAACATTCGGAGGTGACTGAACGTGAATCAAACGAAGATCCCGAAGCGGATATCGTCGGCGCTGGTGAATTCATTGAGTGCGGGCGTGGTTCCGCGGATCGGACTGGAATATATAGCGGTCGGGCGCAAGCTCGAAATTGAATCGGTGCTGCGCGAGCTGGGCAATGTGGCCGAAGGCGGCGCGGCGTTCAAGCTGATTACGGGACGGTACGGCAGCGGCAAAAGCTTTTTAATCCAGATTTTGCGCAACTACGCGATGGATCGCGATTTTGTCGTAGCCGATGCGGACCTGTCGCCGGAACGCCGGTTGGTCGGCACCAAAGGGCAGGGTCTGGGCACGTACCGCGAGCTGATGACGCATCTGTCCACGCGCACCCGTCCCGACGGCGGCGCGCTGGAAGCGGTGCTGCAAAAATGGTTCGCGTCGCTTCAGCAGCAGGCGATGGCGGAGCTGGGACTGCGGCCGGACGACGAAAAGCTGCCGGTCGAGGTCGAACGGCGCATTTTCGAAGTGACGGGCAATATGGAGCATATGGTGCACGGCTTCGACTTCGCGAAAGTGCTGGCGGCCTACTGGAACGGCTACAAAATGTCCGACGACGAGCTGAAGCAAAACGCGCTGCGCTGGCTGCGGGGCGAGTTTCCGACCAAAACGGAAGCGCGCAAGTGCCTCGGCGTAGGCGTGATCATCGACGACGACAACTGGTACGACTATATGAAGCTCTGGGCCGAATTCATGTCGAAGATCGGGTATAAGGGGTTGCTGCTGTTTATCGACGAAGGCGTCAACCTATACAAAATCACCAATACCGTCTCGCGGCAAAGCAATTACGAAAAGCTGCTGACGATCTTCAACGACACCATGCAAGGCAAAGCGCAGCATCTGGGCATCTTCCTCGGCGGCACGCCGCAGTTTGTGGAAGACCAGCGTCGCGGTCTGTTCAGCTATGACGCGTTGCGTTCGCGCCTGGTGGCCGGACGTTTCGGCGAAGGGGCGGGCATGCTGCATTACGCGGGGCCGATTCTGCGTCTGGAAATGCTGTCGCACGCGGAAATTCTCGTTTTGCTGGAAAAGCTGCGGGATCTGCACGCGTCGCATTACGGCTACGAGTCTTCGCTGGATCAGGGGCAGTTGACCCGATTCATGGAATCCGAGTTGGGACGAATGGGGGCGGACGCGCTGCTGACCACGCGAGAAGTCGTACGCGATTTTATGGATCTGCTTAACACGCTGCATCAGTACCCGGATCGTGGCTTCGACCAACTGCTGCCGGACGTATTGGGTCGTGCGCAGCAAAGTAGCGGGGCATTCAGTGGACTGGGCGGATCAAGTTTGTCCAATGAGAGTTCGGCGTCCCATCCGACGGCTTCTGGCGCAAATACGGCTGCAACCGAGCAACCGGGGACTTCGAGTTACGGCGTTGGTCGTGGCAGCGGCGGTTACGATACACAGCCAGCTTCCAAGCCTTCGCCGAGCGAAGCGCCGCTATCCGGAAATCGGGGTGTGCAAGAAGCGCGGCCAAACGCTTATCCGACGTCAAACGGTTCCGAAAGCTCCGCGAGCGAAGCGGCTTCGACCTCTGCTTCATCGTTCCGTCCGCGCGGAAGCGGCTTTCAAAGCGGGGAGAACGTCGAAAGCTTGAGAACGGAGCCGGACTTTTACGGGGGCAACGTGTACGAGTCGGCAGGATATTCTTTCCGTGGGTCGTCAGATTCCCGTTCGAGTTATGGCAACGCCGGGTCCGATCCTCGGTTTTACGGAGCGTCGGCACCCCGTGCTCCATATTCGGATCAATCGCCTCGGACGGAAAGCGAACGCATCGCTCCCGATCAGAACGATGAACAACGTCTGGGCGATATGCAGCGGCGTAGCGATGAGGAATACCGGAGTGACGCGCAGTATGGAAAAGGAGACCGGGATTCAAACAATGCCGTAGAGGCCGAGCCGAACAACGATGCTTCTGCTTCCCGAAATGATGCACCGGACGATATTCTCGCGGAGCTTGACCTGTGAGCGCGGAGCATCCGTTTTATCGGCTGGCTCCGTTTATCCAGGAATATATTTACCGCAGCGGTTGGGAAGAATTGCGCGAAGTGCAGGTGGAAGCGAGCCGCGTCGTGCTGGATACGAACCACCATATGCTGATCGCGTCCGGCACGGCTTCGGGCAAAACGGAAGCCGCCTTTTTCCCCGCGTTGACGCTGCTTGACCAGGAGCCTTCCCGTTCGGTCGGCATCCTGTATATCGGGCCGCTCAAAGCGCTGATCAACGACCAATTCCAGCGGCTCGAAGGACTGATGCGCGACGCGCATATCCCGGTCTGGCACTGGCACGGCGACGTTCCGCAATCCGAAAAAACGAAAGTCATGCGCAATCCGTCCGGGGTGCTCCAGATTACGCCGGAGTCGCTGGAAGGTCTGCTGATGAACCGTCCCAACGCGATCCCGGCGCTGTTCGGCGATCTGCGCTTTATCGTGATCGACGAAGTGCATGCGTTCATGGGCGCGGATCGCGGATCGCAGGTGCTGAGCCAGCTTGAACGCTTGTCGCGTATGGCTGGCTGTTCGCCGCGCCGGATCGGCTTGTCCGCGACGCTCGGCGATTACGATTCCGTGAAAAACTGGCTGGCCGGCGGCACGCATATCCCGGTCGAGCTGGTCTCGCCGCCGGGGGGGCGCAAGCTGCGGCTGTCGATCGAGAATTTCGCCATGCCCGACGCCCGCGACGAACGGCAAAGCGAAGCATTGGAGAATGCCAAAAAGGCGTACAACAACTTTATTTACGACCATACGCATTTGAAAAAAGCGTTGGTCTTCACCAATAGCCGCACCACCGCCGAGACGACCATTTTGGAAATGCGCCGGATCGCCGCGCTGCGCGAACAGCCCGACGTGTTCCACGTGCATCACGGCAGTATCTCTTCGATGCTGCGCGAGGAGGCTGAAGCGGCGCTGCGGGAAGGCTACGGTCCAGCCGTCGCGGCGGCGACGCTGACGCTTGAGCTGGGTATCGACCTCGGAAGTCTGGAACGGGTGATGCAGCTTGGCGCGCCGTATTCCTGCGCCAGCTTCGTTCAGCGGCTCGGCCGTTCGGGGCGCCGCGAAGGCGCGGTCGCGGAGATGATGTTCGTGTGCGCCGAAGAAGACGACGAAGAAGCGCAGCTTCCGGCCCGTATGCCGTGGACGCTGCTGCGGGCGATCGCGGTCTGCGAACTGTACGTGAAAGAAAAGTGGATCGAGCCGCAGGTCGTGCGCAAGCTTCCGCTTGGATTGCTGTACCACCAGACGATGAGCGTCTTGCGCAGCTTCGGCGAAGCCGATCCGGGCGAACTGGCGCGCGCCGTGTTGACGCTGCCGCCTTTTGCCAACTTTACGACCGATCAATACCGCGAACTGCTGGAGCATCTGCTGGCGACCGACCATATCGAGCAGACCGAGGAAGGCATGCTGATCGTCGGCCTGATGGGAGAGCGGGTATCCGGGCATTACCGTTTCTATGCCGTGTTCCAGGACGAAGAAGAACATTCCGTCTATGACGGCTCGGAAGAGATCGGTTCGATCACCACCGTTCCGCCTGCGGGGTATTGCTTCTCGCTTGCCGGACGGCTGTGGAAAGTCGAAGAAGTCGATAACCGCCATAAAGCCGTTTACGTCAAAAACGCAAAAGGCAAAGCGGATACGCTCTGGCTCGGCGCAGGCGGAGATATCCATACTCGGGTAGTCCGTAAAATGCGGGATATTTTGCGGGAAAACACGCTATATCCGTATCTTGCGCCGAACGCGGTAGCCCGGCTCGAACGCGCGCGCCGACTTTCTCGCGAAACCGGATTGACCGAACGCCTCGTGCTGCCGGCGGGCGGCGATTCCATGTTCGTCATGCCGTGGATCGGCAGCCGGGAATACCGGACGCTGGAACGCCTGCTCAAAAACAATCTGTCCCAGCAGCTATCTCTACGTTCCATTGTTCCGATGGAGCCGCATTACATGGTCGTCGCCGGACGTACCGATGCGAACGAACTGGAGCATCTGATCCTGTCCGAGAGCGAACGCATGGAAGACCCGATCAATCTGCTGGACGAGTTCGAGGCGCCTTATCTCGGCAAATACGACGAATTTACGCCGCCGGGCCTGATCCGTTCGGCGTTTGCGGCGGACGGGCTGGATTTGGATGGGCTACGTAGGGGATTGCGGAAAATGGATTGAGAAGAGGGGGCTAGTACTATCAAGTACTAATTATGATAAAACTCGCTTTTTTATTTTGATTTGAATAAAGTTAGCTACTAAAATTAATTAAATTAATTTCGCAATTAGATGTTCATTTAGATAGGAGAAGAAAAATGAAGATAAATTTTGAAAACATAGAAAATATTT
>NZ_JBBKAR010000006.1:0-49823 GCF_037722395.1 Saccharibacillus sacchari | reverse complement strand
AGATGCACGTCGCCTGAGTTTGCGTACACGCCCTAACGAATAGAACTTAGCGAATAGAGATAAGTTGTCTTCCAATGTATGGAAAACGCCGAACGTAGCTAGAAGGGAGAAGACGGAGAGAAAAATTCAGTGAGAGACGCCTTTGAACTCGGAAAACTCCTTATTTCAATTTAATCCATTTTCCGAATGAAACAGTGTCTTGAACGAATTTTTCTCGCAGTCTTCTCCCTTCCCGCGCATACGTAACTTTCCCGAGTCGTGATTCATGTCATAGCTTTTCCCCCTGTCTCAAGGCATCATAGACAAGATATGCGCAAGTCAGCAATCTGGGGGAGGATCATATGGCGACCATCATTTCCAACCGGCGTGTGGCGGAAGGCATTTACGTGATGCATGCGGAAGGGCACTTCGAAGCGAAGCAAGGACAATTTTTTATGGTGCGGGGCTGGGACGGCTATCCGCTGTTATCTCGTCCGTTAAGCGTGTACGATCAGGACGAACGCGGCGTGAAGTTTCTATATAAAGTGGCGGGAGAAGGAACACGGATGCTTTCGCGGATGCAGGCCGGCGACGATGTGACGCTGCTGGGTCCGCTCGGCAACGGGTTTCCGGCGGCAAAAGGCCGCACGGCGCTGATTGGGGGCGGCATCGGGATTGCGCCTCTTTTTTATGCGGCCAGGCATCTGGAGCAAGCGGATTTGTATCTGGGCTACAGTGTCGAAGTCTATGAAGAGCATGAATTCCGGTCGCTGGGGCATCCTGTCGAGATTGACCTCGGCGGAATCGTGTTGGACCGGGTGAACTTTGACGATTACGATACGCTCTTTATCTGTGGGCCGGAGCCTATGCTGCGCGCCGCCCAGATAAAGAGCGCGATGTCGTCCGGTCGGGCGAAGGTCTATGTTTCTCTGGAAAATCGGATGGCCTGCGGAATCGGAGCTTGTCTGGTATGCAGTGTAGGCTGTGAGAACGGGCGGAAAAAAGCATGCGTGGACGGCCCGGTATTCCTCGCGGAGGAGGTCGTGCTGGCATGATCGATATAACATTGGATACGGCTTGCCGCATAGGAGACGTAACCTTCAAAAATCCAATCGTGATGGCATCGGGAACATTCGGATTTGGTAAGGAATACGGCAAGCTGTACGATCTGTCCAAGCTCGGCGGAATCTCGGGAAAAGGCGTGACACTGCATCCGCGACCAGGCAATCCGGGGATTCGTGTCTACGAGACACCTTCCGGAATGTTGAACAGCGTGGGGCTGGAGAATCCAGGCGTGCAAGCCTTTTTGGACGAGGAGTGCGCTTTCTGGGAAACGTTGGATACGGTGCGGATCGTGAATCTTGGCGGAGGTACGGTGCAGGATTACGTGGAAGGCGCGCGATTGATAGACGAAGATTCGCAAAAGCGCAACCGCGAAGGGCGTCAAGCCGTCGATCTGATCGAGTTGAATATTTCTTGTCCCAATGTCAAAGCGGGCGGAATGGCTTACGGCATCAAGACCTGCATCGCTCGTGAAGTCGTACGCGAGGTTCGTGCCGCGACAACCTTGCCGCTGATGGTGAAGCTTTCGCCCAACGCCGAGGATATCGCAGACATGGCTCGGATGTGCGAGGAAGAAGGCGCCGAGGCGGTATCCTTGATCAATACGCTGTCTGGCATGAAGATCGATGTACGCAAGCGCCGGAGCGTATTCGAGAACCTGTATGCAGGGCTGTCCGGTCCGGCAGTCAAACCGATTGCGCTTCGTATGGTGCATCAGGTGTGCCAGCGCGTGAGCATTCCGGTCGTCGGGATGGGCGGAATCTCAAGCGCGGAAGATGTGATCGAGTTTATTATGGCCGGGGCTGAAGCTGTACAGGTGGGTACGTACAACTTCGTCAATTGGCAGGCGGGTGCGGAGTTGGCCGATGGCGTGGAACGGTTCATGCTTGCGGAAGGCATTCAAAGTCTGAGCGAGATTCGCGGCATTTTATAGGAGGCATACGACTTGGAGACTTATCCGTTTAACCCTGGGGATATCCGGGTAGAACGTCAGGAGACAGGGAGAGATACCTTGCTCGTGATAACGGGCGGTGCGGCGCATATCGGTGCAGTCTCCACGGCTTACCTCGAAGCAGACGAGTACAAGGTGAACACAACCCGTGTTCCGGGGCATAAAGAACATGTGCTCAGTGAGCCTGCTGCTCTGCATGCGGCCCGTTTGCTTGAGCGTACGGTGACCGTCATTATGGGGATTCATTACGACGGCCTCACGCGTGAACAAATCAGCGAAGTGAGCGACACTGTTTACCGCTTGATCGATAAGGCATTGGATACCTCGAAAAAAATGTTTTAAAAATTTACAGTCCTTGTGAAACCGATTCTGTACCTTTCTCGTAGTAGAAAGGGTAATGGTTCAAAAGAACATAGAAAAAAGCATTTTCAAGGAGGAAAAAGGGATGTCCGTTTTCAAAAGATTGCGAGATCTAACTTTGTCTAACGTGTACGCACTGATCGAGAAGGCTGAAGATCCGGTTAAATTGACGGATCAATACATTCGCGACATGCAGGAAGATCTGGCCGACGCGGAAAAAGCGGTTGCTGCCCAGATCGCGATCGAGAAAAAGTTCAAGCAACTGTACGAAGAGCAGCAAGAGCTGGTCAACCGCCGCACCGAGCAGGCGCATATGGCAGCAAAAGCTCAAAACGTTGATTTGGCCCGCCGTGCGTTGGAAGAAAAAAATGCAGCCGAGCAAAAGATGAACGAGTACAAAAACAGCTTCGATCAAAACAAAGCGGCTGCCGACAATCTGCGCGGTAAGCTGGAAGAGATGCGCAAGCAGCTTACCGAAATGAAAAACAAACGCGATACGCTGGTTGCCCGTTACAGTGCAGCCAAAGCGCAAACGGAAATCAACAAAACGATGTCCGGCTTCAACTCCGACAGCGCAACGTCCGGCTTGAAGCGCATGGAAGAGAAGATGCTGAACATGGAAGCGCAAGCCGAAGCGAGCAACGAGATGTCTTCCAAAGGCAAATCGCTCGACGACGAGTTTGCTGAATTGGGCAAAAACAGTGCGGTGGATAGCGAATTGGCAGCACTGATGAAGCAATACGAGAAAAACGAGTAAACCCAATCACAATCTATAACTCGCATAACGAAGTAAAATCAAAACAGAATAATGGCTGAAGCGCCTATTAAGCGAACAAAGCCAAGCGAAGGGGAACGTATGTACGCGGCGGCTCCCTTCGCTTTTTCATGGTTTTACATAATCGGCGCGTAAGGAGGACGGAAAGTGGAATTTTCGGATTTGGCAAGACTTGCAGTATGGACGCTTTCCGGGGCGGTACTGCTGACGCTTTTAATGGTGATCGACTCATTGTTTACGAAGTACAAAGATTTCCAGGAGATCCGCAGAGGCAATCTGGCGGTGACGATCCGTCTGGTCATGAAGATTTTTGCCCAAGCGCTCATTTTGAAATACGTGCTGGAAGGTTCTTCGAGCATCGTCAGTGCCTGGATCGTGTCGTTTATTTCGTTTGTGATTTTGCTGGCGCTGGAAAGCGCGGTGGAGTTCGTGCTGAAAAAATGGGGCGGGCTTAACCTGGACGAGGGAACGGAACGCGGGAATGTGGCGCACGGGTTGTTTGCGGGGACGCTGCATGTGATTGGCGCGATGATTATTACGGCGGCGTTGTCCATCTAGTCTCATTTGACGACGTCGGGGAAAGTCCTGTTCGTAAAAGAAGGCGAAAGGCTGCGGGGAAAATTCGTTCAAGGCGCTGTCTCACTCGAAAAAACCGATTAAAATTTTTAGTGGAAGTTTCCGAGTTCAAAGGCGTCTTTCACTGAATTTTCCCCTCCGCCTAGCGGCTTCGTTTTCGAGCAGGACTTTTTGACGTATCAAAAGAGAAGCGGCCCAGCGCCGCTTCTCTTTTTTAGTTTAGTGGGAATGAATAAGGATGGATACATGTTATAGGCTAGGGCGTGTCTTCAAACCTGCCGATGTGCATCTTTTACCGCCTTTTCGCCCTCTCCTTCGTCACTTTCTCTTGACGTGCCCCGGCACGCCTTCGAAAAAGTTCCTTGTTGAGAACGAAAATTCGGCAAAATCTGCTTCCATTGAGGTTTGAAGACACACCCTAGTCAATTTAACGCTAAATCAAGTTTAAAAAGACAAACCTTATGTCTAAATCTTAGGTCTCCTCGCCGCGGCGTTCGATGGCTTCGGACATGGTTTTGTCGGTGAGATGGGCGTAGATTTCGGTGGTTTCGGTGGAGGCATGGCCCAGTTGTTCTTTGGTTTTGTAGATATCGTTTTGCAGATAGTAATCGGTCGCGAACGAGTGGCGGAGTTTGTGGACGGTTAAGTACGGTTTGCCGAAGCGTTTGGCGTATTTGATGATCATCGCCTGAATTGCGCGTTTGGTCATGCGTTTGCCTTCTTTTTGGCCATTGGGAATGGCGAGGAAGAGGGCTTTTTCGCGTTTGGGAGCCTTGTAGTCGGATTCGCGTAGAGATAGATAACGTTCCATATCGAAACGGGCCTGATCGCGGAAATAGACCGGGGTTTTGAAGGTTTCGTCGTTATTGCCTTTGCGCATGACGTAGAGCATTTTGTTGCCCATATCCAGATCGGCGATGTTCAGGTTGACGACTTCGGAGACGCGCAGGCCGGAGTTCAGGATCAGGCTGGCGATGGAGGCGTCGCGTTCTTTGTTTTTGGCGTGGGAATAGCTGGCTTGTTTATTGTCCGCGACATCGACGCCGTAACCTTCGCGGATATAGTCGATAAACGCGAGCAATTCCTCTTCCTCCAAGATTTTGCCTTTGAGCTTGGCGGCAGTATCTTTAGGCTTATTGGTGCGCTTGATCTCGATTTTGGCCATGACGTTTCGTTTCAGAAGCGGATAAAAGTTCTCGTCTTCGGCAATTTGGCTGAGGTAGTGGAACATGGATCTTAGCGCGGACAGCTTACGGGTGACGGTGGTCCGCGAATTGGTGCCTTCCGTGCGCGTGGTCAAATACAGACGGTAGCTCGTGACATTTTCCATGCGTAGCGATTCCAGTTCCTCCAGCGTAACGTCCTTCAGAACAGTAGCAGCAGATAACCCTTCGGCGCGGAGCCAATTGAAAAAAGATTCGTAGTCCCGCACATATTCCAGCAGTGTGGACGGAGACAGGTCGGGAAGCTTGTAATCGATAAATTGCTGAACGTACCACGGCATTTCCGGCAGCTTTTCGCCGAGGCGCGCGCGGTCGATTGTTTTTTGAATGCTCATGACAGTTCCTCTTTTCGCGAATAACATAACGGTTTTACCGTCGAAACGGTCTTCTATCTGTAGTGTACCATATGTGCAATCGAAGCAGGCAAACGGTTGTTCGTCAATATTCGCACGCAAAGTTGCCGGGAAGATAGGGAGTCGGTTACGATGGAAAAGGAAGATTACGGATCATACGGGAAAAGGAGCCGAAAAGCATGGAACCGATTGTAGAGTTGGAACTTGTACCGGAGCAGCGTCGTGCGGCGATCGAGAATCTGCTTCAGTTTTACCTGTACGATTTCACGTTGTATCTGGATATTGCAGCCGATGAAAACGGAAGTTTTCCCGACTATCCGGATTTAGACGAGTTTTGGAGCAAAGCCGATCGCAAATTTCCGTTTCTGATTCGTGCCGACGACGAAATTGCGGGTTTTGCGTTGGTCGAACAGACCGATGATAGCGGAAAAAGACCGTCCTACTACATGGTCGAATTTTTCGTGCTGCAAAAGTTTCGGAGACACGGAGTAGGAGGGCGTGCGGCGGTTATGCTGTTCGACCGATTCCGCGGACGCTGGAAAATTACGCAGCTCAAAAACAACGAACCTGCGCAGCGCTTTTGGCGAAGCACGATCGGAATCTACACCAACGGTGTGTACAAAGAGCGAACGCATCCGTTTCAAGGGCATCCGAGTCAGTATTTCGAGAATTAATACCTTGTCAACTGGCGTTGACAAGATATTAAATTCGAGAATACGCTTTCTTAAAGCGGTTTGACGGGTAAAAGGACAATGGAACCAAAAGTTTACCGCCGCGAAGAGGAGGAAACAACATGGAAAAAAGAACGTACGGCAAGACCGGAATGGACGTAAGCGTGCTTGGCTTCGGGGCGTCGGAGATCGGCAGCGGAGTGTCGCAGGCCGACGTGGACAAGCTGCTGGGCAGCGCGATCGATGCAGGGCTCAATATTATCGATACGGCCGAGTGTTACGGAGACAGCGAGGAGTTGATCGGCAATTCGATCTCGCACCGCCGCGACGACTTTTATCTGTTTACCAAATGCGGACATGCCTCGCGCATCGACGGTTCCGATTGGGACCCGGTTGTCCTCGCCGCCACGATCGACCGCAGTCTGAAAAGGCTCAAAGTCGACCATGTCGATATGATTCATTTGCATAGCTGCTCGGAGGAAGTGCTGCGCAAAGGCGAAGTGATCGAAGTGCTTCAACGCGCCAAACAAGAGGGGAAAACGCGCTTTATCGGTTACAGCGGCGATACGACGGATGCGCTGTACGCGGTAAAAACGGACGTGTTCGACAGCTTGGAGACGTCGCTGAACGTAGCCGATCAAGAAATCATCGACCTGGTGCTGCCTGAAGCGATCAAGCGCGACATGGGCGTGACCGTCAAGCGTCCGATCGCCAATGCGGCCTGGTTATTCGACACGGTAGATCCTGACGATTACGCGTACGTGTATTGGGAGCGTCTGCGCGATTTGCAGTACGGCTTCCAATCCGAGCCGGACTCCGTAGGCACGGCGCTGCGGTTTACGCTGTCGACGCCGGGCGTTCATACGGCGATAGTCGGCACGACGAAGCCCGATCGCTGGCAGCAGAACGCCAAATTGCTCGAAGCGGGAGCGCTCGATCAGAAGCGTTACGACGAGATTCGCCGCCGTTGGCACGAGATCGCGCCGGCCGACTGGACAGGACGTACCTGATCGCGAACAAGAAGACGGACAGCGACCGCAGACGAACACCGTTTGCGCTCGCAAAATCCGTGACGTGATCTGAATAAATAAAGCCTCCGCACTCGCTGAAAGCGAGCCGGAGGCTTTTTGTATGGACCGAAAAGCAATGACCGTAAGCCGATACGCAACGCGTCGACCTTACAGATAAAGCTGCGAACGCATTTTAAACCAATCGAACACATGCGTCGCGAGTACCTTCAGTACGGCATAACCCGGAACCGCCAGCAGGATGCCGACGACGCCGAACAGATTGCCGGACGTCAGAATGACGAAAATGATGGTGATGGGATGAATCTTGAGCGATTTGCCCATAATTTGCGGAGAAATGAATTTACCCTCTACCAATTGCACGACCGTCCACACCACGATCATTTTGAGCAGCATGATCGGCGAAGTGACGGCAGCGACGATAATAGCCGGCGTAATCGCGATCGCAGGTCCCAGATAAGGAACGATGGCGGTACATGCGGCGACGATCGCGAGTACCAGCGAATATTCGAGCCCGATGATGCGGTAGCCGATATACAGCAGCACGCCGATACACATGCTGACGATGACCTGGCCGCGAATATACGAGCTGATCTGATGATTCGCTTCTTGAAGAACGGTCAGAGTGCCCGGACGCAGCTTCGTCGGAATAAAGCTCAGGATGTAGCCTGGCAGCTTGCGACCGTCTTTCAGCAGATAGAACAAGATGAACGGCAGCGTCACGATCGCGAGCACCAATTCTTTGACGATGCCCAGCAGACCGCCGATTCCTGTCCATGTATGATTGAGGATGGTCGTCGCCCGTTCGGAGATCGTGCTGACGATTTCTTGGGTATTCAAGTTGGTCGTGGCCTGGAATTGAGCGACCAGATCGCTGCCGATCCATTTCTCGAATTCGGTCTGGATCGTTTGGCTGTATGCCGGGAAGTTTTCGAAGAACCCCAGCAGCTGTTCCCGAATGACCGGCACGATCAGCGTGATGACGGTTACCAGGATACCGATAATCAGCAGATACAGAACCAAAATGGTATAGACCCGTTTGACCTTTTTCTTTTCCATAAAATCGACGATTGGATTCAGCAGATAATAGACGACGCCAGTCAGAATAATCGGCAGGACGATCGTCTTGATCAGCACCCAGAGCGGGTTGAAGATAAACGATATTTTGGAAAAGACGAGAATATTCACGCCGACCAGCAGCGCGATGAATAAAAACAGTACGAACTTGTTGTTCAGGAACAATCTGCGAAATCGTCCTGACCATGACCTGGGTTGGTTCATTCTACACTTCTCCATTCTTGGCTTAATCTCTACTAAAAAAACCTTCTTATGTTCAAGCATACAAAATGAACAAACGTGGTGCAAGTTAACGTATGGAAAGGAAAGAAATAGCCTGCTCCGGCTCTTTAACCGAATACGGAAGACCGTGCGCTCCAAGTAAAAGCATCAGCTGTCTAACCATTTCGGCTGACGAATAAGGCATTCCTTCTGCAAGCCACCATTCAATGAGTCCAACAATCGCAGTCGTGAGGAACTGGACGGCAATTTCCTTATTCATCCGGTCATTCTGAACAAACCGGTCGAATTGTGCTTCTACCCCTTGCTTCAGCATCAAACAAAGGCGCGAGCGAAAAGCCGGATTTCCTTCGCTGCGAACGAGCAAGGAATAAAGTTCGGCACTTTGTTCCAAATATTCAAAGGTGCGCAGCAAGGAAGTTTCAGGGCTTTCATCGGGAAGTTTCGGACGGCAACTTTCGTTCAACTCATGCAGATAACTATCGATACATTGGTTCAGTAGATCGAATTTGTCCTGAAAATGCAGATAGACCGTGCCGCGATTCACATCTGCATGGTCGGCGATCTCCTGAATGGTGATCCGTTCGAATCCTTTTTCGCGAAGCAACTCGATAAACGTATCAAAAAGAGCTTGCCTCGTTTTACGTGCGCGTCGATCCATCGATTTCTCTCCTTTTTTCTGAACAGATTACATACTCGTGTTGAGTAAGCAACAAAAGCAAGCCGATCAGTCATTGCCGCGGGTCTGTAGTCTTGATACGTTTATATTACTCAACAGATGTTTAGGAATCAACAATTGTTAATTTTTAATATCCAAAAAGAAAAAGGAGAGAAAAGATGAGAATTTTGATTTATGGAGCAGGCGTGCTAGGCAGTGTGCTTGGACAGCTATTGATGCAGAAAAAGCATGAGATTACTTTTTTGGCCCGGGGAAAAAGAGCGGATCAGCTTGAGCGAGACGGTCTGGTGATTCGGCACCATTTTCAACGCAAAACGACAACCGATCGTCCTCGCGTTATTCGCGTATTGGAACCGAATGACCGGTATGATCTGATTTTTACCGTCATGAAATACTCCGATATCGAAGCCGTACTGCCTGTGCTGGCGGCCAACATCAGCGAGCATATCGTCATGGTAGGCAATAACCCGAATATCGCGGCAACGGAAAACGAGCTGCGGCGACTGTCGGCAACGCAAAAACATCTGGCGTTCGGTTTCCAAATCGGAGGCGGCATGCGCAAAGACGATGGCACGGTCGTTTCTGTCCGTTTCGGCAAAGGCGAATTGATCGCGGGCGGATTAGACGGAGAGCCTGCTTTCCTGCCGTTGCTGCAAGAAGCGTTCGCAAACAGCAAAGGAAAATTCACCCTGCATCCCGACATCGACGGTTGGCTGAAAAACCATATCGTTCCGATCATTCCGCTCAACGCCGCTTTGCAAGCCCATAACGGCGATCTTAAGCGGATAGCGCGCGACAAAATCTTGCTTCGGCGAATCGTCGATGCGATGCAGGAAGGGTTCGACAGCCTGGAAGAAGCGGGGTACGCGATGGTTCCGGAAGGCCAGGCCAAAGCGATCCGGCGTTACGAAAAGATATTGCCTGCGTTGCTCGGCGTCTATCATCGGTTGCCGATCGCAAAACTGATTGCCGGTTCTTTCGCGGAAATCGAAGCCCTGGACCAGGAATTCCAACGGCTTACAAGAAAATCCCGCAATCCAACCCCGAATTGGAGAAGTTTATTTAAATCTTAAATCATTACATGAAAAATTCATAATAATAAAAACAAACCAAAAGTCTCGAAAAAGGAGGCCCGAATCACCCGGCGAGCATTGACGGAAACGCGGCAAAGGCCGATAATCTAAAAGGTCGCCTCAACAAATAGGTCTTTCCGATAAACGATTCGACCGAAGAAAGGAAGTTGCCTTTTTCATGCCTACCGTTTCCGCCAAAACGCCGGTCGGCCGAGCCCAGCGTCTGAAATTTATTTTGATTCTCGGTGCTTTATCCGCTTTTGGTCCACTCTCGATCGATATGTATCTGCCTGCGTTGCCTACGCTTGCGCAGAACCTCGATACCACCCAATCGCTCGCTCAGTTGAGTCTTACGGCTTGTTTGCTCGGTTTGGCGCTGGGACAATTGATCGCCGGACCGCTTAGCGATATTCGAGGACGCCGGGGTCCGCTAATTGTCGCTCTGGTTCTATACACGCTTGCTTCGCTGGCCTGTGCATTCGCCGGCTCTGTCTGGATTCTGATCGTTTTGCGATTGATTCAAGGAGCAGCGGGCGCGGCAGGGATTGTTATTTCCCGTGCGGTTGTCCGGGACTTATACGCCGGTACCGAATTGACGAAGTTTTTCACCATGCTAATGCTCGTAAACGGTCTGGCTCCGATTCTGGCTCCGATCTTCGGCGGCCTGATTCTGACTTATGTATCGTGGCGCGGTGTGTTCTCCGTTTTATGTGCAATCGGCGCCCTGATGCTTATCGCGGTCGTGCTGGCACTGCCGGAGACGCTGGAGCGCGAACGACGTTCTTCCGGCGGTCTGGGCGATACGCTTGGCACGTTCGGACAACTGCTGCGCAATCGTTCTTTTGTCGGCTATGCGTTTTCCCAGGCTTTTGTGACGGCAGGGATGTTCGCTTACATTTCCGGTTCGCCGTTCGTGATTCAGGATCTGTTTGGAGTCTCGCCGCAAGGCTACAGCCTGTTCTTCGCCGTCAACGGGTTGGGCATTGTTTTGTTCTCGCAAATCACGGGACGGCTGGTTCAGCGAACCGGCGAAAGCAAGCTGCTGGTGACGGGCCTGCTGATCGCGTTTGGCGCAGGTGTTTCTTTAACGGCAGTCACCTGGCTCGGCGGCGGATTATGGGCGATCGCGCCGCTTCTTTTCCTTGTCGTAGCAAGCGTTGGGATGGTGGCTTCGACAACGACGTCCCTCGCCATGCAAAGCCAGGAACCGCGTACCGCAGGCAGCGCTTCGGCGTTGATCGGCCTGATGCCGCTATTGCTCGGTGCCGCGGCTAGCCCGCTGGTCGGACTGGGCAGCGGAGAGACTGCATTTCCGATGGGGCTTGTAATCGGGATTGCGGAACTGCTGGCACTTGCATCGTATATGCTGTTGGTGCTGCCGGCTCGTTCGCGTTAATTTTGTATACGCAGCTTACACAAGCCGTTCCCGTACTTTGCGGGAATGGCTTGTTTGCGTTCGGCACTTATTGTATGATGGTGTTCGCGAATCAACGATTTTTTCAACCTAAAGTAGGGGGACGACAAACCATGAATCCGAAAACTCTTCATTATACAATGCCTGCCGAATGGGCGCCGCATGAACGGACGATGTTGTCCTGGCCCGTACAGGCTTCGATGGTATACCCGGGCAACTTCGAAGAAGTTTGCGGAGGATACGCCGAACTGGTCAAAGCGATTGCCGAATTCGAACCGGTGACGCTGGTCGTGAATCCGGAGGACGTCGAGCGTCTCCATCCGGTATTCGCCGGCCACCCGGTCGAACTGCTGGCGATTCCGCATAACGATGCCTGGCTGCGCGACAACGGGCCGACGATTCTGGTGAACGAAGCAGGCGAACGCGCCGGCGTCAATTGGGGCTTCAATGCCTGGGGCGGCAAATATTCCCCATGGGATCTGGACGATGCCGTAGCGCCAGCCGTGTTGGAGCACCTCCAACTGCGTCGATTCGATGCGCCGCTGGTGCTGGAAGGCGGTTCGATTCACGTCGACGGCGAAGGCACGATGTTGACGACGGAAGAATGCCTGCTGAACGAGAACCGCAACCCTTCGCTGAGCCGCGAGGAGATCGAGCAGCACGTCAAGAACTTCACCAATGTCGAAACGATCGTCTGGCTGAACCGCGGTCTGGCGGGAGACGAGACGGACGGTCATGTCGACAACGCGGCTTGTTTTGCGGCTCCGGGTAAAGTCATTATCCAAGTCTGCGACGATCCTTCGGACGAGAACTATGCCATTACTCAAGAAAATCTGCGTATCCTGGAAGAAGCGACAGATGCCAAAGGACGCAAGCTTGAGATTATCAAAATTCAACAACCGCCATATCTGGAGTACGAAGGCAGCCGACTGACCCTGAGCTATCTGAACTTCTATTTCGTCAACGGAGGCATCATCTTGCCCGTATTCGGCGCAGCAGCGGCGGAGACCGATCGTTTGGCGGAAGAAGTGCTTCAGCAAACGTTCCCGGAGCTGCGGATTCGCACGGTAGACGGCATGGCCGTTATTCGTGAAGGCGGTAACGTACACTGTACAACGCAACAAATTCCGGCGGGGCGTTAAGCGGAAAAAGAAAACGACAATCGAGAGGAGTAGGAGTTTTTTATGAGAAAAGTAAAAGTGGCCGCAACCCAAATGAGCTGTACCTGGGACATTGACGACAACATCCGCAAAGCCGAAGCGCTCGTACGCAAAGCAGCGGCGGAAGGTGCACAGGTCATTCTGCTTCAGGAACTGTTCGAGACGCCTTATTTCTGCCAGAAGGAAAAAGCAGAGTATTACCGGTACGCAACGGAATTGGAGAGCAACAAAGCCATTAACCATTTCAAGCAGATCGCCAAAGAGCTTGAAGTCGTACTGCCGATCAGCTTTTATGAAAAGAAAAACTATGCCCGCTACAATGCGCTCGCGATGATCGATGCAGACGGAGAAATCCTCGGCACGTATCGCAAAAGCCATATTCCGGACGGTCCGGGTTATGAAGAGAAGTTCTACTTCAATCCGGGCGACACGGGCTTCAAAGTGTGGAATACGCGTTACGGCAAAGTCGGCGTCGGCATCTGCTGGGACCAGTGGTACCCGGAAGCCGCACGCGCAATGGCGCTGATGGGCGCGGAAATCCTGCTGTACCCGACCGCGATCGGTTCGGAACCGCAAGATAGCTCGATCGACTCCAAGGATCATTGGCAGGCTTGCATGATCGGCCACGCGGGTTCCAACCTGATACCGGTCATCGCGTCCAACCGGATCGGCCCGGAAAGCGACGAAGATTCTTCGATCAATTTCTACGGTTCTTCCTTTATCGCAGGTCCTCGCGGCAACAAGCTTGCCGAAGCGAGCCGCGATCAGGAAGAAATCCTCACAGCCGAATTCGATCTCGACCAACTGGAGATCGATCGGATCGAGTGGGGCGTGTTCCGCGATCGTAGACCGGAGCTGTACGGTGTGCTGGCGACTTACGACGGGGAACGCAGAATCAAGCAGTAGCTGCTCAGTGCTCAGGTGAACAAATAAGGATTCATATAAAAGCAGGTTCTCCCGTTTTGGGAGAACCTGCTTTTTTGTATAGCGTAGGGAAAAGAGAGTGGCCTCGTACAAAAACCGGGCTGTGTTTCCCGTCAAGTCCGTAAATTCGGTCAACTGGCGGATTACGATTCCGGCATCTCCGGCAAATAAAGGGTGAACGAGCTGCCTTGTCCCTCGACGCTATCGAGTGTTATACATCCGCCCAGCAGTCTGGCAAACTCTCTACAGATCGACAGGCCAAGCCCGGTTCCGCCATACATGCGCTCGGTGCTGCCATCGGCTTGACGGAAAGCTTCAAAGATCACTTCGCGTTTGTCCTCGGCAATGCCGATTCCTGTATCTTGAACGGTAATGGCGATCGCGTTTCGATTCGGATCAACACGAGCATCAGGTGCGATACATGGGAGCTCTTGAATATCTATAGGATGGAGCGTGCAGGATACGGTTCCTGTTTGCGTGAATTTGAAGGCATTGGAGAGAAGATTTTTAATGATTTGCTGAAGTCTTTTGCCATCGGTATAGAAAAAGTCGGGAAGATCTTCAGCGAGTGAGATCTCAAAATGGATATTCTTCTGCTTGGCAAGCGCGTCGAATCCGTAGTGGAGCAGTTCCGGGAAGTCGCGTAACGAGAAAGCTTCCTGATTGATATCGAGCATTCCGGCTTCCACTTTCGATAGATCAAGTACATCGTTGACGATGCTCAGCAGATCTTCTCCTGAACGGTGAATAATCTCCGCATAGCTTTTTCCTTCCGTTTCGGCTTCTTCCGGGTTTTCGGCAATCAATTGCGATAAAATCAGAATACTGTTCAACGGTGTGCGAAGCTCATGCGACATGTTGGCTAGAAACTCGGACTTGTATTGCGAAGAGCGGCGTAATTCTTCGGTCATGGATTGTGCTTCATGCAGAAGACGGTCTACTTCGGCACGGCCAGAGACGCTTTGAAGCGCAATGCCAAGCGTGGAGCGAAGCTGTTCGATCAACTGGCGATGCAGCGGGGAGAAGGGCTGAAGCGAAGCCAGTTCAACGACAGCTTCGACCCGGTCTTCAGCTTCGATCGGAATAATCCAGAGCTGTTTTGGACGAAAACGACCGCTTCCCGCACGCATTAGCCCTGGATAATTGTCAGGAATATCAATAAGAATCTCCTGTCCGTCAATAGCAGCCTGACCGATCAAGCCTTCGCCCGGTAAAAAGCGTTTTTGAGTATCCTGAGGTCCATCGTCCGCGTAGGATGCAATTCGGGTGAAGCTGATCTGTTCCTCCTTTTTTTCCCGAATATAAAAGAGCCCTGAAGACGCATGTACGGCAGGTGCCACGATCGCTAAAAACATCCCTGCCAGCGCTTCTTGATTCGGAACCTGGTGATACAAAAGCACAAGCTCGTTAAGCTTGGTTTGCAGCCAATTGTTGTCTTCGATCCGCTGGTTAAACTCACCGACCCGACGGTTATGATCTTCCAAAGCACCAAGCATATGATTGTATCCATGTGCAATATTGCCGATTTCGTCATTGGTATCCACACTTAAACGGGGCATATGCTCAACGGCGCCGGGATCGAACTGATCCATCAGATCGGTCACGCGTCTAAGACTCCGCCCGGTTCCCCGAATAACCCAGGTTGCAGAGGCGACTCCGATCAGGATGATCGCCAAAGCCGAGATTGCACTGACCATTAAAATATGGCTAAAGCGCTGATCCGCTTCTTGTTGCGCAGCTTGCATTTTGTTTTCCTGCATCGTCGTGTATTCGTCCAGATTGCGAAGCAGATTCGTTCGAATGCCTTGTGCCTCCTCCACGAACAATACGGAAGCTCCTTCGGAATCGCCTTGATCCAATACGTTATCGATTCGCTCGACGACATCCATATACCGTTCAAGTCCTTGCTGAATAGAGCCGAGCAGCACACCGTTTCCATCTTTGCCGATATGAAGCTGAAGGTAAAAAAGATGAGTATAGGCGGCTTGGCTACGTCTATCGATCTGTGCCATATGGGAGGAAGATTGCTGCGGATCATTTTCGTTAATCAGATACCCGACTTCACTGTCGAGGTAGGCAAAGTTATTGCGAAAGGCCGCGGAACGACTGACTTTATCGTAGCACTCATCCATGATTTCCGATAGATTCTGCCGGACTCCATCCAGCATGGCGGCCAGAACAAAAAGAAGGATCATAAGGGCAAACAGAATAACGCCGAAGCCGAGTAGTTGTTTTTTTCGATAGCTCATCATGGGCCTGCCTGCTTTCCGGTCCGACCGGTGCGCGCTAAATGAACGCACGTATGCGGTCGGTTCTGTAATAGATTGGCTTTCTACACGTTGTTTACCTTAAAGACGGAAGCTTGAAGCAAAAGGGGAGGAGAAGATATACAAGCGGACGCGGATATGTTAAACTATTCACAATTAAAGATTTATCATTTTGAACGGTGAAAGGAGGTGAATCCTTTGCTCGATATCCAGGATTTGCTCCCTTATTTATTTTCGATCAGCTTATTATTGATCTTGCGTTATTTTTACCTGTTGTTTTTGTATGGCGGGTTGTCCTTTACGTGGTTTATTGCCGGGAATTACGATTATCGGAACTATTTTAATCTTATTCCTGCGCCCCACGGTACAGACGCGCCTTCCAGGCTTAGTCGGATGATCCGGCGCCGTGAGGCTCCCGATGATGATGGCGGCGATTGCTTTTCCTCGTGCGATGACGTTTATTCGAACTCACGAGGAGGAGCAACAACATGGAACAAGGCAACGTACAGTCAAAAGGATTCATTTTCAGCTCGAAAAGAGGTAAGTTTTTAGCTTTATCCGTATTGATCGGTCTGGTCGTTCTGTTGTCGGGATGCGGTGCGCAAAGCGGTGAAATCACCAGCTCGACGCCGGGATTTTTTAACCACTACATCGTATTCCCGATCTCGTTTCTGATTCAGCATCTGGCAGGGTGGTTCGGCGGCAGCTACGGGATCGGCATTATCTCTATTACGTTGATCGTCCGCTTGGTCCTGTTCCCGCTGATGATGCGTCAAGCCCGTTCGCAGCAACAGATGAAAGTCAAGATGAGCGTGATGCAGCCGGATATGGACGCACTGAAAAAGAAATACGAGAACAAGAAAGACCCTGAACAACAGAAACAAATGCAGCAGGAAATGATGGCGATCTACCAGAAGCACAAGTTCAATCCGCTGAATATTGGCTGTCTGCCGATTCTGATTCAACTGCCGATTCTGTCGGGTCTGTATACGGCGATCCGGCTGACCCCGGAACTGTCGACGCATTCGTTCTGGTGGTTCAAGCTGGGTTCGCCGGACTGGATCATGGCAATTTTGGTGGCGATTCTGTATCTGGTGCAAGCGAAAGTGTCGCAATACAGCATGACGCCGGAACAGCGCAAGCAGATGGCGATCATGGGCTATATTTCGCCGATCATGATGCTGTTCTTCTCCTTCAGCGCACCGGCGGCTATGCCGCTGTACTGGATGGCGAGCGGTACGTTCCTGCTGCTCCAGACGCTGTTGTTCCGCAAAATGTATCCGTCCGACCCCGATTCCATTGCGGCTATGCAAGCCCAGCTTCCTGCAGTCGAAGAATCGGATAAGCCGGATAACGGTAACGACAAGCCCGGAAAAGGCAAACCCAATACCAAATCTTCGCAAGCCGCGTCGGTCAAAACGTCCAAAACAACGGGTACGGCCAAGACCGGCAAAGGCGCGAATACGACGGTCAACCGGAATCACGCCGCGAAAAAAAGCGGTAATGTGCCTGTAAAAGGCAGCAAAAAACCGGCGAAAGCTTAAAAGAAGCCCACTTGCGAAAAGCTTAAACTCAATCTTTTCATTTATGATTTACTAAGACGAGTCCCAAACATCATATCGCGATTCGGTGACGAAGCACGTCCCGCTTATTCTTCGGAATAGGTCGGGGCGTTTTTTTGTGTTCAAGCTTGACGCCTGGTAGCAGAAAAAACACGCCTTCCATGCAAGCGACGATTAAGCTTGCCGGAAGGCGTATCGTTGAAGCGATATGATGCGAGTGAAGCCGATTTGAAGTGACCTGACGCAATAGTCTAACTTACCGCACCGCCGACTGGCTCATATTCGCCGTCCGCATAAAGTTCCCGATGATCTGATGCCCGATTCTTCCTCCGGCGGTCAGCAGCGATTCCGGATGGAACTGAACGGCATAGATCGGCAGTTCGCGGTGACGGATGCCCATGACCACGCCGTCTTCCGAACGCGCCGTTACTTCCAGCGATTCCGGCATCGTATCGGCGTGCAGGGAGTGGTAACGGCCGACCTTGAACGCGCCGTCGATCCCTTCGAATAGCGGGCAATCCGCCGTAGCCGTGACGTAAGCGGGCTTGCCGTGCTGCGGAACGCCCAGGATGCCCAGACTTCCGCCGAAGTATTCGACGATGCCTTGCAAGCCGAGGCAGACGCCGAACAGCGGAACCTCGCGCTCCAATGCCAGATCCAATACCTCGCGCATCCGGAAATCGTCCGGTCGTCCCGGTCCCGGCGACAACACGATCCCGTCAAAAGCTTCGCCGTTGCGCAGCACGCGCAACGCAGCCGCGGTACGAAGAACCAGCACATCGGCTCCCGTTTCTTTGAAGTAACCCGCCAGCGTATGCACGAAAGAGTCTTCATGGTCGACGAACAGCAATTTTTTCCCCGCCCCCGGTTGGTTGGAAGCTTGTTCCGATGCGGAAAGTGCTGCTGCGCCAACCGTGCGATTGCCGCGAACCGCTTTGAGCAGCGCCGCGCCTTTCGTCAGCGTTTCTTCTTCCTCTTCCGCGGGAATCGAATCGTACAGCAGTGTCGCGCCGACCCGGATTTCGGCTACGCCGCCGCGAATCCGAATCGTGCGCAGCGTCAAGCCGGTATTCAAGCCGCCGTCGAAGCTGTAAAATCCGACAGCGCCTCCATACCAGTCGCGCGGGGAGTCTTCATGGTCTTCGATCCAGCGGATCGCCGCCTTTTTGGGAGCGCCCGTGACCGTAACGGCCCACATATGCGTCATAAAGGCATCGAGCGCGTCGCAGCCTTCCCGCAGCGTGCCTTCCACATGGTCGACCGTATGGAACAGATGGGAATACGTCTCGATCTGCCGATGCCCGATCACATTGACCGAACCCGGTTCGCAGACACGCGATTTGTCGTTGCGGTCAACGTCGGTGCACATATTCAGCTCGGCTTCGTCTTTGTGCGAATTGAGCAGTTTGCGGATTTGCTCGGCGTCCTCGATCGGAGAAGCGCCGCGTTTGATCGTACCGGAGATCGGGCACGTTTCCATCCTTTTGTTTTCGACCCGTACGTACATTTCCGGCGACGAACCGACTAGATGCTCCGTGCCCAGATTGACAATAAAGCCGTATGGACTCGGATTGATCTCGCACAGTCGGCGGAAAACGGCGGAAGGCGCTTCCGGGCAAGGCTCGTACAGCGTCTGCGTCGGTACGACTTCGAACAGATTGCCGACTTTGAATTCTTCGATAGCGGTGTCGACCAGGCTTGCGTAACGTCCCGGAACATATTCCGGCAGTTGCGGCGCGGAAGTTGCGGAAGAAACCGAAGTCGCGGTCGGCGGCGTCGAGCGGTCAAGTCCGGCAGTCGAACGACCCTCCAGCGCGAAATCGTACCTCAGCTTGTACGCTTGGCCCATTTGACGGTCGACCATAACGATCTCGTCCGGCAGGTACAATACGACATCCGGACGTTCAAGCGTACGTTCGTGCTTAAGCGGCATCGGTTCGAACTGGAACACCAGATCATAGCCGAACGCGCCGTACAGACCGAGCTGCGAGTCTTCCGGAGCTTCGAGAGCGTTTTTAATGCTGCGGATCAGCGTGAAAATCGACGGGCGACGAGTACGATCTTCTTCGGACAACAGTTCGTCTTCGTCTTCTTGATGCAAAATAGAGCCGGAGATCAGACCGCCGTCACGCGATAGCTCGAATACCGGATCGTTGGACAGATGGTGATGCAAAAAATCAAGCAGCAGATCGCCGCGTTCGTTCAAAGATTGAATCTCAAAAAGACCGCGCGAAGAGCGAAGCTCGATCGGCGGGTTCAAAAATCCGACGTCCCATCTCGAATAACGGCCCGGAAATTCATAGCCGCTGGTGAACAGGGCGCCGCGATGGCTATCGATTCGGTCCAGAATAGGAGATACCGCCTCGGATGAGTCAAGAGGGGTCAGGGTGCGTGTGATTTCCAGGTTGCCCTGGGTTGCGTACGTCGTTTGTTGTGGACTGAGAGTGGCTTGAAATTTCACTTTTTCTCCTCCTTCGATTGGAGCAAGGTTGGAGAGAAAAGAGAAAGAAAGTGATGGATATGCGATTGAAAGTGGGGACTCGGCTCCGCTCAACTTGTCTCTGCTCTTGTCTCTGCTCAGGCTCTGCTGGTGTAGGGTAAATCGGCTCGGTATTGCGTGCGGACTCTTCCGCGGGCAGTCCGGCTCTCCGGACTTACCGCACATCATACCCGGTTGGCAGGCCGCTTGTCAATCCCGAGTCCGCGCATTGTCATTTTACCATATGTATGATAATATCTGTTCACGCTCAAAGCGTAAGAATAACGAGTAAGATTCCAAATCAAAAAAACGCGAGTGATGGGAAGAGTACGGTCGCATGATTGACTACAGAGAGTCCCGGTAAGCTGAGAAGGGATGCCAAAAGTCGACCCGAACCAAGCCCCGTCCGACAAGCCTATGAGCCACATAAGGTTCAGAGGTTGTCCGCAGCGTTTCGGAATTCCGATCAGGAAGGATGAAGCGACAGGTGCTCCTGTTATAGAGCCAGGGTATAACCGTGCGAATGCCATACGGCATAGTTACGACGTACCTGATGAGGTCGTTTGCCGCGAGGCGGCGACGAATCCGGAGTGGCACCGCGAACAATATCCCGCCTCCGAGACGATACGTCTTGGAGGTGGGATTTTTAGTTTGCGCTCGACGTTGCCGAGGCAACGCCAATTCGGAGATTCGATTGAGGAGGTTTTATTGTTGACTACGTTTGAACATGAAAATAAATACGCAACCATCCATAAACCGGAACATAAGCTGGACGCGGACGCAGAGCATTTTATCGGCAAAATCATTCAGCAGGATCTGGATGCCGGAACTTATTCCCGCCCGATCGCCACACGTTTCCCGCCTGAGCCTAACGGATACCTGCATATCGGCAGCGCGTTTGCTATTTTAACCAATGCAGGGATGGCGGAGCGCTTCGGTGGTACGTTCAATCTGCGCTTCGACGATACCAATCCGTTGAAAGAAGACATGAAGTACGTTCGTGCGATCGAAGTGGATATTCGCTGGCTGGGGCTGGAACCGGAAGTCTTTTTCGGGTCGGATTACGCGGAACAAATCTACGAGTCGGCACTGGATTTGATCCGAAAAGGAAAAGCTTACGTCTGCGATCTGACTCCGGCAGAGATGGCGGAGTATCGCGGTACGCTGACCGGGCCGGGAACCGACAGCCCGTACAGGGAACGTTCCATCGAAGAAAATCTGGATTTATTCCGCCGTATGCGGGCAGGAGAATACGAGGCGGGAGCCAAGGTGCTGCGTGCCAAGATCGATATGCAATCCCCTAATCCGACGCTGCGCGATCCGGCTCTTTACCGGATCATTCACGCTCCGCATTACCGGACGGGAGATACTTGGTGCATCTACCCGATGTACGATTTTGCCCATCCGATTCAAGACGCCATTGAGGGCATTACGCATTCCTTGTGCTCGATCGAATTCAAAGACCATCGTCCATTGTATGAGTGGGTAATGAATGAACTGAATATTCCAGAAGCTCCTAAACAAAAAGAGTTCGGACGTTTAAACATTACCGGAGTCGTGACCAGCAAACGTTATTTGAGAGAACTTGTCGAAGGCGGATTCGTGTCCGGTTGGGACGATCCTCGTCTTCCTACGCTGATGGGCTTGCGTCGAAAAGGAGTGACTCCCGAGAGTATTCGCCGCTTCATTCGCGACGTTGGCATGATTCGAACGTCCAGCACGGTCGACATCGCTTTGTTGGATCATGCCGTGCGTCAGGACTTGAAGCCCAAAGCAAAAAGCATCATGACCGTGCTCGACCCGATCAAATTCGTCATTACCAATTATCCGGCAGGAGAGACCGAATGGCTGGATATCGAAAATAACGCCGAAAACGAATCGATGGGCAAACGACGAGTGCCGTTCGCTCGCGAGCTGTATCTGGAACGGGAAGACTTCATGGAAGAACCGATCAAGGGATTTCATCGTCTGGCTCCCGGAAAAGAAGTCCGATTGAAAGGCGCGTATTTTATCACCTGCACGGAGATCATCAAAGATCCTGCAACCGGGGAGATCCTAGAGCTTCGCGGAACCTATGACCCGGCTACGCGCAGCGGAACCGGCTTTGATGCCCGCAAAGTCAAAGCGACGCTCCACTGGGTTTCGGTTAAGCATTCTGTTCCGGCGGAAATTCGTCATTATGGTCCTTTGTTGAAGCCGGATGCTCGGTTGATCGAATCGGGCAACGAATGGGCAGCGCTCGTCGATCCGAATTCCTTGGTGAAAATCACCCATGCGCGAGTAGAATCCGGTGTGAAAGATGCGTCGGCAGGGGATCGTTTTCAATTTATTCGCCATGGTTATTACGCGCTTGACCCGGATCTGGGAGCTTCAGGTGAACGGGTGTTTAATCGGATCGTTTCGTTAAAAGATTCCAAACATAAAGCTTCCAAATAAACAAAACGCTTCGCTCCGGCGGAGCGTTTTCTATGGAAAATAACCCAAACGACTTGCCAGATTAATAAAAGGGGTTTATAGTGAACGTATGAGCAATTACTCATATGTGTTAGAAAGAGGGCGAGTCACATGAGTCAAATCCCAGATAAACCAAAACCATTCGCAAAACACGGTTCAAATGAACATCAGATTCATGACAGTCATGAACATGACCACAACCACTCCGATTCTCACCATCACGATCATCACTCACACAACCCTGACGGCCATGCGGGTCACTATCATGCAAGTAGCTCCAATAGTCGCCGCAGAGCCCATAATCTTAGCGGCCACGGTCATTCGCATGGGCCGGGAGGTCATTCCCACACGCATAATGCCAACAAAAAGGCGCTTAAATTATCTTTTTTCCTGATCGCATCCTACATGATCGTCGAAGTCATCGGGGGTCTTGTTACAAACAGCTTGGCCTTGTTATCCGATGCAGGCCATATGCTGAGCGACGCCGTAGCACTTGGACTCAGCCTACTCGCTATGATCTGGGGCGAACGTCGGGCAAGCAGTGCCAAGACGTACGGATATAAACGCTTTGAAGTTCTTGCAGCTTTCCTGAACGGTCTGGCACTGCTGGGCATCTCGTTATACATTTTCTACGAGGCGTTCCAGCGCTTCTCCGATCCGCCGAGCGTTATGAGCACAGGCATGCTGACGATCGCTGTTATCGGCCTGCTCGTCAATATAACGGCCGCTTATTTGTTGATGCGAGGCGATACATCGGAAAATCTGAATATTCGAAGTGCTTTCCTGCACGTCATCGGAGACTTGCTCGGCTCGGTCGGCGCAATCGTGGCGGCAATTCTGATCATGGTTTTCGGTTGGGACCTTGCCGACCCGATCGCCAGCGTAATCGTAGCCGCTTTGGTTCTTTTAAGTGCTTACCGCATTACGCGCGACTCCGTGCATATCCTGATGGAAGGCACCCCGGCGGGGTACGATGCCAACGAGATCCGCGAACAATTGTCCAAAATTCCGGGCGTACAAAACGTACACGACCTGCATATCTGGTCCTTGTCCTCCGATCTCCCGCTGCTCAGCGCTCACCTTATGCTCAGTAACGCAGCCGACGGCCCCACCGTCCTAACCCAAGCCCGCCATCTCCTAACCGAAGAATTCGGCATTTCGCACATCACCATCCAACTCGACCTTCCAGGCTTCGATTGCAAAGTGAAAGACGGCGACTAATATCTGGAGTAAAAATAAGACGCTAATCTGTTCCACAACGCCAAAAGGGAAGCCCAATTTCGGGCTTCCCTTTCTTTACTTACTACCCCAACAAGCTCCTGATTGCTAACGAAGCTCGCAGCGGAGGGAGAAATTTCAGGTCAAGACGCCTTTGAGCAACGCGAGACAGCGTCTTGTGAAGCATTTCGAAGAAATGCACTTCGGAAGCCTATGCTGGCAATTTCTCCCGCAGAGCCCCCAGCTTCCCCCACGAACAGGACCTTCCCTCACCCGTGTTTCAAATGCTGCAACGTCTGAGCAAAAATCTCCTCCACATGCCGGTCATCCAGCGAATAAAACACCGTTTTGCCGACTTTGCGCCGTTTCACGATACGAGTGTTGCGCAGATACCGAAGCTGATGCGAGACAGCCGATTGCGTCATATCAAGCACAATGCAAACGTCATGCACGCAGAGCTCTTTTTGCAGCAGCGCATAAATAATTCTCACCCGGGTCGGATCGCCGAGTGCTTTGAACATTTCGGCCATATCTATAGTGGTGGATTCGTCCACAAAATTTTCCTTGATCTGAACCAGCGTGTCTCGGGGAGCCGAGCTGTCTGCGCCGTCGTGGCCGCACTCGTCCGTCACATCTTCGCGTAGCGCTTCCTGTGTCACGCTTCATCACCTTCCCGTATGCGTCATACGACCATTATAACAAAAATCGTTGAGATTACGAATAGGCTTTTTTTCGGTCAAAGCTTTGACTTCACGGAAAACGCGGGCTATAATCGGAATAACACATGAACACATGCTCATATATTATCCGTAATGTTTTTGAATAGCATGATTAGAGATTAACCGGGAGGGATCGTTATGGGAACCGCTACAGGAACCATCAAGCGCGAATGGGTGCTTGAAGGGCTGGATTGTGCCAACTGCGCACTCAAGATCGAAAACAGCGTACAGAAGATGCAAGGCGTATCCGCATGCTCGCTGAACTTCGTGAACAAAACGCTGACCTTTGAAACGGATTCGGAGCAGGAGGCGGAAGTATCTTCGAAAGCCGCCGGAACGATCAAAAAGCTTGAGCCTCATGTACAGATCGTGTTGAAAGGAACAAGGCAGCCTGTCGATGCCAAAGGCCGTATTGTCCAGTCCGCCCCGGGCGCGGTCGTTACAGGTTCTTCCGGTCATGTACATCGTGACGGATCGAATGAACATACTCACAGCTCCAAGCCCGGCGAACGCGGACATGCACACGCCAGCCATGACCATGAAGGACACGACCATGCGGGTCATGATCATGCTGAACATGGGCACGCCGGGCACACACACGATCATGGCGGCAGCCAAAAGAAACTGTTGATCCGACTGGGTATAGGCGCGGCGCTTATGGCAACGGCATTGCTCGCTCCGCTTAACGGAGGAATCGAACTGGCCTTATTCCTGCTGGCGTATCTGACCGTCGGTGGAGATGTCGTGTGGCAAGCGGTGAAAAACATTTTCCGCGGACAAGTCTTCGATGAATATTTCCTGATGTCGGTAGCGACAATCGGCGCTTTTGCAATCGGAGAATACCCGGAAGGCGTAGCCGTTATGCTGTTCTACCAAGTAGGCGAGTTTTTCCAAAGCCTGGCTGTCAACCGCTCGCGCAAATCGATTACGTCGCTGCTGAATATCCGTCCCGACTACGCCAACTTGAAGGTAGACGGCGAGACGAAAAGAGTGAAGCCCGAATCGGTAGCAGTCGGTGCCTACATTCTGGTTCGCCCCGGTGAAAAGGTACCGCTGGACGGACGAATCGTCGAGGGTTCTTCCTTGGTGGATACCTCGGCGCTCACGGGGGAATCCGTGCCTCGCGGCGTCAAAGCCGGAGACGAAGTGCTCGGCGGATTTATTAACAAAAACGGCGTGCTGACCATAGAGGTTATGCGTACGTTCGGCGAATCATCCGTAGCCAAAATTTTGGAACTGGTTGAAAATGCGGCCGGACGCAAAGCGCCGACCGAGACGTTTATCAACAAATTCGCCCGTGCCTACACGCCGATCGTGGTGATCACCGCCCTGCTCCTTGCCGTCGTTCCGCCGCTATTCATACTCGGTGCGTTGTTCTCCGACTGGATCTATCGCGCTTTGATCTTCCTGGTCATCTCTTGTCCTTGTGCGTTGGTTGTCTCCATACCGCTCGGCTTCTTCGGTGGTATTGGCGCAGCGTCCAAACAAGGCGTATTGGTCAAAGGCGGCAACTATCTGGAAGCCTTGAATAACGTCAAGATCGTCGTATTCGATAAGACCGGAACCCTGACTCAAGGCAGCTTCAACGTGACCGCGATCCATCCTGAGAATGGTTTTGAAAAAGAACAATTGCTGGAATCCGCCGCTTACGCCGAGTTGCATTCGAACCATCCGATCGCCGACTCGATCCGTGAAGCCTTCGGCCGCGAGCTTGATGAATCGAAAGTGAATGATTACGAAGAAGTATCCGGTCACGGTATCCGGGCAAGATTAGACGGATCGACCGTGCTGGCCGGCAACGCCAAGCTGATGCGGGCAGAAGGCATTTCCTTCATCGAATCCTCTGATACGGGTACAGTCGTGCACGTCGCGGTAGACGGACGTTACGCGGGCCGAATCGTGATTGCGGACGAAGTGAAGACGGATTCGGCGGAAGCTGTTCGGGGCCTGAAAAATCTGGGCATTCGCAAAACGGTCATGCTGACCGGCGATGCCAAAAGCGTGGGCGAATTCGTCGGTCGCAGCCTCGGCATCGATGAAGTTCACGCCGAACTGCTACCCGAGCATAAAGTCGAACAGATCGAGCGACTGGATCGTGAAAAAGGAGCAAAAGAAAAAATCCTGTTCGTCGGCGACGGCATCAACGATACCCCGGTACTGGCACGTGCCGATATCGGCGTAGCGATGGGCGGACTTGGCTCCGATGCCGCTATCGAAGCCGCCGACGTGGTCATCATGACCGACGAACCGTCGAAGATCGTTACCGCAATCGGCATCGCCAAACGCACGCGCCGCATCGTATGGCAAAACATCATCTTCGCCCTCGGCGTAAAAGCCGTCTTCCTGATCCTAGGCGCTTTCGGCATCGCCACCATGTGGGAAGCCGTATTCTCCGACGTCGGCGTAACATTGATTGCCGTACTCAACGCCATGCGCGTACTGCGTGCTCCAATAGCAAACCCGACTACCCAGCAACCCGAACAAACCCCAGCCCAGACTTCACTTTAATCGCATACTCTTTATCATCCAGCCATAATCTATGACTTAGTATCTCCCAACCGCAACCTTACCTTTTCTTTATAAAAAGCACCGTTCATTAATAACTAAATGTACTAAACAAAGCCCTCTCTACCCAAAGAGAGGGCTTTGTTTAGTCGAATAACCTGCTCGTTAAGAAGCTTCGCCAAGCGGAGGGAGAAATTCAGGGAAAGGCGCCTTTGAACTCGTAAAACCGAAGGTTTTATGAGTGAGACAGCGCCTTGTGAAGCATTTCGAAGAAATGCACTTCGGAAGCCTATGCTGGCAATTTCTCCCGCAGCGCCGCCCAAGCCCCCTTAACGAACAGGATTTTTGCGGCTAAACCAAAGCCGCCCCCGTCTCACCCCATCATCCCCAAAAACCGCGAAGCGATCCCGAAATAAATAAACAACGACAAAATATCGTTCAATGTCGTAATCAAAGGCCCCGAAGCGACAGCCGGATCGACCTTGAACCGACTCAGCAGCAGAGGAATACAGGTTCCCGTCAGCGTCCCGATAATCAACGTCGCCAATAGCGAAATACCGATAATGCCTCCCAGGACCAGATTCCCTTGCCAAAAGTAGGCGATAAGCGTAATAATGATGCCGCAGCAGACGCCGATCGACACGCCCACGACCAATTCGCGCCGAATCAATTTCCATACGGTCGGTGCCGTCAGCTTGCGCCCGTTAAGCCCCCGTACCACGACTGCAAGCGATTGCGTGCCCGTATTCCCGGTCATCCCCGCGATCATCGGCATAAAGAAGGCCAGAGCGACAATCTGCTGCAAGGTATCTTCGAAATACCCGACGATACTCCCCGATACCAGCCCGATAAACAGCAGCAGGATCAACCACGGAAGCCGCCGCCTTACCGCTACCAAAGCTTTGGTGTCAAAGTCGATGTCTTTTCCGCCGCCGCCCATTTTGGCTACGTCTTCGTCGGCTTCGGACACGACGATATCCAGAATATCGTCTACCGTAATCACGCCGCATAGCCTTTGCGCTTCGTCGATTACCGGCAGTGCCAGAAAATCGTAATCCTGGATCAATCGTGCCGCTTCTTCCTGATCCAGCGTAACGGGAACCGTAACGATGCGCTTTTTCATCAGATCGCTAATCGTAGCGTCTTCCGCTGCGAAAAACAGATCGTGATACGACACGACGCCCACCAGCTTTTTGTCTTCGTCAACGACATACAGATAACTAATCGTATCGGAGATCGAAGCCACGCGGCGGATATGCTCCGTGGCCTCTCGTGGAGTATCTTCGGCCGAGATCGAAATAAAGCGCTCCGACATCAGTCGTCCGACGCTTTCCGGCGGATAGCTCAGCAATTTGCGCAGCGAAGTTGCGCTGCTCACCTGCATGCTCGATAACAGCTCTTCGCGTTTGGCGGGCGTCAGTTCATTCAGAAACCGCGCCAAGTCGCCTTCGTCCATCTGCTGCATCACGTCGATCGAACGTTCCGGTCCCAGTATGCCGAAGATCTCGACCTGTTCCGCATTGCTGGTCGATTCGGTCAGATCCGCAAGCTGTTCGATCGGGAGCAGATGCAGGAATCGATTTTGATCATGGGGTAAAAGCTCGTGATAAATCTGTACCAGATCATAGGGGTGCACGTCCCGGGCGAAGTGTTCAAATTCGGTAGGTCGTTCTTGCCGAAGCAATCCAAGGGCTTCTTCGGTCAGTTGGCGGATATACATTTCTTGTGCGGTAGGGATCGGTGCCATAAGTTCCTCCTTAACAGCCGTGCAAACATGCGAATCCGTTTTTGCGGGACTCGTCTTTTCAGGTATGCGTCGACTCTGTCCATATTGCTTACTCTCTAAACTGTAAACGTCCAGGCTGGCGACAAAACGCTTACCGACCAAGTAAAAGTTCAAGCCGAGCGGCAATCAGGGTTACGGCAAGCCCGGCAACCGACGAACAAATGCGGATTCCGAACACAAAAACGGCGTGAATGCTCAGAGCATCTACGCCGTTTTTGAAGGAGTATCGGATATCGGTCAAGCCCAACAGGATAATAGCCTCAAGCCGGATTTCTTTTCGCCGTGTCGCTTTTGATGTCCGCAGCTTCTTTCGCCGTCAACCGCTTGTGCGCCGCCCAGAGGAAAGGCAATCCGCATGCCGTCAACAGCGCCAGAGGAGCGAACACAGCCACTCCGCTTTGCAGCGCAAACTGATCGAGCAGAAGCCCTCCGACGATTGGAGCCACCACGTTACCGATATTGTTGAAGCCGATCGTTCCGAAATACGTGCCTTTCCACTCGGGCTTGGCGATTCGGTCGATCAGCATGTCCATCATCGTGAACATCAGCACCTCGCCGACCGTAAAGACGAATACACCCGCCAGCAGCAAAAAGAGACTATGCCCCAGGCCGAACATAAGCAAAGAGATCGCAACGAACACATTCCCCAAAATCAGCGGAACGACCGGACGGAAGCGGCTGGCCGTTTTTACGATCGGGTATTGCACCAGAAGCACGACCGCCGCGTTCATGGCCAGCATGTACGAGAATAGTTCTTTTCCGTTGCTAAGCCCCGGAGCCAACGATAGATATTGGGCGAGCGTCGAACTGAAATGTCCGTATCCGAGCACGCAGAACGTCGTTCCGATCAGGATCGGCAGGAAGATCCGATCCCGGCTTGTTACGGATAGCGCTTCGCGAATTTTGGGAGGCGCAGCTTCGCTCGGAACCGGCAATGCGCTGCGATGCGCGGCAAATTGGACGACCAGTACGAAACCGTACATCACATACACGATACCTGCCACCAGAAAAGGAAAAGTGGATTCTGCCGAGCCTAGCTGAAGGCCGAGAATCGGTCCAAACACGACGCCGATATTGATAGCTGCATAACGCAGGTTGAACACCAACAGCTTATGTTCGGGTGCCGTCGTATCGGATAACAAGGCTCGCGAAGCCGGCTCGAATACAGAGCGGCACAAGCCGTTCAGTACGTTGAAAACGAAAAACATCCAGACTTCTGTCGATGCCGCAAAACCGAAAAAGACGGCTGCCCAGCAAAAAACGGAGACGAGCATGACTTTTTTACGGCCGATTCGGTCCGAGATATAACCGCCGTAGAAGCTGATCGAGACGCCTGCGAGCGAACTTGCGGCTACGATGAATCCGGTCTGGGTAGCGGATACGCCCATCGTTCCGGTCAAGTAGATCGCGAGGAACGGAATGCTCATCGAAGTCACGACACGTCCGAACATTGTGCCGACAATGATCGTCCAAGCCAGTGGGTGAATACTTTTTAACGCTTTTGGAATCATGGGCCTTACGCTCCTTATGTTGAACTGTCGTCATTGTACCTAGCCAAAAGGAGAAGAAAAAGGGTAATAAAAGATTTGCTTTTTTCACCTTTTATATGTTCGAATAAAGCAACGAAGTCATTATGCGTCGAAAGGAGCGAGGCTTATGGATAGCGGAATGCAGCATTATGTGCAGATTCATCGGGGATTGCGCGAAACGAAAAACGCGGACGGTGCTGTCCCGGTTACGATAGAAAAGCTGGCGGAGCTGTTATTCTGCACGCCGCGCAACGTCAAGTTCGTTCTGCGGCGTCTCGAAGAAAAAGGCTGGATACGTTGGACGCCGGGACGCGGAAGAGGGAACGGGTCCACGCTGGTGTTTTTGCGTCCGATCGGCGAAGTGCTGGAGATGAAAGTCGATGCGCTTTTGGAAAACGGTCGCATGAGCGAAGCGCTCGATCTGATCTCGGACGCCCAGGTCGACGAGAATCTCAAGCAGAAGATGTGGACGCGGGTCAACGTGTACCTGGGTCTGCGCAGCGAGCCGGAAGAATCGTCTACCCGCGACGTGCTTCAGATGATCCGGGGCCAACGTTTGGAAAACGTCGATCCCGCTTTTGCTTATACGGTGTTCGAAGTGTATATTTTGGGTCAATTGTTCGATACGCTCGTCGATTACGATACGGTGTCCGAAAGCTTTTTGCCCAAGCTGGCCCATCGATGGGAAAGCAATGACGACCGAACGCGCTGGACTTTTTATTTGCGCAAAGGTGTTCGTTTTCACGACGGCCGCCTGCTGACTTCGCGCGATGTTCAATCGACGTTGTACCGCCTGCGCCGTAAAAATTCGCCCGCGATCAAACTGTTCGGGGATGTGGAAGACGTAGAAACATTCGGCGATTACGTCGTCGTGTTCCGATTGTCGCGTCCCAACGCTTTCTTTCTGCATTTGGCGGGGTGTTTGTATATGGCTGTTCTTCCGGTGGAAGAAAAAGAAGGATTGCCGATCGGCAGCGGTCCGTTTCGTATCGGCAAGTTGGAGAAAAGCAAGCTGACACTGACCGCTTTTGATGGTTATTTCGGGTATCGTCCGTTGATTGATCGGGTTGATGTCTGGTTTTTGCCCGGAATCGAGCAGGAAAGCCGGACGTACCATCTTTCGGATCAAGACGATGTGGAAGACAGCAAAGAATTGAGCAAACCCGGCATGGGCTGTCGTTATCTGATTTTTAACTTCCGTACGCCGGGCATTCACCACGATCCGGAATTCCGCGAAGCCGTTCGCCTGTTATATGACCGGCACGCGATCATCGAGGATCTGGGCGGCAATCTGATCGAACCGGCGGCAGGTTTTTTGCCTTCGCGCAGCAAACGTTCCGTGATCCCGCCTTCTTCTCTCGACGAAGCGTCAGAGCGTCTGCGCCGAAGCGGCTACGAAGGACAAACGCTGCAACTCGTGTTTATGGACCGCAAGCAGGAACGGCTCGAAGCGCAATGGCTAAAAGACCGTTGCAGTCTGGTCGGTCTGAAGCTGGAACTGTGTCCGCAGGAAATTTCGCTGTGCAGAACGGAGTCCGAGTCCGGCGAGCTGGCGTTGGCGACGGAAATGCTGGAAGACGATTGGGAATTGGAATTGTTGAACTTTTTCCTTAACGAAGGCACGTATCTCAACCGCAAGCTGGACGATCGACGTCTGGCTGAGCTGCACAGACTGTTCGACGGATTCATGGGCAAAGAAAAAGCGGGACGCGCCGAAGTGTTCGAACGTGCGCAGGCTTTGCTGGAGCAAGAAAATTGGCTGCTGTACGGGACGCATATCAATCATCGCGGCTATTTCAATCGCAATCTGTACGGGCTGCGCATGGACTCTTTGGGTTTTCCCAATCTCTCCCGCCTATGGGTCAAGAGCGAGAATACACGGGAAAAGGATTGAACCTCTGTCCATGTCGACGTATGCTTAGAAGGTAGACGGCAGGCAGAACATCGACAAAGAAAGGCTGATAAGCAGATGACAATGCAACAAGGAACACCTTTTGAAAAAGCACGGCGCAAAGTGATTATCGACACGGACACCGCGGGAGACGATACGATTGCGATCTTGACGGCGCTGCATCATTTTGACGTATTGGGAATCATGATGACCGGAGGCAATGTGCAGTTTGACCAGGAAGTCGAAAACGCTCTGTACACCATTCAAGTTGCAGGCAAAGGCGGAGCAGACGGCAAAATTCCGGTCTTCAAAGGCTGCGAACGTCCGCTGCTGGCGCCTTGGAACTCGCCGTCCCACTTGACCGTCGAAGATGTGCACGGCAGCGACGGTATGGGCGGAGCCAATTTCCCTTTGGCCGAACAGCGCCCATCGGAAGGACATGCGGTTGACTTTCTGATCGATACGGTGCACAAATATCCGGGAGAGGTGACGTTGCTCGCGATCGCGCCGCTGACCAATATCGCGATGGCGATCCAGAAGGAACCGACCATCGTACCGGAAATCGCGCATTTGTACGTGATGGGCGGCACCAATAATGCACTGGGCAATATCACGCCGGCAGCCGAGTACAACTTTTACACCGATCCGGAAGCGGCCAGTCTGGTCCTTAATTCCGGCATACCGACGACGATGGTAGGCTGGGAAATGTGTACGGACTTCTCCTTGATGGACGACGAGGATCATGCGGAAATTTCGGCGCTTGGAACCTCGGGAGCGGAATTTTTCGTTGCGGTCAACAAAGTCGTGATGCAGTTTAATAAAAAGGTACACCGTCTTAACGGTACTACGCATCCGGATACGCTGCTGATGGCGGTTGCCGCCGACGAATCGGTAATGACCCAAAGCCATACTTACTTTGTCGACGTGGAGACCAAAGGCGAGTGGACACGGGGGTATAGCGTCGTCGATATCAACGGGCGTCTGGGCCGTCAGCCGAACGTACGCGTATGCCAAGGCATCGACCGTCCGCGGTTCAAGCAGATGCTGCTGGATGTGCTGGGTGCGATTCAATAGAGACTTGTGAATGACGCGTGTAAAAGGAGGCTGGAACAGTGAATGGACAAGAGCTTCGGATCGACAAGCAAATTCTTAAAACCATTCGGATGAAGTATTTGCTGTACGTTCCTTCGACTTATGAAGAAAGTGATTCGAAGAAATGGCCGCTGATCCTGTATCTGCACGGAGCCGGGGGAAATGGAACGCAGACGGATGCGATTCGCAGAGAAGGCCTCCCGGCGCACGTCGAAAATGAACGGAATTTTCCTTTTATCGTTGTGGCTCCGCAGTGTCCGCTGGGAGCCTTTTGGAATACGCGCGAAGATGAAGTATTGGCTATTCTCGACGAATTGGAAGAGCATTGGCTTATCGATCCCGATCGCGTGTATCTGACGGGCTTCAGTATGGGCGCGTACGGCGTATGGCAGCTGGCCGAGCACCACCCGGAACGTTTTGCGGCGATTGCCCCGGTATCCGGCGGAGGCGATCCGGCCCATGCCCGCAAGCTCAAAGACATGCCGGCCTGGATTTTTCACGGGATGGACGATCAGGTCATTGGCAGCACGGAATCGGAGAAGATTGCCGAAGCGATGCGAGGCGTCGGTGCTGAGGTAGAGCTTACGCTTTATCCCGGAATGGGTCATGATTGCTGGAAAAAAGTTTATGCCAACGAAGGATTGTATCGCTGGTTTTTGGAACATGCCAGCTCACCCCAACGCATGGCAAGAACAGGCGAGACATGGATGGAGGCTTATCAAGAGATGGATCATCACCAACCTCAGCAGGAAAAAGAAAGCTTGGACGAATCTTTATCGACACGACCCGAGTGGGCAAACGGAGAGTCTGCGTTAGGCTTGTATCACGATGGAACCGAGCGGCTGCGTGTTGAATTGGTCAGCGAGAGCGACGTGAGCGATTTGTTCGCGCACGAATTGAAAAACAAAGCGTTTTTCCTCCAGTTCACGGCGACGCGCGAAGACTCCTTTTACACGTATGAAGAGCAGGTCGCGCGCGTGCGCAGATCGGTCGACGCCGCGGCTGCGGACACCCGTTACAGCTTCATGATTCGCGAGCGGCAATCGGGACAGCTAATTGGCGGCGTGGATTTGATGGACGTCAAGCGGGGCAGTCTGCAAAGCGCGTGGATCGGCTATTCGATAGACGGCGATTACAACGGCAAAGGCTACATGACAGAAGCGGTGCGTTTCGTGGTACGTCATGCGTTCGAAGTGCTGGCGCTGCATCGGATCGAGGCGGGCGTGATGCCGCACAACCAGGGCTCGCTGCGCGTGCTGGAGAAGGCGGGCTTCGAACGCGAAGGCTTGTGCCGCCGTAACGTGAACATCAACGGACGCTGGCAGGATCATGTGCTGCTCGCGATCGTGAATCCGAAAGACATGGCGGAGGAAGAATAGACGTGCAAGTGAAAGAAGGCGAACGATTATGGTGATTACGAACGAAGCGAAAGCTTTTATCGAAGAGCAAATGCAAAAGACCGGGATTTCGTCGCTTCGCGTTTTGTCGAACGGCAAAAGTTGCAGCTGCTGCGGGCCCGGATTCATGGTGAAGCTTGGAGCAGCCGAGACTAATGATCGCAGCGTCGTCGTGAACGGTCTTGAAGTGGTCTATGAGCCTCATGCGATCGGTTTCGTGGATTCCGGCGTTACGTTGGATTTGCTGGTTGACGAGCGCGGGAAAGGCCTGATCATGCAAGGAAAAGACCATCGCTGAAAGGAGCCGTATAGCCATTATGGCCGTGACCGAAGTGTTGGACGTATTCAATGAAAACAAGGATTGGATCGGAACCGCGCCTCGCGGCGAAGTCCATCGGCAAGGATTATGGCATCAGGTCTTCCATTGTTGGGTCGTGTCGGGTTCGCGAGAGAGCGGATGGAAGCTGCTGTTTCAACTGCGTCATCCCGACAAAGAAACGTTTCCCGACAAGCTTGACACTTCCAGTGCAGGCCACTTGCTAGCGGGCGAGACGCCAGAAGACGGGTTGCGCGAGCTGGAAGAGGAACTGGGCCTGTCCGCTCGCTACGAGGATCTGATCTACTGCGGTATCCATCAAGAAGAATATCGAATATCCGAGCATTACATGGACCGGGAATTCACTCACGTCCATCTGTATCGCTGCGATCAGAAGCTGGAAGATTACCGGGTGCAACGCAGCGAAGTGTCCGGCGTGTTTTGGGTCGGGGCCGAGGACTTCCGGGAGTTGGTGCAGGGGAAAACGGAACGCATTGCGATTGAGGGCGTTACCTATGATGAGCATCATCGTCCTGTGCAGGAGAAGCGCCAGGTTGCGTTAAGCGACTATACGGATAATACCGAGAGTTATTACGGGTTGCTGTTCCAAGCTTTGGAAAAATTATAACTCCCGCCTCTCGGAATTCGATCTGGCACCCGAGCAATTCGATGTTAAACATGACGAAAAACGGACACCGCATTGGCGCTGTCCGTTTTTGCGTTGAGCTCCGTCTTAATGCTGCAAATAAACCGGAGCTCCCATCGGAGCCGCAGCAATGCCGCCATCCACGCTCAGTTCCGCTCCTTGTACGTAAGAGGCGTCGTCAGAAGCCAGATACAGCACCGCTTTCGCAATCTCTTCCGGTTCTCCCATACGTTTCAAAGGCACGCCGAGCGAAAATCCGTCATTTAGCTGATCCAGCGCTTCTGCGGTTGTCTGCCCCCAGATCGGTGTGCGGATCGGACCGGGTACGACCGTATTGACGCGAATGCCGCGCGGAGAAAGCTCTCCCACCATCGAACGCGCCATAGCGGTAACGGCTCCTTTGCTGGCTGCGTAAGCGGACGAGTGTGGCTGTCCGGCGTTAGCCATAACCGAACCGATCAGAATGACGGAAGAGCCGGCGTTCAGGTGAGGCAGGGCGGCTTGCACGGTGAGAAAAGGTCCGGTAACATTGATACGCAAAATATCCTCAAAATAGGCTGGCGATGTGTTTTCGAGCGGCGTTGATCCGGAAATGCCTGCGTTTGCGAACACGATATCCAGTCCGCCGAATGTTTCTACCGCTGCCGCAACAGCGCGTTGGAGGGCTTCCGTATCCGCAGAATTCGCTTGTAGCGCAATTGCATTTTCGCCCAGCTCCGCCTGAACAGCCTGTAATTTCTGCTCGTCACGTCCGGTCAACACGACTTTGGCGCCTTCCTGGATAAACAAACGAGCCGTCGTCAAACCGATACCGCTGCTTCCTCCGGTAATCAAAGCTACTTTTCCCGCTAATTTTTGCATCATAAACGCTCCTTTTGAATGTTTTTTTGAGAATGATCGTTCTAAAAAGGGGTTAAAAAAGACTGTTTCAATCAGTCTTTTTCAAGCGAACTCAGAGCAACGGACGCAATACGCAGCAGCTTTTCTTTCGGCGCCGACGTTCTCGCCAACACACGAATGCCGAGCAGGGTGGTATGCAGACTTTCCGCCGTGGCTTGAGAATCAAGTTCGTTAACGATCTCGCCATTCGCCTGGCCGCGTTGAATCAGCAGCTTCAGCAGCTCTTCCAGCTTGCAAAAGCTTTCGTCCGTCAGCCGTTCGGCTTCCTCGTCCCGCGGGCCGAGTTCGACTGCCGTATTCACCAGCAAGCAGCCTTTTGGCTCTTCGGGAGCGCGGTCAGTCATGGCACGGAATACAAGCCGAATGCCTTCGAGCGCGGAAGGAGCATTCAAAGCCGCTTGACCGAGACGGTCGTCGACTTTGGATTTGTATAGGCGAAGACTTCGCATAAAGAGCGCATGTTTATCCCCGAACGTATCGTACAGACTGCGCCGGTGAATCCCCATATGTTCGACCAGATCCTGCATAGAAGTCTTTTCATAGCCCTGATCGAGAAAAAGCAGCATCGCTTTTTCAAGGACGGCAGCTTCATCGAATTCTTTGCTTCTTGCCATGGCAAAGTCCTTCCTTTCTTTTTAGAACAATCATTCTCTAATTATCAAGACTCGTTTCAGCTCCTTGATGGATCTAGTCTAGCATATTGAGAACGATCAGTAAAGAAAAGAACGAAACACGTTTGAGCCCTTTTTTCGCGTATGTTAAGTTAATAAAAGAGAAAAGAAGGGAAGGATTAACCGTGAGCAATCCATTCGCACAACGTCTTCAGGAAGTCTATCCAGCGATGGCGATCGAGGATATTCAGACAGAACGAGCCGCGCAGCATTATGTAGTCCTCGGTATTAACTATAAATTGGTTTTTCGGTTTGCGCGAAATGAATATAGAGCAAACCGTCTGGCGTATGAAGCCCGAACCTTGCTGCCAACGGTGTCGCGAGCTGCCAACCTGCCGGTGCCCGTACCGCTCTACGAATCGTTGGAACGGCTTGAACCGGTGCTTGCTTTTATCGGGTATGAACGAATCGACGGAGAGCCGTTATGGCCCGAAATAGTGGAAAGCTTGGCGGGAACAGAAGAGGAAACGCGTCTTGCGGACAGGATAGGCGGATTTCTTCAAAGTCTGCATACGGTACAATTGGAAGCCGACCTTCCTGAGCCTGAGGAGAGCGAAGAACTTCAACAACTCTCGGACGAGCGGTTGAAAGACGTTATGCGCAGGCAGTTGTTTCCTGTTATGAGCAAGACGTTGCAGGCTCAAGCCGAAATCGATCTGGAAGCCTGGGCCGAATCCGAAAAGAAGTCTGCGAAAATGCTCATCCATGGAGCATTCGGCCCGGCACATCTGCTATGGGATGCGGAGTACGAGCAACTGGCTGGCGTAATTGGCTTTGGGTCAGCGAGATTAGGCGATCCGGCTATTGATTTTGCAGGCATTTTGAGCGGATACGGATCATCGTTTTTCGAAAAATGCCTGGCTGCGTATGGCGGGGATGCAGGCTTGGCGGATCGGGCTCGTCTGTATGCCAAAATACTCCTATTGCGCGAAGCGCTATACGGTGCCGAAGAAGGAGACGCAGACGTGCTGGCCTATGGATTGGAAGCTTACGCAACCTCACATTCCGGATAAAGTTAACGCTTCCTTCTACTCGGCTTAACATTCACCAAACATTTTTCCCGCAAAATAAAGATAGGGGAAAATGAATCCGCATTCCGGCAACGATTTGCGATGCGAATGCAGCGAAATGTTAAGGAGCTGAGAAGATGAGCGAGTCGGCGGCGAGCGGACGCGAAGAACAAGCGGCAAAAGATGCCGAAGACGAGAAACGTATGTTGTGCGAGCGCTATGCGCCTTATTTGATGTTCGATCTGCGTGAGCCTTTCCTGCCCAATCTGGTCGGATTTTCCTGCCTGGGCGTCGAGGAAGAATCCCCATCGTTTCCACGGTCGTTCGAGGAAGCCGATCCGCGTACCGAATGGGTATTGGAGTACGCGATCTGGTGGGATTACGAGATCGGGCATATTTATCAATTGGAGCAGGTCTGGATCTATGTGGGTCCGAACGGCGAAGTGCTTGACTGTGAAGCCACATTCCATGGCCGCGTTTTAAAAGGGTTACTTAAAAATCGGAGCAACTTGAGCGATAACACCCATGTGCGCTTATTTGCTCAACCGGGCAAGCACGCCTTGTCCGCGATGCCCGAAGTGTTCGAATTATTGCCAGACTTGTACCTGGGAACGGGGCAACGTGCAGGCGCTGATGGGCTGTATACGGGCGGAGAGATCGCTTGTTTGCTGCCTGCGGGCGGCGATGCGGAAGAAGTCCATGCGCGCGTAAAACGCTATTTGCGTTCGTTTGCGTTCAAGCCTGCTTTGGAGTATACCGAATACCGCTTATTGCATGAACAGTTTCTTACATGGCCGCAATTGCGTGAAGCCATTCCGGTTCGTCTGGCGGATCGATTGCTGGAGCTGGAGTTGATTTTTGCACGGGATGGATTGCGCGGAGCGGAAGAGAGCGCGGCAGAACGCAGAATGCGTCGGAGCCGTGAAGCAGGAAGCGGTATCGAGCGGGAAGAGGCGAAGTGATCTATCGAAAAGACGACTTTCCACTGTGGAAGGTCGTCTTTTTTATTCGGAAGTATATGTAAAAGAGAGCAGACCTCCGATCCTGACTGAGGAAGGTCTGGACGTTCAACATGCTTTATTCATTTAAATCGAATAGCTGAATCTCTGGCTGTCGCTCCCTTTTGGCACATCTGAAAAATTTGCTTGTCAAATCTCGGATCACATGCTATTTTTGATAACGATTATCAATATCAAATAGAAAAAGGGTGGATTTATTGTGCTGAAAAGATACAATGCGGCTTTGTTGATGCTGGTCATGGCTCTGATGTTGGTAATGAGTGCATGCGGTCAGTCCACAACAAGCAGTGCAGCCGATACAAAGAGTACAGCGGTAACAGAAGAGCAAGCGGCGGTAGAGACGACTACAGAAGAGACAGCGCCAGAGCCTGCGGCTGAAGAAGCTGCGGCAACCGAAGGCGAGACGGTGACTTTTGCATCGGACGCGGGTGATGTTCAAGTTCCCCAAAATCCGCAACGTATCGTTGACCTGACTGCTTTTACAACAGGCTATTTTGTAGCGCTTGACGCTCCTGTCGTAGGGGCAACATCGGGTGCGATTAACAACAAATACATCAAGCAACAGCTGGCTGACCAAGGTACTGTCGATCTGGGCGAGACGCCAACGGCGGAACCGATTCTGGCGCTGAAACCGGATCTGATCATCGTCTATCAAGGCACGGAAGGCATCGACCAGCTTGAAGCCATTGCGCCAGTCGTTCAGATTGCATACGGTAAAGACAATTTCAAAGACCTGATCGTCAAATTGGGCAAGCTGACGAATCGCGAAGACGCAGCTACGGCATGGGTGGAAAAATGGAATGCGCAGATCGCCGAACTGAAACCGCAAATCGAGGCAGCTATGGGCGATCGCACCGTGTCCTTGTTGAATCCTTACGAAAAAGGCATCTACGTATTCGGACATAACTACGGACGCGGCGGCGAAATCATTTATGGCGAATTCGGTCTGAAAGCTCCTGCAAAAGCCCAAGCGGAAGCGATCGATAGCGGCACGGGATTTGCTTCGATCTCGCTGGAAGTGCTGCCGGAATACGCAGGGGACGTAATCTTCACCAGCCCTTGGTCGGGCGACACCAGCGATCCGGAAGTCGTATACGGCAACAATATCTGGAAGAACCTTCCCGCTGTAAAAGCCGGCCACGTTTTCCAACTGGATGCCACTTCGGATACGTATAACGATCCGATTACGCTGGAAGGACAATTGAAATTCATTGCGGATAGCCTGTTGTCCACGAAATAAGATGAATTTGCAATAAATGATTCGAGAGCATTCCCCGACGGGAGTGCTCTTTTGGTGTTGAGTATGCAAAATGACTTAGCTGTAAAGGATTGGAATGTGGTAAATTAGATAAAATCGATCTATCGCAAAGGAGACCTGCCCATGATGATCAGGCCTTATGAACATGAAGATGAGAAAAGCTGGCTGAGATGCCGCGTATTGGCCTTGCTTGATACCGCTTACTACGACAATGTGTTGAACGCGAAAAAGCAGTACGACAAACCTTCGATCGAGTTGGTAGCTGCCCAGGGAGACGAGATTATCGGGTTGATCGATCTCGAACTGGACGGACAGCCGGGAGAGGTTTGCTCCGATCCCCAGCGCAGGGGCGCTATGATCCGGAATCTGGCCGTGCATCCGGATCATCGGCGCAAAGGTATCGGTCGTCTACTGCTGGTCGAAGCGCTTGAGCGGGCGAGAGCCGCGGGCATGCAGTATTTGGAAGCCTGGACGCGAGATGATCAATGGGTGCGCGATTGGTATATGGGCACAGGTTTCAAGCAGAGCGATTCGTATTTGCAGGTTTATGTGGAAGGCGACGAAAATCTCAAAGGCATGATCGACAGCAAAGTACCGCATCTGCGCCCTGTATCCGTATTCGCTCACTACACCGGTTCGGACAAAGCCTATATCGTGAGCAAGTTTTCGCGAGTGCACGAAACCAGCAGATTTTATCTGGATTTGGCAGAGCTGAAATAATGGGGAAATTAAATATAAAATCATTATATGAAAAATTCAAAATAATAAACCAAGAAAACCGAAAAAAAGCAAAACAACCCGAGAAAAAGAAACTCTCAATCGCCTTAGACAAAAGAATTGACAAATCGAAACGATTACGAATATTATAGATACATATCATCTTTAATTGAAATGAAGTAGTCTTCCTCGTTATTCTGATCTATTCATTACGAAGACTGCTTTTCTTTTTGAGTAATAAGAGATATAAGGAATCTATAATAGACGCGAAAGGAAGCGGTCCATATGTTAAATCCATCTTCAAATCCGGCAGACGTTATCATTATCGGAGGAGGGCCGGCAGGAATGAGTGCAGCGCTTGTTCTGGGAAGAGCCCGTCGCAACGTGCTTGTGATTGACGAAGCTCTGCCTCGCCATCGGGTGACTCGAGAATCTCATGGTTTTTTGACCCGTGACGGGGTATCTCCATCTGAATTGCGCAAAGTCGCACATGAACAGATCGCCGCGTATCCAAGCGTACGTTTTATTCAAACGGTAGCTGCAAATATAGAAGGAAACGATGGCGCATTTCAAGTGACCACCGGCGACGGAGAAACATATATCGGCCGTAAGCTGTTATTTGCGACAGGGATGAAGGACCTTCCGATGAATATGAAAGGCTTGGAGGACGTGTATGGAAAAAGCGCCTATGTTTGCCCTTATTGCGATGGTTGGGAGATGCAGGATCGGCCAATCGCTATCATCGCTGGAGAACATACGATGCACCTGACGCGTACAGTCGCCGGATGGTCGAATGACTTGGCTGTTTTCACCAATGGAAGCCCTCGTCCCGAGGAAGAGACGAACGAGCTGATGCGCAGAGGCATTCCCGTCTATGATGCTCCTATCCGCGAGATCGCTTCTGAGGCAGGCGAGACGGTTGCGATTGTATTGGAGGATGGCAGCGAGATTGCGCGGACCGCGATTTTCTTTGCACCGAAGCTTGCTCCGGGCTCCGATCTTCCTGTACATCTCGGCTGTGACGTCAATGAATCCGGTACGATGGTAGTGGATGAAATAGGGCGCTCGAATGTGCCTGGCGTGTTCGGTGCCGGCGACGGGGCTTCACAAAAGTATCAGGTTGCCGCAGCCGTCGCAGCCGGTTCGATGGCAGGCGTAGGCATCAATACAGAGCTGTTGGAGTTGGATTGGGAAAAGCGTATTCTGAATCCGTAGCTCTTGTTCCTGTTCACCGCAAGATGTAAAATAGAACCAACACCAAACCGCAGGCTTAAGGCTCTGCGGTTTTGTTTGTTCCAAATCTGTAACTCGGGGAAGGAGAAGATGTTTTCATGAGTCTTCCGATTGTTCAAGGCCGAACAGCTCTGCTTTTGATGGATATGCAAAACATGATCGTGTCCCGATATACGTCCGACACCGCTCAACTGGCCCCTTTTAAACAAGCGCTGGAAACGGCACGTCTGCATGGGTTGCCTGTAATCTTCGTTCGTGTTGCTTTTCGGGAAGGGCATGTCAATGTGAGCGCTCGCAATAAGATGTTTGGGCGCATCATCGGGACTCCGGGCGGAGGCACTGAAGATATCGGCACGCAAATTCACGCCGAATTGGCTCCGAGAGAGAATGAACCGATCGTAACCAAAATTCGGGTAAGTGCGTTTGCCGGAAGCGATCTGGAAGCCGTGCTACGCTCGCAAGGCATCGACTCGCTCGTTTTGTCCGGAATTGCTACAAGCGGAGTCGTCCTGTCCACATTGCGTGAAGCAGCAGACAAAGATTATGGCTTGACCGTTCTGGCTGACGCTTGTCTGGATCAGGATGCGGATGTCCATCGCGTTTTGACCGAAAAAGTATTCCCTGTGCAAGCCGACGTCATGACCGTAGAAGAATGGGCTGCGAGCTTGGGCGAAGAAAAGGAGAAGTGATTCCATGGAATTCAGATATGAGGAGAGACGCGGGAATGTTACCGAACAGAATGCTTCCCGCGAGCGGATCAGACAGGTTTTGGATCAGATGGATGATCTGAATCGTACATATTGCGGACTTACCGTAAGCGATAATTTGTATATACAATGCGCCGGTTCGTATGAAGAGATGATCGTGGAAATTCGGGTTCCTCACCCTGACGGATTCCGCCATTATGCGATTGGACAAATTTTGGAGCCGGGCGGCGAAGTCGTCGAGACTTTTCATGCGGAAACGACCGAAATGCTTTTTCATAGCTTTACCGAGACGCATGATATCCCTTCCGAATTTGTAAAGCGGGATATGACCGACGAATTGAAATCGCTGAATTGAATAACTCCTCATATCGATATAAAGAAAGGGGGAACGGATCTTGCAAATGAAAACGACTTTGTTTATTACGACGCTTTTGTTTGCTTTATCGGCAGGACAGATTTTTATGCGTTGGGGAAATCCCCAATTTTCGGTCTTGCAGATCATGTTTATGGTTGTGGGCGTTATTTCGTTCGTCGTCTTATTTATGATCGTTATGGACATGACGCGAAAAGATTTTACCAAAATGCAGGGGACCGTAGTCAGCCGACATCGCAACCAAGTGTGGGTGAAGTTGGACAACGGCAAGCATAAGAGTTCCGTTATTTCCGCCGATCAGAATCCCGAGAGTTTCCGTGAGGGACAGATCGTCGAGATGACATTGGGAAAACGAAGCAAGCTGGTACACCGAGTGGAGTAGGCGGATTAAGAGCAGGCGGGGAAATCTCGCTTGCTTTTTTTGGGATTGGATCAAAGCTGTTGGCGGTAAATAACTGAGAATGCTTAGATTTGAATAAGGAGGCTTTTGTCATGGAAGGATGGGGAAATGAACGGCTCTTCTGGGCGCTTGGGGCATTGTTTATCGTATTCGGTATATATTCGGGGATTCGTCGTCGTAAGCTGCAAAAGAGTGCATATACCGTGACGGGCGAGATTTTACGTTACGAAGAGTTGCCCGACACGGGATTGAACAGAGGCAGTACCGGGATTAACTATCATCCTGTAGTGCGCTTCAAAACAACTTCAGGTATCGTTGAACATGTATCGAGAGTCGGAAGTTCCATGCGATCGCAGACAAGCGGCGGGCAGGTGAAGGTGCATTATAACCCGGAAGATCCTGCGCTTTTTGAAATGTTGAACGATAGCGATACCTTGCGTAAGCAGACATTACCGATCGTAGTCGGAGTTGTTTTTCTGGCTTTGGGTGCCGCGTTATCATTTTAAGCAAGAAAGAAGGATACGAACTTGGACAAGAAGGCAAAAAAGATTCTCACGACGACTTTTTGGTCCGCTCAAGGATGGAAAAACGCGCCTGCAAGCTATTCGGGCGACGACTTTGAATATGCAAAAGCGCAAAACCTGATGTTCGACCCGTTAACGATTACGCATGACGAGTTGATTCAGCGAATCCAGGCTCTCCATGAAGAGGTTGCGGCAGAACGGGTCGGAGCCGCTTTTTTACATAGTTTATCCAGTCGGCGGGTAGAGCTTCGCAGCGCATTATCCAGCTTTGCCTTGACGAAGAACGTTCCCGGCCATACCTATAGCGAATCGCCTGTTTTTGAGCATCGGCGTACCAGCGCTTGTCCCGAATGTGATCAGGCAGGGCTTCAGTCGGAAAAAAGTTACGTGGATCATGATCTCAATATTTTGAATTTCGAGCGCGTAAAGTGGGGCGGCGTTCGTCATAACTGGCTGACCTACTGCTGGATGGATCTGTATCTGTTAACCCGTGAAAACATTGGGGAAGTGACGCGGGAAGACGTGGATATCCTGCGCAATCTGTTAAAAGGTGTCGACGACTGTGAACCGGAGGATCATGCCCGTAAGCTGGAGAAGCGGTGGAAAGACGTCTTGGCCTCAAACAAAGCCGAACGCGATCAGATCATGGAAATTTGGGCATATGCGGGCATACTGGCCGAACAAGATACGCCGAGAAAAGGCAGACGTGGCGATACCGACTTTTTCGCCGTGGATGGTTGGCAGGGAGACGACGGATATTCTCGGGAATCTGTAGAGAAATATTTTGGAAAGTGGCTATAAGCAACCATATTAGAATCTCTATTCATGTGGTATATTTATCCTGAAAACCAATACATAGGCATGAATGGAGAGATCCCTTTGTCGGAGAACGTAGAGGAAGCAAATACAGAAGAAATCTTGAAGGGGAAAGATACGAAGAGCAACCAACTGCGTTTAGGAACGCTAAATGGTTGGCTGTATGCCCTACTGGTCATTCAGTTGATCTTTACCAATGCACTCGGGCTGTTTTTTGTTTTTATCGGAATGATTGCGGGAGGAAGCGCTGGGGAAACGGATTCGGCGCAAGTCTTGTTTTCTATCTTATCGATCGTGCTTCTCGCCTCCATGTTCTACTTTGCTGTAAAAAGTAGCGCTGCGTTGACTTTGTCATCAATTTATCTGATTCTTTTCGTTTTTCAAGTGATCAGCTCGCCTAGCTCAGTGAGAAACGTGAATTTTTTGGTGACATTGGTTGTTTCGATCGTACTGTTTGGGGCCTTTTTCGCACGGTTTCTAAAAGAAGCCAAGCAGCGTAAAAATAGCGGTAGCACTACGAAAGCGATGGAATCAGGATCAACAGAAAGTGAACCTTCGCAATCTGGTTACAGCTTGGGCTCTATCTTGGTGATGCTTGTAGCGGCTGTGTTCCTCCTCATACGCCAATTTCCCTACTCGAATAACGAAAGCTTAAATATACTGATCGGCTTATTGAATTTCAAAAATATGTTTTTGCTGTTTAGCTTGCTTGGACTGGTTAGTCTTTTTGTTAAAGCCCCTTTATTCAACCGAAAGCTGCATATCGTTCTGGCGCTTTTATTTGTAGGCCTGCTAATCGAGGGTTGGTTGAGATTCCTGTTTCAGCTTCCCGCAGTCAGTTTCTTCGTGTCTTACATCTTGTATCCGTACTACCGCTGGGTGATCCTGTTATTACTTGTCTTTGAGATGATTCGACCTTTGTTTGCTAAAGATCAGGGGCCTAGCCGGTTGGAACGCTTTGCCCAGAAGCTTGTTTTTCGGTAATCAGATCAGCAATGAACACAAAGCTTGACGTGAAACGCGTTTCAGATTGTAGGCTTACTGTAGTGAGGGAATCGAATGATTCGCCAACCCGATTTTCATACCAGGAGGTCTACTTGATTATGAACGCTAACTCCAAGATCGTGTTTATTGATATTGACGGAACGTTGGTTGACGACGATGGGATCGTGCCGGCATCTGCGGTGCAGGCTTGCCGTGAGGCACGTGCGAATGGCCACCAGTTGTACCTGTGTACGGGAAGATCCAAGCCTGAAATTTATGAAGCAATCTGGGAGATCGGCTTTGACGGTCTGATCGGCGCAGGCGGCGGCTATGTCGAGAGCCGGAATGCGATGCTATATCATAAGCAGGTATCGCCGGAGGCGGTGCGCCATCTGGTAGACTTTTTCGACCGGCACAACATCGACTTTTATCTGGAATCCAATTCTGCCTTGTATGCCAGCCGCAATTTGCGGGAGCATATGATTCGTCTGATCTATGGAGATGTGGAACAGGATCAGGCAGCCAAAGAAAAACTGGAGACGGCTCCGCATCCGTTTTTGGAAACACTGACGTATGGCGAAAGCAATTTGTACAAGGAAGATGTCAACAAGGTCTGCTTCCTGGAGGGGAATTTGCCTTTCGAGACAATTAAAGCAGAATTCGAAGGCGTATTTGAAGTTATTCAGTGCACGGTACCGATGTTCGGCCAAGATAGCGGTGAATTAACCGTTCCCGGTGTGCATAAAGCCGTTGCGATTGCAGACGTATTGGCGCATATCGGCCGCTCGGTCGAGGATACCGTCGCAATCGGCGATGGCCTGAACGATATGGAGATGCTTCAGTATTGCGCAACGGGCATCGCTATGGGGAATGCACGGGAAGAACTCAAGCGGGTGGCCGATCATGTGACAGGTGCTTTGGAGGAAGACGGATTATACCAAGCTTTTGTCAAATATGGACTTATTCAAGGTGGGGAACTGCCGATCGCTTCAGGAACGCCCGCGGACGGTGAAGCTGCCGTTTAAACGGAATCGCCGACGATTGTAACAGGGATTCTTCGGGTAATGAGTGAGCAGATCTGGTTTTTTATTCCGAGAGGAGAGAATTCATTGACTCAGAACCCTATTACAGCTGCCGATTCCGGGACATTCACGATCGGAGGAGATATGACGGTCCATCGACTCGGTTACGGCACGATGCAGTTAACCGGTCCAGGCGTGTGGGGAGATCCAAAAGACCCGGACGAAGCCGTGCGGGTGTTAAAAAGATCCGTCGAGCTGGGCGTCAACTTTATCGATACGGCCGATTCGTACGGTCCGGTCGTAGCCGAGCCGCTGATTCGCAAAGCTTTATATCCTTACGCCGAAGACGTGGTAGTAGCGACCAAGGCAGGACTGACTCGTTCCGGTCCCAACGATTGGCGCCCGGTTGGCCGTCCCGAGTATTTGCGCCAACAAGCGGAAATGAGTTTGCGTCATCTGGGCGTTGAACGGATCGATCTGTTCCAACTTCATCGTATCGATCCCAAAGTGCCGCTGGCCGAACAGCTTGGTGAACTGGAATTGCTGCGCAAAGAAGGCAAGATCCGGCATATCGGACTGAGCGAAGTCAGCGTCGAGCAGTTGCGCGAAGCCAAAGAGATTACGGAGATCGTGTCGGTACAAAATCTGTATAACCTTTCGAACCGCAAAGCGGAAGATGTGCTGGAAGAAGCCGAAGCCAGCGGAATCGCTTTTATCCCGTGGTTCCCGCTCGCGACTGGCGCGTTGGCGAAAGAAGGTGGCCCACTGGACGAAATATCCAAAAAGCTGCAGGCCAAACCTGCTCAAGTCGCGTTGGCATGGCTGCTGCGTCGTTCCCCGGTAACCCTGCCGATTCCGGGTACGTCAACGTTGTCCCATCTGGAAGAAAATATAGCGGCCGCGGGACTGGAACTGAGCGACGAAGACTTCGAGACGCTGAACAAGTTGGCCTGAGCCTATGAGCGATACGAAAAAAGATAACCGAAATCCGCTATTCCGCGGGTTGAAGTCGTTAACCGGGTCGTTCGACATCTTCGATACGGAAAATCTGCCTGGTCGGCCAGGCGAATTATTTCTTCTTTGGTTCGAAGACGCGCTGCGGAAGCAGGTAACGGAACCGCATGCGGTCACGCTATCCACGGTAGACGGCGAAGGCCGTCCGGATGCCCGCACATTGATTCTCAAAGACGTGCATGGCGAAACGTTTTATTTCGCATCAAGCATGGAGAGCCGCAAAGGGATACAGCTTCAAGAGTGGCCTTATGCCGCGCTAACCTTGTACTGGCCTGCGGTCGGGCGTCAGATCCGTTTGCGGGGAAGGGCATCCGAAACAGGAGAAAAAGCAGGTGCTGAAGATTTCCGGCGTCGTCCGAATGAAGCCCGCGCGGTAGCGATGATCGGCCGGCAAAGCCTTCCGCTGGGCAGTCAAGCCGAATTGGAAAGCGAGTTGGCCGAGCAGCGGCGATATTTGGAGGAATATCCTCAAGCCGCGGCGCCGCTGTGGCGATTATATGCGCTTGAGATCGACGAAGCCGAGTTTTGGCAGGCCGATCCGGGAAGAAAGCATACGCGCGTTCAATATCGGCTAAACGATCGCGGCGAATGGGAGCATGGTTTATTGTGGCCGTAACGTTTGGAGAGAACGTAAGTTCTTAAGATATTGGCGATTCCAAGTTTTTCATTCGCTATTTGTATAATCCGCCGACGACCTATAAACGGTCTGTCGGCGGATTTTTTCACTTAAATTGTACAAAATTAAAATAAATCTTTATTTTTTGATCCGAAAATCCGTTATAATAGAGTATATACTCGAATCTGTTTTCCAGTATTCAGGGAATTAAAGGTCAACGTTAAGTCGAAAGCGGTTATATAAAAGGTATAAGCTTTGACTATAAGAGGAGGTATGGACCATGATACGGCACGTAATTTTCGATTTCGACGGAACGATTGTCAACTCCCGCCCGCTTATCGTTGAGCTATATAACAGCTTGGCGGCCAAACACGGATATCGCGCGATCAGCGACGACGAGTCGGAGCCGTTCGCCGGACGGTCCATACGCGAACGCTCCAAAGCGCTCGGCATTCCGCTTTACCGTCTGCCTTTCCTCGGCTTTCAATTATTTTCGGAATATCGTCGTCAGATCAAAACGCTCGAAATCAAAGACGGCGTCGGCGATTTGATTCGGGATTTGAATGCCCAAGGGTATCAGTTAAGCATCATATCGTCCAACCTGGAAAGCAATATCCGTTCCTTCCTGCGCCATAACGAGATCAGTCAATTCGTGCAGGTACGCTCGTGCTTCAGTTTGTTCGGCAAGCATCGCGCGATTCATTCGTTCTTGCGTGACAACAAGCTTAATCCGCACGAAGCTTTGTATATCGGCGACGAGCTTCGCGATATTCAAGCCGGACAGCGTTCGGGAATCAAGATCATCGCGGCCGGATGGGGTTACGATTCGTTCGAGCTGATGAAACGCTTTTCGCCCGATTTTACCGCTTTGTGCCCCGGCGAAGTGTCGGCGGCGATTGAAGGTTTCAATACAGGAGCAATTTAAATCAAAAAAGCATGTAAGCGTTATCTTGATTGATGTAAAGCCGTAGGCATTGTGCCTGCGGCTTTATTTGTTTTATGCTGATTTGGATGGGGACACTACTTATTTACATTCTCAAACCCAGACATGGCCGCTCCAATCCTGCGATTCAGCAAAAGTTCATCGTGAATGTTGCTGATCAAGCGATCAAATGCCTGCATTGTTGCGCATTGGCAGGAATGAGTATTTTAGATATCAGCATCTCTTTATTT
>NZ_JBBKAR010000068.1:0-42085 GCF_037722395.1 Saccharibacillus sacchari | reverse complement strand
TATGTCCATTTATTTGAGCGAAAAAAGCACCCGTCTTCGAAAAAAGAAGTGATTACCTGTATATATGCAGGTATAGGTCTCAAATCTTTAAATTCGCAGAAATTAAATGGAGATATGCAGTTAATTGGAGCCGTGCCGCCCCTTTCACCTGACACTAGAAATCAACTAGTAGCTTGACCGCATCCAATCTAAGGTTTGCGTTCATCGGAAACACGCACGGTTCAGCGGGTTTTCGGGGAGCGTAACCTAATCTCTTGAGCGGTCAAGGTACGAGTAGCTTGCCGCCTTCCGCACCAACTGAAAAAAAGACCGCTTTAGCCCTGTGACAGGTTCTAAAGCAGCCTCTTATTCAACCTTTGATCGCCCCAGCCGTCATCCCCGCAATAAAGTACCGTTGCAGGAACAAGAACAAGACCACCATCGGCGCCGCCGAAAGCACGACTCCGGCGAGCAGCGTCGTATAATTCGTCACGTACTCCCCCCGGAACTGCATCAGCGCGAGCGGAAGCGTCAACTTGGAGTTGCCGTTGATCAGCAGCATCGGCATCAGCAGGTCGTTCCACGACATCACGAACAGGAACGTGGCGCATGCCGACAGCGCGGGCGCGGACAGCGGAATCGCAATCCTCACGTACAGCCGCCACTCGCTCGCTCCGTCGATGCTGCCCGCTTCCAGCACTTCGCGGCTCAGCGAGCGCATGAAGCCCGTCAGCATGAACACGGTCAGCGGCAGGAACAGCGCCACGGACACGATGACCAAGCCGAGCAAATTATCCGACCAGCCGAGCTTGCGCACCAGCGAATATAGCGGCAGCATGTTCACCTGCGTCGGCACGATCAGACCAGCCGCGTACAGCGCGAAGAAAAACGCGCCGATCCGGCCGCCAAAGCGCACGATCGCGTACGAAATCAGGCTACCGAGCAGCAACGACAGCGTCACCGTGCCGAGCGTCACGAGCGCGCTGTTGCCGAAGTAACGCAACATCGGCTGCTGCTCGAATAACGCGGCGAAGTTTTCCAGCGTGAGCGGCTTCGGCCAACCGAGCGGGTCGGCGAAGAAAGCCGTGGTCGGCTTGAACGCCGAGATTAGCACGAAATACAGCGGCGCGGCGATAATCGCCGCGTACAGCAGCACGAGCAGCCGTCCGAGCCATTTGAATGCCATAAAGCAGTCTTTCCTCCTTCCTGTAAGCAGACACAGATCCAACGTTCATAAGCAAGCTTCGTTGTTACATTGTTAAGTTGTTAAGTTGATAAGTCGAAAACGAATTTATTGTAGCGAGACCGCCGTCACATGGCCCGGTCCGTGCGCAGCGCTTTGAACTGCAAATACGTCAGCACGGCCAGCACGGCCAGCACGACCAGGAAAATCATCGACCCCGCCGAAGCGAGTCCGAATTCGTAGTTGCCGAACGCCGTGTGATAAATATACGTGGATAAAATCTCCGTAGCGTTGTTCGGCCCTCCGTCCGTCATAACGAAGATCAGGTCGAACGCTTTGAACGACTGGATCGTCGTGTACGCGATCACGATCGCCGAAGCCGGAGCAAGCAGCGGCCATGTGATATGGCGGAACAACTGCCAGCGGCTGCCGCCGTCGATCCGCGCCGATTCGTATAGTTCGGCGGGAATGGCCTGCAATCCGGCGATGAACACGATCATCATCTGTCCGGCATGCGCCCAGACCTGCACCGCCGCGATTGCGTACAGCGCGATATGGCGGTCGCCGATCCAGTTTTGCGCCAGGCTGTCCAATCCCGCGCCGCGCAGGCCCAGATTGAGCATGCCGATCGTCGGGTCGTAGACGAACGACCAGATCAGGCCGACCGATACCGACGACAGGATCGCCGGCAGGAAAAACAGCGCGCGCAGGAAGACGCGCGTTTTCGTATTGCGGGACAGCAGCATCGCCAGCACCAGCGACACGATCGTCTGCACGATCACGACGCTGAGCATGAACTTGACGTTGTTCAGCAGCGTTTTGCGGAACACGAGGCTGTCGAAGCTGTCTTTGTAATTGTCCAGGCCGACCATCCGGTACGAATCGGACACGCCGTCCCAATCGGTAAAGGAATAAAACAGCCCCGACAACGTCGGGTACGCGAACAGGAACAGATACAGCAGCGTGCCCGGCAGCAGGAACAGCCACAAGGCACGCTTATGTTTCAATCGTTTGAAAGTCATAGGCAGGCTCCGCCGCGGCTCAGGACTTGCTCAGGTTCTGGTCGATGACCGCCTGAGCTTCCTGCGCGGCTTCCTCCGGCGTGGAACCTCCGAGCACAGCTTGGATCGAGTTCGTCACGGCTTTTTGGTTATCGCCGTTTTTGATCGTGAAGCGCGGCTGGAACAGCGTCTTTTTGCCGGTCCATTCTTCCGCGACCTTCAGTTCGGGACTGGTGTACGATACGCCGTCAACCGTAACGTTTTGCCCTGTCGCGTTCGCATATTCGCCCGCTACGTCCGGCTGGCTCAGGTATTCCAGAAACTTTTTCGCTTCTTCCGGGTGCTTCGACTTGCTATTGACCGCCAGCATGAACGTGCTCGTATGCACGCCTTCGTATTTGGCTTCGCCCGCGCTCACCGTGATCGGCGCGAGCAGCCCTTGCTCAAGTTCCGGGTTTTGCGCCGCGTTCTGCGCGAGCTGGTACGAGCCGCTGGCGAGCATGCCCGCTTTTTCCTGCACGAACAGCGCGCCCGCCGCGGCGTCTTTCGTGCCGAGGGCGTCGGGCTGGAAGTAGCCTTTATCGTTCAGTTCTTTGATCTGCGTCAGCGTTTTGACCCACCATTCGTCGGTCAGCTTGGCTTCGCCCGCTTCCACTTTTTCGAAGATGTCTTCGCTAGGCTCGTTGTTCATCACCATCGTGTTCATGAATTGGCCGGGACCGATATCGGCGCCCGCGAACGCGATCGGAATAATGCCGTTGTCTTTCAATGTTTGGCACAACGCCAGGAAGCCTTCCCAATCGGTAGGCGGCGTCAAGCCGTATTTTTCGAACAGCTTCACGTTATAGATCGGATCGTTGTACACGAGCTGGTAAGGCACGGCGAGCTGTTTGCCGTCTTGCTGTCCGGCCGCGATCAGATCGGCGTTGAAGCTTTTGAGCCAATCCGAGCCGCTGAGATCCGTGAACACGCCGGCTTTCGCCAGAGCGTCGAATTGCGCGCCGGGGAACGAAGCGAACACGTCGCCGACGGAACCGTCGGACAGTTTCGCTTGCGCCGTCGATTGGTACTGGTCGGACGGCAGCGTCTGCATCTCGACCTTGATCGTTGGGTTCGCCGTTTCGAATTTGTCGATAAGCGTATCCAGCGCTTTGACGTCTTCGCCGCGCCAATGCAGGAAATTGATCGTGACGTCGCCGCCCGAACCGGAAGCCGCCGAACCTCCTCCTCCGCAAGCGGAAAGCACCGCCGTCAGCGCAAGCGCCCCCGATGCCAACAAATAACGAACTTTTTTACCGGATTTCCCCGTCATCGTACAACCTCCTTTTGAATGTTCGCCCATTTTTGTTTAAACAGCGGCAATGCTTCCCGTCCGAATATTTCGGCTTCTTCCAGATGCGGGTAGCCGGACAGGATAAACGTAGATACGCCGAGTTCGGCATATTCGATCAGCCGCTGCGATACTTGGTCGGCCGTGCCGACGATCAGGATCGCGCCGCCGGAGCGGACCACCGACAATCCCGTCCACAGGTTGGGACCGACAACGAATTGTTCCGCTTTGGACAGCTCTCGCAGCTCGTTCTGACGCCGCTGGTTGGTCGCGTCGGTCGCGGCAAATTCTTTTTCCGCGCGCTCGATCGCTTCCGGGGATACTTTGCTGATAATCTCGCGGGCCGCCGCCCATGCTTCTTCTTCCGTATCGCGCACCAGCACCTGGGCGCGCAAACCGTAACGCAGCTCGCGCGGTGCCCCGGTTTCTTTTTCGTAAGCCAGTCGCATCTGTTCGATCTCCGCGATCTGCTCCTCGATCCACGCGTGCGGTTCCCCCCACATCAGGAAGGTGTCGGCATGACGGATCGCGACCCGCTTCGCGCCTTCCGAGCTGCCGCCCAGATAAAACGGAGGATGTGGGTTTTGCACGGTGCGCGGCGATCCCGACGCACGTTCGAACGTGTAATGCTTGCCGCGGAACGGCTCGGAACTTGACGAAACGGCTGGCTTCTCGTTTTCCGCCACTGCCGGAGCCGATCCGTTCGCGCCCGATACTGCCACAAACTCCGAAGCCTGCGGCTTATCGCCGTTCGCCCAAGCCCTTTTCATCACGTCCAAGTACTCGTCCGCCCGCTCGTACCGCTCGTCGTGCGAACGCGCCAGCGGATCGCCCAGTTCTTCGAGATCCTGCACGGAGCTTCCGGTCACGACATTGATCATCGCCCGGCCGCCTGATAGCTGATCCAGCGCCGCGCCCATGCGCGCCGACAGCACAGGAGCGGTCAGGCCCGGCCGTACGGCCACGAGCGGACGCAGCGTCGCCGTGCGGCTCATGACCGCCGAACCGACGACCCAGGCGTCCAGACACGCGCCACCGGTCGGAATAAGCACGAATTCAAATCCCGCCGTCTCCGCCGCCTGCGCCACATCCGTCAAATAATCCAGCGTCGCCGGACGTTCCGGTTCCACGCCTACGTGACTGCCGTCTCCCGCCGTAGGCAAAAACCAACCGAACTTGATCTCCCGCTTGCTGCCTTCGTCTGCTGTCATCGTCGTTGCCGCCTTTCTTTATGTTTTATATTTTTGTAGTTAAAATTAGAGATACATTATCCCAACTAAACAAGTTGGATTAGTTTTGTTAGAATGATAACAACGCTTAAGCCAATAGTAAATGTCATTTCGCCATTCGGCTTTTTTGTCATTTTGTATGCACCCCTGTTGAAAAAGGAGCTTTGTTCATGCCGATCGACACCGAATATATGAAGGAAGACCATCACGAGCATCTACGCATTCACTTTTTCACGCCGTCCGATTATGAAAAGTGCGGTCCGGCCTGGCCGATCCGCCTCGGTTCGAATCTCGCCAAGCCCAACTACCATATCGGGCCGCGCACGACCGCCTACTATTATCTGCTGCTCGTGCTCGAAGGACGCGGCACGTTCGTGCATGGCGACCGGACGTACCCGCTTGCCGCGGGCGATATGTACTGCCTTTTTCCTCAGGTCATGCACGAATACTGGACCGATCCGGAAGCGCCATTGCGCAAGATTTTTCTGGCGTTCGACGGGAAAATGGCACTGGAGCTGCTGCGGCGGATCGGCCTGACGCCCCAGCGTCCGCATTTGCCTTCTGCGCTCGTGGAAGAAGCGGCGGCAGCGATGCGTTCTTTTCTGGAAAAAACGTCCGCCGAGCACGCCGAAGCGTCGGATCTGAGCCGGCTGTCGGAGTTTTACCGCATTTTCGCCGCGCTGGAATCTACAACGCTCCCAGAAGGAAGCGAGCCGGACGGCGTGTCTTGGCTTCAGCGCGGGCTGGATTACATGGAGATCCATTACGCGGACGGGATCACGATCGAGGAAGTAGCGCGGCATGCGGGCGTCGGACGAACCCATTTCAGCAAAAAGTTCCACGAGCGCTACGGGCATACGCCGGTCAGCCATATGCAGCAGCTCAAGCTGGACGAGGCGCGCATGCTGCTGGAGCAGACCTCGTACTCGCTGTCGGAGATCGCGCATTCGGTTGGTTACCCGGACCTGTTTTCCTTTTCCAAAGCGTTCAAAAAGCACACGGGGCTTCCGCCCAAGCAGTACCGGCAGCAGCACGCTTCCTTTTAACAGAAACGTTCTGCTTGCCCTCATCCTGACTGGGTAATAAATAAAGGGAGAAACGCCCCACGGCTTCTGCGGACCCGCTGCGTTTCGATACGGCTCCTAAATGACCTGCTGAGTGGACAAAACGGAGGAATACGACGGATTACGGAGGATTTCTGTTAAAACCCTGTTAAAATCCTGGGACGATTCCGAAAAAAGCCGTTTTTTTCGCGTTTTTCTTGTGTTTTTGCGGAATAGTTTGTATAATCCTTCTTGTTGATTTTTTAACCGCAGTTCATTTCGTTATGTAAAAATGTCGGCTGAACTCTGTAAAAACTGTGTAAAATCCATCTTTTTAAACGGACTAAGGGGGGACTTGATTTTGGGAAAAGCATTGATTATCGGTGCCGGCGGCGTAGCTAGCGTTGTCGTGCATAAGTGTGTCCAGAATCCGGACGTATTTGAGGAAATTTGTATCGCGAGTCGTACGTTGTCGAAGTGTGAAGCTTTGAAAACGAAATTGGACGGAGGACGCACGAAGATTTCGGTTGCGCAGGTTGACGCCGACCGCACCGAAGAAGTCGTGGAGCTGATCAAAAGCTTCGGGCCGGATATCGTAATCAACGTGGCGCTCCCTTATCAGGATCTGACCATTATGGACGCGTGCCTGGAAACTGGCGTTCACTACCTGGACACTGCCAACTACGAGCCGCTCGACAATCCGAAATTCGAATATAAATGGCAGTGGGCGTACCGCGAGAAATTCGAGAAAGCCGGCCTTACGGCGGTTCTCGGCAGCGGCTTCGACCCGGGCGTAACCGGCGTGTTCAGCGCGTACGCGCTGAAGCATTACTTCGACGAGATCCATCAGATCGATATCGTCGACGCCAACGCAGGCGATCACGGCTATCCGTTCGCGACCAACTTCAACCCGGAGATCAATATCCGCGAGATCACGGCAAAAGGCCGCTATTGGGAAAACGGCGAATGGATCGAGACTCCTCCCCTGTCGGAGAAAAAAGTCTACGACCTGCCGGAGATCGGTCCGAAAGACATCTACCTGCTGTATCATGAAGAGCTGGAGTCCCTTGCGGAAAACATGCCTGGCCTGAAAAAAATCCGCTTCTGGATGACATTCTCGCAAAACTACCTGAACCACCTGAAAGTCCTCGAAAACGTCGGCATGACTTCCATCGAACCGATCGAATTCGAAGGCCAAAAAATCGCGCCGCTTCAGTTCCTGAAAGCCGTTCTGCCGGACCCGGCTTCGCTCGGACCGCGCACGAAAGGCAAAACGAACATCGGCTGCATTTTCCAAGGTACGAAAAACGGCGAACCGAAAACGTACTATGTCTACAACGTATGCGACCACGAAGAGTGCTACCGCGAAGTCGGTTCGCAAGCGATCTCTTACACGACCGGCGTACCTGCGATGATCGGCGCCATGATGGTCCTCAAAGGCCTCTGGAAAAAGCCGGGCGTCTACAACGTGGAAGAGTTCGATCCGGACCCGTTCATGGAAGAACTGAACAAACAAGGCTTGCCGTGGGTAGAGGACTTCTCGCCGACGCTGCTGGACTAAGGCGTAGGAGGGAATACTCATCATGACAGACATCGATTTCAGCGCCGTCCCGTCGCCTTGTTACGTTGTGGACGAGCGTCTGCTCACCCAAAACCTGGAATTGCTCGGCTCCGTGCAGGAACGTACCGGCGCCAAGATCCTGCTCGCCCAAAAAGGCTTCTCCATGTTCGCGGAGTATCCGTTGGTCGGCAAATACCTGGCAGGCGTGACGTCCAGCTCGCTGTTCGAAGCGCGTCTCGGATACGAGAAAATGGGCAAAGAAGTGCATGTATACGCTCCGGCTTACGTCGATCGCGAGTTCGACGAACTGCTGAGCTATACGGACCATATCGTGTTCAACTCGTTCGCCCAATGGCGCAAGTTCAAAGACAAAGTGCTGAACTACCCGGGCCGCAAGATCGAAGTGGGCCTGCGCATCAATCCGGAATATTCGGAACTTGAAGTGCCGCTTTACGATCCGTGCTCGCCGTACTCCCGCATGGGCATCACGCTGGAGAACTTCGACGAGAGCGATCTGGAAGGCATCGACGGCCTGCATTTCCATACAATGTGCGAGCAGAACTCCGATACGCTGGAAAACACGCTCAAAGTCGTCGACGAGAAATTCGGCCATGTCATTGCGAAAATGAAATGGCTGAACTTCGGCGGCGGCCACCATATCACGCGTCCCGACTACGACGTCGAGCGCCTGATCCGCTGCATCGAATTCGCGCGCGACAAGTACGACGTGCAAGTCTACCTGGAGCCGGGCGAAGCCATCGCGCTGAACACGGGCTACCTGGTAGCGACCGTGCTCGACACGATGAAAAACGGCATGGACATCGCGATCCTCGACACATCGGCGGAATGCCATATGCCGGACGTGCTGGCGATGCCTTACCGTCCGAACATCGACGGAACCGGCATGCCGGGCGAAAAAGCGATCACGTACCGTCTGGGCGGCATGACCTGCCTCGCGGGCGACGTCATCGGCGACTACTCGTTCGACCGCCCGCTGCAAATCGGCGACAAACTGGTCTTCGGCGACATGGCGCACTACACGATGGTCAAAAACCATATGTTCAACGGCGTGAACCTTCCTTCGATCGCTTCGTATAACGACGAGGAAGGCATCAAGGTGATTCGCGAGTTTAAGTTCGAGGATTATAGTTCGCGGTTGTCTTAAGAGAGTTTAATCAAGACTCCATATTACAAAAGAAAAATGCCGCTGCTTCCTTTGGAAGCAGCGGCATTTCATTTTCATGCTTTAAACAATCAGGTTTATTGGTATTTGATTTTGAGTGTTGGCACGCCTACTTGGGAAAGATGTTCCGAGTAGTAAGTCTTGACAACTGCGCCTGTCGCTCCTGTAACTACATGCTTGAACTTGGTATAACGCAGGTTAGACCATACGCCGAGTCGGCTGGCTTTTGCTTGATTGGCGGTGAATGACGTTGTAGCACTCACATTTTGCGTGAACGTTACGCCGGCCGTAAAACCGTTATAGCTGTATGAGCCGTTGATCGCGAAAGATTCGCCCTGTTGAAGGGAATAACCGGAGGCGTAACTCCAAGCCGGAGTCAACGGATGATATCCGATGAATGCGTTAGAGATCGACTTGTCACTGATCAGCGTCGAAGTCGTTTGCTCCCAAGAAGCCGACGGAGTTATGCTACGAGCGGACGACTCGGTGTTCGATTGGGCGGAATTGGCTACATAGCTATCGTAATCCTGTTGATTGTCAAAGAAAACGATACTTCCATCTTCCTCGGTCAACGAATAGGGAGAATCGACGGTCAGATTTACTTCGGCGTTTTCGACTTTCACTTCTTGTTCGGCCGAAGCTACAATTTCGTTTTCTTGAGCCGAAGCAGGCTGGAAAGGCGCGGACGACAAGATAAGAGTCGTCGCAAGTCCGGCTGCGCAGAGAGTTTTTCCGTAAAGTTTGAAAGTAGGGTTCATGATCACATTCTCCTTTTCTTCGTTTTGACGTTCATAGGGATGAACAACGCCGATTTCCAAAACGTTACGCTTTATGAGAAAGTTTTTCTAAAAATATAAAAGATATGCTCCCTAACCAACTGAAAGTAGCGCTATCTAATGCTTAAATTCTTTTTAAAATAGGAATCGTAGCGTACAGGTTGATGACTTTTAAAAGTTTGTTTTAAAAAACCTTGAAAGGCATATTGCCGATCAAGGTTTAAAAGTAATACTATAAATCTCCATTAAATATTAATCATCTATCCAAATTGTTGGTCTAGACAAAACACTATGGCATTTTGGACATGGAACAAATGGAGCTTTATACGCTTCCTCCATTGCGTCCCAGCGATTTCTACAGCCAAAATATAACTCTGGAATTGTCGGATTGGCAATCTGTCCTGTCCACTTACATACTTCACACTCAGCATTTTCAAGTTGTACTTTGTACAACTTCCCTTCTTTTTTTAAAAGTAAACAAAACATCCACAAACTTGTTCCTAGAGAGTAACATGCAAGAGAAAAATTTTGATGTTTCTTTACAAAATCCATCATAGGGACAACAAGATCAAAAGCAGATATTTGTTGTCCTTCTATCGTAGGATCTTCGATTAAATATTGGAAATAATCAGGAGATAAAATGTATAAAGCCTGTCCGCAAAATTCGTGCTTACTAATCAATTTATCATTTAGGTTCACTTAATTTGAATCCTCCTATCCCAAACTCAATAAGAAATTCTTGTTCTGTAGATCCTTGAAGTGTTTGCGGTATTAACTTCGATCTAGGAATATTAGCTTCATACACTCTACCACCATTTGCAAAATACTTGGCAATACTCTCATCGGTAGTAACAGACATTAATGTCCCATCCATTTTAAACGCTTTTTGCAGATCAGTTCCAAAAGCGCCATGAGCTTGTACATAGTCATCCATATTGCTATACCAGATTTCTAGCCATTGCTTATGAATAGGTTGAGCAATTTTATAAGCATTAGCAAGATCACCTGATTCCATATATGCTAATCTGGTAGCATCACTTAATAAGTGTCCCGTTTGATCATATACTTCATTTTCTAGATAATTCTTTGTTCCTCGATAAACAGTAATCAATTCTTCCGAATCAGATGGATTATTTTTTACAGCTTTTCTCCATAGCCAAGCCCCGCCTTCAATACCTTCCTTCGCCAGATACTTCCCGACGTGCTTACCGAACGGAATCACGCTCGCCACCGTTCCGACTCCGTTCGCCGCGCGATCCGTTACCGACAACTGTTGGCCGGTAATTAGATCCACGCCGGTAAACACTTCTTGAAGCCCTTTACATTGAATATAAAAAGAAACCTTAAATAGCTTATAGCTAATCAAGGTTCTCAAATTAGAACTTACGGAGTCATCTTTTTTAAATTAGGCATGTATAAAATAAGTTCTGTTCAATATTTATTCTGTCCCTTTAACATACAGTTTAAGAGTTTGTGAATTGAATTTGTATCTAGATTCAAATTCGATTTCTGAGGATAGCAATAAATCAAGTTTCCGATTTTCTAAAATAATTTCTTTACTCTTTAAACTTATGAATCCCCGGCTGGTACTGTCATACGCGCTAAAAACACCAGGTATCCATATACTATTGAGCAATACCAACTCCTCTTCTTTTATTGAATGAGTAATTGTCTTAAATGCAGATATCGCCACAGAATTTTGAGAATTTTCCAAAACAAATACTTCTCCATTTGAGACGGAAATTGCTTCTTCTCCCAACGTAGCAGGACGTAAATTGGCAAGGCTGTATGCCGCTCTTAAATGAGGAGCCGCGTTTAAAAAGCCTCCTTCATTGACTAACGAAATCTTTTGTTTGAATTTCAACCCAACGTAATGTCCCAAAGGTAGCGCGCGATGATCTAAGGTACCTACTATAGAAGGAGTGACTTTTTTCCCTTTTAACTTTGACGTTTTTTCTTCATGTTCCATTAATACAAAAATACCTTTGACCTCCTTAATAAATCATTGTACATATTCTCCAGCTAAAATTCTTCGAATATCATCTGACAATTCCTCTCGCAGTTCAATCTCTAAATCATAATTATTCATGATAGCTTTTTTAGCCATCAATTCTAGTGCTTCTGGAGAATAACCTGCTTTTTGCAATTTATTTTTGTATTGTTGCCAATGATTCACTTCTTCAAGCATGTCTACAATTCTAACTTTTTCTGGATTCCATCTAAACCATACTCCATCCTCTATGGAATTCCCACCGAATACCGCATAGGTTCCTCCCATATCGGCTTATCTAATGGTACCTTCAGATCTTCTAACTTCTTTTAACATACGAGCAAACTTCGTTCTCATGGGGTCCCACTTAGAAAGATTTCTAACTAGTTGTCCAAAACCTTCGTTTGGTAGGCCAAAATCGCTCTTCTAAGGGTCAACATTCTTAGCAAACCGACTTCCTGCCTCTATAGCTTCAACAGTCAAATTTTCCTCTACTATCTTACCAAACGGAATCATACTCGCCACCGTTCCGACTCCGTTCGCCACGCGATCGGTTACCGATAACTGTTGACCCGTAATCAGATCCACGCCGGTAAACACTTCTTGAATCCCTTTCAATGTGCCGACAAACGGCAGGGCATCTACCCCGAAGCTCAACCCCGTCTGCCACCACGTCGCACCGTCCGCACTCAGCCCGAACGGATCAATAAACGATACCGGATTTCCATTAACGTACGCATACCGGTTCATCGTCAATCCGTTGCCAATGCTTCCGCTCAGCACGTCCCGGTTCACAAAACGCTTGATCTCCGGATTGTAGTAGCGGGCACGCATCTGGTACAGACCGTTCGTATCCGTCTGCACCCCGTCGCGTCCATTGTACTGGAACGGTTGCGTGCTTGCACCTTCGTGGCTCAGGCGCTCGCCGTACGTATCGTATGTGTACGTATCGGTCACTTGCCCTTGCTCGTCGGTCAGAGCGACCGTGCTGCCGCGCAGATCGTAGTGGTACGTCTGGTAGCTGCCTGCCGCGTCTTCGCGTCCGATCAGACCCAGACCGTACACGTACCACGCTTGCGGCGTTCCGGCTGCGTCGGTTTCCATCAGGACTTGAGACATGACAGCGTGCAAGTTGATGATGTGTTTAATAAAAAAACCTTGAAAGGCATAAAGCCAATCAAGGTAAGATTGTGTGACTAGTTTTTTTCTGAAGAAATGGCTTCCATTGAAGTTACCGTTCCTTTAGCAATTATTTTTTTTCCTGTATTTAGAGTAAAACAGTACCCCGCAGAAATATAATTCCGATATTCTTCACCATAGGGTAACTCAATCGATACCTTATGGTATTCTCCTCTTTCAATCACATCTTTCTTGGTTTTTAATGTCACTCTACACATAATAAGATTATTTTCCACATTGAAAGAAGGCATCATTCCAGAAAAACCTTCTTTTGTCATGCCCCCTTCATCTTCACGATTCAAATAAATTTCGGCCTCAATTTTCAGCATAGAAACCCTCTCCTAAAACCAATGATCTATATTTTTTATTGATTTATTTAAAAGTTCTAACATCTCTGGAAGAACAGTTGTAGCTCCACTCTTTAAAAATTTTGTATCAAGAGGAGTATGATCGAATTGTTCAAAAGCAGATCTAGGTATTGTTGTTTTTACAATTGCAGCAGTATCTATCATTATACGAGTATTAGCAAGGTTTAAGACTTCTTCTCCTACATGTCCAAACTGCTTTGCATCCATACTTCTTGGCCCAAATCTAAATTTCCCTGTAGCCATAATGTCATCAAACTCTTCAGGAGTAACTGCACGATAAAGATCGATAGTCTCTGCACTAGTTCCTCCAAACAACTGCAAGTCCAGCTTCAGACGATAGTCTCTCGGTTCCACTGTCTGAACGGGAGTTTTCTTTAGCTTCCCGATCAACCAAGCCCCGCCGTCAATTCCTTCTTTCGTCAGATACTTCCCGATATGCTTCCCGAACGGGATCAGGCTGGCCGCTGTTCCGACTCCAGTCGCCACACGATCCGTCACCGACATCTGCTGCCCGGTGATCAAATCGACCCCGCTGAACACTTCCTGAATCCCTTTAATCGTGCCCACGAATGGAGTCGCATCCGCGACGAAACTCAACCCCGTCTGCCACCATGTCGCTCCGTCCGCACTGAGCCCAAACGGATCAATAAACGATACCGGATTGCCGTTCACATACGCATACCGGTTCATCGTCAATCCGTTACCAATGCTTCCGCTCAGCACGTCCCGGTTCACAAAACGCTTGATCTCCGGATTGTAGTAGCGGGCACGCATCTGGTACAGACCGTTCACATCCGTCTGCACCCCGTCGCGTCCATTGTACTGGAACGGTTGCGTGCTTGCACCTTCGTGGCTCAGGCGCTCGCCGTACGTATCGTATGTGTACGTATCGGTCACTTGCCCTTGCTCGTCGGTCAGAGCGACCGTGCTGCCGCGCAGATCGTAGTGGTACGTTTGGTAACTGCCTGCCGCGTCTTCGTGTCCGATCAGACCTAGGCCGTACACGTACCATGCTTGCGGGGTTTCGACGGCATCGGTTTCCATCAGGACTTGAGACATGACAGCGTGCGGGTTGATGATCTGCTTCGTCGTCACGCCGTTTACCGTGATGGAGTTCCGGTTGTTCTCGTTGTCGTATCCGTAGCTTGCGCCGCCCGCTTGGGTCAGGCGGTTACGCGCATCGTACTGATAATCCTGCATCGTGCCGCCGAGCGGACCGTTCAGCATATTGCCTTCCGCATCGTAGGTCACGGCTTGGCCGTCAAAGGTTGCGAGGCGATTATCTGTCGTGTACGTCATGTTCAGATCGCCGTACATCAAAAAGAAACCTTGAAAGGCATATTGCCGATCAAGGTAAGCCAACATAAGATTTTATTCGATATATCCTTTTTTTGTAATATCAACTTCAAAACTAGAAATTATATCATGTTCAATTTTGATCACTACCCAAAAATCTTTTTCACAGTTCGGACAACAAACATAACCTTCACCAATCGAATCGCCATTCTGCGGTCTTAGCTGATGTGGAGATTTAGCACGCCCTATCGCCCATTTTAATTCATCTCCTAATTTATACGTATCCAAATTCATTAAACCTATTTTAAATTCAGCTTCTGCATTAACGCTCTCGTTACACCGAGGACATTTAACATTTATTAATAGTAAATTGTACATGCATCCTCCCTATTCTCTTAATGGATTACGTATTGGCACGCCCAAATTAGGTAACGTATGTTTGTAATGATTGTAGAGTCTTCTTTCGTAAGTGAATGCTTCATAGCCTGTTGCTTTTGCAAACGCCCCAAGTGCAGCATCACCACGTCCATGTGACGCTTTAACTGATTTAAATACCTGCTGAAACTCACTAGTTTGCGATATTTCTTTTGCCTGTAAACCTCCGAAAATATCTATACCCTCTTGCTGTAAAAAGTTTTTACGGAACTTCTTTTGAGCAGCAGTACTAACATTAAAAAATTCATTATATTGGTTAGGAGTAACATAAGTTTTTCCTTCACGAATAATATCAAGTGCTTTAGTGTCGTTTTTCTCTGCAGCTGCAATCAAAAAATTATTATCAGCAAAAATTGGATTCCTGGATATTGGAGTGTCAATACTCTTAGCCAACAACTTAGAATCCAGCTTCCCAAACAACCAGGCCCCGCCATCAATGCCTTCCTTCGCCAAATACTTCCCGACGTGTTTACCGAACGGAATCACGCTCGCCACCGTTCCGACTCCGTTCGCGACGCGATCCGTCACCGATAACTGTTGACCCGTAATCACATCCACGCCGGTAAACACTTCTTGAATCCCTTTCAACGTGCCGACAAAAGGCAGAGCGTCAACACCGAAGCTCAATCCCGTCTGCCACCACGTCGCTCCGTCCGCACTCAGCCCGAACGGATCAATAAACGACACCGGATTCCCGTTAACGTACGCATACCGGTTCATCGTCAATCCGTTGCCGATGCTTCCGCTCAATACATCCCGGTTCACGAACCGCTTGATCTCCGGGTTATAGTAACGGGCACGCATCTGGTACAGACCGTTCGTATCCGTCTGCACCCCGTCGCGTCCATTGTACTGGAACGGCTGCGTGCTTGCACCTTCGTGGCTCAGGCGTTCGCCGTACGTGTCATATGTGTACGTATCGGTGACTTGCCCTTGCTCGTCGGTCAGAGCGACCGTGCTGCCGCGCAGATCGTAGTGATACGTCCGGTAGCTGCCTGCCGCGTCTTCGCGTCCGATCAGACCCAGACCGTACACGTACCACGCTTGCGGCGTTCCGGCTGCGCCTTGTTCCATCAGGACTTGAGACATCACGGCGTGCGGGTTAATGATCTGCTTCGTCGTCACGCCGTTTACCGTGATGGAGTTCCGGTTGTTCTCGTTATCGTATCCGTAGCTCACGCCGCCCGCTTGCGTCAGGCGGTTACGCGCATCGTACTGATAATCCTGCATGGTGCCGCCGAGCGGACCGTTCAGCATGTTGCCTTCCGCATCGTAGGTCACGGCTTGGCCGTCAACGGTTGCGAGGCGATTATCTGTCGTGTACGTCATGTTCAGATCGCCGTACAATCCGTAGATGTCTTGCGTAACGGTCGATTCGGTTGGATCAGTCAGCTCCGTGGATTCGGTCGCGGTTGGCGTGCCCGACGTCGAAGCTGAAAGTTCGGAAGAAGAAGACGGGTCTGTAGCGTTCGTAGAGTCGCCGTATACTTCTTCTTGAACCGTCGTTCCATCCTTCGGCATCGGCGCTGCATTCAAACCGCTCGGAACTCCGACGCTGCCCGGTGCCGGAGACAACCCCGGTCCGTTCTCGTTATAAACTGTATCGTCTGCCAGTCCCGCGAACTCGCCGCTGTTTTCCTGCACGATGTTCCCTACGGCATCATACGTATACGTCGTTTCGGTACGCACGCTACCGTCGGTGTTCAGTTCCGCGACGCTCGTCAACTGCCCGGACGCGTCGTACAAACGGGTTTCTCTCGTGCCGTTTGCTCGATTCGTGGAAATCAGGCGGCCGTTGACGTCATAGTCGTAGCTTGTAACGCGGCCGTTCCAATCCGTCACGGTCGACAGGTTGCCGATCGCGTTGTACGCGTACTGCACCTTTTTCCCGTCCGGGTACGTCAGCGTCGTCAATTGTCCGGCGGCGTCATACGCGTAGCCGATCGTGTTGCCGTCGCCGTCTGTATACGTCTCGACGCGATCCAACGCATCGAACGTACGCGTCAGCACTTTGCCGTCGCTTCCGGTCACGGACAGGATATTTCCGTTGGCGTCGTATTGATAGGACACGCTTCCGGCTTCGTCCGTGAATTTGCTGATGTTGCCTGCAGCATCGTACGCATAGGTCGTGCTGCGTCCATTTTTATCCGTATCCTGACTGAGCAGGCCCAGATTGTTGTACGTGTGCGTTCGGCTGCCGCCGGTCGCGTCGGTCTCGTTCGTCAGGCGTCCTAGCAGATCGTATTGGTACTGCGCCGGGTTGCCGTTGGCATCCGACATCTGCGTGAGCTGACCAAACGCGTCCGCCGCCTGCGACGTCTGCCCTTGCAGCAAGGAGTAATACTTAGCCTGGAAAGGAATCTCGACGCTGCCGTATACGGCAAGCATCGTGTTCGTGATGATCTGCGCGCCCGAGGTCGGAGGTACGGTCGTTTATGTAGGCTTGGTCGTTTCTTCCCAGTGGAACAATAGATTGCGAGCGGTAAACCGGGGGCGAAAAGTTTGCTCACCACGCCCTGCTGAAGCGGTTTCATGACGTGAACGTTTACTTGGCCACTACGTATTCTTTTTGGTAAAAAGACTCTAACGAAAACACAAATAGCCTTTCGAGAATTCTTCCCGAAAGGCCATGATTTTGCCCAAGTATCTGACGTTAAGCTTCAGTATATCCTCCATTTCATCAATAATCAGCCATGCAAATGTTTAAGTTGGAAGATACACAAATCGTCTCAATAGAAACTGTTACACTCGGATTGACAATCCGTCAATTCAAGTCTTTGTCGTTAACCATTTATTTATATAGTATTTATTAAAGTCTGAGCAAAGATTTCTACGATAATCTGCTATGCTCCCTTTGTTAATAGATCTATAAGTGTTTATATCTGTAGTCCCATCATCTTGCCATTTACAATATGGACAGATATCGTAACCTGTTCCTTCAAGCTTATTATAAGATTCTGTTAGAGTTTTGAAACTACAACAAGGACATGAACACAACTCCTCAACTTCTCCAGTAATTTCTATCTCATAACCTGTAACTAAGTAAGCTATCTGAGATAAAAAACCATTACTTACACCGTTAGAATCCAGTTCGTCTGATTCAGAATCAGAACTATATCCTTCTAACCACTCCAATACATTATTTTCTTTATCAATAAAACTACGAACTAAACACATCAGCTCAAGAAAGTTTTCTCTGGTCATCTTTTTCAATCAATCAGCCCCATTTTTTTGAAACTTAAGATTACTTCATCCTCAAGTCTTCCATCCCATTTGTAAAATGATTTAATTTTACCTCCTTTTTCTGATCCTACAAATATAGACTGAGTTGAAGATTCATATCTATATAAAAGCTCCTTCTCTAAAGACCTAAATAATCATTAAAATTTTATCATTAAACTCAATTGTAAATATAAAGATTATTATTCTTTTATTTTATTTCAATGCAAAAAAACGTCCTTCTCCCATTCCCGGGAAAAGAACGCTTTTCTTCACCTTCTACAAGAAAATCAACAACAAAATCCCCACTATAAAGCAATAATACGCGAAATATTTCAAATTCCCTTTCGCCATGATGCCCATGAACCATTTCATTGCGAAATACGTCACGATCAGCGTTGCGACGAACGCGAGCACGTAAGGCAGCAACATGCCCGGCGCTTCCGACGTGCTGATGATGTCCGGCAAGCCCATCACGATCGCGCCCAGGCTGACCGGAATATACAGCATGAACGAGAAACGCAGCGCCGTATCCTGCTTCATGCCCGTCGCGATCGACGTAATGACCGTCGAACCGGAACGGCTGACGCCCGGGATCAGCGCGACGGCTTGAGCCAGACCGACCAGCAGCGCGTCGCGCGCTTTTAAGTCGCCGTCTTGCTTGCGGCCGCGCATGTTGCGGATCAGCCACAAGGCGAGGCCTGTTACTAGCAACGCGACACCCACCGTTTTGATCGAGGAGAAGGTGTCTTCGATCCAGTCTTTGAATAACAGGCCTACGATAACTGCCGGAATCGTGCCGATTACCACGTACATCGCGAACATGAAGTCGGATTTGTACTTCGCTTCCCGCGTCCGGATATACTGCCACGTTCCGACGATCAATCTGCCGATATCGTGCCGGTAAATGAACATGATCGCGATCAGCGACGCCGTATTCGTTAAAATTTCAAATGTAAGCCCCGCTTGATCGATGCCGAGCAGACGCTGGGCGATAATCAAGTGACCGCTGGACGAGACGGGGATCGGCTCGGTCGCGCCTTGAACGATGCCCAAGATCAGATACTTGAGCCACAGCCAGGTTTCTTCCATTTCTCTCCCACTTTCTTCTATGTATGATTTTGCGCTTTGCGGAAAAACGAATCTCCGGCTTCCGCACACATCTTTCTAATTTACCACGAAGAAGCGGCGGTGTGAAATTCGGAAGCCTGGATTGGCAAAACCGCAATCGTATCCAAACAACGTCCGTCATCAAAAAAAGCAGATTCGCCGAATCGCGGATCTGCTTCACGGTAGGTTCGGTTGATATCGAATTGATGGCGTAGGCAACCTACTTTTTCGGACTTTGCTCAACGCTTTTCCGTTCAACCGATCGCGATCGGTTCCGCAGCGGGACGCCCGAACAGATAGCCTTGCGCCAGCGATATCCCGCGGCTGCGGCAAAATTCGTATTCTTCGCGCCGTTCGATCCCTTCCGCCAGCACCGTGCCGCCGAAAACGGACGAGATGTTGACGATCTCTTCGATCCGCCGCTGCTTGTCGGGCGATTCGTCGCAGCGGTCGATCAGTCCACGGTCGATTTTCACGAAATCCGGTCTCAGGTTGGACAGCACTTCCGTCGTGGAGAACCCGGAACCGACATCGTCCAACGCCACCGACACGCCGCGCGAGCGGTATACGTTGAAGATTCGCTGCAAATGCGGCATATCCGCGATCCGTTCCGTTTCGACCACTTCGAACACGAAATCCTGCGGGTCCAGATCGTAACGCTGAATCGCGGCAAACGTATGCTTGAGACAGTAATCGGGATTATAGATGGACGAAGGCAAAAAGTTGATAAACCGCTTCATCCCTCTGGGCAGCACTTCCGCGCTCCGGCGAATAGCCGAAATCCGCGCCGCCCGGTCCAAAAACGAATGCATGCCGGTCCGGCGCGCCACGTCGAACAGCTCGAACGGATTGAACGGCTCCTCGCCCGCCGCCGCGCGCAGCAAAAACTCGTAAGCCACCACGTTTTCTTGATGATCGACGATCGGCTGCAAAAAGCTCGTGAACCGTTCTTGCGTAATGATGTTCACCATCGCCATATTTTGAAACCGAGCCGCGATTTGCGAAAAAGGCAACCACGGCAGCATGGCAGGCGCATCGTTTTCCCCGCAAATTTTAATCTGAAGCGGTTCGGTCCATTCCAGGGGTAGACTGTTCAGCCATTCCGCCATTTCCAAAAACTGCTCTTTGCTCGTATATGAAAAAAACAGAACACCGTTCTCGTATCCGTTGCGTCCTTGTGTCCATTTTTGGTCCTTGACCAAATCGTTCAGCATCTCCGTAACGGGGCGCAAATAAATGGTTCCCCAGTCCTCGATCGGTCTTACGGGCTGACAACTGCTGCAAATATGGTCCATGCTAGAGGAACCTCCTTGAACTGATGATTTGTGCGTGAATCCGTTGAAAAAAGGCTGGTTCTTCGAACCTAGACAGCAAGCAGCATAATCTAACCCTATTACCCAGCTCGCTTCTTTTAGAATCGGGTTCTTTCGACTTATTTTTTAGCTTTTTTCGTATTGTCGACAAAATAATTTTGCACAATGTTTATAGATAAAAAAAGTCCCGCCCGAAAAAATCTTCGGCGCAGGACTTTTATCGGATAAGGCAAGCAAAAAGATCAGGCTTCCCAGACTTCCACTTCATGTTTGTTTTTCGCATATTCGGCACGCGTCGGCGTAATCTCGATCACCACGTAATTCGGATCGTCGGGGCCTTCCAGCCATTGCTCGAACGTATCGTGCCACAGCTTTTTGCGCAAACTTTCGTCACGCGTGATTTTCGCCGTGCCTTCGATCTGCACTTCGTCCTGCGTGCCGCCTTGCTCGAAGCCGAGCAGCAGCGCCACGTTCGGGTTCTGTTCCAGTTCTTCGACTTTATGGGTTTGGGAGCTGGTCACCAGATAGACGGTCATGCCTTCGTTGAATACCGTCATGTAACGGACTTTCGGACGGCCGCCTTCGACCGTAGCGAAAGATCCGAAGCGGTTGCGTTCCAGCGTTTCCGTGATTTTGCTTTCGAGTTGTTGTTGGTCCATGATGTGAAGCCTCCCGTATCGTAAAAGTTGGACTGCCATTGTGCATAATAGTAAGTACCCGAATAGAAGAAAGTGAACCTGCAAACGCCGACCGTAGGCTTTTTCCAAACGTTCTTTCTGGACAGTCTTCTTTTTAAAAGCTATAATGACACCGAAGCAACCCGCAATTTCATAACCCCCGGGGGGTGTCGGAAGAATGGCCGGCTGAGAGTGTATCCCAACAGATACTGACCCTTATACCTGATCTGGGTAATGCCAGCGTAGGAACGTTTAGCGGAAACGCCTTTTCGACCATATCCCGAAAAGCAGCCGCAGTTTATATCGACGTTACGCGTCCCGGAATCCGGGACGCTTTTTTGGCGTTCCGGCGGGCTTGAAGAAACGGGCAATACGGTTTGAAGGAGACATGAACGCATGACAGGCACACAAAAGGGGAACAGAAAAAGAATGAAGTGGCTGGCTCCGATCGCGGCGCTGATGCTGGCGGTGACGGCTTGCTCGGGCGGCGGCAACGGAAGCGGCAAGACAAGCGAAACGGACGGATCGACGGCGGAAACGCCGGCAACGGCCGAACTGCGCGACGTCAGCGTGGTGCTGGACTGGACGCCGAACACCAACCATACCGGATTGTACGCGGCGGTCGATCAAGGCTTTTACGAAAAAGAAGGACTGAACGTCACCATCTTGCAGCCGGGCGCGGGCGGCGCGGATCAGATGGTCGCTTCCGGCGAAGTGCCGTTCGGCATCAGCTACCAGGAAAGTATCACGCAAGCGCGCGTACAGGGCGTTCCGCTGGTATCGCTGGCTGCGGTTATCCAACATAACACGTCCGGCTTCGCGGCTCCGGCAGACCGGAATATCAAGTCGCCGAAAGACTTCGAAGGCAAACGTTACGGCGGCTGGGGTTCCCCGGTCGAAGAAGCCGTGATGAAGTCGATCATGGACCAGGAAGGCGCCGACGTGTCGAAAGTTGAAAATATCAATATGGGCGACGCCGACTTTTTCACCGCGGTCAAACGCGACATCGACTTCGCCTGGATTTTCTACGCGTGGACGGGCATCGAAGCGGAACTGCGCAATGAGCCGATCACGATGCTTTACGTCAAAGATTACTCCGACAGTCTCGACTACTACACGCCCGTGATCGCGACCAACGAGAAACAGATCGCGGACGATCCGGAATTGGTGAAATCCTTCATGAAAGCCACGTCCGAAGGCTATCAATACGCGATCGACCATCCCGCCGAAGCGGCCGACATCCTGATCAAAGCAGTGCCGGATCTCGATCCCGAACTGGTCAAAGCCAGCCAGGAATGGCTCAGCCCGAAATACCGGGACGATGCCGCGCAATGGGGTTGGCAAAAGCCCGAAGTGTGGAAAAACTACGGCGAGTGGATGAGTTCGCAAAATCTGCTGGAAGGCGAATTCGACTCTACGAAAGCCTTCACCAACGACTACCTGCCTGCGGCGACCGCGAAATAAAAGATTGCAGCGGAGCGGAAGCTCCGTACTCAGACAATCGACGCGATCTTTTAAATCAGACGATCTAAAAAAAGAAAGGTTGATCATTCATGGCTACGACTCTGCTCAGTATTCAAGTCATTCCGAAAACGCCCAACGGCGAAGATTCGATCCCTTACGTGGACAAAGCGATCGAAGTCATTCAACGCTCCGGCGTTAAATACGAAGTGCACGCGCTGGAAACGACGCTCGAAGGCGAACTGCCGGAACTGCTGGACATCGTGCGGCAAATGCACGAAGCGCTGACCGAAGCGGGAGCGCCGAGCGTCATTTCCCAGATCAAAATCGCGCATTACCCAAGTCCCGACGGCATCAGCATGGAGCGTCTGACGGCTAAATACCGTCCATGACGCGCTCGACGCTCAACCAATGGTTCCGCTCCGCGTGGCCGCCCTTTGTGGCGGTCCTCTTGTTTTTGACGGCTTGGGAGGCGGCGGTACGCTTTTTCGGCATCGAGGCGTGGATTCTGCCTTCGCCGTCCGTGATCGCGCGGGAAGCGTCGAATAGCGCGGAGTCGTTATGGATGCACACGCTGTCCACGCTGCAATTGACGCTGATCGGGTTTGCGATCGGCTCGGCGTTCGGCCTGCTGGTAGCGTGCGCCCTGCATCTGGTTCCGCTGCTGAAGTCCGCTCTTTATCCGCTGCTGATCCTGAGTCAGAACGTGCCGACCATCGCGCTCGCGCCGCTGCTCATGATCTGGTTCGGCTTCGGCCTGCTGCCCAAGATCATCGTCATTACGCTAGTGTGCTTTTTCCCCGTTGCGGTGTCGACGATGGACGGCTTCGCGCAAACGGACCGCACCATGCTGAACTACATGCGCATGATCGGAGCGAAACGCACGCAAATTTTTCGCAAATTGGAGTTTCCGCACGCCCTGCCTTCGATGTTCTCCGGTCTGCGCATCGCTGCCACGTACAGCGTCATGGGCGCGGTGATCGCGGAATGGATCGGCGCGCAAAAAGGAATCGGCTACTACATGATTCTGCAAAAGTCGGCTTTTCGCACGGATCGGATCTTTGCCGCTATCGTTATCGTCGTCGCGCTCAGCTTGCTGCTGTTCTTGCTGGTGACGCTGATCGAACGGCTCGTGGTTCGGGGCGGACGGCGCGGCGAACATTCGGAAGGAGGAGAAGCCCGATGAACGATACGGAAAAAGCAGCGCGGGTCAAACTGGAACTGTCGGGCCTGCGCAAATCGTTCGGCAACAAGCGCAAGCCGCTCCCCGTTCTCGGCGGCGTCTCGCTTCAGGTGCACGAAGGCGAATTCGTCAGCCTGATCGGCCCTTCCGGCTCCGGCAAAAGCACGCTGTTCCATCTGATCGGCGGCCTGCTGAAGCCCGACTCCGGCGAGATCATGCTGGACGGTCGCGTTATCAACGGCGAACGCGGGCATATCGGCTACATGCCGCAGCAACCCGCGCTTTTCCCGTGGCGCACCGTCGAAGATAACGTCGTGCTCGACCGCGAGATCAACGGCGCCCCGCGCCGGGAATCGCTCGACGAAGCCGGACGCTGGATGGAACGCGCCGGGCTGGCCGGATTCGAAAAAGCGTATCCGCACACGCTATCCGGCGGTATGCAGCAGCGGGCCGCATTCGTCCGTTCCCTGCTCAGCCCGCATGACCTGATGTGCCTGGACGAGCCGTTCAGCGCTTTGGATGCTTTTACCCGCAGCGAGATGCAGGCTTGGCTGCTGGATATCTGGGAAGAAACGCGCCGCTCCGTCCTGTTCGTCACGCACCATATCGAGGAGGCTTTGCTATTGTCCGACACGATCTACGTCCTGTCCGGCCGGCCTTCCGAAGTGCTGCGGCGCATCGAAGTGCCTTTCCCGAGACCCCGGCGCGAAGAAATCACGGAAACGCCGGAGTTTCTGGCTTTGCGCCGCGAGCTGACGAATTTAATGAAGGAAGAACAACGGAAAAGCGGTGGAACGCCGATCGCGCGCCCGAACGATTTTTCGCCGAAGGAGGCGAACCGTCCGTCATGAATACAGACGCCGCGAAATCCGGGAACGCCGGCTTGGCCGATACCCATATCCATTTGGAAAAATACGAACCGAACCGGATCGCTCAAATGCTCAAAGAATTTCAAGCCGACGACGGCGTATTCGTCGTCGCCGTCGCTATGGATCTGGAATCCTCGCGTCGAACCGAGCAGCTAGCCGGGCAATACCCGAACCTTGTCCGCCCGGCCTACGGCTTCCACCCCGAACAGCCTCTCCCGTCCGCCGAAGACGAGGAGGCTTTGTTCGCCTGGATGGAAAAGCGAGCTTTGTCCCCTGCGGAGCCGTTGAAATCCAAGCCGTATGTTTCCCGCATGGTCGCCGTCGGCGAAGTCGGACTGCCCTACTACACCCGCCTCGAAGCCGCCGAACGCGGCGAGACGTTGGACGAAGCCGGATATATCCGGCTGCTGGAACGCTTCATCGTTTTGGCGGCCAAGCATGATCTTCCGGTCATCCTGCACGCCGTCTACGAAGACGCCGACACCGCCTGCGATTTGTTGGAACGCCATAAGATCCGGCGCGCCCATTTCCACTGGTTCAAAGGCTCCGCATCCACCGTCGAGCGAATGATCGCGAACGGCTACCACATCTCCTTCACGCCGGATCTTCTGTATGAAGAAGAAATCCGCGCTCTGGCCCGCCTTTACCCGGACCGGCTCGTCATGAGCGAAACCGACGGACCCTGGCCGTTCGAAGGTCCTTTCGCGGGGCGGGACACGCACCCGTCCATGGCCGAAGCCGTCGTGCGCGAATGGGCGAAGCTGCACGGATTGAACGAGCAAGACGCCCGACGTCGCTTCATCGACAATGCTCGGCGCTTTTACGGCCGGGATTTTTCGGACGATTGATCGAAGATGGAGTTCCCGTTCGCGAAAAAGCCGAAAAGCGGAAGGCGAAATTACTAGCGCGTATACGCAAACTCCGAAGGGCGCAGATTGAGCTGAATTTTCGTTCTCATCCAGGAACTGTTCCGAAGGCGTGCCGGGGCACGTCAAGGGAAAGTGACGTAGAGGAGGGCGAAAAGGCAGCTCAAGATGCACGTCGCCTGAGTTTGCGTACACGCCCTAGCGCAAGCTTCCGAAGTGCATTTCTTCGAAATGCTTTACAAGACGCTGTCTCAACCGGAAAGTTGAATTGGATTTGAATAAGGAGCTTTCTGGGTTCGAAGGCGTCAACATAGCGCTGAATGTTACCGCAGGTTTTCTTCGAAATCCTGTATTTCACTGAATTTCTCACTCCGCTTACTATTCTTTTCGGAAAGGTTTAGATATAGATGTAGAAAAAGAAGGCGATTCCGTTGATCAACGGAATCGCCTTCTGAAGTTAGAGCCAAATACAAAGCAAACCGAGCAAATCTTTCAAGCGACCGCGAACCGCGAAATAAGCACATATATGCACTTATTTTTTGCTTATTTGCTCTCCGTACAAAAATAAGTGCGTAGATGCACTTATTTCAAGAAAAAAAGCGCAATGAAGCGCAAAAAAGAGCAATTAATTGCATTTGAGCATCTATTTGCGAAAAAAGCCTGAATTCGAACGAAATAAGTGTATATCGGCACTTATTTGTTAAAAAATCGTTTTTGCAAAAAACGACTTTTCACATCTGAAGATTGTGCAGGCAACCTGAAGGGAGGTGTCGTGTAGAAGCCGAAGACTTTCGAAGAAAGTCACATCGAAAGCATACGCTATAGTTCGCCTTTGAAATTGGGAAGCTTCAACTTAAAATTCAATCCAGCTTCCCAATTTCAACACGCGATCGAAACGACATCTCCCGTAGCCCCCGCCCCACTAAACTTTCTCCAATACCCCTTTAACGAGTCCAACGAAATTCTCGCGAACGCGCGCCGCTACTTCGATTACTTCTTCATGGTTCAGCGGTTGGTCCAGGATGCCGCAGGCCATGTTGGTCAGACAGGAAATGCCCAGTACCTTCATGCCGCCGTGCACGGCTACGATCGCTTCCGGAACGGTGGACATGCCGACCGCGTCGCCGCCCAGCGTGCGAATCATGCGGATTTCGGCAGGCGTCTCGTAAGCGGGACCCGTCCACCAGGTGTATACGCCTTGTTGAAGGCCGATACCTTGTTCTGCCGCGACTTCTTGAGCCAAAGCGCGCAGTTCCGGGTTGTAGACCTGCGACATATCCGGGAAACGCACGCCCAACTCGTCGTTGTTCGGTCCGATCAGCGGGTTGTTGGCAACCAGGTTGATATGGTCGGTAATCAGCATCAGATCGCCCGGGTTGAAGCTGGTGTTGACCGCTCCGCAAGCGTTGGTCACGATCACCGTTTCTACGCCGAGGGCTTTCATGACGCGAACCGGGAAGGTCACTTCCGGCAGCGTATAGCCTTCGTAGTAATGGAAACGGCCTTTCATCGCGACAACGGTTTTGCCTTTCAATTGTCCGATAACCAGCTCGTTGGCATGGCCGACCGCTTCCGACTTGGCAAAGTACGGAATTTCGGCATATGGAATCACGACCGCATTTTCGATCTCGTCCGCAAGCGTACCCAGACCCGAACCCAGAATCAGGCCGATGGTCGGTTGGTGCTCCGTTTTGCCCGCGATAAAGTCGCGAGCTTCCAAAATTTCTTGTGTTTTTTGCATGATGAATCCTCCTTGGATGGTGACTTCACGAACGATGTGCCGCTAAACGACACGCCCTCAACCAGTTTACCGGGAGAAGCCTTGCATGTAAACCGCTACCTCTGCCGCCTGCTTCATGTCTGTGTATAGCCTCTGTTAAATGAACTTTTTCTCATCAAGATTTCATATTCTGCCTACCGAAGATCGGGTAAGATTCAAGCAAGGATATACGTGCAAGCCGCACATCCAAACGAAACGCGGCAGCCTGGTGGCCCGTATACCTTTCATCGCCGCAACAGGCACCCCATACGGCGATCACACCCAAGGAGGAAACTGATATGTTCAAAAAAATCGTAGATAAAATTGTCCATTCCGCATCGAGTTCCGGCCATAAGCGAGGATCGAGCAGCCATCGAAGCCGTCGTTACCGCGGTTCCAGCAGCGATCGCTCCAGATACTCCCGTTCTTCGTCTTCCGATGGTCGGCACGGCGGATACGGACGTCACGGACATTCCTACTATAAAAGAAAATCCGGCAGCTCCAGTTGATCCGCAGCAGCAACGGGAGGTTGTACGCCGGTAGCGCAAACAGGCCGTTCTCCTCGTCGCCGCGACGAAGGGAACGGCTTGTTTGTGCGTGTAGCAATGAATTATCCATCTTTACGGAGCGCTTCCAGACTCTCGCTGATCGCCTTCTTCGCTTCACCCGTATCCGCAAAAGGCGTGTCCAAGCGAAGCAAACGGCGCAGCAATCCTTTTGTCCGGGCCGATAGATCCAATTCGTCCTCCCACGAAGGCTCATCCGATTCCGGCAACTCCATGGACGCACGTTCTCCAGCCGCAGAATTTGCTCCCCGATCAGACGGATAGCCGACCGCATGCGAACCCGACAAGTGTTGCCGGGGACCGGAAATCGCAGAAGTCTCCCCGCTCGGCGGCGCATACCCGGAGTACAGCATGTACAGCAGCAAATGTCCCGCGTCCTCCAGATCGGAGTAAGTCCGGGCCGGCATTCGTCCTTCGAGCAAAGAACCGTCCGGTGCCCTCACTTCGTCTTCCCCGATCCGGCGCGCCAGACCGAAGTCGATCAGATGAATGCCTTTTTCGTCCATCATCACGTTGGGAATGCGGATATCGAGATGCACGTAACCGCGGGCGTGAACGTAGCCGATCAAATCCAGCAATTCCAACGCCCAACGCAGACAATCCGCTTCGTCGAACACCCGTCCTTCCTCGAAAATCAAATCTTCCAGCGTTCGCCCCCGCACGTAATCCGCAGCTAACCAGTCTTTTTTCCGATCGCTAAAAAAGTCTTTGCAGCGCGGAATGGACGGGTGTTCCATCGCAAGCAGCGCATCCCGTTCCCGCCTCAGCAGCAGCCCAGCCAATCGACGCCGACTCGGCTTGGCCTGCTTGAGCGCTACCTCGTTACCGTCCTGACGATCCATGCAGCGATAACTCAGACCGTAGCTGCCCATGCCCAGCAACTCGGCCACTTCGTACCGCTTCCCGATCACTTGACCGGGTTGAACCGGATAGTCGCACCAAGCGCGGATGAATTCTTTGATGGATTGAAGCATCCTGCACTCCTTCATGCGGCTGCGTCAGGTCTTTTTGAGCCTGCTACACCCGCTTTATCTCTTGCTTATTCCTTATTCAATCCTTTACTCTCCAAAAACGAACGTAACTGCAACCGCGACGGGTTGGTCAATTTTGCCGCCATTTGCTCCGACCATGACGATGTCCGTTGGCCGTTCGTGCGCGCCGTGATATAACGGACCGCTGTCTCGTCATACGCCTGCACGCCACGTTCATTCTGTTCCGCATGGTAACCGTTCATATGCAAAACAGCTTCCTGAGGAAGACGAGGACGCAGACCGGCTCCATGATTCGGGTCAGGATAGCCTACGCACATGCCAAAGACGGGGTAGACGTATTCCGGCAAACCGAGCAGTTCGGAGACCGTTTCGATCTGATTGCGAATCCCGCCGATGTATACGATGCCCAATCCCAGCGATTCCGCGGCCACGGCTGCATTTTGCGACGCCAGCGCTACATCCACCGTTGCGACGACGAAGTTTTCGACGGCTCCCTCATAGGAAGGCACACCAGGTTGGTGCGTGTCGGCTGCTTTTTTCAAACGGGACAGATCCGCGCACCACACAAGGAACACGGGACATTCCTGAATATACGCCTGGTTGCCCGCGCATTCGGACAGCTTATTTTTCAAGTCGGGATCGGTAACGGCAACGACGCTATACGCCTGCACGTTGCTGGAGCTGGAGGCCATCTGTCCGGCAGCCACAATGGCTTCAAGCTGCTCCTGCGAAACCGATTGATCCGTATATTTGCGAACAGAGCGGTGATTCATCAATAGGGAAATCGTATCGTTCATTTGAATGCCTTCTTTCCGTATAGAATCTGTAAAAGCTCAGTACGAACCCTCGCCCAGGGCGTGTCCGTGTTGATTCTATTATGAAACTCCGACGCGGTCCATGCAAGAAAAGGCAATTCCCATGCCCAATCAGACTTCCTTTATAGACGCAAAAAAGGTTCCGAACGGTCGGCATGAATCCCCTTCAGGATTGACGCTTCCATCGGAACCTCTCGATCTTCTCCATATCCTTAATCCCCGTATCCAAAGTGACTGCCACGCTCCTTCTTCTCCGATAACGGTTTATCCGAAAGCGCATTCATAAAATCGGGCCGAAAATATTCATGGCTTTGGGCATAGGCTGGATTTTCCATGCCGCTAGACGGCGCGAGACTTAGCAAGTTCGGCGACGTATAGTCGCCCCTCTGCTCCTCCGTGTCCCGAACGAGCATTCCCGAAGGATCGCGCAATGCCTGAATGAGCGCGAAAGCGGCGGTAAACGGCAAATGTTGCTGGACTTCCCGGCGGCTTCTGCTCATTCCTTTTCCTCCTCACGTGATCTTATCCTACATATCGGTTGAGCTTTTTGTATATTTAACGTACGTTGTCCGCTTTGACTCACGTTTTATGGAAATTACAGGGTAAAAGTTCGAAATCGCCGACACATGTTCGTCAAGAATGGCAGAAATGACTTTTAACCGCCTTTTATTCTACCCACGGATTGCGCACGTCGCGGAAAGCTTCGACCGACTTCGTGAGTTTGCCGCCGTTTTGCTCAAGCACCCTCGTATAATTGCGCAGCAGCTTGGTGAACGAGGACTGGCTGCCGGTTCGGACTTGCTTTTGATACGCCGCTTTCGCCTCGGAATCGATCTTGCGCGTGTCGTAATCGAACAGAGGTACGTTATCCGTACCGTATAAAACGATGTACAGCGATTGGTCGTACATCTGCTGCACGGTCGCCGTCTCCGGCGTGTTCGGATAACTTACCAAGTACCGACTCTGACGTTCCGCGCGCGCCACCAACTCCGTCCAGCTTACCATCAGCCCTGCGTCTTTGGTCAGCTCGCTGACCGTCTCGTCCGAACGAATCTTGAGATAGTCGGCGTAACGCTCGGTCGTTCGCGAAGCTTGTTTTAGATAACGCAAATAGTCGATCTTGGGAAAAAAGTAACCTTCGGTCGAATCCAGCACGTAGCCGTTTTTTTCGATCTCGGCCAGCAGCTTGTCCGCTTGAGCGTTGCCCGTGCGGGTTCCTTTTTTCCAATCGCCGTAAATGCCGTCCGTCGTCATAAGCGCGTTCTGAAGCGATTCTTGGCTTAATGCTGCTTCAAGGCCGGGCAACCGCTTATTTTGTACCGTCTCCAGGCGGCGCAGCCAAACGGTTACGGTCGCCTGGGATGACGATGCCGCATTTTTTTCGATATAGGCCCACATCTCGGCTACGTCGCTTTTGGCCGATAGCGCATTGAAGCCGGAAGCGGCAAGATTGACTTGGATACCGGAAGGAGCAGCTTGAACGCGTTTTGCCGGCAGGATCGAACCGGTCAGAGCAGTCATGAGCGCCACGGCAGCCAAAGCGGGAATTTTTTTGCGCGTGCGGTTTTTGGGTCCGTTCATAAGAAGCCCTCCTCATGTAAACGAATTCATGATCTTTTGCCTATATACGCACAGATTCGAAAATGGACTCGCAAATTCAAAAATTTTATGCGGAACGCGACAATAAAGACGCCGCAAGCCTAAAACTGGATAGAAAAAAGCGGCGCGGGAGCTGTAAAGCTCTTCGCGCCGCTGGATAGAGGTCAAGTCCCGCTCCGGCCGATCAACGATCCGCAGCGAATCATATACAGTCTTCCACAGTCACTCTATACGAAAAGATAGGGCTGCGTGCGATCGCTTGCCTTTTACCGATTCAGCTTCACCCGTTGCAGGCGCAAAGCGTTCAGCACGACCGAGACCGAGCTGAAAGCCATCGCCGCCCCGGCCAGCCAAGGGGCTAGCAAGCCTATTGCCGCGATTGGAATGCCGAGTACGTTGTAGCCGAGCGCCCAGAACAGGTTCTGGCGAATATTGTCCATGGTGCGGCGGCTCATCAAGATCGCGTCGGCGACGCTGTTCAGATCGCCGCGCATCAACGTGATATCCGCAGCTTCCATCGCCACGTCGGTGCCCGTGCCGATCGCCATCCCGGTATCCGCTGTTGCCAGCGCCGGTGCATCGTTGATCCCGTCTCCGACCATCGCGACCTTGCGGCCGGATTTTTGCAGTTTTTTTACTTCTTCGGCTTTGCCTTCCGGCAGCACCTCGGCCAATACATCGCTCTCTCGAATGCCGGCTTGGGCTGCGATCGCGCGGGCGGTTGCCAGATTATCCCCCGTAATCATGATAACGCGCAGACCCATTTCATGCAGACGGCGAATAGCTTCGGGCGACGATTCTTTGAGCGTATCCGCAACCGCGACGACGCCTGCCAGTTGACCGTCGATCGCGACCAGCATCGCCGTTTTGCCTTCGTTTTCGAGACGTTCCATATCCGTTAATGCGGAAGTCGCGTCGATGTTACGCTTTTGCAGCAATCGGCGCGTACCGACCAGAAGTTCGCGGCCGGATACGGTAGCCGTAATTCCGTAACCCGGTAGCGATTCGAAGTTTTCGGCCTGCGGCATGGCAATGCCGCGTTCGCCAACGCCGCGCACCAACGCTTCAGCCAACGGATGCTCGGACGCATTTTCCGCCGCTCCGACGAAGGCCAGCAGGTCGTTTTCCTCGATCGAATAAGCAATGGCATCGGTCAGTTCAGGTTTGCCTTTCGTCACCGTGCCTGTTTTGTCCAAAACGATCGTATCTACGCTGCGCGCGGTTTCCAGATGCTCGCCGCCTTTGAACAGAATGCCGAATTCCGCCGCGCGGCCGGAGCCTGCCATGATCGAAGTCGGCGTAGCCAAGCCAAGCGCGCACGGGCAAGCGATAACTAGCACCGCGATCGCTTTCTCCAACGCGCCCGAAAAGTTGCCGGAATCGACCGCGAAATACCAGATAGCAAAGGTCACAATCGCTATCCCCACGACGATCGGCACGAAAATTCCGGAGATCACGTCGGCCATGCGTTGAATCGGAGCTTTCGACCCTTGCGCTTCTTCGACGACGCGCACGATCTGCGCAAGCGCCGTATCGCGGCCGACCTTCGTCGCTTTGACCAGCAATGCTCCGTTTTTGTTGATCGTGGCTCCGGCGACCTGCGAACCCGGTTCTTTGCCGACGGGAAGGCTTTCGCCGGTCAGCATGGATTCGTCGACGGAGGAACGGCCTTCGCTCACGACGCCGTCCACGGGAATTTTCTCGCCGGGACGAACGCGAACGATATCGCCGACCGCGACTTCTTCGACCGGAAGCTCCGTTTCCACGCCGTCCCGTATCACGATGGCCGTCTTCGCTTGAAGCCCCATGAGGCTGCGAATCGCATCGGAGGAGCGGCCTTTTGCTCTCGATTCGAACCATTTGCCGACCAGTACCAACGTGATCAGTACCGCGCTCGTTTCGAAATACAACTCCGGCATGCCGTGGCCCGCCATGTTCATGCTGCCGTCGGCCGCCCATTGGATCGAAAGGTACAAGCTGTAAAAGTAAGCGGCAGAAGTACCCAGCGCGACCAGCACATCCATGTTGGCACTGCCGTTGCGCAGCGCTTTGTAGGCGCCGACGTAAAACTGCCAACCGATGATAAGCTGGACCGGCGTGGCGAGAGCCAGTTGGAACCACGGGTTCATCAACATTCCCGGCACGTAAATGAACGAAGTGAACGAAAAGTGTCCGGCCATCGCCCAGAGCAGCGGAAGCGAGAGCAGCGCGGAGATGATCAGCTTGGTCAGGCGCTTGCGATCTTCTCCGCCGCGATCACGCTCCTTGCCTTCCTGCTTCAACTTCGCGCCGTAGCCGAGCTGCTGGACTTTGCGCATGATGTCGCCGGAATCGAGCGCGCCGGGCGAATACTCGACGTGCGCGGTCTCCAACGCCAGATTGACGCTGGCGTTCAGGACGCCGGGCATCCGGTTCAACCCTTTTTCGATCCGTGCCGAACAAGCGGCGCAGGTCATGCCGGTGATATCGAAGTCCGCGGCGTCTTTCACGGTGCCGTAGCCGAGCGATTCGATCTTGCGTTCGATCTCGGCAATGTCGGTTTCTTTCGGATTATAATCAACAGATGCTTTTTCCAACGCCAGATTGACGTTGGCCGCGGCGATGCCGGGCATCCGGTTCAAGCCTTTTTCGATACGGTTCGAGCAAGCTGCACAGGTCATGCCGCTGATTTGCAGCGTGGCTTGTTGGGTGCGGGCAGCAGGCGAAGAGGATGAAGCAGGCGTTTCCGTTTGAGTGGACATGAGGGCGACCTCCTTTTTGATTTTTCGATACCCTATAGGGGTATGTTTTGAAGCTAAGAAAAGGCCGGATTCGGCCTTGAGCAATCTTGAAAAGCGTTCAGAAGGCGCCGGCCGGGATCGCTCCCGCTGCTCGCCTTGATCGGATGCCGGCCCGCGATGCCGAAATGCGTTCTTTCGTTCTAACGGATCGAGACGGCGCTTAAAAGCAAAATTCGGACGCTTGAATATTCTAACGGATCGAGGCGACTCTTAGCTGCGAAAAACGACAGTTTTTGTTGGGTTTGAGCGCTATTTTGACGTCTAAGCGTCTGTACGATCCGTTAGATTTGAAACGCGGCCCGAATCAGGCGTTTAACGGACATTCGATCCGTTAAACCTCAGCCGCCGAAACGGATGCCTGCTTATTCGAAAAAATCGGCCGGCAAACCGAAAAGTCCGGCGAGACTTGAGCAGGCTCGACGGACCGGATGCCGTGCAGATTAAACGACGTCGTAGCCTTGGTCTTCGATGGCGGCTTTGATCGCGTCGAGGCTCACTGTCGCTTCGTCGTAGGAAACGTCTACCGTTTTGGCGCCGAGATCAACCGTACCTTGGGCTCCGGCTTCTTTTACCGCGCCTTCGACAGCTTTGACGCAGTGGTTGCAGGACATGCCTTCGACATTAAGAGTTGTAGTTTGCATAGGGGGTTCCTCCTTGGGAAATGGGATTATGGGAAAAGACAAGGATTAAAGAAAAGGTTAAAATCGTTGCGATGATGATACTTTCGAGCATTTTGAATGTTCGTAGCTTTGATCAAAGTCGCTGATGGAAGGTTGCGAATATTTTTAGAATGTTTACAATCTCGATTGGAATCGCTCTCCGGATACCTTTTGTTGCAAGTTGAACCGTCTTGCAACAAAAGCCTTGATCAAAGTCGCTAATGGATGATTGCAAACATTCTCATTTCAATAACTTATTCACCGTAATCAGCAACTCGTCAATCACTTCAGTCTCCCCCGCCTCGATCCGTTCGACTACGCAGCTCTTCATATGGCCTTCGAGCAGAAGACGGCCGACGCTGTTGAGGGCGGATTGTGCAGCAGCGATCTGGTTAAGCACGTCGTCGCAGTACGTGTCTTTCTCGATCATTCCCTTGATGCCGCGGATTTGGCCTTCGACACGGTTCAGCCGGGAAACGAGATTGCTTTTCGTCGCTTCGGAGTGATGGCTTTTGCGCGGCAACTTCCCAGCTTCTCCAAGCGTATGGCAGTGTTCGTTATCCGAAACCGGCTCCGTCTTTTTCTGAATCGTCATAGGCCCACTCCCTTCTAAGATGCTTTCGGTTGATGTTGGCTCTGTCTTCATCTTCGATCTGACTCCATTCTAATATACCCCCATAGGGTATGTAAAGACCTTTTATTCTTTTTTCCGAATCCAAGACGTGTTTGTGACACAAATACGAAATTTTTAGTCTTTAGTGTTCTCTCCCTCCTCCCCCACCCAAAAAGAAATTTACCGAGACGCCCTAGCGGAGGGAGAAATTCAGTGAAGGACGCCTTTGAACGAGGAAAGCTGCAAGCTTTCTTCGTGAGACAGCGTCCTGAACGAATTTATCCCGCAGCGCCTCCCTCGCCAAATTCTCTTTTTTCCTGCTACAATGAAAGTCGGACTTCACAGCTAAGGAGCGAATACAACAATGGCGCAACTTTTTTTCAAATACGGGGCAATGAACAGCGGGAAATCGATCGAGATCCTGAAGGTCGCCCATAACTACGAGGAACAAAACAAAAACGTGCTGATCTTTACCTCCGGCATCGACGATCGCGACGAAGTCGGCCATGTCTCTTCCCGAATCGGGATGAAGCGCGAAGCGATTCCGGTCTACGCCGACACGAACCTGTACAACGAAGTGAAAAACTATCAAGGCCAAAAAATCAGCTGCGTGCTGTTCGACGAAGTGCAGTTTGTCACCAAGGAGCAAGTGCTGCAAATGACGCAAATCGTGGACGAGCTGAACATCCCGGTGATGGGCTTCGGTCTCAAAAACGATTTCCGCAACGAATTGTTCGAAGGCAGTCAGTATATGCTGTTGTACGCGGACAAGATCGAGGAAATGAAAACGATCTGCTGGTTCTGCGAGCGCAAAGCCACGATGGCGCTGCGCGTCGACGAGAACCGCAAACCGCTTTACGACGGCGAACAGATCCAGATCGGCGGAAACGACCGCTACTTCCCCGTTTGCCGCAAATGCCACGCCAACCCGCCGCTATAAGCACATACCTTTCGCGAAAATAGATAGGTCAGTGCCCTTTTTAATAAGGAACACTGGCCTTTTTGCTGAGCGCGGCGGCTGAATCTGCATACCCCATGCCCGTATCTTCTACTCCTTCGCGTCATCGCGGTTACCCCGAATTTCGCCGATCATTCGCTTCGCGAAAAACGGGCCGGTTCGTGTATCGAGCCGCTCGGTTTGTCTACGTCGTCGAATACCGGTCTGTCGCCGTGCCGCTTTCGCAGCTCTCCGCATAACGCAACGACCATCCACAGCAACAGCGCGACGTTCACGTAAACGACGATCAATCCCGTGTAAATCCCGATCGCTTCCGCCTGCACCATCCACAGATTGGCGGTTACGCCCAGGCTGAGCAGAATCGTCGGGATTGCCCACCTGCGGTCATACAGACAAACGAAGATGGACATTACCAACGCGGGTACGCTATAGCGTTCGTGGATCTCGGTCGGCAGCATGAAAAAAGCGAAGTTGACGAGTGCGGCGCTTTTGAGCAGCGATGAAGCGTCCAAACGACTTTTCCATAAATAAACGGCCGCGAACGCGACAAACAGCGCAAGCAGAAGAAAACCGGCCGACCGAAGTGTGAGCGTTCCAAAAAGCCGCGTTGTATCCGGCGTTGTCGGCGATGTGCCGATAAAGTAGTACCAAATGTTCATCGCGTTCATCGTCACCTGCGGATACATGCCGACGGCGCTGAGGTACGCACCTTTTACCATCGCCTGAAGACCGCTTGCCCTGGCGAAAAAGACTGCCGTTATGCCCAGGATGCCCGCAAAGCCTGCCGCGAACAAAGCCAACGGACGGATACCGTGCCGATCCGCCAAGCGTCGCAGAAAATAAATGCCCAGCACCGCCAGCAGCGTGACCGCCTGGAACTTGCTCAGCAGCGCCAGCGCGAACAGTACGCCCGCAAGCAAAGGCAGATTCGGCAGCACCAGAAGCGTCGCGGACATCAGCATGCTATGCAGCATATCGACTTGCCCCCAGGAGGCGCTGCCGAAGATCAAAGCCGGATTCAGAGCCAGCAGCGCCAGCACGAAGAATCGGCTGCGCGTACGCCCCATCGAATGCGTCAAAGGTACGGCAGCAGCCAGTAGAATCAGATCAAGTACAATCAATACGCCTTTAAAAGAAAGCTCGCCTGCTGCCGGCACAATGCCGAACCATCCGACGACCGAACGATAAAGATCCATCAGCAGCAGGAAGATCGGCGGGTAGTTGATGTTGCTTCCTTCTATATAGACACTCGCCAATCCACGCTGCCGCACCTGCTCCATCCAGTCGACAAAAAGCTGCTGGTCGCTCATGAAGCCTCCATGCGGAAAGGCAACGATGAGACGGACGGCCAAAGCAGCGACGCCGAGCAGCATGATCCCGATCATGAACGCCCGCCCAGACATTTTCCGCGAACGCGGTTCTTTTGGTTTGCGCATCGTTCACACCCTTCCCGCTTCGATCGTTACGCGTATTTGCGCTCATCATAGCACGCGGTTATCGGCTGCTCAACTTCACGTTTACGGCAGCAGCTCCAATGTTCGCAGTCCTGATCGAAACCGCTCCGTCGTGCATATTGACCTACGGATCGGTTGTTGCTCCGCTGTGTCACCCCTCCCCGTTACGGGTAAAACAGGGCAACTCATCCATCTGGAGGTGCAACGCTTATGCCAGGCTATCCTGACTCCGGTACGCCGGATGCAAGCCGTCCCGAAGATCGTTTGCCCGAAGACGTTACTTATCTGCGTACCAAGATTGTCAACGTTGTGATGATTGGAAATCCGGGAGGCGAATGGGTTCTTGTCGATACCGGCATGCCGGGTTCCGCGTCCAAAATCGTGAAAGCGGCCCGCGAACGGTTCGGACGCGAAAAGCCCGAAGCCATTTTGCTCACTCACGGACATTTCGACCATATCGGCTCGCTCGAAGATTTGCTTGAACTGTTCCCGGACGTACCGGTTTATGCGCATGAACAAGAACTGCCTTTTCTGACGGGAAAAGCGGATTATCCGCCCGGCGATCCCACGGTCGGCGGCGGACTCCTTGCGGCTTCGGCTCCTTTTTTCCCGAATAAAGGCGTGGATTTCGGAAACCGCGTGCAAGCGCTCCCGGCTGACGGAAGCGTTCCGTTTTTGCCGCGGTGGCGCTGGCTCCATACGCCGGGCCACTCGGAAGGACATGTCTCGTTGTTCCGAAGCTCCGACGGCACACTGGTGGCGGGGGATGCTTTTATCACGGTCAAGCAGGAGTCGGCGCTGGCCGTGCTGACTCAGCGCCGCGAAGTACACGGGCCGCCGACGTACTTCACGCCCAACTGGGAAGCGGCACGCACCTCGGTCGCACGGCTGGCGGCGCTGCGTCCGGCTTACGCAATTACGGGCCACGGCGAGCCGATGATCGGCGAAGAGTTGGAGCAGGGGCTAGAGCAGCTCAGCAGCCGCTTTGACGAAGTCGCCGTTCCCGCTTCGGGCCGCTACGTCGATTCGGCGCATATCGATCCGGAACCGTGAACGCCTTTTAATCTTTATCCAATTTTCAGCTTTCCCTCATCTTCCGCTCACTTGCTCGAAGTAGACTGAGTAACAAAAATCTTCGGATTTTGTCGCTCGGTCTTTTTGTGTTGCCTTCCTCAAAATTTGTCGAATGAAAAATGCGAATTAAGACTATAGACCTCATTTTCGACAAAATAAAATCCAAAAAATTCAAAAAAAGCGCTAAATTTTCTTAAAACTATGCCGATATAACTATCATAAGCATTTATTCGACAAATTAAGACTTTTAAACTCTGACTCGGATCATCCGTCTCACCGTTCAAAAGCCCAGGAGGCCTACACGATGAAAAATTTAAACGTCCGCTGGAAAATCATGGTCCTTACCTTTGTATCTGCGCTCCTTTTAGCGGCGGTCGGTTACAGCGGTTACGACGCCACGAAAAAAGTGTCCGACGCTTCCGAACGGATGTACAACGAAAATGTCAAGATCATGGCGATCATGGACGAAGTGCGCAGCAACAATATCTCGATGCAGTCGATCGTGCTCGAAATGATTATCGCCACGGACCAGACCCAACTGGACAAACTCAAAGAAGCGCTCACCAAAGCCCAGGAAGCGAACAACGGCTATTACGAGCAACTCGATGCCATGGATATGTCCGCCGATATGAAAACGCAATACGATGCTTTCCGCGCCATTGTTCCCAACTACCGCGCCGCGCTCAAAGAAGTCGTGACGCTGGCCGAGCAAAACGATAACGACCAAGCTTACTCGGTATTCACGGAAAAAGTTCAAACGCTGCGCCAGGAAACGAACGAGATGCTGCAAAGCATGACTACGCTGCAAGCCGACGAAGCGCAGTCCAGCAGCGAGCAAACGATCGCTCTCAAAAACGGTTCTTTGATCCTGATCCTGTCTTTGCTCGCAGGCGGTATCGTACTGTCGCTGGCCGTCGGTTACCTGATCGCCCGCGCCGTTTCCAAACCGCTGCGCAATATCCAAAACCTGATGCAAAACGCGGCGAACGGCAATCTGACGGTCGAAGCCGATTATCAATCGCGTGACGAAATCGGTCAGTTGTCCCAATCGTTCAACGGCATGATCGCCGGTCTGCGCGGCATTATCCAAAAAGTGGACGAAAGCGCGATGACCTTGTCCGCGTCTTCCGAACAGCTTACGGCAAGCGCCGAACAGACCGCCGTTGCTTCCGGTCATATCGCTTCTTCGTCCAGCGTCCTGGCTGACGGCTTCGAGACGCAAACGCAGACCGTATCCGATGTCGCTCACTCGGCCGACCAACTCGCCGACAATATGACCAGCATCCGCAGCGGCAGCGAGTCGATTGCCGAACTCGCCGCACGCACAGAGCTTTCTGCCAGCGCCGGATTGAGCGAAGTCAACGATGTGTTGCAGCAAATCCAGGATATCGACACCAGCGTAGGCCATACCGGGGCTGTCATTACGTCGCTGGAGCGCCGGATCGAAGATATCGACATGCTCGTCTCCGCGATCCAGCAGGTCGCCAAACAAACGAATCTGTTGGCGCTGAACGCTTCGATCGAAGCCGCGCGTGCCGGAGAAGCCGGAAGAGGCTTCGACGTGGTCGCCCAGGAAATCCGCAAGCTGGCGGAATCCGCTGCTGAATCCGCTTCGCAAATCACCGAGACGGTTCGTTCGGTACAAGACGAAAGCCGTAAAGCGGTCGTCTCCATGAGCGAAGCCGCAGGTCGCGTCAAGCAAGGCGTCGAAGGCGCCGGACGCGTCTCCGATTCCTTCTCGGCGATCCAACGCTCGATCGCCGATGTCTCCGGCCGAATCGGCGAAATCTCCCGCTCCATCGCGTCCGCTTCCGGCCAATCCGTCGAAATCGGCCGCGCTATGCAAAGCATCGGCCGCGTGACCGAACAAGGCGCGGCAGGCCTGCAGGAAGTGAGCGCCGCGAGCGAAGAACAACTGTCCACGATGGAAGAAGTCAACGGCTCCGCCCGCTACCTGTCGCAACTGGCCGAAGATTTGCAGCAGGAAATGACGAAGTTCAAGCTGTAAGCGGACAGTATTCAGGCGCGAGGACAATCAACGAATTGATAATCCGCAAACTGTGTTTCTCGGCCGCGGGCGGAACGCCACCGCCTGCGGGGAAGAGTTCCTCCCCTTTCCCGCGGCCGTTTACCATACACCAAAAACCCCGGCAGATTAGATGCCGGGGTTTTGTGCGGTTGGGGAAGTTCGGTTTTGATTGTAAACAGCCGATGGCAGAGGGAAGGTTTCGTGCAGCATCAGAACTCCTGCCTCAATATCGAATAGAGTTCGGAGTCATGAAACTCTCCCTTGAAAAACATATGCTCCCGAAGCCGTCCTTCCCGCTTCATGCCGAGCCGCTTCATGACATTGGACGAGTCTTCATTCTCGGGACGGCATGTGGCGGAAATCCGATGGATATCCAGCTCGCCGAAGCCCATTCGCAGCAGCGCGAAAGCCGACTCCGTCGCATAGCCTTTTCCCCAAAAACGCGGATTGAACGCATAGCCGATCTCTGCGTTGAAGCCCGCCTTATGAAGGCCGCAGCCGCCGATCAGTTCTCCGGTTTCTTTGAGCGTCACGACCAATTCGTAACTTCTGCGCGGAATCTCGCGGCTCATCTCGATCATCTGCTCGACGAATTCCTTCGTTTCTTCTTCGTTGTTCGGCCCCCACATGGAATAGCGAACCACAACCGGATCGGAGGAGTAGGCGTGAACGGCCTCCCAGTCTTCGGAAATGGCGTCGCGTAAAATCAGGCGCTCCGTCTCGATAACGATACTCATGCTTTCTTCTCCTTTCTCAATCGCCGAACAATCCTTGATCGATAAAAATGCTCTTTAAAACCTTTTTTCTCGGCTTCCGGAGAGACAAAGCTTAACCGCATAGCTCCCCAACGAATAGAGATGAAAATCATTGTTAAGCAAAAAGATCACCCCGTATCTGTTCTTGAAGCTTTTAGAAATAATAGAGCTCATGATTTAGTCACAGTAGTTATTGGACGTCTAGCAGGGTACTATTACGCCTAAGCTGAAGCTATTCCCGATGCTCGAGCTTACAGCTTTGCTATTTGGAATATAATCTGATTCTTTGGTTGCGGCAAAAATCTTCTCCCGAATCGATTGCGAGATTCAAGGCTTATTATTGACCATACCGCCCCTTCCTGCTCACTAATTCTATCATTTTTCTAAAAAAAGGTCTTGGCGCAAAATGCGTTGCTCAATTTACACTTCAAACAGGCAAATCCAGATCGACCCGAACGTTCAACGTATAGAGAACGTTAGATGCCATTTCAGCAGGATGAACAGACCGTTCGCCAAATCGCACTGAACAGCAAAATATCCAGGGCAGCCATTTCAATTTAATTCTCAAATACGATAGCGAACACTTGAACTTAAAGGATCTAAACACCTACTTATTTTAGTTCTTAAGACACCTACATATTTATAAAATCAGGAAAATGATTGTGTTTTTAAATGAATTCGTAACTTTATTGATACGAAGTGCGCTTTAATACTATGCAGCATTACACCAAAATGTACAAAGTAACGAATCATGAGTTCATATTTTTTGTTTCAAAAAAAA
>NZ_JBBKAR010000067.1:0-43463 GCF_037722395.1 Saccharibacillus sacchari | reverse complement strand
TTGTACACGATAGTAGCTTGTCTCGAATTAATGTAAGGTTACACTTGCCTAAAACGTACTAGAACCATGCACGTTTTAGGCAAGCGCAAACCTCAGATCAAAACAAGACAAGCTACTGGTACCATGACCGCTTAAGATGTTAGTTTACGCTCCTCGAAAACCCGTTTGAACCGTGCGTGTTTCCGATGAACGTAAACTTTAAATTTGATGCGGTCAAGGTACTGGATACCGTAAATCAGGGAGGGGAAGTCGCATGAGCGAAATTCCGAACGAGAACGCGGCGGCTTCGGTCGCCACGCTGATGATTATCACGGGAATGTCGGGCGCCGGCAAAACGATTGCTGTGCAGAGCCTGGAAGATTTGGGCTTTTTCTGCGTAGACAATCTGCCGCCGGTTCTGATCCCGAAATTTGCCGAACTGATTGAACAGTCGAACGGCAAGATCGCCAAGGTTGCGCTCGTTATCGACCTGCGCGGGCGCGAGTTTTTCGCGGCGCTGTCCGAATCGCTTGCGTACATCAAGGACCACTTCACCATTCACAGCGAAATACTGTTTTTCGATGCGAATGACGCGGTTCTGGTGCAGCGCTACAAAGAAACGCGCCGCCGGCATCCTCTTGCGCCGGACGGCATGCCGCTCGACGGCATTCGGTTGGAGCGCAAGATGCTGGAGGAACTGAAAAATTCGGCGACGCAGATCATCGACACGACCAACATGAAGCCGGCCGTTTTGAAAGAAAAGATCATTTCGCGCTTCGCGCATATGGAGACCAACCAGCTATCGGTCAACGTCACGTCGTTCGGCTTCAAGTACGGCGTGCCGATCGACGCGGATCTGATCTTCGACGTGCGTTTTTTGCCTAATCCGCATTATGTCGACAATCTGCGCCCGCTGACGGGACAGAATAGCGACGTCTATGATTACGTGATGAAGTGGCCGGAGACGCAGACCTTTTTGACCAAACTACTGGATATGCTGCATTTTCTCATTCCGCAGTACCGAAAAGAAGGCAAAAGCCAGGTGATTATCGGCATCGGCTGTACCGGGGGCAAGCATCGCTCGGTCGCCATTTCCGAATATTTGGGCCGCATGCTGGGAGCGAGCGAGACGGAAAAAGTGCGCGTTAATCACCGGGACGCCGATCGGGACCGCCACTAACTGCAATCGAACATTCGAGGGGTCCAATGTACTGAGGAGTGAACATTTATGAATACGAAGCAACAGCCGCAGCGCCCTGTTCGTCGCCCACGCATTGTCGTGATGGGTGGCGGTACAGGACTGTCTGTGATGCTGCGGGGATTGAAGGAGCAGCCGCTCGACATCACGGCCATCGTTACGGTGGCCGATGATGGCGGCAGTTCCGGCATTCTGCGCAGCGAGATGCAAATGCCGCCTCCGGGCGATATTCGCAACGTGCTTACAGCGTTAGCCGATGTAGAGCCGTTGTTGTCGGATATGTTAAGTTATCGTTTTAAAACGGGCAATGGCTTGGCGGGACATAGTCTCGGCAATCTGATCCTGGCTGCTATGACGGATATTTCCGGAGACTTTGTCACCGCCGTGCGTGAGCTCGGGCGGGTATTCGCCGTACGCGGACGCGTCTATCCGGCGGCGAAAGAAGGCGTTATTTTGCACGCGGAGATGGACGACGGCACGATCGTGACCGGCGAATCGAACATTCCGGAATACGGCGGCAAAATCAAACGGATCTTCCTTGAGCCGGCGGAAGTCGAAGCGTTGCCGGAAGCCGTTTTGGCGATTCAGCGCGCTGATGCAATCCTGCTCGGTCCGGGAAGTCTGTACACAAGTCTGCTGCCGAACCTGATGGTGCCGCAACTGTCCGAAGCGTTCGTCGCGTCGAGCGCTGTCAAGATGTTCATTTGCAACGTCATGACCCAGCCTGGCGAAACGGACGGATTCAGCGTAGCGGATCATCTTCAGGCGGTACACGACCATGTGGGCAGTCATTTGTTCGATTACGTGTTGGTCAACAGCGGACTGATTCCCGAAGCCGTGCAGCTTCGGTACGCGGAAGAAGGAGCGACTCCGGTCCGGTTGGATCTGGAGGAGATGGCGGCGACCAACTGTACCGTTATTGCCGATACTTTCGTCAAGTACGGCACGTATCTGCGCCATGACGCGGAGCAATTGAGTCGGCATATTAACCGGCTTGTGGAAGACTGGATGATGAGAAAGGGGTGAATAGTCCATGTCGTTCGCGGCTCAAACCAAAAAAGAACTGACCCTGGTAGAGGCGGACGCCTGCTGCGAAAGAGCGGAGTTATCCGCGTTGATTCGAATGAACGGCTCGGTCCAGCTCTCCAACAAGAAAGTCAGTCTCGATATTTCAACCGAAAACGCGGCGATCGCTCGCCGGATCTACTCGTTGATCAAAAAGCATTTCAGCGTGCATACCGAACTGCTTGTACGTAAAAAAATGCGGCTGAAAAAAAATAACGTCTATATCGTGCGGATTCCCGCCGGTGTGCAAGAACTGCTCGGATCGCTTAAAATCACGTCGGAAGGCTTCCAATTCCTGCCCGGCATCAGTCCCGAGATCGTGAAAAAGACCTGCTGCAAACGCGCTTATTTGCGCGGTGCCTTCATGGCGGGCGGCTCGGTCAATAACCCGGAAGGCTCGTCGTACCATCTGGAGATTGCCTCTATGTACGAAGAACACTGCCAGGCGCTCGTCGATCTTGCCAATGAATTCAACCTGAACGCTCGCTGCATCGAACGGAAGAAAGGCTTCATTTTCTACCTCAAGGAAGGCGAGAAAATCATTGAACTGCTGAATATTATCGGAGCCCACCAGTCTCTGTTCAAATTCGAGGACGTCCGCATCATGCGCGATATGCGCAATTCGGTCAACCGGATCGTCAACTGCGAGACGGCCAACCTCAACAAAACGATCGGCGCCGCCGTGCGACAGATCGACAATATCCGTTTCCTGCAAAAAGAAGTCGGTTTGGAAAGCCTGCCGGAAAAACTGCGCGAAGTCGCCGAAGTCCGTCTGGCCCATCCCGAAATCAACCTGAAGGAAGTCGGCGAACTGCTCAAAGGCACCGTCAGCAAATCCGGCGTGAACCACCGGTTGCGCAAACTCGACATCATGGCGGAGAAAATTCGGGGCAGCTGAATATGGCTGCCTAAAGTCTGCCGGGAAAGTTACGTTGGCGGGGGGAAGCGAGAAGACTGCGAGAGAAATTCGTTCAAAACGCTGTCTCACTTGGAAAACTGGAATGAAATTTGAGTGGAAGTTTTCCAAGTTCAAAGGCGTTTTTCACTGAATTTCTCTCTCCGTCTTCTCGCTTCCAGCTACGTTGGACGTTCCCGACAGAGTTCAGCCTTCTCGAATTTTATTTTTTAAAAAAAATAAAAGAAAAGCCCTACCCAAAAAGCCCAAGCGGAGGGAGAAATTCAGTTCAGGACGCCTTTGAACCGGAGAATTTGAGATTGGCATAAATGCCAATCTCAAATTCTCCGGTGAGACAGCGGCTTGAACGAATTCCTCCCGCAGCGCCCCGGCTTTTCAAGCACGGCGGTTTTAGACTAGTGTGAGCAACCGAAGTTATGTTATACTAAATATAATAATGCGTTTCGACAGGAACTTCATTTTGCATAGGGGGTAAGATTGCTCATGACCAAGCACCCGGTAGTCGTTCGACTGAAGACGGGGCTGCACGCCAGACCTGCGGCTTTGTTCGTTCAGGAAGCTAACAAATACTCTTCCGAGATCTTCGTAGAAAAGGAAGATAAAAAAGTAAACGCCAAAAGTATCATGGGGATCATGAGCCTGGCCATTAGTTCCGGTACCGAAATTCACATCAGTGCGGAAGGCGCGGACGCCGAACAGGCTGTAAACGCTTTAATCAGTCTTGTTAGCAAGGAAGAGTTGGAAAATCAATAATTTTTCCATATAGCGTCCATCTACGGTTATACGCGAAACCCTCTGAATTCTTTAGAGGGTTTTTACGTATTTCACGATTTCGGACTCTAATCTCTTTATGTTTTCACATTAAAAACAAATATTACCAATTAGAAGAAAAAATAATCGGAATTCCGCTATATAGAGCCCTTCGGGCATGTTTGGGAGGCAAGGCGGCAAGGGTAAAAATAAAGTACCGATACGCTTGCTACGTACATATATAAAAGCATCGGAACAACCCCATATGGATAGAGAGAAGGGAGATTAACAGATTGAAAACAAATAACGTTTGGAAAGCGGCATCGGTCAGGTGGACCAAAGCCGCAATGGCTGCTGCGCTCGCGCTTACGCTGCTGCCTCCGTCGCTGACTTCGGCCGCTGCCGAAACGACACCGTCGGCGACATCCGCTTCCGCCCAGAATACCGCGCTGACCGCATCCTCGGTCACGGCGTTCCTGGACGCTTTTTTTGCGGAAGAAGCGATTCAGGAGATGGCTCCGGGAGCCGCGGTGGTGGTGGTTAAAAACGGGCAAGTTCTTGCGGAAAAAGGCTACGGTTACGCCGATGTCGACAGCAAGCGCACCGTTGATCCCAAAAATGACGTATTCCGCATGGCGTCCGTCTCGAAAACCTTCACGGCCGCCGCGATCATGCAGCTTGTCGAGCAGGGAAAAGTAGGGTTGGATACCGATATTCGTACATACCTCGGCGATATAGCGTTTAATAACCCGTTCACCGAACCGGTTACTGTCGCCGATCTATTGACTCACCGAAGCGGCTTCAAGATTCAGGACCCGCGCCAGGAAGACCTGAATCCCGATCTGGACGAGTACGTCGATTTGAAAGATTATATTGCCAAATACATGCCGGACGTTGTGCGCGAACCGGGTACGGCTTACATGTATGACAACTTCGCTTTCCTGCTACTGGGTTATATCGTGCAGCAAGCGAGCGGAACTCCGTATGAAGACTATATGGACAAAAATGTTTTTGCGCCGCTTGGCATGGACAACACGGGCTTCCTGCTTACGGACGAGCTGCTGGAAAACGCGGCGACCGGCTATGCTGGAGGGGAACCTGTTGATCCGTATACGGTTCGACCGACTGTGATGCCTTCGGGAGGTATGCTGTCCACGGCAGACGATATTTCCAAATTCATGATCGCGTTCCTGAACGACGGTAAAACGGCTTCCGGTGCGCAACTACTCAAGGCAGATACCGTAGCTTCCATGACGGAATATCGCTCGGCGATCCACCCGCTGCTGCCCGATGCCACCTACGGCTTCGAAGCGGCATCGCAGCTTCCGGGCGCGGGCAGCAGCAGCAAGGTCATCACGAAAGCCGGCGATATTCCGGGTGCCAGCTCGTTGATGTTCCTGATTCCCGAGCAAGACACGGGCGTATTTGTCGTCTATAACCAAAATGGCGGACTGCGTGAACAACTGTATGCAGCGTTTATCGCTAAATTCTTCCCTCAGTATGCATTGGAAGCGAAGTTCCCGGCCTTTACCGAAGAATCGCCTGAACAGCTTGCGCGCTATGCGGGCCTGTACAAAGACCTTCGCGTGGAAAGCATCGTGTCCAAGGTTGGCCCGGGTTCGCGCGGACGCATGGTTATCTCCGACCCGCTGACGGGCGAACGCGCTTTGCGTCAGGTCGCGCCGGGACTGTTTATCGATACGAATAAGATGCTGGTCGCGTTCAAAACGGACGAGTCCGGCAACGTTTCGTACCTGAAAGAGCCGTACCTCAATCCGATGGGGTATGAGCAAAAAGGCGTAAAGCCGGCCGGATTCAACGATATTCCGTCGACGCATCCGTACTCGAAATATATTCTCGATCTCCAGTCGCTGGGCTACTACCCGAACGATCCGAACCAAGCTTTTGGCCCGGATCAGGCGGTGACTCGCGGCGAGTATATCGACATGCTGATGCGTACCTCGGCGATTCCATTGTCTGAAAATGCACCGGAGTTCTCCGATATTCAGGGACATCCGTATGCGGCAGCTATCCAGACTGCCTATGAATACGGTCTGGTTTCCGGGAATGAAAAAGGGTTGTTCCAGCCGGATCGCCCAATCACTCGCCAGGAAGCGGCCGTGATTATCTACAATTCGACAGCCGGTCTGTATCCGCCGGAGCTGTTGGAAGTTGTCGAATTGACTGGAAATACGGACAAATGGGCAGAATCGGCCGTGAAACTGGCGGTTATGCTAGGCTATCACGGTCCTGAAGTGACGTTTACCGATGCGGGAGCCGCGAACTTCCAATCGAAAAAAGCGCTGACCCGTGCCGAAAACGCGGCGATCAATGATATGCTGCTGACCAACACGATTACCGGAGCCATGCAGCTTGAGGATGCGGCAGCCGAACCGGAAGAAGAGCCGGCAGCCTGATTTTTAACGCGAAATTTTTGTCAAAGCCTTTTCGACTATTCTTCCTGTAAGAGTAGTCGGAAAGGCTTTTTTTTTGCGAATAAAAAGCGGGCGGCGGAAAAATATTCGATGTCTATCCATGTAGCTGCAACCTTTTTCCAACCGTTGGCGTTTAGAGGGTAATCAACGATAACAGGAGGCGTTAAACATGAAAATGTGGATGAAACCGTTAGGTAGCGTTTTGATCGCAGGATCTTTGCTGGTCGGAGGCGCGGCACTTCCCGCTTCGCTCGGAATCGGTCAAGCACAAGCAGCGGAGGTTGTACCGATGAACGTGATTAACGTAACAGGCAAAGGCGAAGTTAAAGTAACACCGGACGTCGCGTATCTGTACATCGGCGTAGAATCGAATGCAACGACGGCTACGGCTGCACAGAAGAAAACGGCGACCGTGATGAGCAAGCTGAACACCCTGCTCAAAAATGACTGGAAGATCGCGGCGAAAGACATCGAGACGGAACAGTTCTATGTATCGCCGAACTACACGTATAGCGAAGACAACGGCCAGACCATCAAAGATTACAGCTCCACTCACGTGCTGAAAGTCACCTACCGCGACCTCGACAAGATCGGTCAACTGCTGGACGCGGCTTCGGAAGCAGGGGCTAACCGGATTCAGAACATTAGCTTCGCATCCGAAAACCCGGATCAGTACGAAGAAGAAGCAATCACAAAAGCCATGAACAGCGCCAACAAAAAAGCAGCGGCACTCGCCAAAGCAGCAGGCCGCACGCTGGGCGCGGCAACGTCGATCAGCCTGGATAACGCGGACACGCCGATCGTGTACGCGCAATACGACCGTGCTGAGACGGCATCTATGGCACAAGAAGCTCCAGCCACTACGATCAACCCTGGAGAAATCACGATCAGCACCTTCATTACCGTTCAATACGAAATGAAATAAGGTCTGATTCCCAGCATCAAAAAACAAAACCCATGAAAGCCGCTTTCGCATCTTGCGAGGGTGGCTTTCTTGCTTAAATACGCGCGGGCAGGGCTTTTTTTCGATCGGTTGCCGGTTTGCGCGAACCATGAATATTTTACGAAAAAAGGATGTTCAACTGTTTTGAATTGAATGTGAGGTTTATAAAAGGAGTAAGAAACACATGCAGAACCCAATTCTTCGGAGCCGAAAAGTGAGGTGATTCCATTGATCGAAACATTGAACATTCCCGAAAGCCGAAAACAATACTATCGAAGACTTCTGCACGAGAACCCTAGCCGCAATCTGATCGAACGCTACTCTTTATTTTGCGAGGAGTATACCGATTTTGCCCGGAAAAGATTGTCTTATATCCCGGAGCTGATGCATAAAGGTTGGGTGCCTATCGTCCTGTCGGACGAAGGAATGAACTATGCGTTCACGATCGGATTGGAATACAGCTTTGGCCATCCCGAGATTCTGATTGCTTCGCCCCATCGTCCGGCACGCGTGCTGGCTCAAATGATCGAATGGTTTACGGATCGCGTGGAAGTCGGCGAACGGTTCGAGACTTGTTCGAACTATGCGAACGAGTTGAAAAAGCAACCGGATTTCAGCGATCTTGACGATACGGCGATTCTGCGTCCTTACGAGGAATCGGATACGGATAATTACCCGTGCGGGTATCTGTATTCCTTTTACGGATATTTCGCCGATCGCAACCTGGATATGAATAAGTTGCCGATGCTGATTCTGGAGTTGGATTTTCCCGTAAGTCCGGCACCGCCGGGAGGACGTTTATCCAATATCATGAATATGCAAAATTAATGGGATACAGGCGTCGACGCCTGACCCGTGGGTCGGAAATAGTAACAGCAACTCTGACAATTTTGTAAAAAATCCTGCTTGCGTATTGCAAACCTGTAACGCTCATTGTCACCCATTCTTGGTCAGCTCTCTTTATAATCACAAATGGATAGAAAAACATAGAGATCGCCAAGATGCGAAGGAGCTGAATGGATATGAAACGCGTAACCCCGACTTTGAAAAAGACAACCAAACTGATGACGGCAGCTGTGCTTACGGCAGGACTGTTGCTTCCAACGACAGCGCTTGTTGGCACGACCGGCGCACACGCGGCTACCGTTGCCGCAAGCACGCAAGCTACGAAGAACGTCAAAGTAACCTGGAACGGAAAATCCGTGACCAGCAATGCTTTTCAAGCCGCAGGCAATACTTACGTACCGGTAAAAGCGTTAGCCAAGGCCGCCGGCCTTTCGCTGACTTACGATAAAATGTCGGGACAGTACACGCTGGGCACGTCGCCGAACAAATTGACTTTGTCGGCCTACGAAGGCCAGGTATGGATCGGCGCAGGCGGCGTCGGGCTTCAAGCCGAAGGACGCGTCAGCGGCGGAACGATGTACGTGCCGCTATCGGTGTTGCGCGATTACGCGGGCATCGACGGCGTATGGAACGCTTCGACAAAGACCGTGGCTTTGAAAGCGGCGGCTTCTACAGGCATTACCATCGCGGAAAAAACACTTAAAAAAACAAGCGGCGAAACGGTGATTGATATCCGTTATCCGGAACTGTCCGGCAGCGCGGCAGGGATCGCCAAAATCAACGCGACGCTGAAACAGCATGCCGAAGCTTTTTTGGCGGATTTCGAAGCGCAAATGAAAGATTACGGCCCGCTGGATAACGAAGACCTGCATTACGAAGCGGACGGCGGCTACATGATCGCGTACAACAAAGACGGCTTGTTGAGCGTCGTTACGCAAGATTACGGCTATTACGGCGGCGCCCACGGCGGAACCGTGCAAAGCGGATACAACTTCAACGTGAAAACCGGCAAAGAAGTAGCGCTCGCCCAATTGCTGGGCGCCAATACGAATTACCGCGCGGCCGTCGACAAAAAGATTGCGGCGGAGTTCAAAAAACAAGGTTCGCTGCTCGAAACGGACGGTTTCAAAACGATCGGCAGCGACCCGGGCTTCTACGTCACGAACGGCGGATTCACGATCTTTTTCCAACAGTACGAATACACGCCTTATGCGGCAGGCATTCCTTCCTTCGACTTTACGTTCGCGTCTTTGCTGCCGAAAGGAACGAATCCGTTCGCGGGACTGTAAGTAACGAATACCGATTTTTAAACGAAACGATAAGCAACCCGGAACCGAATCGGCGCGGAATCTCTCCGCGCCGCTCGGTTCCGGGTTTTCGATTTTGGAACGGATTTCGGGTACACTAGGATCATGATCGCTTAAAAGCTCAAGGTTAGGGGGCACCCGTCGAAAACCTTAACTTTACTGCAAGTTTACTGCGATCAATCTATTAAGACCATTAGAATAGTAAGGCTGAATCAGGTCTTACGTATCTTGCTCGCATTTCCCTACCAATTCTTCGATGAAGCGCTCGGCGCTTCTCGACAGATAGCGGTCTTGCAGCCAGACCAGGCCGACTTCGGCTTGCAGCACCGCGTCTTCCAGCTCCAATACGCGAAAATCTTCGGAACGAAACGAAGACAGCACGGAACGGGGAAGCAGCGATGTGCCCAGACCTTGCGCGACCAGGCCCAAAATAACGGCTACGCTGGAACATTCGCAGAAGATGCGGGGCGACTGGCCGCGTGCGGCGAATTGCTGCATGATCCGTTCGTGCATGCCGGTCGTGCGGTCGGTCTTGAGCGTGAGAAAAGGACGATCGGACAACTCGTCGAGCCGAATGCTTTCGCGTCCGGCATATTCGCTCCATCCGGTGGGCACGGCGGCGGCGAGCGGGTCGTCCGGCAAAGCCGCGATGCCGTAATCGTCTGGGCCGGAAGGCGCTTCAAACGGCAGGCGGGCCACGATCAGCTCGATCTGACGCTTGCGCAGCAGCTCGGCGAGCTGAAAATGATCGCCCTCCTGGATCTTAAAAGCTACGGCAGGGTGTTCGCGCCCGAAGCGCTCGATCGCGCTCGGAAGCAGGGAAACGCAGGAGACGACGGCTCCGATCGACAAGGTTCCGCCGATGCCTTCGCCCAACTCGCGTATCTCCAGCAGCGTCTCTTCCAGCCGGAATAGCAATTCTTCCGATCGCTCATAGAGTCGCCAGCCTGCTTCGGTCGGCACGAGCTTCCGTCCGGTGCGATCAAATAAAGGCGTTCCCAGTTCCTCCTCCAACAGCTTCATTTGGCGACTGAGCGGAGGTTGCTCCATATTGAGCTTTTTGGCCGCAGAGGTGATTTGACCTTCCTTAACAACAGCAGAAAAGTAGCGCAATTGACGCAGATCCATCTTTTTTCTTCTCCTTTCATACTTTTGGGGTATGCAGAACCGACGAAAAGGATATTATTAATATAGGTAAGAGGCTGATATGATTCAATATAAAAAGAGGAGCGTGCATCATGCAGGGTGAACTGAGAATCGAAGAGACAACGCAGCGCAAATCGAAACCGGATACCGCCAACCTTTCGTTTGGCGTTTATATGACGGATCATATGTTTACGATGGACTACGAAAAGGGAAAAGGTTGGCATGATGCCAAGATCGTTCCTTACGGACCGATCCCTATGGACCCGGCCGCGAAAGTATTCCATTACGGTCAAACGATCTTCGAAGGCATGAAAGCCTATGTCGGCCCGGACGGCGATATTCGTTTGTTCCGTCCGGAGAAGAACTTCGAGCGTTTCAACCGTTCGTGTCGCCGGATGAGCATTCCGGAGATCGATGAAGCATTCGTGCTGAACGCGCTCAAAGAGCTGATCAAAGTCGATCGCAGCTGGGTACCTTCGGCGCCCGGCACGTCGCTGTATATCCGTCCGTTCGCGATCGCGACCGAAAACCATCTGGGTGCGAACCCGTCGTTGAACTACAAAATGATGATCATCCTGTCGCCGGTCGGCGCTTACTACGCGGAAGGTCTGAATCCGGTTCGTATCCACGTCGAGACTCGCGATGTTCGCGCGGTAGCCGGCGGCGTTGGCGAAGCCAAAACGGCAGGCAACTATGCGGCAAGCATGCAGGCTCAGGAAAATGCGTATGGAGCGGGCTATTCGCAAGTGCTTTGGCTAGACGGCGTACACCGTAAATATGTCGAAGAAGTCGGCAGCATGAACGTATTTTTCCGTATCGGAGATCGTATCGTGACGCCTGCACTCAGCGGCAGTATTTTGAACGGGATTACGCGCGATTCGGCCATTCATATGCTGCGCGATTTCGGACACGAAGTCGACGAGCGCCCGATTACGATCGACGAGCTGTTCACAGCGGCTGAAGACGGTTCGCTGCTCGAAGCTTTCGGCACGGGTACGGCGGCAGTCGTTTCTCCGATCGGCGAGATCGGCTGGGATGGCAAAACCGTACAAATCGGCGGCGGAGAAACAGGAGAATGGACGCGCCGCTTGTACGACGAGCTGACTACGCTGCAACGCGGCGAGTCCGAAGACCGTTTCGGCTGGACGCAGACCGTATGCAGTGCGGAGACCACGCAGGGTTGACATTGTCGTCTAATGTAACTACAATGGTTTCACGATAAAACGGAATGGAGGGTGCGCGTTCGGAACCTATAACCGAATGTGCGCCCGAAGTTCGTTATTGACGGAATACGCGAGTTTGATCGCTGGAAGGGAGGAATGCGAAGTGAATATCAGTACGAGATTTCCGGTTGCCGTACACACCTTGATTCTGCTGAGTATTTCGCAGCCTGGTACAGCGACTTCGGACATGATCGCGTCCAGCGTCAATACGAACCCGGTCGTGATCCGGCGTATTACAGGCATGCTGGGCCGTGCAGGTCTGGTCGAGGCCCGAGCCGGAATCGCGGGCGCGCGTCTAAAGAAGCCGTTGGCCGAGATCACCTTGCTTGAGGTGTACAAAGCCGTGAACGCGGTTGGCGAAGGCGGATTGTTTGCCGTACATGAGAGTCCGAACCCGAACTGCGAAGTCGGGCGCAATATCCAGGCTGCCATGAATCCGATCTTTATCAGCGCGCAGCGCGCGATGGAGCAGATTTTGGAGCAGACGACCGTAGCCGATGTTGCCGGGGATATCTCCCAATTGGAAGGTATCGTTCTGCCTGATTTTTTTGCTCCGATCAGCCGTTAAGTGGTTAACAAACGGAGTTTCCGCAATACGCGCGGTACGTTGACCGATCATAAGGTAGGGTTACGCACCTTGGAAACCCGCTTGAACCATGCGCGTTTTCGATAAACGTAAACTTTGAATTTAATACGGTCCAGCTATCGGGCTGTGCCCGAATAGCAAAAGGCTGCCCCGATCCGGGTTTCGGATATCGGGGCAGCCTTTTTCGGGTTTCTGCCGAAATCAGAACGGCCGCGTACGGAATGGAAGCGTCGGCGCCAACCAGACTTCGCCGCGTCCGCGGAACGTCTGAAGCATGCCTTCACCGGAGGAAGCCGAACCGAGCAGCGATTTCGTCGACTTTTCGACCGAGAATTCGATCGTGCTGCTGCGCAACACCGCGAAGCTTCCGTCTACTTTCAGCGTCTCGGTGCCGTCCAGTTCATAGCGGACCAGCTCGTATTCCGGCACAGGCAGTTCCAGCACGACATACCCGTTATCCGAAGCGGTGATTTTGGTCTGGAACAAGCCTTCCCCGCCGAACAGCGCCGAAGACACATTGCTTTGTTTGGCTACGCCGACTTTGACCGTGTTTTCCGCGCAGAAGAACAGTCCGTCGTCGACGATGATTTCTTCGCCGGGAGACAATTCGATCAAGGTGAAGTCTTTGCGTTTCGGCTCCAGATACATCTCGCCCGTGCCACGGTAGATCGGTTTGCTCGCCGTTTCGCCAGTTACCGCGCTGCCCACGAATTTTTTCGCGAATCCGCCTACGCCGCCCGATTTGTTTTCCATTTCGATATTGCCCATCATATATTGCAAAGCGCCCGCTTCCAGCACAACCGACGTATCTTGAAGCAAAATACGGACCTGCTGCCAACTGAACCGCTCGTGATCATGATGGTTGACCGATTTGGCGAGATCTTCGTTGTAGTTTTCCGGCAACCCGCCTGCCTGAATGACTTCGATGACCAGATTGTCTCTTTTCAACGAACTGAACACGCGAAAATCGTTATGACGAAACTGCATAGGAATTTTCCTCCTCGGTGTATGTAGATGGAATTAGGGGGTTATCTGCACCTATTACGCGCGGGCCGGACAAACGGTTGCGGAAAATTCGCGACAAGACTCCTGATTTTGCGGCGGGATCGATATTTTGAGCAGACTGAAGATTTTAACGGATCGAGACGACGCTTAGGAGGACTTTGGAGCAGTTTTGAATTTTTAACGGATCGAGGTGACGCTTAGAGTAAAAAATGGATTGATTTTAGCGGAAAAAGTAGGGGAACGGGCGTTTAAAGGCAATACGATCCGTTAAAATTTCGGAGGAGGTTGATTTGCAACTGTAAAGGACATACGATCCGTTAGCCGAGCCGAGCCGAGCCGAGCCGAGCCGAGCCGAGCCGAGCCGAGCCGAGCCGAGCCGAGCCGAGCCGAGCCGAGCCGAGCCGAGCCGAGCCGAGCCGAGAGCGAGTGCTTTCTCCGAATAAACGCACGCATTCCATACAAAAAGCCCCTTCCTGTTCGCTGCATTAGCGAACAGGAAGGAGCTTTCGGCGCGTCTCGGGAAAATTCGGCGATTCGTCCATTGCCCAATTTCTCCAAGCTGCAGATTCGATCTTACTTCACGCCGATTTCGGCAACGGGCTTCTCGATCACTTTATCGATAATGCCGTATTCAGCCGCAGCAGCAGCATCCATGAAGTAGTCGCGGTCCGTATCTTTGTCGATGCGTTCGATCGGTTGACCGGTACGCTCGGACATGATGCGGTTCAGCTTCTCGCGCAGCGCGATGATGCGGCGAGCGCGGATTTCGATGTCCGACGCCTGACCTTGGGCGCCGCCCAGCGGTTGGTGAATCATGATTTCGCTATTCGGCAAGGCAAAACGTTTGCCTTTCGCGCCGGCGTTCAGCAGGAAAGCGCCCATCGACGCGGCCATGCCGACGCAGATCGTGGAAACGTCCGCCTTGATGAACTGCATCGTATCGAAAATCGCCATGCCGGCCGTGATCGAACCGCCCGGGCTGTTGATATAAAGGTAAATGTCCTTCTCCGGGTCTTCCGCTTCGAGGAACAGGAGTTGTGCAATGATTGCGTTGGCTACGACGTCGTTGACTTCGGTGCCGAGGAAAATGATGCGGTCTTTCAGCAGGCGGGAGTAAATGTCATACGCTCTCTCGCCGCGATTGCTTTGTTCAACGACCATAGGAATGTAACCCACAGTGAAAAACCTCCTTGTGAACGGATCTATTCCGTCCTTAGAATTGGAATGGATGCCAGGCTGGATGGCCCGCCGAACCTTGTACGCAGAAGAGTCCGGTAAACGTCTAGCTGGTATTACCCATATGATAAACAATTCCAAACATAAAGTCAAAGAAAGTCAAACTTTCTGCAAAAAAAATAGCCGATATCGGCGTCATGAACAAAAAATACAGTTAAATAATAATGGCGCGCCCGCCAAGAATCGAACTTGGATCTCAGGCTTCGGAGGCCTACGTCATATCCATTGGACCACGGGCGCATAGACTGCAAGCAAACAGCAGCAATCATTATTATACTAGGCGGCAATGAGAATTGCAAGCCCTCTTTAGGCTGTGAAAAAGGGTACGATAAAAACCCCATATCATGAGTCCGTAAGCTTTATTTCACCTAGATCTAGTAGGAATGAAACCTGTTCGCTGTTCAATAAAATATCCGCTTGCCAAAGCTTGCATCACGGCGTCAAATTGGGTAAACTAGGTGTGGGACAAAAAAAGTGTTCCCGGGACAATAAATGTCCACTGATTTAAATTATACGGGCAGACGAAGTTTGCAGAGGTGGAACGCATGCAGAACATTCTCGAAATTCAGCAGCAGCTGCTTCCCGATCTCATGGAAACTCTCAAGAAAAGGTATACCATCCTTCACCAGATCATGCTGACGGGCACGGCAGGGCGCCGAACGCTGGCAAACTCCCTACAGATGACCGAACGCGTGCTGAGAGCCGAGACCGATCTGTTGAAAGCACAGGGCTTGATTGAGACGGACACGGCGGGCATGCGGATCAGTGAGGCCGGGCAACTCCTTCTTGAACGTCTGGAACCGGTATTGAAGGAATTAGTGGGATTGTCCAACCTGGAAGAAAAGATTCGCCGGTTTTACGGACTCCAGAAAGTCGTGGTGGTTCCGGGAAACTGCGAGGAATCGCCGCTGTCCAAGCGTGAACTGGGCAAAGCCGGAGCCAAAGCGCTGTTGGGCGTGATGCACGGCGGGGATGTGGTAGCCGTAACAGGCGGCACGACCCTGGCCGAGATGGCCGAGCAGTTGACGTATCCGTTGAACGGCCCTCTCAAAGGGAGTTGGTTCGTTCCGGCGCGCGGAGGATTGGGCGAAAGCCTGGAAATTCAGGCCAACACCATCGCTTCCAATATGGCCAAGCGGGTAGGCGCCGATTATCGGCTGCTGCACGTACCGGATCTGTTGAGCCGGGAAGCGTACGAATCGCTCGTGCACGACCCGAACATTCAGGAGATCGTCCGCGAGATCCGCACCGCGCGTATCATCGTGCACGGGATCGGCAACGCCGTGGATATGGCGCGCCGACGCAAACTGGACGAAGAAACGACGAGCGGTCTTCAGGAAAAAGGAGCGGTAGCCGAATCGTTCGGTTATTACTTCGACGAGAGCGGCAATGTGGTCCATAACATGTTGACTCTCGGACTCAGACTCGACGACATCAAGGCGGCGGACGTCGTGCTTGGCATCGCGGGAGGCAAATCGAAAGCGAAGGCGATTCATGCGGTTCTGCGATTCGGTCAGGAAGACATTCTGGTGATCGACGAAGCGGCCGCGCTCGAAATTGTCCGGGATCTGGAGAGCGCCTGACGAATTTGTTACTCATGGCGTGGCTTTTTCATCCCTATGAAGAAGAGACGCCTTGAATAAATGAAACATTTCTTCAAAAACCATCTATTTAGGAGGAACTGTTCAATGACTGTAAAAGTAGGTATTAACGGATTTGGTCGTATCGGACGTTTGGCTTTCCGCCGCATTCAAGACGTGCAAGGTATCGAGGTTGTCGCAATCAACGACTTGACCGATGCGAAAATGCTCGCTCACCTGTTGAAATATGATACAACTCAAGGTAAATTCAACGGCGAAGTTGAAGTACACGACGGTTTCTTCAAAGTAAACGGCAAGGAAGTAAAAGTCCTGGCTAACCGTAACCCTGAAGAACTTCCTTGGGGAGAGCTCGGCGTTGACATCGTTCTGGAGTGCACAGGTTTCTTCACAACTAAAGAAGGCGCTGAAAAGCACATCACAGCTGGCGCTAAAAAAGTTGTTATCTCCGCACCGGCTACAGGCGACATGAAAACGATCGTTTACAACGTGAACCACGAGATCCTCGACGGTTCGGAAACGGTTATCTCCGGCGCATCTTGCACAACGAACTGCCTGGCTCCTATGGCAAAAACACTGCAAGATCAGTTCGGCGTCGTTCAAGGTCTCATGACTACGATCCACGCTTACACCGGCGACCAAAACACTCTGGATGCTCCGCACCCTAAAGGCGACTTCCGTCGCGCTCGCGCAGCAGCAGAAAACATCATTCCTAACACGACTGGCGCTGCTAAAGCAATCGGTCTGGTTATCCCTGAGCTGCAAGGCAAACTTGACGGCGCGGCACAACGCGTACCGGTTGCTACAGGTTCCCTGACTGAGCTGGTAACGGTTCTGGAGAAAAACGTAACGGTTGACGAAGTCAACGCGGCGATGAAAGCTGCTGCTGACCCAGAAACTTACGGTTACACCGAAGACGAGATCGTTTCGTCCGACATCAAAGGTATGACTTTCGGTTCCCTGTTCGACGCTACGCAAACTCGCGTCATGACAGTGGGCGACAAGCAACTGGTTAAAACAGTAGCTTGGTACGACAACGAAATGTCTTACACGGCTCAACTCGTTCGCACGCTTGAATTCTTCGCAAAAAAAGCTCAGTAATTCCGGACATTTTCGCACGAAGAACGGCAAACTTATAGCATCATGAAGCGGCATCGGCCGGGTCGTCTTTCGACTTGGCCGACAAGCTTCGCGCAAACAAAGCGGAAACAGAGGTTCTTTGTTTCCGCTTTTTCTAAGTTGCCGGACGAAGGCGATTCGGACTTCCTTGGATTCCTGAATTCTAAATTTGAGGGCATGGGGGATTAATTTATGAATAAGAAAAGTGTACGTGACGTAGAAGTAAGCGGCAAAGTAGTGTTTGTGCGCGTCGATTTTAACGTTCCGCTCGAAGACGGAAAAATTACGGATGACACTCGTATCCGTGCAACGATTCCGACGATCGAATACCTGACCGAAAGAGGCGCGAAAGTGCTGCTGGCGAGCCACCTCGGACGTCCGAAAGGCGAAGTTGTCGATTCCATGCGCCTGACTCCGGCGGCAGAACGTCTGTCCGAACTGCTGGGCAAACCTGTTGCCAAAGCGGACGAGTCGATCGGAGAGACGGTCAAGGCTAAAATCGCCGAGCTCAAAGACGGAGACGTGCTGGTGCTTGAAAACGTACGTTTCCACAAAGGCGAAGAGAAAAACGACGCGGAACTTGCAAAAGAATTCGCTTCGCTCGCCGATCTGTTCGTAAACGACGCATTCGGCGCCGCTCACCGTGCCCATGCTTCGACGGAAGGCATCGCGCACCATCTGCCAGCCGTATCCGGCCTGCTGATGGAAAAAGAACTTGATGTACTGGGCAAAGCCCTGTCGAACCCGGAGCGCCCGTTCACGGCAATCGTCGGCGGTTCGAAAGTAAAAGACAAGATCGACGTGATCGACAACCTGCTGAACATCGCGGACAACGTGCTGATCGGCGGCGGTCTGGCTTATACCTTCTTCAAGGCTCAAGGCTATGAAATCGGTCAATCCCTGCTTGACGACAGCAAATTCGACGTCGCTCTGGGCTTTATCGAAAAAGCGAAAAAACTCGGCAAGAACTTCCACCTGCCGGTCGATATCGTGATCTCCGACGACTTCAGCGCTTCGGCCAACACGAAGATCATCAACGTCGAAGAAGGCATCCCGTCCGATTGGGAAGGCATCGACATCGGTCCGAAAACGCGTGAAATCTACGCCGACATCATCGCGAAATCCAAACTGGTCGTTTGGAACGGACCGATGGGCGTTTTCGAAATCGAGCCTTTCTCCCACGGCACGCGTGCCGTAGGCGAAGCTTGCGCGGCAACGGAAGGCTACACCATCATCGGCGGCGGCGATTCCGCGGCAGCGACCGAGAAATTCGGTCTGGCCGATAAAATGGACCATATCTCCACCGGCGGCGGCGCTTCCCTGGAGTTCATGGAAGGCAAAGCCCTCCCAGGCGTCGTAGCCCTGAACGATAAGTAAAAAGCTTCGCTTCCGCCCGCCCCAAACGGCCCGGAAACAAGCCGATCCATAGATTCGCGACACGAATTTCAAAACATGGCTTTCACAGCCTATTATTGCTTTAATCAGAAAAGCCAGCGGGGCCGCTTCAACCGACCCCGCCGCCTTTCCCTGCGTAGCGAGTTTTAAAGCGGTTCTGAAAAAGATTCAGGTTGGCACGTGCTGACGCAGCGGAGAGTTGTAGAGAGCCGTAGAAGCGAAGCGTTCGCCTTTGAAATTCGATTCCTCCCTCTGTTATGCTTCAATCAAAGGAATCGAATTTCAACACGCGATCGGAGGCCTCTACAACTCGCAGCGTCTCCCACGCACCCACCGTTTCTTTTCCGAGACAAGTCATTAAAAGGAGTGGATTATTTCGTGAGAACGCCAATCATCGCTGGTAACTGGAAAATGTTCAAAACCGTATCCGAAACGCTGTCTTTCGCGGAAGCCGTAAAAAGCAGCGCAGTCGTAGAAGGCGTGGAAACGGTGATCTGCGCACCGTTCACCAACCTTCCTGCCCTGACCGAAGCGGTTAAAGGCACAGGCATCAAAGTCGGCGCGCAAAATCTTCACTTCGAAGACAACGGCGCGTTCACGGGCGAAATCAGCGGCGTTATGCTGAAAGAACTCGGCGTGGACTACGTCATCATCGGTCACTCGGAACGCCGTCAATACTTCGGCGAAACCGACGAGATCGTCAACAAAAAAGTCGTGGCGGCTTTCCGCAACGACCTGACTCCGATCGTCTGCGTAGGCGAAAAGCTCGAAGAGCGCGAAGCCGACCAAACGAAAGAAGTCTGCAAAGTTCAAACGGAAGGCGCGTTCCAGGGCCTATCCAAAGAAGACGCGGCCAAAGTCGTGGTTGCCTATGAGCCAATCTGGGCGATCGGAACCGGCAAATCGTCGACTTCCGCGGACGCGAACGAAGTTACGGCTTACATTCGCACCGTGCTGGCAGACCTGTACGATCAAGCGACGGCTGACGTGATCCGTATTCAATACGGCGGCAGCGTGAAGCCAGAGAACGTAACGGAATACCTGGGCCAAAGCGATATCGACGGCGCACTCGTCGGCGGCGCAAGCCTTCAGCCTGACTCCTTCGTGGCCCTGGTTGAGGGGGCGAAGTAATGACGGCTCCAAAACCGGTAGCACTCATTATCATGGACGGCTTCGGTCTGCGCGAAGGCGTGGAAGGCAACGCGGTTGCTCAAGCGAAAAAGCCGAACTACGAGCGTTTTTGGAACAAGTACCCGCACACGACGCTGACGGCATGCGGCGAAGCCGTAGGTCTGCCGGAAGGTCAAATGGGCAACTCCGAAGTGGGTCACTTGAACATCGGCGCGGGCCGTATCGTGTATCAGGATCTGACCAAAATCACCAAGTCGATCCGCGACGGCGAGTTTTTCGAAAACGAGATTCTCGTATCGGCGATCGAATCGGCTCAAAAATCCGGCAAAAAGCTGCATGTGCTGGGCCTGTTGTCGGACGGCGGCGTGCATAGCCATATCGACCACCTGTTCGCGGTTTTGGAACTTGCCAAAAAGCATGATTTCCAAGACGTGTACATCCATGCGTTCATGGACGGACGCGACGTGGCGCCGGACAGCGGCAAAGGCTATCTTCAGCAGTTGATCGACAAGATCGCCGAAATCGGCGTCGGACATATCGCGACCGTGCAAGGCCGGTATTACGCGATGGACCGCGACAAACGCTGGGAACGCGTCGAGCTGGCTTACCGCGCGATGGTATACGGCGAAGGCGAATACGTGGAAAGCCCGCTTCAAGCGATCGAAGAATCGTACGCGAAAAACGTCATGGACGAATTCGTCCTGCCGGCTGTCGTGACGAACGGCGGCCAACCGACCGCCAAGATCGAATCGGGCGATTCCATCATTTTCATCAATTTCCGTCCCGACCGCGCGATCCAGATCTCCGAAGCGCTGACCAATCCGGAGTTCAACGGGTTCAACCGCGGAAGCGGCCAACCGGAAACGTTGAGTTTCGTATCGTTCACCACGTACAGCGTCAATGTCCAAGGTCTTGTGGCGTACGCGCCTAAAAACCTGAACAACACGCTGGGCGAAGTGCTCGTGAAAAACGACAAAACGCAGTTGCGGATTGCCGAAACGGAAAAATACCCGCACGTGACGTTCTTCTTCAGCGGCGGACGCGACGTGGAGCTGGAAGGCGAAACGCGTATTCTTATCAACTCCCCGAAGGTCGCGACTTACGACCTGAAACCGGAGATGAGCGCTTACGAAGTGGCTGACGCTTGCGTGGCCGAGATCGAAGCGGAAAGACAAGACTGCATCATCTTGAACTTCGCGAACCCGGACATGGTCGGACACTCCGGCATGATGGAACCTACGATCAAAGCCGTCGAAACAACGGACGAGTGCGTAGGTCGCGTGGTAGACGCGGTTCTTGCCAAAGGCGGCGTGGTTCTGATCACGGCCGACCACGGCAACGCGGAAACGGAAATCGACGAGTTCGGACGCCCGCAAACGGCGCACACGACGAACCCGGTTCCGTTCATCGTGACGAGCGAAGACGTGACGTTGCGCGAAGGCGGCATTTTGGCTGACATCGCGCCGACGATTCTCGATCTGATGCAAGTTCCGCAACCTTCCGAAATGACAGGCACTTCGGTTATTTCGGGACGCAAAACTTCTAATTAAGCCGCGAATGTGGCATAGTTAACGGTAGAGCTTGATTAAAAAAGTTATGATGGAGCGTCCGCGGCCGTTTGCGAAAACGGCTGCCGCTCCCGAATAAAACGAACTCAAAGGAGATTACTTAAAATGACGATTATTTCTGACGTTTACGCACGCGAAGTCCTTGACTCCCGCGGTAATCCTACAGTTGAAGTTGAAGTATACCTGGAATCCGGCGCGATCGGCCGCGCTATCGTTCCTTCGGGCGCTTCCACAGGCGTTCACGAAGCAGTTGAGCTTCGCGACGGCGACAAATCCCGTTACCTGGGCAAAGGCGTAGAAAACGCAGTTAAAAACGTAAACGAAACGATCGCTCCGGAAGTCATCGGCATGGACGCTCTCGACCAACTGGGCATCGACAAAGCGATGATCGCTCTGGACGGAACGCCTAACAAAGGCAAACTGGGCGCTAACGCGATTCTGGCTGTATCCATGGCTGTAGCCCGCGCTGCCGCTGACGCTCTTGATCTGCCACTGTACGTTTACCTGGGCGGATTCAACGCGAAACAACTGCCGGTTCCTATGATGAACATCGTAAACGGCGGCGAGCATGCCGACAACAACGTTGACGTACAAGAGTTCATGGTTCTGCCGGTAGGCGCGCCTACATTCAAAGAAGCTCTGCGTATGGGTGCGGAAATCTTCCACAACCTGAAAGCCGTACTGAGCAGCAAAGGTCTGGCTACGGCAGTAGGCGACGAAGGCGGGTTCGCTCCGAACTTCACGTCGAACGAAGAAGCGCTGAGCACAATCATCGAAGCGATCGAAAAAGCCGGCTACACGCCAGGCAAAGATATCTTCCTGGGTATGGACGTTGCTTCGACCGAGTTCTACAAAGACGGAAAATACGTACTCGCGGGCGAAGGCAAATCCTACACTTCCGCAGAGTTCGTTGACCTGATGGCTTCTTGGGTTGAAAAGTACCCAATCATCACAATCGAAGATGCTTGCGCGGAAGACGATTGGGAAGGTTGGAAACTGCTCACCGACAAACTGGGCGACAAAGTCCAACTCGTTGGCGATGACCTGTTCGTAACGAACACTGAACGTCTGGGCCGCGGTATCGAAGAAGGCATCGGTAACTCGATCCTGATCAAAGTTAACCAAATCGGTACGCTCACCGAGACTTTCGACGCGATCGAAATGGCTAAACGCGCGGGTTACACAGCTGTCGTTTCCCACCGTTCGGGCGAATCCGAAGATAGCACGATCGCGGACATCGCGGTTGCGACAAACGCGGGTCAAATCAAAACGGGTGCTCCTTCCCGTACGGACCGCGTTGCGAAGTACAACCAACTGCTTCGCATCGAAGACCAACTGGGCGAACTGGCTCAATACAACGGCCTGAAATCGTTCTACAACCTGGATCAAAAGAAATTCCAATAGGATTTTCGATATCCTCGTTCTGCCGCAAGGCGGAGCATTCGCCGGACGTTGTTGCTTGGGGACGCTTGAGCAACAACGAAAGGCAAACAAAAGAGACGCCGGACGCGGCGTCTTTTTTGTTTGCGAAAATAAAGAAACGAAAAAGCGTTATTCCAGCGTAAGCCTTTGCTCAAGCCGTTTGCTGAACGCGGACAACCCCCGTTTTTTACACGGCACAAAAAAGCCCGATACACAGTCATGCTGCGTATCGGGCTTTTCGGCGTATTGTAGAATCGAAGGTTCAGATCAATCTCCGCCGAAGTTCGGCTCCAGCTTCGATTTCGAGCCGCTTTTTTGTCCGTTTTCGCCGGAGCGGCGAGTCGAGGTCTTATGATAGAACGTGTACAGCGCCACGCCGAAGGCGATCACGACGATGATACCGCCGACCCAGGCGTTATACGTCACGGACGGCGCACGACTGATTACAACGCCGCCGATCGCCGATCCGGCCGCGATTCCGACTTGCAGGGCGGAGAAGTTGAAGCTTTGTTGAATCTCCGACGTTTCCGGCGAAGCTTCGATCAGGTAGCTTTGCTGCGCTGGCGACAATGCCCAGCTCAGCGCGCCCCATACGAAGACGAGAATCGCGAACAGCGGGATCAGGGAAGCCGTGAACGGCAGAATGAACAGCGAGAGGGCGAAGACGCCGACCACGATCAGAATGCTTTTTTTCGCTCCCAGACTGTCCGACATCACGCCTCCGATCATGCCCCCTGCAACGGCTGCAAGACCGAAGAAGAAGTACACGATGCTGATCCAGGACGCGCTAAGGTGCATAACGTTTTCCAGGAACGGCGTGAAGTAGGCGTACAGCGTATAATGACCCGCGAGCAGCAGCAGGGTCACCAGGTGTGCACCGGCGACTTTGGTGTTCTTCAATGAAGCGAGCTGCTGACGCAGAGGCATCACCTGCTGCGGTTGGATCGGCTCCATCAGCTTGTAGATCACGAACATCGCAAGCAGCGCGAATACGGCGATAAACAAAAACAGAATGCGCCAGCCGAGCTTGTCGGCAGCGAGAACGCCCAGCGGTACGCCGAGCACGATCGCGGAGCTGATCCCCATCGAGACGATCCCGATGACGCGCGCGCGGAAGTTTTCCGGCACGACTTTGACCGCGATGGTCAGCGATAGTGTCGTAATCAGCGATCCGCTGGCGGCCGTCACGAAGCGGGAGATCAGCAGGACGCCGAAATTCGGGCTCCAGAATGCAAGTAGAGCGCCGAGAATAAAGACGACGAGCGATAACAGATAAAGCTTGCGGCGTTCGATCTTGGCGGTCAGCGCGAGCAGCGTCGGGCCGGATACGGCATACACCAGCGCATAGGCGGTAATCAATTGGCCCACCGTGCTGACGGATACGCCCAGATCTGCGGCGATTTGGGGCAGTACGCCACCGATAATGAGTTCGACGAGACCGACAGTGAAGGCGGCAATCGTCAGAACAAGAACTTTGATATTCATGGTGCGGCAGGGCTCCTTTTCACGGAAGTAGTGCGCGCTGGGAGTCGAAAGGTTGCATTGGACGCAAAAATCCCGACTGCAAAGGCGCCTTCGGCGCGACTTTGTAGTCGGGAGGTATGGTCCCCGGTAGATACCCTCAAACCGTCTTATTGAGGTATACAATGTCAACTTGGCCTATTTTAAAGGAAGAAAGACGAAAAATCAACAGAAAAATTCGAAACTTTCAAAAAGGTTGGCGAGCGGGGGAACGGCGCTTATGATGGAAGAAAGAAAAAGCGTTCAAACCAACGAAGCGGAAGGAGGAAACGGCCATGACGGGGTATGCCGGCATTGACGCGGGAGGCACGTTGATCAAGATCGCTTACGGCAGAGGCACTGCGGCGGCGGAAAACGAGCAAAGCGGCGGGGTATCGGCATCCATGCCGATCCTGGTCAAGTTTCCGACCGCGGAGATCGACGCGGCGGTCGCCTGGGTGCGGAGACGCGTTCCGCGAGATACCGTGATCGGCTTTACCGGCGGGCAGGCGCAGCGGCTGCGCGATCTGTTGCCGGAATATATGGCTTCCGCGGTCGGCATACCGGAATTTGAAGCGACGGCGGAAGGCGCCGTGCGGATTTTGGAAGCGGAAAAGGAAGCGGGGGAGGCGGGAACGGCCTCGGAGCGCTTCGTGCTGGTGAACGTCGGGACGGGGACGTCGCTGCATATGATTGAAGGGGCCGAGCGGCCGAGGCTCGGAGGGATCGGTCTGGGCGGAGGCACGATCGTCGGTCTGACCGGGCTGCTGTGCGGGATGCGCGATTATGGGGAAATCGCGCGGCTGGCACCGCTGGGCGACCGGGAGGCGGTGGATCTGACGGTGGGGCAGATTTATGCCCCGGCGGTACCGCCGATTGCCGGCGACCTGACTGCCGCGAATTTTGCGCGGCCCGTTCCGCCCGCGAGCGGCGCGCGTCCGCAGGATTACGCGGCAGCCGTGATCGGCATGGTCGCGGAGATCGTCGTAACCGTCGGCGTGCAGGCCGCGGGTCTGCAAGGCACGAACAGAGTCGTGTACGTCGGCTCCTCATACGAGAACAATGCTTTGCTGCGCGAATTGACGCTGCGGTTTACGCATATGCTGGGCGCGGCGGCGCAAATACCGAAGCAAGGCCCTTACAGCGGCGCGATCGGGGCGCTGCATTTGGCGGCAGGGAATCTGACGGATCAAAAAGCGAATTAAAGGAGGAACGGATCATGGGACTGCATCAATCAAGTCTTCGCACGGTACGGGACACGCGTCCGGCCTGCTCCATGCAAAGCCTGTAAAGGCGCGCTGCACTCTGCATGGAGCCAGATAAGCAAGCAGCAACGCCCGGACAGGCTTTGCTTCGACCCGAACTTTATTCCGGGAAGGAGAAGGCCGAATGTCCGAACAACGGAATCGACCGTATATGGAAAAAAATCACGAAAAGAAGTTACCCGCTCAGGCAGCAAACACGGAGGCTTCGAAGGGGCCGGCGGCTTACCGCAATGCGGCGGTTTGTTTGCCGGAGGAGCTGCTACGGCAGCTTCAGCGGTATGTGGGAGGAGAATTGTTATACGTACCGGTCCCGGCGGGAACGAAAAAAGGCTGGGGCGCTTGTTCGGGTCGTCGTGAGCAATTGGAAGCGCGCAACGCCGATATGGTTCGTTTGTACGGGGAAGGCGTGCGTACCGAGGAACTTGCGGAACGCTACGGACTTTCGGTCGAGCGGGTAAGACGGATCTGCTACGGAAAAGGCTTGAACCGTGGCGTTTGAACCACAGCCGATATGCTTGATATGAGGTATTAGGCTATCCGAATAGCGTTTCCGATCGACGTCCAAGCAAATAAGTGCTCAAATACATGTATTTCTGATTTAAAATCGCCAATTCCGTAAATAAGCGCGTAGATGCAATTATTTCGTGCTACACAGCCAATAGAAGCTACTATCCGACGAAATACATGCACCTCGGCACTTATTTTTTTCAACCACGCAGAACCGCAGGAAATAAGCGTCGATCGGCACTTATTTCACTTCTCTGTCGACTCGACAGTTTCATATTCCGCCTGTACACATCCGGCATTCTTTTTTGAAAAAGGGAGCCGGGTGTGTTTTTTAATGCCTACGCGTTTTATGCCCTGGATGACCGCATGTCGTAGATAACCGGATCAGTCGAGAACGATTCAACTCATGCTCGGCCTATACGATCCGGGTCGGATTCCGTACAATCGAAAGCACCAAGCAGGACCAAGCCGCGCGCCGGTTCGACTTTTTCGCCCAATCGTTTCGATGTAAACGCCAAGCTTTTTCCCACGTATCCAAACTTGCAACGAAAGGAAAATATCCCTATGAATCGTTCCGAAAAACTCCAACCTGCTCGACGCGAAAAGAATGCGGATGGTCAACCGATACGAAAGCCGTCCGAAAAGCGTGCAGCCGATCCGACTTGTGCCTATAGGCCGGAATCGCCCGAGCCATCCATGACGCATTCACTCTCTTTGGCTTGCGGGCACAATTCCGTTTCCGCGTCTCCGGTTGCTCCTTTCGCTCCCGATCTTCTTCAGGCGTCCGTCGACACCCGCGAAGCTTTCGCTTCGGCACAGGAGATGTCGGCGAAAGCGCGGGACGCGTTGGGCGATGCTGTCAGCGGCGTTTACCTGCACGGTTCGCTGGCGATGGGCGGGTTCAATCCGCGTCGCAGCGATATCGACCTGCTGATCGTCGTCGACCGCGTCCCGGATCGCCGAGCACTGCACGCGCTGACGCAGGCGACGCTGCATCTGCACGACCGGCTGCCGGATGGGAGAGCGATCGAGTTTACGGTAGTGGAAGATTACGCTTTGCGCGTGTTTACGCATCCGGCGCCTTTCGTTTATCATTATTCGTCGGCTCACCGGAACAAGTATGCGGCCGATCCGAACTACCTCTGCGGCGGCTGGACCGATCCCGATCTGGCCGCGCAGGTTGCCGTCGCTTACGAGCGTGGTATCGCGCTATACGGACGGCCGCTGCGCGAGAATTATCCTCCCGTTCCCGAAACCGATTATCGAAGCTCGATCCTGCACGACGTGTCGACGGCGGAAACCGATATTTTGCACAATCCAGTGTATGTCGTGCTGAATTTGTGCCGCGTGCTGTTGTTTGCTGCGGAAAAACGAATATCGTCGAAACAAGAAGGCGGCGAATGGGCGCTCGAAGCGCTGCCGCAATGGCGGGACGTCGTGGGATCGGCGCTGGACGCGTATAGGGGAACCGACACCGGGCAACCGACGCTCGGCGCGCGGAGGAGAATCGGATTCGCGAAAGAAATGTTGGAACGCATACACCGGATATATGAAGCATAAATCGCACAAGACTACCGCAAAGGAGACAAAAAAACGAACATGGAACATACAGAAACCTATCCGTTGACGTTAAGCTGCCTACAGGCCGACTACGCAAACAAATCGACGCTGCGGCAGTTGTTGGAGTTGTACAAATACGATTTTACCGCGTACGATCCCGAAGACGTGAACGAATCCGGGCTGTACGAATACCGAGACTTGGACAGCTACTGGAACGTTCCCGGCCATTACCCTTTTTTGCTGCGCGCGGACGGGAAGTTGGCGGGTTTCGCTTTGATTCGCCGTTTCGAAGCGGACTCCGGCTCCGGGCATGAGATGGTCGAATTTTTCGTGTTGAAAAAATACCGGGGATACGGCTTGGGGAGAGCGGCGGCTCAGCGGTTGTTCGCGGCTTTTCCCGGAGCATGGAAACTAAGCGTCATGGAAAACAATGCTCCGGCGTTAGCGTTTTGGCAGCGAGCGATCTTCTCCTGTCCGGCCGCTTCCGATCATATCGAGCGGCGCGAGGAGGATTGGGAAGGGCCGGTGCTTCAATTTGAAGTGTGCAAGTCCGATGCCCCGCCGAACAAGTAGCAGCCCTGCCTCAAACTCCGAACAGCGGCTTTTGATTCCATCCGACCCGACCCAAAGCGGACTTTGAAATTTTTGCGTATGGAGCGGTTTGCGTTTTGCCGATGCAGGTTTGGTTTGGCGTTTTGGCGGCGAGAGGTCTATAATCGGTAACAGAATAACGGAGTCCTTTTCGTATCGGAAAGGAACCAGACCAAACCAACGAAACGGCAGGGGAACAGCATGAGCATCGCTTTTTTTGACTCGGGGATCGGGGGGTTGACCGTGCTGCGCGAAGCGGTTCGCAAACTTCCGGATGAAGACTTTATCTTTTTCGCGGATACGCTGCACGTGCCTTACGGGCCGAAAACGAAGCAGCAGGTCACCGAATACGTGTGCGAGTCGGCGGAACGCATTTTTGGGGAAAAGGTCAAAGCGCTCGTGATCGCCTGCAATACGGCCACCAGCGTGGCGGCGACCGAGCTTCGGCGCGTCTACGAGTTGCCGGTGATCGGGATGGAACCGGCGGTCAAGCCGGCCGTCGAGATGAACGGGGCAGGCGGACGGCGCGTATTGGTGCTGGCGACCGAGCTGACGCTTAGCCAGGCCAAATACATGGAGCTGGTCTCGCGCGTCGACGACAAGCGGATCGTGGATTCGCTGCCGATGCCGGAATTGGTGCAGTATTGCGAACGGTTGAATTTCGATCCGGCGGAGCTGGGCGATTATTTCCGGCGCAAATTCGAGCCTTTCGATCTGGACGCGTACGGCACGATCGTATTGGGCTGCACGCATTACCCTTATTACGCGCCGCTGCTGGAATCCGTATTGCCGCCGCATATTCGCGTGATCGACGGCAGCGCCGGAACGGTGCGCAGGCTGACCGCCGTGCTAAGCGAACGGGGCGTGCAAGGCGGAGGAAGCGGAAAAGTACGATTCATGAACTCGGCGGACGATCCGGCGTACAACGAGAAGCTGGAGCGCGCCTGGGAACTTTTGCATAAGACGATCGGATAACGGAACTTTGGCGCGCGAACGGAACGCTCCGCAACGTATCCGCGTCCGGACAGAACCTTTTGCCTGCATAAAAAGGGTTCTTCCGGGCGACTTTAAATGAAAGCGTTACCAAAATATTTTGCGGCAAAATGGTCTTCACGGTGGTTCGAGAAATCAAAAATTCGTGATTTTTTCGTTGCAATTTTGGAGAAAAGCGAAGATAATCGGAGATTTTCGGCGATAATAAAAGATTGAAGTTCGCAGGAGATCATGAGTTCAATTATTAACGCTCAAACCCCCAAAAACAGGTAAAGTTCATCCTTTACACAAGGTGTCAGCAGGAGTAAGATACGGTTCATAAAAGCAACGCGCAATTTTGTCCGATTGTCAAGCGCGTTCACTCTTTCGGTTTTGTTCGCTAGCGAACGGACCGACCTCCGACGGCACCGGATCTCCGGATGGAGATCGAAGGTTCCGGCTTGCCGCCTATATTTTCGGAAAGGATGATGGGATTCGTCACTTAATCGATCCAGTGGATCACGCACAAGAAGCTACAACTGCTGAATTTGTACTCGGAAACGGGGGAACCGATCGGGATGCCGCACGCGGCTCTCATGGGGTGAAGCCTTTCGCGCAGCCGGTCACGGCGTTGCGTCAGGCGGGACGACTCTTGCGTCCTAATCCGTCAGCTAACCTCGTAAGCAGAAACAGGAGAGGTGACCTTTCCGTTCTACTTTCATTTCGAAAAAAGGCAACGTTCGCACATCATCCAGATTCGCACCAGCAGAGGAGGAAAAGAGCATGTCGGATGCCATGGTGATCATGGTCATTCTGGTCCTTACAGCCGTATCCGCGGGATACATTTTGTGGACCGACCGTACCGTTCAAGCCAAAGAACAACGCCGCTAAGTAACAAGGCAGGCCAAAGGTACATTTAACCTATCGTTATTGACCCAAGCCGTGCCGCGGAGGATTTAACCGCAGCGCGGCTTTTTTACGCGGCCGGACCGGATTTCCGCCTGACCGATTGCGTTTCCAGCCCTTATCCGCCGGACGAAAAGCAGACAAGTTGCCCGATTGTCAAATAACGGCGATTGTGATAGGATGAGAGTGGTGTTTTGTTTAAATGACATTAAGAGTGTAGCAACAGGGGTAACCCACTTATTATACAGGATATGCGGTTTACGCTTAGGAGGTGGAATTACAATGGAAATCTTTCTGAAGGTACTTCTTTTGATCTTTTCCGTCGGTGTGATCACGGTCGTGCTGTTGCAAAAAGGGAAAAGCGCAGGCTTGGCAGGCGCCATCTCCGGCGGTGCGGAGCATTTGTTCGGCAAAACCAAAGCTCGCGGTATGGACTTGGTGCTTGAGCGTATTACCATCGTATTGGGTATCGGATTCGTCGTTATGGCGATTCTGACCACGGCTCTGACCAACTAATCTCGCGTTTTGGGCGACTTGTTCGCTCAGGGAAGCCTTCGTTGATCCTTGGACTCAAGGATACGGAGGCTTTTTTGTGTATAGATTAAGCAGGCTCCGGCACGGGTACTTTTAACGTATAATGGAGTTGTAGAAGAAGCAAAAAATCGAGCATTCGCGATCTGCAAGTTGACCGGGTACTTTGACCGCAACAAAGCTAACATCTTAAGCGGTCAGGGTACTGGTGCTTTTTCCTATCTTAAAGGGTAGGTTACGTTCGGCTGAAAGGTACAAATTCTGATGCGTTTCAGCCAAACGTAACCGTTCCTCATCTGGGACAAAGCACGGGCGGTCTGCCGGCAGCCGGAGCCATTTTGAGGTGATAATCATGATAACGCAAGAGATGCTGCTGGGCTTCATGCGCGAAGACGCATACAAGCCGATGACGTATCAGGAGCTGGAACAACATTTCGGCATCGAGGATGCGGAAACGTTCCGGGAATTTATGAATATGTTAAATTCGCTTGAAGAAGACGGCGAGGTTGTGTTGACGCGTACCCAGCGCTACGGCGTGCCCGAACGGATGGACCTGCTGCGCGGAAGGCTGCAAACACATGCAAAAGGATTCGGGTTCCTGATTCCCGAGGATCGCGAGCATGCCGACGTCTATATCAACGCCAGCGATATGCTGAGCGCGATGAACGGCGATACGGTGCTGATCCGCATTGCGTCCCGCCGTTCCTCCAACGGACGGATGGAAGGCGAAGTCGTGCGGATCGTGAAACGGGCGGTGACGCAAATCGTCGGTACGTATCAGGACGAGGAATCGTTTGGCTTTGTGCTGCCGGACGATAAGCGCATCACGCGCGACATTTTTATTCCGGCGGGACGTGCAGGCGGGGCGATCAACGGGCAAAAGGTCGTCGTGCGCATTATCTCGTATCCGGACGGCCGTGCGGCGGCGCAAGGCGAAGTGATCGAGGTGCTCGGATACAACAGCGATCCGGGCGTCGATATTCTCTCGATTATCCGCAAGCACCAATTGCCGGAGTCGTTCCCGGACGAAGTGATCGCGGAAGCCGAAGCGGCGCCGGAAAGCATCACGGAAGAAGAAATCACCAGCCAGGGCCGCCGCGACCTGCGGGGCAAACAGATCGTCACGATCGACGGCGAAGACGCCAAAGACCTGGACGACGCGGTCAACGTGGAACGTCTGGACAACGGCCACTACGTGCTGGGCGTGCATATCGCGGACGTAGGCTATTATGTGCCGGAAGGCTCCGCGCTCGATCAGGAAGCGTATAACCGGGGCAGCAGCGTGTATTTGGTGGACCGGGTGATTCCGATGCTGCCGCCGCGTCTGTCCAACGGCATATGCAGCTTGAATCCGCGCGTGGACCGTTTGACGCTGTCGTGCGAGATGGAGTTCGACGCGTCGATGAACGTAGTCCGTTACGATATTTTCAAAAGCGTGATCAAGACCGTCGAACGGATGACGTACAAAAACGTGCGCCTCATTTTGGAGGAAGAAGATCCCGAGCTGATGGAGCGTTACGGCTATCTGGTCGACAACTTCCGCACGATGCGCGATCTGTCGCTGAAGCTGAACGCCCGCCGCATGAAGCGGGGCGCGGTCGATTTCGATTTCGAAGAAGCGAAGGTGCTGCTCGACGACCAGGGCAAAGCGATCGATATCGTGACGCGCGAGCGTTCGGTAGCCGAGCGCCTGATCGAAGAATTCATGCTGGCGGCGAACGAGACGGTGGCCGAGCATTTCAGCAAAGCCAAAGTGCCGTTCCTGTACCGGATTCACGAAGACCCGGATCAGGAAAAATTGGAGCTGTTCGCGGCATTCGCGGCCAATCTGGGACATCAGGTCAAAGGCACGCGCGGCGGAAGCATCCAGCCGAAAGAATTGCAATCGCTGCTGGACGACGTGCAGGATACGCCGGAGCAAAAAGCCATCAGCACGCTGCTGCTCCGTTCGATGAAGCAGGCGAAATACGATTCGGTGAATCTGGGCCACTTCGGCCTTGCCGCCGAATACTATACGCATTTCACTTCACCGATTCGCCGTTATCCCGACTTGGTTATTCACCGGGTGATCGGCGAGATGGCGGAAAACGGCGGTAAGCTGACGCAGCAGCGCGAAGAGCAGTTGGCGGCGCGGATGTCGGATTACGCGCAGCAGTCTTCGATCCGCGAGCGCGTGGCGGTCGATGCGGAACGCGATACGGCGCAACTGAAAAAAGCCGAGTACATGATGGACAAAGTCGGCGAAGTATTCGACGGCGTGATCGGCAGCGTGACCAGCTTCGGCCTGTTTATCGAACTGGAAAACACGATCGAGGGCCTGATTCATATCAGCAATCTGACCGACGATTATTACCATTATGACGAATCGCGCCTGACCCTGATCGGCGAACGCACGTCGCGCACGTTCCGGATCGGCGACGTGGTCGAGATCCGCGTGGCGAAAGTCAGCATGGAAGAGCATACGATCGATTTCGAACTGGTCGATATGAAAAAAAGCAATAACCGCGGAGGCGGCGGACGCCGTCGGGACGGCGGAGGAAGCAGCGACGCGTTCAAGCGCGGTCCTCGCGGCGACAAAACGGGCAAAGAAAAGTTCGGCAAAGATAAAGGCAAAGGCAAGGGCAAGAAAAAGGACAAGAAAAAGCGGCCGGACGTGTTCCGTCCGAACGACTCGGCGGGCGCTGCGCCTGCCGCCGGAGCAAACGCGGGAAGTTCGGAGAGCGGTTCCGGTTCCGGGCAGACGTCCGGCAAACGGAAAAGAAAGCGCAAAGGCGGAAACGCCGAGGTTGTCGGAGCTGCGGGCGCTCTGCAAGCGCAAACGCAAAGCGGCGAAGGCGGCTTGCCGAGCGGCGGTCGCAAGCGTAAAGGCAAAAAAGGAACAGGCGAAGCGAACGTGACGTCGCCGACGCAGTCCGGCGGAGAAAGCGGAGGCCGCAAGCGCAAAGGCAAGCGCGGCGAAAGCGCGGACGGCGGTTGGGCGTTCGGCGGCGTAGCGGCCGGAGGGCAAGGAAGCGGGAACGGCGGCAAAGCAGCCGATCAAGGCGGCGTAGCGGCCGCAGGCCAAAGCGGGGCAAAAGCGGGCGGCGGCGCAGCCGGGAAGCCGGCTCGCGGCAAGCGGAAAGGCGGCGGCATTCATATCGAAGCCGGACCAAGCGGCGGAGATGCGTTCAACGGCTCGCCAGGCGAAGCGGGCGAGTGGAGCAATCGGCCGCCTGGCGCAGCCGGTGGGCGCAAAGGCCGTTCGAGCCGAGCAGGCGGCGGGAACGGCGGAGCCGCAGGCAAAAGCGGCGCGGACAACGGGCGCGCGCCGGGCAAAGGCGCCGGCCGCGCGTCGAGCGGCGGCAACAGTACCGACGCGGACGGCAGTCGCGAACCGGGCAAAGGCCGGTTCAGCTTCGGTTCCGGCACGGGCGGCTATGGCGGCGAGACGGCGACGTTCTCGCGCAACGGCAACGAGCGGCCGAAAAGCGGCCGCCCGGGCGGCAAAGGAAAACCGGGCAAAGCGCGCGGCTGATATGTCGGCCGAAAAAACCTTATCAATCACCGCTAACGGATTGTATGTCCGTTAGCGGACTTTTTTAGGCAGGTTTTAGAATTTAACGGACCGCATGTCCGTTAGATGGCAGAATCGGGCAGTTTGAAGCCGGAATTCGGCGATTTGGATGCTCTAACGGATAGGCGATCCGTTAGAATCGGCGGGAGCCGATTAGGGTGTTTTAAGCGTCATCTGTATCCGTTACGTTCCGCTTATGCTCCCCCGTTGCTCGTTTTCTTGCCTTTTCCAAAGAGAGCTTGTTACAATTTAGGTAGGTTCAGATTCAGAATAAGATGCGGGAGGTGAGACACATGAAGAAGAATACCGAACAGGGCAAATTGCTGGCTCAGAACAAAAAGGCGTCCCACGATTATTTCATCGAAGACACCTACGAGGCGGGGCTGGTGCTGACGGGGACCGAGATCAAGTCGCTGCGCAAAGGGCGGGCGAATATCGGGGACGCGTTCGCGACGATCCGGGGCGGCGAGGCTTTTATTCACAATATGCATATCAGTCCGTTCGAGCAGGGCAATATCAACAATCCGTCCGATCCGACGCGCACGCGCAAGCTGCTGCTGCACAAGGTGCAGATCCGCAAGCTGGTCGGTCAGTCCAAGCAGGAAGGCTATACGGTCGTGCCACTGAAGGTCTACGTGCGCAACGGCTACGCCAAGCTGCTGATCGGCCTGGGCAAAGGTAAAAAGCAGCACGACAAAAGAGATACGGCCGCCAAACGCGACGCGCAGCGGGATATCCAACGTGCGCTCAAGTCGCGGCAAAGATAGGGTAAGGCTTGCTTTCTTGTTTGGCACGGAGCGAGCGCGGGTAATCTATCTTTGCAGCGCGAAATATGTTATAATCTAGGTCTATGGGAAACGCTGCATCCTCCCATAAGCGGTCCTTTCTTTTATGGAGGGAAAGGCTGCGTGAACTTTGGACAATGCGGCTCGTGCTTGGAACCTTGCGGTTCTTTGAGCGACGTCCCTTTAATCCGGAAGTTCCCTTTTACGGAAAATGTACGCCGGCTTCGATCTTCGGAGGGCGACGGTTTTCCCATCAGGGGGCGTTTATGGATTCGACGGGGGTAGTTCGGGCATGGGTAGCGGGTAGTGGGGACGCGTCCGCTTTACTAACGCTAAAGCCTATTAAATGGCAAACAACAAAACAACTACGCTTTCGCAGCCTAAGAAACTGTGATGCGTGCTCTCGCTCAGCATCGCCCATGTGCCGGGATGAGGGCCCAACCTAAAGTGGGATACGCCGGTTAGTCTCCGCCTGGGGGTAAACGGAAGAAGACAATCAGGCTGACCCGAAGGGAATCCGGTTACGGGGAGTTCCTAGGGTGACATCAAAACCGTGACTACACCCGTAGAAGCCTATGCTGCGTTATCTTCGGACAGGGGTTCGACTCCCCTCGCCTCCATACTAAAAAGTCCGCTCACTTGAGCGGACTTTTTGCTATTTAAAAGTATTTTTGTAATCAGATTTTAGAAAAGTAGCAATTCTGCAACAAAAGATTACTTGAAATATAAAAATATTTCAAGTAATAGTTGACGAAATAAAACTTGTGTGGTTTAATTTGAAATATAGATATATTACTAAAAATCAATTAGAGGTGAGTTTTTTGGAAAGAAGACCTTTAAAAGAATTTGTGTCATTCACCCCAGGTATAAATCCAACAAGGGCGCAAAAACAATTTGGAAATCAAAAAATGAATTATTATGATCAGCAGTCTTTTGAAGCTGATTATAGACATGAGGAGATATTTGTTGAGAATGAAATAAAACATTTAGCTGAAGAGACTCCATCATTAAATAAAGGTGATGTTGTTATCAGTAATTCTTTACAGCTTGCAGCGATAGTCAGTAGGAATAATGTTGGAAAAGTATTGTCTCTCAACTTCACAAAAATAGAATTTAATAGTGAAAAATTTGATAAAAGGTACTTTCTTTTCTTGTTTAACGCTTACAAGGATGTGAAACGTCAAAAGGAAAAGGAGTTACAAGGGACTGGTGCTATTTTAAGAATTCCGCTTCGCTCCTTTAGTGATATTAACGTTCCTATTGTTCCTCTCAAAGAACAGAAGAACATAGGCGCTATTTATCTAGAAACATTGAAGCTGCAAAGCAAGTTGAGTAAATACACGAATTTGATTGAGCAGTTCACAAACTCAATAATTGAAGAAACTCTAAAGGGAGAGGAAGACTAAATGAAAAGTCAATCAGAATTAGCTTTTGAAAATGAAGTTGTCGATTATTTAACTAAAATCGGTGGCGTAAAACAATGGGAGTACAAAAAAGAAATTAGAACAGACGAACAACTCTGGGATAACTTTAAAATAACCTTAGAACAAAATAATCGTGCACGTTTAGATGAACCATTATCTGTTACTGAATTCAATCAAGTAAAGAAAATCATTAATAGCATCGAATCGCCCTACCATGCTGGACAGTTTTTATATGGTGTTAATGGTGTGTCTGAAATTGAAATTGACCTTGATGATGGTAAGCATGTGTTTTTGACAGTGTTCGACCAAGCCCAAGTAGGTGGCGGGAATACTGTTTATCAAGTAGTAAATCAAATTAAACGACCAAAAGTAATAGATGGAAAGCCTGACCGTCGATTCGATATAACGCTACTCATTAATGGCTTGCCAATTATTCAAATCGAATTGAAGAAGGCACTTCACAGCACTACAGAATCCTTGAATCAGATGGAACAATATATTGCCGAAAAACAGTACGGCGGTATCTTTTCGACTTTGCAGATTTTAATCGCAATGACGCCGTTCGATATTCGTTATATGGCAAACACGCTACTTCAAAACTTTAACCGGGCTTTTGCTTTTAACTGGCAAGACGAAGATCATGCTCGTCCTATTCGTTCTTGGAAGACATTTGCGGATAAAGTATTATCGATACCAATGGCTCATGATTTAGCTACACGCTATATAGTGCTGGATGGTACTAAAAACAAAGAAAATATTAAAGTCATGCGTCCGTACCAAGTCTATGCCACAAAGCGTGTGCTTGAGAAGGTCAGAAAATTCGATTTCAAATACGATGAGGGTAAACTAGGATACATTTGGCATACTACAGGCTCAGGCAAGACAATCACAAGTTTTAAAACAGCATGGCTTGCAAGTCATCTCTCCAATATAGATAAAGTTGTCTTTTTGGTTGACCGAATTGCGCTCACGAACCAGACATCTGATGCATATAAAGCATATGACCCTGTTGCTGGGTTTGGAGGAAAAACGGGTGTCGTGGGTGATACTGCAAATATTGCAGATCTTCATCGTAAATTAACGAAGAAGAGTGATAAGAACATCATTGTGACAAGTATTCAAAAGATGTCGCGTTATGTAACGAGAGATAGCTTCAAGCCGCTGAATGAAAATATTCTTTTTATTGTCGATGAAGCTCACCGTTCAACTGGTGACGGTACTGAAAATGAAGGTATGCTTGAAATGATCCGACAAGGCATTCCAAATTCCGCTTGGGTGGGCTATACGGGAACGCCAAAGTTTCCTGCAACCAGAGACATCTTTGGTGATATTCTACATGCTTATACCATCAAAGAAGCAATAGCGGATAAGAATGTCTTGGGATTTAATGTTGAATTCAAGGAAACGATTGAAGTTCCCGAAAATCCAACTGAAGAGGATATCGACGATAATGTTCGTGGGAGTGTTTACGACTATAGTCCTGAACATGTGAGTTTGGTGGTTAAGGATATATTTGATAACTGGAAGAAACGTTCAAATGATCGAAAGTATAACGCCTTGTTTACAGTCCATGTTGGGGGGAACAAAGCAAGTACACCAAGAGCGATGGAATACTTCGATAAGTTTACTGAAGAAAATTTGAATCGTTCTATGGAGCAACAATTAAAGGTGGCAGTAAGCTTCTCAGTGGATACATCTAATAGTATTCATCAACTAAAAACGAACGAAAACTTGCACAGAGCAATAAAAGTCTATAACGAAATGTTCGGCACAGCTTTTGATATGACGACAGTTAAAGCCTACACAGAAGACTTAGCACGACGCTTGAATAAAACAGCTGATGACGGTAACTACTTAGACTTGGTAATTGTTGTTGATCAACTTCTGACCGGCTTTGATGCTCCTGAGTTGAATACGCTCTACATCGATCGAACACTTAAAGGTGCGAACCTGATTCAGGCATACTCACGCACAAACCGAATGCATAATTTTGTCGATAAGCCTTGGGGAAATGTCGTCAATTATCGTTGGCCTGAGCAAAATGAGTATGAAATGAATAGGGCGTTTGCTGTCTATTCCAATCGTGCATCTGCTGACGAACAGCTTTCACTTGAAGATTTGAAAGAAGGTAACGAAGAATCAGGGATTCTTTCTAAACCATTTAGTAAGGTTCAAGCTGAGATGCAAGAAATTGTTAAAAAACTTGGATCGCTCACAGATAACTTTGTACAATTACCACCAAGTGAAAAAGCTCAGGATGAAGTCTTTGAGAATTTGAAAGAGTATAATCGCTTGCTTAGCCAGTTGAAGCAATATACCGAAGACGATGATAAAAACCCTGTTTCCGCTTATGATAATTCCGAAGAGTTCTATGAGCTTCTAGGTATTACTGAGGAGCAGGAAGTCATTTTAACAACTGTTATCGCAGGCGAGTTGAAAGAAAGACGTGCGAAGCAAGAAGACATTGATATTTCGCAAGTCAATCTCTCTATGGTTCATATTCACGATGTTACCATCAACTACGACTACTTGATTGATCTGATTGCCCGAATGGCTGATGAAGTTCATGCGAACTTTATGTCTAAAGCAGAAGAAACACGTGATGAAATTCATGTTGAGATTGCCAAGTCAGATAATGATAGCGAAAAATCTAAGGTGCGCAACTTTGTATCTAAAATTTTCTTGAAAGAGTTTGAGTTTGAAAATTACCCAGCACCGCGAAGTGTTGAGAAAATGAATCAGGCGATGGATAGAGCACAAAAGGATACGAATATCCAACTTATAACGAACTTCATCCGTACTTGGGGACTTGATAACAGCATAAGACCTAAGGAACTTGAAAGTTTGATTAAGAAACATCGCTTAGGTCAGGAGGATATGGATAAACAAGGGGAGTTAACTACAATCATGAATGACGCAAGAGCAGATTACAAAGAAATTGCAGCCCAAAAGATTGCAGAATTATCTTGGGTACGATATCGCATTGAATTCCGTAAAGCATTTTACGAAATGGCTGACGAAATTAAGAAAGCAGAGTAGTTAAATGAGAAAATTATATAGACAAAAAGGAGAATAGAAATGCATTTATACACAGAACGTCATGGACTAAGAAAACCAATTACACGTACAATTGAAGTCTCTAAAGAAGTTTATACTTTGCTGCTGAATATGTGTAAAAAATATTATAATAACCTAGCGCATAACTTTAGACTTCAGCAGCGCTGCACTTTTACAGGGAAATATTATATTGAATTTGATCGTAATCAATTTGAAAAGAGAATGGCAATAAAAATTCCTGATATTCTCAGGGATGAGGATGGTTATATAGCTGCCCCACAAGATAATGATGATTATGATCAATATTCATTAATCGACCTTATAGAATATGTTGCTCAAAATATAAAAGATATTTCTGAAGGATGGAATGATCATCGCTACAAAAATTACTGGGATATTCATTGCTTGGATACAACAAATGTTTTTAATGATTATCGAAATGAAATAAACGAAATATTCCAAGAGTCGGGATTGTTGTTTACATTAACCCAAGGAAAACTTATTGAGCGTGTAGTAGAGAATACTCCACTTTCACCTGAAATGGAGACACAAATACAGAAGATTTCTGAACATGGTACGAGAGAATTGATGAAAGATGCAATTGCATTATACAAAACACCAAATCCAGCAGCACGTCAAGATTCAGTGGAGAAAATATGGGATGCTCTCGAGCGCTTGAAAACTTATTATACTCATCTTGATAAACGTGGCTCCGTAACCAAAGTGGTAAATGATATGAGCAATGGAAAATCTGATTTTATTGAAATTTTTGATTGTGAATTTAAGGAACTAACGAAGATTGGTAATAATTTTAGAATCCGTCATCATGAGACAAGTAAAACAGATATTACGGATAATCGCCACTACGATTACTTTTTCAACCGCTGTTTATCATTGATAGCATTAGCAATTCAATATTTAAAATAAGAGGAGATTAGAAATGAGTGATAAAATAACAAAATCACCTGACATTAGATTCGCAGGATTTACGGATGCTTGGGAACAGAGACGGTTGAACGAATATTTAACAACTTCAAAAATAAAGAACAGAGATGAGCGTTTTAGAAAAGAAGATGTGTTATCAGTTTCTGGCGAGTTTGGAATAGTTAATCAGATTGAATTTCAAGGGCGTTCATTTGCTGGTGTATCAGTTGCAACTTATGGGGTAGTTGAGAAGGATGATGTGGTATATACAAAGAGTCCGTTAAAATCTAATCCTTTTGGAATTATCAAATCTAATAATGGACAAGCAGGTATTGTTTCAACGCTTTATGCCGTTTATAAACCAAATGATAATGTTGATAGCAAATTTGTCGAACGATATTTTGAAAGCCATCAACGATTAAATAGTTACTTGCTGCCCTTGGTAAATAAGGGTGCTAAAAACGATATGAAAGTTAGCGACGATAACGCATTAAGTGGTATGGTGGTTTATCCAGTTGAAGTAGATGAGCAACGAAAAATTTCGTCATTTTTCAATCAATTAGACAACCTCATCACCCTTCATCAACGCGAGTTAGAACTACTAAAGGATACGAAAAAAGTTCTACTTCAAAAAATGTTTCCGAAAGTTGAAACCGATGTTCCTGAAATTCGCTTTGCAGGATTTACTGAGGCTTGGGAACAGCATGAGGTTGGAGAATTCCTTGAAGAAAGCAAGATTAAAGGTTCGGATGGATCAGTTGCAAAAAAGTTAACAGTTAAGCTTTGGAGAAAGGGAATAGTTCTAAAAGAAGAAATATATAAAGGAAGCATATCTACTCAATACTACATTAGAAAATCAGGACAATTCATGTACGGAAAATTAGATTTTTTAAATCAAGCATTTGGCATTGTCCCAGATGAATTAGACGGCTACGAATCAACTTTGGACTCTCCAGCATTTGATTTTAAAAATGAATTGAATCCTACTTTCTTTTTAGAATATGTAGCGTTAGAACGATTTTATAAATATCAAGGAAATATAGCTAATGGGTCTAGAAAAGCAAAACGTATTCATATAGATACTTTTTTTAGAATGCCAATATTTGTTCCTAGTTATGAAGAACAACAAAAAATCGGTTTATTTTTTAAACAATTAGACGATATTATCGACCTTTATCAATGTGAGTTAAATTCTCTTAGAATTTTGAAGAAATTACTACTTCAAAAAATGTTTGTATAAGAAAAGGAGATTGCACAAATGAGTACTGCAACAGATATTACATCAAAGCTATGGGAAATGGCTAACAAACTCCGTGGGACGATGGATGCAAGTGAGTATAAAAACTATATTTTACCATTTATGTTTTATCGTTACTTATCAGAAAACCAAGATGAATATTTGAAAACTAATAATTTGGAAGAGTTCTACGAAGTGACAGATAAAATTGAGAAAGAAGATTATCTCGAAGAAATCAGCAAAGGTATCGGATATGCAATTGATCCAGATTATATGTGGGAGAAAATTGTATCAAAAATTGAAAATCACAAAATCAAAGCTAGTGACTTCCAAGATATGTTTGAATCTTTCAATACAAATGCTAAACGTAATACAGTCGCAGAAGCGGACTTTGCTAATGTATTTTCAGATGTCAACCTTGGGGATACACGTCTAGGTTCAAGTACAAACGAACGTGCAAAGGCTTTGAATGAAATCGTTTTGATGATTAACGATTTTACGTTCAAAGACGATTCAGGTCGTGACATTTTGGGTGACGTTTACGAGTATTTGATTGGGCAATTTGCTGCCAGTGCTGGTAAAAAAGGTGGAGAATTCTATACCCCTCATGAAGTTAGTAAGGTATTGGCAAAAATTGCAACACAGGAGGCCGCTGATACTAGAGGTCAATTCCGTGTTTATGATCCTACAATGGGATCAGGTTCACTCCTCTTAACCGTTCAAAAAGAATTGCCAAATGGTGATGAAGAAGGAAGCGTTGAGTTTTATGGGCAAGAGTTAAATACTACAACTTATAACTTAGCTCGTATGAACTTAATGATGCATGGGGTAAATTACCGCAATATGGAATTAAAACGAGCAAACACACTGTATGCTGACTGGCCATTTGCTGAGAAAGAAGGAGTACAAATTCCTTTGAAGTTCGATGCGATTGTATCAAATCCTCCATATTCCCATAAATGGGACACGAAAAATATTGATCGAGAAAAAGATATACGATTTAAAGGTTATGGTGTGGCGCCTGCATCTAAGGCAGATTATGCTTTTGTTCTTCATGGACTTTATCACTTAGATAAAGCAGGCACAATGGCTATCGTGTTGCCGCATGGAGTGCTCTTCCGAGGTGCCTCTGAAGGTAAGATTCGCCAAAATATCATAGACAATAATTTATTGGATACTGTTATTGGATTACCAGCTAACTTGTTCTATGGTACAAACATTCCAACCTGTGTGCTGGTGTTCAAAGGTCTTGAAGCTCGCAAGAGTAAAGACATTTTATTTATCGATGCTTCAAAAGAGTTTGTAAAAGGCAAAAACCAAAACAAACTCTCTCCTAAAAATATCGACAAAATTATTGAAACTTACAGTAACCGTGAAGACGTTGAGAAATTTGCCCATGTGGCATCTTTGGATGAAATCAAAGAGAATGACTACAATTTGAATATTCCACGATATGTAGAAACGTTTGAAGAAGAAGAAGGGATTCCACTTTCACAAGTGGCTCAAGAATTGGTTGAAGTTAGAGCAGAAATTACGAAATCATACGATAACTTGCTTGGTTTATTGAATGAGTTGGAAGGGACAAACGATGACGCTAAAGAGGAATTAAGCAAACTAATCAGTTTTTTAGGTAAGAGATAACATTAGAAAAACAAAAAAATGATAGAAAACCATATCTTCGAATCGATATGTAGGATCAGAAGCGGCCGCCGATTAGTGGCCGTTTCTTTTTGTATTTCTTCTTATAGAGAATAATACTTTATGTAAAAGATTTTTTAAAAAA
>NZ_JBBKAR010000066.1:0-15636 GCF_037722395.1 Saccharibacillus sacchari | reverse complement strand
ATTTTGAAACTCATATATCTGAAAAATGGTTTATAGATGAAAATAGACAGATTGGCTTTTATAACGAAAAAATAAGTGAATTAAGTCGATTGCAGTCAATGTACTACAATAAATGATGAAAAATAAATTAGATTTTTGTTTAAAAATCTTTCTCCTTAGTATTTTATGAAGGATTTGATGAGTTTGTGAGTGCAATTTATATGATTTTATGAGGAAGAAAAATTGTATTTAAAATTTCAATTTCTAAAAAGTAGTTGGAGGATCAAAATTTCATCTTCTTTATTACGTTCTTAAAATTTTTCGCCTGCAAAGCCGAAAGCCCGGACCGGAGTCCGGGCTGTTTGCGCATGCGCGCTCCTTACTCTGCGTATCTTCCGGACTCTGCCGCCCACGCCAACGCACGTTTTTCCAACTGACCGACAAAGCCTTTTTTCGCCGGGCTGTAGCCGCTTGTTTCAGAAAATTGCGAGGATAGCCGTTCTTTCAGATCGCTGTAGGCACGCACTTCGTCCGGCTTCTCCCGCAGATAATCGCGCAGGATCAGGTGGCGCGCGATCTGGGGGTTGCCGGATTCGTAAAAATGGATATGGTGGGTGCGTTCCTCTCCGCCTTTTCGTAGCAACCGACGCCCCGGAATGCCCCAATCGCCCGCGACGTCGTAGCCGAGTTGAGCCATCTGTTCGTTGCGCGCATCAACGGACTGGATATCGCGCACGATGACCAGCATGTCGATGACGGGTTTGGCTTTCATGCCGGGAACGGATGTGCTGCCGAAATGCTCGAACTGTACAACCTCCGGTCCGAACACGCTGCGCAAAAATTCGGATTCCTCCTCGAATCGTTGCGTCCAGTCAGGGGTATAATCGGATAAACGAACTTGCATGCGGCCGCCTCCTTTTCACAGCTAGAGAGATTCGACAGGGTTGAAAAAAGTTCCTGCCGCGTCCGTTCGATTGTGACATACTTTCCGCAACTGGCACGTCTAATAGAAAAAGAAAACAGAGAGGGGGAGTTGTCTTGGCTGAGCGGGAACGGGGTGGAGACGGGAAACCGTTTCTTGTACCGAAGCCAGGCGAGCATTCGGATTTCGACAATACAGGCGAGGCTTACACGTCGGAAGGGGAGCGCCGGATCGCCGAGTGGTTCGAGCTGTATTATGAAGACATTCATCAGTATTTGTACTTTATGTTGGGGAGCCGGGGGAGCGAGGCGGAGGATATTTTGCAGGAGGTTTTTATCAAGGCGTATCGGAATCTGGATAGCTTCAAAGGGCAATCGTCGCCGAAAACGTGGCTGACGGCGATCGCGCGCAACGCGGCATTGGATGCGGTGCGCCGCAGAAGGTGGCCGTTGACGGGATTTTTGTCGCATAAAGAAGAAGAAGCGCCTGCTTCGGACCAACCCGAACGCGCCGCGCTGACGGAAGAACGCCGGGAGAAGGTATGGGGGCTGCTCGAAGCATTGAAGCCGGCGCATCGGGAAGTGATTTTTTTCCTGTATCAAAAAGAACTGAGCGTGAAGGAGACGGCGGCTTTGCTCGATTGTAGCGAGGCGAGGGTGCGAACGGTCAGCCACCGGGCGCTGCGCGTCCTGCGCAAAAACGGCGAATTTCAACAATGGATCGGGGGAGAAGCAAGTGATGGGGACTAACGGACCGACGGGAGGCAGCGGACGGGAGCCGGGAAAAGGATTGGTGGATATTCCGAAGCTGAGCGCGCAGCGGAAGGAAGAGATTCGCAGCGGGATTTTGACGGGGATACGCTCCTGGACCAAAGAACCGGAAGAGGAACCCAAGCGAGCACGGATGAATAAAAGGCGTCGGCGTTTGTGGACGGGCGGCGGGATCGGAGCTGGCTGCGTAGCGATCGCGTTGGCGGCGGTGCTGACGGTACAAACGGATACGTTCACGAATTGGGGAGCTACGGGGACTGATTATACGGCTGGTGTCACGGGGGAAACGGGACAACATCCAACAGATTCAACGGCCGGCAACGGTACGTCTCCCTATGCGCGCGAGCTAGCGGTGGCTGGCATCGATGTTGATGATATGCCGGAAGGAATTGCCGATCCGCTGCTGCCGCTGACATACGACGAGTTTCGCAGCCGCTGGGAAGCGAACGCAAACAGCGAAGATGTCGCGATTTTGGTAGCCGACAAAGACGGCCAAACGCTGCAAGGGGCATTGCCGCGTCTGAATGAGACCCGGCAGAACTTCGGCGAGTCGGCGTCCGGTTACAGTTATACAGCTTGGAGCGATAATGAAAGCGGGATTTTGCGTGAGCTTGTGTTCCAACTGGGTGATTCGTCCGGAAGGATTGCTGAGAATCCTGCTGATTCCGAGGTTGTTCGTTATGTGACGACCGTGCTTCAGCCGGAATTGGCGGAAACGGAGCGGGAAGCTCTGCTGGATCAGCTGCGGTTTCGCGATTTTGAGGCAAAAGGCGGCTCGCGTATAGCTGAAAGCGTGGGATTGGTGTATACCTTGGATCGAAGTGGCGATAAGCAGCGCTTGATTGTGCAGTTTATGCGAAGTGAGGGTCAGCCGGATGAATTGGGAAAATGGCAGGATTCGATGCTGGAGATTGTGCGGTAGCTAAAGGGGTTTGATCTGCAAATCGTGAACGAGACAAACAGAATATTATATTTCGTTTTTTAATGTTCGGAAATAGTCAACTTAATTTGTTTTTTTGAAAATAATTATATAAATAAACGCAAAATACCGAATAATAAACTTGACTACATCCGAATGATTGGTTATGATAAGTTTTGTTAAAAGGCGAACAATATTATCTTTGACCATATAATCATTCGTATATTCCTGAAGATAAGGTTCAGGAGTCTCTACCAGGGAACCGTAAAGTCCCGGCTACGGATAGGATGCTTTTCGCATACCTGCCGGGAGCCGGGCTTTTTTGCGCGTTCGGCTACCGAAAATCCGAAGCACGGTATGCGCCCATCAGAGGAGGATACGACCGATCATGACCGATTCCATCACGCTCGAACCCAACGAACAGAACGCCGCAAGCTCCAACAAATACGACTGTATTATCGTAGGGGCGGGCCCTGCGGGCATTTTTGCCAGCTACGAGCTGACCCGCCAAGCCCCGGACTGGAAAGTGCTGCTGGTCGACAAAGGCCACGATATCTACAAGCGCCGCTGCCCGATCCTGGAAAACAAAGTCCAGTTCTGCCCTCCGGCAGCGGGACGCAAAGAGTTCGCAGGTTGTTTGCCGGCTTGTTCGATCACGGCGGGCTTCGGCGGCGCGGGCGCGTACAGCGACGGCAAGTTCAATATCACGACAGAGTTCGGCGGCTGGATGACGGATTATCTTGCGCCTTCGCAGGTATTGGAGCTGATCCAATATGTCGATTCGATCAACCTCGAACACGGAGCGACGGAGTCGATCACCGATCCGACGACCGACGTGATCCGCGATATCGAGCAAAATGCGTATGCGGCGGGATTGAAGCTGCTGCGTGCGGAAGTCCGCCACCTGGGTACCGAGCAGAATTTGGAGATTTTGAAATCGATCTTCGAGTATTTGAAGCCGCGCGTCGAGATGAAATACAAGGCCGAAGTCGAAGACCTGATCACGGTAAAAGAAGGCGGCGAGCACACCGTTACGGGGATTCGACTGAAAAATGGGGAAGAGTTCGAAGCGCCGCGCGTCATGATCGCGCCGGGCCGCGACGGTTCGGCCTGGCTATCGGACGTATTCAAAAAGCGCCGCCTCAAGCTGACCAACAACCAGGTGGACGTCGGCGTGCGCGTCGAGACGTCGGACGTCGTCATGCGCCAGATCAACGAGCATTTGTACGAAGGCAAATTCGTATTTAACACGTCGGTCGGTACGCGCGTCAGAACGTTTTGCAGTAACCCGTCGGGGCACGTCGTTGTGGAGAATCACAGCGGCGTTATGGCGGCGAACGGGCACTCGTACAAAGACCCGGCGCTCGGTTCGCGGAACACGAACTTCGCTTTGCTCGTGTCGCACAAATTCACCGATCCGTTCGACAAGCCGAACGAATACGCCCGCGAGATCTGCGAACGCGCCAACGATCTGTCGAGCGGCGGCGTGATCGTGCAGAAGTACGGCGACATCCTGCGCGGACGCCGTTCCACGCCGGAACGCATTCGCGAAGGCTTCCTGGAGCCTACGCTCAAAGAAGCCGTTCCGGGCGATCTGGGACTCGTCCTGCCGTACAACACGATGAAAAGCCTGATCGAGATGGTCGAAGCTCTGGAAAAAGTAACGCCGGGTATCGCTTCCGAGCATACGCTGTTCTACGGCGTGGAAGCGAAGTTCTACTCCGCCCGTCCGAAACTGGACGAGACGCTGGAAACGGAAATCCGTGGCCTGTACTGCGGCGGCGACGGCGCGGGTATCACCCGCGGCCTGGCACAAGCCGGAGCGGCCGGCGTGCATATCGCGCGCGGGATGGTGAAGAAAGCAGCGGCCGGGAAAACGGTGGTGGAGCGGACGTTGGCTTAAAAGTCGGAAAGCGACCGGAACGGCGACGGATCACAACGAATAACGACGAATCACAAAAGAACACGCAAAAAAGCTTGAGTTGGGGTCGAGGCCCGCAGCTCAAGCTTTTTAATTTATGCTTAACTGAAAAATCCACATGATTAACTGCAAAACTACATTTAATATCGCGACAGGATAAGCAGCATCAAAATTAACGCCCAAAATCCAGTTAAATCTTCATCCGATCGCATAAACAGGCTGAACAGCGGAATTTAACTGGAGATATGCAGGTATTTAGCGAAAATGCTCGTTTGGCGAAGAAATAACTGGAGATCCGTATTTATTTCTTACCCAAACGTGAATATTCAACAGCGCACTCCGTTTGCTCGCCGCCTCTTCGCAACAATCCGCGGTCCGTCGGCACTTTTTCAAGGAGGTTCAATCCCCCGCCAGTTCTTTCGCCTGCACCGCTACCCAATGCCCCGGCGATACCTCGACCAACTCCGAACCTTCCAACCCGTACTTGTCTTCGCCGTGATCTTCTTCCAGCAGCGTCCGTTTCTTTTTCGACTCGATCGTCGGATCGGGAACCGGAATCGCCGCCAGCAGCGACTGGGTATACGGATGCTGCGGATTGTTGTACAGCTCTTCGCTTTCCGCCAACTCGACGATTTTGCCTGCATACATGACCGCGACGCGGTCGCTGATATGCTTCACCATCGACAGGTCGTGCGCGATGAACAGATAGGTCAGACCCAGCTTTTGCTGAAGGTCTTCGAGCAGCGTCACAATCTGCGACTGGATCGACACGTCCAGCGCGGACAGCGGTTCGTCGCAAACGATGAATTTCGGCTCGACCGCCAGCGCGCGGGCGATGCCGATCCGTTGACGCTGGCCGCCGGAAAACTCGTGCGGGTAACGCAGCGCGAACGCCGGATCAAGTCCGACCATCTCCAGCAATTCTTCGACACGCGCACGGCGCTGATTGGCATCCTTTGTCAGCCCGTGCACGTCCATCGCTTCGCCGATAATATCCAGCACCTTCAGTCTCGGGTTGAGCGAAGCATACGGGTCTTGGAAAATCATCTGCATCTCGCGGCGCATCAGTTTCATTTCTTTGGCGGATAGACGGTTCACGGCCATGCCCCGGTACAAGACGTCGCCGCTAGTCGGTTCATGCAGGCGCAGAATGGCGCGACCTGTCGTGGACTTGCCGCTGCCTGATTCGCCGACCATGCCCAGCGTTTCGCCTTCGCGGATAAAAAAGCTGATATCGTTTACGGCGCGAAGCGTACGGCCTTTGCCCAGATTGAAATGTTGCTGGAGCGAGCGGACTTCGAGCAGCGGCCGGGCAGCCGCATTCGGCGCGTCGCCCGGAACGTGGACGGCGCCTGCCGAGGCAGAATCGCCGTTCGCTGCTTCATTGTTGCGGACGACTCCGTTTGCGTCTACGGCATTCGTTCCGATGTCCGACGGATCGGCTTGGAACGTCCTTCCGCGCTTTGGCTTTTTCGGCTCATCCAGACGCGGCAGCGCGTTCAGCAGCTTTTTCGTATACGGATGCTGCGGATTGGCAAAAATGTCTTCTGTCCGGCCTTCTTCCACGATCTCGCCGCTTTTCATGACGACGACGCGGTCGCACATTCCGGCGACGACGCCGAGGTCATGCGTGATGAGCACGATCGCCGTGCCTAGCTTTTCCTGCATCTGCTTCATCACGTTCAGGATCTGCGCCTGGATCGTCACGTCGAGCGCAGTCGTCGGCTCGTCGGCGATTAGCAGCGACGGGCGGCAGGCGAGAGCGATCGCGATCATGGCGCGTTGGCGCATGCCGCCGGAGAACTCATGCGGATATTGGTTGAAGCGCGTTTCCGGATCGCGGATGCCGACCAGCTTGAGCATCTCGACGGCTTCCGTTTTCGCTTCGCGCTTGGAAATTTTACGGTGTTTGCGCAGCGTCTCGGCGATCTGTTCGCCGATGCGCAGTGTCGGGTTCAGCGAAGTCATCGGGTCCTGGAAGATCATGCCGATATCCCGTCCGCGAATGGCTTCCATTTCTTTTCTGCTTTTTTGCGCCAGATTTTGGCCGAGGAACATCACTTCTCCGCTTTTGACGCGGGAGGAGGCTTCGGGCAGCAAACGCATGATCGCGCGAGCCGTCACACTTTTGCCACTGCCCGATTCGCCGACGATGCCGAGCGTTTCCCCTTTGTTCAATTCAAAGCTGACGCCGCGCACCGCTTCCGTCTCGGTCTCGCGTGCCACGAACGATACGCGTAAATTGCTGACTTGCAACAGTTTTTCCATCCCCGTTGGCCCCCGTTATCTCATCCATTATATTCCATTTCCAAAAATGTTTTCGGTATACCTTGACTTTATAGGAGCTTGACCCCTAAAATACGACTTATAAATACGAGTATATTAATCGGAATTAAATCGGTATGAAGAAATTATACATTTGCAACGTTTTAGGAGGCAAGTTTTTTATGGAGGCGGCTGAAAAAAACCAACATTCGTCCTGGCATATGCCGATTGGACGTTTATATCGTAAAATGCTGGGCATTCCCGGTTACCGCTTCTGGTTATTATTGCTCGGAGCCCCGGCCAATTTGATTGTGCTTGCTGTATGGCTTGCTCGCCGCGGTAGCGGAGGGTACGCGCAACTGCGCGCTACGGTACTTCGGGAGTTGAAAGCATCCGGCGTCGAACAAGAGCTGCGAACCGAATTTGCTCGGCAGTTGGCTGACAAACAGCGGTTTTTCAAGCAACGGCCGAGCGAGGCGGAGACTAAGCGCGAGGTTGACCAGCGAGTGGAGGAACGGCTTCGAGCCAAGGCGGACGAGATCACGGCTGAACGTGCGCGTAGCGGAAATATTCCGAGAAACGACTACGCCGCGACATTCGAATCACTGGTCGCCAATCCGGTCTTTGCAGCCATTGCCGTCGTGATCGGCTTTCCGATGTTCGTTCTGATGCTATTGTATAGCAATGCCTATTCGAAATACATATTCGAGCGGCTGCTCATGACTCTGTTCGTGGTTGTCGGCGTATCGGCGCTGGTCTTTACGATTTTGAACCTCTCCCCGATGAACCCGGCGGCGAATATCCTCGGAGAAACAGCTACGCAGGAACAGATTAACTCATTCAATCAAATCTACGGCTTGGATCGTCCTTATCTCGTTCAGCTTTGGGACAATATCCGCGGCGTCATGACGCTGGATCTCGGCAAATCGTTTGCAGGCAACGAAGACGTTGCTTCCACTATCATGCGAAAATTCCCGGTTACGCTGATGCTGGCTTCCTTCTCGCTGGTGCTGGCTCTGCTGGTCGCATTGCCAATCGGCATTCTGTCGGCGGCACGCCGTAACTCCTGGCTCGATTACAGCTTTATGTTTATTGCCCTGATCGGCTTGTCTATTCCGAACTTCTGGCAGGGCCTGGTGTTTATCCTCGGCTTCTCGATCAAGCTGGGTTGGCTGCCGGCTACCTACACGCCAGGCAATGTGTTGTCGTTCATTATGCCGGTCATCGTACTGGGTACGGGATTAACGGCAGCGGTAGCACGGATGACCCGTTCTTCGACATTGGAAGTCATGAACGAAGATTATATCCTGACCGCCAAAGCCAAAGGGCTTGGACGACGTACCGTATTAATGAAGCATACCGTTCGCAACGCGCTTATTCCGATCGTTACGGTAGTGGGACTTCAGTTCGGCGGCATGCTGGGCGGAGCGGCCATTACGGAGAAAGTATTCAATATTAGCGGTCTCGGCAGCTATATCGTGGATAAACAGTTCGTTCCGGATATTCCGGCGGTGATGGGCGGCGTCGTCTACACGGCAATCGCGATCTCGCTCGTCAACGTGATCATCGACGTGCTGTACGCGTTTATCGATCCGAGAATCCGCACCAAGATGAAGCAATACTAGGCCGTATACGCAAACTCAGGCGACGTGCATCTTTTGCTGCCTTTTCGCCCTCTGCGGCGTTACTTTTCCTTGACGTGCCCCGGCACGCCTGCGAAAAAGTTCCTTGCCGAGAACGAAAATTCAGCAAAATCTGCTTCCGGCGGAGTTTGCTTACACGCCCTAGAGAAAAAGGGGGTTATGCGATATGTCCGAGTTATCGGTTACCGAGCCTTCGGCCGCAGGTTCTTCCTCGTCGGGGCTTGATGCTGGCCTCGGCGGAGGCACACGCGCTTCGTCGGAGTACGCGCAATCCGGCTTTGCCTGGATATCTTCGTTGTTGCTGACGCTGGTTCTACTCGCCAATTCGTTCGACTACGGCACAGGCGCGATCAAGTCCGGCGTGTTGACGATCGCGGCGGCCTATGCGTTTTTCACAGGGGTACAGATCGTAATTTCCTTATTGATTCGGCATGATCTGGCTACGGTAGGTGCTATTCGTGGCCGGACAAGAGCGCTTGGCTGGGTGCAGCTGCTCAGCTTGGCGACGGGGAACGTATTCGCGACGGCAGCGGCTTTCCAGCTTGTCAAGAAGGTCAAGACGCCAGAATACGTATTCGCCGGGTATATGGTCATGACGCAGATCGGGGTTATTGGAATCTCGGCGCTCAACCTGTTCAAGCCTTACGTGGCGGATACGTTCCCGCTGGGCATGCTGGTGCTGATGATTGTGGCGGGATTTCAGTTCCTTTCATTGATCCTGATTGCGGCTTTTGTAAAAAGGAATCACGTACCGCCGAAAATGGTTTGGCTGGCGTTCGCGTTGATCCTGACGACGGCAACAGGCAATCTGTTCGCACTCTTGCTGGGTATCGTTCTTCTGGCGAAAATCCGCAGTCAGAAATCGCCGGCTTCGCCAAGATGGGAAGATGCGATCGATCGGTTATCGAGAGGTACCACGTCGATGCTGGGGATGTTCTTTATTTTCTTCCTGTTCTCGTTGTCTGTCTGTAGCCTGTTTACTTTCGACTACAGCATGGCGGTGGAAAACAACTACAGCGCGATTCTTCAGACACCAACTCTGGCTTATCCGCTCGGTACCGACAACTTCGGCCGCGATTTGTTCTCGCGTATCGTGTTCGGTGCCCGGATCTCGTTGATTGTCGGCGCGGTGTCCACGATCATTCCTTTTGTTATCGGTGGGATTCTGGGCGCGGTATCCGGTTATTACGGGCGGCGCACGGATAACATCATCATGCGGGCGCTCGATATTCTGTATTCGATTCCCGGTATTCTGCTGGCGATTGCGATCATTGCGGCCTTCGGCGCGAATACGGTCAACCTGATTATCGCACTGAGCGTAGGCGCAATCCCGACTTACGCCCGGACGATGAGAGCCAATGTGCTGATGGTATCCACGTATGAGTTCGTCGACGCGGCAAGAGCTTTTGGCTCCGGCAATCTGTCGATCATTTTCAAGCATATCGTACCGAACTCGATGGCTCCGATGATCGTCAAGGCGACGTTGACCATCGGCACGGCCGTGATCTCGACAAGCAGTCTCAGCTATCTGGGGCTTGGCGTAGAACCGCACATTCCGGAATGGGGTAACATTCTGAAGCTTGGCAGCGCGTATCTGGAAACGAACTCTTATCTGGCCGTTTATCCGGGTCTGGCGATTATCGCATTGGTTCTGTCGTTCAACTTCTTGGGCGACGGACTGCGGGATGCGCTCGATCCAAAGCTGGATTAAACGTTCGTCACGCATACGTCTGAAAGGCTTTGGACCAAATATATATACCTTGTCGATACTAAAAGTAAGGTTACGCCTTGCTAAAACGTAATCCTCTGATTAAGAGTTGGCAAGGTAATAGCTCTACACATACAAAGGGGGAGAAAAACATGCGTCAATCTTACAAATTTACCCAAACGCTGACCGTCCTGCTGCTGTCTTTATTGCTGGTACTGGCAGGCTGCTCGTCGGTGACAACGAAATCCGATACGGCTGCTCCGGCGGCGACGACCGAAACCGAAGGCGAGACAACCGCGGAAACGACGACGACCGGCACTCCGGTGGATATCGAGCTGCTGGCGATGACGTCGCAAGAATCCGACGTCAACATCATCCGCGACCAACTGACCAAAAACGGCTTCAACGTGAAGCTGAACCTGCAACCGGACTACGGCAGCTTCAAGTCGCAGCAGGATGCGGGCAACTATGATATTGCCTTGTCCAGTTGGACAACGGTAACGGGCAACCCGGACTACGCGGTGCGTTCGTTGTTCAAAACAGGCGGGGACTACAGCATCCTGGCCGATTCCGAAATCGACTCGCTGATCGACAAAGCGGCGACGGAATCGCCGGAAGATTATGTCGCGACGTACAAAGAACTGGAGCAAAAGCTCGTGTTCGACAACGCCTATATCGCGCCGCTGTACATCTCGCTGAAGAGCCAAGCGATCAACAAAGAGATTCTGAATCCGGAATCCGTTCGCTTGTCCAAATCCCGGGCTCTGGCTTGGGAAGACATCTCTTTCAACGACACGGCGAAAAACGCGACCGATCCGCTTCTGATTACGCAAGCGGCGTCCACGCTGACATCGCTTGACCCGATCAAAGGCAACGACGGTTCGATCAATACGATCAACACCAACATGTACGTGCGCCTGATCAACCTGACGGACGACGACAAGATCACTTCCGACGGTTCGCTGTCGCGCAACTTCAGCATCGCCGACGGCAACTCGGACTACTACTTTATCCTGCGCGACGATATTAACTTTGCCAAAGTCGAAGGCGACAAAGCCGTAGACACCGGCGAACGCGTAGGCGCGGACGATGTGATTTTCGCTCTGGATCGCGCGAAAAACAAAGACTCCGTGCCGGATCACCGTACGTACTCGCTGCACGAGCATATCAACACGGTCGAAACAGTGACGGATCTGGCTTCGCTGGATTCCGCGAAATCGACAAGCGGCGGCAGTATCCGCGAAGCGCTCGAAGCCGGTCTGGAAGCTCCGATCTCCGAACTGGTCGAAGACAAGACGCAAGCCGACAATGCCGCAGGTAAATATCAAGTGGTGAAATTGACGACGACTGAGCCTTTCCCGCAAGTCCTGAACTACCTGGCTCACCAATCGGCGGGTATCGTATCGAAAAAGCAAGTCGAAAGCATCAATACGTATGACGTAGCCAAATTCGACGTGACGAAAGACATTCCTTACGGCGACCAGAACACGGTAACGGAAGGCGCGGCTTACGATAATACGCTGTATGCCAGCGGTCCTTACATCCTGACGAAGAAAAACGACTACGACGCGAAGTTCGTCAAGAACCCTGCTTATATGCCGGGTACGGAAAACGAACCGCTTATCTCCAGCATCGACCTGCGCTTTATCGCCGACGCGGACAGCGCTTTGGCAGCTCTGCGCAGCGGCGAAATCTACTCGTACTACGGCGTGCCGGAAACGAAGTTCTCGGTCGTCGAAAGCGATTCGAAGCTGCAACTGCAAACGCTGGAAAGCAACGGCGTGACGTACCTGCTGTTCAATACGGCGGAAAACCGTCCGGTCGGCACAAGCGCCGATCTGCGCAAAGCGGTTCTGTACTCGATCAACCAGGACGAAATCCTGCAATTCTACGAAGGCAACAAGATCAAAGCCGCTTCGACGGTTAGCCCGCTTGTCGACACCGGCAATGTGTTGACGGCGGACCCGGCCAAGGTTAAGGAATTCCTGGCGGCTTACGAAGCTTCGAAATAAAAAGCAGTCATATAAGTAAAAGAGACGCTCTCCGGAAAAGGGAGAGCGTCTCTTTTGAGTCTTCAAAATCCGTATTTACACAGAAAGGATCAACTTTGTATCTTCGATAATCCTTCCATCTTCGATTCTTACCATGCGGTCGCAACAAGCTGCAATATTCGGATCATGCGTGACGATCACAATCGTTTTACCTTCTTGATTGATTGCGCGCAGTAACTGGATAATCTCCTGGGAAGTCTTCTGATCTAAGGCCCCAGTTGGTTCGTCCGCCAAAATGACTTCAGGCTCGTTGATCAAGGCTCTGGCAATTGCAACGCGCTGCTTTTGTCCGCCTGACAGATTCATCACCTTTTCGATTTGTTTGTGACGAATATGCAATTTTTCTAATAAAGCAGGAAGACGGGCAGCTCGTTCTTTGCGTAGTTTATGGTCTTTGAGATAGTTTAACGGGAGTAATACGTTTTTTTGTACCGAGTAGTGGTCTACCAAGGCAAAATCCTGCATAACAAACCCGAGATCACGGTTTCGGATGCTGGCCAAGGCTTGGAGAGACTTCCCTTCGATCAATTTCTGATTGAGGCGGTAGCTACCGCTACTAGCATGGTCGATACAGCCCAAAATGTTAAGAAGTGTTGTCTTTCCAGAACCGGAGGTGCCCATAATTGCAATCATTTCGCCTTTTGCAATTGTCAGGGAGAGGTCGTTCAAAGCTTGAAAATGATTCTGCCGAGTTTTGAATATTTTATTCAAATTCTCAATTTCAATGATATTCATCGGCTTCGCCCCTTTAACATGGAAGTCATTGGCATTCGGCCTAATCGCAGCATCGGCAGGATCAAAAAGACGACGCATAATAATGCGCTAGCGGCGACCGATACAGATAAGTTGGCGAATGCACGAAGTAGATTTGGAACCAGCAGATTGCTTAAAATCAAGAGTAATGCAAATTGTCCGCCAAGCCTGATCATCAGATCTTTTGGCGTCGCACCCGAGAGGATATGAACGCCAAACTCGTAAATATGTTTTTCGATGAATTGCAAATAAGACACCGTCACTGTAATGAACGTAAAGATTAGAATCAAGCTGGACAGAAGCAGTTGAAGTTGAAGCATCTTTTCTTTGTCTTGAGCGACGAATTTAGACTGATGAAGCATGCTTTTGAAAGCAAAGGAAAGAGTATCGGTTTCGGCAGAACGTTGTAAAATTTCGCTCAAAGCAGATGGATCATCTACCGTCAGATAGGCTCTAGATATAATTGCACTGTGATCGATTGGAGACACAAACAGATTTTTGTTGAATGGAAGAATAATCATTTTGTCAAGATTTTTGAAGTCGCGACTCGCCATAATATCGATATAGGAACTTCCTTCATGAAGTACGCCGACGACTTGGTATCTTAATCCGCCAATCGGTTCTAGAATGTCGCCTATTTTGAATTTGAAAGTTAGGTCGCTTCCAATCAGAATCGGAACGATATCCGAGTTTTTTTCATAATCGGTTGAATCGAAACTTTTGCCTTCTGCGGGTGAAATGTTGAAGTACTCAAAGAACCGATCGTTTGCATATAGAAAAGGGATAGAAACATTAGTTTCCGAAGTGCTTAAAAAACCAGAGTTCCCGAAAGAAGATTTTTGAAATTCAATATTTGATGAATATAAAGGAAAAGCTTTAACTTGATCATTTTCATAGATCAAATCATATAATTTTTTGAGCCTTGGAATGGATGAATCATTTTGGAAAAGCTCTTCTTGGCGCATTCTGGTTGTAAAATCTATAAGACCATAGATTTCTTGGCTTTCGTTAAGGCGCTGAATTTCATTTTTCATGTTTTGCGCATCGTTTAAACTCCATACAATGAGGTTGACGATGACGAGGAGCATGATTGTTTCTAATAAAAGGATAATGGAGTTCACCCGATGCCTCCACAAATCTTGAAGAGAATAACGAATTTGATTCATCATGAGAGGGTGCCCTTCTTTCTTGTTCGCATTCTTTTATCGTAGCGAGCAGTCGAGATTAAGGCAGTCAATGTGCCAATCACGAAGCAGAATATTAGAGAAACGAAACTACCGAATAATGTGACTTCCCGAATCAATGAATCAAAAACCCCCCATTTAGCAATCAACCAGGCGAGTATATTGCCGAGAACAAAACTAAGTAGCAAGATGCAACTATACTGTCGAAGCAGCCAAAATCGGAGCTGTACAGAGCTTGCTCCAACCAAATGACGAGCTTGAATTTCATCTTTCTTGGCTTGGACCCATGATAACGTCGTCCCTAACGTGCTGACCATCATGAGCAACATACAGATTCCGAATACTCCGACGATAAATGCTTGATCTCTAAGAGCAAGTGCCAATCGATCCAAAAAACCGGAAACAGCAGGCCGTATAGTATATACAAAATCTGCAGGACGTTCCGAGTTCCATTCACTGAACAGATGGTCAAGGTCAGATTCGGAAATCCCGTCAATGAAAAAAGTGCCATAAGCAGGTCGTTCTAGATCTAAAGAGACAAAAATATTGCTGTCCCGGTACATATATTTGTTCACCCAGACGAAAGAGTCCAAGACTTCGTAAGAACGCCCTTGATACAAAAAGAGTCGTTTACCATCGCGAACGGTCGTGCTAGTCATCAGGCTGTCGTCAAGAATGACATGGTTCTCAGGAAAAAGCTCGGGACTTTTCGAACCACCAGAATCGGCAAGAAGCGGAAGTCTAGCATGGTGCAGATAGGTAGACTTTGCGTACAAATTATCTTCGTCTTTGAATAACACGAACGACTCACTTTTTTCTTCGAGACGTTCGATAAGTTGTTCATGGGTCAAACTGGAAACAGCACCACCGCTACCAGGACCAATAGCCAATTGAACCGCATTTTTCGTCAATCCATTCTGTATAACTTTAGTATCGGCGTATGAGGTGAGCAAAGATGAAAAAGAAAGACAAGTAAATAGCGCGACGGCTATGTAAAAAATAATTAAATAAAGCGATCTTTTGATCAAATACATATAGACACGCTCCAGAATAAAACAAGACTCTTCCAAGGTGAAAGAAGAGTCTTGTTTATTTAGTTGTTAATAAATTATTTTTTAAAAATATTTCCATCCGTAGTCTGATACTGCATCGTAAAAGGGACTATTGAATTTCGATGTGGTTGCGGAATAAGTATTTGTATCAGACGTACTAGTTGCGGTGTAAGAACCTACAATCCCGGAGTCATAGGCGCCTTCGGTGATTCTTACCCAAGACTGCTTGACATGTTTATCAGGATCTAATCTCAGACCTTGCACCCCTGTAGTCGAAGCCGATGGGGTAAAGCTTGCTTTAGCCGTTAAAGTTCCAGTAACGCTAGTTCTTGCAGAGAAGTCAAAAAAAGCTGCTCCGGAAACGGATGCTACGCTAATCGCTCCAAGTGCTGTGGCCAAAGTTAAAGACAATACTTTTTTCTTTGTGAAATTAAACAATTTATTTCCTCCTTTGGTTTTATAATACAAA
>NZ_JBBKAR010000065.1:0-53144 GCF_037722395.1 Saccharibacillus sacchari | reverse complement strand
GCAATGTGTGGAGCTGACCAGTACTAATCGGTCGAGGGCTTATCCAACGTTCTCATCAAGAGAACAACTTCGAGTAGACGCGAAGAGATCGTTTCGGATCCGGTTTTCAAGGTGCAAGCCTTGTTGCGTAGTTAAGTCTCTTAACTACATAGCGAAATATTTGAATCTGAGCGACTTTTGGATTCCCGATCTCGAGGATCTTCCATCCGAGAGCTGGAACCAAGCGGAGCGAAGAGGCAAATATGGAGCACTTATGGTTTGGTGGTGATGGCAGAGGGGTTCCACACGTTCCCATCTCGAACACGACTGTTAAGCCCTCTAACGCCGATGGTACTTGGACCGCAGGGTCCCGGGAGAGTAGGAAGCTGCCAAGCCCATGAAGAAGTCTTCTCTTAACGGAGAAGGCTTTTTTTGTTTGAGGAGAAAGACAGGGATGCACGGGGAGGTCGCTTCGGGAGAAGCCTTGTTGCTTCCCTGGTTTGCCTGGCGGCAAGCTCAAAGTCGCGCCAAGGCTTCTCCCTACGCTCGGCGTGAGTGCCCATCTTTTAGGGATTAAGTTGGAAGTGATGTTTCTTAGTGGTGTTAAGAAATATATATCATATTCGCGGCTCTTTAAGCGTTTTTCTTCACTTCTTTGTTGGAGTTGTCACTTTTCTTTATATTTCTTGTTCTACTTTTGTTCTCTTCTCTGTTCTCTTGTTTGTAGCCGGCAACGCCGCTACCTCTTTCCTGCGGCTGATCTGGAGCCGCATTCGCCTTCTACAGCCTGGGTCTTGAACTCTCTCAAGTGCCTAGAGGCTTGAGAGGCCCTCCACCTACTCCCAGAGCGAGTCTTTTTCGAACCGGAGCGCCTTTGCCCTTTCCCCTCACCTCTAATGTTTTATTCAATGGAAGGGGAAAGTACAACGAAGCGCAGGTCGAAAAAGACTCGCTCCCCTAGCGATAAAATGAATATAACGTTATAATGTTTAAAACATCATCGGCAAAAAGGGGGCGAAAGCGAACCATGAAACGGCGAATGCAAGCTTTGCACGGGTCTCGGGCTGTTTTTCAAGAACGATGGAATTTTGTGAAGTCCAGACTTTTGTTTCGGTATGCGCTGTCCTATATTTTGGCTTTCCTTATTCCTTTAACGGCACTTACCGTATTTGTGTATGATAGCGCTGTCAAGAACCTGCGTTCGGAAATCGAGCAGTCCAAGGTGAATCAATTGAGTCAGGTTAAGCTTACGATCGACGATCGGATGAGTGAGCTGCATGCGCTGGCGAGCCGGATGTCTTACGATGAACATCTCACGCCTTATATGCTGAACAATCCGTTATCCGCGCAGGAAGCGATCCGTACCCTGGCTAATTACAAAGCGAGCAATAGCATCGTCGAAGATCTTCTTTTGTACATGCACGGGGACGAGAAGATCTATTCCTATCGCGGCCTTGCGGACCTCAACGTCGTGTTCAACAGAGAATACCGGTTCGAAAACTGGTCATCCGAACAGGTACGTAACAATCTGAACGAGATCGATCAGCCTTTGGTTCGGGCGGCGGAGATGGTCAATATGTATTCGCGCCAAGAGCCGCTGCTGACCTATATCGTACCGATCAAAACGAACGACCCGTACCCGTACGGAGCCGTCGTTTATTTAATGAAAGAATCCAAATTAACGGGAGTAATGGATTCGATCCTCAATGACGTCAACGGCAGCAACTACATTTTTAACGAAAACGGAGAAGTGCTCACGACCAACAGCCGGGGAGCGGCAATGCCGAACGGGGAATGGAGCACGCTGGCGCAGTTGGAGCCGGGCATTCATAGCATGGAACTAGCCGGAGAAATGCAGTCGGTCGTGTCGGTCAAGTCGGACGAGAATAATTGGACCTACGTCATGACGATGCCGAGCCACCAGTTTTTCGGGCGAGTGGCGCATGTGCAGACGCTGATTATGATCGTGTTCGCTCTTGTGGTGATTACGGGTAGCGCTGCGGCGATGATGCTTGCCAAGAGACAGTATCACCCGGTTAAAGATCTTATGGAATTTGTTGGCATCCAAAGCGGAGCGGCGATGAAAGCCTCCAACGAATGGGATTCGATCCGGCAAACGATACGCGATTACAACGCCAGAATCGATATGCAGCAGCCTTTTGTGCGGAACCAATGTCTATTATTGCTGCTTAAGCACGGCCGTCCGAACGATCGGGAAATGATGAAAACGATCGACGAGATCGGACTGGGATTCTCTAAGGGAAAAAGGATCTATTTAACGGCGATTCTGTCCTGGAGCGATCATTCCGATCACCGATTCGTGCCGGAAGAGGGCTATGATATCACCGAAGCGCTGGGTTGCCTGGAGGTTGAGGAAGCGGGAGCGAGAGTGTTCGGCGTCGAATTTTCCGCGGACGATCAGTTGGCGTTGGTCATCACGTTCGACGAGCAAAAAATAGGAGAGACGCTGCCTGCCCGTATCGAGCGGACGATCGAGGCTGTACGGCTTATCGCTGAAAAAGCATTGCCCTCGTCTCCGCATATCGGGGTCGGTTCGGCTTACGAGGATCTCGATTCGCTGAACCAGTCGTTTGTGGAAGCGGCAGCCGCGTTGGAGTACCGCAAAATGAACGGGCGCGAGCGCGTCACCTATTTCGAACAGTTATCCGATACGGAAAGCACGGAGGAAGGCAGCTTCTGGATCCCGCGCAAAATGATTTTGAAGCTGGATCAGAGTCTGAAGCAAGGCAGCACGCTGGTAGCGGTACGGATTATCTCGGATATTATGGACACGCTGAAAAAAGAACCGTTGTCCGCGCATTTGCTGCGATGTATTTGTTTTGACGTGCTGAACTCCCTGCTGCGTACGGCGTCGGAATTGGGGATGAAAGAAGTGTTCGCGGATATTTCGGTGCTGGCTTCTTTTGAAACGTTGGAAGATCTGGAAAGCCGTCTGGTCTCGCTCGCTTCGGAAATCTGCCAGCAGGTCGAGCGCAGCACGGAAGAAAAGCGGGATACGTTGATCGACGAAATCGTAAAAGACGTGGACGACCGATTCTCCGATTATACGCTGAGCCTGGAACATCTCGCGCTGAAGTATTCGGTGTCCACGTCTTATTTAAGCCGCAGCTTCAAGGAAAAAACGGGATTGAATTTTTCGCAGTACATTTGGCGCCGCCGCGTGGACGAAGTGATCCGGCAGTTGGAGACGACCAGCGCGCCGCTGAAAGAAATCATCGAGCAGGTCGGTTATCTGGACGCGCCCAACTTTATTCGCCGTTTCAAAAAAGAGATGGGCTTCACGCCGGGACAATACCGCAAGCTGAAAGCGTCGAAGCGGGCGTAGCCGTATGCAACCGGATCGGCGCCTGAAAGTTGCGGATCGATCCGTGTGACCCGTATCGGCGTTACGCCTGAACTTTCGCGGAGGCCAGCACATGCTCCACCAGTTCGTCCACCGGCACCGTCGCCAAAGCGATCGCGGTATCCGTCACGCCGTAATAGATATAGAGCAGGTCGTCTTTGATGACGTTGCCGGTCGGGAATACGACGTTGGGGATCTGGTAGCCGAACTTTTCGTAATACGTTTCCGGTTCCATGATCGGCTCCCAGGTGCGGGCCAGCACTTTTTCCGGGTTGTCGAGATCGAGCAGCAGCGCGCCTACGCGGTATACGATGTCTTCGTCGACGCCGTGGTACAGCACCAGCCAGCCTTTGTCCGTGCGTACGGGCGGGGTAGAGCCTCCGATCTTGCGGCCTTCCCAAGCCAGGTTTTCCGCTTTCGCCAGCAGTTTCGGTTCGTCCCAATGGATCAGGTCGTCGGAGTAGGTGATCCACATCGCGGCTTTTTCCGTTCCGTACGCTTCGCCCACATATTCTTCCGGCCGGCGCAGCAATGCGTAACGGCCGTTTATTTTTTCCGGGAACAAAATGTTGTCGCGGTCGTTGATCTCAAGCGGCGTCGTGTCGGCCACGAACTCCCAGTCGATCAGATTGTCGGACTTCACGATGGAGGAACGCGTCAGCCAATGCCCCGGTTCTTCGCCCCAGCCGTCCGGGTAGGTCGGGATCGAGCGTTCCGGCACGCCGGTGTTGGTCGGGTAATAGTTCATCGCGCAAGGACGCAGAGCGTAGTTCATGTAAAAGGTACCGTCGATCTTGACCACGCGAGGGTCCTGCACGCTGCCGTACGGAAAGCCCAGTTCGTCGGGGGTGAGGACAGGTTCGTTTTTGACATGGGTAAAATGAACGCCGTCTTCGCTTTCGAGCAGGCCGAGGAAGTTTTTGCACGGCGTGAGCGATCCGGCGGTACGTTCGATCATGTAGAATTTGCCGTTGTCGACAATGACGGCGGGATTGAACACGGTCGCTTTGCGCCAGTCGTAAAGACCTGGGACGACGATAGGGTTGTCGGGGTGGCGGGTTATTTTCATGGGATGGGTGTGCCTCCTGGGTTAGAGTGTGATGGGGGTGATGTGTTCTTGCGGCGCTGCGGGAGAAATTCGTTTCGGTCGCTTGTTGTAATTGGGAAGCTGGATTGAAATTTAATAAGGAGGCTTCCCAATTACAAAGGCGAGCGCTACGCTCCTACACTGAATTTCTCCCTCCGCTGGGTGCGTCCCATTCAAATGCTTTAGGGAAGTAAGAAATTGTTTCGCTTGTTGGCTTCAACGTGATGACTATAATTTTTTATTCATTGTCCACTAAGTCTTTCTTGTTCGGCTTAGTTTGGGATCAGAAGCAACGGACTGCGATCCTTTGGTCTCCGGCTCTCCGCTTCAAAAAGCGGAAGAGACGGGAGACAGAACGGTCAGGTCAGTCGTCAGGCCTTCGACGGAGTTGGGGCCGGCGGTCAGGCGGAAAACGCCGGGTTCGACGATCCAGGTCAGGGACGGGCCGACGAATTGGAGATGTTCGCGGGCGACGGCGAATGTGACTGTTTGCGTCTCGCCGGGGGCCAGAGAGATTTTACGGAAATCTTTCAGCATCCTTTCCGGGCGGACGACGGATGCGGCAAGGTCGGAGACGTAGAGCTGCACGACTTCGTCGCCGGGACGGTCGCCGGTATTGGTGACTTCGACGGAAAGCATCGTTTGTCCGTCAGGAAGCATCCGGGTATCGTCGAGACGGATATTGTCGTAGCGGAACTCCGTATAACTCAAGCCGAAGCCGAACGGATATTGCGCTTCGAAATCGTCTTCGAGATAGCGTTTGCCTCGGGTTCTGCGTTTGTAGTGATACACCGGAAGCTGGCCGACGTGCTTCGGAATGCCGAGCGTCAGTCTGCCGGAAGGATTCACGTCGCCGAACAGGATGTCCGCGATCGCGTGTCCGCCTTCCTGACCCGGATACCAGGCTTCGAGAATCGCTTGAGCGTTCTCCGCAATCCAAGGTTCGGAGATCGGGCGGCCGTTGATATAGACGACGATCACAGGCTTGCCCAACTTGAAAATTTCTTGCGCCAGTTCAAGCTGCACGCCCGCCAGATTCAGGGTCGAACGGTCGATGCCTTCGCCGCATTCCATATCGTTCCACGAATTTTCGGTGACGACGGAAGCGCCCGTTTGCAAGTCGATCGTGCCTTCGCCGAAGTCGCGGGCGCTGGAACCGCCGAGCACGAGGACGATCGTATCGGCTTGTTCGGCTTGCCGAAGCGCGGCAGGAAAGCCTTCGCGCGATTCTCCGCGAATGCGGCAGCCCGGAGCGTAGAGCACTTGGCTATCCGCGGGATCGCTGCCGGGTTGCTCGCCCAGCGCGGCGCGTACGCCGTCCAATACGGTCGCGATGGCGCCGGCAGGCTGCGGCGACGTGTAATCGCCGAGTTGATTGTACGGCGCGTCCGCGTTGGGACCGATAACGGCGATCTTTTTGGCGGGAGCGGAAGCAAACGCCGAGCGTTCCAGCGGCAGGAGACCGTCTTCGTTTTTCAACAAAACGATGCCTTCGGACGCGACTTTGCGGGCCAGTTGCCGATGATCTTCGCTGCCGATCACTTCGGCCGCGCGTGTCGGATCGACGAACGGACGGTCGAACAATCCCAGATCGAATTTCATTTCCAGCACGCGGCGTACGGCGCGGTTCACGTCCGCTTCGCTCAACAGTCCGCCGTGTACGGCCGAGAGCAGATGCCGATCGAACATCTCGCCGGACATCTCCATATCCACCCCGGCCAATACGGCCTGCGCCGACGAATCCGCGCCGTCCGCCGCCGTGTTTTGCCCGGAAGTGAGCAAGCCGAGCGCGCCGCAGTCGGTAATGACGAAGCCGTCGAAGCCCCATTCGTCGCGTAAAATGTCTTGCAGCAGATAGCGGTTGGTCGTGCACGGAATGCCGTCGATCTCGTTATAGGCGGTCATAACGGAACGTGCTCCGGCGTCCACCGCATGGCGGAACGGCAGCAGGTCGATCTCGTGCAATTCGCGCGGACCCATATGCACCGGAGCGGAGTTGCGTCCGCCTTCCGAGCTGCCGTAAGCGGCAAAATGCTTGAGCGTGGCGAGAATGGCGTCGTCCGCGGACAGATCGCCGCTTCGGCCCTGAAGACCTTGCACCGCCGAACGTCCCAGCACCGAGGTCAGATGCGGGTCTTCCCCGTAACATTCTTCGGTCCGTCCCCAGCGCGGATCGCGCACCACGTCGAGCACGGGCGAATAGGTCGCTGCTCCGCCCTGGCTGCGCGTCTCCAACGCGACGGCATGGCACATCTCTTCGTACAAGTCCGGATTCCACGTGCTGCCGACCGAGATTGGGACAGGGAACACGGTGGCGCCGATCGCCATATGTCCGTGCGAGCATTCTTCGCCGAACAGGATCGGGATGCCGTGACGGCCGTGTTCCAGCGCGTACGCCTGCATCTCGTTGACCAGCTTCGCGCCGTCTTCCGGCGACAATCCCGTTTCCAGCGTGACGCCGGTCCACGGATCGGCGCGCAGCGTGCCGTATAGCGAACCGACGCCGCCTTCGGCAACGCGGCGTTTGAACGATTCCGTCAGTTCGACGGAGCCGTCCTCTTTTCTTGTATAGCAGGTCCAGCCGAAAGGTTGAGCAAGCTGGCCGACTTTTTCCTCCAGCGACATGTCCTTCAGCAGCTTGTCGATGCGTTCTTCGACGACTGCGGAGCGGGACGTTGCTTGTTGCTTCATGTTCGACTCACGCCTTTCCTATCGAAACTTTCCTATCGAAAATAAGCAGGCGGGTCGGCAAGGGAAAAGAAGAAGCTTCGGGTTTCCCGTCGCGTTTTTCTTTTCGCAGTTACCACCCGCCCTATGACATTGTTCCGCCTCAATCAAACCTTAGTATTCGAAAGATTCTTTTATGCTCAATAAACGGACTTTCGCTTAGTTCGCTTTCCAACGGTCGTACGCGGCTTGGTTGATCTCCGCTACGCGCTCTGCACCCATCTTTTTAAGCGTCGCGACATAGTTGTCCCAACCGCTCATCGGCTCGGCGCCGGTGATGAACTTCGCTTCCATCTGCTTGACGTAGGTGCTGAGGTCGGAGTTCAGGCTGTTGATCTCCGATTGTTCTTCCACCGTCAGGAACAAGGCCGGGAACGGAATGCGCGCGCCGTTGTCGAGCAATTTGGTTTGCGTTTCTTCCGCAACCCACAGATCGAAATCGGTGGTCAGGCCTTTGCCGATATCGTCGGTCGTCACGGTCGGAGCCGGGATGCCGTAGTTTGGCGTCAGCGTCGCGCGGAAATCTTCGCGGTCTTGGCCGTCCGGTACCGGGAGGTACTTTTTGGTGCGGTCCGCTTCGTTCTCGTACTCCCACAGCACGCCTTCCGGTCCTTTGTTGAACAGCAGGGAGCCTTCGTACGAATACAGATAGTCGACCCAGCGCAGCGAAGCTTCCGGGTATTTATTCGTTTTCGTGATCGCAAAAGCGCCTGTCGTGATGCCGCGGTTTTTCGCGATTGCCGCTTTGTCGACGTATTCGCTACGTACCGGCAGGAACATCGGATCTTCGGTCGAAGGTTCGCCGCCTTTGGTCATATACGCGTTCCAGTCGGAGAACAAGGCGATCTGGTTGTTTTGGCCTTTGGCTTTCTTTTGCTCGGCCGTTTGGGAGAAGCTTTCTTTATCGAGCAGACCATCGGTCCACAGGCGGTTCATGTATTCCAGGTAATGCTTGAATTCTTCGTCCATCGGCGTGTAATGCACCACATCGTTGTCGTCGACATACGTTTCTTCTTCATACACGCCGAACGCGCCCAGCAGCCATGTCCGGATATCGCGCAGGTTGGCGGCCGGCGTGGTCACGGAAGAAATTCCGATCTCGTCCGCCTGGCCGTTGCCGTTCGGATCTTCTTCTTTGACGCGCTTCAGGTAATCGTACAGCTCCTCGGTCGTTTCCGGCAGCTTATCGACGCCCAATGCTTCGAGGAACTCGCCGTTGTACCACAACGGGTTGCGGTACCAGTGCTGGCTGAACTCGACTACCGGCAGCGAGTAGATATGGCCGTCCGGCGCGGTGATCGATTTGCGTACGTCCGGGTATTCGTCGAGCAGCGCTTTGAAGTTCGGCGCGTACTCGTCGATCATGTCTTCCAGCGGGACCAGCACGCCTTGTTCGCCGTACTTGAGCTGTTCGGAAGCGGTCAGGCCGGCGGCATAGAACACGTCCGGGTAATCTTCGCTGGCGAACACCAGATTTTTTTTCGTTTCAAAACTGTCTTTCGGTGCGTTTTTGTATTCGAACTTGATGTTGGACATTTTCTCCATCTCCTGAAGAACGGCCATGTCCTCCCAGTTCTGAATGCCGACGTCCGGCGCCATCATGGTCAGGGTGATCGGTTGTTCGACAATCGGGAAACCTTCTTTGCTTACCGTGACGCTTTCTGCGTTACCGGCTTCTTCTCCGCCACCGCCGCAGCCTGCCAGCAGCGATGCGCCAAGCCCTCCAACCATCAGCAGCTTCCAGGCTTTGCTTCGAATATTCATGGTAAATCCCCCTCTGTTTAAAGTAAGTACCGTAAGCTTACCCTTTGACCGAACCGATCATCACCCCCTGTACGAAATACCGTTGCAGGAACGGATACACGGCGATGATCGGAAGCGTGGAGACGACGATGACGCCGTATTTGATCAGCGAAGCCGTTTCGGCTTTGGAGTTCATCGCCTGGGCGATTTCTCCGCTGACGCCCGCCCCGTTCATTTCGGCGGACATCTCCTGAAGTACGAGGATTTGGCGCAGCACCATTTGTAGCGGATATTTCGATTCGCTGTTCAGGTAGATCAACGAAGAGAAGTAACTGTTCCAGTGGCCGACGCCGTAAAACAAAGCCATAACCGCGACGATAGGAGCGGACAACGGCAGCACGATTTTCCAAAACAGCTTGATATTCGTGCAACCGTCGATATGCGCGGCTTCCTGAAGTTCTTTCGGGATCGTCGATTGGAAAAAGGTACGCGCCACCACGATGTTCCAGACGGAAGCGGCGACCGGAAGGATCAGCGCGCCCATCGTATCGATCAGACCGAGGTTTTTGACCACCAGATACGTCGGAACGAGGCCGCCGCTGAAAAACATCGTCAGCAGGATAAAGCCCATGAACCAACCTCTGCCGACGAAATCCGAACGGCTGAGCGCATACGCGGCGGGCAGGGTGACGGCCAGATTGAGCAGCGTGCCGACCACCGTGTAGATGATCGTATTCAGATAACCGTTCCAGATTTTCGGATTGTTGAACACCAGCTCGTAACCGGCCCAGGTGATGTCTTTCGGGAACAACCACATTTCTCCCGAGTTGACCGCCTGCGGACTGCTGATCGACGCGCTGAGAATATAAATGAGCGGATACAGCACGATCACCAGGGCAATGCACAGATAAATGTACGTGCCGATCAGGAACATTTTGTCGCCTTTCGATTCTTGCATCGCTTTAACCATGACAACCCCTCCTTACCACAGACTGTTCGAGCTGGTGCGTCTGGCGATCCAGTTGACCGTGACCAGCAAGATAACGTTGATGACCGAGTTGAACAAACCGACCGCGGTCGAGAAACTGTACTGCGCATCGACCAGACCGGCGCGGTAGACGTAGGTGGAGATGACGTCGGAAGCTTCCAGGTTGAGCGAGTTTTGCAGCAGCAGGATTTTTTCGTACCCGACCGTCAAGATATTGCCCATATTCAAAATGAGCATGATCGTGATCGTCGGCAAAATGGTCGGCAGGTTGATATGCAGCACGCGTTTGAACCGGCTCGCGCCGTCGACGATCGCGGCTTCGTGCAGCTGCGGATCGACTCCGGACAGCGCGGCGAGGTAGATGATCGTTCCCCAGCCGGTACTTTGCCACACGCCGGAGAGGACGTACATCGTTTTGAACCAGGCCGGATCGGTCAGGAACTGCGGAGCATTGAAGCCCAGCGCCTCGATCAGCATGACGATCATGCCGTTGCTCGGCGACAGGAACGTGATAATCATGCCCGCCATAACGACGACGGAGATAAAGTGCGGCGCGTACGTGACCGTTTGCACCGTCTTTTTGAACTTGCCGCTTGCGATTTCGTTAAAAGCGAGAGCGAGAATGATCGGAAGCGGGAAGCCGATCGCCAGCTCGTAGAAACTGATGCTGAACGTGTTCCATAGCAGATCCCAGAAATAATAAGAGTTGAAGAAACGTTCGAAGTGATCGAATCCGACCCAGGGACTTCCGGTGACGCCCATGGACGGAACGAAGTTTTTGAAAGCGATCTGGATACCGTACATCGGGAAATAATGAAAGATCAAAAAGTACAGAAGCGCCGGGAGCATAAATAGATACAGTTCCCAGTTCGCTAAAATTTGTGCCCGCTTCGAGCTTTTTTTCAGGAGCGGCAGCTCGGCGGTTGCGGATGACTTGGACGCCTTCATTTCGTTTCCTCCCTTCTATAGGCGTGTGTTTACACGTAAAGCCTTTCTGCCGTCGTGGCGGAGAGCCTCAAGGATAAACACACGCGTTACGCAACGATTTGGCAATCGATAGGAATAAAGCTGACATACGGCAAAAGCCGATTTCATTATTCCGAGATGCGTACGCTTACAATTCGAATCTTAACGAAGCATTCCTGACACCGTAAATATGTCGATTGCGTATTGTCATTCTTGAAAAGCTGACAAATAGCGCAACGGCGGGCTTTACGGGAATAAAAGACAATTCGGATGTCAGCTTTTCTTTTGCCGAAACTATGTTAAATATGTGCTCGAAGCTTAACCGAAAATTCCACATATTGCGCTTGCGTCGAGCCTGTGCCAACATGATTCCGAACCTGAGCAAGGCGAAGGAGGACATTGTCCATGAAGCGAAAAACCGCGCATATCATCTCCCACACCCACTGGGACCGGGAATGGTATCTGCCTTACGAATCGCATCATTTGCGTCTAACGAACTTGATGAACGAACTGATGGATACGCTGGAACAAGACGGGCGTTACCGATATTTCCACCTCGACGGTCAAACGATTATCATCGACGACTATCTGCAAATGTACCCCGACGGGCAAGAACGGTTAGCCAAACTGATCGAACAAGGCAAAATCATTATCGGTCCGTGGTATGTGCTGCAAGACGAATTTTTGACCAGCTCGGAAGCGAACGTGCGCAATCTGCTGATTGGCCACCGGGAAGCGGCGCGCTGGGGACCGGTATCGAAGCTGGGTTATTTCCCGGACTCGTTCGGCAATATGGGGCAGGCGCCGCAGATGCTGAAGCAGGCGGGCATCGAAGCGGCGGTGTTCGGACGCGGCGTCAAGCCGACCGGGTTCGACAACGTGGTCGTGGACGCGCCGGGCGAATACGAATCTCCTTACTCCGAAATGTTTTGGGAATCGCCGGACGGATCGAGCGTGGTTGGCGTCCTGTTCGCGAACTGGTACAGCAACGGCAACGAGATTCCGGTCGATGCGGGCGAAGCGGTCGTATTTTGGGATAAAAAGCTGGCCGATGCGGAAAAGTACGCGTCGACGCCGGAGCTGCTGTACATGAACGGATGCGACCATCAGCCGATACAAAAAGACTTGGGCGACGCGATCGACACGGCGAAGTCGCTGTACCCGGACGTCGATTTCGTGCATACGACCTTCGACGCTTATCTGGAAGCGCTAGGGGAGCATCCGTCGGACGACTGGGTAACGGTGCACGGCGAACTGCGCAGCACGCGGACGGACGGTTGGGGTACGCTGGTCAACACGGCGTCGGCGCGGGTGTATCTGAAGCAGATGAACCAGGCCGGACAGACGCTGCTGGAAAAAGGAGCCGAGCCGTTGGCCGTTATCGCGAGCCTGACGGCAGGGCAAAAGTATCCGCACGAGCCGCTGGCTTACGCGTGGAAAACGCTGATGCAAAACCATCCGCACGACAGCATCTGCGGCTGCGGCGTCGACGAGATCCATCGCGAGATGGTCGGACGCTTCGACAAAAGCCGCCATATGGCGGAAGCGCTGATCGCGGAAAGCCTGCAGGCGATCGGTTCGCGGATCGGTACGGACGATATCGCGGCATGGCCGGAAAACGCGCGTCCGGCGGCTTTTTTCAATACGACGGGTTGGGAACGCAGCGGCGTGGTCACGGTCGACGTGCAGGCGGTGCGGATCAACTTCAAAGAAGGGCCGTCGCCGCAAGGCATCGCGGACAAGCTGGACGCGCTGAAGATCGGACCGGGTCGCGTGGTCGATACGGAAGGCCGCGAGATCCCGGCTTCGATCGAGGATCTGGGCGCGCAGTTCGGCTACGATCTGCCGGACGACGGGTTCCGCGTGCCGTACATGGCGCGCACGTTCCGGTTGACGTTCGAAGCGCGGAACGTTCCGGCGCTGGGGTACAAGCTCTACGCTTGGGTGCCGGAGGAAGCGGGAAGCGGAGCGGATTATGCGGGCGGGGCTGATCGTGACCGCGCGGGAGACGCGGAAGGTGGGGCCGGGCAAGCGAGGGAGGCGCTTCGAGCCGAAGCGGCCGGATTCGCGAACGCGGCGCAGCATCCGACGCACGCTCAAGGCGATCAAAGCGGATCGTCTGCGCATATCGCCGCTGCCGATCGCGAAACGGCCGGAAATTCGGCCGAAATGTTCGGCCAAGCCGAAGAAGTCGTGTCGACGCCGCACGGCATGGAAAATCGTTTTCTCGCCGTCCGCTTCGCGGACGACGGTTCGTACTCTATCGCCGACAAAACGACAGGGCGTATTTTTGAAGGGCTCGGCGTCTATGACGACTGCGGCGATATCGGCAACGAGTACGTGTTCCGCCAGCCGGAAGGCGACGTGCCGTTGACGACGCAAGGATCGACTGCGGCGATCTCGCTGATCGAAGACGAGCCGTACCGGGTGACGTACCGGATCGTGCACGAATGGGAGATTCCGTCTTCGGCCGAAGCATCGTTCGAAGACGAGAAGCGCCGTCTCGTACCGTTCCTCAAACGCCGCTCCGGCCGCTCGGCGGACACCGTGACATTGGAGCTGACGACCCTGGTATCGCTGGAAGGTTCCGGCAAAGGCGTTCAAGTGTCCGTAACGTTGAACAATCAGGCGCGCGATCATCGGCTGCGCGTGCTGCTGCCGACCGGCTTGCGGACGCGGACGGTATTGGCCGATTCGATCTTCGAAGCGGCGGAGCGCGAGATCGTGCCCGCGCCGGAATGGATCAATCCGAGCAACGCCCAGCATCAGCAGGCGTTCGTCAGCCTGTCCGACGGCACGCACGGTCTGACCGTCGCCAACAAAGGCTTGAACGAATACGAAGTGCTGCAAGACGGTTCGGGCACGATCGCCGTCACGCTGCTGCGCAGCGTCTCGGAAATGGGCGATTGGGGCGTGTTCCCGACGCCGGAAGCGCAATGCCTCGGCGAGCATACGCTGGAATACGCGGTGTACCCGCATGCCGGCAACGTGATCGACTCCGGCGCGTTCGCTCAGGCTTACCAATACCAGACGCCGTGGTTCAGCCAGCCGCTCGGCCGGCAATTCGGCCCGCTGCCGGCGGAATATCGCGCTCTGTCATGGAGCGGCGAGAAGCTGGCGCTGTCCGCGTTTAAGCAGTCGGAAGAAAACGGCGACGTGATCGTGCGCTGGTACAATCTGTCCGGTGAAAATGCGCCGCTTGAATTCGAACCGAAGTTCACCGCCGATACGGTATACGGGAGCGATATTTTGGAACGGCGCGGGGAAGTCGTCGGGCAGGGAGCACAATACGCGGCTCAGCTTCCGGTCGGCCCGGCGAAGATCGTCACCTTCGCGCTGGCAGTTCCGCAAGTTTCGAACCGGACTGATTAAAGCGGCGAAGCCGAAAGCCGACACCGTGTCGAGAAAGTCTGACGTGCCCGGAACGAATATTTTTCGGAGCCTTTTCGCTTCACGCGGATGCGTCATTTTCTCGGCAACCCGGCTGCGAAGCCGAGATGTTTTTTCGAGGCTTGCGACATGCAGCAGCAGGTTTCGCGCGAGCGCGATCCGATCTTGTGAGCGATCTTTTTTCCCCGTATCCGAATATCTCTGATTGGCCCAATCATGTTCCAACAGGAGGCGTTACTTATGAACACGACAAAAACTTTGCCTGCGGCGGTCGAGCGTTATCTCGAAGAAACCGACAAACGGCTGGCGCATCATCCCAAGCTGAAGCAGGTGTTCCGCAACTGTTTCCCGAACACGCTGGAAACGACGACCAAGCTGCTCGACGACGGAACGACCTTCGTCTACACCGGCGATATTCCGGCCATGTGGCTGAGAGACTCGGTCGAGCAGGTGCGCCATTATATCCCGCTCGCCAAAGAAGATGCCGATTTGCAGCGCATTATCGAAGGATTGATCGCGCGGCAGCTTTTTTACATCAATATCGATCCGTACACCAACGCGTTCAACGAAACGGCCAACGGGCGGCATTACCGCGATTCCGACGATTGCGAATTAAGCCCGTGGATGTGGGAACGCAAGTATGAGCTGGACTCGCTGTGCTTCCCGGTGCAACTGCTGGCGCAATATTGGCAGGAAACGGGCCGCACCTCCATGTTCGACGACGATTGCTACCGGGCGCTTAGCAGCGTCGTGCGCGTAATCGCCACCGAGCAGCGGCACGACGAGAAATCGCCTTACTTTTTCCGCCGCGACACGAAGCAGGATACCGAGACGCTGTACAACGACGGACGCGGCATGCCGACCAATTACACCGGCATGAGCTGGTCCGGTTTCCGTTCCAGCGACGACGCGTGCGAATTCGGCTACAATATCCCGGCCAACATGTTCGCGGTCGTGATTCTCGGCCATATCGAGCGGATCGCGTCGGACATCTACAAAGACGAGGAACTGGCCGGGCGCGCCGCGAAGCTGATCAAAGAAATCAATTTCGGCATCCAGCGTTACGGCATCGTCGACCATCCGAAGCACGGCAAAATCTACGCGTTCGAAACCGACGGCTACGGCAACTTCTCGCTGATGGACGACGCCGGCACGCCGGGGCTGCTGTCGATCCCGTATATCGGCTACGTCGGCATCGACGATCCGATCTATCAGAACACCCGCCGCTTCGCGCTGAGCTTCGATAACCCGTTCTACTTCGAAGGCAAGCATGCCAAAGGCATCGGCAGCCCGCATACGCCCGGCGGCTACGTCTGGCATATGGCGCTGTCCATGCAGGGACTCACGTCCGAAGACGACCAGGAGATCCAAGACCTGATCGAGACGCTGCTCGCCACCGACGCCGGAACCGGCTACATGCACGAAGGCTTCCACCCCGACGACCCGAGCGATTTTTCCCGCGAATGGTTCGCCTGGTCCAACAGCCTGTTCGCGACCCTGGTCGTGAAAGCGATGGAAAAAGGGTTGGTCTGATCCGATCAAACTAAAAAACCACGACTTCCCGTATCCTCGGGAAGTCGTAGTTTTCTTTTACCGATATATGCGGCCTCATCGACAATCTGCGCACAGAGTAAGTTCTTAATTCGCCGACTCCAATCCAAAAAGCACAAAAGACATAAACGTTCACCGAATACGACAAAAAGACACGTCCCTAACTTTGATCGAGCATCGTTTTTTGAAAAATTCCTAACTCTCTTCGCACAGTAGAGACACCAAGTTCAACTTTTTGCACGATTGCCATTTCTCAAAGCAACTCTTTTCCGTCCAAACTGCAAAATTTAAAATATTCAACCCCAGTCACTGCTCCAAAAGCAAAATAACGCTCTATAATGCTGTATTCCCTGTAATCCCATCAAGCTTACGAGCATTTTAAATCGAAAATCTTGTATAATCTACAACTCTGCTTCTACACTCGCACCCTACATTGCCTAAAAAGCAGCCTACACCTCTCTAATACCCTAACCTTCAAAGCTACATTGACAAAAAAGCAGCCTAGAAGCCCCATAAACAAAAACACATACCGCCTAAGCTTCGCACGTTGCTTTTTCGTCAACGTAGCTCAAAAAACACCCTAATCCCACACTCTACATTGCCTAAAAAGCAACCCCCACACCCACCAAACAGTCTACAGATCCTATGTAAAACTTGCGCGACTCGCACTTGCCAAATCCCAAAACCCAGCCCGCCCTTCTCCGCTCTTCTCCCTTAAACCAACTCCAACAAACTTCTTCTTTTTGCTTTTTTCTTTTGATCTTTTCCTTTACCTACCCCTCCCCGCGCATGGCCCAGCCGCGAGCCGGTTTCGAACCGAAGCGCCTTTGCCCTTGAAAGGACAACGAAGCGCAGGTCGAAACCGGCTCGCGGCGTCTCCCATGCGCTTCACCCTCACACTTCATAATTCACGACATAAGGATGCATCCCCGCCCGATAATACCCTTCGCTGCACTCCGCGGCTTGCCCTTGCTCGTCGTAAGCGAACCGCAGCCTTTTCAGCAAAGGCGTCCCCGAAGGAATGCCGAGCGCATCGGCGATGCCGACATCCGGCGATCCGACCGAAAATTCGTCGCGCATCCGCGCGATCGCGATTCCTTGCTCCTCCAGCCAGCCGTACAGCGATTGGCCTTGCAGACCCGACTCCGCCGGATCTTCCGCGCGGGCGGGCAAATAATGCGTGTAATGGATATACGGCACATCGTCCAGCGTGTATAAACGTTCGATCCGCAAACACGATTCGCCGAACAGCTCCCGCAGCCGTCCTTCCGCTCCGGTACGAATCGTTTCGGCGTGCAGCAGTTGTTTGCCGATCCGATGGCCTTCTTCGACCAGAATCTCCGTGAACCTTTTCCAGGTAGAGAGCTTGGAGGTCGACGTGTTGCGGCTGACCCGGGTGCCTTTGCCGCTGCTCGTTTCCAAATAGCCTTCCTGCACGAGCAGCTTGACCGCGTTGCGAACCGTGATTTTGCTGACCGCGAATTCTTCTTCCAGCTTCGGCTCCGGCGGCAGATACGAGTGAAGCGGATATTGGCCGTGTAAAATGCGATCTTTGAGAATGCCGTGAATTTTGAGGTAAAGCGGTTGTTTGGTGCGGCTTGTCGCCATAAAAGTTCCTACCTTTCTATATCGCCGATCCCTTCCATCATCGCCCGGAAGATTTGCGGCTCCGACGAAAACGGCGTATCGCCCACGATCGTGTGCGCCAGCATGGACGCGGCGGACGCGAACCGAACGGTCTGCTCCGGCGCGAAATCCGATAGGATGCCGTGGAGGATGCCGCTCGCATACGCGTCGCCCGCGCCGATCCGGTCATATACAGGGAACGTCAGCGGATCGGAAAAATAAAAGACGTTTCCGGTATGCAGATAGCCGAGCAGGGAATGCTGACCGCCTTGTTCGATATGGCGATGGGTTCCGGCGATTGTCGCGATATTATACGACTTGGACACGGCCGGAATCAATTCCCGAAGCTGATCCAACCGTTCCGTCGACGAAACCGGCAGGCCGAGAATATGGATCGCGTCGTTTTCGTTCATATATACGATATCGGCCAAATGCAGCATTTTTTCATACCACGGGCGCGCAATCGCATATCCGTCTTCGCCCCATAGCGCAGGACGGTAGTTGCAATCGAAAACGACGGTTTTTCCGGCTGCTTTTACCGATTCCGCGAACGCCAGCGCATTGCGCCGCACCGTATCGTTCATGGCAAGCGAGATCCCGCAAAAATGCACGGCGTCGACCGCGCCCGCGATTCCGGCAAACGGATAGATGCCTTCGGCGGCGGTATTGAAGCTGCTGTGCGGGCGGTTGGAGTACGTGACCCGGCTGGGACGCGCTCCGAACCCCGTTTCGAGAAAATACATGCCCAGATACAAGCCGTCTCTGCGGATATAGTCGGTCGACAGCCCCAGCTTGCGCAGATTGGCTTCCGCCGCGTCGCCGATCGGGTTGTCCGGCAGCGTCGTCACGGGCAGCGCCCTGTGGCCGAACCGCGACAGCGCCGACAACACGTTGACGCCGCTGCCGGAATAGGACACTTGCAGCGTATCCGTTTGCGACAACAGCCGAAGACCGGGAGTCTCCAGCCGCATCATCACTTCGCCGAACGCCGCGATCGTGTTAGGCATAGCGGTCGACCAGCTTTTTCATGACCTCCAGCAGTTCGCTCACGTCGCTCACGATCGTATCGCCGCTGCCCGAATCGATGATCGACGAGTAGACGTGGGGAATGACCTGCGGCACGCCCGCTTCCAACGCGATCTCAAGGATCGGGCCGAAGTTTTCTTTGTCGATGCCGCCTGTCGGTTCGAGCGCGAACTGTTCTTCGCCGCAAGCTTCCGCCACGGCCCGGTACTCGGCTTCGAGCGACAATCCTTTCATCGGGAAATATTTGAGCGCGCTTCCGCCCATATCCCGAACGAGCGCGATCGCGGCTTTGACCGGAACGACCGCGTGATCCGTCGCCGCCGCGCTGAACGGTCCGGTGGACAAGTTCACGTAGCCCGGCTTGCCCGAAGGGGAGACGAGCGCGTTGATCCAGCCCGGCGTTCCCGCCAGGTTTGCCGAAGTCGCGCCGACGGACGGAAATACTTGGTTGATATGGCTGCCGGCATAGTGACGGGCGATCTCGGCCACGACCTGCGCTTGGCGGTTGTCGCCCGCGCCGAGTCCGATCGAGACGGCGTCGTCGATACCGCGGCCGTACTCGCGCATCGCGTCGACCGCTTCGGGTACGGTTTTGTACGCTTTGGACAGTACGCCGACCAGCACATGGCCTTCGGCCGCTTCGAATACGTCTTTGGCGTTTTGCACGCTGCCCGCCAACACGTTGAGCGCCGCGCGGCCGTTGTACAAGCGTTTGATAATCGGAGCTTCGGTTGCCTGGATTTGAGTCGTCATCGGTTTAATTTCCTCCTTTTAAAAGCAAAAGTTCGCGCAGTCTGCGTTCGATCACCTGCATATCGTCGCCCAGCAGCGGTCTCGGGTCGATATCGAAGTAGCCTTGCCTTGCCCCGTAGTCACGGGTATACACGGCGATCTCGCCGTTTTGCAGCCCGTCGACCGCCTGCACCGCGTCGATTCCGGCGAGCGACGGGTCGATCTTGATCCGGGCCCGGTAAATGGCGCGTCCCGCTTCGTCCTGCACGATGCTCACCGTCACGCCTTCCAGATCGCCGAGCGGCAGCAGGACGTTCAACGCTTCGCGTTCCTGCGCGCTGGTGTCTTTTTTATCCAGATACTCGTCTAACGCTTGCAGCAAGCCGAATGTTGTTTCTTTGCCGACCTTCATGCTGCGTCCGATGCCGTGCAGTTGGACTTTGACCTGCTCGACGTAGTCGCGTTTGCCTGCCACGATGCCGGAAGTCGGGCCTTCGATCGCTTTGGAGCCGCTGAAAATGACCAGGTCGCAGCACGACGCGTACTTTTGCAAATCTTCTTCGGCCGCCGCGTCGATGATGAGGGGCAGGCCGAGCTTTTGCGCCAACGCCCACGTTTCTTCGATCGAAGCCATGTTTTTTTGCACGGCGTGATGGGATTTGACGTATAAAAGGGCGGCTGTGCGCTCGGTGACGGTGTCTTCGATCTGGCGCACGGTGCCTTCGTTGGCATAACCGGCTTCGACGACGCGGCCGCCGCCCAGGAAGACCATCGTTTCGACGGGAGCGCCGTATTGAACGTTATGTCCTTTGAGCATCACGATCTCGTTTTTGGCGATCGGCGATTGGTGCAGGCGCAGACTGCGGCCGCGATCGCCTTGCGTGACGATGCCCGCGACGGACAAAGCGATGCCGCTGGATGCCGAGTTCACGACCAGCGCCGCTTCGAACCCCAGTTGATTCGCGATCCGATCGCCTGCTTTGTTGACCAGATCGGCGATCTCCACGTAACTTTGACCGCCGATGCGCATCGCGTCCATGACGGTATCGCTCGGCGCGGATACGCCGAGAATGCTCATTCTTCCGCTGGCGTTGATAACGCGTTTAAGACCGTATTCGGCATGCAAGGTACTCGCCATTGATAACCACTCCTTCAGCTTGGATACTTTGTGCGGACGTGCGGGTGACGCCTTCGGAATCGGTGAGGACGGACGGAACATTTTTAATAGAAAAAAGGGTCAGGTTGGCGGGATCGCCGACTTGTATCCGACCGAGTTCGGGACGGTTGAGCCAGGCGGCGGGACGGGAGGTAACGGCTTCGATGACCTCTGTCAGCGTATAGCCGAGGGTCAGAAACTTGGTCAGCACATTCGCCATCCCGTACACAGGCCCGTTCAAGCGGTTGCCGCGATAAATATCGGTGCTGATCGTATCGAACGATATGCCGGCGCCGCGCGCTTGTTCGGCCGTTCGGAACGAAAAGCTGGCGGTGCCGTGGCCGACGTCGAGCTTCACGCCGCGCCGGATCGCGTCCGTGAGCACGGGCAGGGGAGTTCCGGCGTCGTCGAACAGGTTGTTGGCTTTGCCGTTGAGATAATGCGTGACGATATCGCCGCTTCGCAGCAAAGGAATCACGTCTTCGATCGCGGGCGGGGCGGAACCGATATGCGTCATGATCGGCAGTCCGGTTTCCTCGCTCAAGCCTACGGCCAGCCGCAAAGGCTCCGTGCCGTTGCCGCGTACGACGCTGCTGCTGATTCTCGCTTTTAACCCCACGATAAAATCGGGATGTTCGCGGACGGCTTGAAGCAGCGCTTCCTTATGTATCCATTCCAACTGCGACAGTTCGTCGGTTCGCTGAAGGCCGATCCGCGATACGTTCAGGAAAGCGAATAATCGGGTCCGGCTGTTCGCGCGGCTTGCGGCCAATTCGCCGATCCGGTCGGCGCCGCAGCTCCCCGCGTCGACGATCGTCGTGCAGCCGCAATCCACGCCGATCGCGTCGACGGAATCGCCGTACGGTTCGAACTCGGGAAAAGCATGCACGTGCATATCGATCCAGCCGCCGGATACGTATTGCCCTTCGCAATCGAGGATTTCGCCTCCGCTTGCCGTGCCGGGTTCGTGCAGTCCGTCGATCCGGCCGTCCCGAATTTTCAAATCCGCGATTCGCTCGTCCGGCAACCGAACATGCCGCAGCACAAAATCTTGCTTCATGGCGCACCTGCTTTCTGGTAGGAGTCTCCATTTCAAGATAACACCGCTTTTTCGAAAAAACAATATAACGTTATAATGTTTAGAAGTATGGGATGTAAAAAAAGAAAGCCAAATGCAAAAAGAACGCCGAATATGAGAAGAATGCGGAATATGAAAAGAATGCGGAATACGAAAAGCCCGGATTGGCACACGCGCCGACCGGAATTTTGAGAATAAGTGCGTATATCCATTTATTTTCTTCGTATTCTGTGATTTGGAGGGATTAGATGCAGATATACACTTAATTCCTCGTCCTTGTGCGATTTTACGCATTTTTTCTTCGAATAAATGTATATTTGTACCTATTTGAAAATTCCGAAGCAGATCGAACGAAATAAGTGTACTTGAGCATTTATTTCGACCCTTTGAGCCAAACATAAAGCCGATCCGAAAGCGGAATCCAAAAGAAAAACGCTTCAATGCCTTTTCGAAGCGCTGAAGAAAACGTTTCAAAAAACGTCGAATTGTCCATGCTGGGCGGACACCGTTCCCGCTCTTCCAAGAGGCTGGAAATCGCGGAAGAACGCCCGTTTTTTCACCTTGACAGCCCATACCCCCTTTGCTAAGATTGCAATAATATATTTTCAGAAAAGCCCTTTCAGCTTTCCATATAAGGAAAAAACGGCGGTAAGGACAAGAGAAAAAAGGAGGCAAAATCGGGTGTGGAATAGCAAGTTTGACAAAGAAGGTCTGACGTTCGACGACGTGTTGCTGGTTCCAAGAAAGTCGGAAGTTCTGCCAAAGGAAGTCAGTGTGTCCACGAAATTGAGCGAAAAGGTACAGTTGAACATTCCGTTGATCAGCGCAGGCATGGACACGGTAACCGAAGCGGTTTTGGCGATCGCGATCGCGCGCGAAGGCGGCATCGGCATCATTCATAAAAATATGCCGGTCGAGAAGCAAGCGGACGAAGTCAACCGCGTAAAACGTTCCGAAAACGGCGTTATTACCAATCCGTTCTTCCTGAGTCCGGACCATCTCGTCTCCGATGCAGAGGCCCTTATGGGCAAGTATCGGATATCTGGCGTTCCGATCGTCGACGAAAACGAGAAGCTGGTCGGCATCCTGACCAACCGCGACCTGCGTTTCGTTCACGATTACAGCATCGCGATCAAGGAAGTCATGACGCAGGAGAACCTCGTAACGGCTCCTGTCGGCACGACGCTGCGCGAAGCGGAAGGCCTCCTGCAACAGCACAAGATCGAAAAGCTGCCGTTGGTGGACGAGAACAACGTGCTCAAAGGTCTGATTACCATTAAAGACATCGAAAAAGCGATCCAGTTCCCGAACGCTGCGAAAGATTCGCAAGGACGCCTGCTCGTCGGCGCGGCTGTCGGCGTATCGAACGATGCGATCGAGCGTATCGATGCTCTGGTAGAAGCCGGCGTTGACGTTATCGTAGTCGACTCGGCACACGGACACCATATCAACATTATCGACGCGGTTCGCAATATCCGTGCCCGTTACCCGGAACTGACCATCATCGCGGGCAACGTGGCAACCGGTGAAGCGACTCGCGAACTGATCGAAGCGGGTGCTTCGGTCGTTAAAGTCGGCATCGGCCCAGGCTCCATCTGTACCACCCGCGTCATCGCCGGTATCGGCGTGCCGCAAATCACGGCGATCTACGACTGCGCAACGGTCGCTCGCGAATACGGCATTCCGATCATTGCCGACGGCGGCATCAAATATTCCGGCGAAATCACCAAAGCCATCGCAGCCGGCGCACACGCCGTTATGCTGGGCAGCATGTTTGCCGGAACCGAAGAAAGCCCGGGCGAATCGGAGATCTACCAAGGCCGCCGTTTCAAAGTCTATCGCGGCATGGGTTCCATCGCAGCCATGAAGCAAGGCAGTAAAGACCGTTACTTCCAGGACGATGACAAAAAGCTGGTACCGGAAGGCATCGAAGGCCGCGTCGCTTACAAAGGCGCTTTGTCCGACACCATCAACCAACTCGTCGGCGGGCTCCGCTCCGGCATGGGCTACTGCGGCGCAAGCAACCTCGACGTGCTGCGTAACGATACCCAATTCGTCCGTATCACCGGCGCAGGCTTACGCGAAAGCCACCCTCACGACGTCCAAATTACCAAAGAAGCACCGAACTATTCGGTGTAATCCAATCTTTTCATTGTTGCCTATGCAATTCGAACGCGGCGCGCGGAAACCCTCCGCTCCCCGCGTTTTTTAGTTCTTGAATCTTGTTAGTTCTTGAACTTTGAACGAGATGAATGCAGCTCAACGGCCCGGCCAAACAGCCGGGCCGCCCTTTTATAAAAAAATTCCCGAGCGGCGAGCCTAGGCGGAGGGACAGTTTCAGTGTAGGAACGAAGTGTTCGCCTTTGAACTTGGGAAGCTTCCTTTATAAAATCCAATCCAGCTTCCCAAGTTCAACACGCGACCGAAACGAAACTGTCCCGCAGCCGCCTCACTCGCAACGAATAGGCCCTCAAGCCGCCGCACAGGAAGACACGCCACCTAACGCTGTGGTAGACTAATAGCGTATGCCAAGAAACTCAGCACGAGGGGAGTACTTATCCATTGAAACGCATGACCTCTACTTATAAAAGCAAAGTCGAAAAGAACCGGTTTGCTCAACCGAAATTCCTGAAAAGAAGCGCCGCTTCCGTTCTGCTTATCCATATGCTCTGCCTGTCCGTCGTTCCGGCTAACTTGGCCAGCGCGGCAGCAGACACAACGACTCAATCGCAAACGACAACGACCGAAACCAAAGACGCCGCTACTCCGGCAACTACCGCTCAAAAAGCGATTCCGACTGTCGAAAGCCTCAATCTCGCCGTCAAGTCGGCGGTACTGCTTGAGCCAACCACAGGCGAAGTCATTTTGTCGCTGGATGCCGAGACGGCATTGCCTCCGGCGAGCATGACCAAAATGATGACCGAATACATCGTGGCCGAGCAAGTTAAACAAGGCAAGCTGGGCTGGGACGATGTCGTCACGACCAGCGCGAACGCGGCTGCCCAAGTCGGCTCGCGCGTATTCCTGGCTCAAGGCGACCAACATACGGTGAAAGACCTGTACATCGCGATGGCGATCGGTTCCGCTAACGACGCGACGGTCGCTTTGGCCGAGACTGTCGCGCCAACCGAGATAGAATTCGTCAAGCTGATGAACAGCGAAGCCAAGCGTATGGGCATGACTACGGCTCATTTCGCCAACTCGACAGGTCTGGATATTGCCGATATGCCGGAAGGCACACGTCCGTCCGATGGCAAAGAAACCGTGATGTCCGCGATGGACGCAGCGATTCTGGCGAAATACATCGTGACCGACCATCCGGATTTCAACGAGTTCACGACGATCCAATCCTATCAGTTCCGTCCGGGGGATAGCGGCAGAATCGACAATCTGGACTGGATGCTCGAAGCCAACGCAACGGTTCCGAACTTCAAAGCTTACGCCTACGAAGGTCTGGACGGTCTGAAAACGGGTCACACCGCAGCCGCGGGCAACAACTTCACGGGTACGGCTATTCGTGACGGCATGCGTCTGATCAGCGTAGTCATGGGCACGGACGTCAACAACCAGGGTTCGCGCTTCGTCGAGACACGCAAAGTGTTGGACTACGGCTTCAACAACTTCGAGATCAAAGAAATGGTCGCGGCAGGCAAAGCGATCGAAGGCGAAGAGCCTGTCGCGGTAGCCAAAGGCAAAGAAGAGTCGGTAGCCTACGAGACGGCGGGAGCGATCAGCTTCGTCGTGCCTAAAGGCGCGGATGCCAGCGGTCTGAAAATGCAGAGCAGCCTGGAATCCGGACTTGAAGCCCCGATTGCCAAAGGCGACAAAGTCGGCACGGCAACCTATACGTATCAGGCGGAAGGCATGGCGGAGGCGCAGACCAAAACCGTCGATCTCGTGGCTTCGGCAGACGTGGAAAAAGCAGGTTGGTTCAAACAATTGATGCGCGCGATCGGCGGATTCTTCTCCGACCTGTTCGAAGGCATCAAAAACCTGTTCTAAGTTACGGCAAATCCATTGTAAAGATATACTCGCTTCTATAGAATCAGGCCTTAAGAAGTTCCGAAAATTCGGAGCACACAGGGGGCTATGACCATGGAAGCAGGAACATCGCGTGTTAAAAGAGGCATGGCGGAAATGCAAAAAGGCGGCGTCATCATGGACGTCATGAACGCTGAACAGGCCAAAATCGCCGAAGCGGCGGGCGCGACGGCCGTGATGGCGCTTGAGCGCGTTCCGTCCGATATTCGGGCAGCAGGCGGCGTGGCTCGCATGGCCGATCCGACGATCGTGGAAGAGGTCATGAAAGTCGTTTCGATCCCGGTCATGGCCAAAGCGCGGATCGGACATTACGTCGAAGCCAAAGTGCTGGAATCGCTGGGCGTGGACTATATCGACGAGAGCGAAGTGCTGACGCCGGCCGACGAAGTGTACCATATCGACAAGCACGAATTCACGATTCCTTTTGTCTGCGGAGCCAAAGATCTCGGAGAAGCGCTGCGCCGGATCGGCGAAGGAGCTTCGATGCTGCGGACCAAAGGCGAGCCGGGAACCGGAAATATCGTCGAAGCCGTGCGTCATATGCGTCTGATTAACGGACAAATCCGCAAAGTGCGCAATCTGTCGAAAGACGAACTGTACGCCGAAGCGAAAAACCTGGGCGTGTCTTACGAAATTTTGCTGGGTATTCACGAGACGGGCAAGCTGCCGGTCGTTAACTTCGCGGCAGGCGGCGTGGCGACTCCGGCGGACGCGGCCTTGATGATGCACCTTGGCGCGGACGGCGTGTTCGTCGGTTCGGGCATTTTCAAATCGGATAATCCGGAAAAATTCGCGCGTGCAATCGTGGAAGCGACGACGCATTATGACGACTACCGCCTGATCGCCGAAGTTTCGAAAGAGCTGGGCGCGCCGATGAAAGGTATCGATATCAAGCAGCTCGCTCCGGCGGAACGTATGCAGGATCGCGGTTGGTAAACCGAATATGACCACTCAAACCCTCAAAATCGGCGTCCTGGCTCTTCAGGGCGCCGTTTCGGAACATATCCGCAGTCTGGAGCAGGCAGGTGCGCAAGCCGTGGCCGTGAAAAAAACGGAGCAGCTCGACGAGCTGGACGGCTTGGTCATTCCCGGCGGCGAAAGCACGACAATCGGTAAGCTGATGCGAAAATACGGCTTTATCGAACGCATCCGGCAGTTTTCGGAAGCGGGCAAGCCGATCTTCGGCACATGTGCCGGACTGATCGTGCTCGCCAGGCGGATCGAAGGACAGGATGAGCCGCATCTGGGCCTAATGGATATGACGGTGGCTCGCAACGCTTTCGGACGCCAACGGGAAAGCTTCGAAATCGACCTGCCGATTACGGGAATACAGCAGTCGGTTCGAGCCGTTTTTATTCGTGCGCCATTAATTCGCGAAATCGGTGCAGACGTCGAAGTGCTGGCGGTTTATAATGGAGAAATGGTAACGGCGCGGGAAGGGCATCTTCTCGTGTCGTCATTTCATCCGGAATTGACCGACGACTACCGGCTGCACGAATATTTTACGCATATGGTACGTCAGTCCAAGACCGGAGAATCGAAAGGATGAAGCTCCCGTGCTGGATGTGAAAATACTTAGAAACGACTACGATCGGGTCAAGCAGGCGCTCGCGAACCGCGGCAAATCCGAAGATCTGATCGCTAATTTCCCGAGCCTCGACGGCGCGCGCCGCGAGAAGCTTCAGGAAGTCGAAATTCTCAAAAACCGTCGGAACACCGTGTCCGGCGAAGTCGCAAAGTTGAAAAAGAACCGCGAGAACGCGGACGATCTGATCGCCGAAATGCGCCAGGTATCCGACCGCATCAAGGAATTGGACGAAGAAGTACGCGGTTTGGAAACGGAAATCGACGCAGTTACGATGGCGATTCCGAATATTCCGAACGAGGCGGTGCCGGTCGGCGCTTCGGAAGACGATAACGTGGAAATTCGCCGTGTCGGCGAGCCGCGACAGTTCGATTTTACGCCGAAAGCCCACTGGGAAACGGCGCAAAACCTCGGCATTCTCGATTTTGAAGCGGCGGCCAAAGTTACAGGCTCGCGTTTTACCTTCTATAAAGGACTCGGAGCCCGTCTGGAACGCGCTTTGATCAACTTTATGATGGACTTGCACAGCGAAGAGCACGGTTACGAGGAAATGCTGCCTCCGTATATCGTCAATCAGGACAGCCTGTACGGAACGGGTCAACTGCCGAAGTTCGAAGAAGACCTGTTCAAGCTGAAGGATACGGAGTATTATCTGATCCCGACCGCCGAGGTCCCGGTGACGAACTATCACCGCGACGAGATTCTCGAAGCGGACGTTTTGCCGAAAAAATACATCGCGTACAGCGCTTGTTTCCGTTCCGAAGCGGGTTCGGCGGGACGCGACACGCGCGGCCTGATCCGTCAGCACCAGTTCAACAAAGTCGAAATGATCAAGATCGTGCATCCGGACCATTCCTACGACGAGTTGGAGCAAATGACGGCGAACGCGGAGCGCGTGCTGGAACTGCTTGGTCTGCCTTACCGCGTGATCGTGCTGTGCACGGCCGATATGGGCTTTACCGCGGCGAAAACGTACGATCTCGAAGTCTGGTTGCCGGAAAGCGGCATGTACCGCGAAATCTCGTCGTGCTCCAACGTCGAAGACTTCCAGGCGCGCCGCGCAGGCATCCGTTTCCGCCGCGAGACGAAAGGCAAACCGGAATTCGTGCACACGCTGAACGGCTCAGGTCTGGCTGTAGGCCGTACCGTAGCCGCGATTCTGGAAAACTACCAACAGGAAGACGGTAGTGTTATCATCCCTGAAGTGCTCCAGCCGTATATGCGTGGCGTGAAAGTGATCGCTCCACAAGCGTAATCATCGTACTGACGATATAGAAGGAAAAAGATAAAGTCCGTTCTTGACACCTTAACGTGAAAAGAACGGACTGCTATCTTGCATGGAGCTGAATAATGAAGTAGAATAATACATGTTGCACTTTTGAGATGTATTTTACCTCTGGAGAGGTACCGAAGCGGTCATAACGGGGCGGTCTTGAAAACCGTTAGGGGGCAACTCCACATGGGTTCGAATCCCATCCTCTCCGCCAGCTTAATAAATGACAACCGTCTTTTCCTTTTATACAGGGAAGGCGGTTTTTTGTTTATGCAAAATGAATATATGATTATACAATTTGCTCAAGAGTATGGCATAATTAGAATATACGTTAATGTATGCAGTCGTATACTGCGCAGCTCATCAGCAAAGGAGAGGACCCTATAGCAAGAACCATATTATCCGGAAGGAACGTGAATAATGACTGAATCCGTAGTCCCGTCTCCTACCCGTAAGCCGTCTACACCGAAAGCGCACGGGAAGAAGACGATTAGGCAAATTATTATACGAACAATCTTTATCATCCTCGGCGCGATCCTTGTTGCCGTGGCGCTGGAATTGTTCCTTGTCCCCAATAACATCACCGATGGCGGCATCACCGGCATTTCGGTTATGGCTTCCTATATTACCGGTTGGAAACTCGGTATTTTCCTGTTTGTTCTCAACCTCCCTTTCCTGATTATCGGCTACAAACAAATCGGCAAGACCTTTGCGTTATCTACACTTCTTGGTATCACGGTCCTCTCGATCGGAACCGTGTTACTCCATCCGGTTCAAGCTTTTGTCACGGATACATTGCTCGCTTTCGTATTCGGCGGTATTTTTCTCGGTGTCGGCACGGGTATCGTCATTCGCAACGGCGGTTCGCTTGATGGCACAGAGATTATCGCGATTTTGGTTTCCCGTAAGACACCTTTCTCGGTTGGCGAGATCGTCATGTTCGTCAATCTGTTCATTTTGTCCGGAGCCGGGTTCGTGTTTGGTTGGGACCGCGCTTTGTTCTCGATCCTTGCGTATTACATTGCTTATAAGATGATCGACGTCACCATCGAAGGCATGAACGAATCCAAATCGGTCTGGATCATCAGCGATCAGATCGACGATATCGGCAATGCCATTCTGGACCGTCTCGGACGCGGCGTGACTTATCTGGCGGGAGAAGGCGGTTTTACCGGAGATCCCAAGAAAGTGATCTTTTGCGTCATTACGCGTCTTGAGGAAGCGAAGCTCAAAGAAATCGTGAATCAATTCGACGATAACGCTTTTCTGGCAATCGGCAATATTCACGACGTCAAAGGCGGCCGCTTCAAGAAAAAAGATATTCACTGATTGATAACGGAATAACAGATAATTCATACAGGACCTGGGAATCGTTATAGTTCTCGGGTCCTGTGCTTTTTATGAGCCGGAGTGTCCAATTTTGGAATTTTGAAACTTTTCGAAAAACGTTCACGTATACTTAGGCATGTCCGCACCGTTCGGCGGACTACCGGACGGAGTTTCACAGATTGGTTGAATGGTTAAGTGGGTATTAGGAATTTTTAAAAAAATTATACAGACACGAATAGGGGAGAACAAAAACATGAACAAAAAATTATTCGGAAGCTTTGGTGCTTTGGTGATGACAGGCGCACTCGTCTTATCTGGTTGTGGAAACAATGCGGCAAACCCGGCGGCAAAAGTCGAAGATTCTCCAAAAGCTTTACTGAAGCAATCGGTTGTAAGCGCAACGGCTGCGACTTCTTACCAGATGGACAGCAACTTCACAATTAACGAGCTGACGGTTACCGTTCCTCCGACGAGCATGGATTCGACAAGCGTAAATCAAGTGGTCAGCATGCTGAAAGGTGCGGAATTCAATGTGAAGACCGTTTATCAGGGCGACCCGATGCAAACGGAAATGAATCTCGAAGTGAAGCTCAAAGGCGATATGGAAATGACCATTAAACTTCCGATCGTCATGACCAAAGAAAAAATGTACATCAAAGTACCGAACATTGCACTTCTGCCGCTTCCTGAAAACATTGTAGGTAAATTCATCGAATTCGACCTGCAAGAGCTTGCGGCGCAACAAGGTACAGAATTCAACGAAGCGATGCTTGATCCTAAAAACTCGCAAAAACTCAGTGCAGACCTGAGCGCGGCTGTACTGGATAGCTTCGACGAAGGCACATACTTCAAAAAGGTAGCAGTAGGCGACGCCGGTCTTCCTGAAGGCGTAACCGCCGAAGACGTGGTACGTTTCGAAGTTACGAACGACAATGTAAAAGACGCGATCACGACACTGGTTAACGTAGCGTTGCCTAAAGTGATCGAAACGCTGGATACGCCGGAATACCGTGAAATGCTTGGCCTGACCGAGCAGGATCTGCAAGACGCGAAAACGGAACTGAGCACGAAAGACAACGAAGAAATGAACAAAGATCTGGATGAATTGAAAAACTACCTGACCGTGAACACGTTCCAATTGGATACGGCTCTGAACAAAGATCAATTCCCGGTTCACCAAAAAATGGTGGTAGACGTGAACTTCCAAGATCCGGAATCCGAAACATCGGGTAAAGTATCTCTGACAGGTTCGTCGACGTACAGCAAAGTCAACGAAGCGCAAACGTTTGAAGTCGGTATCCCAACCGATACGATTACGCTCGACGAGCTGGAGAACATGAACTACTAATCGGCATATTTGGAAAAAGCAAAAAGGCGACCTCGTTGAGGGCCGCCTTTTTTGTTGCGTGAAGATCGAATTCTAGCATATGTTAGCTTGCAAATCTTTTACCGATCAGCAGGGTCATGTTCTCCGGGATCGGAGTCTTTGCGGTATACAGGTCGGGACGCTTCGTTTTCTGCCACGGCTTGCTGTGATCGTCGAAGCGCTTTGCGTTCCTTTATGCGTACGCGCAATCCACGGAAAAAATCGGACAGCAGCTCGGCACATTCGTTTTGCAGCACGCCTTCGATTAATTCTGTGCGATGGTTAAACCGAGGCTCTTGCAGCAAGTTCATCAGCGTCCCTGCACAACCGGCTTTAGGATCGGGAGTCCCGTAAACGACCAGCGGTACCCGACCTTGCACGATAGCTCCCGCACACATTGGACAAGGCTCAAGGGTGACATATAACGTACAGTCGAGCAGCCGCCAAGCACCGATTCGTTCGCTAGCTTCCCGAATCGCTATCATTTCGGCGTGGGCCGTTGCATCGTGTGTGGTTTCGCGTAAGTTATAACCCCGGCCTACTACTTCACCATGACGGACGATTATAGCACCGATAGGAACCTCTCCGAGAGCTTCGGCCTTGCGTGCTTCTTCTATAGCTAACCGCATCCAATATTCATGGCTTTTTTCCGTATCAAAGAATTCCAAACGGTAAAGCTCCTTTCGTTCGCTAAAGAGGATATCCATCGAACAAACATTCGGGTTGTTAACATGGTGTGTACAAAATTGTGGATAAGTAGCGAGTAGTCCACAGTGTTATGCACATATTCTACATGACAATTGTGGATTTGTGAATTGCCTGTGGATAAATAAAGTCCCCATTCCGGAGGAAAGGGGACAGTCTTTTGAGCGTGAGCAGCGTGCGTGAGATCTCGATCTTTTCCGCTTATGGAGAAGTCGCGTTGGTCGTGCTGATCGTGTTCGTCGAATCCTGGTAGTTCCGGATGATCGAAACTTCTACCCGACGGTTTTGAGCACGTCCCGAAGCTGTTGCGTTCGAAGCGATAGGTTGATACTCGCCTGCCGCAATAGCGGTGAAACGGCGCGGGTCCAGGTTTTTGTTTTGCAGCAAAACTTGAAGGAAGTTATTCGCCCGACCGGAACTGAGGTCCCAGTTGGATTTGAAATTGTTATTGAAGATCGGAACATTGTCGGTATGACCGATAACCTGAATATTGTAGCCCGGGAAGTTCTTCAGGATATTCGCGATCGACGCACCCAGCGTCCGGGATGACGGCTTAACGGTTGCTTCGCCGGAAGCAAAAAGCGCTTTGTCGCTGATCGTGATTTGGAGCTGGGACTGATTCAGATTCGTTTCCAGTTGATTGCTCAGTCCGTTCTTCTCGATGTAACTATCCAATTGCTTTTTCAGCTTGGTCAGATCTTCTTGTTCTTTCTTTTTCAACTTGGCCAACGTTTCGTTAGCCGTATCTTTCTTGGTGTCCTTAGCTTCCGCTGCCATTTGTTCGACGGATTTTTCCGCATCGGACTTTGATCCATCTTGAGTATTGCTTTCGTCGGTTGTGGACGTATGCTCCATGATGCCTTTTCCGCCGTTAAAAACAGAATCGAAAGCCTCGGCCATCGCCTCAAACTTGCTGACGTTGGCCGAGCTCATGGCATACAATACGATAAATAGAGCAAGCAAAAGGGTCATCAAGTCGGAATAGGGGAGCAACCAGCTCTCGTCGGCATGTTCTTCGTGGTGTTCCGGTCTAGCCTTCTTGGCCACTCGAACCGCCTCCCTTTTCTTCTAGCTTCTTGCGTTCTGCAGGAGTCAGGAATACGGCCAGCTTTTGGTTGATCGCAATAGTCGATACGCCCGATTGGATCGAGAGCAGACCTTCCACCATCATCATACGCACTTCAACTTCTTTTTTCGAGACGCGTTTAAGCTTATTGGAGATCGGGTGAGCCAGCACGTAACCGACAAAGATGCCGAGCAGTGTAGCGATAAAGGCAGCCGCGATAGCGTGCGCCAGTTTATTCATGTCTTCAAGCTCGCCGAGTGCGGCAATCAGGCCGACTACGGCGCCCAGTACGCCGAGCGTCGGCGCGTACATGCCTGCCTGGGAGAAGATCTGCGCTCCGACCCGGTGGCGTTCTTCCATGGCATGTATATCTTCCATTAATACATCGCTGACGAATTCTTGGTCGTTGCCGTCGATAATCATCCGCATGCCGTTACGCAGGAAGTCATCGTCGATTTCGTCGACTTTCGATTCCAGTGCAAGCAGGCCTTCGCGACGAGTGATCGATGCCCATTCCATGAACATCCCTACCAGCTCAGCCTTGTCGATCGTTTTAGGCTTGAACAAGAAGATCTTGACGAGCTTCGGGAAGTTCTTCAAGTCACTCATCGGAAATCCGACGAAGACTGTGGAGACCGTACCGCCAATAATGATAAGGTAGGCTGCTGGTACTGCCAGAGCGGTTAGCGGTGCTCCTTTTAAAATCATGCCGACAAAGATGGAGACTAGAGCTAGGACCAGACCGATAAGAGACGATAATTCCATGTAAGCACCTCATCCATGAGAATATAAAACTTGCATAAGCACAGTCGGCCATCCCTGGCCTGTGCGAACTACAGAAGACGAGTCTTCTTTTCCAGCTACTACGTGCAACCTTTCCCAAGCGATGACTTGTGCATATCTGGATACAGTTTGTTCCCGATCCGAGTAAACGAACAGGAGCACAAGCACGCAAATCGACAAAATGAGTGTTTGCTGGCCTTTTTCTTTTAAAAAACACCCTACAACTCCTATGTTTTTTATCGACAGGGGGAGCTTTTTTTTTAAGAGACAAATTGCGCTATAATGAAAATAAGACAGTAGGTTTAAAATAATGGACAAAAAAGGAGCAGCGCAAATGGGAGTCAAGCATGGTAGGGATTACGGGGAGATTTTGCAGGATTTAACGAAAGCGGTCTCATTGATTCCGGACAGTTATCTGTTTTTCGAAATGGATTCGGAGGACTGGGAGCGTTTGGGTCCCGAAGACCGTTTGGAAGTGCATGAAGCTTTGGCCGAGGATTTGTTTTATGCGCTGGGCACACAGCCGTCTATTGATGTCGGCAGTGCAGTTGTGATTCATGATAGCGTACTGCATCGAATCAATGTCCTGATCGGAGATAAACAAATGACCTTCGTGGCGCTAGTCTAAGGAAGGCATTTGATAGACCATGCAGTAGAAGGGCTTCATTCCTTCCGGTGTCATTCGTTCATACAGGTCTGTGATCGTGAAGCCGGCTTTGCGATAAGCTTTGATTGCGCGCTGGTTCCAGGTCAACACTTCCAGGTCAATCTCTTGGCCGGGAATCCGCCGCAATGCTTCTTCCGCCACCGCTTGGACAAAAGACGTACCTAGCCCTTGCCCGCACAGATCGGGGCGCATGCCGATGCCGAGCCGGGTGGTGCCGCCGAGCGGGAAAAGTTGAGCGAATCCATGCAGCAGATTGTCGCGATAGATCGTCACATATTGTTGTTCGCGCAGCTCGGGATCGCCGAATTCGATTCCGAGCTTTTTCATTTCGTCCCAAGGCATCCAGCCATACACATCGTACGGTGCTTCATAGTGCCAGCCAGAGACGAGTTCGGCTTCTTCCTCTGTCATCGTCCGTACCTCGAATGAATCAGCCTGCATCGTCGTTTCGACTCCTTTTCAAATAAATCCACTAAAATGGAAAAAGCGCGTTTGACCGATTTCTGAGCGGGTAATCAATAATAAGTTGAAAAATTTCAGGGCCGCTTGAAACCTTTTCATGCGCTTGACCGTTTAAAGTATACAAAGGACATGAAAAAACCGCATCAAGATGAAGGGTCATCCGAATGCGGCTCTATAAAAACAGTTTACGATTAGGCATAAGTTAGAAAGAAAAAGATTAGCTTCCTGCAAGCTCGTTATACGAGTAAGTGCTCATTACGCGAGCTGCGCCCACATAACGATCCGCATAATAACTTGAGCTCAGGTTGTCGTAACGAACTCCGTTCGAAGACGACGAATGAGCGAATTTGCCGTTGCCGACATAGATGCCGACGTGCGAAATTCCTCTTCCGTTCGTGTTAAAGAAGACCAGATCCCCTGCGCGCAGATCGCCTTTGTCGACTTTGTTTCCGGCTCCGTATTGAGCGGAAGATTGACGCGGCAGGTCGATTCCAAGCTTGTCGAACACATAGCTTGTAAAGCCCGAGCAATCAAATCCGTTAAGCGTAGTTCCCGCAGTGCGGTATGGTGTTCCAAGTGCAGAGTCGATTACGTTGTCCAATTTGGAGTCTGCATGAGCGTTTCCTGTAGTCACCACGCTGAACGCGATGGCGAGACCCATTACTGCGGCTGTCAGCTTCTTCTTCAAAGACATTGTACCCCTTCCATTTTGCCTGCGAGGTTAGCTTAAGGATTCGGTTGAGAAGGTCCCCCTATGACTCCTTCGTTGCGAAGTCAATTCACCCATAACTGGTTCCCCCGCTTCCCGGTGCCGGAATTCGGCTTAGATCTTGGTTTGCACCGAAAAGCTTCGTTTGTCGTGTCGTCGTTGTATGTGTTGTGTCCTGCATTTATGGCTTTAATCAAAGTTTACAAAGTTGTTACTACTCACAAGTCACATTGTAGCAAAGGACTTAGCCCTTGGCAAACTTTTATTTAACGCTTTCTTGATGCGTGTTTAACACGGACCTTCCACCAAGACTATCAAAACCGCGCCGTTACAAGGTTTTATAGAAGTTAAAAAACATGACGTTCACATAAATTTACGAATATATTCTTATGGACCAAGCAAGTGAGCAGGCGAATTTCGACAAGATAACCGGATAAACTCCAGGTTTTTTGTTTTGCTTTCGTCTTTTTATCGGATAGAATAGAGAATGATGAAGAGTTTACTGAAAAAAGGTTAACTTTTTGCAAGAACTTGGATTGCATTTATTGGCCGAAAGGGGCGTAAATTCCCGTTATGGAAGAAAAGCAGACAGGTAAAAAGCAGCTCGGTCTGAACATTATCAGCAGCAGCCAAAAGAGCAGTAAACACAAAGGTTTCGGTACCGGAGCCATCAATCTCAATAACGTATCTCCGATCATTATAGATGAGGGCGAGGCCCGAATCGACGTTGGAGCCATGCATGCCAAAAGCAAGGTAGAGCGCGGCATCCGCTTTACGGCCGAACGTCAGGACGCGGAAGGCGGACGCCTGGTGTGGCTGGTCTGGGTTGCGGTAGACAAGACGGAAGAAGGCGGAAGCTACGCGGGAGCGACGGCTTGCGAGATGTGGATCAACAGCGAGACCAAGCGAGGCTTCAAAATTCTGGCTGACCATGTGAATAAGCTGGATTATGCGATTAAGCGTAAAATCATCCTGAACGAAATGGATGCGGAAGCGAAAGCGGCGCTGAAAACGTTGCTGACGACGCACAATGCGGAATGGTGGGAGCGTTCGCCCGAGGAATTGAAGAACGAACTCGGCGGTTAACCATTCAATCATTTAAAAATAGGCTCGTACTATGAACGCTTAAAAGGTTAGGCTCGATGCGGTCAAAGTACGAAAACAGAAAAAGCGCTGTTTCCCTGATCGGAAACCGGCGCTTTTTTCTGTTTGTTCGGCTATGCCGTTCTTCATTCATCGGTGGAAAGGCTTTGGCGGATTTGCTTTGTCGTTAATCGAGACATACGAATGATCCTTGAGGAAAAAACGCCACGGCTTGGCCGCGTATTCTTCTGCATAGTCGATATTGATCCGTGGCCCGCAGACGATATCCAGCCCGGCGACATCGTCGCCTGCCTCCAGATACAGCGATGATGTCGGTACGGTCAGGCGGCAGCCGTTAAACGACTTGTCGATATCGAGCGCCCGGCACAGTTTACCCGGCCCGCCCGACAGATCTGCCGGCTTTTTCGATTTGATGGACCGAAGCAACCGCATCCGGCGCTCGTCTTCTTCGGTCAAAGGCTCGACGGCACGGATCAGCACCGCTTGCGGATCGTCCGGTACGCCTGTCACGACGTTTAGGCAATGATACATGCCGTAGATGAGGTAGACGTAGGCGGTGCCTCCTGCGCCGAACATGATCTCCGTACGATTGGTGCGTCGGCCTCCGTAGGCGTGGCTGCCTTTATCTTCAATCCCGCCATAGCTCTCCGTTTCGATGATCCGGCTGCGGATTTCGCCGATCTCCGTGCGACGTACCAACGTTTGGCCCAGTAATCGCGGAGAAGCCTCAAGCGCTTTGGAAGCAAACAGAGAAGGCGGAAGCGGCTGAAAACCGGAGTGCGGGGCGAGTGATTGCGGTGACTGGGAATCTGATTCGCTCGACATCATAAAACCTCCCGTTCCATACACGATTTCTTTCTATGCTATCATACCCGCTTCGAGCAATCTTGCCGCAGACCGCACCCACCGTTCGTTTGCGCACGATTTCCCTGAAAATATCGGCTTGCGCGGTGGACTACTTCTTAATACTCTATAGGTCGCAAACCCGGAATATGCTATAGTATTATAGAAGAAATCTTCATCAAGAGGGATTGGAGCGGAAGCGCTATGCAAGGCATGAGCCGCGTCCTGATTACGATCAACAGTCGACAGGACGGAGAGAAGGTTGAGCAGAAGCTCGCCGGACAGGTTTTTCAGAAAAACAAGTCGCTATATATCCGTTACGAAGAACCCGGAGCAAGTGGTGGGGAAAGCGTACGCACACTGCTCAAGGTCACGCAAGACGAATTGAAAGTTACCCGCCACGGCGAGGTGGAATCGGAGCAGTCCTTCCGCAAAGGGGACAGTCTGCCCGGTTTTTACCGTTCGCCTTACACGCGTTTCGACATGGTTACCCATACCCGGGAGCTGAGCGTGCGCATGCAGGGCTCCACGGGAGAAATTCACTGGGAATACGAGTTGGAAGTCCAAGACGTCCTCTCGGGCCATTTTGCCGTTAGCTTAACCATACAGGAGGAAGTCAACTCACATGACGATTAACCCGCTTGAACAGCTAGAGAACACTGTAAAAACGGCTGTCGCCCAGGCGATCGCCAAAGCCGGCCTCGTAGCCGAAACCGATATTCCGGAGATTGGGCTGGAAGTGCCGAAGGACAAAACGCACGGCGACCTGTCCACCAATGCAGCCATGCAGCTTACACGCCTTGCGAAGAAGAACCCACGCATGATCGCGGAAGCTATCCTTGAAAATCTGGATCGTGAAGCAGCTGGCATCGTGCAGGCCGAAATCGCAGGACCCGGCTTTATCAACTTCACGTTGAATAAAAGCTATCTGTATCCGGTCGTAGGCACGGTTCACGCGCAAGGCGCGAACTACGGACGTATCGAAGACGGAAAAGGCAAACGCGTGCAGATGGAATTCGTCAGCGCCAACCCGACCGGAAGCTTGCACCTGGGCCATGCCCGCGGAGCGGCTGTCGGCGATGCGCTGTGCAATCTGCTGGATTTCGCCGGTTACGAAGTCACGCGCGAATACTACATCAACGATGCCGGTAACCAGGTGACCAATCTGTGCCTGTCGCTCGAAGCGCGCTATAAGCAGGAGTTGGGACAGGAAGCCGAGATGCCGGAAGACGGTTACTTCGGCGAAGATATCAAAGGCTTTGCCAAAGAACTGGTCGAGCGTGAAGGCGAGCGCCTGCTGTCTCTGAGCCAAGGCGAGCTGATGGAATATCTGCGTACGTACGGACTTGAAAAAGAAATGCAGAAAATCCGCCGCGACCTGGACCGTTTCCGCGTGCATTTCGACGTTTTCTTCAGCGAAACATCGCTTTACGAAAACGGACAGGTGCTGGATGCGCTCGACGAGCTGCGCAGCCGCGACGAAGTGTACGAGCTGGACGGTGCGACCTGGCTCCGAACAACCAAATACGGCGACGACAAAGACCGCGTATTGATCAAAAACGACGGTACGTATACGTATCTGACTCCGGACATTGCCTACCACCGCGATAAATACGCACGCGGTTTCGACAAAGTGATGAACATTTGGGGCGCGGATCACCACGGTTACATTCCGCGGATGAAAGCCGCTATGCAAGGTCTGGGTAACGACCCGGAGAAACTGATCGTGTTGATCGCGCAGATGGTGAGTCTGTTCCAGGGCGGCGAGAAGGTCAAAATGTCCAAGCGTACCGGCAAAGCCGTTACGATGGAAGACCTGATGGATGAAGTGGGCGTCGATCCGATGCGCTACTTCTTCACGATGCGCAGCATGGATTCGCATCTGGATTTCGATATGGACCTTGCCGTTTCGACGTCGAACGAGAACCCGGCGTTCTACGTGCAATACGCGCATGCGCGCATTTGCAGCATTTTCCGCCAGGCCGACGAGCAAAACGTAACCGTTCTGCCACTCGACCAAGTCGATTTGAGCAAGCTGACGGCTAACCATGAATACGATTTGCTTCGTAAACTGGGCGAGCTTCCGGAAGAAATCCGGATCGCCGCAGAAGGCTATGCCCCGCACCGTCTGACCCGTTATGTGTACGAAGTGTCGGCGATGCTGCACAGCTACTACAAAGCGGAACGTTTTATCACGGAAGATGCCGCAGTGACTCAAGCCCGTCTTGCTTTGCTTGGCGCGGTTCGTACCGTCATCGCCAACGTTCTTCGCCTGATCGGCGTTTCCGCGCCGGAGCGCATGTAAGATCGAAGGTTTTTGGGGCGGTTAGCTGCATCAAAGTGTTCGAAAAATTCGAATTATGCCGTAAAATCGTTTCCGCTTCTTGCATTTTGCGCGCGGATGCGTTTTACTTAGGTTGACTTTTTCTGTATGACCGAATTGCAATACGTTTTGAGAGGACGTGTCCAATTGACACCTGCACCGATTGAACTATCACTTGATGATGAAAAAATCCGCGAAATGCCTATGGTCGATCTGGCTTTCATGATTTTGAAAAAAGCCAACGAGCCTTACTACTACCCGGACCTGATGAAAGAAGTGGGTCGCCAACGCGGGATGACCAACGAAGAAGCCGAAAACATGATTGCCCAGCTCTATACGGAAATCAACATTGACGGCCGTTTCGCTTGCGTAGGTACAAACCTGTGGGGCTTGAAACGCTGGTATCCTCTGGAGAAATCCGAAGATCCTGTTGTTAGCTCCAAGCGTCCGCGCATCATTAACGACGAAGACGACGACGATGATCTGGACGAAGACACTTCCTTCAACTCCGAACCGGATAACGAAGCAGACGACGATCTGTTCGACGGCGACGAAGATGAAGACGATTCGGATGAAGATGTCATCGTAGACGATGAGATCGAAGACGAGGAAGAAGAGATCGAAGGCGAAGAGATGGACGATGAAGATCTCGACGAAGAAGAAGAGGAAGAAGAGTATGACGGCGAGGAAGAAAACGAGCGCTAAGCCGTTTATTTGACCTCTCCGATTCTCTTTTGTCCATGCGGGAAAACAAGCTGAAAATGCCTGCTTTCCCTGCTTGACAGCCCCCGAGCCAGAAGGTAAACTATTGCTTGGGCTTTTGATTTAAGTACGGATTTATATGGGAAAGACGATAAAAAGTGCCCCGTGGACACGGGTGTCACTTTTTTTGTTTTTTATAGGGGTATTTCCATATGTAATGCCATCCCGATCGGTAAAAATGAGCGCCGGAACGTTTAAAGATTCAACCATAATCATCGTACAGGGGGTTTTTTACAGTGACTAAGTATATCTTCGTAACGGGCGGTGTTGTGTCATCGCTCGGCAAAGGCATCACGGCTGCATCACTCGGCAGACTTTTGAAAAATAGAGGCCTGAAAGTGACGATCCAGAAGTTCGATCCTTACATCAACGTGGACCCAGGGACGATGAGCCCGTATCAACACGGTGAAGTATTCGTAACGGACGACGGTGCGGAAACGGACCTTGACCTTGGACACTACGAGCGCTTCATCGACATCAACCTGTCGAAGAACAGCAACGTAACTACAGGCAAAGTCTACTCGTCGGTTATCAGCAAAGAGCGCCGCGGTGAATACCTGGGCGGAACGGTACAGGTTATTCCGCATATCACGAATGAGATCAAGGAACGCATTATGCGTGCTGGACGCGAGTCCGGTTCCGATGTTGTCATCACCGAAATCGGTGGTACGGTAGGCGACATCGAGAGCTTGCCATTCCTGGAATCGATCCGTCAGCTTCGCAGCGACGTAGGCCGCGATAACGTGATGTACATTCACGTTACGCTGATTCCTTACATCAAGGCTGCTGGTGAAATCAAAACAAAACCAACCCAACACAGCGTAAAAGAACTGCGCAGTATCGGAATTCAGCCAAACGTGATCGTTTGCCGGACCGAGCATGAACTGTCCGAAGATACAAAAGCGAAGATCGGATTGTTCTGCGATCTGGACAAAGACGCTGTCGTAGAATGCCGCGATGCGTCGACCTTGTACGAAGTGCCGCTGAATCTGCGCGCTGAAGGTCTGGACGAGATCGTTGTGAAGCATCTGAAGCTGGATACGCCGCAACCGGATATGACCGAGTGGGAAGCACTGGTTGAACGTATTGGCAAGTTGGAGAAAACTGTGGAAATCGCGATCGTCGGTAAATACGTCGCGCTGCACGACGCTTATTTGAGCGTGGTTGAATCGCTGTCGCACGCTGGCTTCGATGCCAACGCAGACGTGAAAATCCGTTGGGTGGACGCAGAAGAAATCACGGATGAGAACGTTGAAGACATGCTCGGCGGACTCGGCGGTATCCTCGTGCCGGGCGGCTTCGGCGATCGCGGGATCGAAGGCAAAATTACGGCAATCCGTTATGCGCGCGAAAACAATGTACCTTTCTTCGGCATTTGCCTCGGGATGCAAGTATCCGTTATCGAATATGCACGCGCGCTGGCTAACATGGAAGGTGCAAACAGCTCGGAGATCGATCCGACTACAACATTCCCTGTAATCGACCTTCTGCCTGAACAAAAAGATATCGAAGATCTGGGCGGCACCATGCGTCTGGGCTTGTACCCTTGCAAACTCGTTGAAGGTTCGCTGGCTATGGAATGCTACAACGACGAGCTGGTTTACGAAAGACACCGTCACCGGTACGAGTTCAACAACGCTTACCGTGAGCAAATCGAAGCAGCGGGCCTCGTGATCTCCGGCACTTCGCCGGACGGACGCCTGGTTGAAATCGTTGAACTGCCGAACCATCCTTGGTTCCTGGCCGTACAATTCCACCCGGAATTCACGTCGAGACCGAACCGTCCGCAACCGCTGTTCCGCGAATTCGTCAAAGCGGCGATTACGTACAACATTGATTAACACACCTGTATATTCAAGAAAGGCTTGGCATCTGCCGGGTCTTTCTTTTTTCGTTATTTGCGTCTTGTTCGTCCCATATTGGGAAATATTCGGTCTTCCTGCTGGAATTAGCAGGAAACCGCCATTAAAAGTCGAATTAAGTCTTTGAGGTCCAAAAACGACAGTGAGCGTCAGCTGCTGCGCACATAAAGAACGCTTGAAGCCCGAACATCGGGTCTATCGCAGAAAGAAACCGGGGGAGGATTAGCCAAGATGAGTGAACATAAAATTTTAATCGTCGACGACCAAAACGGAATCCGCATGCTGCTAACCGAAGTGTTCGGGAGCGAAGGCTACAAAACCTATCAAGCCGCCAACGGCAAAGAAGCGCTGGCCCTGCTCCAAACCGATCGCCCAGACCTGGTTCTGCTGGACATGAAAATCCCCGGCATGGACGGTCTTGAGATTCTCCGCCATATCAAGGCCCAAGACCCCGATATCAAAGTCATCATGATGACCGCTTACGGCGAACTCGACATGATCAAGGAAGCCAAAGACCAGGGCGCCCTGATGCACTTCACCAAGCCTTTCGACATCGACGAGATGCGCCTGGCTGTGGGCCGCTATTTGCGCGGCGAGTGAGGTGGGAAAGTTACTTTGGCGGGGGGAAGCCAGAAGGCTCCGAGAGAAATTCGTTCAATTCGCTGTCTCACTTGGAAAAGTCGATTGAAGTTTTGAGTTGAAGTTTTCCAAGTTCAAAGGCGTCTTTCACTGAATTTCTCTCTCCGCCTTCTGGCTTCCAGCCACGTTGGACTTTCGCGACACTCTAAGAACGCCAATTTCGGCGTTCTTTTTATTATTATCTACACATAACCTTGTGCTTTAGCGAAGCACCAAGCGGAGGGTGAAATTCAGTTCAATACGCCTTTGAGCCCGGAAAGATTCCTTATTCAAATCCAATCTACTTTCCGGGCGAGACAGCGTCTTGAACTGAATTTCATCCGCAGCGCCCCCGCTTCGCTAAAGCACTCTCTCCGACACTTAAAATACTTTTAACTTTATAACCTGCCTGTTTAGTATTTCAACCGAGAGTGTTATAATGAGCAAGTATGGATGTCGGCACTAGAAAGAAATCCAACATTTAATTTAGGAGGAACCATCATGCCATTAGTTTCGATGAAAGACATGTTGAACAAAGCTCTCGAGGAAAAATACGCGGTAGGTCAGTTCAACATTAACAACCTGGAATGGACACAAGCCATCCTGGGCGCAGCCGAAGAAGAAAAATCTCCGGTAATCCTCGGTGTATCCGAAGGCGCGGCTCGTCACATGGGCGGTTTCAATACAGTCGTGAAAATGGTTGAAGGCCTGCTGATCGACATGAACATCACTGTTCCTGTTGCGATCCACCTTGACCACGGTTCGAGCTTCGAAAAGTGTAAAGCGGCTCTCGACGCTGGTTTCACTTCCGTTATGATCGACGGTTCGCACCACCCGATCGACGAGAACATCGAAATGACGAAACAAGTCGTTGAGTACGCACATGCCAAAGGCGCTTCGGTAGAAGCAGAAGTTGGCACGGTTGGCGGACAAGAAGACGACGTAATCGGCGGCATCCAGTATGCGGACCTGAACGAATGCGTACGCATCGTGAAGGAAACAGGCATCGACACACTGGCTCCGGCACTGGGTTCCGTACACGGTCCTTACCACGGCGAACCAAACCTGGGCTTCAAAGAGATGGAAGAAATCCGCGACGCGGTTAACCTTCCACTGGTTCTGCACGGCGGAACAGGTATCCCGACTCACGATATTCAAAAATCGATCTCCCTGGGTACGTCGAAAATCAACGTAAACACGGAAAACCAAATCGCATTCGCTAAAGTCGTTCGCGAAGTTCTGGCTGCGAAGCCTGAAGCTTACGACCCACGTACATTCATCGTACCTGGCCGCGATGCAATCAAAGCTACCGTTATCGGCAAAATCAAAGAATTCGGTTCCAGCAACAAAGCCTAAGCTTTCGCTTAGAACGATACCACGCACTTTTTGCGCGTAATGTCGATTTTTATTGCAAAATCCGAAGCACTCATTCATTATGGAAAGGTCACCGTTTCAAGCGGTGTCTTTCCATTTTGTTTTAAATTCCGCGTCATCACAATTTTCAGTCTTCTTCGAATGGCTGCACATCAAGTAGGGGGACCTTTGAACTTATGGAGAAATTAATGATCACCGGCGGTCGTCCGCTCCAAGGAACGGTTACGATTAGCGGTGCGAAAAACAGTGCGATTGCGCTTATTCCAGCAGCGCTGCTTGCAGATTCCGAAGTGATATTGGACAATCTCCCGCTACTCAGCGACGTAGCGGTGTATGCTGAGATCCTTGAAGGACTCGGCGCACGCGTATCCTGGGAAGGCAGCCAGATGAGAATCGATCCATCGAAAGTCAAATCGATTCCGATGCCTAACGGACCTGTTAAAAAATTGCGGGCTTCCTACTATATGATGGGTGCTCTGCTTGGCAAGTTTGGCGAAGCGCTGATCGGGCTTCCCGGCGGCTGTAACTTTGAACCTCGTCCGATCGATCAGCATATCAAAGGCTTCGAGGCGCTCGGCGCGACTGCGGTTAACGAACATGGCGCGATCCACCTGCACTCCGAAGGACTTCGCGGCACAAAAATTTATCTGGACGTCGCAAGCGTAGGCGCGACGATCAATATTATGCTGGCGGCTGCCAAAGCCAAAGGCTCAACAATTATCGAAAACGCGGCGAAAGAGCCTGAAATCATAGACGTAGCGACTTTGCTTAACTCCATGGGAGCCAGCATCAAAGGCGCCGGCACGGAAACAATCCGTATCGAAGGCGTTCAGGAACTGCATGGCTGCCGACATTCGATTATTCCCGACCGTATTCAGGCCGGCACTTATATGATTGCCGCCGCTGCAACGCGAGGCAATGTCTTGATTGATAGCGTGATTCCGAAGCATCTGGAGGCACTCACGGCCAAGCTGCAAGAAATGGGCGTTACGGTTGAAGAAATGGACGAAAGCATCCGTATTATCGGGGGTCCGGATTATCAGCATGTTGATGTCAAAGCTTTGGTTTACCCGGGTTTCCCGACCGATCTTCAGTCTCCGATGACCAGCTTGCTGACGCAAGCAAACGGCGCAAGCGTGCTTAGCGACTTTGTGTACAGCAATCGTTTTAAGCATGTGCCCGAATTGGTTCGTATGGGCGCAAAAATTCGTGTCGAAGGCCGCTCCGCGGTTATTGAAGGCGGAAAATTGAACGCGGCCAAAGTTCAAGCTGCCGATTTGCGCGCCGGAGCCGCTCTTGTCATTGCCGGATTAACGGTTGAAAATGGCGTGACCGAGATTGAAGGCGTCGAGTATATCGATCGGGGTTACGACAACCTGGTGACTAACCTTCGTAGTCTGGGAGCCGACGTTTGGCGCCAGACAACCTGATATTTGATACAGGCGCGGCCAAACGGCCGCGTCCGTACCTTTTTCAGACGTTTTCGAATCAACTTTTTCTGAATTGGGTAATGCTTATCGTAAATGGACGTCTAATCTCCGTTTCCCTCATTTCCAGACACCTTACTCCTATTCGTTCGGAATCAGTCCGAACCCAAATTCGATTAACAATGTTGATCCAAGCGATTCGCGCAACTCACCAACCAGCCCAAAAGAATGTATTTTTCCAGACGAAAGTAACGAGAGAGTGTATTTCTTCGTTCAAATATAGATTGCTTATTTGACTAATGAATTTTCATGTTCATTTCAGGATGAGACTTCCTTTGTACATTGACTTTTGATCATTCGGCTTCCGGCTAGAACTCTTCAGAGAGTGGCGCGGAGCTTTCCAATATAAAATTGAATAGGTGGTTATCTTACATGGATTTGCAACTTTCCGATTTGGAAGTTATGAAACTGACCGATCTCTACAAACTGGCCAAGCAGCATCAGATTACGTACTACAGCCAGATGAAGAAAAAAGAATTGGTTTTCGCTATTTTACGTGCGCAAGCCGAAAAAAGCGGTTTGATGTTTATGCAGGGCGTGCTGGAAGTGCTGCCCGAAGGATACGGATTCTTACGTCCGATCAATTACCTGCCAAGTACCGAGGATATTTATATTTCGGCTTCGCAGATTCGTAAATTCGATCTTCGCAGCGGCGATCTCGTGTCCGGAAAATGCCGCGCGCCAAAAGAAAACGAGCGTTATTTCGGACTGCTTCAAGTCAATGCCGTCAATGGACTCGATCCGGCTACGGCTGCGGAACGTCTGCATTTTCCTGCGCTTACGGCATTGTATCCAGAGAAAAAGCTGCCACTCGAAACGACGCAAAATCGCTTGTCCGCCCGAATCGTTGATCTGATCGCTCCTGTAGGTCTCGGCCAGCGCGGCTTGATCGTGGCACCGCCGAAAGCGGGTAAAACGCAGCTGCTCAAAGAAATCGCCAACAGCATTTCCGACAACAATCCGGATATCGAGTTGTTTGTCTTATTGATCGACGAACGCCCGGAAGAAGTAACCGATATGCAGCGCTCCGTCAAAGGCGAAGTTGTGGCTTCGACTTTCGACGAACTGCCGGAGAATCATATCAAAGTAGCCGAACTGGTGCTGGAACGTGCGCTGCGTATGGTTGAGCATAAAAAGGACGTTGTTATTTTGCTCGATAGTATTACGCGGCTTGCTCGTGCCTATAACCTGGTTATTCCGCCATCCGGCCGTACGCTTAGCGGAGGTATTGACCCAGCTGCTTTCCATCGTCCAAAACGATTCTTCGGTGCCGCGCGCAACGTTGAAGAAGGCGGCAGCTTGACTATTCTGGCTACGGCTCTGATTGACACGGGGTCTAGAATGGACGATATTATCTATGAAGAATTTAAAGGAACTGGCAATATGGAACTGCATTTGGATCGGAAATTGGCGGAGCGTCGGATTTTCCCGGCTATCGATATTCGTCGTTCCGGCACGCGTCGCGAGGAAATGCTGCTGTCCAAAGAAGAACTGGATGCCGTTTGGCATGTCCGTAAAAATATGAACGACTCGTTCGACTTTATCGAAGGTTTCCTTAAAAAGATGAAAAATGCCAAAACCAATGCAGAATTTATCGCGGCGTTGGATGCAACCGAAGAAAAAGGGAGTACCAAGCCGTCTTCCGCATCTTCATCGAAAAGTAACGGAAATTCGTCTTCCGGCGTGACAAGACGCCCGGCGCGGACCGCTTCCGCTCCTGTAACCACCAAATAAATATCTTGGCCGGGCTACGTTTGCACTGCATCGAAGCACAAATTTTAGTCGCAAAAAAGACAGGATAAGTCTGCGAATGAAATAGTTAACGCGTCAAAGAATCAAGCGCAAGCCCGCTAAAAGGAGACCTCACCCATGCATTTGGTTTATGCCGATGAGAACGGCAACGTATACGATCACCCCGAGCTGCTGTCGCTGGCACGCAGCGCCGATATGATTATGGAAATTATGGACGATGAACTGATTCCGCTTCCCGAAGGCGCCACTTTGGTGAGCCTGCCGAGCACCAAGCCGGTTGCTCTTGACCCCGATACCGGTGAGATGGTTGCGCTGGACGGCATGCAAGCCGTCGGAGCTTTGCTTCCTCAGGGCTTTACGCGTCTGGCGCTGCCAGGCTATGTGAAGACGGATAAAGATTATAAATTGCCGTTGTTCGGCTACTCCGCCGTCGTCTGGAAAGACGGAGGCTTCCATGTAACGGCTGAACAATGCGACGATCCGGAGAAATGGAACCCGGACAACTGCGACAAAAAAGAACTGAATAAAAAAGTCCACGACTTCGTGGAAAAATACCCGGAAAACCGTCTGTACGAGCATTTGTCGAACTGCGCGCTCGGCTACGAATGCCTGACGTCTTCGAACACGTTCCTCGGACGTTGGGAAGGCGGAGTTCCGGTATCGTATTCCTGCAACGCAGGTTGTTTCGGTTGCATTTCCGAACAGCCGGACGACAGCGGCTTTGTCGCGCCTCAGACCCGCATGAATTTCCGTCCGCGCACGGATGAAATCGTGCAGATCATGATGGAGCATCTGACGACTCCGGAATCGATCATCAGCTTCGGTCAAGGTTGCGAAGGTGAACCTTCTACCCAAGCCAAGATTATTATTGAAGCGATGCGCGAAGTTCGTTCGCGCACCGATATGGGCTATATCAATATCAATACGAATGCCGGCTTGACTGACCATATCCGCGGCATTGTCGACGCGGGTCTTGATTTGATGCGCGTCAGCACGATCAGCGCGCTCGACGATCATTACAACGCGTACTACAAACCGCGTGCCTACAATCTCAAAAACGTCGAGAAGTCGATGATCTATGCCGCGCAGCAAGGCGTCTATACGTCGATCAACTATCTGATTTTCCCTGGCGTCACCGATCGCGAGGAAGAGATCGAAGCCATGATCGAATTCGCGCGCCGCACGGATCTCAAGCTGATCCAGATGCGCAACCTGAATATCGACCCGGAAAGCTATATGGAGCTGATTCCTCCTGCCCGCAGCGAGCTGCTCGGCATGAAACAAATGCTGGAGATTTTCCGCGAAGAACTGCCGAACGTCGTGATCGGTTCGTACACGCACGTGCCTCCGGTGAGCCAGCGTCGGGTTAAACGTCCGGTCGGTGGGCTCGCTTGATTCTACCCGGTCGCTCCGCTCGTTTTGCTTCACAGCCTTGAGACAGATTCGTCTCAAGGTCGGGTGAAGCAAAGCCGAAGTCGCTCCCGTGCAGAATCAAGCTCGCTGGTAGGTTGCCGAATCGAATCCTATTCGAGAACTTTTACATGAAGCTGCGCATTCAAAGCAAGACGAAGAAGCCGGGCGGTTATCTCCCGCCCGGCTTCTTCGTCCACGTTTCCGCCCCCTCAATAAAAAGAGGGGGGGCGGAAACAGCGGCGCGGGTCCGGTTTCGAATCGAAGCGACTTTTGGATTTCCCTTAACCCGGAGACGAATGGATCTCCAGGCCGGAAACCAAGGGAAGCGCCGATCGAAACCGGACCCGCGCCGCGGCCGGCAGCAACCATGCCGGACTGTTTGCGTTTTCTCTTTTTATCCCGTATAATATGGAATGCCGTGCTAGATGGGGAGGTAGCGGTGCCCTGTAACTCGCAATCCGCTATAGCGAGGTTGAATTCCTACTCGAGGTCTTGCCCTGTAAGGTTTGGTCTTTACACATAATGTTGACGGTTGGGTCCTCCGCAATGAGCACCTGTGAACCTGGTCAGGTCCGGAAGGAAGCAGCCATAAGCAGACCCGCTTTTGTGCCGGAGGGTGGCCTAGCCCGAGTTGTTGTGTAGAGGTGCCGCTTGGATGGCATCGTATCGAAGGTAGGTGCACGGTTTAACTTTTTAATATTCATACGACCGACATCTTTGCCGCAGGCAGAGGTGTTTTTCTTTTTTTATCCGGAGAAAAGGTCTGAGCGTCGTTTTTATCGGGCCGGAAATATAGTATAATTAAGGGAAGACGATAGTCCAAAAAAGAAGGAGCCGCTAATGGAACATATTGCGCTTTACCGGGCTTGGCGGCCTCAGTCCTTCGGGGACATGGTGGGGCAACAGCATATTATCCGAACGTTGCAGAATGCCATCCGTGAACAACGGGTATCCCATGCCTACTTGTTCAGCGGACCGCGGGGGACGGGCAAGACGAGTGCCGCGAAGATTTTGGCCAAAGCCGTTAACTGTGAAAAAGGACCCGCTCCGGAACCGTGCAACGAATGCGAGACGTGCAAACGAATCGCGGCCGGCGCTGTGATGGACGTGCTTGAGATCGATGCCGCCTCCAACCGGGGCGTGGAAGAGATTCGGGACCTGCGCGACAAGATCAAATATGCTCCGACCGAAGTTCGGCGTAAAGTTTATATTATCGACGAAGTTCATATGCTTACGACGGAGGCTTTCAACGCTCTGCTGAAGACGCTGGAAGAACCTCCCGAGCATGCGATGTTTATTTTGGCCACGACGGAACCGCATAAGCTGCCCGCGACGATTATCTCGCGTTGTCAGCGTTTTGACTTCCGGCGTGTGTCGCTTGAAGAGCAAACGGCTCGTTTGAGCGAAATTTGCCGCGAAGAACAGATTGAAGCCGAAGAAAGCGCGTTGCAGTACATTGCGCGGCTGTCCGATGGCGGGATGCGGGATGCGCTCAGCGTGCTTGATCAGATCTCCGCATTCACGGAAGGCAAAGTCACGTACGAGCAAGTACTAGGTATGACCGGCGGGATTGCGTCCGAGCAATTTTCCGCGCTGGCCGACTTCCTTTCTGCGAAAGACGCGGGAGGCGTGCTGCAAACGGTCGAGAGCTGGATGCAGGAAGGCAAAAGCGCGGACAAGTGCATGGAGAATATTCTTTTTTACTTCCGCGACCTGCTGATGATCAAAATGGTGCCGAACGCGGAGCATATGACCGAGCGCGTACTCGATGCTGTGTCGTTTCATGCGGTTGCGGAACGCTTTTCCAAAGAGCAGTTGTTCCGCGTCATCGATACGTTGAGCCGGTACCAGAATGAAATGAAGTACGCGGCCAACCCGCAAATGTTGTTCGAGGTAGCGCTACTGAACCTGGTGAGTCTGGGTGATCGTGCCGAAGCTCCGGTACAGGACGGCGTTGTCGCGAGCTCGTCTCCCGCAGATTCTCAGGCGGTGAAGCGTCTCGAAAGCCGAATTGCCGATCTGGAGAAAAAACTGGAGCAGGCGATGCGTAACGGAGTAGCGGCTTCCGGCGGAGGAGAATCGGGCGGCAGTCGTCCGGCTACTCGCCAGAGCGCGCCACGTGTCTCCCGCATGGCCAAGCTGCCGCCTCATATGGACCAATATTTGGCGCGCAAAGACGACGACTCGTTCAAAGATATTCGCGGCAAATGGAACCAAGTGTTGCAGCGGGTAAAAGAAGAGAAGGTCACCGTACATGCTTGGTTCACCAACGGCGAGCCGGTGTCCGCGTTGGATGACTCCATATTGGTTGCCTTCAAAAACGACATCCACCGCGAAACGATCGAAAAACAAGCGAATCGCCAAGTCGTCGAGCACGTATTGTCCGAATTCCTGGGCGGTCAATGGCAACTGCTTACGATCATGCAAAAGGATTGGATCGAATCGACCGAGTCCGCGGCTTCTCCGAAGTCGGAAGTATTGGAGCTCGAACACGAAGGGGAAGGCGACAGCAAAGAGCCCTGGGTAGATGAAGCATTGAATCTGTTCGGAGAAAACCTGGTTGTCATTAAAGAATAAATTTTACCCGGCACGCCGCATGCGACATTTGCGGAGAAGTCGAGGATCACTTTCAAAGGAGAGATTACGATGAATAACAACATGAACCAAATGATGAAGCAAGTGAAGAAGATGCAGGAGCAAATGATGAAAGCCCAAGAAGAACTTGGGACGAAAAAAGTCGAAGGTACTTCCGGTGGTGGCGTTGTGAACGTAGAAGTTAACGGTCATAAAAAAGTCATCGCGATCAACATCAAGCCTGAAGCCGTAGATCCGGATGACGTTGAAATGCTGCAAGACCTGATTCTGACAGCCGTTAACGACGCGTTGACCAAAGCCGAAGAACTGGCAAACCAAGATATGGGCAAATTCACGAACGGCATGAAGATCCCAGGTCTGTTCTAAACTATTTGTAAAAGGGAAGTGTGGCCTTGTATTATCCGGAGCCGATTGCCAAGTTAATAGAAGCATTCTCCAGACTGCCCGGAATCGGGCCGAAGACGGCTGCGAGGCTGGCCTTTCATGTATTAAATATGAAGGAAGACGACGTGATCGACTTTGCCAAAGCATTGGTCAGCGTCAAACGCAATCTGCATTACTGTTCCGTATGCGGCAATATTACCGATACCGATCCCTGTAAGATCTGTCAGGACAAGACTCGCGATGCCTCTGTCATCTGTGTCGTTCAGGACCCGAAAGATCTGGTCGCTATGGAGCGGACCAAAGAGTTTGACGGGTATTATCATGTGCTGCACGGCGCGATCTCTCCTATGGAAGGAATCGGTCCCGATGATATCCGTTTGAAAGAGCTGCTTAACCGGCTCAGTGACGAACGGGTACAGGAACTGATTCTGGCAACCAACCCGAATATCGAGGGCGAGGCGACAGCGATGTACATTTCGCGTCTTGTTCGTCCGTTTGAGATCAAGGTGACAAGAATTGCGCACGGTCTTCCCGTAGGCGGCGATCTGGAATACGCGGATGAAGTAACGTTGTCCAAAGCATTGGAAGGACGTCGAGAACTTTAATAAAGTCGTTCCATAATAAAATGTAGGAAAAGCACTTGCGAGCAGTAATGCTGCAAGTGCTTTTTTGTGTGGATTTTGCTGAATATAGCTGACAGAAGAGCGCTTTCAATGTATAATCCATGTATTGTAGCTATGAGTAAAGCGTGTTTTTACGGCAAAATGCATAAATATCAGATTGTTTGTAAAGAAAGTGTTGACTCGCTAAGTGGTCGCATGCTACATTAATAAACGGCTCTTCCAAAAGAAGACCTCGCAACTTCAACCAGTAACAACGGCGCTGAAAAAGAAATTAAAAAAGTGCTTGACGAACTGCTTGGAACTGTGATAGGATATAAAAGTCGCCGCTGAGACAAACGGCGCCGAACGAAAGAAACAAATCAACACAGTTTGCTCCTTGAAAACTGAACAGTAAGTGAGTCGCGATGATGAAGATCATCGTGAGAATAAAGGTTCTTGAGTAATCAAGAATCGCCACGTTTTAAACGAGCACATGGTGCTTTCTTTTAAACGGTGACTTCGGTCGCCACCTTAATGGAGAGTTTGATCCTGGCTCAGGACGAACGCTGGCGGCATGCCTAATACATGCAAGTCGAGCGGAGTGTGTTTGAAAGCTTGCTTTCAAA
>NZ_JBBKAR010000064.1:0-24740 GCF_037722395.1 Saccharibacillus sacchari | reverse complement strand
CTATATTTTATTTTTTAATGATTAATGTAATATTAAATAACATAAATATATCTCCAATATGTCGCGAGCTATCTCTTTTTGCCTTATAGCGAAAACTGTGCCTCCGTGCTAAAATAAGAGTTCGGATATTCGTTCAAAAGAAACGTGGCCAAATGGGTCGGGAGGAGCGCTCTCGGCCTTTTGCTTGCTGTATTTCACAGGAGGAGATTAATTTGCAGCTGATTATTGCGGAGAAGCCCGACCAGGGAGCAAAGCTGGCCGCGCCGTTTAAGCATAAAAAGACGCAAGGGTATATTCAGATCGACAAATGCCCTGCATTTCCGGACGGCGCCTATGTCAGTTGGGCGGTCGGGCATATTTGCGAGCTTGTGCCGCCGGAGGAATACGATCCGGCCTACAAGCGGTGGAGCCTGGATAGCCTGCCGATTTTGCCCGGTAAATTCAAGCATCGCATTACACCGAATAAAGCCAAACAGTTCAATCTGTTAAACGATCTGCTCAAGCGTCCCGAAGTCAAAGAAATCATTATCGCGAGCGATGCCGGACGCGAAGGCGAATATATCGTGCGCATCGTTATTCAACTCAGCGGCGTAAAAAAGCCGATGAAGCGTCTGTGGATCTCGTCGCTCACGCCGCGTGCGGTTGAGCAGGGTTTTGCCAACCTCAAAGAAGAGATTGAGACACGTAACCTATACTATGAGGCGGTCAGCCGCTCATGCGCCGATTGGCTGGTCGGAATGAACGGCTCGCGAGTGTATTCGTTACTGTTCCAACGCCGCGGCGTTCAGGGTGTTTTTTCGACAGGACGGGTTCAAAGCCCGACGCTTGCGCTGATCGTGACCCGGGAAAAAGAAATTGCCAACTTCAAGCCCGAACCGTTTTGGGAAGTCAAAGCGAAATTCGCATTCGACGGTGCGGAGTATGAAGGTACGTGGTTCAAAGGCGAAGAAACGCGTCTGAAAACGCCGGAGGAAGCCGAAGAGATCCGCGCGCGCTGCGAAGGAAAAAACGCCGTCGTCGATTCGATCGAGACGGAGCGTAAAGAGTTCCAGCCGCCGCAATTGTTCTCCCTGTCGTCGCTGCAAGCCTCGGCTAACCAGATTTTCAAATACTCGCCGCAGGATACGCTTAGCGCGTTACAGCAGTTGTATCTCGACGGATATATCTCTTACCCGCGTTCCGACTCGTCTTATGTCACGGATGAAGAAGCCAAGCAGTTTCCGGACATTTTGAAAAAGTTGGCGGGATTTCAGGAGCTGAGTCCTTTTCTTCCTGCGCCCAAAACGACGTTGATCGGTAACAAACGTTACGTGAACGCATCCAAGGTCGGCGACCATTACGCGATTATTCCGACGGAACAGGTGCCGACGCCGGGGAAGCTGCAAGGTATGAACTTGAGTCTGTATCTGCTTATTGCCAAACGATTGATTGCTGCGCATGAAGAAAAAGCAATCATCGACTATACGAATCTTGTGACGCTGGTCGATGGGCGAGATCCGTTTATGACCAAAGGCAAAGTGATCGTGCAAGAAGGCTGGCGCAAAGTGCTGTACGATAACGCGCCGAAAAAGAAAGCGAAAACGTCCGGCAAAGAAGAAGACAACGGCGGGAAAGAAGAAGACGACGAGGATCTGTCCGTGCTTCCCCCCGTCAAAGAAGGCGATACCGGCAAGGTAGCCGACGTGCAGGTCAAAGAAGGCAAGACCCAACCGCCCAAGCGCTACACGGAAGGCCAATTGATTACTTTAATGAAAACGGCCGGGAAGCATCTCGATAACGCGGAGCTGGAAAAGGTATTGCAGCGTACGGAAGGACTGGGAACAGAGGCGACCCGGGCGGGGATCATCGGCGGCTTGAAAGACCGTCAATATATCGAAGTTCGCAAAAACATGGTCTACGCGACGAACAAAGGCACCGTATTGATCGAAGCGTTGGGCGAAAGCGTATTGGCTTCGGCGGAAATGACAGCGAAATGGGAGCAGCGTCTCGGCGAGATCGGGCAAGGCCAGGAATCGCCCAAAGCATTCATGGAGCAAGCCCAACGGTTGGCGCAGAAGATCGTAGCCGATGCCGTCGCCGCGGAAAAAGGATGGACGTTCACCGTCGAGCTGCCCAGCGGCGAACAGCGTCCGGCATACGGAAAGTCGGGCGGCGGCCAACAGGGCGGAGAGCAAGGAAGAAGCGGTGCCGGTTCTCCCGAACTCGGCGCATGTCCGATCTGTGGCAAGCCGGTTGTGGATAAAAAGAAACTATATGGCTGCACGGGTTATCCGTCATGTCTATTTACCATCTCGAAAAAGATCCTCGGCAAAGCGATATCGGAAAGCCAAGTCAAACGTTTGCTCGATAAAGGTCAGACGCTTACGCTCAAAGGATTCAAAAAAGGCGAGCGAACTTTCGACGCCGCGCTGTCCTGGAATGCCGAGCAGAAGAAACTCGATTTCCTGTTTGCGGATCGTATCGAGAAGACGGAGCAGGCCAAGCCGCGTTCGTAACCGTTTCTTTTTACGCAAAAAAAACGGGCCCTTAGGAAAGGGTCCGTTTTTGGAAAGGAGCGCGCGCGAAGCGGGTAATCAGATCGGGGACTTCAGGAAGCTTCGAGATCGTGTGCAGCGAACCTTTCGAAGTGGCGTCCAGGTCGATCATATTATAAGCCCACTCACGTTCCTGTTTCAGATATACGGCATTGATGTCGGCGCTAAGCGCAGGCGCGATATCTGTACGAAGCGAATTGCCAATCATCCAGGTCGATTCCCGCGGCAGCACTTTTTTCTGTAAAATGCCTTCGAGCGCCTGGACGTTTTTGTGCTGACGAATAAAGATGTCGGAGCCGAAATACGTGCTGAGCTTCATCTGGTCGATTTTGCGCTGCTGAATTTGATCTTCGCCGCCCGTGTATAGATACAGACCGTGTCCTTCGCCGCGAAGCCGTTCCAGTGTCTCGACCATCCCGGGGTAAGCTTCGACCTCTTGATCATATACGCTAAGACCGAGCTTCATCAGCTGCGCTTCTTCGGCGTCATTGCCGATTCGTTGATAAGCGGAGTTGAAGTGACGATAGGTCGCGATCAGCGATTCCGGAAAATGGTGGCTGGCGAAGCCTACGACGTGAACGCCGGCGATATCGATCTCCAGCTGCTTTTGGCGAACTTGTTCGGCGTCCAATCCGTAAGGCGAAAACCAACGAACCATCCGGTCGAAAAACTCGTCCAGAATTTGATCGAAATATCGGTTGCAGTATACCAGCGTATCGTCCAGATCAAAAATCAAATGTTGTTTGCAGGTGCCCGTCATGGGATGTTCACTCCTTCAAATCTCCCGATAAGGCTCGGTTCAATGATTCGAAGAAACCGGTCAAAGACGAAGATACGATTCCAGAAACATTTGCAATTCCGATGCCCCGTCGGGACGTATGCTGAATTTTTCATTGGATTGCTCGCCGATATGGGTGCGCAGCAATCCGGCGGTGCGAAGCAGCACCATATGATGCTTGAGTGCTTCGGCGGGTTGTCCAAGATCCCGTTCCATTTCCTGAAGCGAGCGCGGCTGATCGGCAACATAACGCAGCAGCTTCAGCCGATCCGGCATAGCCAGCGCACGCGTCATGCGAAGCAGCACGGTTGGAGGTTCGTCTTCTTCCGCTTCGGGTACGTCGACCGGGTACTGGATAAGAAGTACATTCTCATAGAAGCAGTACGTATTCATCGGGCGGTTGTGTACGGTCGGGAAAAGGATAACCGTCTTCAGATCAAGCGGCGTTTCGACGACAAGGCCGCCCGATGCGTACTCCACCAGGGCGTTCGCATCCATTTTAAGCAGCAGTTCGCGTTTCTCGGCCGCATCTTCTTCGATAAGAGGAAGGATGGAATCCTGGATATTTTTGAAGTAATAAGTATACCACGATTTCAGCAAAGGCGTGTAGTCTCGCTGAATTCGGTACACCTCTTTTTCGGTCAGCAGCGGAAGCTGCGGGGAGATACGTTCCAACAGACGTTCGGCCGGTTCGGCAAGCAGCCGGTCGAGGAATGCCGGAATGTCTTCGCTTTCTTCACGTTCGATAACCAGCGCATACAGGGCGTCGAAATCCAAAAACGGCCATTCGGCTGCTTCTGCGAAGCGCCGGCGCACTTCCGGTGGCATGCCCGCTTCGGCTTCGGTCGACCACTCCGATCCGATATCAAGGTTTTGAAGCCATTTCTTTGTAATATGCACCATAAAGCTACCGAGAAGCTCATAAATCTCGGATACGTCAATTTTAACTTCGTAATTATTCAAATCATGACCTCCTATGCCGTTGACCGCGTTCAAAAATAGATATACGTTCGAAATGATTCTTTTGAACTTATTATGTATGGTTTCACCTGAACTTGTCTACTACTACCTTTTCAAATCATAACCAGAGGCAAGGGCAAAGGTTCTGTCTTGGATCATTGCCCTCGAAAGGAAGGAATCGTTTGGTAGCTTCTCGATCTGCTTTTTCTTATTACATTTTGCTCGGTATTGTCGTTATGGCCGGGCTGAGCCAAGGATTATTGCTGCCGTTGCTGTCTATTTTGTTGGAGCAGCAAGGCGTTTCCGCTTCGGTTAACGGCTTGAACTCTGCGGCATTGTATATCGGATCGTTCGCGATGACGCTGATAGCCGAACGGTTGGTTGGGGTTGTCGGTTTTAAAAAGCTGCTGATTGGCGGTCTGTTGATGGTCATGATCGCGCTGCCGCTGTTTCCGCTTATTCCGAGCATCGGCATATGGTTCGTTCTGCGACTGATCGTCGGGGCGGGCGACAGTGCTTTGAATTATGTGGCGCAATTATGGGTACTGTTGGTAACGCCGGCAGAGAATCGCGGGCGGAACTTGTCTCTATACGGGATGTCCTACGGAATCGGCTTCAGTATCGGGCCGCTTGGGATCGGACTCGTCGATTATGGGGATTATATTCCTTTTGTCTCGTTGGCTGTCCTTTTTCTCGTGGTGCTTATTCTGGTCCTGCGTTATTTGCCCGAATACAAGCCGGAACGCGACTTGCAAGAACAAAAAGGCTTTGCGCGCTTCCCGCGGATTTATCGCTATGCCTGGTTTGCGCTGATTCCGGCCTTCCTGTACGGATATATGGAAGCATCGCTCAACGGGAACTTTCCCGTATACGGACTGCGCATCGGTCTGGTAAAAGAAGACATCGCATTGCTGCTCTTATGTATCGGAATCGGCGGGTTGGTCTTGCAGTTGCCTCTTGGCATGCTAAGCGATCGCTTCGGCCGACGTCCGATCTTGATCACGGCGGGAATCTGCGGAGGATTGTTATTTGCACTCGTGCCGCTCGCGGGAACGCATCTGTGGACGAATATGGCGTTGTTCCTTGTCGCGGGCGGACTTGTCGGTTCGTTTTATTCGCTCGGGATGGCTTATGCGGCGGATTTGCTGCCTAGAGCGTTAATTCCGTCAGCCAACGTTATCGCGTCGTTCCACTTCAGCCTCGGCAGTATGGTCGGGCCGGGCGTCGGCGGATTCGGCATGCAGCATGGCTCGCCGTTTCTGCTCTTTTGGATCATGGGCGGTGCCTATGTGGGGTTTGGGATGTTGGGATTCTTTTTCCGGGGCAAATCCGTGAAAAAGTTCGAGAAAAAGGCTGCCTAACGTGGCAATGGACAAACGTTTCGGGGTACACTAGAGAAGTGAAGTTTACCAAGTCAGGGGAGTCGGATGGCGAATGATTAAGGTGAGAGGCTTGAGAAAGACCGTAAGCAGCGATAAAACACCTATACTTAAAGGCATAGACTTTGATTTGGTTCGCGGCGAATTCGTGGCGATCGTCGGACCGAGCGGCAGCGGGAAAAGTATGCTGCTCCGTTGCCTGGCGCTTCGGGAAGAATGGGACGGCGGCTCATTCGTGGTGGATGATCTCGATGTATTCAAAGCCGGCTGGTCCGGTAAACGCCGTATTCGAAAAGAATGGGCGTATCTCCAGCAAAATCCCGATCTCGATCCGAACCGCACCGCGCTGAAAAATGTGTTGATCGGCCAAGTAGGTCAGACACCCGCTTGGCGACGGTTTACCGGCATGGTTCGCACGGATGATTATATGGGCGCTATGGATATGATCGAATCGTTCGGTCTGCTGGACAAAGCCAAGCTTAAAGCAGGAAATTTAAGCGGCGGCGAAAAGCAGCGGATTGCGACAGCCCGGGCGCTTGCGCACGGCGCAAACGTGTTGCTGGCGGATGAACCGGTCATCGGACTTGATCCGCATACGGCGGATAATGTGCTGGGCATGCTGAAAAACCTGTGCGAGACACAGGAAACGACAGTCGTGGCTGTTCTTCCGATCGAGCTGGCAGAACGCCATGCGAGCCGGATATGGGGAATGGAAGACGGGAAAGTGATTCTGGATATCCGGGGGCGTCGGCTCACTACAGCCGAGAAGAGCCGTCTGTAGCAATAATCCGTTAATCATCCGACAGGCATAAGTGGGAGAGAGTGAGCGAAGGAATGAAAAAAATGTGGTTAAGCATCGTTGGAACGGCGGGGCTGCTGTTGTTGTCGGGTTGCAGCGATACGCTGTCGCTGCCGGACCCGACCTCGCTAATCCAGCCACCACGCCTTCCGGCGGATAAAGAGGCATTGAGAAATACGATCGATCGTCAGCTTCCGGCCGGCGCCGTGGAAGTTCGTGCCCAAAATTCGAGCGATACGAGCGCGGTTCGCTACGAAGACCTGGATGGAGACGGCATCAATGAAGCTATCGTTTTTTACAGATCGGCGAATAGCGGCGAGAATCTTCATATGATGATCCTGAAAAATCAAAACGGCGTCTGGATGAAAATGCTGGATTTCATAGGCGAAGGAACGACGCTGGACAAGCTGGAGTTCATGGATGTTTCCGGCGACGGGCATATCGACATTTTGGCCGGGTTCGGAGTCGATGGGGAAAATCCGGCCAGCGCGGGAAGCAACGTGCTAATGGTTTACTCGTACGTGTATTCGGATATTCAGGCTGGCTTGGAAACGCTCGGCAATAAATTGGCCTACTCGGCGTTTTCGTTGGTCGATCTGAACGGGGATGGGCGAAATGAGCTGGCGTTGATTAATTTGAAGCCGAATGTAGGAACGGATATCAAGGTCTATCAGTATCAGGATAATAATTTCCAGGAATTATCTTCGCTCGTCCTGCCAAACAAGACGGTTACGGGATACTACAATGTTACGGCAGGCAAAGTATCCGAAAACCAGGTCGGGATCGTGCTGGACATGATCATCGGTTCAGGTTCCTATACGCAGATCGTCGTGATGAAAAACGGTATTCTGGAATCCGTACTCAGTGAGGATTCGGCATTCCGCGACGGCTGGGTCAAAAGCGAAGACGTCGACGGTGACGGAATCATCGAGATCGGTCTGCTGAATATGCCGGATGGCTGGAGTTATTTCGAGAACAAGGAAGACATCCCGATGCTTACGTTGTACAGCCGTTGGGACGGAGAAAAAGGCTTAACCCCGGTTAGGGAGCAGTACCGTGATCCGAACGGGCGATTCGTGCTTCAGCCTTTTCCGGAAAGCCTGCTGAAAAACGTTACGCTGAATACCGTATCGATGGTCGACAAATATTTGCAGTTCGTCACGATCGACACACGCGAGTGGATCGAAGAAGTTCGGTTCTTCACGCCTGCCCAGTGGCAAAACGAATCCGAAGACAAAGGCTGGATCAAGCTGTACAGCACGAGCAGCCAGGTCATTGCCTATCGGGTGAATCCGGATGGAGAGTTGGGAGCAGGGAAAACGGGAATCCCAAGCACGTAACGGGTGAACAACCAATAAGAGAGCAAGAAGTACTATTAAAATCCGGGAAGGGGAGTCTCATGAGTAAAGTGTTGATTTTGGAGGACGAAGAATCAATCCGCAGCTTTATCGTTATCAATTTGAAGCGGAACGGATTTGAGGTTCTGGAAGCCGGAGAAGGCAATGAAGCCCTGCATATCCTGCAAACCGAGCCGGGCATCGACATTGCGCTGCTCGATGTCATGGTTCCGGGCATTGACGGATTCGAAGTCTGCCGCCGGATCCGGGAAACGAATGAACGGATGGGGATTATTTTCTTGACGGCAAAAGTACAGGAGCAAGACAAAGTATACGCTCTGTCCGTAGGCGCCGATGACCATGTCAGCAAGCCTTTTAGCCCGACCGAATTGATTGCGCGGATTCACTCCCTGTTAAGACGGGTCAATGTGCATCGCGAAGCGGCAGCGAAGGTAACTTTCGACTCGGGACCGTTCAAGCTGGACCTGATCTCGAAGCAATTCAAAAAAAACGCGCAGGCGATCGAGCTGACGCCGACGGAGTTTTCGCTGATTCAATTTTTCCTGGAAAAAGAAAACACGCCGCTTAGCCGGGATGTGCTGCTCGACCACGTCTGGGGCAAAGAATATATGGGCGATCCGAAGATCGTGGACGTAAATATCCGTAGGCTGCGCCAGAAAATCGAGGATAATCCTTCCGAACCGGAATATTTACAGACGGTATGGGGGCACGGATATAAGTGGAAAGGCCAGGGTCAATGATTAAGAAAGGCATCGGCAGGCAGATTGTCATGCACTATTTCATCGTCATCTTCCTGGCGCTGATGCTCGTGGAAGTGGTGTTTCTGTTTGCGATCCGGGCTTATTATTACGACACGATCTATAACTCGATCTCGAGCCATATCGACGTGACGGTACGAAGCGCGCTGATTTCCACCAGCGCCGGGGATTATGGGGAGATGGAATACCTGAGCCAGATTTTGGCTTTGTTGAAGTTGCCTGAAGCCGAATTGCAGATTCTCAACGGCAAAGGCGAAATTCTGATCAGTTCTTCGGGATTCCCGTCGGATAAGCTGGTGCAAACCAGCGATATCCCGCAGGCGCTAGCTTCCGGAAGCACGTCGAAATGGATCGGTCGCCAAGCGACGACGGGCGAACCGGTCATGGCCGTGACGACGACTCTTCAGCCGGGCGGGGGTCAGGTTTATTTGGCGCGCTTTGTGACTTCGATCGAAAAAGTGAACCAACGCCTGACCGAGATTACGCTGGTGTCGATGGCGATTATCGCCGCGATCCTCGTCATTGTCCTGATTGTCAGTATCGGCTTGGCGAACTCGATTGTACGGCCAATCAACAATATTATCGCCGTCTCGGCGCAGATGGCCAAAGGCCGGTTCGACGTCAGGGTCGAAGGGGACTACCGCTACGAGCTGGGGGAAATGGGCTCAACGTTGAACTACATGGCCGAAGAGATCGTGCGAAGCAATCAGATCAAGGACGATTTCATTTCCTCGATTTCGCATGAGCTGAGAACCCCGCTCACTTCGATTAAAGGATGGAGCGAGACGCTCGATTCCGGCGGTTACGACCCCGACGAGACGCGGATCGGCATGGGCATCATCTCCAAAGAAACAGAGCGATTGATCGGACTGGTCGAAGAACTGTTGGACTTTTCCAAGCTTCAGCAAAACGAGATGAAGCTGACAATGGCGCATGTGGAACTCAAAGAACTGCTCAAAGAAATCGTGCTGAACGTCTGGGCCAAAGCCGAGCTGAAAAAAGTTCAGCTTCGTCTGGACGCGGACGGCGACAGCTTTCCCGTTTACGGCGATGCCAATCGTCTGAAGCAGGTATTCCTCAATATCGTCGATAACGCGATTAAATTCTCCCACGAAAGTTCGGTGATCGTGCTGCATGTGGTCCGCGAGGACGGCTGGGTGCGAACCGCGGTTCAAGACAGCGGAATCGGAATCGACGAAGAGAATTTGAAGCGGGTCAAAGACCGCTTTTTCCAAGTCAACACGCAAGGCGGAGGCACGGGACTCGGATTGGCGATTACGCAACAGCTGGTGGAACTGCATGAAGGCGAACTGAATATGACGAGCGAGCTGGGAGTGGGAACTACGGTAAGCGTAAAACTGCCTTTGCTTGAGGAAGAGAGCAAGTCCCGAGAAGAAATCTCTGGCGAGAAGTCTTCTGATCAGGAATCTTCCGATACAGAATCCATATAACCGAAAGAGGGGCGAAGCGATGTCATCGGAAAAGCCGACATCCCATGAACGGCTTCGCGAACATGAAGCTGGGCTCGTTATTCGCGAGGCGGTTCTATCCGATGCGGATATTCTGGCCGAGATGTTGCGCGAAGCGGCCGAAATCATGGTTAAAAGCGGCGTGGAACAATGGAAGCCCGAAATGTTCAGTCGAGAGGCGGTGCTTGAATACTTTAAAAGCCGTCGACTATTTTTGCTGATAGCGGACGGAAATCCGGCAGGGTTGTTTACGCTTCAAGACAGCGATCCGGCTTATTGGCAAGAATTGAACGACGAAGGTTATCTGTATCTACATCGTTTGACCGTTCGTCCGGAATATCGCGGGCTTGATTATGGCGGAGAGATGCTTCGTTATGCGGAAGCGGAAGCTCGGAAAAGCAATAAGCGGGGGTTAAGGCTGGACTGCGTTGCTCATTTGCCCGGTTTGAATGCTTATTATCGGCGAAGCGGCTTCCAATTCATTGCCGAACGTGATCTGAATCGAAGCGTCGGAGGACGTTACGTAAACTTGTATGAAAAAACGGATCAGCGGTAGAGCGATAGTGGTTCTTGAACCGGCAGCATAAGAAAAAGCCTTTCCCGAAACGAAGTTGAAATCTCGGGAAAGGCTTTTTTAAACCGATCGCTCGGTAATAGTCGAATTAAGAAGTCATGCTTCCGGTCCGGCGAAGCGATACAGGTTCGAAAGATTCTTTCAAAGCAGGAACGACTTGAGGACGTACGACAGGTTTGGCTTGTACCGTTTCATTCGGGCCGATCATCAAAATTTCGTTTGGCGATCCTGAAATAATTGCTCCGTCATGAATAATCGCATTTTCGCCAATAATCGCATACTGGATTTTGGCATTGCGTCCGATCGTGGCTCCCGGCATAATAACGCTATCCGCGACCGTCGAACCTTTGCCGACCTCTACGTCACGGAAAAGCACGGAATGCTTGACCGAACCTTCGTTAATGCAGGCTTCGTGCACCATCGAATCGATCGGCGACAGCGTTAACGTGCGACGGAATAAGGCAGGCTGGCTGAATTGACGCTTAGTGTGCATCGGCCACTCCGACTTGTTCAAGCGGAACTCGCTTTCATCGCCCAACAGATCCATATGGGATTCCCACAAGCTGTTGGCTGTACCTACGTCTCTCCAATAGCCTGCAAAAGGATAAGCACTAAGCTTGGAACCATCGCCAAGCATCAGAGGCAGCAGATCTTTTCCGAAATCGTGATTGGATTCCGTTTTCATCGCGTCTTCCAGCAGATAAGCTCGCAGGTACGACCATTTGAATACATAAATGCCCATAGATGCGAGGCTGCTCATCGGTTTGGCCGGTTTTTCTGTAAAATCGACAATGCGTAGATCGGAATCAGCCGTGACGATGCCGAAACGATGCGCTTCATCCAGTGGCACTTCCATTACAGAAAGAGTCGCATCGGCTCCAGAGACCTTATGGGCTTCAAGCATTTTTGCATAATCCATATGGTAGATATGATCGCCGGATAAAATTAAAACATGCTCCGGATCATGTTTGTCGATAAACTCGATATTTTTGGTGATCGCGTCCGCCGTACCGCGGTACTCGCCCTGTTCGCCAGGTGGGAGCAGCGCAATTTCACCATCTTGTCCGTTGATCTTCCAGGGTGTACCTTCTCCTATATGCTCATGCAGCGACTCGGCAGCATACTGGGTCAGTACGCCTACGGTGTCGATGCCTGAATTGAGGCAGTTACTGAGAGGAAAATCGATAATACGGTAATGCCCGCCAAAAGGTACGGCAGGTTTTGCGATCGTAGACGTCAGCGGTGCCAATCTGCGACCTTCTCCTCCAGCCAGTAGCATAGCGATGCAATCTTTCTTTTCCATGTTAATTTCCCTCCCGTGATGTATGTCAACATGAGATATAATTAAACGGAAGAAGCCAGCTTTGAAACGATGAAAACTGGAAATGAGTTGCAATTTTTTGAATTTATTTTTTTTAGTATCGGGTATTCAGCGAGTTGCCTAACGGGTAATAGAACTATTGATCTGTTCAAATCAACCTATTTATTGAATGACGCAGCGGATAAAGGAGAGTGAAAAGGATGACCAAACGATCGGCGGTCGGAACGCAGTCTTTGTCGCGTGAAGACATTTATTTATTTCATGAAGGTAATTTTTTTCACAGCTATCGTTTGTTTGGAGCGCATTTGACTTCGGAATCGGGAACGCAGGGCGTGCGTTTTACCGTATGGGCGCCGCATGCCGTATCCGTCGGAGTAGCCATGGACAGCAACGGGTGGGACGGGACGCGGAATGCGCTTGAACCCGTTGCCGATTCGGGCGGGATCTGGAGCGGTTTTATCGAACGCGCAAGCTACGGCGATCTTTATAAATACGAAATTTTTTCGCGAAGCGGCGAACGTTTGCTGCGTGCCGATCCTTACGGCGTATACGCGGAGGTCAGACCGAATACCGCTTCCCGTGTCGGATCGGTCGAAGGTTACGAATGGGGCGATCAAGCCTGGCGCAGAAAGCGCAGAGCGCCTTATGCCAAGCCGATGAACGTGTACGAGATTCAGCTCGGCACATGGAAGCAAAAAGAAGACGGCACTTTTTATACATACCGCGAATTGGCCGACGTGTTGATTCCGTACATCAAAGAAATGGGCTACACGCATCTTGAATTCATGCCGCTGACCGAATATCCGTACGATCTGTCATGGGGCTACCAAGCGACGGGATATTTCGCTCCGACCAGCCGCTACGGCGAAGCCAAAGATCTCATGTATCTGATCGACCGGTGTCACCAAGCCGATATCGGCGTCCTGCTGGATTGGGTACCCGGACATTTTGCCAAAGACGCGCACGGCCTTCGGCAGTTCGACGGCTCGCCGCTATACGAATACGCCGATCCGATGCTGGCCGAGAAACCGGGCTGGGGAACGCTGTCGTTCGACTTCGGCAAACCCGAAGTGCATTCGTTCCTGATCTCAAGCGCTTTGTATTGGCTGGAGGTGTTCCACTTCGACGGATTGCGGATCGACGCGGTGACGAGCATGCTGCGTTTGGACTTCGAGAAAAAACCGCATCAATGGCGCCCGAACGAGCAAGGCGGCGTCGAAAACCAGGACGCGGTGGAGTTTTTGCGCAAGCTCAACCGGGCCGTATTCAACTATTATCCGAACGCCGTGATGGCCGCGGAAGAATCGAGCGCATGGCCGCTGGTTACGGCACCGGCGCACGAAGGCGGACTCGGTTTCAATTACAAATGGAATATGGGCTGGATGAACGATACGCTCAAGTACGTGGAAACGGGCTTCGATAAAAGATCTTCTTTGCATAATCTGCTGACGTTCCCGATCATGTACGCGCATGAAGAAAATTATATGCTGCCGCTGTCGCATGACGAAGTGGTGCACGGCAAAAAGTCGCTGCTGGATAAAATGCCGGGTTATTATGAAGAAAAATTCGCGGGCCTTCGTCTGCTGCTCGGGTATCAGATTACGCATCCGGGCAAAAAACTGCTGTTCATGGGCGGGGAGTTCGGCCAATTCATCGAATGGAAAGACGAAGAACAGCTCGATTGGCTGCTGCTCGATTACGAAGCGCATCGCAACATGCAGGCGTACACCGCCGCGCTGAACCATTTTTACCTGGCGGAAAAAGCGCTTTGGGAGATCGACCACAAGTGGGACGGCTACGACTGGATCAATGCCGACGATGCTAATCAAAGCGTCATTTCTTTCGTGCGCAAAAGCAAAAAGCCGGGCGACACGTTGTACATCCTGATTAATTTCAAACCGATCGCTTATGACGATTACCGGATCGGCGTGGACAAACCGGGATCTTATCAAGAAGTGTTCAACAGTGACGAAGTCCGTTTCGGCGGCGAAGGATTGTTGAACGATCAGCCCATTCGGGCGGAGAAAGGAAGCTGGCATCAACGCGATTACCATCTTCCAGTAAAAATCGCGCCGCTCGGCATGGTTATTCTCAAAAAAACGGCACCGAAAAAGAAAATTACCGAAAACCCGGTTGAATCGGCGACAACGGACAGCCGACCGGCGACAAGGAAGGGGAAAAAGAAATGAAATTGCTGTTTGCGGCCGCGGAAGCGGCACCTTTTATCAAAACAGGCGGCCTGGCCGATGTAATCGGAGCTTTGCCAAGAGCATTGAAGGAGGCCGGAGCGGATATTCGTGTCGTTCTTCCCAAATATAAAGCGATCCCTGAATCCTACAAAGAAAAAATGATCCATAAAGGCGTTACCTATGTACAAATGGGCTGGCGCAGCCAATATTGCGGTATCGAAGAATATGATGACGGCGGTATTCCGGTTTATTTCATTGATAACGAATTTTATTTCGGACGCGATGGCGTATACGGTTACGGAGACGACGGCGAACGTTTTGCTTTTTTCAATAAAGCCGTACTCGACATTTTGCCGGAAATCGGCTTCAAGCCGGACGTGATCCACTGCCATGACTGGCACACGGGAATGGTTCCTTTGCTGCTTCAGGACCGGTATGCGCATGATCCTTTTTACGACAATATCCAAACGGTGTACACGATCCACAACCTGCTGTATCAAGGCGTGTTCCCGTATGCGGTATTCGGCGAGCTGCTGGGATTGGATAACCGGCACTTTACCGACGGCGGAGCGGAATACTACGGCAACGTCAACTTTATGAAAGCGGGGATCGTCTATTCGGGCAAAGTCACGACGGTCAGCCCGACTTACGCCGACGAGATCCGCACCGCTCATTACGGATACGGGCTTGACGGTTTGCTGTCTTCGATCGGCGATAAACTGACGGGCATCGTGAACGGCATCGATACGCGAAGCTACAATCCGAATACGGACAAAGCGCTGCATACCCGTTACAAAAGCAGCATCGCCAAAAAGCGCGAAAACAAAACGGCGCTGCAAAACGAGCTGGGCTTGCCGGTCAATGCGAAAACGCCGATGATCGGCATCGTGTCGCGCTTGGTCGAACCGAAAGGATTGGATCTGATCGTTCGCGTGCTGGACGAGTTGCTATACGGCGACGACGTTCAGATTGTGGTATTGGGGACGGGCGAACCGGGCTACGAAGAGTGGTTCCGCCAAGCCGCTTACCGTCATCCGCAGCAATTGTCGGTACAGCTTCGCTTCAGCGAGCCGCTGTCGCGAAATATTTACGCGGCAAGCGATCTGTTCTTGATGCCTTCCATGTTCGAGCCTTGCGGCATCAGCCAACTGCTCGCCATGCGTTACGGCAGCGTACCGGTCGTGCGCGAGACGGGCGGGCTGAACGACACCGTTCATTCGTTCAACGAATATACGGGCGAAGGGAACGGTTTCAGCTTCGCTTCCTATAATGCCCATGATATGCTGCACACGATTCGGCGCGCCTTGTCGTTTTACCGCGACGAAACTTCTTGGAAAAAAATCGTGCAAAACGGCATGAGCGAAGATTTCAGTTGGTTGGCGTCGGCCAAAGAATATATGGAGATTTACGAAGTGTTGACGAGGTAGGAAAGTCTTATTCGGGAAAGAAGCTTGGGGCGTTGCGGAAGAAATTCGGTTAAAACGTTGTTTCACTCGGAAAACTGGATCAGATTTCAGTAAGGAAGTTTTCCGAGTTCAAAGGCGTTTTAACCTGAATTTCTCCCTTCGCTTGAAGCTTCGTTACGGAATAGGGCGTTCCTGCTTTTTTGTAGTTAGGTAAAGCGACTACATGGACAAGGAGGCTATTCGAATGGACGTATTTGCTGATTACTTGGATAAGCTGGACGATCCGCTTCAGAAAGAACGGTTGGAGAATATTTTCGCATGGATTCATGGGACATTCCCGAATTTGGGAGCGAAGATCGCTTGGAATCAGCCGATGTTTACGGATCATGAGACGTTTATTATTGCTTTCAGCACAGCTAAAGCACATATGTCTGTCGCGCCGGAAAAAGTAGCTTTGGATCGTTTTGCAGACAAGATTGTACAATCCGGCTACACGCATACCAATCAGTTATTTCGCATCCCCTGGAAAAGCCCAGTCGATTACGACTTGTTAAAAGAAATCATTGAATTCAATATCGAAGATAAAAAAGACTGTACGACTTTTTGGAGAAAATAGTGTTGTTCAGTCAATCTTCTTTTGTTAGGAAAGAACTTTGCCTTCGTCAAAGCGAAGTTCTTTTTTTATCCCTCCCCCCGAATGCTTTTAGCTCGGGGGCCGATGGGCTTGGGCGAAGGGGTGGAAGGGAAACAAAGAAACGAAGTGCTCGCCTTTGAAATCCGATTCCACTCTGACCAGGGCTTCCAATCGAGAAATCGGATTTCAACAGCGATCGCAGCTCCCTTCAACCCCGTAGCGCCTTCGCCGATCCCTCACTCCCCATCCCCTAAAAAGGGCTAAAATAATAACAAACCATAAACAATGCCGTTTTCACCCCGGTCCCAATCGAACCTTTGTCAATCCACCTCAACGTCGCTAGCACCGACACCACAATAGCTGCCATCGAAACTACAAAAAACATGCCGGCCGCCTCCTTCTGAGTCGCTGTAATCAACACAAGCTACCTAAGGGAAAATAACCAAAATGCAGAAATTAAAACGCTTTCTTTTTCATTTAACTTTAACACTCAACGTGTCGACAAAGTCCAACGTAACTGGAAGCGAGCAGACGGAGAGAGAAATTCAGTGAAGGAGCTAAGGCATTTCGAAGAAATGCACTTCGTAAGCATCCGCTAACGAATTTCTCTCGCAGTCTGCCCGCTTCCCGCACTTACGCGATTTTCAAAGGCAGCCTGAGCCGACGCATCAAGCGTCGGCAGATGACAAGTTTCGATATAAAATGCGGTAACCATAGGCGTCGAGAGGGATTGCTAGCCGTCCGTCCGTCGTAGGAATGCTTTCGCTGGTCAGCGTATCGCGCCAGTCGTTGGTTTCCATGGGATGCGACAGAATATTGGGCTGCCCCGTGTTATTCATCCAGATCGTGAAATGAATATGGTCGTCGATCCGTTCATAGACAATACAAGGATTACCCGATTCCGCCATCAGGAAGCGAAAACGTCCGCCGCGCAGCGCCGGGTTTCTTTTTCGCAGCATAATCATTAACCGATAGAAGCTATGCAGTTCCCGATCCTGCTTGGTAGGTTCCCATTCCATACATTTTCGACAATCCGGGTCTGCGCCGCCTTCAAGTCCGATCTCGTCCCCGTAGAAAATACAGGGCGTGCCCATATAGGTGAACAGGAACACGATCGCCAGTTTCAACTTGCGCTTATCGCCGCCCAATCGGGTTAACAGACGCGGCGTGTCGTGGCTGCACAGCATATTGAACACCACTTCGTTCGTTTGTTGCGGATAACGCATGAGCAGACTGCTCATATGACTGGAAAACTGATAACCGTCCATGCCGCCGCCGAAGAAAGCCAATACTTTGTCGGAGAACGGGTAGTTCATCACCGAGTCGAATTGATCGCCCAACAGCCACGAAAGAGAATCGCTCCATACTTCGCCGACCAGATAAGCATCCGGTTTGGCACTTTTGACCACATCCCGGAATTCACGCCAAAAATGATGATCCACCTCGTCGGCTACGTCCAAGCGCCAGCCGTCGACGCCGATCTCTTTGATCCAATACTTCGCGACGCCGAGCAAATATTTTCGAACCTCTTCGTTGCCGGTATTGAACTTGGGCATATTGCCGTAGAATCCGAAGGTATCGTAAGTCGGGATTCCATCCTGGACTTCAAGCGGGAACTGGTTCACATGGAACCAATCGGCGTAAGGCGAATAAGGACCTTTGAGCACCACATCGCGAAACGGCGGGAATTGATCGCTGCAATGATTGAAAACGGCATCGAGAATGACGCGTATCCCCTTGCCGTGGCAAGTTTCAACAAGCTGCTTGAGCAGCGTGCTGTCACCCAAATGCGGATCGATTGTTTTATAATCAACCGTGTCGTATTTGTGGTATGTCGTAGCGGTGAAGATCGGAGTGAAATAAATCGCGTTAATCCCCAGTTCTACCAGATAATCAACATGATTCAACACACCTTGCAAATCTCCGCCAAAATAATCGGTCAGCGTCGGCTGCGCCCCCCAGGGGAGTGTCCCGGGCGGATCGATCGAAGGATCGCCTTTGGCAAAGCGGTCGGGCATGATCTGGTAAAAAATCGCTTTTTTCGCCCAATCGGGTGCCGCGAACAGATCAACCGCATGGATGTAAGGAAACTCATAAAATCCTCCGGTGGGCGCAGGGAACCCGTCATGGAATTCGTTGTCGGCTTTGAATAGCGTCTCATTGCCTGAGCTTAATCTGAAAATGTAGGCGACACGCTTAAACTTGGGCTGCACGGGACCTTCCCAGTAATCAAAATACGCATCGGTCGCCGCCTTTTCCAACTCCGCTTCAAAATATGTACGGTTCCAATCATATTTGTCTCCGGTCAACGCGGTCACACGATCGACATCGTTTTTTTTGGTGCGAAAACGGAGGTGGATCGTCTGAAGATCATATGAGTAAGCCCATTTGTCACGCGGTACGTGGTACATCGCTTCCCGAAACATGGCACAGCCCCCTCTAAAATTTTCCCAGTTACCCAGCACACAAAGATGGACGTTATTACCCGGAAAAACTTTACACCGAAACCAACGAACGGAAATAAAACAGGCCCAAAAGTTCGAACACAAAAAGCCTGCTTCCGATTCAATCGAAAACAGACCCAAATGCTAAAAAAGCTATTCCTGACTTAAAACCTGCTCCGCAAACACCTTTTCCCGATACGCATTCTGCTTGAACTCTTCCCGCACCTGCTCCAGCAGACCCGGAACGGTCAACACATCGTAAGCGGTCCCCGCCAACATTTTAGCTCCAAAAACCATTGCGTCGTAAGCTTCGTCCTTCTGCGCCAGATCACGGAAACCGATACTGTGCAGCTCATGCCGCTCATACACCACCTGTACATAAGGATGAATCGCCGGGCAGCGCGTAGAGACGTTTCCCACGTCCGCCGAACCGCCATTGACCGGAGCTTCGATCCGATCCGCGTCGATACCGGAATCGATCAGGTTGCGCGTGAACGTCTCGGACAGCGTCTCGTTCGTGATTAGCTCGTCGTAGGAATATTCGTAGTTCGATACTTTCAACTCGCATCCTGTCTGGAGCGCAGCGCCTTCCGCGATACGACGAACTTTTTCCACCAACTCGTTGGTATAAGGACGGTCGGCCGAACGGACGTAAAATTGCGCGGACGCGTAATCCGGAATAATGTTCGCCGCTACGCCGCCATGATTGATGATCCCGTGTATGCGCGCGTCCGAACGAGTTTGCTGCCTAAGCGCATTGACCGCGTTAAAAAGCAGCAGCACCGCGTCCAGCGCATTCACGCCTGCTTCCGGGCTGGCTGCCGCATGCGACGATTTTCCGTAAAACTCATACTGGATCGCATCCATCGCCAGAGCGCTGCCCGACTTCTGGAACGAGTAATACGGATGGGCCATCAGGGCGAAGTCGCAATCGTCGAACAAGCCGGCATCGGCCATCGTCACTTTGGCTCCGCGCGTTTCTTCCGCAGGCGTTCCGTACACCCGCAGCGTGCCGCCCGATTCAGCCATTGCATGTTTTAACCCGATTGCCGCGCCGAGGCTCATCGTGCAGATCAGATGGTGTCCGCACGCATGGCCGATCTCCGGCAACGCATCGTATTCGCACAAAAGAGCCACGGTCGGCCCCGGTTTACCCGAGCGGAACGTGCCGATAAACGCCGTCTCGATATCCAGCACCGGCGCTTCAACCTCGAAACCGTGTGCCGAGAGAGATTGTTTCAGCCGGGTGGACGCTTTGAATTCTTCGTTCCCCAATTCCGGATTCCGTGCAATATAAACGGCGATCTCTTTGAGTTCGGCGGAAGAGGTGTCGATTGTATCGAAAATGACAGTTTTATTATTCATAAGTAAACGCTCCTTGTATCGGTGGACTTGAAGTCAAAGCTTATCATGCAAGCGAAACGTTTTCAATGGTGACGCGGCTTTGTAAGGAATCGAACAATTTGATGAACGTTGAAAAAGTACGCGACATTTTGTGAATATTGTTGTATAAATATGAGTATCGTTTTATAATGATGACTTGTTATTTTACTTAGAGAGTGGAGAGAGGGCATGTTGAGACTGAAACGAATAATCCCTTTGCTGATGGCTTTGTTGATGCTGACCTTGGCACTGTATCCGGGTCACGGACAAGCGAATGCGCAGAGTGCATCAAGCACGGATGAGAAAAGAACACTTACAATCGGGTTGAGCCCCGACTTTGCGCCGTACGAGTTCCTGATGACGGTGGACGGGAATAGTAAGGTTGTCGGTTCCGACGTCATGATCGCCGAAGAGATCGCCAAGGACATGGGCGCGGAGCTGGTCATCGAGCAAATGTCGTTCGACAGCCTGATTCCGGCCCTGCAAAGCGGTCGGATCGATATGATCATCTCCGGCATGACGCCGACCGACGAAAGACGCCAGAACGTTGACTTTTCCGACCTGTACTATACGTCGCGCCAGGTCATTCTGACCCGTTCGGAAGACGTCGATCAATACAAAACGATGGACGCGCTCGAAGGCGAGCAGATCGGGGTGCAAACAGGTTCGATTCAAGAAGAGATTGCGAACTCGATTCCGAATGCACAGGTGACGGCCGTTAAGACCATTTCCGACGTGGTCAGCCTGCTCAGCTCCGACCGCGTGAACGCTGCCGTGTTCGAAGGACCGGTTGCGGAAGCTCAAGTCAAAAACCGTCCGGGCATCGCGATTGCCGAAGCCGTACCGGAAGACAGCGATACGCCGATGGCGATTGCGGTTCAAAAAGGCAACACCGAGCTAGTGAACGAAATCAACGTGACGCTTGAGCGCCTGCGCGCAACCAACGCGGTAGACGGATTTATTCAACAAGCCAACGAACTGAATTCCGGCGAAACGGCTCCAAGCAACATCTTCTCGTTCTTTTGGAAATATCGCGGATTTTATGCAGACGGCGTGAAGTATACGCTGCTGCTATCCGCTCTGGGCGTATTGTTCGGTTTCCTGATCGGTCTGTTGATCGCGCTGCTTAGACTATCGGGCGTCAAAATTTTGAAATGGATTGCCGTAACGTATATCGAAGTGCTTCGCGGTACGCCGATGCTGGTACAGCTTCTTATTATTCACTTCGGGCTCGCCAGCGCGTTCGATATCAAATTCTCGGTCTTGCAATCGGGGATTATCACGCTGTCGCTGAACAGTTCGGCTTACTTGGCGGAAATTTTCCGTGCGGGTATCCAGAACGTCGATAGGGGACAGATGGAAGCCGCACGCTCGCTCGGTATGCCTCGGGGCATGGCGATGCGCACGATCATTATTCCGCAAGCGATCAAAGGCGTTCTGCCGGCAATCGGTAACGAATTCGTCGTCATTATCAAGGAATCGTCGATCGTATCGTTTATCGGGGTCGCCGACTTGATGTTCCAGGCCAATGCCGTACGTACGCTGACCTATTCCGGTCTGTACCCGCTCGTCATTGCCGCAGGCATCTATCTGGTGATGACGCTGATTCTGTCCAAGTTGTTAAATGTATTAGAACGGAGGTTGAGTGCCGGTGATAGCCGTTAAAAATCTGCAAAAATCGTTCGGCAAAAATAACGTCCTGCGCGGAATCGATACCGAAATCAAAAAAGGCGAGGTTGTCGTGGTCATCGGACCCAGCGGTTCGGGCAAAAGCACATTCCTTCGCTGCTTGAACCGTTTGGAAGACGTGACGGGCGGAGAAATTCTGTTCGAAGGTCAACCGATTACGGATAAAAAGCACAATATCGATAAAACGCGCGAAAAGATGGGCATGGTGTTCCAGCAGTTCAATCTGTTCCCGCATAAAAGCGTGCTGGAAAACATTACGCTCGCTCCGATCAAGCTTCAAGGGCTTTCCAAAGCGGATGCCAACAAAAGAGCCGAAGCGTTGCTTCAATCCGTAGGCTTGGCCGATAAAAAGAACGCGTATCCGGTACAGCTATCGGGCGGCCAAAAGCAACGCATCGCTATCGTGCGCGCGCTTGCGATGCAGCCGCATGTGATGCTGTTCGACGAGCCGACATCGGCGCTTGACCCGGAAATGGTCGGCGAAGTGCTGGACGTCATGAAAAAGCTGGCGGAAGACGGCATGACGATGGTGATCGTGACGCATGAAATGGGCTTCGCACGCGAAGTCGGCGACCGGATCGTCTTTATGGACGGCGGCGTGATCGTGGAACAAGGAACGCCGGAAGAAGTGTTCGGCGCGCCGAAGAACGTACGGACGCAGGATTTTTTGAGCAAGGTATTATGAGGGAGGGGGGAGCGTGATCGCGTGTGTCGCTTGGTTGTTTTCCTTGCGGAAAGCCAAAGGCGCTCCACCCGCGATCACGCTTCCCAGGGTGGGTAGGGGAAGAAAACCAACCTTTAAAACCTTTTAAAAGATTGCTGGAAAGATCGGATCAAAATATGATACAAAATCGCCTCGGACTTATGGGTCCGGGGCTTTTTGTATGGGTAAATTCAGGTGCGGACAAATTCAAGGCTAGTAAGAAATAAAAAGAGTTGCAAAAATGATCAGGTACCTTTATGATATGAAAGTAAGGTACCTGAATTTAAGGTGCCTTTATAAAAAAGGAGGCATCGTTTTATGAGTGAACATCAAGGGAACTCTGGACAAGAAGAGATGAATAATGGACCTCGTCGCGACGGAGATCAAGGATTTCAGGATAAAGAGCAAGGATTTCGCGAAGAAGAGCAGGGATTCAATGAAGGGCTGATGAGAACGTTTTTCCATGCTACAGCGTTGCTGCATCGGTATCACCACCATATTCGCCGGGATCGGGAGCGTGGGGGCAATCCGCATCGCGGTCAAGGGCGGGTGTTGGCGTTGCTCAAGCTTAAGCCTGAGATTACGCAGAAAGAGCTGACGTTCCTGCTGAATATGCGCAATCAGTCGTTGGGTGAGTTGTTGGTAAAGTTGGAACGTAGCGGATATATCGAGCGTACGCCTTCGGAGACGGATCGCCGCGTGATGAACGTGAAGTTGACGGAAGCAGGAGCTGAAGCGGCTGAGCAGGCGGAGCAGAATCAGCAGGATGACGGCAAGTTGTTCGAGAGCTTTACCGAGGAAGAGCGTGAGCAGTTCGGCGGATATTTGAACCGTCTGATCGCGGAGCTTGAGAAGCAGATGGAAAACGAAGGTTTTGCCGGACGCGACCCGAGAGAGTTCTGGGGACGCGAAGGAGGTCCACGCCCGCCGTTTGGCCCGGGAGGACGCGGAGGGTTCGGTCCTGGAGGCGGACGTTTCCGTTTCGGCGGCATGAAAGGCGGACGGCATGGTTATGGCCCAGGGAACTTCCGAGGATTTGACTTCCCGGATTCCCGGCAATCGGGTCCGGATCGCAATTCCGAGCAAGAGCGCGATTAAAGAGCCTAACGAGCATAAAAGACATATTGAAGCAGCCCGCCTGAGTGATTGTTCGCTCGGGCGGGTTTTTACATACAGCAACCGACTCTTATTTATCCCATTGGCAAAGTAAGAGAAGCGTGTATAATAAAAAACGTTTAGGGTTACGAAAAGATAGAATGTTGAAAAACGGAAGGGGTATAAGAAATGGCTGATTTATTTTCTTCGTTTGAATATCAAGGCTTGAAGCTTCCGAACCGAATCGTGATGCCGCCGATGTGCCAGTATTCGGTGGACGCCGAAGACGGGATTCCAAATGAATGGCATGAGATTCATTACATAAGCCGGGCGGTAGGCGGAACCGGATTTATCATTGCAGAGATGTCCGGCATCGATCCTGACGGACGGATTACAAACCGGGACACGGGCATCTGGAGCGACGAGATGATACCGGCCTGGAAAAAGATCGTGGACGGCATCCACCGTTACGGGGCCAAAGCCGCGATCCAGCTTGGGCATGCCGGGCGCAAAGCTCAAAATGCCGAGCCTCCGGTCGCGCCTTCGGCGATCGCTTTTGACGAGACGTACCGGACGCCTAGAGCGCTAACCACCGAAGAGGCTCAAAAAATGGTCCGTCTGTACGCCGATGCGGCACGTAGAGCGATCCAAGCCGGCTTCGATACGGTCGAGATTCATGGCGCTCACGGTTATTTGATCCACCAGTTCCATTCGCCGCTGACGAATCAACGTGACGATCGATATGGACAAGATCTGGCTTTGTTCGGTGAAGAGGTTACCCGAGCAGTTCGCGCCGAAGTGCCTGCCGATATGCCGGTACTTATGCGAATCTCTGCGGCCGAGTACGTAGACGGCGGGTACGATGTCCAATATGCAATCGAGATCAGCCGACGTTATCGGGATGCTGGCGCGGACATTTTTCATATCACGTCCGGCGGCGAAGGCGCGATCGGTTCCGCAGGCGGCCCGGGTGCAGGCCCCGGCTATCAGGTCGGTTTGGCAGAACAAATCCGCGAAGCTCTCGACGTCCCCGTCATCGCAGTAGGTCTGCTTGACGAATACGCAGACGCGCAGCGCGTCGTAACAGAAGGCCGCGCCGAACTCGTTGCCATCGGCCGCGGCATGCTCCGCGATCCCTATTGGGCCGTTCACGCTTCGCGCGAACTTCAAGGCAGCCTGCAAGTTCCGGAAGCCTACCGACGCGGCTATCGGGCATTGAAATAGAAATAATTAAGCAATCAAAATAATTAAATGAATCAAACAGAAA
>NZ_JBBKAR010000063.1:0-12460 GCF_037722395.1 Saccharibacillus sacchari | reverse complement strand
CCAATGTGCATCTTTTTTCGCCTTTTCGCCCTCTATCTCTTCACTTTCTCTTGACGTGCCCCGGCACGCCTTCAAAAAAGTTCCTTGTTGAGAACGAACATTCGGCAAAATCTGCTTCCATCGAGGTTTGAAGACACGCCCTAGGCGATCTCCGATAATCTAAACAGTTTTCCTACTCCACCCACAATGCCACCCAAATAAAAGCAACATACGAAGCACTTACCGCAGCAGCCGTTCCCAACGGGATCGCCCATAGTAGATGGCTGCGCAGCGGCTGGAGCCTTTCCGTCAATCGTTGACCCAGAGGCAACAGATTGCGTCGGCTGCGCTCCAGGATTCGGGCTGCTTTTTTTGCGTCTGCATGCTGCATGTCTGTCCAGAGTTGTTCGTATTCGGCCCGGATTACGTCGACGTCCGGGCTGTTTTGCACGGTTACGCGTTGGGACATACTTGTTCTTCCTTTCTGATCTGGATTTTTGCTTCGGGTTCCGCGTATCAGGCTTCAGGTTGCTGTCCGATCGAAGTCAGGAGGCGGGCGGCGGAGCGTTCCGAGCGTTCGGCGCTGTAAGAAGCCCGATTGTCCCCGCTTGCCAGCTCGCGGATATGGAGGCACATCGTATACAGACGGTCCAAAGCCAGCATTTGCGCGGTATCGGTAATAAAGCGCATATCGGACTGAGCCGCTTCCTCGGTTACGGGCAAAGCTTCAAAAGCCGCGATTCCGTTAAAAATCAGCAACTGCTTCGGCTCGATCAGCTCGGACTGCTCTTTGGCTCCAAGCGTGCGGTACAGACTGCCGTAAGCTTCGACCATTCGGTGCTGTTCACGCTCCAACTCCAAAAGCAAAGATGCCGGATAACCAGACTGCGCGACGGCATCGCCGGATTCGCGTTCGATCAGGTGCACGATGGCATCGGCAGACGCCGCCAAACGGTCCGTCGTTTCTCCGCTGAAGTATCGCTTGATTTCACGGGTTTGCCGAACTTTTTTTACAGTAGCGATTAAAGAGGCCGTAAGCATAAAAGCGGCTGCCCCCGCAATAAGCGCAATCGCTCCCGACGGAAGACGTCTGGCTGTCGGTTCAATCAACGTCGAACGCTTCAAGCGCAGCGACACTTCGTGCTCTCGCTTGAGGTCTTTTGGTTCCAGTAGGTTCATCGGATCATTCCTCCTTTGCCCCATTTTTTCTATCTAAATCCTTTGCGATGCACCCCTTACTTTCTTTTCACCCCGAAATCCGGTCAAGCAATCTTTCCCAAAAAGTTTACTTCAAAAAGGGAAAACACTGCTGGCTGTTGCGCTGTCGCGGGGACGTGAAGAGAGTCAGGCGTTGTAGGTGCAGGTCGGCAAATAAAAAATAAGCTTTTTAAACGACGACCTGTTCCGAATGGTTTTCGTGGAAAGGTTGTTTAGTTTAAAAAGCTTTTGCGTTTCGTTTCATTTAAGCAACAGGCAGCATCCACACGTAGACGCCGACCGCCGCTACCGCAACAACCGTGGTGAGCAGCGTCGCGATATGCCTGCGGGACTCGCGGATATACCGCCATTCGAGAAACGCATAATAGCCGCCGAGCAACAGCAACAGACCCAGGAGAATGCTTTGGGCCGTTCCAACTTCCAGTCCCCAATAACGCAGAGTGAAGCCCAAAATGATGACGGTGAGACTGCCGAGGGTTGTGAGGATGTATCCTTTTACCGTCTGATGAAGCTTGCGCGAATCGCTACGGTTGACGAACAGTTTGCCGAATAACAGTCTGGCTCCGATGATGATGGCGAGCAGAATCGCTGCGGCTGTACCTTCTGGTGTCATAGCTATCCTTCCTTTCTTTTAACTGCATTCAGCTTGTATCGTCACTTCGTCTGTGTCGATCGTGACGGTGGATTCTCCGCTTAATGTAGACGTATAGCCGCAGGCGATGCCTGTATAGACATGCCCTTCGGCATCTACGGCGGTAAAAGTCAGCTCGCCTTCGACCAGATTCTCGAATTCCGGTCTTATATTGCGGCTTTCGCCGGCGGGAACGGCGCGTTCGAACACATAAGGCGCGTCCATATGCGTCATACGAAACTCGACGGACATGATTTCGGAATTCGTGTTGTTTTTCAACGTAACCGTAAGTGGACGCATCGCGTGCAGAATCCCGAAAGCTTGCGTGGCAATGATGATGATCGTACAAACGGAGACAATGATGGTGATCAACGACAGCAGGCGATTTCTTTTCAGTTTTTTGGATGGAGAAGTGGAATTGGGTTCGGTTGGATTCATGCTTTGGACCCCCTTCGATGATTCGGGCAGATTGTGTTGCAAGGAAGACGAAGGGAAAGCCGTTTTTGTATCACCGAGCTGTTTAGAAATAAGTAACCCCCGCATAAATGCCGAACACCACGCACAGACTGCCGATCCAGCATAGCGTAACCAAATGACGACGCGTGTCGGGCAGGTACTTTTTCTCCATAAACATAAACAGAAGACCGATCAGGATCGCAAGCGGAAAAGCAACCAGGTCGAGATTCATATTCAGCACGCCTGCTACGAGCAGCAAGACGATGGCGGAAAAAATGACGATTTTCATAATCAGATCCAACCGCGGAATATCCTGAAGCCTGCGCCGATCCGGTCCTGTCACGATAAAACGGGGAGCGACGAAGTAGATAAGCAGCACAGCAACTAAACTGCCTGTGCCGAGGATCGAGAAGGAAGCCGGGTTCATGGAAGAGTCCTCCTTTTACAAATAGACTTTGGGATTAAGCGAATGGGTGAAGTAAGATCATAGAGCCGAGCATCAAAACAATGGAACCTGCGTTCAGTAAAGTTGCGATATGACGGCAGGTATTCGGTAAGTATCTTTTTTCAAGAAAGGCTTGAGTCACGGCGAACAACACCAAAATTACCAAAGCCAACTGAAAGAACAAAAGACTGGTATCGACCGACAAAGCGACAAACGTCAAAGAACCGATAAGAAGCGAATTCAGTATAATCGAATAGATTCGCATCGGTTTCAGATCCGTAAGCCTGCGTCGATCCTCGCCGCGTACGATAAGCCGCTCGAATAGCAGGCCTAAAGCCACCATGGCGAATATGATCAAGATTGCCGAATTCCCCATCTGTGCAATATTCATCAACCCCACCTGCTTTCCAAAAGAGTAATGGCCGCATTCCTTAATAATTAAACGCTTGATAAGTGGAATTAGTTGGGTGAATTTTTAAAAAATCATGTATAATGCCGCAGACGTCCCCATGTAGAGCACCGACAGAATCGCGGACGCCACGTGCTGCCTTTTTGCCGGTGCATATTTGCGTTCTGCGACTGCGTTAAGCGCAAATGTCAAAGCAATCAGGCTCATGACCGTTGGCCACGCTTCGCGTCCTTCGGAATGGTAGAGCAGCGGGAAGATCGGAATCAGCAGCAGAAAAGGAAGCGAAGTCCACAGATGGTACGTCCATTTTTGCGCAGGATTGGCGATCTCCGCTTTTTTTTTGACGATGAAAAATTGAAGCAGGGATTGGGCCAGGGTGAAGGGGAGTAAAAGGAGGAGAAGGTCGTCCAGCATGAAGCAGTCTCCTTTCGGCAGCGTATTAGGGCGTGTACGCAAACTCAGGCGACGTGCATCTTGAGCTGCCTTTTCGCCCTCCTCTACGTCACTTTCCCTTGACGTGCCCCGGCACGCCTTCGGAAAAGTTCCTTGCTGAGAACGAAAATTCAGCTCAATCTGCGCCCTTCGGAGTTTGCGTACACGCCCTAGTGCGTTTCGGATTTGGGGCTTTGTTCTTACTTTTGAATAGACGCTTGGAAGAATGGCGCAGTTACGATTTTTATCTAATTCCTAAGGAGGGTTTTTCTTGAAAAAGGTTCATTCCGCCAACGTAAAAACAGATAATATAAAAAGGAAGAAACGAACAGGGTCAGGTGGGCTGACGGAAATCAACCTTCAACGAATAAGCAGATGCGAAGGGGATAAGGCTGAAATGAAAAAGGGGTTAAAAACGCTGCTGGCGATCGCGCTGGTTGCAGGATCGATCACGACAGGCGCGGTGCCGGGAGCGGAGGTTGCCACAGCGGCAGCCGCAACCTCGTCCTCGGCCAAAGTTTTTGGATACTCGGACCCGGCGGCGGGCCGGACGTATATTCCGATCCGCGTGCTCAGCACGTTCGCCGGGGCGAATATCAACGCGACCGGGGACGCAAGCAAAATCGAGATCGTCAAAGGCAAACAAAAGATCGTGCTTCAAACGGGGAAAAAGAAAGCGCAAGTCAATGGGAAAAAGGTGAAGATCGACGCGGCGCCTTTTGCCTATGACGGGGTGACTTACGTGCCGCTTGGCTTCGCCGCGCAGCATCTGGGATTGACCGTCAAATGGCATGAATCCACCTCCTCCATGCGCATCACGAGCGGCGGGCAGTCGATGGACCTGCCGATTATCGCGCGCGGTTCGTTGACGGACAAGCCGGTGACGTATCGCCAACAGGTATTTTACTCCGGCGGCGCGGCGTTCCGGGCGAATATCGTAACCGTGCAGCTGATGCACCCGAGGGTATCGCTCGACGCGGCTTTTGCCCATAACCAAGCGGGAACGGTGCAGAATCTGAAATGGATCGCTTCGGAAAATTACGCGTATGCGGCGATCAACGCGACGTATTTCGACGCTTACAGCTCGGCGATTTACCGCGCGCCGTACGGGTATCTGGTCAGCAAAGGAAACATGAAGTTCGTCAACGGCGGTTCCAACCTCACGGTATTCGCGTATGACCATAACCATATGACGCGCATGATCCCGGGGTTGCAGTTCGGCCAGGCGTTCGCTGCGGGACAGGTGGAAGGCGCCGTGCAAGCAGGTCCGCTGCTGGTGCAAAATGGCGTGGTCGCGGTGAACGCGCCGAGAGAAGGGTTCCGCGATCCGGCGATCCTGCGGGGTCAGGCGGCGCGCAGCGCGATCGGGATCACTCGCAACCATGAGCTGATCATGGTCACGCTGCCGAAAGCCTCGATGCCGCAGCTGGCCCGGGTGATGAAGCAGGCGGGTGCGTATCAGGCGATGAACCTGGACGGCGGAGCTTCGAGCGGGTTGTATATGAACGGGAAGTATATTACAAAGCCGGGGCGGCCGGTGAGTAATGCGCTGTTGGTGAAGGTGCGGAAGTAGGCGAAGCCGAGCGGGTAAGCATACAAAATTTTTATAAGAAAAAAAGATCGGCGTCGGTGTTTCTGCGACGTCGGTTTTTGCGTTTTTCGGGCGAAACTCGATATCCGACAAATTATTTTTTCAATCTACCCAGGGGGTGGTGTTCAGGCTTGTCCGGCGCTGATATAGTGATGACAGCAAATCGGCAATGAAAAAAATCATATACGGAGCGTGGGCGATGGAGCGGCAGGGGATAGAAAAAGAAACGGAGAAAAAATCGGGAACAAACGGAAAGCGTGTGTTTAAAATGATGACTCAATCCGTCTTAAGTGCGGTATTGATCGGGACTCTCGTTTGGCCGGCGGGGTTATCGTATGCGGGGGAGAGTGAAGTGTTGGATCAGGTGAGTGAGACTGCAAATTCAGCAACCTCACTCCATAGCGGAGTTTATCGACAGACGTTTATGCCTGGTTATTCTGGAAAGCTTAACCGCGTCTTCTATTGGATGGCACCGCTGAACTCATCCACGAACAACAAATTGATACCTTATGAATTAAAGATTATAGATCCAAGCAATTCTCAAGTGATCGCTTCTCAAACAATAGAGAAAAAAGAAAACGGATGGTTTACGGAGCTCGAGTTTAAATTTGATTCTCCTCCGAATTTGATCAAGGATAAAACTTATCTGTTTATGATCCAAACTTCTACTATTGAAGTCATGTTTGCAACAAACAACGATAAATATAACAGAGGAATGTTTGGACAAGATTCCAATAGCGATCTTGCTTTCAAAACCTATATGCTTATTGACGACGCTCCTTTCTCGACTCAATTCAGCACCATTCAAAGCAATACATCGACCATTCAAGCCGGAACCGGCTCTACCCGTCTGACGCTAACGCTTCAAGACGGCAAAGGGTATCCTTATACGGGAACAGAAATCCCTACCTTCGTATCAGATAGCCAATCAGTAAAAATCGAAAATGTTTCACACGCGGGCAACGTCTATACGGCCGATTTGACCGCAGGCACTATGGCTGAAACCGTCCATGTTTCTGCGGAAATCGGCGGGCAAAAGCTGGACAATCCAGTCTCGATTAATGTAACCGCCAGCGCAGCCGATCTCCAAAAGTCCTCCATAGCCTCTACGTCCGGCAAAGTCGAAGGCGACGGTAAAGAATCTTCGACCTTGAAGGTTCAACTTCGGGATGCTTACGATAATCCGCTTATCGGCAAGTCGATCAAATTAATGTCCGACTCGTCCAGCTCCCAAGCCCAACCTGCGCAAGTCCAAACGGATCAAGCAGGCAAAGCTACTTTTACCGTGACCAACACGGCCGCCGAAAAAGTAACTTATTATGCAGCCGACGCGGGTAACGGAACCGTTTTGACCCCAAACACGGAAATCCAATTCGTTTACGAGAAAAAGCCTTCGATCAAACTGACCGAAGCGCCCGGAACAGATACGTTCTCGCGTACGATTAACGTGCAAGCTACAGCCAGCGGAGGCTCCAATACAATCGTCACGGAAAAATGGCTACCCGGCGCAAAAACGCTCACCGACTTCCAAACGCAAGGCGCAATCGTAACCGCTCACCGTTTTACTGTCAACCGCGACGGCGTGTATTCGGTTTACGCCAAAGACGCGGCAGGCAACGAATCGGTCGAAATCATCACCGTTTCGGCAATTACCGTTCCGTTCTCTACATCTCTGAGCACCGTTGCTGCGCAGTCGGCGACGCTGAATGCGGGCGGTACGTCGATTATCGGGATCAACCTGATCAACGAAGACGGCAAGGCTTATTCGGCCGCTTCCGACGTACAAATCCAACTTCGATCCAAACTCGGCAAGATCAATGAGATCAAGCCGCTCGGCAAAGGCCAATACGAAGCGACGTTCCAAAGTACCGGCAAAGTCGGCGAAGAACTAGTTTCCGTGACGGCCGACGGCAAAAAGTTGGATCAGGAAATTCAACTCAAAATTTTGCCTGAAGCTGTGGACGCCCAACAGTCTAGTGTAACGGCGAGTCCCGAATCGGTAAGCGCCGACGGTCAAAGCTTCGCTACCGTAACGGCTTCCGTCTACGACAAGTATCAAAATCCGCTTCGGGATATTGAAGTTCAACTCGACACCGATCCGGCCGGAGTCGACGTGTACCCGCAGCCGTCGGTGCGCACGGATGAGTCGGGCCGAGCGGAATTCCGCGTGACCAGCGAGACGGCGCGGAAGATCGGCTTGACGTTGTCCGCCATGCAAAACGGTCAACCTGTCATTCTCGGCAATCCGGTCCAAATCACGTTTGTGCATGAAAAAAAGCCGGAAATCAAGGTCGTGTCCGAATTGTCCGCAGGACTGCCGATCACGAAAAAAGTGACCGCTTCGGCCGACGTGTTCGGCAAGCTCAATCTGCTGGAAACGTTGAAATGGGCGGTGGGCGAGCACCCTGCCGAATATTTCACGAACGAAGGAACCGAACTGACAAACGGACAGTCTTTCGATGTATCGGCAAGCGGAACGTATACGTTCTACGCGCGGGATACGTCGGGCAATGTAACGGTGAAAACAGTCGATATCGACGTGCCGTTATCGGCGGATACGGCTCTAGCTGGTATCCGGTGGAGCACGGCGGCAGGCGATCCGGGACAACCGCTTGCGTATAACGCGGACACCCGCGCTTATGAAGCGACCGTGACCTCGGACGTGTACAGCGTGGCTTTGACGCCTTCCACGTTCGATCCGAGCGCTTCCGTTACGTTGAACGGCGACGTTATCCTTCAGGGAGAATCTTCGAAAGAGTTGATCCTGCAAACGGGAGAAAATCGGTACGATCTGGTCGTAAGCGCGCAAAACGGCGAAGCGAATCAGTCGTATCCGATCGTCATCGTGCGCGAAGCGGTCAAGCCGGAACCTCAGCCGGAAACGCCTGAGCCACAACCGCAGCCTCCGGTGAGCGGCGGCAATTCGGGCAGCAGTTCGAATACCGGCGTCACGCCAAATCCGGTTCCGGTCGCGGCCGCTCCGACTTCATCGTGGAATCTGTCCGGTCTAAACGGCGCGTTTTCCGTTTCCCGTCAAGACGTGCTGAACGGCAAAATCTCGTTGGCCAGCGAAAACGCAGCTTCGGTCGCTTCGCTGGATAGCGATCTGGTCAAAGCCTGGTATGCGCTGAATCCGAAAGCCGAAGTCACGCTGCAAACGTCGGGAGGAACGTTGTCTTTGCCGGTAGCGGCTTTGCAAGAAGCATTGGGCAACGCCACTGGCGGTTCCGCGCCGCGCACGGTCGAATTGAGCGCTGCGCAACCCGCAGAATCCGCGATGCAAACCGTTCGTTCGGAAGCCGGACGTCTGGGCGCCGCCATGCTGACCACTCCGACAAGCTGGTCGATCGCTTTGACCGGAGAATCAAGCGCCGCAGCCGAAAAAGCGGCCGCCGCATTGCGTCAAGCCGCTACGGTCCGACTGGTCTGGGCAACGACCGAGACGGCTTCCGGAGCTTCGCCGGTATCGTCGATCCTGCAAACGCAGCATGCCGGTCTGGTAGGGACTTCGGTTGCGGCAGCGGCCGATAACGTCGCTTCCATCACCCAAACCTCCGTGTCGAAAACGGGTACGACTGCGCATTCAACCGGTACGCTGGTGCGCTGGGATACGCAAGCCGGTACGTTCCGCTTCGTCACAGCCGCGCTTGGCGCCGGCGAAGTCGGCGTTCCGGCAGACGGAGGCGTGTACGCGATCGTGAACCGTCCGGTCAACTTCAGTGATCTGTCCGATCATTGGGCGCAAAAAGGAGTCGAGAAGCTGGCTTCCAGCCTGATCGTCGAAGGCCGCACGGCATCGACGTTCGATGCGAACGGCACGCTGTCCCGAAGCGAATTGGCTGCGCTGCTGGTCCGGGCGCTAGGGTTGGACGCGTCGACCGAAGCCGCGCCATTCGCCGATACCGCCGACGATTGGTATACCGACGCGGTCAATACGGCTTACGCCGCAGGATTGATCCGCGGCAGCGAAGACGGCTTCCGTCCGAACGCCGAAGTCACCCGCGAAGAAATGGCCGTTATGTTGGAGCGGGCATTGTCCGTGCAGTACGCGTCGCAAGTCGCGGCGAGCGGTTACGCTTTGCCTGCGGCAATTGCAACTTCGGCTTCGACATCGCAAAGCGCGGCCGATGAACACGTCTCTTCGTGGGCCGAGGAAGCGGTGCACAACCTGCGCCAGCTCGGCATCCTGCAAGGCGACGCAGCCGGCAAGCTTCATCCGCAAAACGACATCACGCGTGCCGAAGCCGCGGCCCTGATCGTGCGGCTGTTGCAATACGGCGGACGGATGTAGAATATTGAAGTAGTTGCTTTTAAATAAACCCTCTTGCTCCGCTATCCGCGGAGAAGGGGGTTTATTTTCGTGTAAAGAAAGAGGATATCCACTTTTTAAGCAGAATTTAGAAAAATTACAGGGAATAAGGTTCCAAAAGTGTAGCCATCCAGTTACAATAGGTCTTAACTAGTGCTTGGAAGCTATATCTGCGTCGGTAGACCTTGTCTATCTGCTGATTTTTATGGATTACCCCGTCTTACGTCCTAAAAGACTTATTATATCGCCCAGATTCCGGAAGCACCGGACCTAAACGGGATCTGTCCGCAGCAAGGAGTGACACCTTATGGCTTATATGATCCCGGAGACCCTCCCTCGAGGCGCGAAAGTGACCGCAGGCGAACGCCTGTTATTCGGTACCCTCAAAGAATATCTGCCCGACGATTACATCGTCTACTATGAACCCCGCATCTTCGGTTGCGAGCCCGACTTTGTCGTGATCGGCCCGGACCTCGGTATGCTTGTGCTGGAAGTGAAAGACTATACCGAAAGCACGCTGTACGAACTTTTTCCCAAAGAATGGCGTATCTACACTAAGCAAGGCGAATTGACCACGGTGATGAATCCGCTACATCAGGCTCGGAAAAATGCTTTTAACATTGTGGACAAGCTCAAAAAAGACAAAAGCCTTATTCAAGTTGGCGGTAGTTACTACGGCAAACTCAAATTCCGATTCGGCTTCGGCGTCGTATTTACCCAAATGCGCGAGACGCATGTCGTCAAACACCAGCTGCATCGAGTGATCGAACCGCAGTTCATACTGACGCGAGATGATATCGACACCGATCGCGAAGACTTTGACGGCACGGCGCTATTGGAACGGATGTTGGACATGTTCACTGTTCCTTTTCACCAAAATCAGATGCTCAGCGAAGACGATATCAAAGCGATCCGCTACCATCTTTTCCCCGAAGTGCGGATCAGCGCGGAGTACAAAACCTCTATCCATCACGACGATCAACTGTTGTTATCGTTACATAATCTTCAGGCGATGGATCTGCATCAGGAATCGTTGGCGCGTCAGCTCGGCGATAAAAATCGGTTGATCCGCGGCGTTGCGGGAAGCGGCAAAACACTCATTCTATCCGCCCGTGCCCGTCTGTTGTCCAAAGAACATCCCGATTGGAAAATTCTCGTGCTCTGCTACGGCATTCCGCTATCCCGCGTGCTGAAAAGCATGATCCACAAGATGATGGAAGAACCGGAAGACCTGTTCGATTTTGTGGCGATGAGCGCGGAGGAAAGCGGCAATAACACTGCCAAGAAGCATAACATCGAGACGGCGACGTTCCACGAATGGTTGAAAAACACGCTACGTATCCCGGATGCCGGAATCGAACCGCTGCTGGAAAAGGTCAAACTCGGCGAAGCGATCCTTCCGACCTACGACGCGATCCTGATCGACGAAGGCCAGGATTTCGAACCGAGCTGGTTGGAGCTGCTTAGTAAAGTGCTGAACCCGGAAACCCAGTCTCTACTGCTCGTCGAAGACAAAGCGCAGAACATTTTCAGACGCAAAAGTAGTCTCTCGTCTAGCACCGGCCTTGATTTCCGCGGACGTTCCAAGATTCTGAGTATCAACTACCGCAATACGGCGCAGATCGTGAACTTCGCCTGGGACTTTTACCGGACGCACTCCGCTTTGAAAGACCGTGTCAAAGAAGGCAGCAGCGTCGACGGCGTCGAGATCATCCCGCCTCAAAGCACCAAACGCAAAGGCTCGGAGCCGATCATCAAGCAGTGCGCCAACTTTGGCGAAGAAGCTGCTTGGGTCGCCCGCGCGATCTGCAAGCTGCATGAAGAGAAGAAGGTGCCTTACTCGGAGATCGCGATCCTTTACCGGGTGCGGAATCGGTATTCGTACTCCTACGTGGATCGGCTGCGGAAGGAATTGGAGCGGTTGGAGATTCCACATGACTGGATCGCGGAGGATGCGAATTCCAAGCGGGCTTATGATCGGACGGCGGATACGGTGAAGCTGTCGACGATAGATAGCTCGAAAGGGCTGGATTTCCGAGCGGTGTTTATCGTGAACGTGGAGAGTATGCCGTTTAAGTTGGAAGAGAACGTGGAGCGGGAAGTTTCGTTGTTTTATATCGGGATGACGAGGGCGATGGAGTGGTTAGTGTTGAGTTATTGTGAGGGGATTGGGTTTGCAAACTCAATTATTAGAATAGCTACTGATCATAGAGCACACTATACAACAATAGTTAAGTAAATTCGTTAAAATCATTAGAATTTTGTTGGAGGATTTTATGCCAAATTCAGATAATACATTAAAAACTTTGGGGTTTATTTATCAAACTTATGTAGCATTAATTAATTGCTTCGAAATGGATGAAGGAGAGCAAGTAGTTATTGAACATTTAGGTGATGTTACTACTATATCTGCGAAAAAATTGGCTAAACAAATTGAAGTTAAACATCATGAAGGAAATTCTACATTGTCAGATAGAGGTGTGGATATTTGGAATACTGTATGGAATTGGTATGATAATTATGAAGATCATAAACAAGTAGAAGAGAGAGTGTTGTTTACAACATCTGCTCTTTCAAAACGCTCAATTTTTCATAAATGGAATAGCTTAGATAGAGATGAGAAATATGAAGCATTCAAAAAAATAGGAAATCAAATCAAGCCCAAAGAAAGTACATTTCGATTGCTGTATTCTAAAATTTTTGATGGCAATCACTGTGAAGAGAGACTAAAAGTAATCTTATCCAGCTTAAGTATCTTATCAAAACAGGAAACTGTAAGAAATATTATTCAAATAAAATGCAAAAGCTACTTGAAATTTTTAGGAAATAACGAAAAAAGAGAGTCTTTTGTTGCATCAATTTTTGGAGAACTAATGACTTTACCAGTAAGAAATAATCGCTGGGAAATTGATTTTAAGGCATTTGATGAAATATTCAAAATTTATAGTGAACGATTTATTCATAAAAGTGGAGAACCTCTACAAACAGAA
>NZ_JBBKAR010000062.1:0-488 GCF_037722395.1 Saccharibacillus sacchari | reverse complement strand
CGACGTTGAGTCAAGGAATAGGTTTGACCGATTCGACAAGTAAAGTCCTGCTCAATCGAACCCCCGAACGGTTTTTTGCGATTTCGAGGCACCACATCCTGAAATCGGGTCGTGTCGCGAAGACGAATCACAAAAAACTGACGAGAATCGGCCGTGTCGTACGCGTCAAAGCGAGCGTGTTTGCCGTAAGCGCGATCGGCGACCACAATAAAACGAGGATCACTTAACGGTTCGGCAAGTCGAGCGTCATGGGTTTTGGCGTCGGTTTCTTCGACATGGTGAAGGCGATGTTCCGAAGCAAGAAGCGCGACATGCAGCTTCAAGCCTGACTTTTTGCCGCTGAGAGGTGCCCAAGGCAAGCGTCCTTTTCCAACGACGATTTGAGTCGAATCCAGGAGTAACAGCTCTTTGGGCAGTTTAGCTTGACGGCATGTGGAGCGATTGCAGCGCGAAAGGAGCGTAGAGAACAGTCGCTTGAAGACCTCGAA
>NZ_JBBKAR010000061.1:0-201723 GCF_037722395.1 Saccharibacillus sacchari | reverse complement strand
AGACGCGAAGGAATCGTTTCGGATCCGGTTTTCAAGGTGCAAACCTTGTTTCGTAGTTAAGTCTTTTAACTACAAATGGTTTGGTGGTGATGGCAGAGGGGTTCCACACGTTCCCATCTCGAACACGACCGTTAAGCCCTCTAACGCCGATGGTACTTGGACCGCAGGGTCCCGGGAGAGTAGGAAGCTGCCAAGCCGATCAAGAAGTCTTCTCTTAACGGAGAAGGCTTTTTTTGTTTTAGGAGAAAGATAGGGATGCACGGGGAGGTCGCTTCGGGAGAAGCCTTGTTGCTTCCCTGGTTTGCCTCGCGGCAAGCCCAAAGTCGCGCCAAGGCTTCTCCCTACGCTCGGCGTGAGTGCCCATCTTTTAGGGATTAAGTTGGAAGTGCTGTTTCTTAGTGATGTTAAGAAACATATATCATACTCACTGCTTTTTAAGTGCTTTGTTTTATTTCATTTGTCACTTTACTCTATATTTCTTGCTCTAATTTTATTCTCTTCTCTGTTCTCTTGTTTGTAGCCGGCAAAGCCGCTACCTCTTTCCTGCGGCTGATCTGGAGCCGCATTTGCTTTATCCAGCTTAGGCTCGCACTCGCTCAAGCTTCGAAAAGCTTGAGCGGCTCCCCGCTTCCCCGCCCGGCGTGAAACTTTTTCAAACCGTAGCGCCTTTGTCTTTTCCCCTTACCTCTATATCTGTTATCGAATGAAAGGGGAAAAGACAACGAAGCATAGGTTGAAAAAGTTTCACGCCATCCCCAACAATTATGTCAAATTCGTAACTTTTAGAACGGTTTTATAGTAGAATAAGGTTTAGATCTAATCATTACCCTGCAAGCGGCCGATAATACATAAAGTAGGGCTTTTTCAGAAAACGCTATGAATGCAGCATTTTAATCACACTCCGCTTATTTCTTCGCATGAAAAGCAACATACACATATAGCAAGAACGGCACGAATTGGATCTGAATTTTGTTGTGATGAAAAAGATAGCACGTCAAATCAACCTTTTGGGAGGTACATCTTGAATAAACGCAAATTTTTATCCGGCCTGATGGTTTTGGCTTTGGGAATCGGAAGCTTCGCGTTTAACGGAAATTCCGCTCAAGCGGCCGAAGTCACCAAAACGTATTCGTCTTCAGCGGCATTTGGTATGTCGCAGCAGGGAGCCGATCAATGGTATTACGAAAAGCTGTCCGGAACTGCCTACCTGGACTTGGTTTACGACAAAAACAATAATCGTTGGGCGGCACCCGGCGGTTATCCTTGGGTATCGGCCACGGCACTTCATCCCGATCAAAATTTCGATGCGGTGCGCAAATGGGTTTCGCCCGGAAAAGGAACGATCTCGATCTCTGGTAGCGTAAAAAAAGGCAGCAGCGAAGGAGACGGCATCGTCGCCAGCATTAAAAAAGACAACGTCAAGCTATGGAGTTCCAGTATCACGAAGACGACGGCCGTTACGCCTACGGGAGTCTCCTCGATTCCGGTAGAAGCCGGCACCGAAATTTCGTTTGTCGTCAATAAACTCGGCAACTCGAATCACGACCATACGATGTGGGAACCCGATATCACGTATACCGGTTCCGCTCCGACTGCTTCCACTATCGGAAAAGCGGCCAAATCGACAGCGTCTGCGCAAAACAAAACGTCTTCGGTCGTCTCGGTTCTCGATTACGGCGCCAAACCCAATGACAAACTCGACGATTACGCGGCTTTCGTAGCCGCGATTGATGCTGCCAAAACGCTGGGCAAACCGGTATACGTACCTGCAGGCAATTATGTTTTAAGCGATATTTTAACGATCGATGGCGTAAAAGTTCAGGGAGCCGGCAAGTTTTTAACGACACTGACTTCGACCAATCCGAAACGCGGCTCGATCGATCTGAAAGGCAACGGCGTCGAATTAAGCAATCTTAAGCATGTATATCAAACGACGGTGGCACGCGGCGACGGATCGAACGAGAAAAACAGCATCACGGTACGCGGAGCCAAAAACTTTAAAATCCAAAACGTTTATGTAAGCAAATCCAGTACAGCCGGAATTATGGTGACGTACGGTTCGACCAACGGCGTGGTAAGCGGAAATACGGTGGATTCGACCGGAGCCGACGGCATTCATATGACGGGCGGCAGCAGTTATATCACGGTGGAGAACAATATTGTGCGTAAAGCCGGTGACGATACGATTGCCGTGGTCAGCTATATCGACAGCGACGCCGATCCGGTGAACCATATCACGATCCGCAAAAACAATGTCGGTTACGGCTCGAAAGCGCGCGGAATCGCGGTCGTCGGAGGAACGGACGTTACGATTTCGAACAATTCGGTTCAAGATACGAATATGGCCGGCGTTTATGTAGCGGTTGAAGCTTCTTACAACACGCGAAACGTGGACCGGGTTACGGTATCCAACAACGTGATTAACCATACAGGCATCGCCAAGCCGCAAAACCATCCGAATGTGCTGGTATATGCGTCGCAAGGTACGATCGATAACGTGGTATTTACCGGAAATATGATCAAAAACGGCGCACATCGCGGAATCGGCGTATGGGGCGAAGGACAGATCAAAACAATCACTTTCAATAAAAACACATTGATCAATCAGATCGGCAAAGCGACGACATTTACGAATGGGAATATCAAATTGAGTCAAAACGTAGGATTTTGAAAAAGCGGGCTGGTTGCAGCAAGTAGGAGGATTGTAACATGAGAGAAGCGGATATCGGCGAGCGCCGGCATCCGCTTTTTTGCTGATTTGTTGGGGTGTGTGCTTAAAAACGAACGATGCGGTTTAAATAACACTAATCCTGCTTAACCGCTTTTCACCGTTCTGAAACATAAAAGGGAACCTTTTCCGGAATAAAACTTTGTCGAACGGGTTCGAACAAGTGCTGGCTTTGGAGAGCAAACAATGAGAAGTGTAAAGGAGGAGACTATGAAGCAAAAAAAGAACAAAAAAATCTGGTGGGCGATTTCGGCCATAGTCGTGATTGCAGCTGCTTTTGCGATATGGAGAGGGGCGCTGTTGATGCAACAAGAAGATCAAACGCCGGACGTCGCCGAAAACGGACCGATCGCGGACATACCGGAAGGAGCATTATCCATCGTCGACGAAGGAGCTACCCCGGATGACGACACCGACGATTTGGCTGCTATTCAAAGCACGCTTGATCGGGCAGCGAAAGAACAGGTTGCGGTGTACATCCCTCCGGGCAATTACCGGCTTGGCGGCATTTTGGTCGTGAACGGCGTGGAGCTGCTTGGAGACGGGGCCGATCAAGCGATTTTGACGTCGATCGATCCCGAAAACGGTTCGATTGACGTGGAAGGAGACGGAGCCGTACTCAGCGGATTCGCTCACGTTTACGAAACAACCGTGGAACGTGGCAACGGCGCGAACGACAAAAACAGTATTACGTTGCGAGGTGCTACTAATTTTACTATTCAGGGACTGCGTATCGACAAATCGAGCACGGCCGGCATTTTCGTGGGCGATGAATCTTCCGACGGAACGATTCAAGGAAATTCGCTGCAAAATACCGGTGCGGACGGCATACATATCACGAACGGAAGCCGTAACGTGATGGTCGAAAACAACAGTGTACGCGAAGCGGGCGACGACACGATCGCTGTAGTCAGCTACGAAGAGAACTCCAAAACGACGCAGGACATTACGATTCGAGGCAACGATGTGGGTTACGGCTCAAAAGCGCGGGGCATCTCTGTAGTCGGCGGGGAAAACGTCACGATCGAAAACAATAAGATCCAGGACACAGAAATGGCCGGCATTTATATTTCGGTCGAAAAAGAATGGGATACGCGCAACGTGAAAAACGTCGTCATCAACGAAAATACGATTGATCATACGGGTACACGCATGGGCAGCGAACATCCCAACATCCTGGTTTATGCCTCACAAGGTAACATTGATGAAATCAAATTCAATAACAATACCATTACCGATGCCGTGCACGGAGGAATCGGCGTATGGGGGGACGGGGATATCGGAAACATCTATTTTGATGCAAATAAGCTCGAAAATACGAAAGGGTTAGCGACGAATTTTAAAAGCGGGACGATTCATTCCGAAGGTAACATAGGGTTTTGAATCTTCAAAAAGGAGTCAGATATTTATATCTGGCTCCTTTTTGCTTCTTTAGGTTGCTATATCGCTTAAAATAGGAAAAATGGTACCCATAATAAGGAGAGGTGTGTGGGCATTTAGAACCAAAAACACTTCAAAAAAATTGAATTTGATTCAAGGGAAAAGAGGGGGTTTATAAACTAGACATCGCAAACGCAAGTCAAAACGTGCAATAAAAAAGTTAAGATTTTGCAAATGTTTGGTGAAGGCTTTGTAACTATTTATCAAAAAGCGAAGCCGACCAAGCTGTTGATTTACCGACCGGGCAAAAAATCACGAAACCGGGACTAATCAAACAGGAGGTGAAAAGAAGAAAGGTGATAGCAAAAAATCCGCATAGGGACTTTTGACATCCAAAGAATAGACAACTTCTTTTCGATACGTCGATCAAGTCGATACGTCGGTGCTTCATACACGGAAGGGAGTTGATCGCCACAGTTGAGCGGACTACATAATCGGAGTATGAACAACCAATTTCGGAATAGGTCAGTCTTTTGTAGCGAACCCGGAAGTGGCCGGATCAACGGCAACGGTTCGAATTTTCTATTTTTAATTTTGAAAATGTAAGGTGTTTCCATATCATTTTCGAAACTCATGAATTTTGTTTTCAACATGTAAAGATTATGATCATAAACGCTATTCTGCTTACGTAAAAGGTTTTCGTTAAACACTAAACATTTTACCGAACCCGGAGGGATGAAGTATGGAGTTAAAAGAATACTTGAGTGTCATCAAAAAAAGATGGTGGGTACTGGGCCTTACCGTGTTGGTGTGCATCGTTGCCGCCATCGCGTTCAACACGAGATATCAGCCTTTGTATAAAGCTTCCGTTGATCTGATCGTGAACGAACCTTCGGTTAGCAGCACAGGTCAAGCGCAAGTCGATTCCAACTCGATCGAAGCGAATCTCAAACTGATCAACACGTACAAAAAAATCATTACGTCAGATTCCATTACAAAACTCGTCGTCGAACGGCATCCCGAACTTAATCTGACATCGGCGCAAATCGGTGAAAAACTGATGATCGACTCGACGCAAAATACGCAAGTGATCAACGTTTCCGTTCAAGATCCGTCTTACGAAAGAGCCGCAACGATCGCCAATTCCACAGGCAACGTATTTATCAGCCAGATCCCGGAAATCATGCAAGTCAATAACGTCAGCGTGTTGAACGCGGCCGATCCCAATCTTTCGCCTTCCCCGGTCAACGACCACAGACAGATGGTTCTCGTATTGAGTCTGGTCGTAGGATTGCTGCTCGGTTTCGGAATTTTGTTCTTACTCGAATACTTGGACGATTCCGTTAAAACGGAGTTCGACGTGGAACATGCGCTCGGATTGCCGGTATTGGCGAAGGTAGAACGTATTGCCAAAAGCGATCTGAAAAACCAGCAAACGAATTACTCCGAGCAACAAGAAGAGTCAGCCGTACTTCGTACTGCCAACGAGCAGCGATAAGCGAGGTCAACCATGAAACTTATTCAACCCGAACTTCCCGTACTCATCTATCGGGATCAAATCTTGCCTCCGTCCGAGACTTTCATCAAGAGTCAAGCAGAGCGTTTTGAATCTTTCCATTCGTACTTTATGGGTTCCCGTCTCGTACCTGGACTGCAGATCGAAGCCGATAAGCAGATTATTATCAACACCGGGGGAGTATCGGGGCGAAGAAAAGAGCTGGAATTCAAGCTGATGGGGCCTGGCCGTGGATTGACTCGCAGACTCAAAAACATTCAGCCCAAGCTCATTCATGCGCATTTCGGTCCTGAAGGTTGTCTGGCTATGCCAATCGCGGAGAAATTGAAAATTCCGTTGATTGTAACTTTCCACGGATATGACGCAACAACCAAAGACGAGTATGCCAGAAAATCTTATTATACCCATCGAAATTATTTGAAACAGCGCTCGAAGCTTCAGAAAAAAGGCGATCTATTCATAGCCGTGTCAGATTTCATCCGTAGCAAATTGATCAGTCAGGGTTATCCGCCGGAAAAGGTGGTTCGTCACTATATCGGAATTAACGTAGAGTCTTTTACGCCCGACCCTGCAATTCAGCGTCAGGAGACCGTTTTGTTTGTTGGAAGGCTGGTTGAAGTCAAAGGCTGCGCTTATCTGATTGAGGCTATGGCTGAAGTCCAACGCAAAAATCCGGAAGCCGAGCTTGTCGTGATCGGTGACGGACCGCTTCGAGAAGAGTTGGAACGTATGGCAGCAAGCCGCCTGAAACGTTATCGGTTTCTTGGGACGCAGCCACACCATATCGTACGCGAGTGGATGAATAAAGCCAGAGTGTTCAGCGTTCCAAGTGTCAGAGCCGAGAATGGCGCCGAAGAAGGATTGGGCATGGTATTTTTGGAAGCTGCGGCGATGGGAGTACCGGTGGCAAGTTTTGCTACAGGTGGCATTCCGGAAGCGGTCGAACACGGCAAAAGCGGTTATCTCGCTCCTGAGCGAGATTCGCATAGACTGGGAGCGTATATCGAACGCCTTTTGACGGAACGTGATCTGTGGAAGTCGTTCAGCGAGTATGGTCAAGCCCGAGTCAGCCGCCAATTTGATTTGTACGAACAGACTCGAAAAATGGAAGACCTCTACAAGATGGTCATCTCCAAGCAATGGACCGAAGATCGGTTGCGATCAGATTCGATCGTACCTTCGGTCGGCGAAGCCCAACATATTTTATAATCCCATTAAAGGCAGGCGATGTAATCGATGACTAGAGCCATGAGCAGTGGAACTTACCTGGTGGCCAATAAAAACTCAACGGCGGACGCTTCCGAATCTTATCGCACGTTGCGCACCAACATCCGCTTTTCGGCGATGGGGCGTTCCTCCAAAATTTTACTGGTCACTTCGGCAGGCAGTAATGAAGGCAAGACGACAACGGCAACCAATCTCGCTGTCTCTTATTCGCAAGAAAACAAGAAAGTGTTGTTGATCGATGGGAATTTGCGAAATCCATCCCTCCATAACGTCTTTCCGCGTTCGAACAAACGAGGATTGACAGATGTATTGAGCGGACAATGCGGATTGGAAGCCGCAGTATCCACAACGGTAATCGCCAATCTATCCGTGCTCACGGCTGGAACGATACCGCCGAATCCATCCGAAATTCTCGGTTCAGAACGGATGCAGGAGTTGCTGAACGAAGTTTCCGCGTACTACGACGTTGTATTGATAGACTCTCCGGCAGCGCTGGATGTGTCGGATGCGCAAATTCTTGGCACGATGTCGGACGGCGTCGTACTGGTGGCGCATCAAGGTAAAGTAACGAAGGAAGAACTGAAGCGAGTGAAGCGTGGTATGGACCATGTGAATGCTCATATTCTAGGCGTTGTATTGAACAAAGCGTAAAGACTGCAAGCTCGACACCTACAGACACCCAAGACAAAACAAATGGAGGGGAAACCATGAGTGTAGTCAGAAATGAAGCCGAAGCGGCAGAGTACAATGAAGCGACGTTCAGGGACCTAACCTGGAATCGGGGAATCGTGTTCAATACGACCAAGCGGAGTATGGACCTGGTGGCTTCTCTGATTGGTCTGATCCTACTTTCGCCCGTATTCCTGGTATTAGCCATTCTGATCAAGATCGAAGATCCGAAAGGCCCTGTATTTTTCAAACAAAAAAGATTCGGTAGAAACTCGAACATGTTCAGCATTTACAAGTTCCGTTCGATGGCGACCAATGCGGAGCAGCGGTTAAAAGAAGATCCGGCGCTCTATGAAAAATATGTCGCCAACAACTACAAGCTTGAGCAAGACGAAGATCCGCGTATCACGTCTATCGGTCGTTTCCTGCGCAAGACAAGCCTCGACGAACTGCCACAACTGCTCAATGTACTCAAAGGCGAAATGAGCCTGGTTGGTCCGAGGCCAATCGTAGCGCAGGAGTTGAAAGAATACAAAGACCGTAAAGACGATCTGCTCTCCGTAAAACCGGGTGTAACCGGATATTGGCAGGTGAGTGGGCGCAGTGACGTCGGTTATCCCGAGCGTGTAGACCTTGAACTCCATTATGTGTACCACCGGACGATCTGGTTGGATATTCGAATTTTATTTGCGACTGTCGTCAGTGTATTGCTCAAAAAAGGCGCTTATTGAGATCGGATGGACTCCAACATCAGAAGAGAAAGGATGAATCCGAATGAAAGTCGCAATCATTCATGATTGGTTGACCAGCTATGCCGGATCGGAGAAGGTTCTTGAACAAATGATTCAGATCTTCCCAGAGGCCGAGATTTATAGCCTTGTAGACTTTATGCCGGAAAAGGACCGGGGGTTTCTGCAAGGGAAAGAAGTACATACCTCCTTTATTCAGAAACTTCCGCTGGCGAAAAAGCAATATCGTCAGTATCTGCCGTTCATGCCGCTGGCTATCGAGCAGTTCGATCTTTCGTCCTACGATCTGATCCTGTCGAGTTCGCATGCGGTAGCCAAAGGCGTTATTACCGGACCGGATCAGCTGCATATCTCTTATGTGCATTCCCCGATTCGATATGCCTGGGACATGCAGCCGCAATATTTGAAAGAATCCGGATTGCAAAAAGGACTCAAAGGAGCGATGGCCAAGATCATTCTCAGCCGTATCCGTTTGTGGGATTACCGGACTTCGAACGGCGTCGACCACTTTGTCGCCAACTCGCAGTTCATCGCTAACCGGATCTGGAAAGTCTATCGCCGCGAGGCTTCTGTAATCTATCCTCCGGTCAATGTATCGGCATTCACGGCGCGTGAAGATAAAGAAGACTTTTATCTGACGGCTTCGCGTATGGTTCCTTACAAAAAAATGGACATGATTGCCGCAGCTTTCGCGCAAATGCCTGACAAAAAGTTGGTCATTATCGGAGACGGGCCGGATATGGAAAAGGTTCGCAAGCATGAATCGGCTAATATTCATATCCTCGGCTATCAACCGGACCATGTTCTTGTTGACCATATGCAGCGCGCCAAAGCGTTCGTTTTTGCCGCCGAAGAGGATTTCGGAATCACGCCGGTTGAAGCACAGGCTTGCGGAACTCCGGTTATCGCTTACGGAAAAGGCGGAGCATTAGAAACGGTAAAAGGTCTGGATGAGCTGGCTCCGACCGGAGTGTTCTACGATGAGCAGAATCCGGCCGCGATCATTGAAGCCGTGCAGCGTTTCGAAGCGGAAAAAGCCAAAATTTTGCCGACGAATTGTCGTAAAAACGCGATGCGCTTTTCGCCGGAAGTCTTCCGGCAAAATTTGCAGACGCATATCCATAACAAGCAAAGCGAAGAAGGACGCCGATTCGGCGCAGAACGGATGATTTCACGGGTGCTGTAAGCCGATTCTTAACTCAAAGGAGACCTAATTATGAAATTGACATTCATCGGAACCGGCTATGTCGGTCTGGTATCGGGCGTTTGCTTTTCGGAGATCGGCAACCAAGTCACCTGCGTAGATAAAGATTTGGACAAAGTGGAACGGCTCAAAAAAGGCGAGGTTCCGATCTACGAACCCGGTTTGCAAGAGTTAATGGAAAAAAACAGCGCGATCGGCAACTTGAAGTTTACTGCCGATCTGACAAATTCCGTAAACGAAGCGGACGTAGTGTTTATCTGCGTCGGAACGCCTTCCTTGCCGAGCGGCGAAGCGAATCTCGAATACGTGGAACAAGTCGCGCAAGATATCGCACTCGCAATGAACGGCTACAAGATCATCGTGACCAAAAGTACCGTACCTGTAGGAACGAACGATAAGATCAAAAAAATCATCAGCCAACTCAGCCCGCACGCTTTTGACGTCGTATCTATTCCGGAATTCTTGCGCGAAGGTTCGGCGGTAAAAGATACGCTGAACCCAGACCGTATCATCATCGGAACGAGCAGCGAGCGCGCGGCGGCTACGCTGACCGAGCTGCACCGACCGCTAACAAACGAAATCATGGTTACGGAAGTACGCAGTGCGGAAATGATCAAATACGCATCGAATGCTTTCCTCGCCACCAAAATTTCGTTTATTAACGAAATCGCGAACATTTGCGAAAAAGTCGGAGCCGACGTGACGCATGTCGCACAAGGCATGGGCTATGACAAACGGATCGGCTCGTCGTTCCTGCAAGCGGGGATCGGATACGGCGGTTCATGCTTCCCGAAAGACACGCATGCCCTGATCCAGATCGCAGGTAACGTAGACTACGAATTCAAACTTCTGAAATCCGTGGTCGAAGTGAACAACGATCAGCGCTTCAACATCATTGCCAAGCTGAACCATTCGCTCGGCGATCTTCAAGGCAAAACAATCGGAATCTGGGGATTGGCATTCAAGCCGAATACAGATGACGTGCGTGAGGCTCCGGCACTGGATATTATCAAGACGCTGCTGCAAGAAGGTGCAATCGTCAAAGCTTATGATCCGATTGCAACAGACAACTTCCGTCGCTTTTTCCGGAATGAAGCCGACGTCGAATGGTGCGATTCTGCGATGGATGCCGCGGCGAGCAGCGATGCGCTTTGCTTGTTAACGGATTGGGCCGAGTTCAAAGACATCAATCTACAACAGCTGAACGGTGCAATGAAGCAGCCGGTCTTGATAGATGGCCGCAACGTGTACTCCAGAAAGCAATTGGCAGACACTACGTTCCAATACTACTCGATCGGGCGGCCTGAGCTGGAAAGCCTGTCACCGTTCCGTAATTCGGTAGCTTCGGACTAATCCGAGGTTACCCTGATTTATTAAAACCAACAGCGAAGTGATAACGATTTGAGCGACTTTCGGCTTTCCGTCAGGAAAACGAGGGTAGAGAAAATCGTTATCACTGAGCGTAGCGACTTGTCGGCAGAAAGGAGGATCGGACGATGGCAAATAAAAATCAAGCAAAACCTACGGAAGTCACGACGATTGAACAGGTACAGCGGATCTGGTGGCTGAATCCGACTATCATTTTCGCGATTCTGATGACCGTCATTTTGATCGGCGCTTATTACATACCGGCAGACAGTTACGTTTCCTTCTACCGGGTTAACAAGTTTATCGACCCGTCGAATATTATCTACTCCATTCTTCCGGTCTGCTGCTTTGTGATCGGAGGCATGCTTGCCTTTCTGGCTGGAAGAGGAACCAAGCCTTCGCAAGCATTCAGTGAAGTAATGGAAAAAAAAGATTCCTTCATTAAAATGTGGATTGGTTTGCTGTTCGGTTTTACCATGTTCGGTTACGCAATGTGGTTCCTGATCATGCTGCGCGGAGGCTTCAGTATCGGCCTGTTCATAAGCGTGCTGAGCGGAGAACCCGGAGCCATCTATGGGATCAAAGAAAGCTTCGACAATGTAGCGGGCATCACGTCTTTTACCAACTTCGGAATCCCGTTCGTTATCCTGACCAGCTATTATCTTTTTTATAACAAGAAAAAGATCTACATATGGATGTTGGCGGCCGTGTTCCTGTTGACCATGATGAGAGCTGTGTTCTTCTTGGAACGATTGGCTATTATGGAGTTTGTCGTACCTGCTGCGGTTGTGTACTTCTCTATGCGGGCTAAAATGGGCAAACGAACACCGCTGGTTGGTTTGTATCCCTTTATCGGTTTGGTCGCACTGATCGGATTTTTCGGAGTCAGCGAATACTTCCGGTCCTGGTTGAGCTACTACGTCAATTACTATCCATCGTTCTGGGAGTTTATCGTGACCCGATTCTTCGGTTACTACGTGACAGCGATCAATACCGGCACCTTGTACTTCCAGCATCTCGGATTCCACTGGCTACCTTTTCCAAGTTCCACGGCAGAGTTCATTTGGAAGTTCCCCGGTGTGCCGGATAATGCTTACGAGGCGATTTACGGCTTTGAACCGCAGTCCGTTATCAATAACACGCTGGCGACGATGGGCAACCCGGAATTCAACAACCCGTCGGGACTGCTGCAACCCTACAGCGACTACGGATTTAGTGGCGCACTGATATTCTGGGTCATCGTTGGCTTTTTCACCGGAGTTCTGTACAACCATTTCAAAAAAGGCCATACCTTTGGCATGATGATCTACCCGATCTGGCTGGTGGGCGTATTGGAGATTCCCCGCTACTTCTACTTCGGCAGCGGACGCTTCTTCCCGTGCTGGATCGTCATTGTTGCTTTCACCTTTATTCTGCATTACAACCGAAAGAAACTGACAAGCTGGCGTCTGAAAGGAGTGGGGGCAGGTGACTAAGACACGTATCTACATCAACGGACGATTTCTCAAAGCTTCCGTCACCGGTGTACAGCGTTATGCTTATGAGCTGCTGCGCACCATCGACCAATTGATCGGTCGGGATGACCCGGCCGTTCGCGGTTATGAATTTATCGTACTGGCCCCGACAGGGGAGATTCATGAATTGGGTACAAGGCATATCGAAGTTCGTCAAGCCGGTCGTTTCAACGGACAATTGTGGGAGCAAATCTCACTGCCGCTTTTGGCGAAGAACGGGTTCCTGCTGAACTTATGCAATGCGGCTCCCCTTTTCAAACGCAGGCAGGCGGTTACGTTGCACGACGCTGCCGTCTACTCGGTACCGGATACGTATTCGTCCGCATTCAAGATGTGGTACAAGTTGATGTTTCGAACGCTGGGCCGAACTTCGCCGCTGATCCTGACTTGTTCGGAAAATTCGAAAGACGAGTTAATCCGCCACTGCGGAATTCGCGAAGACAAGATTGTAGTCATCTACCACGGAAAAGAACATGTGCTGCAAAGCGGAAGCGCTCCGGATTATCCGGCGCAGCAGGGATTGGATCGGCCTTTCGTGCTCGCGGTAAGCAGTCGCAGTCCCAACAAAAACTTTCGTTCCATTGTTCGTGCAGCCGAACTGATCGGAGATCAAGGGTTCGACTTCGTGATCGCTGGAGGGACAAACCCGAAGATCTTCAAATCCGAAGACGCGGAGCTGGGCAATAACGTTCGGCACGTCGGGTACGTCGAAGACGAAGAGTTGCGGACGTTGTACGACCGGGCATCTTGCTTCGTATTCCCTTCCTTCTACGAAGGATTCGGGTTTCCCCCGCTTGAAGCGATGGCCTGCGGCTGCCCGGTCGTCGTGTCGGACACCGCGTCGTTGCCGGAAGTATGCGGAGATGCCGTTTTATACTGCGATCCGAACAGCCCCGAAGATATCGCTAGCAAGATTGCCAAGGTAATGCAAGATCCGGAACTGCAACAGGATATGACACAAAAAGGTCTTGCGCAAGCCGCCCAGTTCTCTTGGGAAAAATGCGCGTACGAGACATTGGGCGAAGTGAAGCGGCATGCGATCGGACGTTATGCGGAGAAGGTTGCCCGCAGCGAGAACCGCAAGGCGCAAGCCTAATTAGACAATAAGGAGGAGAGCCGGTATGAATATCATGTTTGCGAGCCATACGTATATGGGAAGCCCGTTTGTCGTCGGCTCCCATCACTTGTCCAGGGAAATGGAGAAGCTGGGGCACTCGGTCATCCATGTCAGTACCCCGCTGAGTTTGTTTCACCTGCTGAAGTGGAAAGACCGGGATATTCAGGCTCGCTTCCGCATTTTGCAAGGAAAGAAAGTCGACACTTCGGCAGTGGTCAACTCGGTTCCCATGTCGCTGTTGCCGTGGGAAATCGCCGGACCGATCTTTAAGCGGACGCAGAAAAACTGGATGCTGCCCGCGATCAAAAAAGTGATGCGCGAGCATGAGATGGCTTCGGTTGATTTGCTGCTGATCGACCAACCGCGTTTTGTCGGATTGGAAAAGCTGGTATCGCCGAAAGTAACCATTTACCGGCCGACCGATATTTACAGCAAAATGACCGGAGACGCTTCGATCGCTACGGCGGAACGGACGTTGATGTCAGTGGTCGACGGACTGGTATCGACTTCAGGACCCGTACTGTCGGAACTTCAGGAATATAACCCGGCCGTGCCGACCTTGCTGCTGGAAAACGGCGTCGAATACGAACACTTTTCCGCTCCGGCCGAAGAGCCTGACGATCTCAAGCCTATTCCGTCCCCGCGTGCCGTTTATGTGGGAGCGTTAGACGAGCGGCTTGACCTGAAGGGACTTAAGTTGTTGGCGAAGGAAAAGCCGAATGTCAGTCTGGTTATCATCGGTCCCGTAAACGACGAGACCAAGCGGGATTTTTCGGAATTCGCCAATGTCCATTTTCTGGGTGCAAAAAAGTACGCAACGGTACCGGCTTATCTCCAGCATTCGGATGTGGCGCTGCTGCCGCTCAGCAACCATGCTGCCAATGCGGGGCGTAGTCCGATGAAGCTGTATGAATATGCGGCTGCCGGTCTGCCGGTCGTGGTGACGGAGACGCCGGAGTTACTGAGACGTCAAGAACGTTTCCTGCATTTTTACCGGGATAGCGCGGAGTTGCCGAGCCAAGTTGAAGCGGCATTATCTGCAAAGCAAGATCGACTGGTGATTCGCGAGATGGCCCGAAGCCATGCCTGGGAATCCAAAGTGAACACGCTGTTGGACTTTATCGACAATTTATAGAGCAAATCTTAAATAGAGAAACGCAAACCTAAGGAGTGGCGATATGTCTTCATTAAAGAAGAAAGGGATCAAAGCGGCGAAGTGGTCCAGTATAGCCACCATCGTGACGATTGTGATCCAGTTGCTGCAACTGGTCGCGTTGTCCCGGATTTTGAGTCCGGTCGACTACGGTCTGATGAGCATGACGATGGTCGTCGTAGCTGCTGCTGTCAATCTGACTGACGCAGGGATCTCGAACGCCATTATTCACCGCCAGGACGTAACCAAAAACCATCTTTCCAGTCTCTACATACTTAATCTTGTCACGGGAGCGTTTATCGGGGTCGTTATTTTCTTCTCGGCTCCGCTTGTGGTCTGGTTTTACCAAGAGCCCGAGCTGCTGAATCCGGTTCGTTGGATGGCGCTGCTGTGTCTGCTTCCGGCTTTCGGTCAGCAATTTGAAGTGTTGTTCCGCAAAGAGCTGAAGTTTGATAATATCGCCAAAATTCAGATCGTTTCCTACGCGGTCGGTCTGGTATTGGCGGTCGGCGGAGCGATTGCGGGCTTCGGCGTGTATGCGCTGGTGCTGTCGAACCTGGGTAACGCCTTCGTTAAATCATTTATGCTGCTGGCCCAGGGTTGGAAAAAGTGGACGCCGACGCTGCATTTTGCCAAAAAGGATTTGAAAGGTTATCTCAGCTTCGGTGTCTACCAGATGTCGTCCAACGTGATCCAGTCGCTGATGTCCAATATCGACTACATCATTATCGGTCGCCTGTACAGCGCGCAAGTTCTCGGTTATTACTCGTTCGCATTCCAACTGTGCACGATGCCGGTACTGAAGCTCACGCCGCTGATCAATACCGTCAGCCTGCCGCTGTATGCCAAAATGCAGGACAATCTCGAACGGCTGCGTAACGGTTACATCAAAACGATCAGTTTGGTCAGCTATCTCAATGCGCCGATCTATATGGGACTGCTCGTTACCGCGCCGGTGCTTGTGCCGTTTATTTTCGGAGCCAAGTGGGAACCGAGCGTGATCCTGATTCAGGTACTGTCGGTCGCGATGCTGATGCGTTCTTTGATCGTCCCGATCCAACCTCTGCTTCAAGCCAAAGGCCGGACCGATATGTACTTCCGCTATACGCTGATCGGCATGTGCATTCAGGTTCCGGGTCTCGCGATCGGCACGTATTTTTGGGGCATTATGGGAACGTGCGTCGCTTACGTCGTGATCCAATTTTTGCTGATAATCGTTCAATACCATTACGCGATGCGCCGCATGATCGGGCCTTGCTTGCGCGAATATCTGCGCAGCATGGCACCCGGACTCGCTTACGGACTGATTATGGTGGCAGGCGTGCTGTTGATTAATATCTTGTCTGTTGCTGTGTTCTCCCAAGAAGCAAACTTTATCATTCAAGTTGCTGTCGGGGCGTTAATCTACTTTGCCGTTATTTTTCTTTTTAACAAAGAATTGTTTCAAAACGTTAAGAATAGGCTTATAAGTAAAACTAAGTTAGCTAAATGACGGTGGTTGCGTTAACTAAGTTCACACATTCAGAGGAGGACATCAAAGATGACTAGAGTTAAAAAAGCAATTATTCCGGCGGCCGGCCTGGGAACAAGATTCCTGCCCGCAACGAAAGCAATGCCTAAAGAAATGCTCCCGATCGTAGACAAGCCGACGATTCAATACATTGTCGAAGAAGCGGTTTCCTCCGGTATCGAAGATATCATTATCGTGACGGGCCGCAGCAAACGGGCGATCGAAGACCACTTTGACAAAAATATCGAGCTGGAAGCGGACCTGGAAGAGAAGAACAAGGAAGAGTTGCTGAACATTGTTCGCGAAGTCACCAATCTGGTCGAGATCCACTGCGTACGGCAAAAAGAACCGCTCGGTCTCGGACATGCCATCTGGTGCGCACGCAAATTTATCAACGACGAGCCGTTTGCGGTATTGCTGGGCGACATGATCATCGACAGCGAAGTGCCTTGCCTGAAGCAAATGATGGATGAGCAAGCACGGACGGGCGGCAATATGATCGCGGTCGAAGCCGTGCCTTGGAAAGATGTCAGCAGCTACGGCGTGATCAAAGGCGATAAGCTGACCGACAACCTGAACCTGATTACGGATTTGGTGGAAAAGCCGAAAGTAGACGCGCCGTCCAATCTGGCGATGATCGGCCGCTACATTCTCGAACCGGAGATCATGGACATTTTGGAATATCAGACAGCGGGCGTCGGCGGCGAAATTCAATTGACGGATGCGCTGAAAAAACTCGCGGAATTATCGAGAATGTACAGTTTCCGTTATGACGGAACGTTGTACGACGTGGGTAGCAAGCTAGGTTATCTGAAAGCCAATGTTGATTTTGCGCTGAAACGTAACGGACTTGGCGACGAGCTTCGTGAGTATCTGGTCGAAAGTTTGATTGGAGATCCGGCGGCGGCAACCGAGAAGAAAGACAACTTGAAGATCGTATAACGCATACAAGACACCGATTCGAATCGACAGAATGGAGGGGCAAGCATGAAATTGGTATTATTGTCCGGAGGCTCGGGCAAGCGGCTATGGCCGCTGTCAAACGACGCCAGATCGAAGCAGTTTTTAAAAGTGTTGGAGAACGAACAGGGCGAGATGGAGTCGATGGTGCAACGGGTCTGGGGACAAATCAAAGGTGCGGGCCTGGCCGATTCGACGGTTATTGCCACGAGTAAAGTTCAGGTCGAGATTTTGCAAAACCAGCTTGGCGGCGTGCCGATTATCGTGGAGCCGGAGCGCCGGGACACGTTCCCAGCGATCGCGCTTGCGGCTTCGTATCTGTATTCGCAAGGGGTTGGCCTGGACGAAACGGTCTGCATCCTGCCCGTTGATCCATACGTGGACGATCAATTTTTTGACCGGATTCGCGATTTGGAGGGGGCTTTGCACAACTCGGGCGCCAAAATGGCTTTGATGGGTGTCAACCCTACATATCCGTCTTCGAAATATGGATATATCGTACCGGAAGCGAACGGAAGCGACAGCGGCTACCAAAAGGTGGGACGTTTTACCGAGAAGCCAAGCGAAGATCGGGCCGAGCGCTTGATCGAGCAAGGAGCTTTATGGAACTGCGGCGTATTCGCCTTCAAGCTGAGTTATATGATGGATCATCTGCTGCGTGCGGGGATGCCGATGCAATATGAAGATCTGCTTGCCCGCTACGCAACGCTGGAGAAGATCAGCTTCGATTATGCAGTAGTCGAAAAAGAGTCGCATATCGCAGTGATTCCTTACGACGGATACTGGAAGGATCTCGGTACCTGGAATACGCTCACCGAGAACATGGGCTTGCAGCATATCGGCAAAGGCGCAATCAGCGAAGACTCGCCCAATACGCATCTGATCAACGAATTGGATATTCCGGTTACGATTATCGGGGTTCCCAACGCGATCGTTGCGGTCAGCCCGGACGGGATTTTGGTATCCGACAAAGAAGCCAGTCCTCGGGTTAAAGACATGGTCGATCCCGGACAGCGTCCGATGTACGAAGAGCGTCGCTGGGGCTGGTATCGGGTGCTTGACTATTCCAAGTTCGGAGACGGCACCGAAGTGCTGACCAAACGGATCGGGCTTAGAGCCGGCAACAATCTGGGATACCGCAAGCATCTCTATCGCGCAGATACGTGGACGATCATTAGCGGAAAAGGCATTTTGGTCAAAGAAGGAACGATTACGCCGGTTGCCGCAGGCGATGTGGTCACGATCGAGCCGGGAACCTATCACTGCCTCAAGGCGTTCCATGACATGGAGTACATCGAGGTGCAAAAAGGCGAAGTCGTGCAAGAAGAAGACTTCGAGGAATTGTTCAGCAGTTGGAACGATATTGAACGCCACTGCGTCGTTAGCGGCGCGAAGGCGGCCAAATCCGGCCGACACGCATTATGAAGCGCTGGGCGAAGATCGTAATCTCCGGTGTTGCCGTTCTGGCTATCGGCATTGGAGGTTACGCGTATTCAATCTATCGCCCGGTTGTGGATACGATGGAATCCATCTATGAACCGCTGGAATCGGATGTGGCCGTAGGGGTCACCGATCCGGCGGCTCAAGGTGGAAGTGTAACCGCTTCGGTTGGCAATGCGGGCGCGCAACGTGCCGCGCAAGAACTTCCTGCCGATCTAAGCCAGACCAAGCCTTTCAATCTGCTGGTGCTGGGCGTCGATGAACGGGAGAATGACGTCGGTCGTTCCGATGCGATTATGATGCTGGCTGTCAATCCGCAGAAACGCTCGGTTCTCATGTTCAATATCCCGCGCGATACGCGTACAGAGATCGTAGGCCGAGGTACGGTAGATAAGATCAATCATGCCTACGCTTTTGGCGGCGTGAATATGTCAGTCAATACCGTAGAGCAATTTCTTGACGTTCCGGTGGACTATTACGTGAAAGTCAATATGGAAGGCCTGGAGCGAATCATCGACATTTTGGGCGGCGTAACCGTGGATAATCCGTTTGAGTTCGATTTCGAAGGGACCGATTACAAAAAAGGTCCGATCGATATGAACGGGCACGAAGCGTTAATGTACTCCCGGATGCGCTATGACGATCCCAAAGGCGATATCGGCCGCAACGATCGCCAGCAGTTAGTGCTATCCGCTTTGATCGAAAAAGGAAAAAATATCTCGAATTTGACTAAAGTTAACTCATTGCTTGAAGCGGTCAAGGACAATGTCAAAACCAATCTGACCAAGGACGATATGATGGATATTGTGAGCAAATATCGGACGGAAATCGATTCGGTCGATAAAGACGAAGTCCAAGGCAGCGGCAAAAAGATCAACGGAATCTACTATTATATCGTGGACGAAGCAGAGAAGACGCGTATTCGCACCGAACTGACAAATCAGCTTCAAAACGGTGACTCTTAACGAAAAGGAGGAGCAGGGAGCAATGGCGGTTAATCTTTTTTTCATTCCTCATCAAGACGACGAAGCGCTGACGTTCGGAGCCGGTATTCGCAATCATCTGAACGCCGGCGACGAGTGTCATGTGATTCTGTACACGGATGGCTCGTCGTCCAATGTGGTGCGACAGTTGAACGGCGAGACCAAAAGCAATATGCATCGCAAACTGCTGAACCCTCAGCAGGAAGGATACGCGCCGCTGGATCGCACCGATCTGGTCCGTTATCGCAACGATGAATTTTTGCGTTCTTGCCTGGCTTTGGGTTTGCCTGTAGAACATGTGCATTTCGTGCAGGATTTGCAGGATGGTACAACGACAATCGAAGATTGCGAAGAGCTGATTCGTGAATTCACGGACCGTTATCATGGAGCCCGGGTGAAAACATTCACGGATTTGGGCGGCAATCATCGGGATCATGCCAATATGGGCGCGGCGGCACGGAACTTGTATCGACAGGAAAAAATCGCGGATCTGCGGCTTTATGTGGAACCTTATAATTTGCGTCAAGCCAAAAAAGCGAATCGGACTGTCCAGGTTTTGAAGGAAAAGCCAAAAACCCATCGTGAATTCGTCGTCGCTTCCTTGATCGAGTATAAAAAATGGAATCCGGCACTTGAGCAGTTTGCGATCGGTTATCATTCCGTTCGAAAAGAAATCGATGCGGCGATCGCCAATCCGGTATCTTATTATCATAAGCCTTACTGATGCTTGGCCCGTTGGACAAAAATCGGATAAAGGAGCTGCGACTGGATGAGCAAAATTTTGATTGTAGGCGGACAGATGGAGAATAAAGGCGCACAGGCGATGACTTTTACGGTGATCAACGAGATCAAGAAACGTTATCCCGATAAGGAAATTTTGGTGAATTGTATCGATCCCGACCGGGGATACGCGTTTGACATTATCAAAATCGGCAAAAAGCTCAAGATCGAAATGCTGGGTGGGGTATTCGGTACACTGGGCAAGCTGATTCCGAATGCGGAACATGTCAACGTGACTCGCGCCGATATGGAACGAATCATGAAAGATACGGACATGATGATTGATATTAGCGGTTTTGCTTTATCCTCGCAATTTACGATTCGTCACTCCGTGAACTATCTGGTCAATATTATGCTCGCCAAGCGATACAAAGTACCTATGGTGCTTATGCCGCAATCGTTTGGACCTTTCGAGTATGAAAGCAAGTACAAGTCGGTTATTATGGCGCTGATTAAAAAGTACATCACTTATCCGACTTACATATATGCGCGCGAGGATGAAGGGATGCAGTTTTTAAGCCGCTTCACGACCCGCAATCTGAAACGCTCGATGGATCTGGTGCTTCAAGGAAGCGGTGCATATGATCTGAATGTGCTGTTCAAACCGGGTGCTTATCGGCCGAATGATCGTGTGGATATCAAGCCGAATTCGGTAGGGATCGTACCTAACGTCAAGACGATGAAGTACGGTTCACGTGAAGACCTGCTTCAAGCTTACCGTAAAATGACCGATCATCTGCTGAAGTCCGGCAAGAACGTAGTGCTGTTGCGACACTCGACGGAAGATTTGGAAATTTGCAAAGGCATCAAGCAGCATTATCCCAATGATGAGCGAGTGGTGCTGTTGGAAGACGAGTACGACTGCATAGAGATTCATCATATCCTTGAGCAGTTCGAATTCATTATCGCTTCACGTTATCACTCTATCATTCATGCGTATAAGGACGGCATTCCGGTGTTGGCGCTCGGCTGGGCAACCAAATATCAGGAACTGCTGGGACGGTTCGGGCAAAAAGAGTATATGTTCGATGTTCGCGACCTTGCGCATGTGGAGAGAGAGGTTGAGCGCAAGATTGATCGGATGATCGCTCGCCGCGAAGAAGAGTCGATTAAAATCAAAGCCGTGACGGCGGAGATTCAGAGCCATACGATTTTCAATGAAGTGTTTGGCGAACTTCCTGTAGCGCAGCAAGCAAAGACGGAAAAATCCGCGGAGCTTGAAGACGTTGAGGACATAACACTGCAAATCGGCTAAGGAACGGTTGACTGCACGAAACAATAGAGTCAATGCGCTCAACGGATCAGCGGGACTGTGTGAAGAAACCTTTACCGAGAAGGCCGAAAGGGCTTGGGTAAAGGTTTTTTTGCGGCGAGAAGACATAGGCAAAGTACAAGATTTATGCTACCCTTACGGGATATATGGAGAAGTCAACCGGAAGGGAAGAACGATATATGCAACAATTATTCATTGGAGATATTTCGCTTAGCGACGGAACGATCGAGTCGGTACTGCTGCTTGAAGCGGCTGCGAGAATCGAATTTCGGATGTGGGATGGCGGTAAAGCGATTTTTCGTTTCAAAGGCGTAATCGGCGTCCGGGATCGCAATGCGGCAGGGCAAGAGATCGAGTCGGTAGAAACGGAGGATGTGCTGCCTATCCGCCGTGTTCCGGCTGATCCATTTGTGGTCGAGTTGCTGGAAGAACGGCCGGAAGGACGAGCGGAAGGCGTGACGCGTTATGCTTTTATGGGTGCATGGACGATGCGTCCGATTCTTGAAATTTACGCGGAAGAAGTCGAAGCAGAACGTGCATACGCTCTTTAAAAAAGGTTGGAAACCAATGGGTTTCACTCCTGATATTTTGCTCCATGATACGGTTTAGAATGAAAAAAATGTGTTTATTTACGGCATGTGGACCTATTGCTTATCTTCGTGCAGGAGACTTTTATTCTTTCTATTGAAGGAGCTGAAGCGTATGTCGATCGATCGTTTTATCTGGACCAAGCTGAATCGTGTCGATGATGAAAAGACGAAAAAAAACCTGGCCAAGTTGCTAGCGATTCGGATTCGCAAAGCGGAAAAGGCCGAGCGATTGACATCGTGACCAGAGCGTAACGGTCAGAAGACGTACAAAGGAGGTTCCTCTTGGAACCTCCTATTCGGCTTTTGGGCCAGCCACGGCTTTTTCGCAATCTTCGTCCGGGAGATGCAAGACGTCTTCTTCGGATTCCACGTGTTGCGGTTCATTGATCCACTCATCCGACCAGCCTTGAATGCAGGCGATTGTCGATTGGAGAGCATGTCCTTTTTCAGTCAATTCGTATTCGATCCGGACTGGCGTCTCGGCATACACATGGCGTACGACGATGCCTTCTTTCTCCAGGTCTTTCAAGCGTTCCGACAAAAGACGTCCGCTAACCGGGAAAGCCGATTGAATGTTACAAAAACGCTGCGGTCCCGACAGCAAACGGTAGATGATCAGACCGTTCCAGCGTTGCGACAGAATCTGCATGCCCCGTTCAAAGCGGGGGCAAAGCGTTGAGTTCTTCATGAGTTCACCTCCAAACTTTCCAAAGGAAAGTCACTGCCTGTAAGTTTCCTTGATCGCCTTGATTATATCACGAATTGCAGATGGAATGCGGATTTCCGTCATTATTTTCCGTCGGATCGTGAAATTAAGGAAGAACCTTTCTTTTTTTGCGCAGTAACTCTTTAGAAAAAAAGCGAATCTGACGAAAATAGATAAGAAAGTTATCATTTCGGGCGGTAAGCCCATTCGAAGAAAGAAGGGCATGATATGAACATCCTGGAAGCTCTTGTCCTCAGTATCCCTTATTTGAAAAAAATCACGAACGAAGACTTTATGATCGGGATCACGGATATGCAAAAGTTTTTATACTACGCGCCGTCTTCGGATCTGGATTTCGGATTGACCGTCGGTTCGCCGATCCCGCCCGAAGATCCGAATTTGAAAAAAGCGCTGAGCGGGCAACTTTCGAGCGCTCGTATTCCGGCGGCGGCGTACGGAGCCGAACTCGAAGCCAAAGGCATTCCGGTATTTGACGAACACGGAAAAGTGATAGGCGCGCTCGCTGTGGCGTATACGCTGAAAACCGAACAATTTTTGCACGGCTTCGGTGATCGGATGGAAACGGTGAGCCGCTCACTGACCGATTTCGTCGCTTCGATCGCGGCCCAATCGCAGCAGCTTGCCGCCGCGACGACCGAAATCCGCGAAAACTCCGGGCGAGCCGTGAGCGACGCGCGCGAAGTCAACAAAGTGACGTCGTTCATACGCGAGATTTCCGAGCAGACGAATATGCTGGGGCTGAACGCTGCGATCGAAGCCGCTCGCGTCGGCGAGCTGGGAGCCGGATTCCAGGTGGTCGCCAGCGAAGTGCGCAAATTGTCCGTCGATACGAAGCAAGCCACGCAAAGCATCGAACAGGCGCTGAACAACGTGCAGAGCAGCATCGTGCGTATGCAGCAAGAGATCACTTCGATCTCCGACGCTTCGAACGAACAAGCGCATCTGCTCGGCGAATTCAGCGGGTTGACCGACCAGCTTCAAGCGCTCAACGCCGAATTTTCCGACTTTACGCGCAAGTTGCTCGATGAACGCGGAAGAATGAACTAATACGCTGCAAACCTTGCTCCGCGCGACAATGCTGCGGCAGACATGGATACAAGCATGAAAAAAGACATTCCTGAATGCGGAATGTCTTTTTTATGTACCGTCGATACGCAACCTTCGCTTTAGTACAGGGACAGAGCGAGCGTGTCGCTTTCGCGGTACGAGTGCAGAATGGCTTCAGAGCCGACAATTTCAATACTAATCAGGGAACCGATACAATTTTTCAGGGCACGTTTACCGTTGCTTAACTTATTATCTAATGCGCTGGTCAGCAGTCTAAGCATTTTCTGAGCGGGTTGGGTATTCTCGGCGTCAATGTAAACGGGAACCAGTTTTTCTTGAACTGTAATCGTCGTCGTTTTCACTACAATCACCTCATCATGTTCTTTATCCTTATTTGTATTATAAACTTGCTTCCTTAAAAACAAATTAAAAAACGCTTAAATTTCTTCGTAAATATTACTATTTTCCCGGTTTTTTTTGAAAACCTCTCGATTCCTCCTTAATATTTAACTTATCGGCAGCGATCGCCGCTTGATTTTAATAGTTTTTTACCCTACCGTGCCTATTTATGAAAACCTTTTTACGAGAATAATTAATCAATTTTCAAAAAAGAATTGAAAAAGCGGAAAATGATTGAACGCAAGATCTTTTCGGGTAATGAATACCTGGATTGGAGCAGCCGTCTAACTGCCTCCAAACAGGTATTTATTTTCTGAGAATGAAGGAGTGGATTGCCATGACGGCACCGCGTTTTGAAGGCAGAACCGTAATTGTGACCGGCGCAGGGTCCGGAATCGGTCTGGCAGCAGCCATAAAGTTCGCACAAGAAGGCGCCAACGTAGCTTTGTTCGAGCTTGACCCGCTTCGCGCGGAATCGGCGCGGCAGGAATTGGAAAGCATTCGTCCCGGTTCCGGCTTTGTCCAGATCGTCGATGTATCCGAACCGGGCGATATGGAAGCGGCTTATCGGAACGTAAACGAGCAGTTCGGAGGACTGGATGCGGTATTCGCGAATGCCGGTATTAACGGAGCCAAAGGCCCTATCGAACATATGGAACTGGATGAGTTCAAAAAGACGATCGACGTCAATCTGGGCGGTATGTTTTTGTCCGTGAAATATGCGATTCCTTATATGAAGAAACGGGGCGGGGGAAGCATCATCATTACCAGCTCGGTCAACGGCAACGGACGGTACTCCAGCGTAGGGATGTCGCCTTACAGCGCGTCGAAAGCCGGACAAGTCGCTTTCGCCAAAATGGCGGCTTTGGAGCTGGCCCGTTACCGTATTCGCGTCAATGCGATCTGTCCCGGTGCGATCTCGACAAATATCGATGAGACGACCGAGGAAGATGCCCGTATGGACGAAATTGCGATCCCGCTCGAATTCCCGCGTGGCGGCGACCATCCGCTTGCCGGACGTCATGGCTTGCCGGAAGAAGTGGCCGATTTGGCGGTATTCCTCGCTTCTTCGGATTCGCGCCATGTGACGGGGACGTCGATCACCGTCGACGGTGGGGAGTCGCTGTTGTTCTAGTGACCGCTCGCCCGATTCCGCCCCTTCGCTCAGGTTGTTTCCCTCCGGGAAGCCAAAAGTCGCTCAGGTTCGGAATCGGGCTCGCTGGGCTAGCACATAGCGGAAGGTAGGCAGGAAGGGCACCCGGCCCTTCGGTATGGGCCGGGATGAAGGAAGGGTAGCTGCGTTGCAGGCTACGGGAACTTAGCTGCTGGGGGGATATTAGACTTGATGTATAGATCAGTATTAGCTGTTTAAGTTCTTTTTGCTTGTTATGTTTTACTGTTCTTTATATAAGCGAGCAAGACCCGAAAATAGGTCGAGCAAGCCTTTTTATGCACCGAAAGCAGACGGCGAAGGGAGAAATTCAGTGAAAGACGCCTTTGAGCGCGGAAAGCTGGAAGCTTTCTGCGCGAGACAGCGTCTTGTAAAGCATTTCGAAGAAATGCACTTCGGGAGCATGTGCTGGAAATTTCTCCTGTAGCCCCTAAGCTTTCCCCTCAAACGAACAGGATTTGCGAATAGATTCAAGCCCCGCCAAAGGATGACTGAGGCAGGGCTTTTTGTTGTGGAACAGCGGCGGGACTGCTGCGCAAGCGAAGCCGAAAGGAATCGGGTATAATGAAGCAACGAAAACGAAAACGAATAGGGTCGGGAGGGGATAGGGATGGGATGGTTGTCTTGGTTGGCGGAGCAGAAGATTGACGAGGCGGTTCGAAATGGGGAATTTGACGATCTGCCGGGGACAGGGAAGCCTATCGTGGTGGAAGACTTGTCAGGAGTGCCTGAAGAACTTCGGGTTCCTTACCGGATCTTGAAAAATGCGGGAATGCTTCCGCCGGAGATTGTGTTGCGGAAAGAATGTCTGGAGTTGGAGGATTTACTTGCGGCTTGCCGATCGGATCAAGAGCGTGAGGAGATTGGACAAAAGCTGAATGCGCAGAAGCTGAAACTTCGGATGGTGGAGGAGGAACGAGGCTGGGGCGGCGGTGCGTATTTGGAATATGCGGATAAAATCAAGGATCGGTTAGGCGGGAATTGATGCAGAAATCCAGTAGTTTGACGTATGCCCAAGCCCGCGTTTCGAATACCTGCAAACATGGAGAAATGCAGGTATTCGCACGATCGCAAACGTTATAGATCAGGCACGTCCACGACGACCGGTTCGCGCGGGATCGAAGACAGGTCGAAAGAATGGATCAGTTCCGTAGCGGATACCGCCTCTGGTCGATCGATCAGTCCGCTGACGTGGGCCAGCCAACCAACGAGTCGTTCAGGCGTCGTGCCGCGTTCGCGGAAGGCGGAGATGGCGATGCCTCCGTGGCGTTTGGCTAAGCGTTTGCCATCCGGTCCGTTTAGCAGCGGAACATGCAGGAACTCGGGAGCTTGAAAGCCCAACGCTTCATACAACAGGATCTGTCTTGGCGTCGAATCCAAAAGATCGTATCCGCGCAAGACATCCGTGATCTTCATATCCGCATCATCCATCACAACAGACAATTGGTACGAATGCAGGCCGTCCGCGCGGCGAACGACGAAGTCGCCTCCGCTGCCTGCTGCGAAATATTGGCTTCCGGCGATGCCGTCTTCGAAACGCACTTCTCGTCCTTCAGGCAACGCGAAGCGCAGCGAAGGCGTTTTATGCAGCGCTTTTGCGGCACGCTCTGCGGCAGTCAGATGTCGGCATGTTCCGGCATATGCAGGTCCTTCGGAAGGCAATCCGTGAGGCGCGCTGGCGGCGGACAGAATATCTGCCCGACTGCAATAGCAAGGGTACAATGCGCCTGCGGCTTCCAGCTTGAGCAATCCTTCTTCGTACCTGTCCAAGCGCTCGCTTTGCGTGTAAGGCGCATAACGGCCGCCGATGTCCGGTCCTTCGTCCCAATCCAGACCGAGCCAACGCAGATCGAGCAACGCGAGTTCGGCCCATTTTTGCCGGGAACGCTCGGTGTCGATATCCTCCATGCGGAGGATGAATTCGCCGTTCAACGAACGCATATGAAGCCAGGCAATCAGCGCGGTTCGGGCATTGCCCAAATGCATTTTTCCGGATGGAGTCGGTGCAAAACGTCCGCGTCTCATCATCGTTCACTTCCTTGTTAGGGCGTACACACAAGCAAGACAAGTCGCTAACCATTCGTTTGTGTGCAGGCCTTAATATCGATTATAAAAATAAAGCTTCGCATAAAACGATGTGCGAGCTTGGCATGATCCATTATACGATACATTTTCAGTAGGCCCAAAACATTCATTCAAATCGGATTACGTATATTAAGAAGGGAAAGGTCTAACATGAAGAAAGATCACACTCGGAATATGAAAAAAGAAGAAGAGCCTGTCGATCCTTACGCCCAAGATTCGCTGCGAGAGATTACCGGAATATCGCTTCCTGTCGATTCGGCGCTACCTGAGCTGAGGCGCAGCTTGACGGAGAATCGTCCTACGATTCTTATCGCCCAGCCCGGCGCCGGCAAAACGACTCGGGTTCCGCCGGCTTTGCTGCATGAACCTTGGCTGGAAGGACGCAAAATTTTGATGTTGGAGCCTAGGCGGCTTGCAGCCGTATCGGCAGCCGATTATATCGCGGAATCGCTCGGCGGGAAAACGGGAGAAACAGTCGGTTACCGGATTGCTTTGGATAGCAAATCAGGCAGCCGTACCCGAATCGAAGTAGTGACCGAGGGGATCTTAACGCGAATGCTGCAAGCCGATCCTTCCCTGGAGGATGTGGGTCTGGTGATTTTTGACGAGTTCCATGAACGCAATCTGCAAGCGGATTTGGGGTTGGCGCTTGCTTTGCAAAGCCGCGCCGTATTGCGGGACGATCTGCGTATTCTCGTGATGTCGGCGACGATCGATCCTGAGCCATTGTCCAACGTATTGGGCGGTGCGGACGTGATCCGCAGCGAAGGCCGGGTCTATCCGGTCGAGACGGTGCATCTGGGCGGAACGAGGGAACTTCCGCTGGAACGCAGGGTGGCGCAGGCCGTGCGCCGGGCTTGGGACGAGAGCGAGGGAGGAATTCTCGTATTCCTGCCGGGGGTGCGCGAGATTTCGCGCGCAAAGGAAGAGCTGATTCGCGGCGGGGGAATGGCGGGCGCGGAGATTTTGGCCCTGCACGGCGGGTTGGGGCGCGAGGAGCAGCGTCGCGCCGTTCGGGCTTCCGCGGACGGGAAGCGGAAGATCGTGCTCTCGACCACGCTGGCCGAGTCCAGCATCACGGTCGAGGGGGTGACGGCCGTCGTCGATAGCGGCCTGATGCGTACGCAGGCGTTTTCTCCGCGTACGGGCATGTCGCGGTTGGTCACGCTGACCGAATCGCTAGAGTCGGCGGATCAGAGAAGAGGGCGTGCGGGGCGGACTGCGCCGGGTATTTGCTATCGGTTATGGAGCCGCGAAGAAGAGTCGGGCATGCCGGCTTCACGGGTTCCCGAGATGCTGCAAAGCGATCTGGCGCCGCTTGCGCTTGAGTTGGCCGCCTGGGGCGTGCGTGATCCGCGGGAACTGGATTGGATCGATGCACCGCCTGAAGCAGGATATGCGGAGGCGCAGACACTGCTTCGGCGGCTGCATGCGTTGGGCGAAGACGGCAGTATCACCGGGGAAGGCCGGGCGATGAGCGATCTTGGCGTGCATCCTCGACTGGCCCGGATGATCCGGCGTGCTGCCGATCTCGATCCCGGCTTGCACGGCCTGGCTTGCGATCTTGCGGCGCTGCTTCAGGAGCAAGCGTCTTCCTCTGCGCCTGTCGGTGGAACCGCGACGGATACCGTCTCCCTGCTTCCGCGCCTGGAGGCTCTTTTTGCCGCCTCCTACAAAAGGACTACCGGCGTGCGCAGTACACCGGAAGATCGGGCTACGCAGCGTGCTGATCGACTGCGCCGGATTGCCGGAGTCACGGAAAGTTTCCGCGGCGAACCTCATCGGGCAGGTTTGCTGCTTGCCTACGCTTTTCCCGATCGGGTCGGACGTCGCAGAGGAGCGGGGCGCTTCCTTCTGAGCGGCGGCCGCGGCGTTTACATCCCCGAACGAGAATTGTTGTCGCGGGAAGAATATGTGGTCGCCGCCGATATCGACGATCAAGGAAGCGAAGGTCGGATCTGGCTTGCCGCTCCGATCGAAGCGGACGATTTGAATCTTTTTGCCGCTGAAGAAGGGGTTGAAGAAACTCGCGTCGAGTGGGATTCGGACCGCGCGGCCGTATCTGCGCTGCGGATACGACGGATCGGAGCTGTTATTTTACAGTCGGCGCAAGCTTCTTCACCCGACCCGGAAGCGGTTGGAGAAGCTTTGCTGACAGGAATTCGCGCCACGGACGGCCGGATTCTTCCCTGGAGCAAGGAGGCACGGGAACTGCAAAATCGCATGACATTCATGCACCTGGCAGATTCGGAATTCCCGGCAGCCGATGATGCGACGTTGTTGGCGGAGCTGGAAGAATGGCTGCTTCCTTACGCGTCGGGAATTCGCAATGAAGCCCAGCTCAAAAGGCTCAACCTCTCGCAGCTGCTGGAGCAACGCTTGGCATGGGAGCAGCGACGAACGCTGGACGCGGAAGCTCCGACGCGCCTGAGCGTACCGAGCGGTTCGCGTATTGCCGTTGATTACAGCGACCCGGAACGTCCTTTTATGGCGGTAAAGCTTCAAGAAATGTTCGGTCAGACCGAGACGCCCCGCATAGGACGCGGACGTGTGCCGATTACGCTACAGTTGCTTTCCCCGGCCCGTCGTCCGGTACAAATTACGTCCGACTTGGCGAATTTTTGGACAGAAACGTATTTTGAAGTGAAAAAGGATCTGAAGGGTCGTTATCCGAAGCATTACTGGCCGGATGACCCGAACGGAGCCGAAGCGACAAGGTACGTCCGTCCCCGCAACTAAAGTGATTGGATGCGGAAAGAGCTTGTTTGCCGGATAACGGAATCGCGGGTTTGAGCAACCCTGCATCTTTGGCGCATCAACAATTCCACGTTTCGCCTGCCCTGCACCGGGTAATAAAGAAACGAACACGAATCCCAAGTCAGTTGGGAACAACGATGAAGGAGGAGTTAATGATGGCTAAAAAGATCGTAGGGGTATTTGAAAACGAGCGGGAAGCTTCACTAGCGATTCAAAACCTTCAAGACCGAGGTTTTACTTCGGACGAAATTTCGGTAGTGGCAAAAGACCGCAACGACTTGAGAGCGATAGATGAAGAGACGGGAACGAAAGCTCCGGAAGGCTTGGCGGCAGGCGCAGCAACCGGAGGCGTACTGGGCGGCGTAACCGGTCTGTTGGCCGGGGTGGGCGCGCTGGCAATTCCGGGAATCGGGCCGATCCTGGCAGCGGGACCGTTAGCGGCAGCGATTGCCGGCATGGCGGTAGGCGCTGGGGCAGGCGGTCTGGTCGGCGGTCTTGTGGGACTTGGCATTCCTGAAAACGAGGCGGAAGAGTATCAGGAATATCTGAACCGGGGGAATATTTTGGTGCTGGTCGACGAAGACAATCGCAGCCGCGACGTGTACAACTCGTTCCGCGATAACCGTTCCGTGAATGCGAATCGCTACCATTTGACGGAAGAAGGCTACGGTAACGAGATGCACACGGGCGGCACAGTAAATCCGGAAACGAATTTGGAAGCGGAAGAAGTCGGCATCTCGAACCGCAATCCGGCAGACAGCATCAGCGAAGCCGAACGCCGCCGGTCGATTGACGACCCGTCGGACACGCTGCCGCCGCGCGGGGATCGCCAGTTATAAAATAACGATGCAGGTGTCTGTTAGAGACCCTCGCTCACCCAAAAGGCGCCTTCGGGCGTCTTTTTTATATCGAGGAAATAGCCTCTTTTTTGAATCTCTGAAGTGTACGGGCAGCTTGTCTAAATTAGAGATAGGGTTGAGATATGCTGTAGTATTGAAAGTATACGAATCCGAGAGCAGAGAGATGAGGGATAGCGATGGCTCAGTTGCCAGACGAAAAAGATAAACATAATCGTATACATATATCAAGTCTATTTCACGCTCCGACAGGCGAGGAAGGATTACGCTGGCTTGAACAGGGGAATGAACATCAGCAGGAACTGGCCGATGCGTTGCATCGCAGTGGTATGTTGACTCGGCTCGCTCTGTATCATCCTTCCATAGCAGGCACGTTTCCAATCGGCATTGATATTCCGGGCAGTGACATCGATGTGCTATGTGAAGTTGATGACCATGCCCATTTTTTACCGGTCTGCACGAGCACTTATGGGCATTTGGACGGATTTGAAGCTTATCAGCGCCATGTAGAAGGGGAGGAACGATAGGTTATCCGATTTTTATGGGAGGAGATCCCGATCGAATTGTTTGGCCAGGGACGACCACCTGCTCTGCAAAACGGATGTCGGCATATGATCGTAGAGCGTCGGCTGCTGGCGTTGGACGAGATATCAGCAGTGGAGTCTATTCGTACACTTAAGCGAGAAGGTTTGAAAACAGAGCCTGCATTTGCCCGCTTTTACAAGCTATCCGGCAATCCTTACGAGGTCCTCTATCGATTAGCTGAAGCTAATGAGCATGAGCTCCACCAGATTATTTTAAAACGTTAATTCGAATAAATATTTTATCACATGAAAAATTCATAATAGAAAACCGGAGCCTATCGCTTCTTACGAGTGGACCCGTTTGTCTTTGCTCTCCCTCTGAAAAAAGGAGAAAAGCGCCGCTACGCCCTTTTTTTCTAAAAAAACCGGGTCAAAAGATGTGAAAATGCGCAAAGTCGTTTATAATGGAAGGGAACAAACGTTCACCCGAAAAGGAGGAGAACAGCATGGCCTTCATGATCGCCCAACGGGCATTTATCAAATTGTACCTTATCACCATGGTTGAGCAGCAACGCGGTTACGGATATCAGATGCTCGAAGAGATGAAGGAGAACTTCAAGCCCTTCGGGTACGTGCCTCCACAGAGCGAAATTTACCGTGCGCTGCATGAACTGGTGCACGAAGGCGTCTTTTACCGGACCAAGCAGCTCAAAGGCAACGATCCCCGCGTCGATTTCCAGGAAATCGTGCTGTATCATTTTACGGAAGACGGACCCGAGAAAGCCAATTTATACAAAAAACAGGTCAAAACCGATCTGGACCGCTGTTTGGGGATGCTGAACAAAGCGGCCGAAGATAATTACGGAGTTTGATTCGCTCAAAAGATACGCGCCGAACAGGCTTGATGCGTATCTTTTTTTATGGGGAAAAGAAGGCGATTGGCAGAGCGGTAAGAAAGCGTTATCATTAGGGCGGGTAGGTTATTTAAAGGAGGAAAACATATGGTTCGAACGCTGCGATGGGGAATCGTCGGAACGGCAGCAATCGCGGAAAGTGCTTTTATCCCGGCGGTGCAGGAGTCTGAGCGAGGGACTGTGGTAGCCATAGCCAGCCGAAATGTGGAAAAAGCCAGACAGATGGCGGAACGTACAGGCGTGGAACGTTATTACGGCAGCTATGAAGACTTGTTGGACGACCCGGAGATCGACGCCGTTTATATTCCGCTGCCGAACCATTTACATAAAGAATGGACGATTCGGGCGGCGCAGGCAGGTAAGCATGTATTGTGCGAAAAGCCTTCGGCGCTGAATGCGGAAGAGACGATGGACATGTTGGCGGCGTGCGAAAAGCATCATGTGGTATTTTCAGAAGCGTTCATGTACCGATATGGGGAAAAACACCGCCGGGTACGCGAAATCATCGCCTCCGGCGAGATCGGGGAGATTCGCTCGATGCGAGGCGCGTTCAATTATTGTACGCCTGACGACACGGGCAATGTGCGTTTCAATCGGGCGATGGGCGGAGGCTCGATTTACGATATCGGCGTGTATCCGATCTCAGCCGCGCGCATGGTCATGGGCAGCGAGCCGCTATGGGCGTCCGCACATGCTTTTTTCTCGCCGACACATGACGATGTAGATATGTCCGCTTCGGGGCTGCTTGCTTTTTCCGGAGGCGTGGCGTTGACGTTCGAGTGCGGGATGTGGGCGTATAACCGTTCTTACTTCGAGGTGACGGGGACAAAAGGACGCATCGAGCTTCCGCATATGTTCGGCTGGCGGGAAAATCCTCAGATTATCGTGGATACGGATCAGCATCGGCGCGAAGAAAAATTGCATTGTACCAATCATTATATTTTGCAGTCCGATGCGTTTGCGCGTGCGGTATTCGGCGAAAAAGAGCTTCCGTTTCCTCCGGCGGATGCTTTACGCGATATGCGTGCGGTGGACGCTTGTCTTCGTTCCGCCCGCGAAGGGATCAGGGTCGAGATTGAGCGCGAATGAATAATAGCCGTTGGCAACAAAAAGCCAGAAGAAAACGTTCTGCTACCCGGTAGAACGTTTTTTTGTATATTCACGTCAAAAAAATTTTAACGATACCTCTTGTAAAAATATTCGTTATCGTTAAAATAAGATTAACATTAAAAATATTTTAACGTTAATAAAAATTTGAGGAGGCGTAATCATGCAAGATATACAAACCGCATCGCTAAATTCTCCTGCTGCAACGACACGTCCGCATTCGGAAAAGCCGGGTATCCGTTCGCTCTGGGCCAGCCATTCGTTTCGCCAACTGCTGTTTTCCCGGGTTTTGTCCAATTTCGGAGATTCGGTCGACGTGATCGCGTACAGTTGGTTGGTGTATATGCTGACCGGTTCCAAGCTGCTGATGGGAACATTGTTTGCCGTCGGAACGCTGCCGACGATCGTTTTGGGTGTTTTCGCGGGCGTGTTGGTGGATCGGTGGTCGAATAAAAAAACGGCGATCGTGAGCGCTTTGGTCCGGGGCGGAATCGTGACGGGAACGGCGCTGCTGTATATCACGGGCACGATTCAAGTATGGCATCTGTTCGCGTTATCCATGCTGCTTTCCTCGGTTGCCGCTTTTTCCAATCCGGCGATGATGTCGTGGCTGCCGAGATTGCTGTCTAAAGAACAGATCATGCCGGGCAACTCGCTTATGGCTTCCGCGGCGCAAACGGCCAGATTGGGCGGGTTTGCTTTGTCCGGCGCTTTGATCGCATGGGTCGGACTCGGAGGAGCGTTCGGGTTGAACGCGTTGATGCTGCTATTGTCCGCGTTGACGCTGCTGCGCATTCCGTCGATGCAGCCGGAAAAAAAGGAGCAAAACGAAGCCGTCGCGGCGTTGTCGTTTTCCGTTTTCGGTCAGGAACTGTTATCGGGGCTGGCTTATCTGTACCGTCAAAAAACATTGGTGATCATTATCGGCCTGGCGACGTTTCTCAACTTTGCCGTTTCGCCGATCGAAGCGCTGGAAGCGGCTTACGTAGGCGAATTGCTGCAACAAGGGCCGGGCGCGCTCAGCGCGCTCAGTATCGGAATGGCGGCAGGCATGATCGTGGGCGGGGTACTGCTGGGACAACTCGGGAACCGGGTGCGAAAAGGAACGTTGATGGTCGCCGGATTCGTGCTGATGGGAGCTTCGATCGGCATGATGGTATTGCCTCCGCTGCTGGACGCGCCACGTTTGGCTTTGGTTTTCGCGGCGGGTCTGTATATGTTGCTGGGATTGTCGATCAATCTGATCGCTTCGCCGGCGACCGCTTACGTCATGGAACAGACGCCGCCGGATATGCTGGGGCGCGTCGCTTCTTTGTTCAACACGTTTTGCCTCGCCGCTTTCCCGATCGGAAGCGCATTGTCCGGCGCCGTCGCCGAACAGATTCAATTGCCTCCGTTGTACCTAATCATGTGCGGATTGGTGCTGGTGCCTACGGCGGCGATGCTTTTGATCCCGAAGCTGCGGACGTTAAAATAGAGGCTTTTGTGCGGCCAGTCCTTTTTCGCCTATAATAGAAAGATACGGGGTTCGCGTCATATGGAGCCGATCACGAAAAAGCGGGAGCTGGAGCAGTGGATAAACGAGAAAGCAAAATGCTGAACACGGTCGAAGAGATCAAAATCTATTCCGACCCGTATCGCTTGCGGATATTGAAAACCTTTTTGGATTTCGGACGGCCGGCCACGGTCAAAGAAGTAGCGGACCGAATGGGCGAAGTGCCTGCGAAAGTCTATTACCACGTCAAAAAGCTGGAGTCGATCGACCTGGTGTCGATCGACCACACCGAAGTCATCAACGGCATCGTAGCCAAATACTACGCTTCCTATTCCGGCCAGATCGAGATCAAAGCCGCAGAGATCGAACCGGAAATGCGCAGCGTCTACTGGTCCAACGTCCGCCGCCTAATCGCGGAACAATTCGACCAAACCAAAGAAACGTTCCTCGGCCGCGTAACCGGCGACGGAGACACAGGCCGCTTCATGCAGAATATCCTATACATGAAGCCAGACGAAGCCGAAGAGCTATTCCGTCAAGTACAAAAGCTATTCGAACCTTACGAACGCAAACGCAGCGATAAAGAAGTAAAACCTTACGATCTGTTCCTGGCTTTGGGCGCGGAGAAATCCGAACCCGATGCGCAGAAGGATAGCCCGAAGAAAGAAAAAGAAAAAGAAAAAGAAAAAGATAGTCCATCTTGACCTTCAACGTGTTGCGAAAGTCCAACGTAGCTGGAAGCGAGCAGACGGAGAGAGAAATTCAGTTCAAGACGCCTTTGAACTTGGAAAACTACATCTTAAATTTCAATCCCGTTTTTCAAGTGAGACAGCGAATTGAACGAATTTCTCTCGCAGTCTGCTCGCTTCCCCACGCACACGTAACTTTCTCGACAACCCAAGATGGTCAACTTTGGCCGTCTTTTTCTTTTTAAGTTTGAAAGCGCCTCCGCCTACGCGATATAATAATCCATGAGTGATTCCATCTTGATTTAAAGGAGACTGTATATGTCGATGAATCCAAATGCCGGAACTCCTCCGGTATATGAAGCAAAACGTGGCGACTATAACGGAGAACAAGCCATTTGGCTGAAATACGGGGATTACGAAGCCGCCGTACTGCCGAATGTCGGCGGTAACCTGATCGCTTTCCGCGATACCAAGCGCGGTTTCCGTTTCTTGCACGAGCCGGAAGATATGCAGGCTTTTGTATCTGATCCAGGCACACACGGCATTCCGCCTCTGTTCCCTCCGAACCGCTATGACGGCGGCAAACTCAAATGGAACGGCGAAGAGTATACATTCCCCGTGAACGAAGAAGCGACAGGCAACTTCCTGCATGGTTACTTGCATACGCTTCCTTGGGAAGTAGAAGCTTTCGGCGCGTCGGAAGCGGAAAGCTTTGCGGTGGTGGCTCATCATGTCGGCGAAGGCCATAAGATGTACGCCTATTTCCCATATGCTTTCACGCTGCGTATCCGCTATACGCTGAGCTCGCTGGGATTGGAACAAGACGTCACGCTCTTTAACGAATCGGGACGCAAGCTGCCTGCGCTGCTCGCTTTCCATACGGCACTCAATGCGCCTTTTGCGGAAGAAAGCACGTCGGAAGATTGCAAAATCAAAGTCACGATCGGACAACGACGCGAGCTGGATGGACGGATGCTGCCGACTGAAGGCTTCCAACCGTTGACCGAATGGGAAGAAGAAATGCGCGAAAGCGGCGTTAACCCGTATATCGATTCGATGGATAACCATTACACAGCCGTTCCTCAGGGCGGACGCAACCGTGCGGAGATTACCGATTCGCGTATTGGCGTCAAAGTTGTGTATGATGTAGGAACGTCCTACCGTCACTGGATGATCTGGAACAGCGGAGCAGGCGGCTCGTTCATCTGTCCGGAACCGCAGGTCAATCTGGTGAACGCACCGAACCAATCGCTGCCGAGCGAAGATATGGGCCTGTTCGCAATCGAACCGGGCGAAGTTTGGCAGGCGACAAGCCGTATTTATGCGGTGGATTTGGCAAGCGGCGTATAAGTATAAAAAAGGAGGAATCGCAATGGAACTGTCAGAAGCGATCCGTACCCGGCGCAGTGTCGGGGCGGTCAAAGAGGAAAGCGTGCCGCGCGAATTGATCGAGCGTATCTTGGAAGCGGGAACGTGGGCGCCGACTCACCGTAAAACGCAGCCGTGGCGATTCTTTGTTTTGCAAGGAGAAGGTCGATCCCGTCTTGCACAAGCACTGGTGGATACGGAAGCCGCGGAGAAGGGCAACAGCCCGTCGGCGGAAGAACGCGAGGAGTTACTGGTTTCCGCGCAGAAAAAAGTATCGCGTGCTCCTGTTATCATTACGGTAGGCTGCGAGCCTGTTGATGGACCGAATATCATTCCGTTGGAGGAAACTCTTTCAGTGGGAGCGGCAATTCAGAATATGCTGCTTGAAGCGCATTCCCTGGGTCTGGGCGCGGTATGGAGAAGCGGAAGCCCATGCTATCATCCGTTGATGGCAGAGCGCTTCGGTCTGGGACCGAACGGGCAAATGTTAGGCTTCGTTTACCTCGGCTATCCGGCTCGCGAACCGGGCGAAGGCAAGCGCGACTCTTTTGAATCGAAAACGGTCTGGATCGATCAGGCAGAAGATTGAGTGCTTTTCGGGGCGTATAAGCTTGAAAAAAGGCAAGTTTACATACGCGCTACACCCATGAACATCGCAGGGCTGCTTTAACCTTTTATTGGCTTCGTATCTCATTGGAGACGCGAAGCCTTTTATATCTTTACGCAACGATATAATGAAGGATAGAAGGTGAAGAGCTGTTTTTGCTTGAAAGGAGAAGAAGCCTATGCAGGATGTATGGACGGAATCTTTCGTTGCGACAGTGACGGAATCGGACTTCGCCGGGCGCGTTCGTCCATCTGCGATCCTGGCGGCGATGCAAAATGCGGCCGACCGCCATTTGGAAGATGCCGGCGTTCCAGTGACCCGACTGCTTGAGCGCGGATTGGCCTGGGTGTTGATGACGGCTCAAATACAGTTGGAGACGACGCCGAGGCAGGGAGAATCGTTGAAGCTGGAAACGTGGAATGCCGGAGCATCCGGTGTATTGTGGACCAGAGATTATCGGCTTCTTAGAGCAGATGGTGTTGAAGCGATGCGGGCTTCTACGGCTTGGACGCTGGTCGATATTGCCAGACGTCGTATATTGCGTCCGTCTGCGTTTCCTTTTCCATTGCCGGTTAGCAGTCGTGCTTCCTTATCGGGTTCACCGGAAAAGGTCTCCATACCCGATACGGGGATAGAGTGGTCAGAGCCTGTTGCCTATACCGTGCCTTATAGCGCAGTGGACTGTTACGGTCATATGAACAATGCCCGGTATGCCGATCTATGTACGGATCTGATGACCCCGGAGCAATTACGTCATTTCGATCTGGCGTCGCTTCGTATCACGTATAGCCAGGAGGCTGCGATGGGTGAACGAATTCAACTTCGCTGCGGGCAACAAGGCAGTCAGTGGTTCGTTTTTGGACAAACAGAAAAAGGACGCAAGATGTTTGAGGCCATATCGACGCTTCGGGCAAAGGTAAATGAACATGCGGAATGATCGGCAAGACCCATTTTTCAAAAATGAAGGGAGCACCCGATATGAAACAGAATAAACTTGGCCGCTCGGAACTTCTCGTTAGCGAGATCGGTTTTGGCTGTATGTCGATAGGGACAGAAGAGGATAAAGCCGTCAGTTTGCTGCATGAGGCTCTTGATCTGGGGATCAATATGCTGGATACGGCAGATTTGTACGATGCGGGACGTAATGAAGAGTTGGTCGGAAAAGCGATCAAAGGTCGGCGAAACGAGGTTGTTTTGGCAACCAAAGTCGGAAACCGTCGAGTGCCGGGCCAGGAGGGTTGGGTCTGGGATGCTTCGAAAGCTTATATTCTGTCTGCGGTAAAGGATAGTCTGCGCCGATTAGGAACCGATTATATCGATCTTTATCAACTGCATGGCGGGACGCTTGACGATCCGATAGAAGAAACGATCGAAGCTTTTGAGCAGTTGAAGCGTGAAGGCGTTATCCGCTACTATGGCATTTCGTCGATTCGTCCGAATGTCGTCCGGGAATATGTATCGCGCTCCAACCTCGTAAGTGTCATGAGTCAGTATAGTATTTTGGATCGCAGACCGGAGGAAGAGATCCTGCCGCTAATCGAAACGAACGGCATAGGCCTGATTGCGCGCGGTCCTGTAGCAAGCGGGATGTTGGTGGAAAAAGGCGAGCATAAATTGGCAAAAGGTTATCTGGGATATGCGGAAGCGGATTTGCGGGATTTCCGCAATGCTATCGCAAATGCAGCGGATCGCCCATTGGTTGAAACGGCATTACGGTATCCATTGGCTAATCCGGCAGTTGCTTGCGTGCTGGCCGGTGCGAGTACGTCGGAGCAGCTCCGTTCCAATGTGGCCGCAGCCTCACATTCGCCTTTGAACGATGCGGAGCTTGAAGCGATTCGCTCGGCCGTTCCTGCTAATGTCTACGCGCAGCATCGTTGAACAGTAGAATCCGAAGCAGAAAAAAAGTTCCATTTCGGTTACGCGAAGTGGGGCTTTTTTGCATGTACACGCCCTAGTATAAGATATAGTTTAACATCCCGTTAACCGTCGTCGCGCCGCCCGTTAATACAGCGATGCTAGAATGAATCAGCTTGGCAAGCGAGAAAGCCAAATGAACAAGAAATAGAGAGGGGAACTCCCAAAAGTATGAACATGATTTCGGCAAAGAAGAAAAAATGGCCTGCATTACTCGCGGCTGCGGTCCTAATGACCAGCGTCTTCCCGGCGCCTATTCCAGCGTCAGCGACTCCGGCTAACGATAATATCGTGATTTCACAGGTCTATGGAGGCGGCGGAAATAGCGGAGCCCCTTTCAAAAATGATTTTATCGAACTGTACAACCCAACCTCTACAGCAATTGATGTAACAGGATGGAAGATTCGTTATGCTTCCGCGACAGCTTCTTCATTCCCTAACGAGGGAGAAAATACGGCTGTGCTTCAAGGCAGCATCGGAGCTAACGGTTATTATCTGATCGAAGCGAGTGCAGGGACAGGAAATGCGGCTACGTTACCGACTGCCGATCTGTCCGCTTTGTCTATCAAAATGGCTGGGCCGAACGGTAAAGTAGATTTAATTGACGGTTCGGGCAATGAGGTTGATTTGGTTGGCTACGGAGCAGCGAATAAGTATGAAGGAACGGCTCCTACTGAAGTTCTAAGCAACACAACCGCTTCTGTAAGGGGTTCTGTTAACGGATTGGCTTTGTCGAACCGTGGACTTGACACCGATTCAAATCGAAGCGATTTTTCGGTTGCATCTCCCGATCCGCGCAACAGCTTTTACGATTCTCTCCGCGTACAATCCGTAGACGCTACTCCGGCATCCGGTGCGGTGATTGCCGGAACGCAAGTTTCGCTAAGCAGCCCAACTGTCGGAACCAGCGTATATGCAGCCGTCTACGGTTCCGGCGGATCTGAAACGTATGAGCCTTATACCAGCCCTATCACCATTACCGGGCCGACTGAGATTCGCACCTACGCCGAGGCGGAAGGAATGACTCGGAGCGAGGAGACGACATATACATACAGCTTGATTGAACCAAGCGCCATTGCGGATGTGCGTTTGCTTCCAAAAGGCGGGAATGCACTGACCGAAGGCATTGTCACATTCATAAATAGTGCAGAGACGTATATTCAGGATCAGACAGGCGGGATCGTGTTATACGGCTACTCGAACGGTAACGTCAAAGTCGGCGACCGGGTTCGTGTGGGCGGCGTCATGGAGATTTACAACAATTTGCAAGAGTTGAAGCCGGTAGACGGTCTGCCTTATGAGGTTATCCAAGAGAATGCAGGCGTACCTGATCCGAAGCTTTTGACGGCAATTGAATTGTCGCCTGCTCAAGGCGAAGCACATGAGGCTGAACTTGTAGAATTAACCGATATCGAGATCACAGCCAAAAATCCAACCGGCAACGCCTATACGGCCACGCAAAACGGTCAGACGTTCACTCTTTTCTCGAACTCGTCGAAGCTGTCTGTAGGCAAGACCTTTGAGCGTGTGACAGGTGTCGTCAAGCAATATCAGAACGAGTACCAACTGATTCCGCTAGGCGATGGCGCGCTGGTGGAAGAATTGTTCTCGGTCACAGCGAATCCGCAATCCGGCAAAATCATGATCGGCGGCGAAGTCATATTGTCCAGCCCGGCAGCGGGAGCGGAAATTCGTTATACGCTGGACGGAAGCGAACCGACTTTATCCAGCTCGCTGTATCAACATGCGTTCAAAGTTGAGCAAGATACAACGGTAAAAGCTATTGCCGTACGGAACGGTGAGCAAAGCCGCGTGTATACGTTCAGCTATGAAACCGTACAGCAGCCGCGTATCCACGATATTCAAGGCCGTTCGCATACTTCCGACTATGACGGCCAAAAGGTGGAAGACATTGAAGGTGTCGTGACTCAGTATGGATACACCTTCTCCAGTGGCAATTACAGAGGCTTTTTCCTGCAAGACAACAAACCCGACAATGATCCGGCGACATCCGAAGGCATCTTCGTATATTCGACCAAAGAAGACCTGAAGCCTGCTGTAGGCGATCTTGTTCGGGTATCCGGTACAGTCAATGAATATAATGAAGGAAGCAGCACCAACCTGACTTCTACGCAGATCACCCTTTCTTCGGTTAACAAGGTAGAAGGGGCTGTGAAAGGCGTCGATTACGAAGTGCCTCAACCTATCGTATTGGGCAAACAAGGCCGCATGATTCCATCTTCGGTCATCGATGACGACAATATGGCGGAATTCGATCCGGAATATGATGCAATCGACTTTTACGAATCGTTGGAAGGGATGCGGGTCACACTTCCAAGCCCAACGATTCTCAGTCCTTACTGGATAAGCGCAGGGACTTACAACATTGCCGCACGCGTAGAAAATGATCGCAACGGAGTTGTTTCTCCGGCGGGCGGACTGGTGCTCAAGGAGTATCTGAACTACAATCCGCAACGTCTGATTATCGCCTATGGAAACCCCGGTCAGGAAGTGGGAACGGGTGATACGTTCGACGGCGATGTCACAGGCGTGATCGGTTACAACAATGCCAACTTCAAAGTCATTCCTGCAAAAAACGGACTGCCCTCCATTACGGCAAGCACACGCGGTCAGGAAACGACGGATCTGGTTCCGGCAGAAGACAAATTGATGATTGCTTCTTACAATATCGAGAACTTCTATCCGGGAACCGGCGATGCAAAAATCAAGAAACTCGGTGAATCGATCGCAACGAATATGAAGCGTCCGGATATTATCGGTGTGGTCGAGATGCAAGATGCGGACGGACCGGCGAATAATGGAAGCGTCGAAGCGGATGCTTCCGCATTGATTCAGGCAATCGCTCAAGCGGGCGGTCCAACGTATCTCTATACGGACGTCGCTCCCGCAAACAACGAAGACGGCGGTCAGCCTGGCGGCAATATCCGCGTTGGTTTCCTGTACAACCCGGATCGCGTTAAGCTGTCCGATAGCGTAAAGGGCGCAAAAGGGGATGCCAAGACCGCTGCTGGTTACGATTCGGCATCCGGCAAATTGAACCATAACCCGGCACGAATCGACCCGACTAATACCGCATTTAAAGAATCACGCAAACCTCTGGCAGCCCAGTTTGAGTTCAAGGGCGAGCAGGTCATCGTCATTGCCAACCACTTTAACTCCAAAGGTGGCGACAATAGTCCGTTCGGCAACGTTCAGCCGCCGATCTTGTCGAGCGAAGTTCAGCGCCATGAGATTGCGAAGACCGTCAATACGTTTGTCAAAACGGTGCTGGCTGCTAATCCAAAAGCCAATATCGTCGCATTGGGCGATCTTAACGATTTCCAATTTACGCCGACAGCAGACCTGCTGCGCGGGAACGAATTGGTGAACCTGATCGATACACTGCCGATCAGTGAACAGTATACGTACACTTACGACGGTAACTCGCAGGTTCTGGATCACATCCTGGCTAGTAAAAACATCGCGGCTTCGGCAAAAGTAGACGTCGTTCACCTGAATGCAGACTATCCGGAATCGAGAGGCCGGGTATCCGATCATGATCCGGTTATTGCCCAGTTTGATCTGAAAGCTGTCGTCCCGGCGCCGAACCCAAATCCGAACCCGGGAACTGATCCAGGAACGACGCCAACACCGACGCCTGCTCCGACACCAACTACGGGCGGCAATGCAACGAACCCTGGAAATGGACAAACGGGAACCCCTACCCCAGGTACGAGTCCGAATGCAGCTTCGACAACAACGATCACAGCTGCCGATTTGACTGCCAAGTTGTCGGAGCTGGCCAATGGTTCCAACGAAGCCAGCTTCCCTGTGAGTTCAAATTCAGCGGGTGCGGAAGTTGTATTGCCAGGAGCCGAACTGATGCGTCAAGCGGCCGCCAATACGAATGCCGTTCTATCCTTTGCGTCGGATCAAGGTTCGTATTCCTTGCCATTGAAGCTGTTGAACGAGGCCAATCTGGCTGGACAATTTACTGTCGATTTTGTCATTAAAGTCTCTATGGTTACTCTATCTGGCGACACCGCCGCAGAAGCAAAACGTGCAGCTTCGCAAAGCGGACTCGCTCTGGTTGCTCCGATTCTGGAATTCCGCGTGACCGCTGAAGCGCAAGGCAAAACGATCGAGCTGAACAACTTCGGAAATACGTATGTGAAGCGCACGATTGCTCTGCCGGACGGTCCGAATACACAGAATCTAACTGGCGTATTGTATGATTCGACTACAGGCACATTCTCGTTTGTTCCTTCCGTGTTTACGACAGAAGGCGGTAAAGTGACCGCTTCGCTCATGCGTAACGGAAACAGTTATTATACGGTTGTCGAATCGCTCAAGACTTTTAACGATATCAACGGGCACTGGGCTCAGGCTTATATTGAAGAACTGGCATCCCGTCTGATCGTGGATGGAACAGGCAACGGAGCATTTACGGCGGCTCGCAACGTTACCCGTGCAGAGTTCGCGGCGATCGCAACACGAGCTTTAGGTTTGGCTGCCAACGCAGGCTCAGCTTCGGCCTTCAGTGATATCGACCAAAACGCTTGGTATGCGGAAGCTGTGGGTACGGCTGTAGGTGCAGGGCTTATGAACGGTTATCCAAACGGTACATTCAACCCGAACGCGCCAATCACTCGTCAGGAAATGGCAGTCGTGCTGTCCAAGGCAACCGAATTTGCTGGAGCAACGCTGATATCGAACGCTTCTGTTCTCGGTCGTTTCAATGACGCTTCCGATATTCCCGCTTGGGCGCGTGAATCGCTGACAAAGCTGGCTTCGTCGGGTATCCTGCAAGGAAATGCCCACGGACGTATCGCTCCAGCTCAAGCAGCGACGCGCGCAGAGACCGCTGTGATGCTGGAGAAGCTATTGCAACACTTGCGATTTATTGATTAGATCGCTCTTCGTTACGGGTAAACAAGGAGAGAAGCCGACTACAGGAGGTGTTTTAGACGATGGATGCCAAGCACGAGGAAAAGAAACAGCACGAGCAGAACCAGCAAGATCAGAATCGTGAAGGAGCACACGATCATCCCGAACAGTATCCGACGGAAAACGAAAGTTTATTCGATATGCACGAAGAGGAACAAAACGTCGATCCGCTGCCGATGGAAGACATTCGGATGGAGCAGCAGGAAGAGAAAGACAAGGATGCGACGAAGCAGCGTTCTTCGAGCAACGATAAGTATAATAGTGGTTTTTGATGTAGAGCAAAAAGCCTGCCGGGGAACCGGGAGGCTTTGCTTTTCTTGGTGAAGTCCTGTTCGTAAAGCGATGACGCTGCGGAACAAATTACAAGCCTATGCTTCCGAAGTGCATTTCTTCGAAATGCTTTACAATTCGCTGTCTCACTCGGGAAACTGGAATGAATTTTAAAGGAAGTCTCCCTAGTTCAAAGACGTCAACATAGCGCTGAATGTTACCGCAGGTTTTCTTCGAAACCCTGTATTTCACTGAATTTTTTCCTCCGCTGCGGCGTAGTTTTACAAACGGGACCTATTCGAAAATTAAAGCCTTCCGGAAGACCGGAAGGCTTTTTTGCTGGTTTTGTGGGTAGAAGATCGAAAAGCGGAACATAAAAAAAAGATTACTGTGCCAAGACGATTAGACTTCTTCGTCCAGTGCGTTGTGTTCAAGATTTTCGTCGGCTTCGACGGGGTGGCGGACGATTTCCAGTTTACGGTAGCGGCGGGGGCCGCGGCGGAGTACGGTAAATTCCAGGTTTTCGTACTGCCATTTTTGGCCGACGGTAAGATCCGGTTTTTGGCCGTATAGCCAGCCGCCGATTGTGTTCAGTTCTTCGTCGTCGAGGTCGGTCATCAGGATTTCGTTGATGCGGTGGATAAAGACTTTGCCGTCGACGACGAGGTCGTCATCCGACATTTGAACCAACTCGGCTTCTTCGGCTTCGTCGAACTCGTCGCGGATATCGCCTACGATTTCTTCGAGGATGTCTTCGATGGTGACCATGCCGGATGTGCCGCCGTATTCATCGACCAATATCGCGATATGGGTATTTTCTTTTTGCATCTTTTTCAGCAGATCCTTGACCGCCATGCTTTCCGAGACGGACATGACCGGATGGACGAGGGAAGCTACATCAAGGTCCGGGTTCTCTTCCAGCGACAGGAAATATTGCTTGGTATTGATCATTCCGACGATATGGTCTTTGCTGGAATCGGCTACCGGGAAGCGGGTGTATTGTTCTTGCAAAATAATGCGCCGGTTCTCTTCGCGGGATTTGTCCAGATACAGGCAGGCCATATCGGTACGCGGCACCATGATTTCATTGGCCAGCATTTCGTCAAAAGCAAAGATTCGGTTCACGTAACCCAGTTCGCTTTGGTTGATTTTGCCGCCTTCGTAGCTTTCATTCAAAATCAGGCGCAGTTCTTCTTCGGAAAAAGCTTCGCCGTGTTCGCTGGCCGGCTTCATACCGATCAAACGGCCGATCTGGTTCGCTGAACCGTTCAGCAGCCAGATAAACGGATACATCACTTTGTAGAAAACAAGCAGCGAACCCGATACGGCCAGCGTAACCGCTTCGGATTTTTGAATCGCTACCGTTTTCGGGAACAGTTCTCCGACTACGACGTGCAAATAGGTGATAATCGCAAATGCCAACACATAAGAGAGCAGCGAAGCAACCGCTTCGGGAATCGCAGGTACGGCTTCGAACACGGGGTGCAGCAGCAGCTCCATGGTCGGCTCGCCGAGCGATCCGAGGCCGAGGGCCGTAATCGTAATCCCTAACTGGCAGGCAGAGAGCGATCCGTCAAGATTGGTAATGACCTTTTTAGCGTTAACGGCCCGTTTGTTGCCCTCCATGATCAGCTGATCAATCCGGCTTCCCCGAACTCGAATAATGGCAAACTCGGTGATAACGAAATAGGCGGTCGCGGCAATCAGCAGCGCAACCAGCGTAAGATTAATAGCTATGGTAACTCCCATGTGAACAAATTTCTCCCTTCGTGTATGAAACGCTTTTCAAGTGGATAAGGAAAAGCGGTGCCCATGCACGTAATTGGAAAGAAATTTGAGCGGTCGCAGCAGCATTCTTTTCAAATGCAGCAGTACGGCCCACCCGATCAGCAGCTCTGTCGCATGCAGCGGGAAAAAAGGATTGTAGGGCGGCGCAGGATCGGATTCCAGCGGAATTCCGCCCGGCGTCCACAGCATCGAGGATAAGCCGGAAGGCAATAATCCGACGCCGGTATCCGCGCTATTGAGATTGTCCAGGGCTTCGTCCAGATCAATTGGATCTGCGTCTTTCAAGATCGCAGGCGATAGGCACAGAACAAGAGTCAGCAGAAAAATAAAAATAAAATTGCCCCCGTTTGTCGCGATGCGAGAAACGTTCCGGGGCCTTCGTATTCGATCGAAGGGAAACGACCCCTTTCAGTATGTAGGTTTTTAGTCCGATTTATAGCTTGCATATTCAGTCTTATGCAAATGCTGAAATATGCAAACTCAACTACACAAATTGTATGGAGAACCCACGCACATGTCAAATTAACGTTCAAAAAAGCTCATTTGGTTTATATAATTTTGAAACTGACTTTATAAAAGCAAGCGGGCATTTGCGACGGGCAACTAAACGTTCGGCACCCGAACCTGCATAATCGGAGAGGAGCTTTCTTTATTATGGTATACGATTGCATCATTATCGGAGGAGGAATTGCGGGTACTCAAGCTGCGATTCAATTGGGACGCTACAGCGGGCACAATGTATTGGTGATCGATTCCGGCCATGGGCGGTCTTCCGTGTGCCATACGTATCATAATATTATCGGTTGGCCCGAAGGCGTAACCGGCGAACATCTGCGCAAAGTCGGCAGAGAGCAGGCGAAAGGGCTGGGGATCGAGTTTATAGAAGGAACCGTGACCGAGGCTGCGCGGGACGGAGAGCGCTTTGTTCTGACGACGGGAGACGGGAACCGGTTTACCGCGCATACGGTATTGATCGCAACCGGCATGCTGGATCGTTACCCGGATATCCAAGGTTTGCGCCACGCGTTGGGATATAGCATCTATATTTGCCCCGACTGCGACGGTTACGAGATCGTGGATCGGAAAACGGTATTGATCGGCTCGGGCGAACACGGCTCGGGCATGGCGGCGCTGTTGGCCGAACGGACGCCCCACGTCACCTATATCAATCATGAACAAAAGCCGATCGAACAGCGTTTGCTCGATCATTTGGAAGAGATCGGCGTGGCTTACATCGAGCAGCCGGTAGCCGAAGTCCGTTCCGACGAGCATCACGATATTCAGTCGGTCGTGCTGGCGGACGGAACGGTGATCGAAGCGGAACGCGGATTCATCGCTTTCGGCGGCAATCATGTCCGGTCGGAACTTGCGGAGCAGCTCGGCGTCACGCTGGAAAGCAATCGTCATATCAAAACCGATTCCCGAACCAAAATGACCGACGTCGAAGGTGTGTGGGTAGCCGGGGATATTGGACTTCATTCCGAACTTTCCACGATCGCGATGGGAGAAGGGACGCAAGCAGCTATCTGGATACACAAAAAATTGCGCAAAATTCATAAAAGCTAAAACGCAGGGTTCATATTTGGCTCACGGGTTAATAATAATGCAGCAGGTGCTTATCGCTTTGAAAAAAACGCCGTTAGATCCGCTTAGAGAAACCTACACCCGAGAGGAGAACTAACCATGAGCGACAACATCAAAGAACAACATCATTCGGTAACGAAAGACGGAGAATTGCGAACGGATAAGATTGAGCAAACGATAGATCGAATCAGTGACGATAAAAAAGACAAGATCTTGCAAGATTTCGAAGAGTTCAGAAAATACTTGCATAACCGCGTCAAAATCGGAGAAAGCATCGGGCTGGGCGAAGAGCAGTTGGCGAAAGTCGCCGAGAAAGTGGCCGGTTATCTGGCAGCCAACGAAGAACCGCGCAACAGCGAAGAGAAGCTTCTTCAGGAGCTATGGAAAGTAGGCGACCAGGATCAACGTCATAAGCTGGCCCATCTGCTGGTGCGCTTGGCTCAAAACTCCTAAATTACTTTATTGATTTCAATAGGCAGGTCTTTTTCTTCGTACCGAAGCGAAAGGTTGCGTGCCAGTCGGTTTTTACAAAAATCGGATTCTTAATCTTATGCACCCTACGACGTACAACAAAGCAGTCACCGATTTTGGGAAAGCCTTCTGATCGTATGGAGGCTTTCCCTTTTTAAGTTTTATGGAATTAAAAGGGTTATGGTATATAATGAGGAATAAATAGTTAGCGACATCAAACCGAAAAGCGAGGTGAACGTAGTGCCGATTATCGGGATCGATTTGGGAACGACACACAGCTTGGCATCCTATCGGACAGAAGAGGGCAGCACGCTGATTCCGAATGCGCTCGGAAACGTGCTGACGCCTTCGGTTGTCGGAGTAGATGATAACGGTCAAATTTTAGTCGGAGAGATCGCCAAAGAGCGTCTAATTACGCATCCTGAGCGAACTGCCGCGCTTTTTAAGCGATACATAGGCACGGACCGGCGTTATAAGCTGGGAGAGTACGAATTTTCGCCGGAGGATCTGTCTGCATTCGTATTGCGTTCGTTGAAGCAGGATGCGGAAGCCTTGCTTGGCGAGTCCATAGAAGAAGCGGTAATCAGCGTTCCCGCTTATTTTAACGATATCCAACGCAAAGCGACCAAGCGGGCAGGAGAGCTTGCCGGGCTGCGGGTGGAGCGTCTGATCAATGAACCGACGGCTGCCGCTGTGGCGTACGGTCTGCATTTGGAACAGGAAGAAAGCCAATTCCTCGTTTTTGATCTTGGGGGAGGGACATTCGATGTCTCGATCCTCGATATGTTTGAAGGCATTATGGAAGTGAAATCGGTGGCCGGGGATGCGTTTCTCGGCGGGGAAGATTTTACGGATATGCTGATCGGCCGTTTTCTGGAACGATTCGGCCTGGAACGGGATTCGCTCGATAACCGTACGATGGCGGCGCTGCGCAAACAGGCCGAGCAAGGAAAACGGATGTTGACCATGCAGCAAGATGCGAAGCTTACTTGCACGGTTGACGGGGAGACCCATGAATGGGTGATCGACCGAGGTTTGTTCGACCATATGTCGAAGCCTTTGCTTAATCGCCTACGGAATCCGGTAGAACGTGCTTTGAAAGATGCCTCGCTGAGTCCAAAGGAACTGAACGAGATCATTCTGGTTGGAGGAGCTACCCGGATGCCGCTGATTTACTCGTTTGCGGCCCGGTTGTTTGGACGCCTGCCCGCGGCACGTATCCACCCGGACGAAACGATTGCGATCGGAGCCGGAATCGTGGCTGCGATGAAGGAGCGCCGCGAGGAACTCAAAGAAGTCGTACTCACCGATGTATGTCCGTATACACTGGGCACGATGGTAACGGTAAAAAACGGAGACGGCGGCTACGACAACGGACACTTTTTCCCGATTATCGAACGTCATACCGTCATTCCGGCCAGCCGGGTGGAGCGCTTTTACACCGTGACCGACGATCAGAAAGCGATCCGCATCGAAATCTACCAGGGCGAAAACCGCTTGACGCGCAACAATATCAAATTGGGGCAACTGGAGATTCCCGTGCCTACGAACCGCGCGGGAGAAGAGGCTGTCGATCTGCGTTTCACGTACGATATCAACGGGATTCTGGAAGTGGAAGCCACGACGCTGTCCACGAACGAGACGCATCGGTTGCTGATCCGCGAGGATGTGAGCGGAATGTCGCTGGAGGAGGTCGAAAAACGGTTCCGCGAGCTGGAAGACATCAAAATCCATCCTCGCGACAAAGCGGAGAACCGTCTGCTGTTAGCTCGCGGGGATCGGATTTACGAAGAAACGCTTGGCAGCGCGCGCACGCAAATAGCGGGTGCACTCAGAAGATTTGAGACAGCGCTTGGACGGCAGGACGAACGGGAAATCCGCAAGGAAGCAGGGATGTTAAAAGAACTGCTGGAATTGGCGGAAAAACAGCCGGAGGACTGACATGAATATTTGGGCTACGTTAGGCATAGAACCGACGTCGGAAGTGAAAACGATCAAGCGCGCCTATGCGCGCCGCTTGAAAGAATGCCACCCGGAAGAAGATCCGGAAAACTTTCAACAGATCCGCAGATCGTACGAATCCGCATTGGAAGAAGCCAAAGAGCTTGCTGAACGCGATATCCGGGCCCGACTGAGCCCAAGCGAGCTTGAGCAGTTGAGAAGTCCGGAGCCGACCGCCGCCAAGCCGGGAGACGAATCGCCGCTCACGATTTTTTTGCGGCGTTGCGAGGAACTTTATGCGGATATTTCCAGACGGATCGATCCCGATGAATGGCAGGATCTGCTGGACGATGAATTATTCTGGCCGATCGAGATTCGCGAACGGATCGGGGACGAGCTGTTCGGCTTTTTGCTGAAACATTCTTTTTTGCCTAAAAAAGTGCTGAATTTGCTGGATGGGCATTTCGAATGGACGGTTAGGGAGCGCAGGCTTTACGAGGATCATGACAAAGCGGAAATCACTTTGTTGATGGAACGGTTCTCCAGCTTCTGGGAGTTGCGCTACGACAGGCTGTGGACGGACGAACCGTACGATTACGACGCTTTTTTGCGGTTTCGGGAACAGGCGCATTACGCGCTTGTCGTGAACGATTTGGATTTGGCCGAAAAAGCACTCAAAGGAGCGGCGCTGCTGAATAACCGCGAGCCGGACTGCCTGCGTCTGATTGCTTTGTTTTATATGCGAAAAAATCAGCCGGAATCCGCGCTTCAGGTGCTGGATCAATGGCTGAAAGACGAACCGCACGAGCCGGAAGCGCGACTGATGCGGGCGGACGCTTTGCTTCGGCGCGAAAACTGGGAGCCTGCGCTGCTGGATTATCAAGAGCTGTTGGAGCTTCTTCCCGGAAGTATCCATGCTTTGAGCGGAATAGCGGCTTGCAAAGAAGCGCTGGGTCGGCTATGGGAAGCCAAAAGCGTGTACGAGGATCTGTGCGCGCGTTACCCGGAAGATCTCGATGTCCAAATTCGCTTGCTCGTTCTCAATGACAAACTCGCCAACGAACTGACCGAAAGCGAAGGCGATGTTTTGGCGGGCGCCAGAACGCTGGCCGAGTTGTATCTGGATACCGGACGGGAAACCGAATGCGTGGCTTTGCTGCTGGAGACGGAGCAAGAACGGCCGTTAAGCGCAGAACTGAATTTCCTGCTGGGCAAAGCGCTGGGGAAATTGGAGCGGTACGCCGAGAGCGAAGAGCGGCTTGACCGCGCGGTCGTTCAAACGGAGTCCGAACCGCTGAAGCAGGCGGACGTGTTGAAGCTGCGCGGGCTGATCCGAATCGCGCTGGAGCGCTATGAAGAAGCGCGCGAAGATCTCAAGCGCGTGCTGCTGTTCCAGCCGTCCGATCCGGAAGCGCTATACCGTTTCGGCGAGTCGCTGCGCATGGAAGGGCGTTACGAAGAAGCGCTTCAACTGCTGCACCATGCGTTGGAGTTGTCTTCCCATTGGTATTACCATTCCGCGCGCGGCGATTGCTTTTATTCTTTGCGCCTTTATCCGGAAGCGTTACTGGATTACCTTCGCGTGATCCAATACGACCGGGGATTGACGGAAGCCTGGTTCCGCGCCGGCTATTGCTTTTTGCGAATCGGCGATTACGCGCATGCCGCGGAGTATTTCGAAGAAGCGATGGGGCGCGGATTCCCGGAAGCCATTTTGCTGCTGATAGCCGAAGCCCGTTTTCGCGCGGGAGACTTCAAACAGGCGGCTGATCTGGCGGATCGATACAATCGCGAGCGGCCGAACGATTATTACGGACGCATCGTCGAAGGTGATTTATACCGGGCATCTGATCAGGCGGTGGAAGCACTGGAACGTTACCGAAGTGCGGCTTTGCTGGCGCCTACGGAATACCTTCCGCTGCGGCTGGTCGCGGAAATGCTGCTTCGGCTTGATCGAGTCGAGGAAGCGGAGCTCGAACTGGCGGAGCTTGCGGAGCGACATCCCCATCGGGGCTGGGCACATCTGCAACGCATCCGTCTTCTGATTGCAGCGACGCGCTGGAGAGAGGCCGAGGAAGCGATTGTGCGGTATACCGAACAAATCGATGCCAAAGACCAGGACCCGCTTGTTTTGTTCTATGGAGGTTATATTTTGTTCAGGCTTCAGCAGTACGAGCAAGCCGTCGAATTTTTGGAAGCCGCTTGCAAGGTTGGGTTCGAGCGCGAGTCCGAAGAGTATCTGATCCGCTGCCTGGCTGCGCTGGGGCGGTACGATCAAGCGGAAGCGCTTGCGACTCAAGCTTTGGTTGCGGATGCCGGACGGCCTATGCTGGTCGAGATCAGCGAAGCGTTGGAACGGTATTCCGCTCGCAAATGGAAGCTGCTGCGTCGTAGCCGCGAAGCCGAGTTGCCCGAAGTCGAGGCCAGGCCGGTTTTGCCGGAGCCAGCCGGAGAGCCGCTGCCCGATATTCATGGATTTTGAGAAAGGAGCGGGAAGTCATGGAGACGCTGCGTATACGCGAGAGCGATCAACGAACGCTGCGCGCATTTGCGATCGGAGCCGTATTGTTTCGGATGAACGGTCTGCTGGAGGAAACGGGATTTACTTGGCCGGCTTCGCGAAAAGACGATCTGCGCAAACTGCTTGCCCATACCTGGTCGGTGAAAAACGAAGAGTCGCTGGAAAAACATCTGAATTGGCTGTGGGAAGAAGGCGGACAAGCGTCTTACCGCAAAACGGAATCGTTTCTCGGTACGTTGTCTTTGCGCGATCGCGAGCCGTACTTTGAACGCCTGAACGGGAATCCGGCGCTATTCAACCATGCTCGCCTTGTGCAGATGTATAGCGGCAAGCTTCCTCCCGCCGGCATTGCGGCATGGGATCTGGGCCAATATGTGTTTATTTGCCGAACTGCGCATTCCGCGGGATGGATAGAAGCGGAGCGTTCGCTTGAATTGGCTACCGCGGCTGCGCATCGCGCCCAACAGCTCTATCGCGATTGGACCGAGTTCGGCGTGGCTTATCTGGCCGGAAGACAAATCTGGACGAATCAACCTTCGGCGGAAGCGGCAAAACCTTATATCGATTGTGTCTCAAAACTGTTGACTGAATCGAATAGTCTGTGGAACCGTTTGGATTGGAATATGGAGCTGGACACAGAACGTTCAATTAACCCAGTCCAAAACTCGGAATAAAAATGTTGACTCCCTAACTGAACTGATATATAGTTTATTACGAAAAGTTATTTAAAATACTTTCGTGAATTGATGAGGAGGATTTTACTGTGGCAAAAGAATTTTTCGAGGCGCTTAAATCCAGACGTTCCATCTACGGAATCGGCAAAGATGTTTCCGTAAACGAAGCAAAGATTCAAGAAATCGTGGAAGAAGCAGTAAAATACACCCCAACTTCGTTCAACTCCCAAACTTCCCGCGCAGTTGTATTGTTCGGCGAACAGCACGACAAAGTCTGGGATATTACGCTGGCCGAGTTGAAAAAAGTAGCGGCATCCGAAGAGGCATTCGCGGCAACAACTGATAAAATCAATTCGTTCAAAAGCGGTTACGGCACAATCCTGTTCTTTGAAGATCAGGACATTGTGAAGAACCTGCAAAACCAATTCGCTCTGTATGCCGACAACTTCCCGATCTGGGCCGACCAATCTTCGGGCATGCTGCAACTGGTCGTATGGACAGCTCTGAACGACGCAGGTCTGGGCGCAACGCTGCAACACTACAACCCGCTGATCGACGCAGGCGTACAAGAAGCTTGGAACCTGCCTTCGAGCTGGAAACTGAGAGCGCAAATGCCTTTCGGCAGCCCGCTTGCACCAGCCGGAGAAAAAGCTTTCCAACCTGTGGAAGAGCGCGTTAAAGTGTTCAAATAGGAATACGATTAGGGCATGTCTGAAAAGTCCGAAGAAAGCAGATTTTGCCGAATTTTTGTGTTCCGCAAGGAACTTTTTCGAAGTCGTGCCGGGGCATATCAAGAAACAGTGACGCCGCAGAGCGCGAAAAGGCATTAAAGGATGCACGTCGTTGAGTTTTCAGACACGTCCTAAGCAACAGGAAAGAAGCGGAGCAAGCAGGCCGTTTCTTTTTTGTTTTCAAAAAGAGAAAAATGGATTTTTGGATCGGCTTTATTTGGGGTGGGAAGTGAACATCGTTAAAATAAGTGCTGTGATGCAATTATTCCGTTCAGTTTGGTTCCGAATTTTCAAATAAGTGCTAATATACATTTATTTAAAGAAAAAATGAGCAAAAGCGCATGAAAAGGCGAAATTAAGTGTATACTTGCATCTATTCTTCTCAAATCGCCAAATTCGAAGAAAATAAGGACATATTCGCCTTTATTTTTAAAAGTCGAATCAAAAAGCGTTCCAATCCGTACGCTTCTCCCTTTCTGGATCAGCTTAACTTGTCACCTTAGCTTAACGTATGGAAAAACGAGAGGAAGAGTAAAAGAAAACACCGTTTGTTGACCGGGAATGCTTACAGACGTAATTGTGCCAGAATGGTTCTCAATGATTTTTTTCGTCAAAGCAAGACCGAGACCGGCGCCGCCGTGCTGTCGGGAACGGGACTTTTCGGAGCGGTAAAAGTAGTCGAAAATATAGGGCAGATCGGTTGCGGCAATGCCTGTGCCGTTGTCGGCGATCTGCACGATCAGATGATTGGGTTGAATTTGTGCTTCGACACGAATGACGCCGTTTGGTTGGTGTTCGGTGTACGTTTTGGCGTTGTAGATCAAATTGTCGAATACTTGCGCGATTTGGCCTGGATTCACATCAAGAAAGCAAGGAGGAAGCTCGTTTTGGGTTTCAAATCGAATATCGCTTTCGGCAAATTCCATTTCGAACGGAATCAGGATCGTATCCAATAGTTCTTTGGCATCGAGGGAGATTCGTTGATCGGCAGGGTTATCGAAGTCGAGCTGCGAGTATTGGAACAGGCTTTCGATCAAGCGCTCCAGATGATCCGTTTTGTTGCGAATAATAGTCATATAACGTGCCGTTTTGGCTTCATCGCGAGCGATCCCGTCGTTTAGCGCTTCCAGATATCCTTTGATTGAAGAAAGCGGAGTACGCAGATCGTGAGAAATGCTGGCAATCAGTTCTTTACGCGAATCTTCCAGCGCCGCTTGTTTATGCAATGAGACTTGCAGTTGCTGCCGCATCGCTTCGAACGCCCGGCAAAAGTCACCCATCTCGTCGTGACTTTGAACAGTTAAAGCATAGTCGAAGCATCCTGTTTGGATCGCGTCGGCCGCTTTTTTCAAATCGCGCAGCGGAAGCAAAACAGTGGAAGAGATTACCCATGCCAAAACGGTGCCACAAATCGCGAAAGGAATCAGCAAAGCGGCCGCGAGACTCATCGCTATTCCCGGAGTCATTTGTTCGGTCGCTTCAAGACTGACTCCAGCGAACAAACCGAAGCACAGAGGCAGCAGCAACGCAGACAATAAGGACAACCAGATTTTTTGGCGAATCCCCAGTTTGAACAGACTTGTTTTCCGAACCGTTCGCGTCATCTCGCAGACCCTCCAAATTTGTATCCGACTCCCCACACCGTATGAATATAACGTGGATGGGCAAGATCGTTTTCGATTTTTTGACGGATGCGTTGTATATGAATCGTTACTGTATTCAAATCTCCATATTCGTTAAAGCCCCAAACGTGTTCATAGATCTGCTGACGGCTTAAAACTTGATTCCGATGCCGTGCAAGAAAACGGAGGACTTCGAATTCTTTTGCCGGCATAGAGATCACCGCGTTTTTCAGACGAACCGTATACGCTTCGGTATCGATTTCCAGTTCGTCGAAAAACAGGCTGCTTACTTCAGGCATCGAGGAAAGCTGTCGGTATCTTCGAAGCTGGGCTTTGACTCGCGCTACGACTTCTTTCGGACTGAACGGCTTCACCACATAATCGTCCGCTCCTAATCCAAGACCGAGAATTTTGTCCAATTCACTTTTTCGCGCACTCAGTAAAAGAATAGGAACCGTGGATTGGGCGCGAATTTTTCGGCATACTTCCAGACCGTCGATCCTGGGCAGCATCACATCGAGTACAACTAGATGCGGCCGAAACGTTTCAAAACGCAGCCAACCTTCCGCGCCGTCTACGCAAATCTCGACTTTATAATGTTCTTCCTCCAGATAATCGCGTATCAACTCCGCAATTTCTTGTTCATCGTCAACGACCAGAATTCGATTTTCTTGCATAGCGGTCTTCTCCTTGCTTTCATTTTGCTTATACAATACCACAAGTGAAGTGCAACATGTCTGCCTGACCGCTGCACTTTTGTGATGCACAATCAGTATTGCAGTACGAACGGAATCAGTCCATTCATATTGTTGAATACATGAAAAGCAATCGGCAGTAGCAGGTTATAACCGGACGCGACGTAAAGCAAGCCTAGAACGAGCCCTGTAGCGAAATAAGGTAAAATATGGATTATATCGGACAGACTGTGGATATGGAGCAATCCGAATAGCACGCTGGACAATAACACACATAACCACACGGGAACCTTCTGAGACAGACGACCGATCAATATATAACGATACACGAATTCTTCGACGATCGGTCCCATGACCCCAAGCACAGGAAGAGTAATCCAGGGCGAAAAACGCAACATCACTTGAAATATATTTTCGTCATTGATTCCGCCGGCCGCCGCCGATTGAAACACGAAATAAACGACGAGGCTTAGCAGCAGGTTGAATACATAAAAAGCAATCAATAAAAAGATAGAACGAACAGGATGTTTGCGTATGGCGGCCACGTTTTGTTGCAGCGTATGTCGTAGCAACAAAACGCCTGCTATAAACAGCAGTGTGTACATCGTAAAACGGAGTTGTTGCGGGAGAACAAAAGAAGTGAGAGCTTTCAGCTTGCCGGCAAAAATAAAAAGCGCATAAATAGACAAATACAAGCCGACCATTTTTGCGGAAAACGCGAATCGTTGAGCAGACATCATATAAACCTCCAAACTGATAGATGATTCGACCTTTTGATCGATAAATCTAGTATCTCTGTCGCTTATAAACTTGTCGTAACGAATAAATAAACATTGCATAAACGAATTTTTGATAGCGTTTGACCGTTTTTGTTCAAAAATCGCTTTTGCAAAAAAGTCGATATTGTAAGAACTTCTTTATCGAATCGATACTCTTTTTTTAATACCAGGTCCTATAATGAAAGCAAGAACGAAATTTGCAAAAAAAGTTTTCGCAAGCAAGCGTTCGGGTAATAACACTTACCTACAACTTGCACATACAGGAACCTCTGAAAGGGGAGAGCAACTATGAAAAAAACAACACTCGGTATGATTGGTACAGGTATCTTGGCCTTTATGATTGGATTCGGATATTTCCCGGTTTCCAACGTAATGACTCCGGCAGCAGCTGCTCCCGTAGAACAAACAACAGGCGTAAGCGAAGAGAATTCGGCAGAACAAACATATACGGTATTCATTAACTCGGTAGAAAAAGATACAACAGGCACACTACAACTCGAAACGGATCGCATCGGTTGGTACACGGGAGCGGCAGCGGATAAGCTCTTCCTGGAAGAAAATCCCGATGCGGTCGAAGAGCTGGGCGGAGCGCCGGACGGTTACTTTATCGTAAACAACGATCTCACCGAAACGAAGCTGCCGGTCGCGGCTGACGCTGAAGTGCTGATGCAAATTTACGACCATACAGGCAACTATGAAGATATGCAGATCAATTGGAACGAGTCGATCGCTTTGGATAAGTTCGATGCTCAGTACAACAATCCGCTCGGATTGCTTGATCTCAGCGCTTTCCCTTACCATATCACTGTCAAAGACGGCGTGATCGTGAAGATCGTTCAACAATACATCCCGTAAGTAAAAGCGACGGGTGATCATAGACTTCGGCAGGGATTGTCCTTGTCGAAGTTTTTTATTTGTTCAACGAATAAAACGGTTACAAATCGGGTAATGAAAAATTGAGATTTACAGCTTATTCAAATTCTTATATAGTCATGCTATAAGAATTCAACTTGTCTACGGCATATAAGAAATCGAATCGGGCTAGAGATTGGGTTCTTGTGTGTACCGAATGGCTGGAGGCGGATATTCATCATGTCATCAAAAGTCAAAATTGCAGGTTGTGCGCTACTGGTCATTCTGTTCGAAGCGGCGGGAGTACGGTCTTTTTTGTACCCCGACTATGTTCAAGCTGTGCTGTACACAGGCGCCGGGGTTGTACTTGCCTCTTCGCTTGTACGCCGTAGAGTCTAGTCTATATTCGACTAGCACAGAGTCTTTTGTCCACGTCAGTCGAACGGAATTGAAACGAAAACGTTTTTCGATCTCTAAACAGAGGGTGAAAGACGTTTTTTGTTTTGGCGTAATTTTTCTTTACATGTTGAGCAGTAAGGGATAGACTGTGAGACAGACTCGAAAGAGATCCCGGCGCGCGCTTGGGAAAGAAGAGTTTCCTTTTTTGCAAATATTGAGTGAAAATTCACAAAGTTGCAAAAGGTCGATTTCTTCTTTTTCCAGGCTAGTCTTGGAGTTGGTATGTTTCTTGATGAAAAGATACTGTCTCGAAGGCCGCGCCCACAAGAGGAAATGGGGAGAAGAAGAATGGAAAATGTTAAGGTACTCAGCAAGCCGAAACGAAGAAGCCTGCTCAGAAGCGTGGGCATGAGTTGGTTGTTCGATGCAATGGATGTGGCGTTGATTTCTTTCGTCGCCGCGGCGCTGGCTATCGAATGGTCGCTCAATCCGCAGCAGTTGGGGGTTTTGACTGCGATTAACTCGGTCGGCATGGCGATAGGTGCCGCTTGCGCGGGCATACTCGCGGACCGTTTCGGACGTAAGTCGGTCCTTCTCTGGACGTTATTGATTTTCTCGCTGGCCAGCGGACTGTCCGCGGTCGCAACCGGCTTTGTGATGTTGTGTATCCTCCGGTTTATTTCAGGATTCGGCCTTGGCGGAGAGCTGCCGGTCGCATCTACGCTCGTATCGGAATCCGTACCTGCGAATGAGCGTGGCCGAACAGTCGTCCTGCTTGAGAGCTTCTGGGCAGGAGGTTGGATCGTTGCCGCGGTGATTGCTTATTTTATCATCCCGAACTTCGAATCCGGATGGCGTATTGCATTTGCACTGGGCGCATTGCCTGCTTTTTACGCTCTTTACTTGCGGAGAAAGATCGACGATTCGCCTCGTTTTATTTTGCAACAGAAGAACAAGGTGAAGGCGGAGAAGATCAGTCTAAAACAGCGCTTTGCTCAAGTCTGGGCACCAGAGTACCGCAAAACGTCGATCATGCTGTGGATTCTCTGGTTCACCGTCGTGTTTTCGTACTACGGCATGTTCCTGTGGCTGCCACAGGTCATGGTCTACAAAGACTACAGTCTGACGAAAAGCTTCGAATACGTGCTGATTATGACGTTGGCGCAACTACCGGGTTACTTCACCGCCGCTTACTTTATAGAAAAGTTCGGTCGCAAGTTCGTTCTGGTTGTGTACTTGGTCCTGACTGCGGCAAGCGCGATCTGGTTCGGACTTGCAGACACGACAGCGACATTGATTGCGGCAGGCATCTGTCTCTCCTTTTTCAATTTGGGAGCTTGGGGCGGCTTGTACGCGTATACACCCGAGCATTATCCGACCAGCATTCGTACAACAGGAGCAGGTCTTGCGGCTTCATTCGGTCGAATCGGCGGAATTATCGCTCCGTTCCTGGTCGGTTGGCTGATCTCTCAAGGCGTGGCGATCACCGCGATTTTCGCGATGTTCTGCGTGATGATCTTGATCGGGGCCGCTGCTGTCGCTTTCCTCGGAAAAGAAACCAAAGGCACGGAATTGGCGGAATAACCCCTAAGGCCCGTTTTAAACATAAAATGCAGGTACAACGGTCCGGTCCCGGTAGGGATCGGGCTTTTTTGTCGTAGGATGAAGCAGCAGCAGGTCACGGAATAAGCCTACTTTTGCCTCAATTCCTTTTTCCATTAATATGGTATTTTTGAAAGGTAAAGTTGTAGAGAGGGTAATAATTGGAAGGCGTATCCATCTATAATGTAATGGAGGGGAAAAGATGCAAACACGTTCATGGAAACAAGGGATAAGCGTCATGCTGGCTTTTCTGCTGGTTGCCGTACTGGTGGCTTGCGCGGGTCCGGGTGGCTGGGCTTCGGCGAAAGAGGCATCCGGTAGCGGAAAAGCGGAAAACGGACAGCTCACGGCGTCAAAAGCATTGGCTCCGGTGAAGGCGGCAAAAACGTCTGCGTCCAGCGCAGCGAGCTTTGTCGGCACGCATGGGCAGTTGTCGATCCAAAACGGCAAATTGACCGATGCTTCCGGGAATCCCGTACAGTTAAAAGGCATGAGCTCGCACGGCATTCAATGGTTCGGCGATTATGTGAACAAGGACAGTATGCAGTGGCTGCGTGACGACTGGGGACTGAATGTTTTTCGCGTAGCGATGTATACGGAATCGGACGGTTATATTTCCAATCCTGCTCTGAAAAACAAAGTGAAGGAAGCCGTCGATGCCGCGATCGAGCTGGGCGTCTATGTGATCGTCGACTGGCATATTTTATCCGACGGCGATCCGAATACGCATAAAACGCAGTCGAAAGCCTTTTTCAAAGAGATGGCTCAGACTTACGGAGATACGCCCAATATCATCTATGAGATTGCCAATGAGCCGAACGGCAATGTGAACTGGAACAATCAGATCAAGCCTTATGCCGAAGAACTGATTGCCACGATTCGTGCCGAAGACCCGGATAATCCGATCATTGTCGGTACGGGCACATGGAGTCAGGATATCCAGGATGCCGCGGCTTCTCCGCTGACCGATAAGAACGTGCTGTATGCGGTCCACTTCTACGCCGGTACGCATGGTGCGTGGCTGCGTGACCGAATTGATGCCGCGATGGCGCAAGGACTGGCGGTGTTCGTGAGCGAATGGGGAACCAGCGATGCTTCCGGCAACGGCGGGCCGTTTTTGACGGAAGCCAAGCAATGGACAGACTTCATGGCAAACCGGGGCATTAGCTGGGCAAACTGGTCGCTGGCCGATAAGCAGGAAGCTTCCGCGGCGCTGGCGCCTGGAGCGAGCTTTACCGGAGGCTGGACGCAAGCGCAGCTCAGTACGTCGGGCAAATTCGTCCGTGAGCAAATGCTGGCGGGATCGGGTAGCACAGGCGGAACGAATCCGGCGCCGGTCACGCAGGTTCCTGCTCAGGTCAAAGGACTGGTCGCAACCGCGGGGAATGCCAGGGTGGCGCTGAAATGGACCGCGACAACCGGCGCCGATAGTTATATCGTGAAGCGTGCGGAAGGCGGCGGAACGTATTCCGTATTGAAAAAAGGCGTGCCTCAAGCTTCTTTTACGGATACGACAGCGGTAAACGGCAAAACCTATCGCTATAAAGTGAGTGCCGTCAATACGAAAGGCGCAGGTACGGATTCGGCGGAAGTCACAGCCAAGCCCGTCTCGTCGGGGACGACTCCTCCGGTAACGCCGCCTTCGACGGGTAGCGGCGATCTGAAGCTGCTGTATCGAATTTTGGATGACAATGCGTCGGACAATGCTTTACGTCCCGTTTTCAATATCCGTAACAGCAGCTCAAGCGCCGTGGATTTGAAAAATGTCAAAGTCCGTTACTACTATACGAACGAAGGCGGAATCAGCCAGAATTATTTCTGTGATTGGGCGCAGATCGGAGCTTCCAATGTCAAAGCCGCTTTCGGCAAGACGAGCGGCGCGCCGGCCGGGGCTACCGATTATGTCGAGCTTTCTTTTACAGCGGGAACGATTCCGGCAAATGGAGAGACAGGCGAGATCCAGTCGCGGATTCATAAGTCGGACTGGAGCAATTACGATGAGACGGACGACTATTCGTACAAAGCCGGACAACTGCAATTCGGCGAATGGGATCGCGCTGTGCTCTATGTAAATGGCGCAGTTGCTTATGGAATTGAGCCTTAACCGATCCCGATGTTGAAGCTTACTTGCTCTGGCATTTTTGCAACGATGAAGACCGCGGGTTAGAATAAAGAGGCGGATTCGCGAAGCGGAAACGAAAGTCGATAGGCGCGGGCGCATACGGTCGGGACTTTTCCGCCGTCGCCTGCGTCTTATTTTATGAAGAGGAGTGACGGCAATGAGTGAGAAAGTGTTAACGCGTGCAGAGGTGCCGGAGTCTTCGACCTGGAATCTGGAGCATCTGTTTTTGACGGAAGAAGATTGGAATAAGGAGCTTGAACAGGTGCTGGCAAGCGCGGACGAAGTGACCTCGTTCAAAGGACGTCTGGGCGAGGGGGCAGACCTGCTGCTTGACTGCCTGAATGCCCAGGAAGCGCTGATGGAACGGGCACGCAAAGTCGGGGCCTACGCCCATCTCAAACAGACCGAAGACGGAACGAACCCGGAAAATCAAGCACGTTCGGCCAAATCCGGCGATGCGCTGACCAAGCTGGCTTCGGAATTCACGTTTATCGAGTCCGAGATTTTGGAATTGCCGGAAGGAACGGTTGAAAGCTATTTGGAAAAAGAACCGGGACTCGCGGAGTTTGCACGTAGCTTGAAGCTGCTGCTTGCACAGAAACCGCATAGCCTGTCGCCGGAAACGGAAAAGGTACTGGCGTCTTTGTCCGAAGTTCATGGTGCGCCGTATCGTACATACCTGCGCGGCAAACTGGCCGATATGACGTTTGAAAGCGTTGAAGTCGAAGGAAGCAGCTATCCGGTGTCTTTTGCTTCTTTCGAGACCAATTACGAGATGAATCCGAGCACCGAACTGCGTCGCAGCTCTTTTGCTTCGTTCAGCCGGGGGCTGCATGCTTACCGGAACACCTTCGCTGAAGCTTATGCGGCTGAGGTCAAGCGTCAGGTCGTGATGTCGCGCCTGCGCAACTACGACTCCGTTACCGAGATGCTGCTGCGTCCGCAACAGGTGACAGAAGAGATGTACAGCGCGATTCTCGATACGATTCAGACCGAGCTTGCGCCGCATATGCGGAAATACGCGGCGTTGAAGAAAAAAGTATTGGGCCTCGACACGATGTATTTCTGCGATCTGAAAGCTCCGCTCGATCCCGAATACAGCCCGTCGATCACGTACGAGGAAGCCTGCAAAACGGTACAAGACGCGCTTGGCGTGCTGGGCGACGAATACGGCGAGATCGTCGAAGCGGCGTTTACGCAGCGGTGGGTCGATCACGGGAGCAATGTCGGCAAGTCGACAGGCGCGTTCTGCTCGTCGATTTACGGGATGCACTCGTACATTCTGATGTCCTGGTCGGACAATATGCGCGGCGCGTTCACACTGGCGCACGAAGTCGGTCATGCCGGACACCTGATGCTCGGCGCCCGTTATCAACGGATGACGAATGCGCGTCCGTCGCTGTACTTTATCGAAGCGCCGTCGACGATGAACGAGCTGTTGCTGGCCGAGCATCTGCGTTCGCGTTCGGATGACAAACGGTTGCGCCGTTGGGTTATTATGCAGCTGCTCAACACGTATTATCACAACTTCGTCACGCATCTGCTCGAAGGAGAATTGCAGCGTCGCGTATACGCGCGCGCAATGGACGATCAGGCGATTACGGCAAAGGTGCTGAGTGATCTGAAAGGCGAGGTGCTGGCTTCGTTCTGGGGCGATGCGCTGGAAATGACGGAAGACGCGAAGCTGACCTGGATGAGACAGCCGCATTATTACATGGGCTTGTACCCGTACACGTATTCGGCGGGTCTGACCTTGTCTACGGCGATGATGCAAAAGATTCGCGAAGAAGGTCAACCGGCGATCGATCGTTGGCTGGAAACGCTGAAAGCTGGAGGCTCGCAGACTCCGCTGGAGCTGGCGAAGATGGCGGGTGTCGATATGTCGGATACGGCTACGATTCGCAGCGCGGTCGACTATGTGGGCTCGTTGATCGATGAGTTGTGCGAATTGTTCGAGGAAGAAACGAACGCATAACATGAAATCATAAATCCGCAGCGGATAGATCTTGCGGGCAGTGTCTGTAAAAAGACGCTGCTCGCTTTTTTGTTGTGCAAATTTTCAGAAAAACGATTGACTTTCTTTAAAACATTTGTTTTATTTATATAGACCGATTGTTATAATATCGTGGGGTGAAGCATAGTGTCTGAAAAAAAGAACACCCGGGAGATCATCCTGGATACCGCAAGTCGGCTCTTTTTTACCCAGGGTTATCATGCTACCGGACTCAGTCAGATTATCAAGGAAAGCGAAGCGCCCAAAGGCTCCCTTTATTATTATTTTCAGGGAGGCAAAGAAGAGCTGGCGTTGGAATGTATCCGGCGTGTGGGCAAAGAAGTCGCCAATACGTTTTGGAGCAAGCTAAGTGGCGAGCAGAAGGTAGCCGAGCTGCTGCCGGTTATGATGCGTGAATTGGCGGAAGAGATGCAGCGCGAGAACTTCGAGAATTTTATGCCTTTCAGCTTTTGGGCCGCTGCTGAAGCTTCTTGCGTGAGCAACCCGCTGCGCGAAGCCTGCACGCACGTATTCGGAAGCTGGCAGGATGTATTGGCTGATAAGCTGGAGCTGGACGGCGTCGAGCGCAAGGAAGCCGAGGCGCTTAGCTTATTGTTGATTACCATGATGGAGGGAACATTGATCGTAGCGACCACAACACGGGATGTAACTCCATTGTTGAACTCGGCTCGTTACGTTCCGGAATTGATCAAGCAGCATTCCCGGTCTTAGACCTGCTGACGGCAAGACCGGGGCGCGTTGATATAAATATACAGAGTTCCATAGGAGGGACAAAGAGTGGAAGTTACCGCACAAAGCAACACAGGGCCGGGAATAGTCGGCAAAAACATAAAGGTCATCCCAATCTTGACGGCGCTGCTGCTCAGTGCCTTCATCGGCATGTTCAGTGAAACGGCGCTTAACGTCGCTCTCACGCAGCTTATGCAAGATCTCTCCGTTACCCCGGCGACCATTCAATGGCTGACAACCGGCTATCTGCTGGTGCTTGGCATTTTGGTTCCGGTATCGGGACTGCTGTTACAGCGCTTCACGACGCGTCAGTTGTTTGTTGCCGCTTTGAGTTTCCTGATTTCGGGTACGTTGATCGCGGCATTGGCTTCGGTATTCGAAGTTCTGCTGATCGGGCGCGTCGTTCAGGCGATGGGAACGGCTTTGCTGATTCCGTTGATGTTCAACACGATTCTCGTCGTGATTCCGCCGGAGCGCCGCGGAGCCGCGATGGGTCTGATCGGTCTGATTATTATGAGCGCGCCTGCCGTCGGCCCAACCATCTCCGGCCTGATCGTGCAGAATCTGACCTGGAACTGGATCTTTTGGATCAGCCTTCCGTTCCTGGTGTTCGCGCTGTTGTTCGGACTGGTTTATATGCAAAATATCTCGGAAACCAGCCGGCCGAAATTCGACGTTCTGTCGATCTTGCTCTCGACGATTGGCTTCGGCGGGATCGTGTTCGGCTTCAGTAGCGCAGGTGAAGGCGCAGGCGAACACGGCGGTGGCTGGGAAAGCCCGCGGGTGATCGTCGCAATCGTCGTCGGCGTTATCGCATTGGTTCTGTTCAGCTGGCGTCAGCTGAAGATGGAGAAACCGGTTATCAATCTGCGCGTATTCAAGTATCCGATGTTCACGCTCGGACTGCTGATGGTCTTTATCGCCATGATGATTATTTTGTCGTCGATGCTGCTGATGCCGATGTATCTGCAACGAGGCTTGCTGCTGACGACGTTCGCAACCGGTTTGATTATGCTGCCGGGCGGAATCATCAACGGGGGCATGTCGTTACTCACGGGACGGCTGTTCGATAAATACGGTCCAAAATGGCTGGTGATTTTCGGTCTGATCATTGCGGCGGTTACGCTATGGTTCTTCTCGGGAATCACGACGGCTTCGTCGATCTTCATGATCATCGCGCTGCATAGTTTCCTGATGATCGGAATCTCGATGGTCATGATGCCGGCTCAGACGAACGGTTTGAACCAACTGCCACCGGAATACTATCCGGACGGCACGGCGATCATGAACACGCTGCAACAGGTTGCGGGCGCAATTGGTACGGCGCTTGCAGTCAGCTTGCTGACGACGCGCCAAGCGGCTTATATGCAAGCCAATCCCGGCGATGTGACCGATACCGATTACGTGGCGCAAGCCATGACGGTCGGAGTTAGCGGAGCGTTCAAGATGGCGGCGGGCATGGCGATTATCGGCCTGATCGTGGCGCTCTTCATTAAGCGCGTCAATGTAAGCCGTGGCAAAGGCGAAGCTCAATCAGACCAACTGCCACATTGATCCATTGTAAGCTTAATACGAATCATTGAAAAAGACCGTTCGGCAGGAATTCAATATTCCTGCCGAACGGTCTTTTGTTGTTGGTTATCAGAATAAACGGTCGAGTCCGGTTACACGTACCGATACCGGCTGAATCGGCTTCGCCTTGTCGCGATCAGAATTGATCGAACGTGACAAACTCCGATACCGGTTTGCGGTAACCGCGCGGACGGCGCTTCGTCGTATCTTCTTTGCCGATCGTAATCAGCATGACCGGAGTCAGATTATCCGGCGCGCCTACCGCATCGCGTACGGCTTGCGGATCGAAGCCGATCATCGGGCAGGTGTCCCAGCCTTTGTCTTTGGCGATGAGCATAAACATCATCGCCGACAAGCTGGCATTACGAATCGCTTCTTCTTGTTGGAAGCCTTCGCCGCGCAGTTCATAAAATTCAGTGACGTCGCGCACCGTCGTGTCGTATTCCATACGGTCGATGATGCCAAGCGACAGGAAGCCTTCGTTCATTTCCGCGATATGCGTATACGCTTTGGCGTCCCCGAATACCGCGATCACGGCAGAAGCCAGTTTGATCTTATATTGACCGCCGGAAGCCTGATAAATCTTTTCCTTCACATCTTTATTCGTCACCGGAACATAATGCACATGCTGAAGATTGAAAGCCGAAGGCGCCAACTTGGTCAATTCGAAGATTTCGTTTAATTCCTGACGCGAAATCGGAGTCTCCGGTACGAACTTGATCGCCGAATGGCGATTTTTAAGCAGAGTAGTCAGATCTTGCGCGGTAGTCAGTTCCTGCATGATGAACACCTACGTTTCTATAGAATGGGTGAGCCGCAAAAGCGATTTATCGTTATTCTTCTTATTTGCTTGTCTTCTAAGTTGTTTTGTATCATAAGGATAATAGATAACTAAAAGTAAGTCAATGAGTTTTTCGAATTCTTTTTTAATGATGTTTTAAAATGATTTTCGAAACGTCTTCCAATCAAAAAGAAAGGGGATTGAGTCTAATATAGACTCAATCCCTTTTCTTGCGATCTTCTTTCTCCCAGAAAGCTAAAAGCGAAGGGAAAAATTCAATGAAGAACGCCTTTGAACTTGGAAAATCCCATTTTTAGTTCAATCAAATTTTCCAAGTGAGACAGCGTTCTGAATGAATTTTTCCCGCAGCGCCCTAAGCTTTCCCCTTGACCAAATTAATATGCGACAAATCCAACGAATTATTAAAAATAAACTCCAAATTATAATCGCCACGTTTGTACGTCAACTTGGTCTGCGTCGTATTTCCGTTTTTAATCGTTGTCGTAGACGTCGGCGTATACCAGCTTTTTTTCACCATCGCCATCGTAATGCCGCCGATATTCGTTTGACGTTCCACGTTTGTGCCGAAATAACGAATTTCTTTTAACACGCCGGCGGCGGTATACGACATGGCGTAACCGGGATTGCCCATATTGGCCGTGTAGCTGTCGAATCCGTTTACGGAAGTGCGGGTAACGTCGGGTTGACCGAATTTATCGATGATGTCGCTCCGTTTTGTTTGGCCTACGACGAAGCCTGCCGGATTGCCGGGAAACTCGCCTTTCAAAGCAGGTTTGTAAAAAGAGGCCAGCTTCTCTTGGGCCAGAGCCGTATCCGAAGCGGTCGGCGTCTGCGCAGCCGCGGCGGACGGAAGCGGGGAATAAGCCGCCGCTCCGAGCGAGCCGAGCGCGACGACGCCTGCCGCGGACAGGGTTAGCAACGTTTTGCGTACGCGGGTAGTTGTGATCATGAAAAGTCCTCCTTAAAAAACGTATATCATCCCGAACGCCGACGGACCTTTTCCGTCAGCGGTTCGACATGATACGAGAATATATGACTCTATTTACCTATTACCTAATTTAGCGGCGTTGAAACAAGCAAGGTGCGAAAAGCCAAACAGCCCGCTCAAGCTTCCTCTTTCAAAACACCTTTTGCCGAGCCGGAAAACAGCTTCCGATATTGCCCAGGCGTATGACCGGTTTCTTTTTTGAATTTTCGGATAAAGTTCGGTGCGTCCTGATAACCAATCCGCCCGATGATCTCTTTCAGCGGTTCGTCTGTCGTCGTCAACTGCACGATCGCCGCGGCCATGCGTTTATGCCAGATATATTGAACGAAGTTGGTCCCGACTTTTTCCTTGAACGAACGGCTGAAGTACGACATGGAGATCGAGTAATTGTGCGAGATGGTCTCCAGACTCAGCGAGTGGTCGGCGTAGTGCTCGTCAATATAAGCCACGATCGTATCCATTAGCGTATGCGCTTCGCATTCTTCTTTTTGCTCGATCTGTTCGCATAGCTTCTCTACGAGTTGCAGGAAATAAGGCTCCAGCTCTTCAGGCGAAGAAAACGATTCAATCGGAGGGATGCCTCCATGTAGATTGTCGATCCCTGCTTCGTTCGCCGTTTTCAGAATGGTATTGAGAATGTCAAAGCCAATGCAGCGCATATAGCGGGCCGATAACCCCGGAATGCGCAGCGTGTCCAAAGCTTCCGCTACTGAACGTGCAGCCACGTCGGCGCTTCCTTGCTTGAGACTTTGCGTCAGCTTGAGCAGCACGTTTTTCGGCACCCAATACGCTTCGTCGGATTCCGCTGTCAGATCGCTGAAGTAAGCAATGCTTGCTCCTCCGCTGCGGGTACGCGATTCGAACGCCGAACACGCTTCGATAAAGGATTGACTGAGTCGCTTGGGCCCTGTCGAACAAGTTCCGATCCCGATTGCCGGATTCAAGCGACCGATTCCTTGCAAATGATCATGAACAGAGCGTGCGATTCGTTCGATCTGCTGGGCTTCATCCAACTCTTCCATGTGATCGAACCCGACAATCAATGCGATCTGATCCGGCTTTTGCAATTCCACGCTATGCAGCTTCGCGCCCAGCTCCGGATACTCCGCTTCGGCCAGCATCGTCAGCATCAACTGCCAATCGCGTGTCTCGTCCGTCGCTTGGCCGGGACGTTCGCGGCCGATCAGCATGGTGAAATAACGCTCCCGATCAAACTCCAGGCCGAACGATTGCAGCAGCTCGGGCGTCGGTTCTGCATCGCCCCCGTGCCGCAGCAGCATCAGCAGGAAATGGTTGCGCGCATACGGTTCCTGCAAATCTGCCCGCGCGCTGTACGCTTGCAGCGCTGAGCGAATACGGTCCAGCTCGTTACCGGGTGCCGCATCATGAACCGGATCGGAATCGACTGAACGCGAAGAGGGCTTGGATTCGGCAAACTCGGACAGTTGGAAAATAGGGCTGTACTGCCGACGCGCCAACAGCCAAGCGCCGAGCGCGCCGAAGACGACGACGATCGAGAACAACGCCGCGATAAAGGTACGAATATGCAGCACGCTGCTGAAAAATTGCGAGCTTGGCATCAGGGTTACGTATTCCCAGCCATTCAGTTCGGATTTCACGGATACGACCGAGTGCGGAACGCCGTCAATCGCGATGCTATGCGTTCCGGTCGACAACGAGACAAGGGAGCCCAGCGCTTCTTCGCCCAACGCCTCCTCCTGGTTGCTTTTTACCGCCAGAACCTGTCCTTCCGAATCGAAAATATAAGAAGAACCTTCATACCCGCCCAAGATCGAATCGATCAGGCCGGTCAGACTGGATTCTTTGACAAAATACATTAACGTTCCATGCGGATTCGGGCTATTCGGCACGATCGGAACCAAGTAAGCCAGCGTCGATTGCTCGAAGCTGGAACCCCGGCTCACCAGATCGGCAGGGCGCATCGTGGCATAACGCAGTTCATTGATGTCTTTTTCTACCGTGTGCGCTTCCCAGTTCCGGAATCGGTATTTGTCGGCAAACACATCCAGGTCATACATGCCCACGCTGGAATAAATACGCGGATCGCCCCGGAAATAGAGAAACATCTCGTCGATGATCGGACTTGCCGCTTTGTAATTCCCCAGCGCGTCGATCGCCTCAAGACTGTAATACGCATCATGCACGCGATAGCGGCTAAGCCTCGGATCATACGCGGCACGCGAAGCGATATCGTTCAACTGCTGCAAATGCGTGTCCACGATCGTCTCGGCCTGAGTGAGTTGATTGAGATGCGATTGTTCGATTTGAGCACGTAAATTGGCTGCCGTATTGTGGTATAGCACAAACGTCAGGCAGATCAGAGGAATGAGTAGAACGAACAGATAAGAAGAAATATATTTCAAGAAAAGCCGTGATTTGAAATAGCTCGGTTTCACCTTCATCGTCATTCTCCTTTCCCTTCTATCTAAAGTGTACGAAAGTGTGGGATTGTCGGACAATATGTAGAATTTGACCAATTATAGGGGTTGCAACAGCGCTGTCTTTTATGTTTCGATATGTCGTTTTTTACTTTTGGCTGCTTATGGAAAACATTAATCTTTCTTCGTGATGTGAAATTTGATTTGATTTTTACGAAAAAACCAGTGATTCTGTAATGTATTCTAACACATTTTCCAGGTAGAGTGATTGTCAAAATTTCCAACAGAGCCAAAACCACATATTTACGCTCTACCTTCCGTTCTGTAAACTCGCTGTAAACCCAAATCAACGAAACGCGGAATGAAGGCAATGGAAATGCTTACAAAAAAACAGGCGCGCATAATATCCGATTAGGATCTATGGGCATACCGAAAAAAGGATACGCCGGAAAGGAGAAACCTCTAAAAAAAGCTTGTCAGGTAATATGACTCTTATATGTCTTTATCTTGCCTGATCGGCAAAGCCATTCAATAAAGGAGTGAGGACGATGATGCACGAGGGCGCAAAAGCGGTGCTTAATCCACAAGATGTTCCGAATCAAAGAAAAAGCAAAAAGCTTTTCAAAAAAATCGTCCGCAACTGGCAGCTGTACATCTTTATGGCTCCCGCGCTGCTGACCGTCATTATTTTCAACTATGTACCGATGTACGGCATTCAGATCGCGTTCAAAAATTATATCCCCGCATTGGGCATGGCCGAAAGCAAATGGGTCGGCTTCGATCATTTCACTAGGTTTTTCGAATCGTATTATTTCTGGGACCTGATGTGGAATACGCTCAGTATCAGCTTATACGGATTGCTGGTTGGATTCCCGCTTCCGATTCTGCTGGCGCTGGCGTTCAATGAGATTCGGACCGGTCCTTTTAAAAAGACGGTCCAGACCGTTACATATGCGCCGCACTTTATCTCGATGGTCGTCATGGCCGGCATGATCATTACTTTCCTGACGCCGTCGACCGGCATGATCGTCAATCTGCTCGAAGCGATCGGGATCACGCCGCCGAGCTTTCTGACCGACCCGCGTTGGTTCAAGACCGTTTACGTGTTATCGGATGTCTGGCAGGCCACGGGCTGGGGAACGATCATTTATCTGGCCGCTTTGACCGCCGTCGATCCGGGGTTGCACGAAGCCGCCATTCTCGACGGAGCCTCCAGGCTTCAGCGGATTCGGCATATCAATTTTCCGGTCATCATTCCGACGATTACGATTCTGTTGATCCTCAACATGGGCGGATTGCTTGGTGTCGGGTACGAGAAAATCCTGTTGCTGCAAAACCCGCTCAATATGGAAGCTTCCGATGTCATCGCCACTTCCGTTTACCGAACCGGGTTGCTCGAAGCCCAATACAGTTACTCGACCGCGGTCGGCTTGTTCAACTCGATCGTCAATGCGATCCTGTTGATCGTGGTCAATCAGGTGGTGCGGCGCACGAGCGAGAACAGTCTGTGGTAAGCGTGAAAATGATGAATCCAGGGAGGGATGAAGGATGGTCAGTTCGATTAAAGAAACCAAGCAGGACAAAGTCTTTCTCGCTTTCGTTTATCTGATCTTGACGGTAGCGCTCGTGATCGTCGCGTATCCGTTGATCTATATCCTGAGCGCTTCGATCAGCAATCCGACCATCGTGGCCGCCGGGGAAATGTGGCTGCTGCCGAAAGATATCACGTTCGAAGGGTACCGCCGCGTGTTTCAGGACTCCAGCATCTGGAACGGTTACATGAACACGATTATCTATACCGTCGTCGGTACGCTGGTCAATCTGGTCGTCACGCTGCCCGCCGCTTACGCGCTGAGTCGAAGAGACTTCGTGGGTCGCAATATTTTCATGATCTTGTTTATCGTCACGATGTTTTTCGGCGGCGGACTCGTTCCGACTTACCTGGTTGTGCGTAGTCTGGGACTCGTCGACAGCATGTGGGCGTTGATCCTGCCGGGGGCGACCTCCGTTTGGAACCTGATCGTGTGCCGGACGTTTTTCCAATCTTCGATTCCGAGAGAATTGCAGGAAGCGGCGGAGATGGACGGGTGTAGCAACTTCCGGTTGTATTTCCGTATCGTGCTTCCGCTATCGACCGCGTTGATCGCCGTTATGGCTCTCTTTTTCGGCGTCGGACATTGGAATAACTACTTCTCCGCCATGATCTACCTGAATCAGCAGGAAAAGTATCCGCTTCAGCTGGTGCTTCGGCAGATTCTGGTGTTGCAGCAGATGTCGGCGCAGGCCGGCACGATCGACGCCACGATGGCCACTTCGCTCAACAACAAAGCCGAAGTCGCCGCGCTCGTCAAGTATGCCGTTATCATCGTCGCGACATTGCCGATCATCGCCGTTTATCCGTTCCTTCAGCGTTACTTCGTGCAAGGTGTCATGATCGGTTCCGTCAAGGGCTGATTTTGCATAGCATTACATTATTGCATAACCTGCATATCCATTCAGAAAAAAGGGGAGGATTTAGGTATGAAAAAGGGACGTAAAAAAGGAGCAGTCGCATTATCCGGTTTGTTGTTGTTCTCGGTGCTGGCTTCGGCCTGTCAATCCGGTGGATCGTCGACGGAATCGGCAGCGGAAACAGGCGGTACGGTGAGCAAGGACGGATTCCCGATCGTCGAACAGCCGATTACGCTGAGCGTGTTCGCGCCGAGCGCCGATATGGCGCCGTGGGATACGATGCCGGTCATCGAAGAGATGGAGAAGCTGTCCAATATCAAGATCGAGTTCCAGACCGCGCCAATCGACAGTTTCCCAACGAAAAAGAATCTGGTCTTCGCCAGCGGCGAGCTGCCGGATATTCTGTACGCCGCGGATATCACGCCGGCCGAGCAGGTCAGCTACGGTACGCAGGGACAACTTGTACCGCTTGAAGATCTGATCGACAATTACGCGCCCAACCTGAAAAAAATCCTCGACGAAAACCCGAACGTACGCAAATCGATCACCACGACGGACGGTCATATCTACGCGTTGCCGTTTATCGACACGACAGCGGTCTGGTACCGCGGCCCGATGTGGTACAACGGCGAATTCCTGGAAACGCTGGGCGTCGAAGAACCGAAAACGACCGACGAATTGTACGACTATCTGAAAAGAGTCAAAACCGAAGACCCGAACGGCAACGGCCAAGCCGACGAAATTCCGCTGACTTCGGTCAAACTGGACGATCTGCGGATGTACTTCCTCGGCTTCTGGGGCATCTATAACGAAGTGTATTACGCGGACAAAGACGGCAAAGTCCACTACACGCCGCAGGAAGAAGGGTACAAAGGCTATCTGACCTTCCTCAACAAGCTGTGGAACGAAGACTTGCTGGATCACGAGACGTTCTCGCAAACCGATGAGCAGAAAAAAGCCAAAGGCGCGAAAAACCAACTTGCGCTGTTCAGCGACTTCTATCCGTACTTCACGTTGGGTGGAACCGAAGAAACCATGCAGGACCCGATGATGACGCCGGTCAGCAGCGAAATCGCGGATACGCCGGTTTACGGCAAACACCCGGGCATGTCTTCCAACGGCACGTTCGCAATCTCGGTCACGAACCCGAACCCGGAAGCCAGCATGCGCTGGATCGATTATCAATACGGGTATGACGGCGCGACGCTGTGGACGCAAGGCCCGCAAGGCATGATGTGGGATTACGTGGACGAAGCGACGCATGAGAAAAAGTATCTCGAAGTGCCGAACGGCGGCGACCGCGAAGAATTCCGCGCGACGCTGACGCCGAACTACGGCATCGTGACGCCGGGCGTCAATATCCCGGATCTGACCAACGGCCTGCGTAGCGAAGTGGAAGACTGGGTCGTGCAGCAAAACGAAGAAAAACTCGTGCCGATCGCCAAAATTCCGTTCCCGAACGTGTATCTGACCAACGACGCGCAAACGGAAGTGTCCGCGCTGTTGTCCGATCTGAACACGTACGTGGAGCAGATGGAAGCGAAGTTCGTTACGGGACAAGAACCGCTGAGCAACTGGGATGCCTACGTGGCGCAGCTCAAAAAGATGGGCAGCGACCGCATCGTGGAAATCTATCAGGAAGCGTACGATCAGTGGAACAGCGAAAACGCGCAGTAAACGATCTATGAATGTATAAAAAAATGCGGCAAGCGTCGTTTGAAATCCAAAACGGCGCTTCGTCTAAGAAACAAATCGAAGAGGCGAAGGATGAAGCGGGGACTCCGTTTTCATTGTTCGCTTCTCGTTTTATCAAGGAGGCCGATGCGGCGATGACAGATCCGAAAATGACGGAAGAAACATTGGAAACCGAAGAAAACGTGGTTCACGAAGGCGTACACAATTATAGCAGCGAAGACGAATGGGTGAAGCCGGAAGATCCGCTGATCCTCGAACGGCTGGAGTGGTTCAAAGACCAGAAGCTGGGGCTGATGATGCACTGGGGACCGTATTCGCAGCTCGGCGTGGTGGAGTCGTGGGCGCTCAGCGACGGCGACGCGGATTGGGCGAGAGACTGTATCGACTGGGGCGTGGACGGCGAAGAATTGAAGCGCGAATATTTCGATCTGGATAAAACTTTCAACCCGATACGCTTCCAACCTGAGGTTTGGGCCGATCTGGCCGCCGAAGGCGGGTTCAAATATTTGACGTTCACGACCAAGCACCATGACGGATTCTGCATGTGGGACACGCATACGACGGACTACCGCATCACCGGGCCGGATACGCCGTTTCATCGGCACAAATACGCGGACATTTGCCGGAATCTGTTCGATGCGTTCCGGGCGCGCGGGCTTGCGATTTCGACTTATTTCTCCAAAGCGGATTGGCATACGCAAGATTACTGGGCGCCAGGCATGGAACGCGGCGAGAAGATGTGGCGCGGCCCGTCTTACGACCCAAAAGAGTATCCGTGGCTATGGGAAAAGTTCGTCCGCTTCACGCATGAACAGATCACCGAGCTGATGACGCGTTACGGACGGATCGATATGCTGTGGCTGGACGCGGGTTGGGTCAACGAGCGCAGCGGTCAGGATATTCGGCTGGGCGAACTGGTAGACACGATTCGCCGCGAACATCAGCCGTGGCTGTTGTCGGCCGACCGGACGGTGGGCGGCGCGTACGAAAATATCATCACCCCCGAGCAAACGCTGCCCGAGCGTCCGCTGAACGTGCCGTGGGAAAGCTGCATCACGATGGGCACATCGTTTTCGTTCAATTACGAAGATCGCTACAAAAGCGTGCGCGAACTGGTGCATCTGCTGGTCGAGATCGTGGCGAAAGGCGGCAATCTGGCGCTCAACGTCGGGCCGCAGCCGGACGGGCGTTTGCCGAGAGCGGCGATTGAAGGCATGAAAGGCTTGGGCGCATGGCTCAACGTCAACGGCGAAGCGATCTACGGGACGCGGATTTGCGAACCTTACGTTTCCGAGGATAAAAAGATTCGGTTTACGCGCAAAGGCGGTGCCGTCTACGCGATCCGTTTGTACGAAGAAGGCGAAACCGTAGAAAACGAGCTTGTGATTCCGGCGATAGGCGAGTTCAAACGGGCTTCGTTGGTCGGAACGGACGGCGAACTGCCGCTGCGCGGCACGGAAGCGGGCGTGGTCGTGACGCTGCCGGAATCGGCGGACGCGGCCGGCGCGCCGATCGCATTGGCCATTCGGTTGGAGTAGAACGACCACGAATATTGGACAGGAGGACTGCAAATGAATTTGAGCGGGATGCCGGAACCGGCGATTCCTTTCGCGCCGCTGTCGTATCGCTGCAAGCGTGCGCCGGGCAACCTTGAACCGGACGGAAAGTTGGACAAAGAGTTCTGGGCCGACGCGCCGTGGACCGAAGACTTCGTCGATATCGAAGGCGATCTGAAGCCAAAGCCCTGGAAACGTACGCGAGTCAAAATGTTATGGGACGACGAGTATTTTTATTTCGGCGCGGAGCTGGAAGAAGACGAGATCTGGGCGACGCTGACGGAGCGGGAATCGGTCATTTTTTACGACAACGACTTCGAGATTTTTATCGATCCCGACGGCGACACGCACCAGTATTACGAGTTCGAGATCAATGCGCTGAATACGGTGTGGGATCTGATGTTGGTCACGCCTTACCGCGACGGAGGCCCGCCGGTAAACGGTTGGGATATTCGCGGCTTGCGCACGGCGGTACATATCGACGGCAAGCTGAACGACCCCGACGCGGACAACCGAAGCTGGAGCGTGGAGATCGCGATGCCGTGGAATATTTTGCGCGAATGCGCGGAAGGGCAAAAGCCGCCGCAAGCCGGACAATATTGGCGGGTGAACTTTTCTCGGGTGCAGTGGCAGGTCGATAAGGAAGAAGGCGAGTATCGGAAAACCATCAATCCCGAGAATGGTCGTCCGTTTCCCGAAGATAACTGGGTCTGGTCGCCGCAAGGCTTGGTCAATATGCACTACCCGGAAATGTGGGGCTTCGTGCAATTCGTGGCGGACGAGCAATCGGGTGACGCCGAGCGTTCGTTCGAGCTTCCGGCCGACGAGTACGTGAAGTGGAAGCTGCGTCGGCTCTATTACCGCCAGCGGAATCATTACGAACGTTTTGGAACATTCTCGGCCGATCTGGCACCGCTCTTGGAAAACGGCGACGAAGGCGGCGAACTTGCGGCATGGGGACGTTCGGCGGACGCTCCGTTAATCGAGACGACAACCCACTCGTTCCGGATTCGGGCGGCGTCGGCGGACGGAAGCGGGTTCTACTGGATACGCGAAGACGGAAATCTATGGAAGGAGTGAGCTTGCGATGAAAACGGACGAAGGCAAGTCGAAGATCGGACATCTGCCAAGCAGCGTCGCGAACGATGTTTTTTCGCTAACTCCCAAGCAGCTTGCCGCGATCAATGAAGCGTTCGAGCAGCGTCGGACATTGGCGTCTGCACGCGAGCAGGAACTGTTTGGCGTATTGGACGAGGAACATTTAAGCGACGAAGAACGTTTGGCTTTGATTTTTCTGTACGCGCATATGCCGATCAACGATCTGGCCGATTACGACGGGAAGCTATTTTTAAGCCATGTTCGGCACGCTTTGCGGATGCGCCGTACGATGCCGTGGGGAAACAAGGTGCCGGATGAATTGTTTTTGCATTACGTGCTTCCTCCGCGCATCAACAATGAACGGATCGAAGATTATCGCGGCGTGATCGCAAGCGAGTTGACCGAGCGCGTTCGCACGTTGTCGATGAGCGAAGCGGTGTTGGAGACCAATTACTGGTGCTATGAAAAAGCGACGTATACCGGCAGCGATGCTCGCACCATATCGCCGCTTGGCATGATCGTTAGCGCAAAAGGACGCTGCGGCGAAGAATCGACGCTTACGACCGCGGCGCTGCGCAGTATCGGCATCCCGGCGCGCCAGTGTTACACGCCGCGTTGGGCGCATGTCGATGACAACCATGCCTGGGTGGAAGCGTGGGCAGACGGCAAATGGCATTTTATCGGAGCTTGCGAACCGGAAGCGCAGCTCGACAAAGGCTGGTTCGACGGCCCGGCCCGCCGGGCGATGCTCGTCCACACCCGCGTTCCTGCCGGATACGACGGACCCGAGCCGGTCACGTATACGGACGGGGCGCATACCGAAATCAATCTGCTTGCAAACTACGCGCCTGTGCGGACGCTTTTTGTACATGTAGAGGATGCTTCGGGTGGATCTGTTGCGGGAGCCGAAGTGCAGTTTCAACTTTACAATTACGCGGAGCTGCATCCGATCGCTTCGGTACGAACGGACGATAGAGGCAAGGCTTCTTTTCTAACCGGATACGGTGATTTGGTCGTTCGCGCGTCATCGAAGGGCAGTTGGGCGGAAGTTCTGATCGACGGTAGCGGCGAGAACTCGCCGGAGCAGCACATCACACTGACGCTGAACCGCAGCGGACAGCCGGAAGACGCAGTCGACTTTGATCTGACGCCGCCCAAAGAAATTCCTGCTCCGTCAGATCAGGAAACGCTGAGCGAACAAGCGTTGGATATCCATCGCCGGCGTACGGCTGAAGGCGAGCGGATACGCGCTGCCTACGAATCCACTTTTGTTGGCGAAACGCAAGCCGGGGTGCTGGCCAAGCAATGGGGACTGGAAACGGATCGCCTGTTCAAAGTGCTGAGTGACGCGCGGGGAAATCACGGCGAGATTGCGGCTTTTTTGAACAAATATGTGCCCGGGCACGGCGAATGGCCGCTGCGATTGCTGGAAAGCCTGACTGCCAAAGACATGATCGATATCGAGCAAGACACGTTGGAGGATCATCTGCTCGGCGGTCTGCAAGCTTTGCGCGATTACGAACAGCATTGTGCTGGCGAAATTTCTAGCGAGCTTTTCGTTTCGGACGTGTTCTGCCCGCGTGTGAGGTGGGAGCGTCTGACCCCTTACCGCGAGAAGCTGCGAGCCGCTTTTTCAATCGGGGAACAGACGGAATTCCGGGCCGATCCGCAGTTGTTGGCTCGGCGGATCGCCGATGGATGGAGCGTGCGCGACGATCTGACTCCTGTACCGGGCAAAGCGTCGCCACTCGGGACTTTTACGTTGAAGGCGGGCGACCGGGAGTCGGTTGAGATTTTGCTGGTGGGCCTTTGCCGCAGCCTAGGCATTCCGGCTCGATTGCATCCTGCGACGCAGCGGCCGCAGGCTAGGGTAGGCGAAGTATGGATCGATCTGAAGCGTCCGGAACCAGCCGTTAAGAACGAAGCGGGAGTTAGCGGGGGTGAGACTGAAGCGTTGGTTGCGACGACAGACGAGCTTTCGGATCGCGAGCCGGTCCCGATGCGCGGCACGTTGCGTCTGCTGCCGAATCTCGAAAATTCGGATGCAGCCGTTGCGGTTGAAGCTTCTTACCGGGAAAACTTTACCCTGGCCCGTCTGGAAAACGGTTTGTATCATACATTGAATTATCCGTTTCGCGAAAAAGACGTGTATGCGCAGCCTTTCGAGCTGGAAGCGGGCGAATACCGCATGACGACGGGCATTCGTTTGCAAAACGGTCGCGTGCTTGGACGGATGTTTTATTTCGTGATCCGACCTGAACAGGAAACGACGCTTACCCCGATCTTCCGACAACCTGAAGAAGCGATACCGATGCTCGGCATCGCCCCCGATCGTTCTCGGCTGACCCTTTCGGACGGAACTGCAACTACGTTGTCCGATCTTGTCGGCAGCGATGGCGCACTGGTGGCCTGGATCGATTACCGACTGGAGCCGACCCGGCATTTGCTACGCGAAGCTGGCGAAATGCGAGCGGAGCTTGAAGCCGAACATGTGCCTTTGGTGTTTATCGTAAGCGATCAAGGCATCAATAGGGAAGAAATTACACCGTTTATCCCCAAGCCTTTGCCGACAGGAGCGATCTTCGCTGGCGATGCTTCCGGCGAGGCTTTTGCGGCAATGAGTGCCGTGTGTCCGCCGCCGGGTACCGAATATCCGCATCTTTTTGTATTGGACGCGCAGCAAAATATCCGCTACGCCGAATCCGGCTACAAGCCCGGCAGTTGCAGTGAAGCTTTAAGTATTTTGCGCACGGTGCGTGCTTAGTTTTCGTGTATCGCTATTTTACGGAAAAGAGGAAATGACATGACCGACCCGCTATCTGCTCAAGCTATACATTCAAAAGCTGTTCGTACGGTTGGCTATGTCGGCCATAACGACCTGCCGGACCTCAAAACGGAAGACCTGCTCAAGCTGACTCATATCAATATCGCGTTCGGCCATGTGCAAAACGATAAAATCGTGACCGATCATCTGCATAACATGGCCGAAATCGCCCGTCTGAAAAAAGAACACCCGAGCGTCCTGGTCTTGCTGTCGGTAGGCGGTTGGAGCGCGGGCGGCTTTTCCGAAGCGGCAGCCAGCGAAGCCGCACGCCGCCGTATGGCGGAATCTTCGCTAGCTGCTATCGACGCTTACGGCTTGGACGGGATCGATCTCGACTGGGAGTATCCGTGCTACGGCGAAGCGGGGATCGGAGCCGATCCGGCCGACCGCGAAAACTTCACGCATCTGCTGCGTACGATCCGCGAAGCGTTCGACGCTCGCGGCGCTTCCGACGGACGGCATTACTTGCTGACGATCGCGGCGGGTGCCGATCAATATTATATCGACGGCACGCATATGGACGAGGCCCAGCAATACCTCGACTATGTCCAATTGATGACCTACGATATGCGCGGCGGTTTCCAAGTGCTGACGGGGCATCATACCAATCTGCATACGCCGACCGGGGATTTGTTCCGAATCAGCGTCGAAGCTTCGGTCAACCTGTTCGTCAATGCCGGCGTACCGAGATCGAAGATCGTGATCGGCGTGGCTTTTTACTCCCGGATGTGGAAAGGCGTGCCGAGCGCGAACAACGGCTTGCATCAGATGGCGTCAAGCAGCGGCGGGTACGGCCCGGAATTCACGGAACTGCATGACGCCTATATCGACCGCGGAGGATTCCGTAGATTTTGGGACGACGAAGCCAAAGCGCCTTACCTGTACGACGGAGGCGAACATGACGGCGGCACTTTTATCACCTATGACGACGAGGAATCGATTCATTGGAAATGCCGTTACGTGATACAGGAAAAACTTGGCGGCGTAATGTTCTGGGAGTACCGATGCGATCGGACGGGACTGCTGCTGGAAGCGATCCGGTCCGGAGTGTCGGAGAATCAAAAAAAGACGCCTTCCGTATCTTGACCGTCAGCGCGCGGATCGATCGTTTGATGTCGGTATGGACAAGATCGATTTCTGCGGCTACAATCGAAAACAATATGCGATCAGCCCTGCTCCCAAAAGCAGGGCTGATCGCATAACGAAGGAGCGAAGATCAATTGTCGAACCCATCCGAACTTTTCGATTTGCACGAAAATAATGAAGAATACGCAAATCCCGAACGCTATGACCTGGAAAACGAACATTGGAAACCGGAACTGCCGATGCTGCTCGAATACGCGAAGGCGGCAGGCAGCATCGTGCTCGAAATTGCTTGCGGCACCGGACGTACAGCGATTCCGCTCGCGGAGAACGGCTACAGCGTGATCGGCGTCGATCTGCATGAAGGGATGTTGGAGCTGGCGCGCCGCAAAGCGAAAGCCCAAAACGTTGAAGTTCACTGGATTGCCGGAGACATCTCGAAGCTGTATTTGCCGTCCCCTGTGGATTTCGCTTATATGACAGGCAACGGCTTTCAGCATTTTTTGACGAACGAAGATCAGAACGCGCTGCTTGCGGCCGTGTCCAAAAATCTGCAAAAAGGCGGTACATTCCTGTTCGATACCCGTTTTCCCGGAACCGAAGAATTAATGCAGCCCGAGACCGAAGAGTATTGGCGCACCGCGGTCGAAGCCGACGGAACCGAAAGCAGGCTGTACACGATTGCCCGTTACGATGCGCTGACGCAAGTTCAGCATTACACGACGATTCGCCGAAAAAACAAAGGTTCCGAAGAACGTACGCGTATCGATCTTCGGTATACGTATCCGCAGGAGTTGCAGCGTTTGCTGGATCAGGCCGGGTTCGAGATCGAAGGACTTTTCTCGGATTGGCAGCGTTCGCCGCTTGCTTCCGATCGCTATTCGATGATCTGTGTCTGCCGCAAACGATAATTATGCCGATTTTTGCGTAAACTTTCATTATGTTAACTAACCTGCCGTAAAACGAAAAACTTTTTGCATTTGATCTGGTGATTAGTTCTTAAACTCGTTATACTGGAAAAATAGTCCGTACATCAGAGGAGGAAACGCAGTGACGACTTTTCAACAGTTTGACTACGTACGCCCAAATATTGACCAGTTGAAGATTAATTTCAAAGAATTGATTTCCAAGTTCGAAGCCGCCGGGAGCGTTGCGGAGCAAGAATCCGTCATGCACGAGATTAACGCGCTGCGCAACAGCTTTGATACGCAGCACCAGCTCGTCAGCATCCGTCATTCGATCGATACGACCGACGAGTTTTACAAAAACGAACAGGATTTTATGGATGAAGTCGGCCCGGTCGTGCAGGAGTACATATCCGATTACTACCGCGCGCTGACCACATCGAAATTCCGCGGCGAGTTGGAAAGCAAATGGGGCACGCAGTTATTTGCGTTGGCCGAAAGCGCGATCCGCACATTCAGCCCGGAGATCATCGAAGATCTTCAGCTCGAAAATAAACTGTCGACCGAATACGATCAGTTGATCGCGTCCGCGAAAATTCCGTTCGAAGGCGAAGAGCGCACGCTGCCGCAGTTGCTGCCGTTCGAATTGTCGACGGATCGCGATATGCGCAAACGTGCGTCGGAAGCGCGTTTCGGTTTCCTGAACGAAAAAGAATCCGAACTTGACCGCATCTACGACGAACTGGTCAAAGTGCGTACCAAAATCGCGAAAAAGCTCGGCTATCCAAGCTTCGTCGAGATGGGCTACGACCGTATGATGCGCACCGACTACAACGCCGAGATGGTCGCGAACTTCCGCAAGCAAGTGCAAGAAGAGATCGTGCCTGTAGCGACCCGCTTGCGCAAGCGTCAAGAAGCCCGGATCGGCGTCGATACGCTGCGTTACTATGATAACGGATTCAGCTTCAAAAGCGGCAACGCGACGCCGAAAGGCGACCCGGACTGGATCGTGAAAAACGGCGAAGACATGTACAAAGAACTGGCGCCGGAAACGGACGAGTTTTTCCAATTCATGCTGAAAAACGACTTGATGGACCTGGTCAGCAAAAAAGGCAAAGCGGGCGGCGGCTACTGCACGTATCTGCCGGATTACAAAGCGCCGTTCATCTTCTCGAACTTCAACGGCACTTCCGGCGATATCGATGTGCTGACGCACGAAGCGGGACACGCTTTCCAGGTGTATTCCAGCCGGGGTCACGAAGTACCGGAATACCTGTGGCCGACCTACGAATCCGCCGAGATCCATTCCATGAGCATGGAGTTCTTCACTTGGCCTTGGATGGAGAAATTCTTCAAGGAAGATACGGACAAGTACCGCTTTGACCACCTGGCTTCGAGCCTACTGTTTATTCCTTACGGCGTCTCGGTCGATGAATTCCAGCATTTCGTCTACGCCAACCCGGATGCAACGCCGGATGAGCGTAAAAGTGCTTGGAGAGAAATCGAGAAGAAATATCTGCCGCACCTGAACTACGAAGGCAATGATTATCTGGAACGCGGCGGTTTCTGGCAAAAGCAAGGCCATATTTACGGCGCGCCGTTCTACTATATCGACTACACGCTGGCTCAACTCTGCGCTTTCCAATTCTGGAAGCGTTCGAGAGAAGATTTCGAAGCGGCATGGAAAGATTATATCCATCTGTGCGGTCTGGGCGGCACGCAATCCTTCACCGGACTCGTCAAAGAAGCCGGTCTGATCTCCCCGTTCGAAGACGGCTGCGTATCCTCCGTGATTGGCACGATCGAAGAATGGCTGAACAGCGTAGACGACCAAGCGCTGTAAAAAGAATTCGACGGGTCACGTCAACCCAACGAGATTATAAGCCTGTTCGGATAATCCGACGTAACCGTCAAAACTGCTGTTCACCGAGTGTGGACGGCAGTTTTTTTACATAAAATTATTGAAGTTGGGGCAAAAGATCTGTCACGTAAAATGAAAAGAAGAGGAGTACCCAAAAATGAAGCAGTCTTTTCACGATTTTCCGTATGTTCGTCCTGACATCGAGGCTGTCCGCCGAGATTTTGAGGCCGCGATCGCTGCTTTCGAATCTGCCGGGAACGTCGAGGCGCAAGTTGCGGCTAACCGCGTTTACAACGAGCTGTATTCGGCGATCGCCACGCAGGTCATGCTGGTCAATATTCGGCACTCGATCGATACGACCGACGCTTTTTACCAAGCAGAGAAAGCATTCATGGACCGTAATATCCCGATCGTGCAGCAGATGGAAGCCGAATACCACCGCGTGCTGATCGCTTCGGAATTCCGGCCTCAGCTCGAACAATTGTGGGGGACGCAGCTTTTTGCTCTTGCCGATGCTTCGAGCCGTACATTCGATCCGGCAATCATTGAGGAGCTGCAACGGGAAAATGAGCTGTCGACGAACTATCAAATGCTGATTGCATCGGCAAAAATTCCGTTCGAAGGCGAAGAGCGCACGTTGATGCAGCTGATGCCGTTCGAATTGTCGACCGACCGTGCTATGCGCCAAAAAGCTTCCGAGGCGCGTTACGCTTTTATGGAAGAACACGAAGCCGAATTCGACGGAATCTACGACGAGCTGGTTAAAGTCCGCACCTCTATGGCGCGCAAGCTGGGGTATCCGAGTTATGTGGAAATGGGGTACGATCGCATGAAGCGGACCGACTACGATGCCGGGATGGTCGCGAATTTCCGCAAACAGGTATTGGACGGGATCGTACCCGCCGCAACTTCTTTGCGCAATCGCCAGCAGAAGCGAATCGGTGTCGACACGCTGCGCTATTACGATAACGCCTTCAGCTTCGAAAGCGGAAATGCCACGCCGAAAGGCGATGCGGATTGGATCGTCCAAAACGGCGAAATCATGTATCGGGAAATGTCGCCGGAAACGGACGAGTTTTTCCAATTCATGCTGCAAAACGACCTGATGGATCTGGTGAGCAAAAAAGGCAAAGCAGGCGGCGGCTACTGCACGATGCTGTTCGATTATAAAGCGCCGTTCATTTTTTCCAACTTCAACGGAACGTCGGCGGATATCGATGTGCTTACGCACGAGGCGGGACACGGCTTCCAGGATTACCGCAGCCGGGAATTCGAAAATAAAGCATACTGCTTCCCAACCATGGAGTCCGCCGAGATTCATTCGATGAGCATGGAGTTTTTCGCTTGGCCGTGGATGGAGAACTTTTTCAAAGAAGATACCGACAAATACCTGTTCAATCATCTGGCGAGTGCGCTTCAATTTATTCCGTACGGCGTAGCGGTCGACGAATTCCAGCATTTCGTGTACGGCAACCCGGATGCAACGCCGGACGAGCGCAAAACGGCGTGGCGGGAGATCGAGAATAAATACCTGCCGCATCTGAATTACGAAGGCAACGACTATTTGGAACGCGGCGGATTTTGGCATAGACAAAGCCATATTTTCACCGCGCCGTTCTACTATATCGATTACACGCTGGCGCAAATCTGCGCGTTCCAGTTCTGGAAACGTTCGAGAGAAGACCGCGAAGCGGCTTGGGCGGATTACGTACATCTGTGCGGTCTCGGCGGCAGCTTGTCGTTCACGAACCTGGTTCGCGAAGCAGGCCTGATCTCGCCGTTCGAAGATGGCTGCGTGTCGTCGGTGATCGGGCAGATTGAAGAGTGGTTGAACGGGATCGACGATCAGGCGCTGTGAAAAAGACCTCGACAAAAACAGGAATAAGACCGAAAAGAAATCCGGTCTTATTCCTGTTTTTTCAATACCGCAAGCTGATCCTTTATTGAACCTGTTTGCGGAACTCCTGCGGAGTTTGCCCGATCTGCTTATGAAAGACGTACGCAAAATAGCTCGCCGATTGAAATCCGCAGGCCAACGCCACTTCGGAAACGGGGCGGTTGGTTTCTTTGAGCATATCGCGGCTTTTTTGAATACGGAATCGGACCAGATAGTTGTTGGGCGTCAGATGCAGATGCTTTTTGAACAGTTCGCAGCATCGGCTTCGGCATATGGACCCGGAAGCCGCGATATCGTCGGTCGTAAGCTTGTCCTCGTAATGCCGATGAATATAATCCGTCATGTCGTGAATGATAGCCAGATTGCGAGTATCGATAGAAGCCATGAGTTTTTCCCCGACATGATCGGCGACGCAGGCGCATAGATAAGCGGATTTGGAAAGAAGATGCAGCAGATTGCCTGTGCCTTTTTGCATGTGTTGATTCATTTCAAGCAAAAGCTCGATCATCTCCTGCTGCCAAGGTTCCCGGGAAGACAAAAGCAAAAAGTCGTCAGCCTGCAAGCCGAACTTCTGATCCAAAAACGTTTGGCCTGCCGAAGTGCTTTCGCCCAATAAGGACGGATGGACGGTAACGACAATATACGAGCAGTTGCTTCCGTCGATCGAAAAACCGCGATGCAGCCTTTTGCTGTTGACGAAGATCGCTTCTCCCGTACCGATATGCACGGTCTGGCCGTTGACCAGATAGTCCATCGAGCCTTCCACTACCAACACGAATTCCAGATCGGCGTGCCAATGGTAATCAAAAGCTTGGGCGTCGTAAAAACGCAGCGATCCTTGGTAAACACACAGCGGAAAACCGGGCAGGTTATAGGTCAATTTTTCGGAACGGTCCGAAAAAACTTCAAGAGGTTTGTACATCGAAGATCCTTCCCTGAAATATATGATAAAAATATACAATATTGATAGCGTAATAGACTATTTCCAAAGCAAAACGTTTCATTTTATTATACAATTTCGATAATCGGATTTAAAGTTCGCCGGATAGGGATTTGGGGGAATCTTCTGGACAGGCGGAAGTGGGAGCGTGGAGAAGATGAATGCTTTGATTATTGCCGACGACGCCGAAGTCAAAGAAAAGATCAAGCAAGCCTTATACGAATTCGATTCGACCTCTATCGTTTTTGAAACGTCGTCTCCTAAAGAAGCGCTGAAATTGATGCAGTCGGACAAGATGTCTGTCGTGTTTTCCGAAATCCAGATGCGTCAGATGAACGGCTTGTCTTTCGTCGAAACGCATAAACGCGCGTTTCCCGGCATTTGCTGGTTGGTGATTTCGGCTTGCAAAAATTTTTACGATATTAAAAAAGCGATTCAGCTCGGCGTCGTCGATTATTTGTTGAAGCCGGTCGACGAAACGGGGCTACGCGACGTTCTGGAATATCGCGTCGTCGAAAAATCGGATCGGGATCAGTCGCATCCTTGCGCGGCTTGTCATTGACAGGATTCTGAAAAAGAACGAGTACGAGTTTGGGAAAGAGCCTGCTTCGGAAGAGAAGCAGGCTCTTTGTCACTCCAATAATCTGCCGTTGTCGTTCCACTGCCCGTACATGCGATTTTGCTTCGTATGATCCAGAAATTTGTTCAATCGGCTTGCGAACAATTCCGGTTGTTTGCGGCAGCTTTGGATCGTGTCGAGCCGGATCCGTCGGTAGGATTCGGGAAAAGCGAGAAAGTTTTCGAACGTTTGCGGGTCTTCGCGAAGTTCGCGTTCGATCTGTTCGTCGATCGCGAACTCATGCAGGCCGCCGAGCGGATAAGTTTTTCGTCCGTGCTCGGACATCAGACCCAGACGTTCCAAACGTAAGGCGCGCTGCTTGTTGAGTTCCGTCCATGAACTGCCGCGCGCTCTTGGCGAAAGGCGTTGCATGATGCCGATCCCCGCCGATGCGGTCTTTTTTATGCCGTCGATCCAGCCGAAGCATAGACATTCTTCGACGACGTCCAGATACAGCAAGGTATCAGGACTCGGTTTCATGCTCACGCAGACCCAGCAGCATTTTTCAGTAGCGTGATTTTCCTCCAGCCACCGCCGCAAATCCTCCCGCGTTTTGACCTCTGTTAACAAAGGCTGCATTTCCATCGTCCTGATCACTCCTTTTCTTCAACGGTCTCAGTCTTGACTCGTTTATTTCGAATAAACCTGCGCGTCGTCTACCGGATTTTGATACCAGAATAACACATAATCGGTCATCGTCGAAGCATGCCCGAGCTGCCTCAGCATCGCCGAAATATTCCCCCGATGATACGTCCCATGATTGACCATATGCAGCAAGATCTCCGACAATCGCGTCTCGCGACTCCCCGTGTACGGATTTACCAATAAAATGCTTTTTTCCAGATCAGGCTCCGCTTGAATCCAAGCTTGAACTTGCTGCGCAAGAGTGTCGAACGCTGTAGCCAATTCTTCTACGCCAAACGCACACATCTCTTGTTCCAGCGCCATATACCGATTCATCGCTTGCTGCATATCCATCCCCGTCAGCACATGATACCAGATCGTTTCCACCGCGAACATATGGCTGAATCCCCGTGCAATCGTCGGAAAAGAAGTATTCACCTCTTGTCGCATCACCGAAGCCGGCAACTCGGAAATCCGTTTCAATAACGTCTGAGTCGCCCAAGCGTCGTAAGTAAACATTTGTGCAGAAGGATTGTGATTCATGAAAATAACCTCTTTTCAATTAAGTAGTATCAACCGTCTTCACCAACAGAATACGAAAAGAAGACTGACAACAGCTTGTCAGTCTTCTTATTGCATATAAAATTCAGAGCTAATTCCTGTTCGGATAGAAGCTGGGAACTGCGGGCTAAATTCGTTCAAACCGCTGTTTCACCTGGAAAGTGGATTGAAGTTTTTGTGGAATCTTTCCAGGTTCAAAGGCGTTTTGACCTGAATTTCCCCCTCCGTTTTCGCTTCATTTATAAATAAAATAAAAAAAGACTAACAATGTAAGGTCAGTCTTAAGTCGCCGAGAAACTCCAACGTAACTGGAAGCGAGAAGACGGAGAGAGAAATTCAGGTCAAGACGCCTTTGAACTCGGAAAATTCCTTATAAAACTTCCAATCCATCTTTCCGAGTGAGACAGCGTCTTTACCGAATTTCTCTCGCAGTCTTCTCGCTTCCCCGCCAACGTAACTTTCGAGCGCATCCTGAGACTGACCACGTTACAGCGTCAGTCTTTTTTTCCGTCGTACAACAGCAGCGCTTTTTGCAGATGCTCGCGCAAAATGAACCGCAGTTCCACCGGCTGCAACACTTCCGCACCTGGCCCGAAGCCGAGCAGGATCGACCATAGCCAGCGGGCTTCGAGCGGCTTGTGAATACGCAGTCCCATCGTCAGGCTCCCGTCCGCGTGAAACTGTTTATCCGCTTGGGGGAATTGATCGAGCGCGCCGGATAGAGCTTCTGGATACACGCGAAACACCACGTCGCAAGTATGTTCGTCGTCGTTATAGACCGTTATCGGCCGATCCGGCGAATATTCGGCGTGCGCAGCAAAATTTTCTTCCGTCAGCCGGACATCCAACATGCGCGACAACCGAAACTCGCGGTAATCGCGGCGCGTCCGGCAGAAGCCGTAGACGTACCAATTGCTGTGCTTGTAATGCAGGCGCAAAGGTTCCAAAGCCCGAAGGGTTCGCTGATTATCCGCGCGCACATAATCGAAACGGACGACCCGTCGCTCCGCGACGCCTGTCCGCAGCTTGGGCAGCGCTTCGGGATCGACGCGGCGCGTTTCCAAGTTTACGGCCAATCCGGCAACACTGTCCGAATTGGGCGAGATCGTTTGCAATCGTTCGATCGTGCCCTGCGCCCGCTCGTCTTCGAAAACCGAGGAAAGGCTACGCAGCACGGTAAGCAGCGTCTCGACATCGTAAGAACCGAGCAGCGTTTTATCCATTTTATAACCGTCCATGATGCCGTATCCGCCATGCTGCCCCAGCACGGACACGACCGGAAATCCCGCCGCGCACAGCACGTCGATATCCCGGTAAATGGTACGCTGCGACACGCCGTATTCGTCTGCCAATACCGCTGCCGACAACACTTCGTGATGGAGCAACTTATAAACCATCGCAATCAAACGTTCCAGTTTCATCTCTTTCCTCACCTATTTTCCGAGTCATGTATACGCATTATAGCATGTAGCGTCTGACGTCTTAACGGGACATTCTTTTCGCAACACAAAAAAGACATAACTGCTTGTTACATTAACTTCGGTGATCGTAAAAGGATTAGGAGATGAAGATAAATGAGAAAAATGATCCCGTCCGCGCTGACGTTGGCTAATCTATTGTCAGGCTTTCTTGCAGTTTTATTTATATTCAAAAACGAACTTGTACCTGCGATTTGCCTGATTTCGCTTGGCTTGCTTTGCGATTTCTTCGACGGCTATTGCGCCTGCAAGCTGGATAAATAAATACGGGCCGATCTCGATCGTCGTCGGTTATTTTATCCCCGGCTTCCGGCATGTGACCTGCTATATGTGCAGAATCAGTCGAATGCCGTTACGTAAACGAATCGGAAATCGTAGAAGTTCTGCATACAAGTTAACCCCCAAACCGCGAATCGACGGCTTGGGGTTTTTATAGCCAATCATAAATCACATCGTAAAGTTTCAAAAGCGACGCCAAGCATGATCCCGAACGCGATGCCGAGCAAAACGCCGAAGCCTGCTGCTTTTCCTCTGTTTTCCATACGTGATCGACTCCTCACTTCGTATAGGATACATTCTCCGGTGCATTCGACTTCATCGCGTGATGAGGCTGATCCAGTTTTAGCCGAAGTGTCAGCAGACAGCATGAGAGCGTGAGCAGCGAAGAGACGCCGTACACGACGAACAGCGAAGACATGTTCATCAGCATTCCCGACATGCCGGTACCGAGCAGAATGCCCGCCATCATCATCGGAATCATCACGCCGTTGGCCCGCCCGATATACTCCTGCTTGACTTCCTGAATCATGAATGCCGTAAAGATGACTTGGAAAAAAGCACCGCATAAACCGGATAACACCCGCGCGCCCGCCGTAAGCGGCGTCCATACGGATAACACTTCAACAAAGGTCAGCGCCGACCAGATCAGCATGATCCCGGTCATGACGCCGCGACGATAACGGCCAATCCAACCGGCGGCCGCAGCGGCGGCAAGACCGCCGACCAGCATGCCGACACCCTCGGACGCGGTTAGCCACTGCACGCCTTCTTTCGGCAGGCCCAATCGTTCGATAACCAAAAATACGTCGAGCGGCTGCGTCAACCCGATCGACAGGCCGCTGATGAGGAACAAAGCGGCTGTGATTCGAAGATTCGAACGCTCCCATACATAACGAAGTCCGTCTTTCAGATCGGTCAAGGCGGAAGTCGCTTCGGACCGGGCTTCCCGTTTGGCATCCGGCAGCAGCAGTTGAATGCCCGCGGCGGTCAGGAAGACGACGATCAGTGCGATCAACGACGCATTTAGTCCCAGTTGAGTATAGATGAACGTGCCTAGAATCGGTCCGAGAATGGTGAAGATCGCCATCAGGCTTTGCGTGATGCCGACGGCGCTGCCGACTTGTTCGGCCGGAACATGCTGACGGAACAGCACGGAGGAAGACGGCTGGGAGAACTGACTGACGATTGCCGATACGACGGTTGCGACGAATACAGCCTGCCATAGTCCCGCAAGAACCAGCAGTAAGATGAGCAGAATCGAGACCGCGCTCAGGGCATCGCCTGCGATTACCGTCTTTTTCGGATTCCAGCGGTCGGCGAACGTGCCTCCGATCAGCGAGAACAAGAAGATGGGCAAATACTCTAGCGCGGTCAGCAGCGAGACGGCGATGGGATTGTTGCCGCTTTGCTCCATGACGTAGAACAGCAGCGCCATATTGCGTATCCAGATGCCGATTTGCTGAAGCAGGTCGGCACCGGCAACGACGAGAAAAACGCGGTTTTTAAATAAGCTATTCATGTGTGGGTTCTCCTAACGGTTTATGAAATTCCGGTATTGGGTGCAGAGGAGACAGACTGCGACAGTACGAGCTTTGGCTTGAAAAAAAGGTACAGCATCCAGCCCAAATACTTTTTGAACAACAACAAAAATTCGTAAGGAATCAACTCTTCGCCTTTCGAGAGAACCTCATAGCCTTCGGAAGCATGAATCATCCGGTAATTTGCATTCCGATAGCCGTGGGCCAGATAGAATAGAAGGAACGACATCGGAATCTGTTCATTTTCAGGGAAGGCTTCATGATACAGGCGATCGGCAAGCTCCAATTCATTTGTATTCCGGCGAATTTCTTGGGTGTGCAGCATGGGTGTGAGTCTCCTTTAACTTTTGGTCTTCTTGTATTTTTCGTTGCCGAACCATTACTTTCTCGCCGTTCATATCCAACTCGCCGTTGAAGCGAAAGCCGAACTTTTCATATAGACGCAGTGCGCCCTGATTATCCTCGTACAAGCTAAGGTAAATGTCGCAGGGGCCGAATTGTTCGTAAAGAAGATCGAGCAGGCTGCTCAGCATGATTCGTCCCAGCCCGCGTCCTTGATGCCGCCTGTCGATCAAGAAGCGGTCCAGCCAGACACGACCTGATTCATCTTCGCCAGGGAAAAATCCATACATCGCGAAGCCGACCAGCTCGTTTTCCGCATATAAAGCAACCGGGACATAAAACGAACATTCTTGTGCTTCCTCCAGACATTGCGCGGTGCTCTCGATGTAAGAGGTCTGATCCGGGGCGACGCGAAGGTCAAGCACGGCTTGAACATTTTCGGGCGAGATTTTTTTGATTTCTGTTTGCATCGTAATCACCTTTATTTTTGATATGATTCAGGATAAGGTATACCGTAACCGGATAGTCAAGGAGGGCTTTATGGAAAAAGGGAAAACGGAGATTTATTTGACGACTGGAGAGTTTGCCAAGCTGTGCGGGGTGAATAAGCGAACGCTATTTCACTACAATGATATTGGACTGCTGAAGCCGGCGTTTACCGATGAGAAAGGCTACCGCTCGTATTCGCACCGTCAATTGGATGTCTTTTTGCTGATTCACGGGTTAAAAGAACTCAAGCTGCCGCTGAAAGATGTTCGCGATTATATGGATCACCGGACGCCGCAGCATATGATCGATATGGCGCAGCGGGAACTGCCGCATATCGAGCAGGAAATCGAAAAGTTGCAGGATATTCGCCGAATGTTGGAAGAGACGATTGTTTTGGCGGAAGAAGGACTGGCTGCGAAAAAGAAGGCGTTCCGGTTGGAGGAGCTTGAGGAGCAACGGTTGATTCGAAGCGGGCCGATTGCCGACGGAGATCCGAGCGCGGGTTATCTGGAGTGGACGAATGAATTCCGACAGTTTGATCGACTGACCCAATCGGATGCGTCGTCGTTTATCGGAACCATGACGGCGGTGGAAGAACTGCTGAAGGAGAAGGAGCCGACCGTTTACTTTTTCGTGAAAACGGATCGGCAACGAGAAGGCCTGGCTACTTTTATCAAGCGAAAAGGCCGTTATGCGGTGGGGTATCATCACGGCAGTTACGAGCAGCTGGACGATACGTATACCGACATGCTGAACTGGATAGAGGAACAGGGACTGCAAGCGGGCGAATTCTCCTATGAGGAGTATCTGATCGATGATGTGGCGGTGAAAGAAGAGAAGGATTATGTGACGCGGCTTGAGATTGAGGTCGTATCATTCAACGGCGAAATTTGATTTCCCTGCTCGTCAAAGTTGCTTTCCGACAGCCAATTTTGAAATCGAACTTTCAGTTCGGGCCATTCTTTGTCGATGATCGAAAACCAAGACGTATCTCGATTTCTGTTTTTGTAAACCAGAGCTTGCCTAAAAGTCCCTTCATATTTGAATCCTAATCTTAAGGCTGCTTTTCTGGATGGAGCATTTAAGCTGTCGCATTTCCATTCGAAACGTCGATAACGCAATTCTTCGAATACATAGCGTGCGAGAAGAAATTGTGCCTCGGTAGCGATTCGCGTTCTTTTTAATCGCTCCGAATACATCACGAATCCGACTTCGATTGAACTAGATTCGATATTGATTCGCATTAATGCAAAGCAACCTACAGCCTCGCCGTTTCGGGTGTCTATGATTGCAAAAAAATAAGGATCTTTGGCGCTTATCAAAGTGGAGAAATAATTTTTAAAGTCTTTTTGGTCCGAAAACTTTTCGAGCGGCAGATAAGTCCAATACGCATCGCTGCTTTCGGGCCCGTAAACATTTCGGTACAGGTCGTCGAAATGCTTTAAAGATATCTTCTCTAATGTACAAAAATTTCCTTGGATCGAGGTTGACGTAGGCGGAAGAGGAGGAGAGTATTCTTCCAACGGTTCGCCGATTGCTTGACTGAATTCGTTTGTTCGCATAGGGAGCCCACCTTTTAATCGGAATGTTAGAACTATTATAGCCGATACAAACGATCTTCCGGCCATACCACGAGACCGCTAATCAGAAAGCCTTATTCCGCCACAACCGCCTTGAACGATAAGCCTTGCGGTTCTTTTCTTTATCGAACAGATATGGAATGATAGAGGGTAAGGAGTTGAGCGAATGTTTAAAGATTTCAGGGCGGAAAGCGAGAGTCCGGCTTATATTCAATTGAAGGTATATATCGAGACCCTGATCACGCAGGGCGTTATGCCGTTGCATCATAAACTGCCTTCCACGCGCGAATTGTCCGGATTGCTTGGCGTAAGCCGAACGACGGTCATTAGCGCGTATGAAGCGTTGGAGCGTACGGGCTGGATTGAAGCGGTAAAAGGCCGGGGTAACTTTGTGTCGCGTGCTGCTGTACACCTGAACGAACCGCCGAGCATGATCGAGTGGACGGAGCGGCTTGGGCCGCAGGCTTTTTTATCGGAAGAGATGGATTTGATGAAGCACGGAATCAAGTGGGAAAAAGGCATGATCGCGTTCACCAGTATTGCGCCCGATGAACGGTTGTTCGATATGAGCGGCGTCAAGCGTGCTTTTCTCGACCGGATGGCGCTTGAAGGCGACGTGCTGCTGAACTATGGCTATGCACAGGGATATCGGCCGCTGATGCGGTATTTGATGAGCTATATGAAAGGCAAAGGCGTCGAGACGTCAGGCAAAGACATTCTGATCACCAACGGTTTCACCGAAGGGTTTGACCTGCTGTTGACGGCAATCGGGAAGCGAAGCGGCCGCATCTTATGCGAGAATCCGACCCACCAGACAGCGATCAAGATCATGAAACTGCATGGATTCGAGCCTGTCGGCGTAAGTATGGATCGCGACGGGATGAATATGGACGAGCTGAAGCAGACGCTGGATGAAGGGGGCTTCGATCTGGCTTATTTGACGCCTTCTTATCACAACCCCACAGGAATCGTGACTTCGCCGGAAAAACGGATGGAGTTGCTGCGGCTGTTGGGTGAATATGAGATTCCGGTGGTGGAAGACGGCTTCAATGAAGAACTTCGATATTCCGGCGCTCATGCGGCTCCATTGATCGCTTGCGCGGGAACCGGCAACTCGGTCGCGTATGTCGGAAGCTTTTCCAAGATCCTGTTTCCGGGTATTCGGGTAGGCTGGATCGTAGCGGATCGCAAGCTGATCGGCTATCTGGAGAGCTTGAAGCGGGCGCGGACCATTCATACGTCGACACTCGACCAGGCGCTATTGTACCAGTACCTGCACAACGGCAACTTTGAACGGTATTTAAAACGGGCGAGAACCGAGTACAAACGCAAGTACGAACTGGCTGTTCAGGGCTGCACCACGCATATCCCGATGAAAAGCATGAGCGGCGAAGGCGGGCTGCATGTGTTTGTCGAGCTGGACGAACGGTTGGATGCTCGCGTCATATTGGAAGATTGTCGCAAGCTCGGCGTGGTGTTTACGCCAGGCGATATCTTTTTCACGGACGGCGGTGGGCAGCACACGCTGCGAATCGGATTCTCGCGCGTGCCGGAAGAACGGATCGAAGAAGGGCTTCGAATTATCGGAAGTGTGGTAAAAGAACACGTGAAGGCTTTAAATTTTCGCGCAAGTCTATAAAGGAAGGGGACAAGAGGAATGGTTGATCGCAAAAAAAGGCTGAAGCCCTGGGCCGCAGCGGCTGCACTCGCATCCATTCTGCTGCTTGGCGGCTGTCTCCGTTTTGGTCCGCAAGAGGATGAGATGGCGAATACAACCAACACAGAAACGGCGCAAACCGAGCAGCCTACAGAATCGACGGACGCACAGCCGGCAGAGGAGCCGGAAAGTTTCGGCGCGGATGAACCTGCTGACGAGTCGGCAAACGCCGCAGAATCGGGTGAGGCCGAGCCTTCGAGCGATACGGAATCTACGGAGGATACGGCTTCCAACGCCTCGGGTGACGAGAAGCAAACCAAAGACAAGGATGAAGGCCCGCGCGTCGAAGTGACCGTGAGCCGGGATGATTACCAGCAAATCGTTGAATTTGATCTGCATGTGCTTCCGGCAGGCTATTCGTTATCCGGGATGTCCTGGGAGCCGGAGATCGAAGAGTCCGTGGACGCCGATCCGGGAGATAACGAAGCGACAGAAACGACGACGGACAATGAGGGAACAACCCCGGCGGACGAGGCGACAACCGGAACGGACGCGGAGCTAGAAGACGGAACGGCTCCGGCGGCTGAGCCGGAACGTATCGCATCGACTTATTTGGAGGCCGTTATAGCCGGACAGGCCGGAACCGATGGATTTTTTATTGACGAGAACGGTCAGCGGATCGGCTTTCGTTATGCGGAGGATCAGACGGGGCGTACAGGAACGGTTCGGCTGGATTTTCGGGACGGGGACGGCGGGATTGCCACATGGGAAGACCGAATTACGCTCGGATTGCAAGAGGTTACGAATCCGGAAGAAGAAGCGGGCGGAGGCGAAGAATAAATCCCGTTTCAAAGGTGCGGAAAATGGACAAACATGGATTACATTCGGTGTTAGCGGAAAAAGCGCGAACGGGAAAAGGATTTGCTTTTTCCCGCGGTGCCTGCTAACTTTTGAAGAGATAAGACCGATATATAAAGAAGGAGAAGCAGCGGCGCATAGCGTTTGAAGTTGCTTTTTCCTAAAATTTGGAAGCGTTATCAGGCTATAACGGAAAAAGGAGAACCACCTATGAGAGTACATGAATTTAAGATCGAAGGCGACTTCGATCGCGACGAACTTCTCCGGATTTCATCGCAGGCTTCGCAGTTTGCATCGGAAATTAAACTTATTTTTGGTGACGAAGATCATCAACGGATCGTGGACGTGAAAAGTTTGTTCGGTATGATGTTGCTTCCGATTCACAATGGCAATACCGTACGGATCAGCGCACGCGGTCAGGATGAACTGGCGGCGCTGGAATATATGTGTGCATTATTTCAACATCATGGATGCGCACCTCACTAAATTTGAAGCAAAACGTACGAAGAAGGCCTATCCTCCTTTTTTGAGAGGGACGGGCCTTCTTCGCGTCCGGGAGGAGCTAGACGATTATGCTTCAACTTTCCTATGATCTCGGCAGCCTGGAAGAAATCGATGATTGCCTGCAAGACGCCGAGCTTAAGCGTCATGCGGCCCGGCATCGCGCCACGCTGGTTCAGTTTTTCGCTTCCCGCGTCGATGCGGGGTCTATTCCCGATCTGCACCGGAAAGTGACCGAATATTTGCCGCAAGCTATCGTGACCGGGATCACCACGGCCGGCGAGATCCACGAAGGCGAATCGATGCTGCGCCGCACGGTAGTCGTGTTTTCCTTTTTCGAAACGGCTGAACTTCAATTGTTGTCCTACACCTGCTGCCCCGGCCAAGAACAATCGGTGGGCCGCAAACTGACCGACGATATTCTCAAGGAAAAAAGCGCTGCGCCGATCAAAGGCATTCAGTTGTATGCGACGACGCAGCGGATCAACGCGGCCGGTCTACTGGAAAATATGAAGCGTCGGCTGGGACCGACGTTTCCCGTTTTCGGCGCAGGCGCCAGCTCGTACGACAACAACGGGGAAGCTTGCGTATTTGCGGGAGAACAAGGGTATGAAGACGGCGTGGTCGCGGTCGTTTTTCGGGGACGCGAACTGGAGATCGAAGCTTATCCTTGTCTAGGTTGGGAACCGTTAAGCCGGGCGATGACCGTTACCGAAACCGAAAGTCCGATGCTGGTCCGAACGCTGGACGGCGTTCCGGCTGCCAGCGTTTACGAGAAATATCTGGGCATCCAAAACGACGAAAACTTTTTCAACCATATGCTGGAGTTTCCGTTGATGCTCAGTCGCGACGGCGCGGTGTTGGCGAGGGTGCCTATGCTGCGCCGATCCAACGGAAGTCTTCAATTGGTCGCGGACGTGTATGAAGGCGAAGAAGTCCGGATCACCTACGGCAATCCCAAGCATATTATCGCCGCCGCTTACGACATGCAAAAAAAGCTGGCCCGGTTTCGTCCGCAAGGGGTTTTGGTTTTCTCTTGCTACTGTCGCCAGGTTTATCTGAAAGACGGCTTGAATCTCGAAACGGCAGGCTTTCGGGATATCGCCCCTTCCGCCGGGTTTTACACGTACGGAGAATTTTACGGGCGGGGCGAAGATTTGGCGCTGCACAACGCAACGATGGTCGCGGTAGGCATGAGAGAAGGCGCCGTATCCGATATGCCGTCCAAGCCCGTGCAAGATCAGGTCAGTTTCGTGGAATCGCCGCCTATGGAAATGAAAGCGCGCCTGGCGCGTTTTGTCGGGGTCGTCGTGGAAGAATTGGAGCAGGCCAACCGCGAACTGAAAGAATTGATGCAAACGGACGGGTTGACCGGCATCTACAATCGGCGCAAAATGGACGAGCTATTGGGCGATATTTTCGCTTTCGGCGAACCCGGCCTTCCTTGCTCGATCGTGCTGCTGGATATCGATTGGTTCAAACGGATCAACGATACGCACGGGCATCTTTGCGGCGACGAAGTCCTGAAACGGACGGCTTCGATCTTGCGCAAGCATGTCAGGGGAAAAGGCGAGGCGGGCCGTTGGGGCGGCGAAGAATTTTTGTTGCTTCTGCCCGACACGACATCCGCGGCAGCCGAAGCTTTTGCGGAACGAATTCGCATCGAAATGGAGCAAACCGATTTTGGCGAAGCGGCTCGTGTAACCGCCAGCTTCGGCGTGACGACTTCCATTCCCGGCGAAGCGATCCGACAACTTTTCAAACGCGCCGACGAAGCTCTGTATTCCGCCAAACGCGCCGGCCGCAACCGCGTCGTTTTGCATTAAGCGACGCCAGCAAGGCGCTATGGAGCGTAAGCATAGATTGCAAAAAAGACCTTTTCGGCTCGCTGTTTGTCTCGCTCGAATAGAGACAAGCAGCCGCCCGAAGGTCTTTTTTACTTTTTGAAGCTAAGCTTATGAAACGCCTCGATTTGCCGGAACAGTTGTTTTCCGTCGCGGCTCAACGGCTCGGCGCTGCGCTCGGTATCGCTTTGCAAATCCAGCAGCATCGCCCGATACTTTTCCGGTACCCAGACGTAACGGTGCACATATTCGGTAGACTCGAACCCGCAACGCTCCCAGAAACGTTGCCGGTCGCGGCTTTCCTTGCTGTTGTCGACTTCCGCTTCCAACAATAAGCCGCTTACCCCGTACGTCTCGCGAGCCCAATCGGCCAATGCGTCCGTTGTTTGTTTTCCTGCCCCGCGCTGCCGAAAACCGGGAGACACCGCAAGATAATCCACGATCAGCAGGCGTTTGTCCGAGCTAAGCCCGGTCACAGCCATAGAGCAAGGCACGCCTTCCGACAGGCCAACATGCAAAAAAGCATCCATCACGTTCAACATATCGCGAACGATGCGTTCCGGCTTGCGGATATGGGCGGGAAAAGAAGCGGAGTAAATAGGGAAAATTTGCGCCCACAGCGCATCGTTCCATTCGGCGCTTGTCCGAAGTTCCAGGCCGAAAGAATCTGGTCGTTCGGAATCCGGCTTCATGATGTTGCTTTTCATAAGCAGTTCCTCCATAAAAAGACTCCGTCTACGCAACTGCGTCGACGGAGCCCAGCTCAATTGGATAAATAAACGAAAGTGTCCGAATCGTTATAACGGGTAGACGCTTAATGCAAACGTTCAAACCGTTTGACTGCCCAATAAGGAAGAGTCACGGAACGATCGGTTGTGTTAACGGTAAAGAAACGAGTGTCGTTTGTGTCGGGAAAACAAGGCCCTGTATAAAATTCACCGCTGACCAGATGGAGGCGCAGCACTTCTTCTTTGGATACGGCCTTTTTGATCTCTTGGACTGCCATGATGAAGGCCCCCTATCAAGTGAATAAAGGTAGTAGTGGATAAAAGTTAACTAAATCCTTGAATACCTTACATTACCCGCGGTGTGAGGCCGCCAATCATATTGTATGCAATATGAATAAATTGTAACTATTGATTACACTTATTCGGCTTGAGCAAGCCGGAATTTATCCAATTCTTCCTGCAAACTGCCCGATGTGCGGCTGAGAAGGGCTGCGGAAGCTCCGATTTCTTCCAATGCGGCAAGCTGTTCTTCCGCGGCGGCGGACATGGTTTGCGCTTCTTCCGAAGAATGCAGAGCGACCCGCGCGATTTCGCTGACCGAAGCCGTAACCTGCTGCACCCCGGCCGAAATTTGCTCCGATGCGGCGGATACTTCCTGAATCTGATCGTTGACCGTGCGGGAAGCGCGTCCGATTTCCTGAATCGCGAGATTCGCCCGATCAATAAACACCATGCCTTCGTGCGTTTCTTCGCCTGTGCGTTCCATCAATCGGACGGTTGTTCCGATCAACTCGCGAATATCGCCGATCCGCGTCGAGATGGTTTCGACCGAATGCTGCGTCTGTTCCGCGAGCTTGCCGACTTCCGAAGCGACCACGGCGAATCCGCGTCCGTGTTCGCCCGCGCGAGCGGCTTCGATATTGGCGTTGAGCGACAACAGCTTCGTTTGGCTGGCAATGGCTTTGATCGAAGCGACGATCTCGTCGATCTGTCTGGAATGGATTTCAAGACGCGAGACGCTGTCCGCGGAGTGGTCGACCGATTCGCGGATGCTGCGCATCTGATCGACCGCCGCGTTCAGCTCGCGTCCGCCCAATTCGGCGCGGTTCGAAGCTTCGGCCGCCGACTCGGCGACAGAAGCCGAAGATTCGGCGATACGGCTCACGCCGATCGCCATCTCGTTCATCGCCAGCGACGTGTCTTCGGTCATTCTTTTTTGCGTATCGGCGCCTTCGGCGACTGTCTGTACCGCCGAAGCGACCTGGCGCATCGCCAGAGAAGACTGTTGCGACACTTCGTTCAATTGCAGGGAAGAGTCGGCCGAATCGCGCGACGCGTTTTGCGCGCTTTGCAAAGCGCCCCGCATCGCGTCGATCATCCGGTTGAACGATTCGCCGACCTGTCCCAGTTCGTCGCGCGTGTCAATCCGAAGCTGCTGCGACAGATCGCCTTCGGACATCGACGCGGAACGTTCTTTGAGCATCCGGACCGAATGGCTGACACTGCGGTAAAACGCGATATAGAACAGCAGCACAAGCAGCAAAGCGATCGCGGTGACGGCGATAATGACATTGCGCTTGTCGCTCATTTGGTCGATGCGTTGATCAAGCAGATGGTTCAGTTCCCCGGAAGCTTGATCGAAAAAAACATGCGCCGCTTCGATCGAAGCCGTGCCTGCCGCGAAAAATTCCGATGCGGACGACGCTAACGCTGTGCCCGACAACAATTCGCTTTGCGTCAAAGTCAGGAAGCCGTCGATCTGTGCAGCCGCCTTTTTTTCGCTTTGATCCATGATCGCGGCGGATTCCGGATTGAGTCCGGCGTAACGCTCAAGCGCTTTGTTCAACTTATCCAATTCCCGCGCCGCCTCGTTCCGATCGACCGCCAGGTCGGTCAATTGTTCCGCGGAAGCGGCCTTGTCGATCAGGACGCTGCTGCCGCTGCCGCGGATCAAAGCGGTCTGCTCGATCAGGGGAGGGATGCTGTTGACGACCATATCCATCAGGTAAAAAGAATCGATCTGCGTATCCAGCGACAATCCGGACTCGTCGGCCGTAGTAACGATAAAGTCGAGCGCACGCTCGATCAACGCCGTGTGTCGCGCAAAACTGTCGGCCGCCGAAAGAGACAGCGTTTCGTTTTTGAGCGTTGTCCATTCGTTGGCGATCTCTGTCCATTCTCCGGCAGAATCGTTCAACCCGGAAGAAGCCACAGCCGCCGAAGCGGTCTCGATATTGCGATCGGTCAACGCGGCGGATTCGTCCACGGCTGCTTGCGCATCCTGCGAACCGTTCAATAATAGACCTGCTTGTCCGCGATGTTGCTGAACGGACAACACGAACGGAAGAACGGCTTGCAGTTGGTCGACGCCATGCGTTTCGGTTTTCGTCACTGTAATCTGCTTCTGCGTATCGGACAACCAGATGCCGAACAATAAGGCAAGCGGGATGGCGAAAAGAATACTGGTTAGAGCAAATTTTTTGGCATAGCTTAGACGAGCAAGGATGAAGGTGAACGGAGATAAAAGTTTGTTTAGCATGCGGCAATCCCCTGACATATAAGATTTTCGACTTTTTTCATTGGTAAAAAGCCTTGTAATCAGATATATCGGAAAATATCACAAAAAAGTAAGAAGAATGAGACAAAAAGCGACAAAAAACATGCCCAAAGACCGGGTTCTAAAGTCCTTGACCTGGCAAGGATTGTAAACAAGCGAAGCAAAATTCAACGAATCTAAGGGTTTTCGGCCCGAATCCGCAAACAACGTATCGCGGCAAGCGCTTGCCCGAGGGTGATCGCGTACACGGAAATGCGTTCGAACACGGCCGGATAACCGAACGGACTCCACACCATCGCCGCGATCGCGATCAGCCCGATTCCTCCCAGTCCGGCGCCGACGACCGAAAAAAGCGTATACGGAAGTCTCGGTTCGAGCGAGAGCGCCAATACGATCAAAGCGGCGTTGCCGCCGACGATCGCCATCGCCGCCCCGATCACGTGCGGATCGAGCGCTTCGTAGTTGACGCCGTGAAAAATCGCGACCAGCAGCATGCCGATCCCATGCGCGGCGGCCAAAACGATTCCGGGCCGTTGCCGTTTTTTCGACAGCAACGGCACCACGAGAGCGTACGCCAGCAGAAACAATATGCCTTGAAGCGCGAAGCCGATATTCATCACAAGATGAAGCGGGGAATGGATTGGACGTCCTCCGACGACCGTGTCGATGCGTACGCCGAGATCGCTGATATTGTTGAACGCGTAGCGGTACGCCGGCTCGGTCCAGGCGGAAGCGGCTATCGTTTCGGCAGCCAGATACACGACGGAAGCCGAGAGGAACAATCCGGCTCCGAGTCGCAGGCGATGAGGCAAGCGCATCACAATCACCTTGCTTTCTTTGGAATAGAATGGCGGAGAAAGGTATGATAAAGTCAGTAAACGAAGGATCGTCTGTTTTTTTATACTATGAAAAAGTGAAGATTGCGAGGACAAATATGGGAACTATTGCTGAAAACGTGAACGTGTTGGGAAGATTTTGCGGGATGCGCGATATTGCGTCTTTGACCGCAAAAGATTTGTCCGCTGCTTATGGCGTCGGGCAGGCGGATGTTATGGTTTTGTTCGGAGGAAGCATTCTGGCCGGAGCGGACGTATTCGCGCAAGCTATCCAAGACGGCATCGCCAAAACCTGCATCATCGTGGGAGGCGAAGGCCATACGACGAAATACTTGCGCGAAACGGTCATGAATGCTGTTCCCGACCTACATCCGCAAGGCGCTTCGGAAGCGGACATTTTCAATAGTTATATCCAATATAAACATGGTGTAACGGCCGATTATTTGGAGCGGCATTCAACCAATTGCGGAAACAACGTGACATTATGCCTGGATCTGCTGCATCGGCATCATATTCGGCATGAAAACCTGATCTTGATTCAAGACTCGACGATGCAACGGCGCATGGAAGCGGGATTCAGAAAATATTTGCCGCAATCCGTATCGATCATCAATTATGCCGCTTATAAGATTGAAGTTGAAGGAATAAGCGAGCGCCTGGGATACGATCGGAAGCTGACGGGAATGTGGGATATGGAACAATACATGCGGCTGCTTATGGGAGAGATTCCAAGACTGCGCGACGACTCGGAGGGTTACGGGCCGGCGGGAAAAGACTATATCGCGCATGTGGACATCCCCGATCAAGTGCTTCAGGCTTTCGACGAGCTGCATGGACAATACGGCTCACTGGTTCGGATGGCGAATCCCAAATACAGATCTTCGTAGACCACAACGCCGTCGATTTTCGCAAAAAGCTATAAAAATCAACACATTCCGCAACGTATTTTCTAATATTATAGACGGATATTTTCGTGCCTGCTATACTGTTATTGATAATGACTCTCATTTGAATAGTCATATTCGGCATATCGGCGCAACGGAAAGCGAAAAAAGGCGGTCCGAAGTTGATACATAAAAGACAGAATGTCCATACAGTCCGGCAGCTTGTCCGATCCGCGTTTGCGGCAAAGGCGCGATCGAAAAGACGGGCTGCCGATGACCGCGCTTGGTCCGTGCTTCGTCCACGAACCGGGCGCGGGGATTTTGGTGTTCATTCGGAAAAGGGTGATGTCGTGAAACAATCGCAAACGGTTTTGTCGCAAAGACAAGAGGAGGAACGCGCGCAATGAAATCCTCTGCTTTGCCCGAAGATCCGCAGCAGGCCGTTCAACAGGTCAAAGTCCGCTCAAGACCGTGGGCCGCTTCGCTGATCCTGGTCGGCGGCGTTATTTTGCTCGTGCTCGGCATGGCGGTCGCGATCGCGATCGGCGCCAAAGATATCGCGCTGCCCGACGTGTGGGATGCCGTATTCCATTTCAATCCGGATCTGACCGAGCATCAGATCATTCGTGAGTTGCGTATGCCTCGTGTTATCGGCGCAGCGGTAGTCGGCGCGGCTTTTGCGGTCGCGGGGGCGATTATGCAGGGCATGACCCGAAATCCGCTCGCCGATACCGGACTGCTCGGCCTGAATGCCGGAGCCGGCTTTGCGCTGGCGCTGTGTTTTGCTTTCTTCCCGGGAATGTCTTTCCTGGGGCTGATGTTGTATTCGTTCCTCGGAGCCGGAGCTGGCGTCGGGATCGTATACGGAATCGGTTCAAGATCCAAAGGCGGCTTAACGCCGATTCGTCTTGTGCTTGCAGGCGCGGCCGTCAGTGCGCTTTTTACCGCGCTTAGCGAAGGCGTGGCCCTGTACTTCAAGATCGGACAGGATTTGGCTTTCTGGTATGCAGGCGGCGTTGCGGGCACGCAATGGATTCAAATCCAGATTATTTTGCCCGCTGTTTTGATAGCGCTTCTGGGAGCTTTTGCATTGTCCCGTTCGATCACCTTGCTCAGTCTGGGCGACGATATTGCAACAGGACTCGGCCAACGGACAGGACTTGTGCGTATTTTCGGCGTTATTATCGTACTCGTGCTGGCAGGTACGGCCGTATCGATCGTCGGTTCGGTTGGCTTTGTCGGTCTGATTATTCCTCACTTGACGCGTAAACTGGTCGGTGTGGATTATCGCTGGATCATTCCTTGCTCGGCCGTGCTGGGCAGCTTGCTGATCGTGTTCGCCGATCTGGCCGCACGTACGATTAACCCGCCGCAGGAAACGCCGATCGGTGCGCTTGTTGCTCTGATTGGCGTACCGTTCTTCCTCTATCTGGCGGTCAAAGAAAGGAGGAGCCTATAATGGAATCGACGATTCATCAGGCGGAGCGCCGCAAGCGCAGCCGTGGGCTCCTGGTCATCGGCATTTTTATCGTGCTGATTGTTGTCGCGTTTATCATCAGCATGAATACCGGCTTTATCCGTTTGTCTCCAATGGAAGTGGTTCGGACGTTATTCGGCGGAGGGACGGCGCAGCAGCATCTGATTCTGTTTGAATTCCGTTTGCCGCGTATCGTGATTTCGATCCTGATCGGTGCGGGTCTGGCGGTTTCGGGTTGCGTGATGCAAGGCTTGTCGCGTAACGCGTTGGCCGATCCCGGTATCCTCGGTGTCAATGCCGGTGCAGGCTTGATGGTGATGCTGTATGTCTCGTTCTTTTCTTCGACGGTAAGCGGTTCGGTATTCCTGCTGCCGATCCTGGCGTTGATTGGATCAGGAGCAACGGCAGTATTGATCTACGTCCTGTCTTATAAAAAAGGCGAAGGCTTGATTCCGACCCGTATGTTGTTGGTCGGAATCGGGGTTGCGGCAGGCATCAGCGCGGCGATGATCGTGCTTACGCTTCGTCTTCGTCCGGAAGAATACCAGTTCGTCGCGTCCTGGTTGGCCGGACGGATCTGGGGCACAAGCTGGAAGTTTGTTTTAGCTTTGCTTCCGTGGCTGGTTATTTTCCTGCCGTTCGTCTTCTACAAAGCCAAAGTCATGAACGTGCTGAACATGGGCGACCAGACAGCGACCGGGCTGGGTACGTCGATCGAGCGCGAACGGCTGCTGCTCCTGGCGGCGGCTGTCGGCCTGGCGGGCGCCTGCGTCGCAGTCAGCGGCGGCATCGGCTTCGTTGGCCTGATCGGCCCTCACTTGGGTCGGCGCCTTGTCGGACCGAAGCACCAGATCCTGCTGCCCGTCTCGGCTCTGGCCGGCGCGCTGCTCGTCCTCGTTGCCGATACCCTCGGCCGCTGGATTCTCCAGCCGACCGATATCCCGACCGGCGTCGTCGTCGCCGTGATCGGCGCACCGTATTTCCTCTATCTGCTTGGCAAAAGCAAAATGTAACAATCAAAAGCATCGCTTTATCCGGGCTGTTCTCCTTCCAGAGAGCGGCTTTTTTTGTTGAATCCCATTCAACCTATTCCGGCGGAGAGAGGCAGAGTCTTGAACGAATTTCTCCCGCAGCCTACAAGGGTTCGCCTTCTCCGCCATTGAAAAAGTTAAACGCATAGCCTATCATGGAAGCGTTACCGAAATGCGAAACCGATTTAGGAGCTTATCGTTTCCAATCTACCACAAGAGGTGATCGACAATGAAATACAGAAGACTCGGCAAGACTGATTTGAACGTATCCGTGGTAGGCGTGGGCACTTGGCAGTTCGGCGGGGACTGGGGCAAAGATTATACGCAAAAAGACGCCGACGAAATTCTGATCCGCGCCAAAGAACTGGGCATCAATCTGATCGATACCGCGGAATGCTACGGGCCGCATCATATGTCGGAGACCTTCATCGGCGATTTCTTGTCTCGCGATCGGCGCGAAGATTGGGTGCTTGCGACCAAGTTCGGCCATCACTGGCACGACAAATGGGAAAATGCCTGGAACGCGGATCAGATTCGCACGCAGCTCGAAGAATCGCTTCGCGCTTTGAAAACGGATTATGTCGATCTGTATCAGTTCCATTCCGGATCGGACGAAGCTTTTGACAATGATGCGTTGTGGACGATGCTGGACAAACAGGTACAGGCCGGAAAAATTCGCAATTTGGGCATATCGATCGGCAGCAACGACAATCTGTATCAAACGGATAAAGCGACCGAAGTCAATGCCAAAGCGATTCAGGTTGTGTACAACCGTATCGACCGCGTGCCGGAAGAACAGGTGTTTCCATCTTGCGAGCGACAAGATCTTGGCGTGTTGGCACGCGTTCCGCTAGCTAGCGGTTTTTTGAGCGGAAAATACAAGCCTGGCGCCGTATTCGAAGATAATGTGCGCAAGGGCCGCGACCGCGCCGATACCGACGAGAAGCTGAGACAGGTACAACAAATCCAAAACACCGAAGTACCGGAAGGCGTAGGTATGGCAGAATGGGCGCTGGCCTGGTGTTTGAAAAATCCGACCGTTAGCTGCGTCATTCCAGGCTGTAAAACGGTGGAACAGGTCGAATCAAATGCGCTTGCGGCTGAAATCGAGCTGTAAATGAGCGATATTTTTAAAAAACCACATGACTTTTTTGCATTACTGTTGTAAAGTGATTGCAGAACGGTTTCCGCGTCGAGTTTGGACGCGGGGGCCGTTTTTTTCGAAAACGCTTCATGTGAACACAAAATAGAATGGATAAGAAATAGAAAGGGCGATTTCACATGACGGGATCTTGGCGGGAAGTCGAAGATTTGCCTCAACAAAAACGAATTCTGTTTATGGGCGATAGCATCACGGAGAACGGCACTTATATTCGCGATTTGGAAGCTGTTTTTTTGAAATACATACCTGAAAGTCAGCTGGAATGGATCGATCTTGGGGTCAGTAGCGAGACGGCGGCGGGCACGCAGGAAGCGGCGCATCCTTTTCCGCGTCCATGCGTGCATGAGCGGCTGGATCGTGCGCTGGCAGAGAGTAAGCCGGATTGGGTGTTTCTTTGTTACGGTATGAACGACGGAGTCTATCGACCGTTGTCGGCGAACAATTTTTCCGCGTATCGGAACGGAATCGGTCTGGCGGCGCAAAAGATCAAGAATGCCGGGGCGTTACCTATTCTGATGACGCCGCCTCCGTTCGATGTCTTTTCGATAAATGGACGATTGCTGCCGGACGGAATGCCGGATTATTCGTTTGAAGAACCGTATGAGCGCTACGACGATGTGTTGGAGCGTTATGCGGATTGGTTGCTGCAATACGGACGCGAACAGGGAGTCAAAACCGTCGATATCCGTCGACCCTTGCTGGAATGGATCGTATCCAAGCGCGAAGCCGATCGTAAGTTCCGTTACGGAGACGGCGTTCATCCCCAACGGGAAGGACATGCGGTGATCGCCCATACGATCTTGCGGCGGGTCTTTCATATCGAATGGGAAAAAATGCCGGAATGGTTGTATGCGGATAGCGAATTTTTGCGTCGGGTGACCGCGCGCCGTGAATTATTGAACGCTGCGTGGCGCGAACATGTCGGGCATACCAACCCCTATAAGCTCGAAGCTCTGCCGCTGGATGAAGCGCAGCAACAGGCCGAACGTCTTTTGCCCGGGATTCTCGCAGCAGCAGAGCGGGAAGGAGGCACGCTTGATGAACAAGTATCGGAATGGGAGGGATTTGTGCGGCGGGATTATGTTCGCAATGGACGCGCCTGCCTGATCATTGAACCTGCAACGGCTGCACCTGGACGTCCCTGGATCTGGCGAACCGAATTTTTCGGACATTTCATGAACGCTGATCTGGAGTTGGTTCGACAGGGCTGGCATATTGGATACGTACGGTTAAGCGATTTGTACGGATCTCCTTTTTCCGCGGAAGCGATGGAGGAATTTCGGGCGGATGCGGTTAGCCGTTTTTCGCTTGATCCAAAGCCTGCGGTGTTCGGATTCAGCCGGGGCGGCTTATATGCAATCCGTTATGCGGAGACTTATCCGCAGCATGTTCGCGCGTTATATCTGGATGCACCCGTCGTGGATATCGCAAGCTGGCCAGGCGGAATCGGTGCAGGGCACGGTTCGCCAGGCGAGTGGAGGGATTGTCTCGATATTTACGGGATTGCGGCTGCTGACGCTTTGCCAGTCACTCGGCGAATGTTGGAGCTTGTACATATCCCGGTCGAAGCCGATATTCCGCTGCTCCTTATTGCCGGAGGTGCGGATGAAGCCGTACCTTTTGAAGAAAACGGTGACCTTTTGGATCGTCGTTACCGGGAACTGGGTGGACGGATTCGACGGATCATCAAGCCGAACGGCGGACATCATCCCCATGGGCTGGACACTCCTGATGCGGTCGTGAAATTCGTGCGGGAATCGTTTGTTTCACGCATCTGATCAAATCAGTGAATCTCGAAAAAGCCAAAATGCTGCGGCAGCCTTTCTTTTCTCGTTTTGATCTCGAACCCGGTCGGAAACGTGCGATCGGAAGGAAGCCGCCGTATTTTTTTGCTCAACATTTGCTGCTGTCGGACAGCGGGGCGATCGTTGTCGGAGCCGGCGCGGGATTGAGCAGCAGTCTCGGCAAAATCTCGACCAGCTTTTGGCGTGTCCAAGCATCGTCAAAGTTCCAATGCGAATGAAGCAGATGCACCCGGTCGGCATGACGGTGGAAAATCCCGCTTTGCAGCAGGCGGTCCGCTTCGCGTGCTTCGGATTCGCTTTCATCCGGGTCGAACATGATGAAGAATCGTTCTGCCGCGTAATCGCCGAGTTCTTCCGGCGGTACATGTCGAAAGCCGACGCCGGCTTCAATCATTCGAGCAATTTTGGGACAAGGCTCAAATCCTCCTGTTCGGTACAACGTAGAAGCCAAGCCTTGCCCGGCCATCGCGTACAATCGGATATCGATCAAAACGAAGCAAGCGGCGCTCTGACCTGCCTGTATATCCGCAGCACGCCACCTCTCCCCAAGTGCCTGAGCATGCGAAAATATCCATGCCGCAGCTTCCTCGGTACGGCCCGTAATCTCCCCAATCCTAGTTAGACGCTTATCGGGCGGAACGAAGTTCTCGATCGACACGGCGCTGCACAACTCGCCGATGCGAGGCAGCCATTCGAAGCCTTCTGCGTCAAACACGGCAAGATCGGGCTTCAACCGATTCAGAATGTGAGGATCGGGCACGATGCCCAGGTCGACAATGCCGTTCAATTCGTCCGGAAAGCTAAGCTGGCTGCGCACGACGGCAAGGGTAGCGGCAATCGGCTTCAAACCCAACGCAAGCAGATCGCCCAATATGCCGCCTGAAGCCATGATGCGAGAAGGGTTTTTCGGCGCAACCGGTCCGGCAAAACGTATGCTTTCGCCGCGACGTCTGGATAATTTTCGATAGGCGGTAGGCGATACGCCCATGAATCGGCTGAAGCGGCGGCTAAAATAATACTCGTCGCGAAAACCGGACCCGCGTGCGATCTCGCGCAGTGGATCATCCGTTTGAGTCAGGGACTTTCGGGCATGTTCCAATCGAATCACGTTCAAATAATCAAGCGGCGACAGTCCGGTGAGTTTTCTGAATAAGAGGCCGTACTGCCAACGTCCTACGCCTGATCGGCGAATCAGCTCGCTGACAGTTACAGGCTCCCGGAAATGACGATGCAATTCGTCCACGGTGATACGGACTGCCGCTTCTGCATCCGTATCGTCGGAGGGTAACAGTCGAGCTTCCATCAATGCCAACAAAAGCTGCTGCGCAGCGATCTGTATTTTTAGCATTTCTGCCGTGTTTGTGGGAGCTGCCGCGCGTAATTGTGCCAGCAAAGGAGCGGCGATATCGGGATTCAACTCGACTTCTGCCTCATAGATCAGATCGGGCAACGGCATTGTCGTGGGTTCAACTTGTTCGTGCCTATATACTAAAAAAGCAAAATAATCGCAGGATTCTTGCGTTTGACGGGAATGCGCGCGGATAGTCGCGTTCGGTGCTTGCAACACAAATACATAAGGGGTACCCGCCCGCACGCTGAGCGTGTGGGCGTTTAACGCTACCGAAGGCGAAACGGATAAAGCGCGGCCCAGCCAGCGAATATAAAAGCCGCTATCTTGCGTTGCAGGCGAAGCGTCTGCCATAAGCCGACTCCTTTCATTACGGATTTTTTATAAAAAAGCCTGTCCGACCGACGGCCGAACAGGCGGATCAAAGCAACGGAAAGCAAGCGGATTTGAGGCCGTTTTACATCTTTATCGCCGTTACTTCGTTTCGTTGATCGTTTTGACAAGCTCGTCCAACAGACGTTCGCTCGTTACCGGATCATCGAAGTTCCATTTGCTGTCCATGATATGTACGCGGCCTTGTTGAACGGCAGGAATCGTTTTCCAGACCGAGCTGCTTAGCAGCGCGTTTTGCGTTTCCGCGGTTTCGGCGTCGGTGCTGGTCAGCAAGAAGATTTCCGTTCCGACATAATCGGGAACCAATTCGTTGGATACATCGATAAAGCGTTCATCTTGCTCTATCAGCTTTTGCACATTGTCGGTCGGTTTTAGATCAAGACGTCCGTACAAGGTTTGGTTGAAGCCTTGATTGCCCATGATATACATCGTTTCTCCGAGCAGTAACAACGAAGAGGCGGTTGAGTTTTCGGGCAGGTTGAGCGTTGCTTTAGCCGTTTCGACTTTTTGTTCGTAAGCGGCCATCCATTCTTCGGCGGCCTCCTTTTGATCGGTCAGATCGGCAACGAGTTTCAGACGTTCCGTCATGTCGATAGGGTCATCGGCACCGATCACGGCGGTAGGTGCGATTTTTTCCAGGGTCTCGAATTGATCCACGTCCCAATCGTCGAACAGGATCAGGTCAGGAGACAGGGAGGTGATTTTTTCGGGCGAGTAGGGATAACCGACATCCTCGATTCCTTCCAGCAGATCCGGGTAAGCGACCTGGGAGGCAATGACGCTGAGGGAGGCGCCGATCGGCTTAACGCCGATTGCAAGCAGATCGCCGACGTTGCTTCCGATATAAACGATACGCTCAGGAGAGACGGGAATATCGACTTCGCGGCCAGCCTGGTCGGTATAGCTCCGCATTGACGGCTCGGCAGTGTCCGTCTGGGTTTGTGCAGAAGGTTGCGGCGTCGCCGCTTCCGTATTCGATGCGGCCGGAGCGCCTACGCATCCGGATAGCAGCACAGTCAGCAAGGAAAGCAGCATCAACGGCCCGAAAAGATTGTTTGATTTGAACATGCGAGAATCCCCTTTTTGTCTGAAATTCGAATAATGATAATCATTATCACTAAAAGGTATCATAAGCGTTCAGCGAATTGCGGGCAATGGACAAAATGCAGAATTACATTTGGATAAATTGCAGACCGCCGGCGTAACATAAGCTGTACCCCGCTAATTTGATTTTCCCAGCAACCCCGGCAAATCGGTCAATAACCGGCTGCGACTGTACGCATCGATAAAGTTCCATTTGGAAGACTCCACCACATGGATACCACGCAGAGCTGCCCTTTGCAATTGTTCCCAATAAGGACTTCGCATAAATTCGCCCGCTAATTTCCGTTCTTCCGATGCAGAAGGCAGCAGCAGAAAAACACGGTCCGCGGCATAGCGCATAGCTTTTTCCGGTGAAATCTCGACATACCCGTCTCCGCGGCGCAGTGGGTCAAGCAAAGATTCAGCAGGACTGAAGCCGTCGGGGTGATACAGCAGGGCAGACAGGCCGACTCGGCCCATAACGAAAAGCCGATTGCGTTCGAAAGTAAATACAGAAGCAGTCTCACCCTTGATACCATTCCCCACAACATTCCACATCCCGCGTTCCCGCTCAAAGTAATGCTCCAGCCAGCGTTCGCTTTCTTCTTCTCGGCCAAACCAATTCCCGAGCAGCATCATGCGTTCATGCAGCGGGCCCCAGGAATTATGAGCCAGCACAGGTGCTACGCCTGACCATCTGCTGCAATATTCTTCGTCCATGCGGGTGCAGATGATCAGATCCGGACGAACGGCAGCGGCTCCGCGCATATCCGAATCGGAGGCCAACTCCGTAAATCGTTCCAACCGTTCGCCGCAAAATCCCAAGCGAGACGGAGCGGAACGACCGCCTACGGGAGAGATGCCCAGAGCCAGCAGATCGCCGACGGATTCGCCTAGATACAGGATACGTTTGGGCTGTGCGGGTACGAATACGCGACGATGCAGCGAATCTCGCACCGCAAGCGTTCCGCCGCTTTGGCGCGCGTAACGTCCGGGCGAGCTTCCGGTAGCGGCTCGGAAGCGTCGGCTAAAGTAATATTCATCGCGAAAACCGGTTCTCGATGCCACTTCACGCAGCGGACCGTTCCCGCGCCTTAGCAGACGTCCGGCATGTTCAATACGCAAATCGTTCAGATATTCGAGCGGGGAAAGACCGGTAATCGCCCGAAATGCGGATGCGTATTGACGAGAGTTTAATCCGGCAGCTTCCGCCAAGCGCGCTACCGTCCAATCTTCCGCCAAGCGATGCTCCAGGTCGGCGAGGCTATCGGCCACGGCTCGTGCTGCATCTACAGGAATCGGCGAGGCTTCTTCGTTACCGATCAGCAAGGCTATGATGCGCGTAAAAATCGTTTGGCGTCTGTTTCGCACAGGAGCCGTGCGTGCAAAGCGAAGACTATGCAGTTCCTCCGCCAATTCAAGTATCTGGGAGGAAGCCTCCGTCAATCCGTCACGGAAACCAGGCAACAGACCGAAAAGGCGAATCGGTTTGGGTTCGGATAGATCCGCGGCGGTAAAATCAAACCGGAAGCAACTCGGCAACGTGCCATCTTCATGCCGATCATGCTCCAACTCGGCAAACTCATCGGGAGGCAAAAGTATAGCCGTTCCAGCTTGAATCGGAAGGCATTTCCCGTCGCTATGAATACGAACCGATCCGCCGGTAACCAATAGTAGTCGATAGACGGGCGAGGCCGCCAGCATGGTTCGATGTTCGCTGCGCAGGCGTTCCATACTAAGCAGATGAACATGCAAAGCGTCAGGCTTTTCGGATGGTGCAGGGAGCGGCGGCATGCCGATCTGCAAAGGGTTCAATGAAGATTTTTTGCGTGACATGCGGAAGCTCCTCCAATCTAAGTGATAATTATTATCATTGTAACGCACGAAAAGAGGCTTTCCAATGAAAATCGGAAAGCCTCTTTTTGATCGGTCGGTCAATGTTCAATTACGATTGCGCGCCGATCAATTCGGGAATGGTTTTCAGCAGAGCTTCGAGTGTGTACGCATCACTGCTTGCTTTCAAGATATCGATCCGGTAAACGTTGCCTGCCCGAACGGCCGGGAGCTTTTTCCAAATCTCGGTCTTCAGCAGATCTTCCGTCGATTCTTGGGCTTCTTCGGCTACCGCATTCAAAATGAAGATTCGGTCGCCCGCATATTCTTCAAGCAGTTCCGGCGAAATCTCCAGGAATCCTGTGCCTTCGTCGATCAGCTTTTGCGTAGCCGCAGGAGCTTTGAATCCATTTTCCTGATACAAAGCTTGAGGCAAACCCGTGCCGGCCATAACGAACAATCGGTTGCCCGGATAGAAAGTGAATACGGAAGCGGTCTCGTTTTCGCCGACGCCGTTCTTATGCAGCTGTTTCCACATTTCTGCGGAAGCTGTTTTATATTGCTGAATCCATGCAGCCGCTTCGTCTTTTTTATTCAAAATAACGCCAAGATCCTTCATGCGATCTTCGAGGGTCGCAAACGTATTGAAGGTGATCGTCGGGGCTACTTTGGACAACGATTCAAGCAGCTTTTCGTCGGTATCGCCTGTAATGATCAGATCGGGAGAAAGAGAGAGCGATTTTTCCGGATCTGGCGGCGAACCGACGTCCTGAATATCCGGCACTTCGCTGCTGAACAAACGATCTTCCAATTCTGCTGTCGAAGTCGCGATCGGCGTCACGCCCAGTTCAAGCAAATCGCCAAGCGTCTCGCCGTAATAGATGACCCGTTGCGGGTTTACAGGGATTTGCACGGTATGTCCGGTGTAATCCGTATAGCTAACCGTTCCGCTTTCTTCGACAGCGGGTTCAGCCGCGGCCTCGGTTGTTGCGGCTGGCGCTGTGGTTTCAGCCGAAGCCGCAGTATCGGTTGTTGCAGCCGGAGACGAGCAGCCTACGGCGGCGCCGAGCAAGCCGACCGCGAACAGACCCACGATTTTTCTAGTCGTAACGGATAGAAGTTCAAACTTGTGCATCTGATAAATCCCCCTGTTTATGTAGGTAGTTATTGATAATCGTTATCAACGTTAATAAGCATAAAAGAAACCGGCAGCTTGCTCAATGCACAAACCGGCGGGATCGTAACGTCATTTTGTACAAAAGACGGAGGCGAAAAGGAGGCTTCCGCCGCAAGTTTCCTTCTTTTGGAAAAAGCCTGACAAAATAAACGCCAACGTTTACAATAGAAGAGATCTATGAAGAGACGAAAGCGAGGGTTCCCATGCACAATCTTAATCCGCAGGAGCTGGAAAGCAAGCTCGTGTACAAATTGATGACGGGTACGATCGTACCGCGTCCCATAGCGTGGGTCACTTCATTTTCACGTGAGCACAACACCGTCAATGCGGCTCCCTTTAGCTATTTTAATATGGTTAGCTCAGATCCGCCGCTGGTGGCTGTGTCCGTAGTGCGTCGCCCTGACGGGCAGATGAAGGATACGGCTCGCAACGTGACGGAGCACGGCGAATTGGTGGTGCATATTTGCGACGAATCGCTCGTCGAAGAGATGAACCGTACAGCCGCAGTGCTGCCGCCGGGCGAAAGCGAGATCGACCTGACCAAGCTGACGCTGGTCGACAGCGACGCGGTCAGCGTGCCGGGGATTGCCGAAGCAAAAGTGCGGTTGGAGTGCCGGCTGGAATCGCATTTGCCGATCAAATCGGATGACGGGCGGGTTACGCACGATCTGTTGATTGCCCGTATCTTGAGATTCCAATTGGACGAATCGATCTATGACGCCGAGCATGGCTATGTGTTAACGGAAAAGCTGCGTCCGGTCGCGAGACTGGCGGGCAACGAATACGCAGAGCTGGGACGGCTGTTCAACATCGCACGGCCTGTTCAACCTGGCGGCGGGGTCTGATTTTGCAAAAAATCCGCTTCGGGCGTCATCTAGGCGCATCCGAGCGGATTTTTTACCGGATCAAAAGATTATAGAATCGGAGACAGCAAACGCGTGTAGGATTCGAGCATTTTGCGAAGGATCGGACGTTTTTTGTAGAGTTCGACGGTAAGGATTTCGCTGTCTTCCATGTCTTTGCGGAACAGGGCTTCCAGCTCGCCGGCTTTTTGGGAATCGTATAGGATCGCATTCACTTCGAAATTCAACTTGTAGCTGCGAATATCCATATTGGCGGTACCGACCGAGGCGATGCGTCCGTCGACGACCATCGTTTTGGCGTGCAGAAAGCCTTTTTTATACAGATAGCAGTTGACGCCGAGATCGAGCAGCTCACCGAGATACGAATAGGAGGCCCAGTAGACCATTTTGTGATCGGGAACCTTCGGAATCATCAGATGCACCTCGACGCCGGACAGGATGGCCATCTTCATCGCGGTCATCATGCTTTCGTCCGGGATAAAATATGGCGTCTGGATCATGATGCACTCGCGTGCTTCGTCCATCATTTTGATATAAGCCAGCTTGATCGTTTCGCGGCTCTGATCGGGACCGCTGGAGATGATCTGCGCGCCGACTTTGCCGGGGAACGGACGGCTCACGCTCAGGAACAGATTTTCCGGCAGCTTTTGCTTGACGGACAAGCTCCAGTCGTGCAGGAAGATCGCGTGCATCTGGATCAGCGCCGTGCCTTCGATCCGCAGATGCGTGTCGCGCCAGTAGCCGAACTTTTTGACTTCGCCGAGATATTCGTCCCCAACGTTAAACCCGCCGATATACCCGCACGAGCCGTCGATGATGACCAGTTTGCGGTGATTGCGGTAGTTCATTTTGAAGTTGATAAACGGAATCCGCGACGGGAAAAAGGGAGCTGCCACGCCGCCCGCTTCACGGAAATTTTGCAGGAAGCGCCGATTGACTTTTTTGCTGCCCCAGGCGTCGTACAATATACGGACTTCGAGACCCTGCTTCGCTTTCTCGGTCAGGGCGTCGATCAGGCGTCGTCCCAGATTGTCGTTTTGCCAGATGTAATATTGCACGTGGACGTACTGCTGGGCACGGGCGATATCGGCGAGCAGGGCGTCAAACTTTTCTTTGCCGTCCGAATACACGATCACGTCGTTGTCTTGCGTGTAGAGCGAAAAATCGCCGACCATGTTCATATGCAGCAGCTCGCGGTAACGGGCCGTGCGGGGATCGTTGAACTCCAGCTTCTCATCGAGCAGCAGTTGGCGTTGGACGGAGATGCCGGGCAGCAGGATCTTCTCCTGTTCCCTGAACTGATACCGCTTGATCTTGCTCAGATTCTGGCCGAGGAACAGATACAGGACGAACCCGATAATCGGCAGGAAAAAAAGAACCATCAGCCATGCCCATGTGACACCGATATCGCGTCGCTCCAAAAATACGACGGTCAGTGCCAGAAGCAAGTTCAGCACAAGCAAAAACCACGGAGCATGGTTAAACCAATATAATTCCAATTGCCGCGACCTCCGCTTTCTATAATGAAGTTTGTAACAGGATCTTACGAGGATACAACATAACAGTCTACCTGATTGTGATCAATAAGTGAACAATTCTGAACATCAAACGTGTGAAAAAGCCGAAAAAGTGTCAAACGTAGCCCGAAAGGGTCATTTGTCGCGTCGGTTTTTTGGTTAAAATTTAATGGAAAGCTCGTGTAGCGGGCGAGGAAGGCGGGTACATCGTGAGCTATACGCAGATTAAATGGCTGATTTTGTTTTTGCCGACGGCGGTCGTTGGAATATGGGAGTACGTTCGGCACCAATTCCTGATGCCCGTGCTGTCGATGGATGCAGGCAATATGCTGACGCCGGTGTTGGTATTTCTGGTCAGTGTCACGCTGCTGCGCCGTCTGTTCGCGCTGCTGGAGCGTATGCAGCGGGAACTGGAGCAGGCGCGTACCGTCAAGGCGAACCTGGAAGCACGCGAGGAATTGGCACGCGAACTGCATGACGGCATCGCGCAATCGCTATTCCTTTTATCGGTCAAACTGGATCGAATGGAGAGGGGCGCGGACGAAGCAGGTCTGGGGAGCGAGCTGGGAGCCGTCAGACGAACCGTGCACGAGGTGGATCGTTATGTGCGGCAAGCGTTGGCGAATCTGCGCGAGCCTGCCAAAAGCGGACTTGCTGTACCCGGCAGGGGTAGCATCGTAGGTATCGAATCGTTGGATACCCATCGGAAAATTTTGGAGACGACCGACGTAGGGGGGGCCGGTAATTTGGCTGCCGGCGAATACACGACGGAAGAGTCTATGGCCGCGCGTGTCAGTCGACTGGCGGAGGAAGCGATGATCGACGTTCGGGTGGATTGGAAGCTGCCGGACGAGCGACTTGCGAGCCGTGAAAAAGCCGAGCTGCTTGCCTGCATCCGCGAAGCGGTTATCAATGTACGCAAGCATGCCCAGGCGGCACATGCAGAAGTAATAGGGCGCAGCAACGAAAAAGGCTGGACGGTCGAAATCGCGGATGACGGTCGGGGATTCGACGGCGATCCGTTGTCGGCATCCGGTCGGTACGGTCTCAAAATCATGGCGGACCGGGCGCAGGAGATGGGTTGGAGCTTTGAACTGGATTCGAAGCCGGGCCGAACCTCGGTCAAGCTTGGACGGGAGGGGGACGCGCGATGAACCGTTGCCGCGTACTGGTTGTCGATGACCATAAGCATGCGCAGGAAGCGATTTGCGACATTTTGTCCCTGGATGCTGCGTTCGAGGTGATAGGCGTGGTATCGGACGGGGCGGAAGCGATAGCGTTTACCGAACAATGGATGCCGGATCTGATCCTGATGGATATTCGCATGAGCGGGATGGGCGGGCTGGAAGCCACGGGACGCATCAAAGTCTCGTATCCGTACGTGAAGATCGTGATCATCACGGTATCGGACGATATCGCCTATCTGCTCGAAGCGTTGAAACAGGGAGCGCAAGGCTATCTGCTGAAAAACCTGGCCCCGTCTACCTGGATCGAATACTTGAAAGCTATCGTTAGCGAGGAAGCGCCGCTTAGCCGGGAACTGGCTTTTCAAATCCTTAAAGAATTCTCCGCACCCGCCACCGAGCCTGAAAGCGATACGCTGACAGCGAGGGAACGGGAGATTTTGCGCCAGGTTGCTTCCGGGTTAACGAATCGCGAAGCCGCGGAGGTGCTGGGCATCTCGGAGCATACGGTGAAAAACCATCTGAAGAATATTTTGCAGAAGCTTCAGTTGCAGAACCGCGTACAATTGACCCGCTACGCGATGGAAAAAGGCTGGGTCGGACGCGACGGATTCGGCGGCGAACGATGAGCATGAAAGGAAGGATTCAATGACGAAAAGATTCATTTTGCTTCCGTTGCTATCGGCTATTCTGATTGCGACGTTGGCTTTGCCGGGATTGGCCTGGGCGCATGCGACGTTAACCTCGTCCACTCCGGCGGATCAGACGTCGATGGCGCAAATGCCGGAATCGATCGAACTGGCGTTCAATGAAACGATTCAGAGCGAGTTTCTGTCGATCAAGGTGACGAATACAGCCGGAGAGGAAATGCCTGTCGGACAGGCCGAAGTCGCGGCAAGCGATTCGCATCTCGTCACAGCCGCTGTCGAAGGGGAATTTCCGGACGGCATCTACACGATGAACTGGCGCGTCGTCTCGGCGGACGGTCATCCGATCCGCGGCACGGTTCGTTTCGGGATCGGTTCGGACGGCGTGTTGACCGATGCGGGGGTGGCTGGAGGCGCAGCGGATTACACACCGGGAGCGGATACGGTGGCGCACCGGGCTGCTCTATACACGTTGCTCTCGCTGGTCGCCGGGGCGATCTTGTTCCTGGGCTTCCTGCTGCCGGCAGAATTGCGTACGGCGAAAAAGCTGACGCGCCCGGCGCGGATCGTGTTTTGGGCCGCTATGGCGGGACTGCTGCTCGTTATTCTGATCGGCTTGCCGCTTCAGGCGAAATTGTTTGCGGATGTGCCGTGGAGCCAGGCGTTTGGCAAAGAGATTTTAAGCCAGACCCTGGAAGGGACGTCGTCCGGTCGGATGTTCCTGCTGCAAATTCTGCTCTGGCTGATGATCGCGGGCGCGGTCGTCGTCAATGACGTGATGGGCTGGGGCAAGCGCGGCGGGCATTGGACCATCGTCATAATCGGATTCGTCCTGCTGCTGGTGACCAAAGCATTGACGGGACACGCGGCGGGATCGGAGCATGTTTTCGGACAGGTGATGGCGGATACGCTGCATATGCTGGGAGCCACGGTCTGGATCGGCGGGCTGCTTATGCTGCTGCTCAGTCTGCCTGCGGCGGCGGGGGACGGTCCGGCATTTTGGAAAACGACGTTCCGTCGATTCGCTCCGTGGGCGTTCGGCTCGGTCGTGGCTCTGATATTCAGCGGCGTGGTGATGAGCGTGACGCATGTGCCTGCCTGGTCGGATCTGTTCACCAGCCGTTACGGACAGCTGATCGTAGCCAAATCGGTGCTGCTGCTGGTCATGGGCGGACTTGGGTTGATCCATTTCCGGCGTGCCCGCCGCAAAGGCGAAGAACGCAGAACTTGGTCTTTGGTTGCGGAGCTTGCAGCGGGGATTATGGTCCTGATTCTGGCGGGGCTATTGACCAATGTGCCGACGCCTCAGCCTGCGGCCGCAGCACCGTCAGCTTTTTCGGATATTCAACCGGCCCAAGATGCGGAAAACGTACGAATCTCGTTGGATGTACGTCCGCTGCAAGTCTCGACATCGACCTTTACGGTTCGGTTCACGGATGCGGAGGATGCGGTTCGAACGGATTGGCAGCAGGTGATGCTCCGAATTGCACCGCAGTCTACCCCAGGCGATTACACCGAGATTCGCGCCGAAGCGCAGAAAGATGGCAGTTATCTTGTATCCGGCTTGTATTTCGGCAGCGCGGGACTTTGGAATGTTGAAGTGCACGGATTGTCCGAGAAATTTGAACAGGCAGACCGCACGTTTACGATGGAAGTCATTGAATAATCGTTTTACCCAATATAAAAAAAAGGCGGGATTTACTCCAATGAACACAACCCACATGAACCGAACATTCAAAAAATTGATGGCTCTTGCCGCTCCGGCATCGGCAGCTTTGCTGCTGTTTGCAACGGTAGCCAGCGCGCACGTTTCGGTATTGCCGAAGGAATCGAGCACGGGCGCTTGGGAAACGTATACGATGAAAGTTCCGGTGGAGAAGGATGTCAATACGAATAAAGTCGTGCTGAAAATGCCGGAAGGCGTCGAGTTCCAGCAATATGAGCCGATTCCGGGCTGGACGACTACCGTCGATGAGTCGGCGGGTACGGTAACATGGGAAGCCGAAGGGGACGGAATCGCCGCAGGCGAGTTCCAACGCTTCACCTTCGTCGCGAAAAATCCCGCAGCGGAAGGCGAAGTGGCTTGGGACGCTTTCCAATACTACACGGACGGCAGCATCGTGGAATGGACAGGCGACGAAAACGCGGACACGCCGCATTCGATCACGACGATCGGCGCAGCAGCGGGCGAGACGGCAGCTAACGCGCATGGTCAAGCGGTGAGCACAGACGACGCGGCGGTTAGCGATCCGGCCGAAGCTCCGGCAGATGAGACGGCAACCGATGCTGCCGAAGCAACAACGGAAGCTGACGCAGCGACAACCGAACCTGCGACGGATGCTTCGACAGTCAGCGACCCAACCGAAGTCGCCGCAGACGCTCCTTCCGATGCGCCTGCGCAGACGAACAATGTGCTATTGTACGTAACGCTCGCCCTGTCGATCGTGGCGATTGGATTGTCGGGAGCCGCTTTGGCGACTCGCAAGCGTAAGTAAGTCGAGCAAGATATAGATCGAAAATAGGCCCGCGAACGGACAAGAGTCCTGTTGGCGGGCTTTTTACTTTACCCTTACACACCTCTCGAACCCCCTTGATGCTAACGGCGTACGCTGAACGGATAAATAAGCGAAGCTTGTTGAAAAGAGAGGAGTTTTATCGAATGAACGTGATCCGGCAACATACGGTTCGCCAATTTGGCGTGAATAGCAATGACGAGACGGAACCGTTGATGATCGGGATTGGCTTGTCTGCCGTTCCGGCATGGGTGCTGCCGGATACGGCAACATGCGGGGAGGCGCAGCGCTTGCTGCTTGAGCAGCCGCAGGCTGCATGTATCGTGGTCTGTGACCGTAAGCAGCGCCCAATCGGATTGGTGATGAGCGATGCTTTTTATATTCAAATGAATGCCGAGTACGAGCCGGAGCATCTGTATGAGCTTCCGATCAGCCGACTGATGAATCTGCATCCGTTACAAGTAGATTTCGCGACACCGCCTGGCATCGTACGCGAACGCGCGGAATCCCGTCCGTCCCGCACGCGGAAGGACGCGATCGTAGTGACTCGGAGCGACGAATTTTTCGGTATCGTGCTTCCCGGGAATTGGTAAGTGGAAGCATCGTATATCCCGTATAACGGTTCTGACATGCAAAAAGGACTTCAACCCCGTAGCATCGGGAATTGAGGTCCTTTTTGCATGGTACGGCCCAAGCAATCAGGCACGATCCAGCCAGTCGAACATATCGCGCAGCACTTCCAACCGAATCGGCTGCGGCATATGATGACCCAATCCGTCCAATGTCATAAGCTCGGTCGTTTTGCCCAGCCTTTGCAGCTCTTCGTACATCCGCTTGCCGTGTCCATATTCCACTTGCGCATCTTCCGTTCCGTGCATGATAAGAACCGGGCATGACAGACGCTTGGCCATATGGATCGGAGAACGTTCTGCATACGCTTCGGGAATTTTGTAAACAGAGCCTTTGATGACTCGTTTGAGCATTTTGCGCAGATCGATCCGTTCTTCGTACGTTCGTCCCAGATCGGATAGACCGCCCCACAGTACGAGCTGCGAGGCCTGCTCCTCGATCGCGGCATCCGTGGCATTGATCGAACCGCGCGAAAAACCGAGTACGGCGATTCGTTCGGGATCAGCCTGCGGGAACGCCCGTGCAAGCCGCATTGCCACACGCGAATCTTCCAGATCCGCGCCGCCAAACTCGTCATGCCCGACGCCGCTCTCGCCGCCGCGATAGCAGGGAGCGACGACGATTCGGCCAAATGAAGCAAATTCAGCCAGCCAATCGAGCCGTACCCGGCCCACGCGTCCTATCCCGCCCCTGCAATAAACAAGCACCGGATAACGATCCGTGCGCGTTTCCGTGCTTAGTGCTGACGGCAGGAGGCAGGCGACAGCTTCCGCGCTCAATTCCTCGTCATTGAACTCGCGCCTCAGAAAACGGGTGAACTCTTTTTCGTTCATGCTCAATTCCGGCGGAAGGGCCGCATAACCGGCGACTCGCAGTCCCCCGGACAAATAAGTGAATCGGTAGATCATGGCAGCCTCCTTTCGCGCTCATGCGCATTGTGTATGATAGGGGAGTAGCTTTCTATTTTACCCTGTATGGCTCTTTATTTCGAACTTTCGAACTTTTTTTTATAAATGGGGATACAAAATCCGAAAGACCCCTGTCTTCTCAGTGTATATACGGCAAGGAAGAGCGGCCGCACTTCACAAGGAGGTTCACCGATGGACAATTTGCATACGGAATCCGACGCGTTTCGCGCGGTATTTCTCGAATATTATCCCGGCGTACGCCGGAAACTGATCGCGATGGTCAAAGACGAGGCGACGGCGGAAGATTTGGCGCAGGAGGTCTTCCTGAGACTATACCGCAATCCGCCCGACGATCCGAGAGTGATCGGAGCCTGGCTGCATCGGGTGCTGACCCGGATCGCTTACGACAATACGGATCGGCTGGTCAGGCAGCGCAAGCTTCAGGAGAAGCAGGAACAGTACTTTGACCGGGAAAAGACTTGGGAAAGCGGCGAAGAAGCCGTCGTGCGCAGCGAAGACCGCGAACAGATCAACGAACTGCTCGGCGAGCTGCCGGAACGCGATCGGCAAGCGTTGATGCTGCGGTACTCCGGTTACAGCTACGCGGAGATCGCCGAAGAAATACGCGTCAGTCCGCCGAGGGTGGGATCGCTGTTGAACCGGGCGGCCGAGAAACTGCGCAAACGCGCTTCGGGCAAACGTAACGGATTGGAACTGTGAACAGGACGGATAAACGAAATAAAAAGATCTTATTTTCGGGAGGAACAAGCGATGACAACGAACAGAAACAGCGAGTATGAACAAGCGCTTGCGAATGAGGCTTGGGAAAAGATGCAGGCACGTTTGCGGGAAGAACCGGTTAATCCGGCGTGGGCAACGTGGGAAGAACGACAAGCAACTTTACAAGAAGCGAACAAGGAGGAAGAAAACAGCATGAATAATGACAAACCGAGCGTTTTCGCCGCAGAAGATCAGCCGTCCGTTTTGAACGGTCAACCCAGCGTGCCTTTTGCGGCTCAAGCTTCGAACAAGCAACGCAAACGCAGAACCGTCCGTTTCGTGGTCGCGGCGGCAGCGGCGGCGGTGATCGTGACGGCCGTAACGCCGGCCGGCAACAACGCGCTGGCGAGCATCTTGAACACATTCACGATGCAGGACGCCGTGGTCGTGCAGGAAAACGAAATGAGAAACATGATGCAGATGGTCTACGGCGCCAACGACCATCACGAAACGATCAACACATACGGCAGCTTCTCTAGCAAGGCAGAAGGGCATTTCGATCCCGAAATGACGGCGGAACAGATCCGGGCCGAACTCGGATTCAAGCCGATATCCGGTCCGGAAGGCGAAACGGGCAGACTGAGCGCTTCGATCGGCAGCAAGACCGAAATGAAGCTTAACGTGCAGGAAATAAACGAAGCGCTCAAAAAACTCGGAGCGGATCACCTGTTCCCGGCGGAGGCCGACGGCAAAACCATCACGATGACGCATCCGGCCTCGACCATCTACAATTTCGGCGATGACGAAGCGGAATGGGCCCACTTGAACCAATCGGAGATGCCTACCGTGGAATTCGACCCGTCCTTCCCGGTCGAGGAAACGATGGACGCCGTCATCCATTTCCCTTACCTGCCGGAAGATCTGCGTATGAGCCTGCAACAAGCCGCCGTGTCGAGCGGACGCCTGCCGCTGCCGATGTACGCGAACGGCCAAGCGCAAAGCTTCGACGTCTCCGGCGTGAACGTCACGTATACGTTCAACGATAGCCATTCGCGCAACGCGTTCTGGATCAAAAACGGTCAGCTGTTCGAGTTCGATGCAGGCAAAGACTTCAAAGGCGGCGAAGCCGGATTCCTGGAGTTCGTGAAAGGACTGGCTGCCCAGTGAATACGAGGATTCCTGCGATACACACACAAGCACTCAGCAAAATTTACGGTAACGGACGCGGATGCAGGAATATCACGCTAACGGTCGGACAAGGGGAAGCCTTCGGCTTCCTCGGTCCCAACGGCGCGGGCAAAAGCACCTTCGTCAAAACGCTTGTCGGACTGGTTCGCGCGAGCGAAGGAAGCGGTTCAATACTCGGGCATCCGATCGGTTCGCTAGAAGCCCGCAAGCAGATCGGCTACCTGCCGGAGCTTTATCGTTATCCCGAATGGCTGAGCGGCGAAGAAGTGATGAAATTCCATGCCGGGCTACTCGGAATCCGAGGCGGCGAAGCCAAACGGCGGATTCGCGAACGTCTCGACGAAGTCGGTATCGGCAAGCGGGGTTCCGACCGGGTGAAGCAGTATTCCAAAGGGATGCAACAACGGCTTGGCCTGGCCTGCGCGCTGCTCGGCGATCCGAAGCTTTTGTTTCTCGACGAGCCTTCGTCGGCTATGGACCCGGTAGGCCGAAAAGAAGTGCGCGAACTGCTGCTGGAACTGAAACGAAGAGGCACGACTCTTTTTCTCAACTCGCATCTGATGGAAGACGTGGAAACGGTATGCGACCGGATGGCGTTGATGCTGAACGGCGATATGATCCGCACCGGTCCGGTCGAAGACGTATTGAAAACGAAAGTCCGCTGGCGTTTCAAGGTCGGCGGCTTTTCGCCGCTTATTCTGGATTGGCTGCGCGAAGAAAGCCGTCTGAACCTGAAGGTGGCCGACGATGCGGACGCGGCCGAAGCGCAGTGGGACGCCCCGGTATGGTTGGAAGCGGAACTGGTGGACGAGAACCAGGCGGGATTGTTGAACCTGCTGATCGTGGAACAGGGCATGACGTTGTACGAATCGTTCGTTCAAAAAGAAAAACTCGAAGATTGGTTCGTGCAAACCGTATCCGGGCGCGACCAAAGGGGGGAACGCGGATGAAAACGATCATAGCTTCGACGTGGCAGGAGATGCTGCGCCGTAAAATGATGCTTATCACGTTCGTGTTGACCGTGCTGTTTCTGGCCGTATTTTGGTTTATCGCGGATACGGTAGGCGCGGATACGCGCAACGGAAACGATCTGCTGCTGCAATTCACCCGGCGCAGCGCGATCTTGTCGCTCGGTTTCTTTTTCGGCGGCTTCGTCGTGGCGTTTCTGGCGATCTTCAGCTCGTTCTCGGTCATTTCCGGCGAGTCGGAACAGGGCGTGCTGCAATCGGTATTGACCCGTCCGATTCCGCGTTGGAAATGGTATGTCGGCCGCTGGATCGGTTACGTGTCGCTGATCGGCGCTTATGCGCTGCTGTTGTTCGCCGCGATTTTGCTTATTACTCATGCACATGCCGGGATGACCCGCGATTACGGCGATATATGGATTTCGCTGCTGCTTTTCCTGGGCGCGGTCCCGGTACTTATCGGAGCTTCGATGGTCGGTTCGACGCTGTTCTCGGGCATCGGCAACGGCGTGTTCATGACGATGCTGTACGGAGCGGGCTGGCTTGGCGGCATGGTGGAAAAAGTGCGCGGCGTGCTGCCGGTCGAACCGGACGTGCAAGCGACGTTGAGCCGGATCGGCGCGCTGTTGTCGTTGCTCATGCCGGCCGACGGACTCAATCGCCGCATGCAGTTTGTGCTGACGCAGGGAGCCGGCGAAACGATTCCTTTTTTGACGGGAGGCAATCCGCCTTCGAACACGTTCGTCTGGTATGCCGGTATCTTCGCGATTTTTGCTTTCGGACTCGGATTGTGGTTATTTAAAAGAAAGGATTTTTAAAACACCGCAAGTTTTTTGCCGGGAAGGAGCAATAGCTTATGGGCCGACAAACGTATCACGTTCCGTTCGGAGCCGAACCCGCGAAACGCGCGTCCAAAGGAACGTTGGTCTTTTACGATTCGTTCGAGCATGTTTCGGATGAACAGTTAGAGCGGGCAGCCGAGGCGGCTGTCGCCCGTTCTTTCTCGCAGCTGGTACTGTATCCGCTGCATGAAGCGACCGTGAAGCGCCTGACGGGCGAAAGCGCCAGCGCTTTTTACAAACGGGACGACCGAGTGCACGAATGGCGGCGCGATCAACAGATCATGCGCAACGTGACAGTGGAGAATTGGGACGGCAAACGCAAAAAGTATACCCCGCTCGAAGCGGCGCTGCGGTTTATGGACGAAAAGTATCCGTCGCCGCTGTTCCTGTATCTGACCGCCGACAACGCCAACCGGTTCGCGTCGTTCGCCACGTTCGAGGAATGGATCGTGAAGATCCGGTTGGTGCTGGACGGTTCGCCGCAGCGCTTGCATCCTCGGCTGGAAAAATTCCGCCATCGCTGGGATACGGTCGACGAACTGCTGGCAAAAGAACAGCCGGACGAGCGGACCGATCCCCGTGCGCGCAACCGTTAAGCAGGATTCACAATCGTTTCACAGGAGCGTCAGCCGGACCCGAACCGTTTCCTTTAAACTGAAGGAGACGGTTTTTTATATAGGAAAAGAGGAAAAGCGATGCTCAATATCTTTCAAAAAGCACTCCCTGTACTGACGGCTTTGACGATCTCGGCGCTGGTTCTATCCGGTTGTGACAGCAAAAGCACTTCAGTGTCGGCGCAACCTGCATCGATCGGACACGGCGAAAACGTCACGCTGGCGGTAGCAACGGATATCCATTACCTGAGCGGACGGCTGACCGATCACGGGCAAGCCTTTGATACGTATGTGTACGCGGGAGACGGCAAGCAGCTCAATTACAGCGAAGAACTGGTTGATGCGTTTACGCGGCAGATGGCAGAGGAACGCCCAGACGTGCTGATTTTAAGCGGCGATCTGACCAACAACGGCGAGCTGGAAAGTCATGAGGATCTGGCCAAAAAGCTGCAAAAGGTCGAGCAGTCCGGAACCCGTGTCTATGTCATTCCGGGCAATCATGATCTTCTGAACCCGTGGGCGCGGAGCTTCAAGGGAGAGGACCAGTATAAGGCGGCGTCCGTTACCGAGAAGGAATTTACGGAAATTTACGGAGCGTACGGGTACGATGAAGCGGTATCGCGGGATTCTTCCTCGCTCAGTTATCTGGTCAAGCCTTCCGACGATCTCTGGCTGTTGATGCTGGACACGAGCAAATACAAGAACAATGCCAAGCTGGGTTATCCGGAAACGGGCGGCGAGTTGAAAACCGGGACGTTGAAATGGATCGAAGACTGTGGTCAGGAAGCGGAAAAAGCAGGTGCGCGAATCATCCCGGTTATGCACCATAATTTGACGGATCATAGCGACGTGGTAAAGGAAGGCTTCACGCTCGATAACGCGGCCGAGGTACAGGACGTATTTGCCCGATATGGAATGACCCCCTCGCTTAGCGGACATATCCATATTCAAAATATCGCTTCGGTTGAAAAAGGCGGGCATCAGTTGACGGATATCGTCACGGGAGCGCAATCGGTGTCCCCGAATCGGTATGGATGGCTTACGTACGATGCTTCTGCGCACGAGCTGCATTACGAAGCGCGGATCACCGACGTGGAAGGCTGGGCCAAACGAAACGGCAGCACTGACGGGAATCTGCTGAGTTTCCGTAACTATTCCCGAACCTTTTTTGCCGGATTCGGATACGATATGGCGTTCAAGCGTCTGAGCGTGAACGATACGTATACCCCGGAACAAGTCGAAGCGATGGCCCGGACGATGGCGGATGTGAACGTGAGCTACTTTGCAGGAACCCAGCAGCAGGATCGGGCGGTTATTAAGGCATCCGAAGGCTATCGGCTGTGGGCGGAATCGGAAGGGGATTTTACGAAAAACTATGTGGAGAGCATCGTGGGAACCGAAGACGCGCAAAACAATCTGTCGCTGACGACGGAATTTCCACTACCGGCGAAATAAGATTTTGAACGAAAAGGGTTTGTATTCAGGTTCGCTCCGTATTAACATGGAAGCGAATACAAAAGGCAAACGTCGCCGTTTGCGCTGCGATCATTTGCCATACATAGGAGGAACTCATGCTAAAAGGACTGACGCGTGCCGGATTGGGGACAATCGGGAGTGACGAGCAATTTTTGAAATTGGCGTCCGACGCCGGATTTGACAGTGTGGATCTGAGCGCCAGAGCATTGATCGAGCAATATGGGGAACAGGGCGCGATTGAGCTTTTGCAACGGTATAACCTTCGTCTCGGTTCTATCGATCTGCCTGTGGAATGGCGTGCGGATGAAGAAGCGTTTCTTGCGGGACTTCCTGCATTAACAGAAGCCGCCGCTGCCGCGCGCAAGCTGGGCTGCACGCGCTGCTGTACGTACGTGCTGCCTTCCACCGACCAAAAGTCCGCTCACTTTATGGCGTTGGCCACACGCAGACTTCGACTCTGTGCACAAATTCTGGGCGCTTACGGCATCCGGCTCGGCTTGGAATTCGTCGGCCCCCATCATCTTCGCACCGCCTGGAAGCACCCGTTTATCTGGACGATGCAGGAGACGCTGGATTGGATCGACGCGATCGGCGAGCCAAACGTCGGCTTGCTGCTGGATGCGTACCACTGGCACACCAACAGTCTGACCGTAGCCGATCTCGAAAACCTAAAGCCCCACCAGATCGTCCACGTCCATCTCAACGACGCCAAAGACCTCCCTGTCGAGCAGATTCTGGACAACGATCGCATCTACCCGGGCGAAGGCATCATCGACCTGCCCGGTTTTCTCTCGGCGCTGCATCGAATCGGCTACGCCGATTTCGTAAGCCAAGAAATCCTGACTCCTTCGACGCCGACAGAAAGCCCGGAAGAACTGGTGCAGCGCTCTAAAAACGGATACGAAAAAGTGTTCGCCGCTGCCGGGTTGTAAAGGAGTACGGTTCAAACTCCGCTTAGCGGTCCGTAGCGGATGAAGGTACGTTACTCTTAGCCGAAATGCACGATAAACGCACGATTTGAACGGTTGCCGAACACGAGTATGGAGCAGCGCATATGCAAAGCCGTTCAATCCTGCATATGCGCAACAATCCAGTACATTCAAACAATGCCCTTGCTTTTATTATATCCCCTAAAAAAAGAAACTCCTCCATCTTTTCGGGAACAGAATGTTCCCCGGAAGCTCTAGGCGGAGGGAGAAATTCGATTGAGGAAGCCTTTGAACTCGGAAAACACAAATAAAAACTTCAATCCATTTTCCGAGTGAAACAGCGCCCGAAACGAATTTCTCCCGCAGCCGCCCCAGCTTCCCCCACGAACAGCTCCTCCCCGATTTAAAAGAAGAGTTTCTTTCCCCCTCGCCAAAATGACAGTTTCCGGTTATAATGACGGGTGGCCCGATTGGCAACCGTTTGACAATCTCGCCAAATCCGCAAGATCAATGGAGGCTATCACCGCTTTGACCACTACTTATCCATTTACGTTCGACCCCGCGGCCCCTTTTTTGGACCAGGCTTCTGATTGGATCGCGGACGTCTTTTACGATATTTTGCCCGAAGCCGGCTTTGAGACGCGCGACGAGCAGATTTTCATGGCGTTCCAGTTGGAGCGCGCTTATAAAGAAAAGAAAACGATTTTTGCCGAAGCCGGAGTAGGAACAGGCAAGACGCTCGTCTACCTGCTGTACGCTTCGCTATACGCACGTTATACCCGCAAACCGGCCGTGATCGCTTGCGCCGACGAGTCGCTGATCGAGCAGCTCGTCAAGCCGGAAGGCGATATCGCCAAGATTGCCCGCCATCTGGATTTGAATATCGACGTGCGGCTCGGCAAATCGCAAGATCAATATTTGTGTTTGAATAAACTCGAAGAAGTACGCGGACCGGGCAGCGAAAACGAAGTGTTCCAAACCATTTACGAGGACCTGCCGCCTTTCGTGCATTTCCCGGATACGCTTCAAGCGTTTTATCCGTACGGCAGCCGCAAAGACTACCCGGAATTGGACGACAAACAGTGGAACAAAGTCGGCTGGGACGTGTTTCAGGACTGCCTGATCTGTCCGCGTCGCCATCGCTGCGGTCAGACGCTGTCGCGCGATCATTATCGCAAAGCCACAGACCTGATCGTATGCTCGCATGACTTTTATATGGAGCATGTCTGGACGTATGAAGCGCGTAAGCGCGAAGGCCAGCTTCCGTTGCTGCCCGAGCATAGCTCGGTCGTGTTCGACGAAGGCCATCTGCTGGAGACTGCCGCGCAAAGCGCTTTGACGTATAAGCTCAAGCATTCGGCGTTCGAGTCGATCGTGACGCGTTTGCTGGAAGGCGAGGTTCGCGAATCGTTGGCGTTATCCGTCGAGCACGCGATTGAGCGCAGCGATGATCTGTTCGAGTCGCTTCATCGCTACAGCACGCCGGTTCCGGCATCCGAGCGTAACGAGCTTGAACTTTCCGCCGAGCTGATGAAAAGGATCAACGCGTTCCGCTCGGCAATCGACGCGATCGAAGAAGAGATTGTGTTCGAGAGCGGCATGTTCAGTCTCGACGAATATCAACTGCGTATCGTGGAAGAGCATCTGGAGATGATCCAGACGGCACTGATGCTGTTCGCCAACCCGCGCGAGCTGATCTGCTGGACACAGAACGACCAGGGCGATATGACGCTTGTGCTAATGCCGAAAAAGGTGAAAGAGATTTTGAATGAACGCGTGTTTTCGAAAAAGATGCCGATCATTTTCTCTTCCGCAACCTTGTCAGCCGACGAGTCGTTCGATTATATCGCAGATAGCCTTGGAGTCAGCGAGTACCAGTCGTTTTCCGTTGCTTCGCCGTATGATTACGAGGAGAGCATGAAAGCCGGCTTGAGTACGGAAACGTCGATCGCGCTCAAGGCGGATTATGTGCTTCGTGCTTTGGAACGCCGCGAAGGCGGCATGCTGCTGCTGTTCCCGTCTCGCGAATCGATGGAAGCTTTCCGTTTCGAAGCCGACTCGCGTTTGGAGTTCGCAGACTTCCCGATGTTGTACGAAGGCGATGCCGAAATCAGCCGTCTGATCTCGGAATTCCAGAACGGCAAGCTTGTGAATCTTTGTGCCGTTACCCTCTGGGAAGGGCTTGACGTACCCGGCGATTCACTCAATCACGTCGTCGTCTGGGAACTTCCTTTCCCGCCAAACGATCCGGTCTTCGCTGCCAAACGCCGGGAGTCCGCCGATCCGTTCGGCGAAGTCGATATGCCATACATGCTGCTGAGATTGCGCCAGGGTATCGGCCGCCTGATCCGTACCAGCGGGGATCGCGGACGCGTCGATATTTTCGGTGAAGCACTACATCAACAGGACGTGCGCGAACGAGTAGGCAGCTTACTGCCAGCCAGCGCCGCAAAGGAGAATGAATAATGGAATTTACAGCCTATACCGTAGAAAAAATTCGCGACGCTTTCGGCATCGTGCAGGGAGAGCGCTACGAGTTCGTGCTTGAATTCGAAGTGGACGAGGAAGACGAGTTGTACACACCGCAAGGATTGCTGTTACGCGTTATCTACGGTGTGAACGGCGAAGACAAGAAAATCGTGAAGCATGAGATTATCGAGCGAGGCACGCAAAAAGTGTTGGAGTTCGATCTTGAGGATGACGAACTGGAAGAAACCGCGGCGTTTTGCGCGGCGCATTACAACGAAAGCGAAGAAGCCTAAAAATAAAATTTCCAATTCATGCACAAGTGCCTCCGCAATCTTTTCCAAAGAAAAGATTGCGGAGGCACTTGAGCGTCAAAAACGTTTCTGCTGCTACTGATCGACGTCCTCGTCCGGATCGTCTTCGAGTTCCAAAGTCAAAAGGCTGACGTCATCTTCGAAAGCCCAATCCAGAAAAGCATTTTTCATTTTTTTACCCAATAATTCTTTAATCGGCAATCCTTCGATGAAGCGTTCAAGTTCAAGCTCGCGTTTGGCAAGACGAAGTTCATTGTTGAATCCTTTTTTGACAAGACGTTTTTCCAGACTGATCAGCAGCCCGGTTCGAACGATCAACAGCAAATCGCCTTCCATACGGAAAGACTCGATCGAGATCGGGGGGTTTTGCACTTTTTCGGTGATGGTTTCGACATGCTGATGCAGATCGGCTTTGCCGGCGTACAGATCTTCGTGGGCTTTTTCGATTTCGGGATGCAAAAAAACGGCGATCATCGCGGTATCCGTTTGAATTTTCCAGTCCATATAGGCAAAAGAAATGGTTTGGTTCGAAGCAGCTTCGATTTTGGGGCGCAAAGACGGATAGATAAACTGTTTCAATAAAATGTAGATATGCGCATATCGTTCATCAGGATCTTCGGGCAATCGGGAATCATGCGCATCAGTCAAACCGCGGTAAATAAAAACGAAGCAGCGCGGGTCGGTCACGATATCGATCGAATCCGCAGGTTTGCCGAATTGGCTTTTTAACAGAACATTGGAATAGCTTGTCAGCGATTGCGCGGTTTGGGCAGATTGGGTTGTGTCTACGTTCGGCATAGGCAATTCTCCTTGTCGTCAAGAAATAAAAGAATGGTGATTTTTAACATATTGGGAGTATCGAAAGTCCTCTTAACGTCCCATTAAACGAAAACTGGCAAGTTTCAATCCAAACGAGTAAACTTTGTCGATATTCATTCATAAATCGTTTTTGATTTCCGATACTAATAAATAAAGAAAGCTTTTATTTGCAACCGTGCAAGGAGAGGAAACAAGATGATTCGCGACCTTTTTATCAACTTCTGCTTGCTGTCTACGTTTTTGTTTTTTGGAGACATGGCGCATAACTTTCTGCGTACCCGCTTCAAGATGAAGCCCTGGATGCTCAACGCGGTGAGCGGAATAGGGTTAGGTTTATTCGGCATTGTCCAGATGTGGTTCACGTTTGCGCTTCCCAACGGCATTTTGCTGGATTTCCGGCAGCTATCGATCATGGTGGCGGCGGGCGTGGGAGGACCTTTGGCAGCACTGCTCGCATCCGTCATTATCGGAATCGGAAGATTGGCGATTGCCGAAACGATCAATTCGGCTTCGTTGATCGGATTGTTGGCGGCGCTGCTTACGTTTGCCACGATCGCTCCCGCTTTTTGGATCCGCAGCATCAAAGATTCGTTCAAGCGGATCTGGATCTTCGCTTCGCTGTCCACGACGGTGCTTGCTCTGGCGCTGTTGCTTTATCGGTTGGGTACGGCAGGAATTCCGCTGATCTTGTTGTTGAGTGGGGTTCAGGCGATCGCTTGTTTATTTACCTACCATATGATGCGCTATTTACGTACCACGCGCGAGATTCAAGATGCTTTAAAGCAAGACATAGAACACGATTTCCTCACGGGACTGTACAATTCACGCGGATTCGAATCCAGATATCGACTTGCTGCGGCTTCCGGAAGTCCTTTCGCTCTTCTGCTGTTGGATATCGATCATTTTAAAAAAGTAAACGATACGTACGGCCATCCGGCTGGAGACGCGGTACTGGAGCAACTGGGCAAGTTAATCCGCGAATCGGTCCGCAAAACGGGGTGCGGCTCCCGTAAAGGCGGCGAAGAATTTGCTGTTATTTTGCGTCCTTGCGATATGAGGCGGGCTGTCGAAGCTGCTGACAGGATGCGTGCGTTAATTGAGCAAACGCCTTTCGTTTTGCCGGACGGACGCATTATTCATATTACCGTGTCTGTCGGCATTGGATTGCATCCGCATTTTTCCGAAAGCGAGCTTGTCGAACAAACGGACCGCGCGCTGTATCGGGCCAAGCAGGAAGGACGCAATCGCGGTGTTTTGGCGGGGTAGATCGAGCTTCTGTTGCAGAAGCTCTTTTTTTGTTGCAAATTTGTCCGAAAAAAGGCGGGAGATGCTCGACGCGTTGGAACATGCTACGATGAAACGAAGGGTAATGTTAACGAGATTGCCAAAATGGATGCAGGATCGGGAAAGGATGATTTGTCATGCTTCAACTCCAACAAATCTCCAAAAGGTACACGACTGGAGACTTTACGCAAACGGCGCTCGATGGCGTCAGTTTGTCGTTTCGCAAAAGTGAATTTGTCGCCATACTCGGTCCAAGCGGTTCGGGGAAAACGACCTGCCTCAATCTGATCGGGGGCTTGGATCGCTACGGCGAAGGGGATCTGTTCATCAACGGGCAATCGACCAAATGCTTCAAAGACCGGGACTGGGACGCATATCGCAATAACAGTGTCGGCTTTGTTTTTCAAAGTTATAATCTGATCTCCCATATGAGCATCGTCGGCAACGTGGAGATGGGCATGACGCTCAGCGGTGTCAACGCATCGGTACGTCGCCGCAAAGCGGAGGAGGTCCTGGAACGGGTTGGCTTGAAAGACCATATGCATAAAAAGCCGGGGCAGCTTTCGGGCGGTCAGATGCAGCGCGTCGCTATCGCCCGGGCGCTCGCCAACGACCCGGATATCATTCTCGCGGACGAGCCGACGGGTGCTTTGGATACGGGGACGAGCGCCCAGATCATGGATCTTATTCGCGAGATTGCAGGAGATAAGCTGGTCATTATGGTTACGCATAATCCCGAGTTGGCTGAACGTTACGCAGACCGAATCGTGCAGTTCCGCGACGGTCGGGTAGTCTCGGATAGCCGTCCGCTGGAACAGGTGGAAGCCTGGCCGGAATATAAGTTGAAAAAGACCGCGATGAGCTATCTGACCGCGCTCAAGCTCTCGGGACGCAATATCGCAACGAAAAAATGGCGTACGGCGTTAACGGCTTTTGCGTCCAGTATCGGAATCATCGGGATTGCATTGATCTTGTCGCTCTCCAACGGCTTCGATAAGCAAATCAGTAAGTATGAGTCCGGTGCTTTGTCGAATTTCCCGGTTACGATCAGCCGCACCGCAGCGAATATCGACTTCACCGAGCCGCCGCCTGGCACACCCGGCGGGGCAGAGGTCGAACTTCCGGAATTTCCGCAGGAACCCGAAGTCTACCCTTACGATCCGACGCTGAATACGGTGCTGCATGCCAATACGATCACCGAAGCTTATTTGGATTATTTGAAGCAGATCGATCCGGCCTTACTCGACGCGGTCGCTTATGCGCGCGAGGCCAATCTGAATATACTGAAGCAGGCAGCGGACGGAAGCGTAACGGATGTTGATTTAGCCGAAGCCGGCTTTACCGCCTATCCGTCCAAGCCTGCGAGCGTATCCGGCAGTTACTTGGAGCAGGTCTACGATTTGCTCCAAGGTGAATTTCCTTCCAAGCCTACGGAGCTGGTCATGGTTGTCGACGAATACAATCGGATCGATACCGCCGCCTTGGAAGCACTGGGCTTCGATTACGATGCCGAATCTGTCGACTTTAGCGAGATCGTCGGCCAGACCTTTAAGCTGATTCCCAATAATCTGTTTTACCCAAGCAAGGGAAGCGGTCTGTTCGAACGTCCGGGTGCATCGGATTTGAACGGCATTTACAACGATCCGCAGTCTATTACGCTAACCGTGTCAGGCATCATCCGGGAAAAGCAGGATTCGCCGATGTCCACCATGGATGCGGGGATCGCGTATTCGGATGAATTGACTGAGCAATTCATTGCGCAAGCGCAAAGCTCTGACGTCGTTCAGGCTCAAAAGTCCAGCCCAACCTTGAATGTAGTGAGTGGACAAGCTTTCAGCCGGACCAGCTTGTTTTCCTCATTCGGGGGAATGAACTTTGGGCCTCCGGGAATGGGGGGATCTTCGACAAGCAGCGCGATTGATCCCGCAGATGCAACCACGCAGCAGCAAGCGTTGTCTGCACTCGGCGCTTCTGCCCAACCTGCATCCATCTCGCTGTATCCAAAAGACTTTAATGCCAAAGAGGATTTAACCGCCTATCTGGATGATTGGAACGCAGGCAAGGAAACGGAGGATCAGGTCGTCTACACCGATCTTGCCGCGACCGTAACCAGCCTTTCCAGCGGAATCATGAACGGCATCACGATCGTCCTGATTGCTTTCGCATCCATCTCCTTATTCGTATCCCTTATCATGATCGGCATCATCACCTATATTTCGGTGCTGGAGCGAACCAAAGAAATCGGCGTGCTTCGGGCGTTGGGCGCACGGAAAAAAGACATCACGCGCGTATTCAACGCCGAGACTTTTATCATCGGAGCCGCATCCGGGCTTCTCGGCATCACGATTGCGTATCTATTGACGCTCCCGATCAATGCCGTCCTGAAGTCGATGACCGACCTGTCCGGCGTAGCGGTGCTCAATCCGTTACATGCGCTGGCACTCGTCGTGCTGAGCGTAGCCTTGACCATGCTCGGCGGATTTATCCCGGCCAAATTCGCTTCCCGCAAAGATCCCGTAGCCGCCTTGCGCAGCGAGTAAAAGCTTATTCGTTCCGTGTCGATCCAACGTTTCACCCACGCGCCCTTTGGGGAAATGGCAGTATAGCAAGTCGGCTCGTTCGACTCATCCCATTTCCCAAGTAGGAGGCCAAACACCATGAGAAAAATCATGCGCACCATCGGAACCATCGCCGCCGTAGTCACCACCGCTAAACAAGTCTTCAACCTTGTTCAGAGTTTGCGCAAAAGACGTTAACCTTTTTCCGAGAAAGTTACGTGGGTGCGGGAAGCGAGAAGACTGCGGGAGAAATTGCCAGCATACGCTTCCGAAGTGCATTTCTTCGAAATGCTTCACAATCCGCTGTCTCACTCGGAAAATGGATTGGATTTAACTAAGGAATTTTCCGAGTTCAAAGGCGTCTTTCACTGAATTTCTCTCTCCGTCTTCTCGCTTCCAGTTTCAGTTGCGCCAGAATTTCTGAATATTTAGAATTTTTTAAAAAGCTTTTAACGCATTGGAACTTGTTCTTCCTGGCGAGAGATCCAAACGAATTACTCCCGCAGCGCCCGCCCTCAAGCTCCAAACGAACAGTATCCAAGCCCTTGTCAAAAGGGCTTTTTTTATTCTGAAAATGAAAGTGAAGACCTCTTGACATCATTGGGAAAATGATTTATCTTTAATTCAAGAGATTTGAATCAAAACAATATTCCATCAAGGAGGTGAGTTCAAATGACGGAAAATGAAGACAATGTGCAGACCAATCAACAGGAATTATCGACAGCCGAAGAAGCAGCTTCGCTCAAGCTTTTCGTCGTCCTCTCCAAAGCCTATAAGAACGTAATGGATCGAGCAGTCAAAGACATGAAGCGGCATGGCTTGTCGCCGTCCGAATTCACCATCCTTGAGGTGCTGTACAATAAAGGACGTTTTCCGCTTCAACAGATCGGCGAGAAAATCCTGATCACAAGCGGTAGCGTCACCTATAACATCGACAAGCTGGAGAAGCGCGAGCTGCTGCGGAGGGTACCGAGCCCAAGCGATCGCCGCGTGATCTACGCAGAGATTACGGATCAAGGCCGGGAGTTGTTTGATGCAATTTTCCCCGAGCATGCGGCAGAGGTTCATCGAATTATGAGCGGCTTGAGCGAAGAGGAGACCGAGATGGCTTCGATGTTGCTTAAGAAGCTGGGCAAAGGGGCGGAACGCGGATAGCGTTTCGCTTTACGGAAAAGAGAAGTCTTGTCTCACGCCTAATATCTTGAAGTTAAGAAATTTGAAAATAAACCATACGAATCAAAAGGAGAGATTATCATGAGTTTGCAAACCGCAGGCATCCACCATATCACCGCTTTCGCAGGAGATCCGCAAGCGAACGTCGATTTTTATGCAGGGGTATTAGGACTTCGCATGGTGAAAAAAACGATCAACTTTGACGCTCCTGATGTATATCATCTGTATTTTGGCAATGAAGAGGGTGCGCCGGGTACCGTTATTACGTTTTTCCCTTTCCCTGGAGCACGCAGAGGTCGGATTGGCGGCGGGCAGGTCGGTTTTACCACTTACGTCATTCCGCAAGGATCTTCGGCATTCTGGAAAGAGCGTCTGGACGGCTTCGGAATCTCGGTCGTCGAGGCTGATCGCTTCGGCGAACATTATCTGCAATTCAAAGACAACGAAGGCTTGCAGCTTGAGTTGGTTGAACGGACGGAAGGCGCCGCATCGACCTGGTCGTTCGCCGGCGTTCCTGCAGACATGGCGATCAAAGGCTTCGGCGGCGCGGTATTGTACAGCGTGAATCCGCAACGTACGGCTTTTGTCCTGGAATCGGTTATGGGCATGGAAAAAGTCGGCGAATTCGCAGGCTTTACCCGCTTCCGTGCAACAGGCGATTTGGGCAATCTGATCGACCTGCCGATGACGGCTGTTCCTCATGGCGCAGGCGGTGCGGGAACTGTGCATCATATCGCTTGGCGCGCTAAAGACTTCGAAGAACATGAAATGTGGCGCAGCGTTGTACACGGCGGCGGGTTCCAACCGACTCCGGTCATCGACCGTCAGTATTTCCATGCGGTATACTTCCGGGAGGAAGGCGGAATTTTGTTCGAGATCGCAACCGATCCTCCGGGCTTCGCCGTGGACGAGGAAATGGAAGCATTGGGCGAACAGTTGATGCTGCCCGCTTGGTACGAAGAGCGACGTCCGCAAATCGAAGCAGGCTTACTGCCGATTACCGTAAGAGATCCGAAAAACGTATAAATCGATCATTGAGAGGAGACGATCCCTATGCAACATATTTTCCAAAAAGGTACGAATGACGCTTTGCCCACGGTGGTTGTTTTTCATGGAACCGGCGGTACGGAGAGCGACTTGATCCCGCTGGCCGAGATGGTTGCGCCGGGCGCTTCGATTCTGTCGCTTCGCGGCAATGTATCCGAGAACGGAATGGCGCGTTTTTTCCGTCGATTGGCCGAAGGGGTATTTGACGAGGAGGACTTGGTCTTCCGCACAAACGAGATCCGCGATTTCCTGAACGAAGCGGCTGGGCAATACGGATTTGATGCTTCGAATCTGGTGGCGCTCGGCTACTCCAACGGGGCGAATATCGCGGCGAGCCTGATGTTCCATTTTCAAGGGGCGTTCAAAGGCGCGATGCTGCATCACCCGATGGTGCCGATGCGCGGGCTGAAACTGCCGGATATGAACGGTGTGCAGGTGTTTGTAGGTGCGGGCCGTAACGACGGTATGGTACCGGCTGCGAATACGGAGGAATTGATTGAACTGTTGGAAGGCGCCGGCGCCACGGTAAAAGCGAACTGGGAGCATTTTGGACACCAGTTGACGCGGACGGAAGCGGAAGGGGCACGCCGATGGTTTGGGGAACACTTCCTGGACTGAGAAATGTTGCGGGGCGGCGGAATAGGATCGCACAACATGAACTCATCTTTGGATGGGTTCTTTTTTTGTATGAAGGGAAAAGATTTTTGAAAGTCTTATGCCTTGCTGCTCGTTGGAACGGGAGGTAAACTGGAAAGAAAGCACAGAAAGGAACATGCGCATGAGTGAATCCAAGCCGGAACGTATCTTTTTTTCGCCGGATCAGTTGGAAAATTCGACGCTGCCCGAATCGGCTTTGAACCTGCTTCGCGAGGGTTTGCCGCAATCTGCGGAGATCGGGCATACGGCGGGTGTCCGTTTTGCGAATGATCTCCAATATGCGGTGGCCGAATCGAATAAGCCAAGTATCCGATGCTTTGCGATTGCTTATGTCTGGGAACGGACGTCGGAATATCTGGTGATCGAATCAGTCAGCGGCGAGATCCGAGCTTGCGGCCCCGGTGGTGAAAAAGACGTGTTCGTGAATACTGATCTGGGATCACTCCTGGATTGCTTGTCTAGGTATAGCCGGTTTCAACAGCGCCGTCCGTCAGCTCCCGAGCCTTCGATATGGAATGCGGAGCAGGCCCGGTTGAAGCTGGAAGCTTTTCGCCGCGGAGAGATTCGACCGAAAACGAAGGCTGACGAAGCGGCGCGTTCGGAGGCGGAAGACCGGCAAGAGTTGCAAGCGCTAAAAACCTTTTTACAGCAAAAAGATCCTGAATGCCTCAAACGCCGGGAAAGCTGGTGGAGCGCGGTGTTGGAGCAACTCGAAGACCGATTGGTTTAGACGGGGAAATAGACGCTATAGCGCAAAGGAGGAACTTTTTTGACTACATATGACTTTACGGAGATTGACGGCGAGATTGAGCAGGGCGAAGCCGAGTTTATCGAAATGCTGCAAAAGCTGCTTCGTCAAAAAAGTATCAGCCATACGGGCGAAGGCATGGAGGAATGTGCGGAAGCGGTACGTTTGCTGCTGGAACAGGAAGGCTTTCGCACCACGGTGTACCGCCCGGGCGCGTATCCGATCGTGTACGGAGAGATTGCGGCTTCCGGCCAAGCAACCGATGCGCCGACGGTGCTGCTGTACGGACATTACGACGTGATGCCGCCCGATCCGCTGAGCGAGTGGACATCCGATCCGTTCGAACCCCAAATCCGGGATGGCAAAATTTATGCGCGCGGAGCAGGCGATAACAAAGGACAGTTTTTGGCGCATATTTTGGCTGTTCGAAGTTATCTCAAGCTGCATGGCGGACTACCGATTAACCTCAAAATCTTGATCGAAGGCGAGGAGGAAACAGGCAGTCCTTCGCTGGCGGACTTCGTTGCGAACCATCGCGAACTGCTGAAAGCCGATCTGGTGTATACGTCCGACGGTCCCAAACATGCAAGCGGTGCGCCTGTGATCCTGCTGGGTGTTCGCGGCGCTTTGTCGGTGCGTGTGACGTCGAAAGGGGCGGCTTGGGACAATCATTCCGGCAATAAAGGGAATATCGTGCCGAACCCGGTCTGGCCTCTGGTCTCTTTGCTGCATGGCATGCGATCCGACGACGGTAAGGTGCAGGTGGAAGGGTTCTATGACGGCATCCCTCAGGTGAGCGAAGCCGATGCGGAAGCGCTGAGGCGTTTGCCGTTTGATCTGGACGATCTGAAAAGGCAGGTCGGGCATGACGGCATTCGGATGGACGGAGAAACGTATTACCGGCGCCTTTCGCTGGAGCCTACGTTCAACGTGTTCGGTCTGCATGCGGGAGGCCGGGACAAAGGGATCATTCCGGCTGTAGCCGAAGCTTATCTGGATGTCCGGCTGGTATCCGGTCAGGACCCGCTCGACATCTATACCAAGCTGGAACGCCATGTGAAAAAGCATGCGCCGGACATCGGTATTGAACGCATCATGTCCGTGCCGCCGTCCAAAACGCCGATCGATCTGCCGATCATTCGCAAAGTGATCCGGACCGTCACGGAAGCCTGCGCGCTGGAACCGGTCGTTCAGCCCGCGATGGGCGGCACGCTGCCGGATTACGTCTGGACTTCGGTGCTCGGCGCGCCGTCCGTGATCGTGCCTTACGCGCCGTACGACGAAGCCAACCATTCGCCCAACGAAAACACGGGCATTGCCGACTTTTTGGAAGGGATTCGCTGCACGTATCATTTGATTCGCCGTTTGGGAGAGTCGCTGGACGGGGAAAAAGAATAAGCGGAAGTTCACTATTTTAGCGATAAAGGAAAGGATTGTTCATGGAAATTATTATTCTAATCGCCGTCGGGATGCTGGCCTCGTTATGCGGCGCGATTGCGGGTCTTGGCGGCGGCTTTATCATGGTTCCTGTTTTGGCTCTGATGTATGTCATTCCGGTATCCGATATCTCCGGTACGTCGATGGCGGTATTGTTCGTCAGCGCTATCTCCAGCACGATCGCGTATGCCGGGCAAAAACGAATCGATTATCGGAGCGGCCTGGCTTTTGCGATCGCGATGATCCCGGGCTCGATTCTCGGCGCATGGACGACAGGCGTGGTGGAAAATCGGGTGTTTTTCGTATCGCTCGGCATTTTCCTGGTGCTCATGGCGATCTCGATCAACTTTAAGCCGAAAAAAAGCCGAGACGGATTTTTAAAACCGACCGTTAGCCGCAGTCTGCTCGACGCTTCCGGTATTACGCACGAGTATTCGTTTAATATGACGTTCGCGGCCGTAGTGGCCTTTTTCGTCGGATTTTTGTCCAGCCTGTTCGGGATCGGCGGCGGATCGGTCATGGTGCCAACCATGATTCTGTTCCTGGCTTTCCCGCCGCATATCGCGACCGCGACTTCCATGTTCTCGATCCTGCTGTCCGCATTCGTCGGAACCGTCTCCCATGCCGTACTGGGACACGTCATGTGGGACAAATTCATTTGGCTGGCTATCGGAGCGCTAGCAGGCGGCCAGATCGGCGCCCGCGTCGCTTCCAAAATCCCCGCACTGGCCGTCGTCCGCATACTATCCGTATGTTTGCTGATCGCAGCAGTCAGATTGATGTTCAAAGGCTAATTCAAGCTATGCAAAGAGAAGAGGCGAACCGATGGCACAGCAAGCGATTGAGTTGACCGTTGAACAGACCAGGCGCTTTTTATTCGATTATCACGGACTGTCGCATACCTTCGATGCGGCAGGCAAAGCAGGCATTCTGGATTATATCCGCCGGGTCGGCTGTATTCAGTTCGATCCGCTGAATGTCGTGGGTACCAACCCCGAGCTGGTGCTGCAATCGAGAATTTCGGATTTTGAGCGCAAGATGCTGTGGGAATTGCTGTATGAAGAACGGAGTCTGGTCGATTACTGGGACAAAAACATGGCAATCTTTCCGATGGAGGACTGGCCGTATTTCGAACGTCATCGCCGCAAGCACCAAGCCTGGTTCCAGTCCAATCCCGCGGCGGCGACAGCGGCATTGGACGAGATCGCGCAGCGCGGCCCTTTGTGTTCGGCGGATCTGCAATATAACGAAAAGGTCGACTGGGCATGGGGGCCAACCCGACTGTCTCGCGCGGCGTTGGAAGGTTCGTATTTCGCAGGCCGCTTGGTCGTGCATCATAAAACGTCCGGCCGCAAATACTATGAGCTGGCCGAGCGCATCGTGCCGAAAGAGCTTTACGGTCTGTCCGATCCTTTTTCCGACGATGCTGCTTATTATGAATGGTACCTCCTGCGCCGGATCGGCAGTGTAGGGTTGCTGTGGAACCGCCCGAGCGACGCGCTGCTGATGACAGGGATCAAAGCGCCGCAGCGACAGGCCGCATTTGCCGCACTGATTGATCGAAGTGAAATTACGGAGGTCGCGGTAAAGGGGCTGACTCATCCGCTGTATATTCGTTCCGGCGATATCCCGCTATTGGAAGCTTCCTTGTCGATTGGATCGGCGAAAGGAAATCTTGCGGAATCCAGTTCTGCTTCGATAAGAGCCTGCGTGTTGGCGCCGCTTGACAATTTGTTGTGGGATCGCAAACTGATTCGGGAATTGTTCGGTTTTGATTATCTGTGGGAAGTCTATAAACCGATAACGGAGCGCAGGTATGGCTATTACGTGCTCCCCGTAGCGGCCGACGGTCGATTCGTTGCGCGGTTCGAGCCGGAGAAGCAGCGAGGAACCGAACCGCTTGCGATCAAGCAATGGTGGTGGGAAGACGGCGAAGGGGACGACTCGGAAATTCGGGCGAGCGTGGAACGGGCGTTGCATCGATTTGCGGCTTCGCTTGGCACGACGTTCTCTGGAAAATTGCCGTCACCCGTGTGAATCCTATTTTTCGCTCCCTATATTGACATTCGTCTTTCCAGCACATACACTTCTTTTGGATATGATAACGGTTATCACTGTCCATACCAACAACATAGACTCCGGGGGGACATCTGAGCGATGAAAAAGAATACATACTGGGTAGCGGCGCTTTTGCTGTTATTCGTACTTGTGCTGAGCGCTTGCGGCAATGCGCAGACCGAACAAGGAGCAGCCACAGAACCGACAACCGAAGCCGCGGCAGGGAAAAGCACAGAGGCTGCAACGACAGAACCTGCGGCTACGGAAGAAACGTCATCGGGAACGGTTACTTATGAATCGGAAACGGGACCTGTGGAGATTCCGGCCAATCCGACACGCATCGTAGCGTTGACGAACGCGCCTAACGTGCTGTCGTTGGACGTTGCGCCGATCGGTGTCGATCAATGGACGGGAGAAAATCCGCTGTTCGCCGACAAACTGAAGGACGTTGCGGTCGTATCCGAAGAACAACCGGAAACGGTAGCCGCTTTGGCACCGGATCTGATTATTGCGGGATCGCATATGAAGAATCTGGATCAATTGAGCAAAATCGCGCCGACGGTCGTATACACATGGGGCAAGCTGAATTATCTGGACCAACAAGTCGAGATCGGCAAGCTGCTGGGCAAAGAAGACGAAGCGCAAGCCTGGGTAGACGATTTCACCAAAAGAGCGGCGGATGCCGGAGAAAAGATCAAAGCGAAATACGGCGACGACGTGACGGTATCCGTTATCGAAATCGACGGCAAAAGCGCATTCGTTATGGGCGACAGTTGGGCACGCGGCACGGAAATCGTGTATCAAGCGATGGGACTGAAGATGCCGGAGAAGGTAAAAGAAGCCGTATCGACAGAAGGTTATTATTCGTTGTCGCTCGAAGTGCTGCCGGAATATCTGGGCGATTTCGTACTGGTCAGTCGCAGGCTGGATGCAAGCAACGAGATTATCGGCTCCGAGGTCTGGAATCAGATTCCGGCTGTTAAAGAAGGGCATGTGATCGAGTTCGAATCGAGAGCGTCTTCGTATAGCGATCCGACGACGTTGGAGAACCTGCTTGGTATTTTTGAAAAAGGCTTCCTCGAAGATTCGAAGTAATCGGATTTTTGAATAAGCGAGTAGAATGGATAATGAAAAAGGCCCGGAGCGTACCGATTCGATTGGATCGAATCATACGCTTCGGGCCTTTTTTACGTGGATGGGTGTAGGATTAAGACGATACCGTCAAAGCTTCCCGCGCGGCCGCCGGATTTTGCGGTTGAGGAGGATGTACATCGTCCGGGATCGGGCAAACGTAAAATTCGCCCGCCAACTGAACGATCAGGTCCTGCTTGGCCGCAGTGATCAGCTCAGGATCAAGCAACGCTTCGATCGCGGTAGCGGCCATCGCTTTCGCGGCATACAGCATTGCTTTGTGCGCATGAGGGGATTGTCCTTGCGACACGGCTTGCCAGGAGTGACCGGGAGTGGCAAAAGCCCAGGTCGCGGTCGTGCACTGGATCGTAGGCACGAGCCAGCTCACGTCGCCGACGTCTGTCGAAGCGGACAGCGGCACGCTGCCGTCGATCAGCGGATCCAATTCCGGCAACAAAGGATTTTCCCGTAAAGCCGCTGCCTTTTCCCGACTCATCCGGCTGGCCGCGGATTGCTTGTCCGGTTCGGGAATCGAAGCGAAAATACGCCGCGCGAACGCGATATCTTCAGCGGAAGGCACAGGCGGCGTAATTTGTTCCATATGACGGTGCATGACGCGTTCCAGCGTCGGGTTCGGAATCAGATCGGACGTTGCTCCCGTTACGAAAAACTCCATTTTCGTCCCGCTCATCAGTGCCGCGCCCCGGGCCACGTCTTTCACCCGCTCGAACAATTCGCGTACCTGCGCCGACTTCGGAGCCCGGATCGAATACAGCACCTCCGCTTCAGACTGAACCACGTTCGGCGCGCTTCCGCCCGTATTCAGCACCGCATAATGGATACGCGCCTGATCGATCATATGCTCACGCATATAATTCACGCCGACGCTCATCAGCTCGACCGCATCCAGCGAACTTCGACCCAAATGCGGTTCCGCCGCGGCGTGCGTGCTTTTTCCTAAAAAGCGGAAACGTACCGTCGTCGTCGCCAGCGATGTCACCTGCATGATCGCATTGCTTGTGCCCGGATGCCAGGTGATGGCCGTATCCACGTCGTCGAACAGTCCTTTTCGCGCCATAAACGTTTTGCCCGCACCGCTTTCCTCGGCCGGACACCCGTAGAAACGTACCGTGCCCGGAACTTTGTTTGCCGTCATATAATCTTTGACCGTAACAGCCGCAGCCAATGCGCCCGTTCCGAGCAGATTATGTCCGCATCCATGTCCATGCCCGCCTGCCGCAACCGGATCGGACTCGTCCAGTCCCGCTTGCTGACTCAACCCCGCCAACGCGTCATACTCGCCAAGCAGCGCGATCACCGGCTTGCCGCTGCCGAAGCTGGCGACGAACGCCGTCTGAATCCCCGCCGACTGCCGCTCTACCGAAAAGCCTTCCTGCTCCAACACCCGACTGAGTAACTCCGCCGATTGAAACTCCTCATACCGGATCTCCGCGAATTCCCATACCCGATCGCTGGCGTCCGTGAACAATTTTTTTTTCCGTTCGACCAATTCCGATACCTTTTCCGCAAGACGCATATGCAACACCTACTTTCTCAAAAAAAGGGCGGCAGCCCGGTTGATACAAAAAATAAAGCGAGCGAAGCGCAGGCGGAGGGAGAAATTCAGTGAAAGACGCCTTTGAACCGGGAAACATTCTACTAAATATCTAATCGACGTTTCCTGGTGAGACAGTGTCTTGAACGAATTTCTCCCGCAGCCCTAAGCCTTTAGCGAACCGGATTTTCACAGCCGACCGAAAGGCTGCTTCCCTTATTCAGTCTTCTCCCAGAGATAAACGTTGTTCAACATGTCCGGACCGACTTTGCCTTTGAGGCTGTTCGATTGCGCGGACATCAGGTTATCGACGTACATCGCGAATTGAGGGACGTTTTCGTGGAAGTACTGTTGGACCTGGTTATACGCTTCTTTGCGCGCTGCCGTATCGGTTTCTTTGGCGCCTTGTTCGATCAATCCGGTCAGTTCCGGATCGTCGATTCCGGTAAAGTTCATGGCGCTCGACGGCGTAAAGTAGTTGAATACCGAGCTTGGATCGGCCGTGTAAGGGATCGTCACGACGCCGACTTCGTAATCGTTGGACACGAGCTTTTGCAGCAGGGTAGGGAAATCGAACTTTTGGATTTCGACTTGCAGCCCGATCGCTTTCCAATCTGCCGCGACCAGTTCGGAAGCTTGCTCGCGGACTTTGTTGCCGACCGGGATCGAGAAGTGGATGACCTGGCTGAAGTCCCATCCGGCTTCTTGCAGCAATTTTTTCGCGGCGTCCGGGTCGTAAGCGTACGGTTCGACGCTGCTATCGTAGAACGGATGCGTGCTCGGCAGCATGTTGTCGACGATCTCGCCGTTGCCTTTGAGCAGCTTGTCGACGATTTGCGGGCGGTTAACCGCCATTTCGAGCGCTTGACGTACCTTTGGATCGGTCATTTTTTGCACATTGAACATGACGGAGACAGGCGTGCTGATCGGCGAGAACGAAGACGTCACATTGGTCATGTTGGAGACTTTTTCGAAGTCTTCGACCGGGATCAAGCCCGTGCGGTCCATGTTCGCGTCCACTTCGCCGGTTTGAAGCTGCGCGACCATGTTCGGCGCGGTTAGGATTTTGACGTACAGTTCGGCCAGCTTCGGCGCGCCCAGGTAGTAGCTTTCGTTGGCTTTGTACTGCACGTACTGGTCTTTCGCGAATTTGACGAAGCTGAACTGCCCGATCGAGACGGTTGGGTTTTGCATGTACGGGCTGGTGTCCAGATCCGCTGGAGCCGTATCTTTCAGCACATGCTGAGGCAGGAAACGGACTTTACCGCTGAAGTTATCGTTGAAATAGGTGATCTCGACCGGGTATTTGGTTTTGATCGTGAACGTTTTGTCGTCGACAGCAGCGAAACCCGAGATCGCGGCCTGGCCTTCGTCAAGCTTGCCAGAGTCGTTCAACCCTTCGATAAAGGATAGGTTAATGTTGGTCGTTACGGCCGGAGCGGCGATCATGCCCAGCGTATATTCGACGTCTTTGGATGTAAAGTCGGTACCGTCGTTCCAGACCGCTTTGTCTTGCAAGTGAACCGTAAACGTCTGATTGTCTTCCGTTTCGATCGATTCCGCCAGGCGGGGTTCGAACTCCAGCTTGTCGTTCACCACCATCAGGCTGTCGTTCATGATCGAAATGGCCTGGGTCGAAGCGGTATCGTTGGGGTTGATCGGATTGAGCGTTGTCGGCGGGTTGACGATGCCGATTACCGCCGTGCCGCTGCCTGACGAAGAAGAGGACGATTCAGTCGCGGCGGCTTCGTTTGTAGTCGTATATCCGCTGCCTCCACAGGCCGACAGGGTCAGAGCAAAAGCTGCGGTCAGCAGCAATCCCGTAAATCTTTTTTTATTTTTCGTCATTTCGTTGACCCCCTGTAAAAGTTCGGATAGAAAACGCAAAAGTTCGGACAGGAAACACCGGGTAAGGCTTTTCGATACGGCAAAAGGTTAAAGGTGTTACAGCTTATTGCTTCGGATCAAGCGCATCGCGCAGGCCGTCGCCGACGAAGTTGATCGCCAGCACCGTCAGCAAGATCGCCATGCCGGCCGGCAGCCACAGCCACGGCTGACCGCTCAGCACGGAAATGGACTGCGCTTCGCTGAGCATATTGCCCCAGCTTGCGGTCGGCGGCTGTACGCCCATGCCGAGAAAGCTGAGTCCCGATTCGGTCAGGATCGCCGAAGCGACGCCGAACGTGGCATTGACGATGATCGGAGCCAACGCGCCGGGGAAAATATGCTGCCGGATAATGCGCGGCGTCTTCAAGCCGAGCGAGACGGCCGCACGTACATGGTCGGCCTGTTTGAGCGATAGAACGCTACCGCGTACCAACCTGGCGATGCTTGGCCAGGAGAACAGCGCGAGCACCGCGATAATGGTGAACAAGCTCGGCCCGACGACGCTGACCACGACAAGAATGACCATCATGAAAGGGAACGCCATGAACATATCCGTGATCCGCATGACCAGCGTATCGATCCAGCCGCCGTAATAAGCGGACAACAATCCGACCACAGTGCCGAAAGCGACGTAGATGGCTACCGTAGCGAAGCCGACGAGAAGAGAGACTTGAGCTGCCGAAATCAATCGGCTAAGCACGTCGCGTCCGATCTGATCCGTGCCGAGCCAGTGCGCGGAACTCGGCGGAGCGGAGAAGTCGCCCGTAACCTGATCGGGCGGGTAAGGCTGAAGCAGCGGAGCGAACAAGCCGACGGCGAACAGCAAGATGCAGAAGATCAATCCGATCACGGCCATTTTGTTTTTGGAAAAGCGGCGCGAGACTTGGCGGAACCGGCTCTCCGAATGTTCGGCCTGTACCTGCGCCAGGTTCTGCACATTCGTCGAAGCCAATGCCTGAAGCTTGGTTGAAGACATGAACGTCACCTCCTGAAAGTGGGCGATAGCCTTTTTTAAATAGACGATTATGGCGCAATGCGTTCAAAGAAGCCATTGATTCTTTGCGGACGAATAAGGATTTAACCGACCTTGATCCGGGGATCGGCTGCGGAATACAGAATATCCGTCAACAAGTTGGCGCCGAGTACGGCGATCGCGGCGATCAGATTCAGTGCCATGATCGTCGGATAATCGCGCGACATCATCGACTGGAGCGTCAACTGGCCGATGCCCGGCCATTGGAAGATCTGCTCCGTGATGATGGCGCCGCCGAGCAGAATCGGGATTTCCAGACCGACCACGGTAATGACCGGCAGCAGCGCGTTACGCAAAGCATGCTTGTTCGTGACCCAAAATTCGTGCACGCCTTTGGAACGGGCGGTGCGCAGATAATCCTGCTTCAGCACGTCCAGCATGCTGGCGCGAACATAGCGGACTTTGCGTCCGGCGATTGCGGTCGCCAGCACGATCGCGGGCAAAATCATATGCACCATCCGGTCTCCGAAGCCGCCGTCCCCGCCGAGCTTTTGCATCCCGCCCGTCGGCAAGATGCCGAGGTTGACGGCGAAGATGTAGATCAACGCAAGCCCGAGAAAAAAGTTCGGAATCGACGTGCCGATAAACGACAGCCCGGTAACGAGGTAATCGATTTTGGTGTTTTGCTTCAAAGCGCTGAGAATGCCGAGCGGAACGGCGATCAGCAAAGCCAATACCAGAGCCGCCAGGCCGAGCGTGACGGTCGGCATGATGCGTTCGCCGACAAGCTGCGCCACGGGCGCGTACGAACTCATCGAGTAACCGAGATCTCCGGTAAGCAGCGTGCCGAGCCATTTGATGTACTGAACGAACAGCGGATCGTTCAGCCCCAGCGCTTCTTTTTTGGCTTCGGCGATCTCCGGCGACATGTTCGGATCGATATACATATCGACCGGGTTGCCGGGAGCCATATTGACGATGATAAAGTTAATGATCGTAATACCGAGCAGCACCGGAATAAAAATCAGCAGCCGCCGCGCAATATAAGTCACCATGCGAAATCCCTCCTTGTTTATATGGCGTCGAACATTGCCGATGCCGGCGAAACGGGCTTATTTAAAACGTGAAATGGCACGCTGCCGCATGTCCGTTGGAATCTGCCGCAAGCGGCGGTTCTTCCTGTCGGCAAAGCTCCTGTGCAAACGGACAGCGGGTATGGAACCGGCATCCGGACGGCGGATTGGCCGGGGAAGGAACATCTCCTTGTACCACGATCTTTTCCCTTCCGCGCAAGTGAGGGTTCGGAACCGGATAAGCATTCAATAAGACCTTGGTGTAAGGATGCTTCGGATTGCGGAAGATCTCTTCTTTCGTGCCGATCTCGACCACTTTGCCGAGATACATCACCGCGATGCGCGTACTGATGTATTTGACCGCACCCAGTCCGTGAGCGATGAACAAATAGGTCAGGCCCAGATCCTTTTGCAGTTGTTTTAATAGGTTAAGAACCTGAGCCTGAATCGATACGTCCAGCGCGGATACCGGTTCGTCGCAGACGATAAATTTGGGATTCAACGACAACGCTCGCGCAATGCCGATCCGTTGCCGCTGCCCGCCGGAAAATTCATGCGCGTAACGGTCTTTGTAGGAGCGGGGAATCCCCACGGCGTCCAGCAAGCGATCCACCTCGGCTTCCGCCGTGGCGGCGGTTGCTTTGCCATGCGCGAGCATCGGTTCTTTCAAAATGTCCCGAACCCGCATCCAAGGATTAAGCGAGGAAAAAGGGTCCTGAAAAATCATTTGCATCTCGGTCCGCAGCGGCCGCATTTTCGAGATCGAGTAGCGTGTGATGTCTTCGCCCCGATACATGATCTGTCCGCCCGTCGATTGCTCCAGCCTTAGAATCGTACGGCCGATCGTCGATTTTCCGCAGCCGGATTCGCCGACAAGCCCCAATGTTTCGCCTTCGCGAATATCCAGGCTGACGCCGTCGACGGCTTTCACATGGCCTTTGACCCGTCCCAGCAATCCTTTGCGAATCGGATAATAGGTGGTGAGTCCGTCCAGGCGCAGCAGAGTATCAACCGTGTCCGGTCGAACAGCCGCCATCGGCATTTCTTCAAATTCAATCATGTCGTCACTCCTTTCGTAGCTGAAGCCGGAGCCGGAGCTGCACTCGGGGCTTCCGCATCTCCTTGAGCAACCCAGCAGCGTACGCGGTGTCCTTTGGCCAATTCGAGCAGCGGAGGCGCTTCGGCGAAGCATTTCTCGGTCGCCAACGAACAGCGGGTATGGAAGCGGCAGCCGGAAGGCATATTTTGCAGCGGCGGCACGGTACCCGGAATCGAAGCCAACGTTTCTTCGTCATCGCCGTCGAGGTGGGGGATCGAACCCATCAGGCCCGTGGTGTACGGATGCAGCGGCTTGTCGAACAATGTGAACACGTCTGCTTCTTCCACGACTTGTCCCGCATACATAACGATGACCCGGTCGGCCATTTCGGCCACGACGCCCAGATCGTGGGTGATTAGCATGATCGCCGTTCCGGTTTCTTCCCGCAGCTTTTTCATCAGATCAAGGATTTGCGCCTGAATAGTCACGTCTAGCGCGGTGGTCGGTTCGTCGGCGATCAGCAGCTTGGGTTCGCAGGATAAAGCAATTGCGATCATCACCCGTTGGCGCATGCCGCCGGACAGCTTATGCGGATATTCGTCCATGATCTCTTCCGGACGCGATATGCCGACTTTGCGCAGCATCTCGATCGCATGGTTGCGTGCCGCTTTGCCTTTTACGTTCAGATGCAGCATGATCGATTCGACCAATTGACTGCCGATCGTGAATACCGGATTGAGCGACGTCATCGGGTCCTGGAAGATCATCGACACTTCGCTGCCGCGAATTTGACGCATAGCCGATTCGGCAAGTCCTGTGATATTGCGTCCGTTCAACCGGATTTCGCCTTTGCGGATCGAGCCGGTCTTGCCGAGCAATCGCATAATGGAGAGTGAGGTGACGCTTTTGCCGCAGCCCGATTCGCCGACGATGCCGAGCGTCTCGCCTGCCTTCAGACGGAAGCTGACGCCATCGACTGAAGTCACTTCCCCGCGTTCCGTGCGAAACACCGTTTCAATTCCATCTACTTCGAGCAAATCGTTCATCGCATCTGGCTCCTCTCTTATGTCAGGATAGCTTTCGTTGATGTCCTCATTGTAAGGAGAAGCTCTATTTTCTGAAAGTAACTTGGATTGGTTTTTGGGTCCTGGTTTGCAGAGAAAGTCAGATGAAACGCGAAAAAAGTGTCATTACTTACGCAAAGGGTGCGTTTTTTATGCTTTAACGTTGCAGCGCAAAAAGCTATAATCGACGTAAAGCGTCATATAACGACAAAAGAAGGAGAGATCGGTGTGAAGAAAGTTTACAAGACGTTTTTTATTCGCAACCTTTCTTCTTTCATGTTGCCTGTCTTGATTCCGCTTGTTATGTTGGGCGGATTATCGATCTCGATCATTCAGCGGTACGTAGGGATCGAAGCGCAGGCGGCCAACCAAAATGTGCTGGAGCGGATGCAGTCAAACGTGGAGTTGTTGTTCGAGGAGTTGGATACGCTGCATATGCACGCGGTTTCCAGCGCGCTCGAATTCGATCGTTTGCGAAAAATGCTCAATGAACCGTTGCCGAGCGCCGAAGATTACCGGGATTTGGCTTCATTCAAAAACTTCATCGATTCTCCGGCGATCGCAAGGCCCTATATTGAATCGATTTACGTTTATGTAGAAAATAATCGCGGCCGCTTCATCTCTTCCACGACCGGAGGGACGATGGCGTTCGACGACACCTATGACGCGGATTGGTACGAGAGTTACACGGCTCATCGCGACGCGGGCAAAGACAAGCAATGGAGCGAACCGCGTTCTTTCGACAAATACGGATTGGCTACGTTTCGTACGGACGTCATTTCGCTGTATCAGATGCTTGATATCGAAGGGAAAAACGATGCCGTAATCGTGTTGAACGTTCGGCTTGATTATTTGAAAGAACAGCTTGCGCTGCTGCCGACCTCCGCCGACCAACATTTGTTGATCACGGATTTGCAGCGGCAGGTGATCGTTCGCGGCGACGGGTCGGATACGCCGTCGTTTGCGCTTCGAACATCGTTCGATCCTTTTCATCCCGAACGGCTATACGGCGAAACCGCCTTGGGGTACGAGGTATCGGAACTGCAATCGCCGGCGTACGGGTTGCACTTCGTTTCGGTCACGCCGAAAGCGGCTTTATACGAACTGCCGATTCGGCTCGCGCTGTATACGGGGATCGCCGTGTTGTTGTCCGTTTTGGCCGCGATCGCGGTAAGTTTGCTTTTTGCCCGGCGCAACGTTCGCAATATTCGGCATATCGTGGATATGCTGCATGATGCCGAACAAGGAGCCGAGCCTGCCGCGAGAGCGGGGAAGCATGACGTCAACGCATATATCGTGCAGCAGATCCTGGCGAATTTTTTGGAGAAAAAGTATTTGAAAACGCAGCTTGCCCGGAGAAAAGCGGTCAATGAACTGATGGAACTGAGCGCTTTGCAATCGCAGTTGAATCCGCATTTTCTGCTGAACACGCTGGAAACGGTGAAATGGAAAGCGGCAGCGCTGGCGGGCGGCATGGATAACGAACTGACGCAAATGATCGAGCAGCTCGGAGAAATTTTAAAAGGCGCGCTGGATCTGGAGGAAAAGGAAGTCACAATCGAGGAAGAAATTCGCTACACCGAATCTTACCTGGCGATTCAGCTTATGCGGAGCGGCGAGGCTTTTGACGTGGTATGGGACTGTCGTGCTCAAGGGGAAGATATTCGGATCTTGAAGCTGCTGCTACAGCCTTTGGTCGAAAACAGTGTGATCCACGGTCTTCGAGGACGGCAGGGAGGCGCTATTAAAATCAAAATTTATGAGAATAAAGGCATGCTGCGCTTATCCGTGTTTGACAATGGCCGCGGCATGACGCCTCGACAGCTACAGGAACTACGAAGCAAATTAGAAGGTCCTTTTGGACAATCTGCGCACATCGGCGTATCCAATACCCATAAAAGGTTAAGGCTTGCTTACGGAAAACAATACGGACTTCGGATCTATAGCCGCGAAGGAAAAGGAACGCTGGTGCAAATCGTTATTCCCCAAAAATCAAATCACAATGAAAGAATTATGTGATGTTTCTGCAATTTTCTTGGTTGTAGAATGGTTAACAGTGTTATATAATCGATCAAAAAAAGGAGGTTGGTGCATGTATAAGCTGCTGATTGCGGATGACGAAGCGGAAATCAGACATGGATTGGGAAATTACTTCCCGTGGAGCGAACTGGGATTCGAAGTAGACGGATTTGCGCAAAACGGGCTTGAAGCGCTGGAATATATCGGCTGTCACTCTGTCGATGTTCTGCTGTGCGACGTGATGATGCCGGTCATGACCGGTATTGAGGTGGCCGAATACTTGCATAGACAAAAGACCTCTCCGCGCATCGTGTTTCTAAGCGCGCATCGGGATTTCGACGCGGCTTGCCGCGCCATGGAATTCGGGGTGCGTAGTTACATTCTGAAACCGACGCGGTACCAAGAGTTGAAAGATACATTCACGACGCTGAAAGAAGCGATGGATCAGGAAGCGCAAACCGCCTTATCACCGGAACCCGAGCAAACGGACGGACCCTCGTTCCCTTTGCAAGAAGGAGCTTCCGATCCGATCATCCTGCGCATTATGCGATACATCGACGGCAATTGTTCGGAAGCCACACTCGAAGGATCGGCATTGGCGGTGCGGATGAATCCCACTTACGTTAGCAAATATTTTAAACAGAAGACAGGCATCAATTTCTCGGAATACCTGAACGACGTGCGGATGTCCAAAGCGGCGGGGATGTTGGAATCGAGTGACTGCCGGACATACGAGGTCAGCGAAGCGGTGGGGTATCAGAACCCCAAAAACTTCACCCGTTCGTTCAAGCGCAGATTCGGCAAAACGCCAAGGGAGTTTAGGCAAGGGCTGGGGTTGTAGAAACGGAATTGTTGCGAATAAGAAAAGCCGAGTTCTTGGGAACTCGGCTTTTCTGTCGAGAAAATTATGCGTAAACGGGAAAAATTTCCGAAGTCCATTTTTTCGAAACGCGTCGCAAGACGCTTTCGGCGCGGATCGGGAGGACGTAAGGAAAGCCAAGCTCGAATCTCTATAATTGGATTTTGAAAATAAATGCGAATATACATTTAATTGTCTCTAATTCTTTTAATTTGGGAGAATAAATACGAATATACACTTAATTTCTCCTTATTTTGATCGTTTACGCGTTTTTTCGTGAAATAGATGTATATCCGCACTTACTTGACAACCGGGAAGCAAATCGAACGAAATAAGTGTATTTGAGCGCTTATTTCGTTCGATTTGTTTTCGTTTTCTGCACGTCGAGCTTGCCATTGTGCGCACCGAGAGTTAGATCGAAGCGATTTCCGCTGTCTCCGCTTCCGGCACCGCATTCAATCTCCCGTCCACGATCGCCAGAAACGCCTTGGCCGACATCATCAGCGCCCGTTCGTCGAAATCGAACTTCGGATGGTGATGCGGGAAGTTTTCTTGATCTTCGAATGCTGCGCCGACCATCAGGAAGCTTCCCGGTTTTTCCTGAAGATAATAAGAGAAGTCTTCGCCGCCCATCATCGCCGGAAGCTCAACCAGCTTGGCGATGCCGCTATCGGTCAAGATGCGAATGACTTCGTCGGTTTCTTTCTCATGGTTGAACGTCGCCGGATAGCCGCGCAGATAATCGATTTCGCATGTCGCATCGAACGAATGGCATAACCCTTCGCTCAATGCGGTGATGCCCTGCTGAATCTTATCGCGTGCTTCTTCCTGGAACGTACGCACCGTGCCGGTCATTTTGGCCTGATCGGCGATTACGTTATGCGTCGTGCCTGCATGGAACGAACCGACGGTTAGCACGGAAGGGTGCATCGGATCAACGCGGCGGCTGACCAGAAGTTGAAGTTCCGTAATTAGCTGCGCTCCAAGCGCTACGGCATCGATCGAATGATGCGGCGACGCGCCATGTCCGCCTTTGCCCTGAACCAGAATCTCGAACAGATCGGCGCTGGCCGTCAAAAAGCCGTGCTTGTACCCGATCGAACCGTATGGTTGAAGCGAAGCCAGATGGATCCCGTAGACTTCGTCTACCCCGTCCAAACAACCGTCTTCGATCATCGCTTTCGCTCCGCCCGGCGGCGCTTCTTCGGCATGTTGATGCAGCAAAACGATATTTCCGGCCAACTCATCCCGGTATTCGCTCAACACCTGCGCCACCGCCAACAGCGAAGCCGTATGCCCGTCGTGTCCGCAAGCGTGCATCACGCCCGCCACCGTCGATTTGTAAGGCACGTCTTTCTCGTCCTGAATCGGCAGCGCATCGAAGTCCGCCCGCAACGCAATCGTCGGCCCAGGCTTCCCGCCTGTAATCGTTCCGACCACACCGTTTCCGCCAACTCCGGTCCGTACCTCAATCCCCCCAAACCCGCTCAACGTCTCCGCGACAAAAGCCGCCGTGGCCGCTTCCTGAAACGATAACTCCGGATTGCGGTGCAAATGACGTCTCCATTCGACCATCGTATCTTTCAACTCAGCCAGTCTTGCCACCCATTTTTCCATGAAATCATCCTTCCCGGGAACGCCTATGCGCCATGATTTAAAATCAATTGTCCGTTTCTGTTCCCAGTTTAAAAGGATGGAAGAAAAAGTAACACCCCCGTTGCTTATTTTTCGTATCCGTAGTTATATCGTTTTACAAAAGCTATACCAAAAAGGGATGCTTATTTTGGAAAAGCCCACTTCAGTTGATATCAAAAAAACGGAGCCGCTAACGGTTCCGTTCGATGTGTAAGAAAAGCTGCGTTTACAAAGTAAGCTTCCTGGGGCGTGTATGCAAACTCCGCCGGGAGCAGATTGAGCTGGATTTTCGTTCTCGACAAGGAATTTTTCCGAAGGCGTGCCGGGGCACGTCAAGGGAAAATGACGCGGCGTCGCTGGAATCGTGCACGGTTTAGGTACGAATCCGGCAGAGGGCGAAAAGATAGGTCAAGATGCACGGCGTTGAGTTTGCGTACACGGCCTAGCGCAGCAGTCTTTTTTAATCTTGATCGAGCAGCTTTTTTAAGCTGATTGGAAAGGCCTTATGTTGGTAGTAAAGCAATCAATGAATTTTCCCCGCAGCGCCCAAGCTTTCCAAACGAACAGGATTTCCGAAAACCGGCTTAACGAACCCGCCGCTCGCCGTTTTCGTCCAATCCCCGAAACATTTTCAACACCACAACCAAAATAATCACCATCACCAAAATCGGAATCCATATCGCGCTGAATGGCATATGGATCTCCGCAACCCCCGCCACAAGCGCCCCGAAGCAATAAATCACCACCGCCGTAAAACGTAGCCAGGTCTCGCCGCCGATCTTCGAAGCTTTCTCTTTAAGACGGAATCTTTTCCGGAAAAAGGCCACGAAATCCTCGATGACGCTCGCGAGATTGTTGGTCAGAACCGTCGTGGAAATCCCCGCGATCCCAAGCTTGCGGGCGGCAGTCGTTTGCATGCCCATTGCGCTACTAAGCAGCAAAATCAACACATGCAGCAGCGTCTCGCTCATCACCGGACCGGCCAGCGCGGCAAAGATGAAGTAGAACGCCAATTCGATAAACAGAATCAGGGTAATTCGCGCAGGCCAGAAGCCTTTCGCTTTCCCGCCGCTAAGCAAAATCGCCGCCGCCGCGTTCCCCACGATAAAGCCGATACAAGCCAACGCCGCCCGCAGGAAGGACAATTCCGCGACATGAGCGAACGACATTCCGAGAATAACGATATTCCCGGTCATATTCGCTGTGAAAACGCGTCCCAAATGAATATAACCGATAACGTCGACGATCCCCGCCGACATACACAGCAGCATCAATATACCGCTGCGCCAAGTTTTGACGTGCAAATCCTTCATTCCTTTCGTGTAAACTCATCTCTCCGATTCTCGCAAGAAAGTCGGCATAATTCAAGAAAATACAGAAAGAAAATGAAAATGTATCTTTTCAACACTTAGAGCATATGTGATTCGGACAAGCGTAATCCGCTGAATAAGAATCGAAAAGGTATTTACGGGAAAAAAAGGGTATGATGAAGAAGTAAGTTTGAGAAAGTTCGGAGAACAAACGGCGAGGAGGGGTTCTTTGCACGCTTTTTACCTAATCTTGAGTTGGTCACTAGCGGCAGTTGTACTTGTACTGATCTTATTGGTTTTTATCTCAAGTGTTCGCAACGGAATAACGCCTATGCCGACCAGTAGGCCGGTAAGGAGCATGGTCATGCGAGAGATCGATCGCATGCCGGAAGGAAGCCGGATCGTCGAGGCGGGTTCCGGTTTCGGGACGCTGGCGATCAATCTGGCGAGACGTTTTCCTTTGTGCCGGGTGACGGGAGTGGAGAATTCGCTTGTGCCGTTATGGGGTTCGCGTTTATTGGCCTTGGCCAATCGCTTGCCTAAGTCTCGATTGGTGTTTCGGCGGGGGGATTTATTCAAGTATCCATATGCCGATGTCGATCTGATCGTCTGCTATTTGCACCCCGCTGCGATGCGTCGTCTCGGGCCTGTATTGCGCGAGCGCGCGGAAAGCGGAACGAGAGTTGTGAGCGTGTTTTTCGCTTTCGACGATTGGGAGCCGACTTCGGTAGCGGTATGTAATGATCTGTATCGCACCAAAGTGTACGTGTATCACGTAGGACGCCAGCATCCGCTGGATCTGAAGGTGTAACGGATTAAGGAAGCGGCGCATAAGCCGCGGCTCTCAACGTCGTTGCACCGTCCAAGCATCTGTAGTTCGCCTAAGATTATCATTTCCCATAGAAAAAGGAGCGATCGTGATATGGAATATGCCAAATTGGGTCAAACGGGATTGGACGTCTCCAGATTATGCCTCGGCTGCATGAGTTACGGAATTCCCGAGCGTGGCGCGCATGAATGGACGATGGGCGAAGACGAAAGCCGTCCGTTTATCAAGCAGGCGCTAGAATTGGGCATTAACTTTTTCGATACGGCCAATGTGTATTCGGACGGGACGAGCGAGGAGATTGTCGGGCGTGCGCTGAACGATTACGCGGATCGCGACGAGATCGTGGTGGCGACCAAAGTCCATGGCAAAATGCGTAAAGGGCCGAATGGCGGAGGTTTGTCGCGTAAGGTCATCATGACGGAGATCGACAACAGTTTGCGGCGGCTCGGGATGGACTACGTCGATTTGTATCAGATTCATCGCTGGGACCCGCATACGCCGATCGAGGAGACGATGGAAGCCTTGCATGACGTGGTCAAAGCGGGGAAAGCTCGTTATATCGGGGCGTCTTCGATGTATGCGTGGCAGTTTCTAAAGGCACAGCATACGGCGGAGCAACGCGGATGGACGAAGTTCGTCAGCATGCAAAACTACGTCAATCTGCTGTACCGGGAAGAAGAACGCGAGATGCTGCCTTTATGCGAAGCGGAAGGCGTCGGCGTGATTCCGTGGAGTCCGCTGGCGCGTGGGCGACTGACAAGAGACTGGGAAGAAAGCAGCAAGCGTTCGGAAACGGATGCGTTCGGCAAAACGTTGTACGACAAAACCGCAGAAGCAGATCGGCGGGTGGTCGAAGCGGTGGCAGCCGTTGCGGACGAACGCGGCGTACCGAGAGCGCAGATCGCGCTGGCATGGGTGCTGCAAAAGCGTCCGGTGACCTCCCCGATCGTGGGCGCGACGAAGGCTCGCCATCTGGAGGATGCGGTCGCGGCGCTGTCGATCCGACTGACGGATGAGGAAGTTCGGCGCTTGGAAGAGCCTTATGTGCCGCATGCGGTGATTGGGCATCAGTGATCGGCGGAACGCAGACAGCGAGCGAACAAACTGTACTCATGAAAAGTGAAAATGGATGGGAAGAAGCGGATTGCTTGAGGCGATCCGCTTTTTTGATAGGGAAAGCAAAGGTGGGAAAGGAGAGCGTGAAAAGTCACTTGTGCGAAAATAACTGCGAGAATCCATTTATTTAGCGAGGATTTTGAATTTTAAATGAAATAACTACATATATCCATTTAAAAGACCGGATCACCCCTGAATTTCAGAATAGATCGGAAAATAAATGGATATATGCAGTTAACGGCGTTCTATAGTCAAAAAATGAAAATTAACTGGATATATGCTGTTATTTCGCGAGGCGTCTGCAAGAGAGCAAACCTATTAGATGTTTTTATGTCAAGTACGTCTACCTCAGTTGCGTCTATCCGTCGTTCGGATCATCTCGAACCGCCTGACTTTTTACAAATAAGCAATCGCCGCGGTTTTCACCGTGTAACGAACGATTCGTTTACCTGTCGTGCCGGGCACGCCTTCGAACAAGCGTTTATCGCATAGCGATCGCAGTGTTTTGACGGCGGTCCGATGGTCGAGTCCGAGGCGGGTGCAAACGTCGATCGGCCGGATCGGCCGACTCAAGGTGCAAGCCAGACGAATGATTTCGCGGTCCGCTATCGTTATGTTCCCGTCGATTTCGGCCATGCTACTATATCGCCCCATCACCATCCTCAGCAGCGTGATACACAATTCCGGTCTTTGGGCCACGTCGTCGTAGGCAAAAGAAATCACCTGAAAACCTACGGCGGTCAGAAAAGTCTCGCGGTTCAATTCCCGGCAAAATTTACGGCGGTCCATATCCTGAACATGCGGGCCGAAGCCTTTGATCTCGATCACCAGTTTGACGTAAGGCGTGATCCAGGCGAAGTCGCAAAAATACGTCAAGCCGCGCCAATCCGTGACTTCATATTCCGGATGCAGGTCGTCGAAGTTTTGCCTGAGCGGCCACCAGACGTTGCGGCAAAAAAGCCGTTCGGCTTCGCGGTGTCCCCGCTCCAGGCGATCCCGGCGTTCGCCGGAGCGTGCAGTAAGATGGTGATCAAGAAATAAGTCATGCGCGGATTGAAAGTCCATGATAAAACCTCCTGAGTAAAAAATATGGATCGTGCAAAAGAAAAACAAAAAACGCCCCTACTTCTTTCCTCGGTAAAAGGAAAGAAGCGGGACGTTCTTCGTCACCGATCCGTAAGCAAATGATTATTTTTATTTTAAAGCGAAAAAAGAAAAAACGCAAAAGAAACTCCTTTTCAAAAAAGGAGTTTCCGCAGTGAAATTTGTACTTGCGCTACATTTTCGCTTAAGAAGCCGAGGGCGTCAAAGCCGCCAGGGAGGCTTCAATCGCGGCGTCCGCTTCGGTCGGCAGAACCGTGTCTTTCGGGAAAAATTTGCCCGGTTCGTCGGCACCGAGGATTCCGGCGTTTACCAATTGAGCAACCGGAGTCTTGGCGTAAGACGCCACCAGCGAAGCATCGTCGAATGCGCCGAGAACGGCAGCCGCGTTGACCGTCGGAAGCTGCTGCTTGAGCGCGCTCGCCAGAATCGTCGCCATTTCTTCGCGGGTGATCGAGCGGTCCGGATTGAATTTGCCCGCGCCGTAGCCTTTGATCAGGCCGGCGTTGACCGCTTCGGCGATCGCGTCGGCGTAAGGAGCGTCAGCCGCTACGTCAGTGAACGCTTTGCTCGGTGCCGTTACCGCGTTCAGACCGAGCGCTTCGACCAGCTTGGACACGAAGTCCGCGCGGGAGATGAAATCACTTGCCGGAGTCGAAGGCGCCGTCGCCGGGCCGTCGGAATCCGGAACTTCGGAACCTGCGGCCGGCGTGTTTACGATGCGGCCTTCGACTTTTGCCGTGATGGCGGAGCCTTTGAACGTATCGACGATGTATTTGTAGAAGACATCGAGGTCGATCGGGCCGGCCAGCGAAGCACTCGCTTCGGTCAGCACTTTGTAGTTGTCACCGCCACCTGCCATGAAGTTATTCACGACTGCTGTATACGATTTGGCCGGGTCGATCGCCGTACCGTCCGCCAATTGGAGATCGCTAACGCGCTCGGCTACCGGCTTGTTCAGATCGGCTTTGTATTTCAGACCGGAGATTTGCAGCGTTTTGGTGTTCGGCGTGCCGTCTGCGTTCGTTCCCCATTGTTGTTCCAACAGCTTTTGCACTTGAGCGCCGGTCAGGGTCAGCTTCACCAGTGTGTTGCCGAACGGTTGAATCTTCGCCAGATCGGCAAACGTTACGTCGCCTTTCGGCAGATCCGCACGGATACCGCCCGGGTTCATGAACGCAAAGTCGGCGGCTTCCGCGTTATCGCCGAAATCGGCCGTGCGCATCGAATCGGCGATCAGGTTCCCCAGTGCCGCTTCGTTGTTGTAGGCATCCGTACGCGTCACCGAACCGTCCGTCGTACCGACCGGTTTGGTCAGCTCCGGGTGTTTTTCCAGATACTTTTTGATCAGAGCCACGGATTCCGCGTCCGGCGTTACGCCTTGTTGGAACGTTGTCGTTACCGTAGCGGATTTTTCTGTGACGTCGCCTGTTTTCGGATCGATCAGCAATTTGATATCTTCAAACGCCGTACCGTAAGAGTAGGCTTGAACGATCAGTTTGCCATTGACTTCGCCGTTGGCCAGCGCATGGTTGTCGCCCGCCACGATCACGTCGATCGGAGAATTCGCCGGAAGGGCTTTGGCCAGATCGGCCGCTTCGCCCGTGGTTACGCCTTCTTTCGTGGAAGCCGGATCGTGCGCCAGCACGACGATCGTCTCGACGCCTTGGTCTTGCAGTTCTTTCGCATATTTGTTGACCGCAGCCACTTCTTCTTCGACGCTCAGGAAACGGACGCCTTTGGTACCCGCAGGGGATACTTTGGCCGGAGTCGATTTGGTTACGAGACCGATAAAGCCGATCTTCACGCCGCCGACTTCTTTGATCACGTAAGGGTCGATCAATGTTTTGCCTGTTGCTTCTTCGATCACGTTCGCGTTCACGTAGTCGAATTTCACGCCTTTGTGCGTCACGACGCCGTCTTTCGGATCGAGGCCGCCGTTCAGTTGCGCTTTGAGCGCGGCGATGCCCTGGTCGAATTCATGGTTGCCCAGCGAGCCGACGTCGAAGCCCATCATGTTCATCCACTCGATGGTCGGTTCGTCGCGTTCGAGCGAAGAGATCGGAGCGGAAGCGCCGACGGAGTCGCCGTTGTGGAACAGAAGCGAGTGCTCGTATTTGGCTTGAGCCTGCTTCAGATATGTAGCGAGAATAGGAGCGGTGCCTGCCGGTTTGTCGGCTACGATCGAAGTCGTATCGAGTTGTCCGTGCAGATCGTTGATGCCGAGCAGGTGGACTTCGATATCGCCTTCAGCGGCCGAAGCCGTTCCCGCCGCGCCCAATACCTGAGCGGAAAGCAGCGCTGCCGCCGCGAATCCGACGCTCGGTCTTCTCCAGTTTTTCCAATTCATAAACGTGTATTCCCCCTAAGTTTTGATTAGTGCGTGTACGCAAACTCAGGCGACGTGCATCTTGAACTGCCTTTTCGCCCTCCTCTACGTCACTTTCCCTTGACGTGCCCCGGCACGCCTTCGGAAAAGTTCCTGGATGAGAACGAATATTCAGCTCAATCTGCGCCCTTCGGAGTTTGCGTACACGCCCTAGTGCCGTCATATTGTATCACAGGGATTTTTTTAAAATCAAAGGGTATGTAAAGGCTGTGTTAAATATTTTTAAAATCGTTTTCGGAAAAAGGAATACCTTGTCTTTTTCAAACATAAGCGTACGCCCGTGATTGAAGCCGGACAAGATATTCATTTGACACATCCGTCGCTTCCGTGATATAAAGTGAATCAATAAGCGTCCGGCCTGCGGAGCTTTATACAAAGCGTTGAAGGGAACCCAGTAGCGTTCAGATCCGTACTTTCAGAGAGCCGCCGGTTGGTGCGAGGCGGTAGGCGAATGAATGCGAATTACGTCCTGGAGCTTCCCGTTTCCGAACCCGCGAGAGCGGAAGGAGCGGGACGGAATCGTCCACGTTATCGGGCGTCAGAGTGGGAAACGCGCCTTCGCAAGTGTTGAAGCGCCTTTCCAATAAGGGTGGTACCGCGATTAAGACTCGTCCCTGCAGAAATGCAGCAGGCCGGGTCTTTTTTATTTTCCCATTTTGAAGGAGGACATTGATTATGACAACCGAACACACTCCGATCGAAGCCAATGCGCTGCTGGACGATCTCGAATACAGAGGATTGATCTACCAGGTGACGCACCGCGAGGAATTGCAAAAAAAACTCAGCGAAGAAAGCGTCACGTTCTACAACGGTTTTGACCCGACGGCGGACAGCCTGCATATCGGTCACCTGCTGCCGGTTCTGACGATGCGCCGTTTCCAGCTTGCCGGACACCGTCCGATCGCTCTCGTGGGCGGCGGCACGGGGATGATCGGCGATCCAAGCGGACGTTCCACCGAGCGCTCGCTGAACACGGCCGATACGGTAGCGGAATGGACACTGAAGCTGCAAAACCAACTGTCGCGCTTCCTGGACTTCGGTAGCGGCGATGCGCCGGTGTCCGCGAAAATGGTCAGCAACTACGACTGGCTCGGCCCGATCTCGATGATCGATTTCCTGCGCGACGTGGGCAAAAACTTCACCGTCAACTACATGCTCGCCAAAGATTCCGTCGATTCCCGTCTGCAACACGGCATCTCGTTCACGGAATTCTCGTACATGATCCTGCAAGCGTACGATTTCCAGCGTCTGCACGAAGACGAGAACTGTTCGCTGCAACTCGGCGGAAGCGACCAATGGGGCAACATCACGGCGGGTCTGGATCTGATCGGCAAAACGGGCGGCGGCGACGCGTTCGGCATGACCATGCCACTGGTCACGAAAAGCGACGGCAAAAAATTCGGCAAATCCGAATCCGGCGCCGTCTGGCTCGACCGCGGCAAAACGAGCGCGTACACGTTCTACCAGTTCTGGATCAACACCGACGACGCGGACGTGATCAAGTTCCTGAAATACTTCACGTTCCTCAGCCGCGAGGAGATCGCAGCACTCGAAACGCAGCATCTCCAAGCGCCCGAGCAACGTAACGCGCAGCGCGAACTGGCCCGCCGCGTGACGACGCTGGTCCACGGCGAAGAAGCCGTAGTCAGCGCCGAAAAAATCACCGCGGCCCTGTTCTCCGGCAGCTTCGCGGAACTCAGCGAGTCCGACCTGGCCGAAGCCTTGGCGGATATGCCAACCACTTCCGCCGCCGCATCGTCCGAGCCTCTGCTGATCGACCTGCTCGTCGAAGCCGGAGCCGCTCCGTCCAAAGGCCAAGCCCGCAAAGACATCCAAAGCGGCGCGGTATCCGTCAACGGCGAAAAACGCACATCGATCGAAACCGTCATCACCGCAGAAGACCGCCTGCACGGCAAAACCCTTGTCCTGCGCCGCGGTAAAAAGAACTACTTCGTCGTAAAATTCGAAGGCTAATCGCTGTTAAATTGAAAGAAAGCGGATCAGGCACCCATTTGCCCGATCCGCCTTTTTTTATGCTTTTAAATTCCTTTCCTACAACCCCAACAGTGCCGAGAAGCGGAGGGTGGATGAGTGTAGGAGCGATAGCGTTCGCCTTTGAATCCGGGAAATCCCCCTTCAAAAAATCCAATCAAAATTTCCCGGATTCAACACGCGACCGAAACCATCCACCCGTAGCTTCCCCCGCCACTTATAAATGCCCCATCTCAATCGCCTGCCGAAATCTCGCCTCAAAACGTTCCACCCCCGCGCCGAGCGCACGCTTCTCCGACCGCAAAAACCCGATCTGCATCTCCGGCTGCGCCATATCCGCGATCTCGATAATCTTCATGCGTCCCGATTTCCATAACGGATGCTGATACAGCGAGAAATCATGCCCGATGCTTGCCGCAAGTCCGCTGCTCAGGATGCTCGTGATCGCTTCCGAATTATTCGTCCAAAACAAAATAGACAGCTCCCCGCAAATGTCGGTGAACCGATCCACGAAATCATGCACGAACTGATCGTTGTACAGCGCCAACTGATGCTGCATCAATTGCTTCGGCTTAATGCGGGTATACTGTGCCAACGGCGATTCATAATGCGCTCCAACGACAAGTTTTCCCGTATACATCGCGTTAAAACGCATCCCGTTCAGCTTTTGCAATTGTTTGTTGTAGATCGCGATAAATCCAAGCTGGATGCGGCCTTGCCGGACGTCCTCCACGATCTCCATCGAACCTTTTTCTTCAATCGAGATATGCAGCTGCGGATGTTCCTGTTTCATATCAGCCGTCGTTTGTATCAAATAAGGCATCACGCTCGGAAAAGTAGCGACTTGAATATAACCGCTGAGGGTCTTGTCGCGATCGCCGTTTACGCGCAGCAGCTCCACGCGTCGCAAAATTTCGATCGCTTGTTCGATAAAAGGCTTCCCTTCCTCGGTCGGAACCGCGCCTTGCCGGGATCGTTCGAACACGGTCAGCCCCAGCTCCTGTTCCAGTTTGCGCACGGATTGACTGATCGCGGATTGGGTCATATGCAATTGCGAAGCGGCGGCGGAAAACGAACGCGTTTTGGCGATTTCCACGATGTATTCAAGTTGCTCCAAATTCATGTCGGCATCTCCTATCATTAATTTGGTTAATGGAACCATTAGTATCTATTATTATAAATGAAGACTCTTTTCGCGATATAATAAAATTTGAATAATATAGATTTTGAATATAAGGAGAGGTATATCATGAAAGCAGCAGTATGGTATGGAGCAAAAGACGTCCGGGTCGAGGAACGCGAGGAGCGTCAGGTTCAATCCGGCCAAGTCAAAATCAAAGTCGAATACGCAGGGATTTGCGGCAGCGACCTGCATGCGTATCATCATGGCGTCGGCATTCAGGAAGGACAAGAGCACCCGTTATCCCATCAAAAGGCCCCGCTTGTGCTCGGTCATGAATTTGCCGGAGTCGTTGCTGAAATAGGCGAACATGTAAGCGGTATCGAAAAAGGGCAGCGTGTCGTGATCGAGCCGTTGTACCATTGCGGAGTATGCGAATATTGTCTGCATGGCAACTACAATCAGTGCGTTGATTTTGGTTTTGTTGGGCTGAACAGCGACGGCGGATTTGCGAATTACGTCGTGGTGGAAGCGTACATGGTACATGCGCTGCCGGATGAAGTTTCGTTTGAAGAAGGCGCGTTGGTCGAGCCGACTGCGGTAGCGATGCACGCCGTGCGCCACAGCAGCTTGAAAGTTGGGCAAAAAGTCGTCGTTTACGGAGCAGGCCCGATCGGATTGCTCACCGTTCTGTGTGCCAAAGCCGCAGGCGCTTCGCAGGTCTATGCGGTGGACATCTTCGACGAACGTCTGCAATTGGCGGAGAAGCTCGGCGCGATTCCGGTCAACAGCTCCAAAGTCGATGCAACTGAAGTCATTAACCAACAATCGGGCGGGATCGATATTGCTTTTGAAGCCGCAGGCGTACAGCCTACGATGGACAGTGCGGTATCGATCGTGAAAAAGGGCGGCCAAGTCGTCGTCATCGCCGCTATTGCGGAACCGCTGAAGGTCGATTTCTTCCAACTGCTGGTCAAAGAAGCAACGGTTACGGCAACGCTGGCCTACCGCCACATTTTCCCGGAAATCATCGCTCTGATCGCGGCGGGCGCCTTGGACGTCAAGCAAGTCATCACGCGCAAAATCGAGCTGAACGACATTGTCGCAGAAGGTCTGGAATTGCTGCTCAGCGATAAAAGCCATGCGAAAATTTTGGTGAAGATCGGCGACTGACATTTTTGCGAAAATAATCCGAAAAACTCGCCGACGCAGGCAAACAACTTGCGTCGGTTTTTTGTGGCGAAAATATTCGTTTATTTCCTTTCCAGCAGAACCGATACGCGATATGCTCGGTTTCTTTTCTTTTTTGAAACGCATAAAAAAATTACCGAAATCTATATTTTATACAACCAATCATAACGGATAATGACTATATTCTTATATTTTACGTATAAGAATAAGGAAATTAAAAAGTGATTTTGGCCTCCGATTGCCCTTCCGAAGGAAAACGCTACCATTATATTCGAAGGGGAGCTTTTCTTTTTTATCAAGATCGGTGTACACTGATACCATGTCAACTCTTAATCAAAAGAAATTTTCCATATTTGCTGACGAGGTGAAAAGAGATGTTTAAAAAATACAAGTATGTCGCTCCCGAGAACGGTTATCCGGAGTGGAACAACAACCCTGAAATTTTTCAATTGAACCGCCTGGATGCCCGCGCGGCTTTGATTCCTTATGCGAACGCGGAAGAAGCGCTGAATAACGGCGACCGCTCCAGCCGCGTACAGTCGCTGAACGGCACATGGAAATTCCATCACGTGGACAAGCCCGCGGACCGTCCCGAAGACTTTTATGAAACCGGTTACGATACGTCGGATTGGGCAGATATTCCGGTTCCCGCCCACTGGCAGCTGCACGGCTACGATTACCCTCATTATACGAATGTCCGCTATCCGTGGGAAGGACGCGAAGATATCCAGCCTCCGTTCGCGCCGACCGAATTCAACCCTGTCGGTTCGTACGTGCGTACGTTTACCGTGCCAGAAGATTGGGAAGACCATCCGGTATACATCAGCTTCCAGGGCGTTGAATCCTGCTTCTATGTATGGGTGAACGGCGATCTGGTCGGCTATAGCGAAGATACGTTCACGCCTGCCGAATTCCTGCTGACTCCTTACCTGCAAAAAGGCGAAAACAAGCTGGCCGTTCAAGTCTTCCATTGGTGCGACGCAAGCTGGTTGGAGGATCAGGATTTTTGGCGGATGAGCGGTATTTTCCGTGACGTTTTCCTCTATGCCAAGCCGAAGGTGCAGATTGCCGACGTATTGGCGACAGCCGAGCTGGACGACAATTTCGAGAACGGGTATTTGCAGGTCGGCGTCAAAGTCGGCAATCCGCTGGGCAAAAAGAACGGCGCGTACACGCTCGAAGCCCGTCTGCTCGATGCGGCGGGACGCGAAGCCGTTACCCGCATGACGTCTCGGTTAGAGATCGGAAAAGATTTCGTTTACGCTGCCGATCTGTCCGCTTCCCTGCCTAAGCCGGCGCAATGGTCGGCGGAAACGCCGAACCTATATACGCTACTGCTGACGCTTTCGGACGAAAACGGCGAAGTCGAAGCGGTGAAGTTCCGCGTCGGATTCCGTCATTTCGCGATCCATGACGGCGTGATGAAGATCAACGGCAAACGGATCGTGTTCAAAGGCGTCAACCGTCATGAATTCAACGCCGATCGCGGCCGCGTCGTCACGGAAGAAGACATGATCGCCGATATCAAGCTGATGAAATCTTACAACGTCAACGCGGTGCGTACATCGCACTATCCGAACCAGAATCGTTGGTACGACCTGTGCGACGAGCATGGCTTGTACGTGATCGACGAGACGAACATGGAGACGCACGGTAGCTGGGAATACGGGCAAACGGAAGAAGCGGTAGGCACCGTGCCGGGCAGCAAGCCGCATTGGCGTGCCAATGTGCTTGACCGCGCAAACTCCATGTACCAACGCGACAAAAACCATGCGTCGATCATCATCTGGTCGCTGGGCAACGAGTCGTGGGGCGGAGAAAACTTTATTCATATGGCGAACTTCTTCCGTGCCGTGGACAAAACGCGTCTGGTGCACTACGAAGGAACGTTCCATGCCCGCGAGTGGGACGCGGCTTCGGATATCGAAAGCCATATGTACACGACGCCGCAAAACGTGGAAGCTTACGCGAAAAACGATCCGAAAAAACCGTTTATCCTGTGCGAATACAGCCACGCCATGGGCAACTCCTGCGGCAACCTGTTCAAATACACGGATCTGACGTATCAATATCCGGTTCTTCAAGGCGGATTTATCTGGGACTGGATCGACCAAGCGATTCGTACGAAAACGGCGGACGGCGTGGAATATTTGGCTTACGGCGGAGACTTCGGCGAAGAACGCCACGACGGCACCTTCTGCGGCGACGGCCTGATCTTCGCCGACCGCACGATCACGCCGAAGCTGATCGAGCTGAAGACCTGCTACCAGAATGTTCGTTTTGAAGCGGTTGATCTCGAAAATGGCCGTATTCGCTTGCGCAACGACTTCCTGTTTACCGACTTGAACCGTTACAAGCTGGTCTGGGAAACGGCGCGCGAAGGCGTAGTTGTGGAACGCGGCACGCTTCCGGTTCAATTGGCACCGGGCGAAGCCGGCGAAGTGACCATTCCGTTCACGCTGCCGGCAGAATCAGGAGAATTTACGCTTACCGTATCGCTGGTTGAACAGGAAGAGCGTTTCTGGGCAGCAATCGGACACGAGATTGCTTTCGGACAGTTCGTGCTTCCGGCGTACGAGGCTGAAGGCGAAGACGTTGCCGAAGCAACCGTTGCGGCTATGAATGTTCCGTTGAACACGGAAGACAGCGGTACGTCGCTGACCTTAACCGGAGAAGGCTTCACGGCTGTATTCGACAAACAAAGCGGCGACCTGACCTCGCTTTCGCAAAACGGACGCGAGCTGCTGTTGGCGGCGGTCCGTCCGAACTTCTGGCGCGCGGTGACCGACAACGATCGCGGCAATAAGCTGGACGAGCGCAGCGCGACATGGCGCAAAGCCGGCAAAAAACGCACACTGAGCAGTCTGGATGTGGCTTCTACGGATAGCGGCGTGACCTTCAAGGCTATCCTGACGATTCCTACGGAGCCCGCTTCGCAAGCTGAAGTGACCTATACAGTGAAAGGTTCGGGCGAGATCGGAGTCTCGTTGACGCTGACGCCTGGTGCAGGGTTGCCGGAAATTCCTGAGATCGGTCTGTTGCTTGAACTGAGCGGCGATCTGGATCATCTGAAATGGTACGGACGCGGCCCGCACGAGAACTATTGGGACCGCCACGAAAGCGCGCGTCTCGGTCTGTACGACGGTCGGGTATCCGAGCAGTTGACGCCGTATCTGAGACCGCAAGAAGCAGGCAACAAGACCGGCGTTCGCTGGGCGGAATTGACGTCTGCGGACGGAGCCGGCCTTCGTATCGAAGGATCGCCGGAATTGGAGCTGAACGCGCTGCCGTATACGCCGGAGACGCTGGAAGCTTGCGACCACGGCTACAAGCTGCCGAAGTCCGACCGCACGGTGCTGCGCGTCAACCATCGTCAGATGGGCGTGGGCGGCGACGATAGCTGGCAGGCGCTCACGCACGAAGAGTTCACGCTGCCTGCGAATCAAACGTACACGTACAGCTTCACGCTTCGCGGCATCTGATCCGGTTAGCGTAGTCTTGGAAAGCCGAGATTTCGAGCGTGACCCCTGCAAGAAAATAAGGTAAACTTTAAACAGAAAAAAGCATGAGAACAGGAACGGCCTTAGTCGATTGTCCCTTATATTCGGGATAAAAGACTGAGGTCGTTCCTTCATTCGTTGTATGGATTTGCACAGAAAAGAGGGAATACGTAATGACAGACAAGCTCGAACAGCAAGCATTGTCAGGACAGAATTCAGGCGTATACGCCAATGTGGCCGATCTGGTCGGCAATACGCCGATGGTTCGTCTGGGCCGTACGGCATCGAAAGACGCTGCGGATATCTACGTGAAGCTGGAATATTTCAATCCGTCCGGCAGCGTCAAAGACCGGGCGGCGCGCAGCTTGATCGAAGCGGCGGAACGCAGCGGGGAGTTGAGACCGGGTAGTACGATTATCGAGCCGACCAGCGGAAATACCGGAATCGGGCTGGCGATGATCGCGGCCTCGCGCGGTTATCGGGCGATTCTGATCATGCCGGACAATATGTCGCGAGAGCGAATTAATCTGCTAAAAGCCTATGGGGCGGAAGTGGTGTTGACGCCAAGCTCCGGGCGGATGCCGGGCGCGATCGCCAAAGCGTTGGAACTGCGGGACGTTATTCCGGGCGGCTTTATTCCTCAACAGTTCGAGAATCCGGCTAACCCGGATGCTCACAGAGGAACAACGGCGCTGGAGATTTTGGAACAGACTGGGGGACGGCTGGACGCTTTCGTGGCGACGGCAGGCACGGGAGGAACGATCACGGGCACCGGAGAAACGTTAAAAGCCGCTTTGCCGAAGCTGCATATCGCTGTGGTGGAGCCGGAAGGCTCGCCCGTGCTGTCGGGCGGCGTACCGGGGCCGCATAAGCTGGTCGGCACAAGCCCGGGCTTCGTGCCGTCGATTCTGAATACGGGCGTCTACGACGAGATCATTCGGATCAAGGACGACGAAGCGCTCGGCGCGATGCGGGATTTGGCAAAGTTGGAAGGCATGCTGCTCGGCCCTTCTTCGGGAGCGTCCGTCTATGCGGCGATGCAGGTCGCCAAGCGTCTCGGTCCGGGAAAAGTTGTCGTATGTATAGCCCCGGATACGGGAGAGCGATACTTGAGCATGGGCATTTTTGAATAGGAGGCGCATCGAATGAACGAACAGCGATTGGAAATCAAAGCTCTGCCCGGCTATCCCGAAGAGATCGGCCGCCAATTATGGATGATGGAAGATATTCGGCGAGAGCTGCTGCAAAAGCTGGAAGGCTTAACGCAGGAAGAACTGGACGCAACGGAAGACGGGGATGTCACCACGATCGGGGCGCTGCTGTATCATATCGCGGACGTCGAAACGGGGTGGCTGCATTTCGATATGCTGCTCCGGAAAAAGCTGGACCCCGAGCTTGAAACGTGGTTTACTGCGCCGACGCGAAATGAGCGGGGAGAGATCTGGTGCCCGCCGGGCGAAAGTCTGGAGCGACATCTGGAACGACTGGCTGTGGTACGGCGCGACTTTTTGGAAAAGTTTCGTTCGGTGGATCTGGAGGATTGGCGGACGATCCGGGAGGTGCCGGGGGAATACGATGTGACGCCGGAGTGGATCGTATACCATCTGATCGAGCACGAAGCTCATCATCGGGGGCAAATTTTCCGGATGATTGGGAGGGGGAGGCGGCAAGGTTAGCCGCGGAGCGGAGTCCGATTCGTTGGAGAAGCCGGGCGGCTGCGTGAGAAATTGCCAGCATAGGCTTCCGAAGTGCATTTCTTCGAAATGCTTCACAAGGCGCCTTTGAACGCAGAAAGCCTTCGACTTTCCGCGTTCAAAGGCGCCTTAAACTGAATTTCTCACTCCGCCTAGCGCTTCGCCCGATCGGACAAACGCTAAACATCTAATCTTGATCGAGAAGTGAGAAAATAACTTTTGCTTTAAAGCGTGACCTCTTTTATTATTGGTCAGTCAAAATCGCACCGCTAGCGGCTTCGATCATACGGATATGACGGCCGGAGTCGGGCAAGGCGAGTTTGTAGTGAGGCACGTATTGTCCGGGTTGGGAGCCGTTTGGATATTCGATGTTCCAGACCCGTTGCGGACGGATGGCTTGGAGCAAGCGTTGCTTGGCCTCGTCCGGTGAAAAACCGGGAATGACGGATAGTTGTTGCAGCTCTTCTGCGGACAGATCGGCGTTCATGTAATGATTGATCTGTCCGGTCGTGCGGTTGACGCCGATTGATATATGATGCAGGAAACCGGATACGCCGTCCTTGGCAATTGGGAAATCGAAGATCGCATGGGACGGACGCTCTTGAACGACGGTGGAATCGTCATTCTGGTGTTGGTCGGCAAATACAGTGTTAAAAGTATCTTCTCCGGCTTGCAATAGCAAATAAGGTACAAGATCGGGTGCGGTCGTAGCGATCAGGCAAAGGGCGATATCCAGACATGCACGGTTGTCCAAAAAATAAGGGCCTTGCTCCGTAAATCTATTCATCGCGCCTGTAAGCTTGCCGCTTTTTTGATCGACTCGAAGCTTGAGCGTGCCTTCGTTGCGAGCTTCCATATAGCTTTCAAGCGTATGCGGGCCTTGCGAATCTCCGGTTGAGGAGTTCGGAAAGGTCTTCTTTTTCGTGTAAACGATTCTTTTTTCGCTTTCGGAGCTTTCTTCGCGGGCTATCGCATACTCTTCCTCCTGATACCCCAGAAGTTCCAAAAGTGATTGAGCAGACACTACGGGTTCGATTGATTTTAAAAGGCCGGCGATAGGAATGGTGTCGGGTACATGCGCGCCGTCTATCTCGTTGCCGAGTGCATCCAGGGGCGAATCTGTGATCGAACGGAAAGCCGAATACCCGGTTAGATAAGGCTCGGGAACGTAGACCAGATGTAAGCGACCGTCGCCTTGTGCATACACGGACTCGTGCAGGCGCGTGAGATGCAGCTTCATTTCCACGGTTTGCGCCAGCCGCTCCATAATATGTTCGGGCGTTAAAAGGTAGGGAGGCAGAGTAGGTTCCGGCTGCTCGCCGAAATATTTAAAAGCCGTTACAAAGCCCGAGCGATGCAGATCGATCCAATAACCGGAACGCGGCAACGGGATTCCGGAGGCATACTGGCTATGCGTGAAAAATAACCGTTCACCGCGATCTTCTTGCTGCATAGTCGCGAATATTTCCGCGGCATCCGGGCGATGATCGCGGACAAAACGTTCGCCGATCGCCAGCAGTTCTTGCTCGCTGAGACGCTGATCCAGATCCAAGCCTGCATATAATTCGGGGTCGACGGCGTATTCGAGCAGATCGCCTTCGGGCGAAAGGGTTACGGATACGCCGATCTCGGTTCCGGGCTTGGTCCAGATAAAAAGCAGCTCGCGAGTCACGCCGTTCTCCTGAAAAACGTCTTCGATAAAAGGCTCCATCACCGTATCGGCGGCAGCAAAGTCTCGTTCGACCAGCGTTCGGGCGTGATCCCTAAGATCATGCAGCAGTTTCGTCATTTCCATCTCCGATTCCCTCCATGAAACAGATTCGGCAGGCTTGCGCGCAAGCCGCCGATCCGCAATCTCTTCCTGATAATGGTTGCGCAGCAGCTTCAGTCCTTTGTTCTGATACGTCTTGATCGTTCCCAGCGGTTGTCCCAGCAAAGCGGCGATATCCGTCAAACGAAGATCCTGCATATATTTCATTAAAATGACGCGGCGATATTTCAACGGCAAACCGTCAATCGCTTGCAGCAGGTCCATACGGCGGTCGGTGTCTTCGCTGGATGCCACGAGCTGCTCGGCGGTACTGCTTGCGGGCACGGTTCGTTTTGAACGCTCCAGCACGTTCAGCGACGCATTGATGACGATTCGGGTGAGCCAAGTCCGAAAATATTGAGGTTCTCGAAGCTTGGGCAGTGCGATATAAGCGCGATAAATCGCTTCTTGAACGGCATCTTCGGCGTCGGCGGAGCTGCGCACATAATAACCGGCTACCCGGAGAAGTTGGGGACGTTCAGCGACAATCAGCTCGGCGAATGCCGATGCGTCCCCGTTCATCGCAGCTTGGATAAGTGGATCGACAGTAGCGGAATTCAACTTTTCACTCCTTATCAAAAAACGTATTCAACGATTGGACAAGCGAACCCGGCAAATGGTTTTAACGTAAAGGTTCATCCGCGAGCGCGACGGGTATAAGGACTCCAAGCAAGGAAAGCCGGAAATGAATGCGCGCGAACCCGGCGATTCTTGAGGTAAGGAGAGGATAGTATGGCGAAACGTGACGCTTATTTCGACAACATGAAGGTTCTGCTGATTGCGCTGGTCGTGGTTGGGCATCTGATCGAACCCTTGAGCAGCAGCGAGGCTTATCGCCCGTTGTATCTGCTTATTTATAGTTTTCATATCCCTTTGTTCGTACTGATTTCGGGTTATTTTTGCAAAGAGATTACGAGCAGCGATTACCGGATCAAAGTCGTCGGGTCGTTGATTGTGCCTTACTTGATTTTCGAGACGCTTTATTCGTTATTCGATTATTTTGTCATGGGTGCTCAGGCGCTGCGGTTCTCGTATTTTACGCCGTATTGGTTGATGTGGTTTATTTTCAGTATGATCATTTGGAAAATGCTGCTGCCGTACGCTGTCAAAATCCGTTTCGCGCTGCCGATCTCGTTCGTTGTTGCTATTTTGGCGGGTTATGCAACGGATGCGGAGTATTATGCGAGCATATCGCGTACGATCGTGTTTTTTCCGTTTTTCCTGGCCGGCTATTATCTGGATAAAAAGCATATCGACGCGCTGCGCAACCTGCCGATGAAGATTGCTTCTATAGCAGTGCTGGGTGTAGCTGTTCTCGTTATGATAAACTATGGGAGCGTAATTCGTCCGGAATGGTTCTATGGAAGCTTGCCGTATGCGGCGCTGGATCATCCTCAATGGACAGCCGGGTTGTACCGGATAGCGGCTTACGGAGCGTCCGTGCTTATCGGCGGCGCGATCATGATTCTGATGACGGGGCGACAGTTGCCTTATGTATCCGGGCTTGGTCGTAATACGCTATACGCTTATTTGCTGCACGGTTTCCTGGTCAAAGCGCTGATCGCTACCGGTTTTTACGAGACTTACGGCGAAGCGGCTTGGACATGGGCACTGATTCCCTTGGGCATACTGCTTGCAGCCGGATTATCGTCGGAATGGTTGCGTGTCCGGTTCGCTTGGCTGCTGGAGCCGAATCTGGACCGCCTGTTCAAAAAGCAAAAACGGGATAGCAGGGCGGAAGCGCGGCGTTAAAGGTTAGCATTTATCTATCTGATTAAACGGAGGGAGATCGAAATGAGTCCATCGCAAGAATCGACGAATCGGAATGAAAAGTCGGGGAAAAAGCTCGGGGAGATCCCGATATCCGTACTTGATTTGTCCCAGATTTTAGAAGGCAAAACGGCTGCGGACGCGTTCAAAGATAGTCTGGATCTGGCTCGTCATGCTGAAAAATGGGGCTATAACCGTTACTGGGTAGCGGAGCATCACAATATGCCGGGCGTGGCAAGTTCGGCGACGTCGGTCGTGATCGGGTATCTGGCAGCAGGAACGTCCACCATTCGCCTGGGCGCGGGCGGTATCATGTTGCCGAACCATGCGCCGCTGCTGATTGCCGAGCAATTCGGCACGCTGGAATCCATGTATCCGGGCCGGATCGATCTGGGGCTGGGACGTGCGCCCGGCAGCGATCGCCGGACGTCGATCGCGCTCCGGCGCGATGTAACAGCGGACGATTTCCCGGAACTTGTGGAAGAGCTGCGCAGTTTTTTCGACGCGTCGAAAACTTCGTACCATGCACCGATTCGGGCCGTGCCGGGCGAAGGGTTGAATATTCCGATCTGGCTGCTGGGATCAAGCGATTTCAGCGCAAGATTGGCGGCTTACCAAGGGCTTCCGTTCTCCTTTGCGGGTCATTTCTCGCCGGACTATCTGGATCGCGCGCTTGAGGTATACCGAAGCACCTTCCGACCGTCCGAAACGCTGGCCGAGCCGTATGTTATGCTGGGCGTATCGTTGATTGCGGCCGATACGAACGAGCGCGCCGAGTTCCTGTCCACCACCATGCAGCAGCAGGTCGTGGCGTTAACCCGCGGTCGTCCCGGAAAAATCCAGCCGCCGGCTGATTTATCGTCGCAGCTTGATCCTTTGGAGTTGTCAGCCGTGCGCAAACGTATGGAATCCGCCATCGTTGGCGACCGCGAAACCGTTGAACGCCGTTTGCACGATCTGATAGCGCGGACGCAAGCGGACGAATTGATCGTAACGAGCGGGATCTACGATCACGCGGAGCGTCTGCATTCTTACGAAATTCTGGCCGATATCGCGATCCCGTCAGGTAAAGCTACGTTGTAAACCGATTCGCTGGTTCAGCGGCTATTTTTACGAATCCAAATATTTTGCCCCGATTATTTTTTTGGCAAAGTGCTTCTAACTTGCCGAAATGGATCGGGGCTTTTTCTATTCGTCAGCGACTTGTTAAACGAAAACAACCGAAAAACCGATTAAGAACATATGTACGCAAATTCTTCAATGAATTTCGTTTTTTCGCGTCATTTTGCTGTATAAAAATGCTATAATAAAAAAATCACGCGTAACGCAAGGAGGAAGCGGTTTGGCAAAAGGAAAAGTAGCAAAGCGGCCGACCCGCGACGAGTTTGTTCTGGAAGAAATAGGGAATCAATTGACTGAAGCCTACCAGGAGAAATCCGTTGTGGAATTGACGGTCTGGGGAGTACCTGAAGCGGTTCGGGGAACCATCGTCAAGATGGACTCAAGAACCGGCAAAGTTCATGTCGAACAAGAAGAAGAAACGCAAAAAGTCTCTTTCATGGACATTATGGCCTTGAACTATCCGCGCGATTAATGATTGTCAGACTGTAATCAGAGAATCGCGACTGGCTGATAGAAATAAAAGAAGCTCTGCCCGAGTCGAATGTTCTCGGATAGAGCCTTTTTTCTGGTTGGGTGGGGAAGCTGGGGGGCTGCGCTGCGAGAGAAATTCGTTTAAGACGCTGTCTCGCGCAGAAAGCTTACAGCTTTCCGCGCTCAAAGGCGCCTTAAACTGAATTTCTCTCTCCGCTTCGCCCGTTAGCTTCTGGGTTTCGTAAATAGACCTTCCTCGATGAGCGGAGGAAGGTCGGAAAATTGCTTTTTCTAAGGTATTGGAGCTATTATCTTTCTCTATACACCCCTTCTCATGCGCGTGGGCGTAGCGGAGGGGCGGGGGAAGCTTGAGAAGCTGAGCGTTCGCCTTTAAAATCGGATTTCCTACCTTAAACTTGTTTTATGCAATAGGAGGAAATCCGATTTTGACAGCGATCGAAAGCTCCGCCGCCCCGCAGCGTCTCACCCAAACGTCACACCGCAGCCACGGACTCCTTACACTCGTCCGAGCAATAATGGCTATGCTCATCCGAACAGGATTCGCAAACCAGATGCTGCAAGTTGCATACCGGGCAGTTGACATAAACGTCGGTCGGCTCGTCGCAGTGGTAGCATTTGCCGACGATGCTTGGCGCGACATGGTTGATCGGAACGGAGATCCGTTCGTCGAATACATAACATTTCCCATCGAACAGATCGCCTTGGACTTCTTCGTCTTTTCCGTAGGTTACGATGCCGCCTTCGAGCTGGGCAACGTGGTCAAAGCCTTCGTCAAGCATGAAGCCGGTCAGCTTTTCGCAGCGGATGCCGCCTGTGCAGTAGGTGAGGATCGTTTTGTCTTTGTGCTCGGCCATATTTTCGCGTATCCAGTTCGGGAAATCGCGGAACGAATCGATATTCGGGCGGATCGCGTTGCGGAAATGACCCAGATCATATTCGTAATCCGTGCGTCCGTCGAGTACAATAACATCGTCGCGTTGCAATTGTTCATGGAATTCTTTCGGAGACAGACGCTTGCCGAACTTGACGTTCGGGTCCAGTTCTTTTTCATAGCGGAACGTGACGAGTTCTTCTTTGTGACGCACGAACAGCTTTTTGAACGCATGCTCTTCGGAATCGTCGATTTTGAAAACCGTGCCTTCGAAGCGACTGTCGGCCAGCAGATCCTGCATGTACTTTTCGGTCTGTTCAAACGTGCCGGACAGCGTGCCGTTGATGCCTTCGCTTGCGATCAGGATGCGTCCTTTGACGCCGAGGTCTTTGCAATATTGCAGATGTTGAGCGGTAAAAGCTTCCGGCTCATCGATTTTGACGAATTTATAAAAAAGTAAAATGCGGTAAGGACTGTTTTCCATCTATTATCACCCGGGATCTCATTGATTTTTGCCGCCGCTTCCTGTAGGATGCTTGCGTGCAACTTAAAATTTTAGACTTTTTATCGACATTCGTCAATTGATTCGTTTGTTAACGGGTTGAACAAAACAAACGAAGTAGCGATATATGAAGAACGTGAAGAGGAGACCGCCCCATATGACTTCGCAAAACCAACAGTTTGACCAGCTATTTCAAAGCAATGTAAAGCTATCTGCCTATTCGACATACGAGATCGGAGGGGAGGCCCGTCATTTGGCGCTGCCTCGGACGATTGAAGAACTTTCGACCATGCTGCACGGAGCACGTAGCAAAGGACTGAATCCGTTCCTGTTTGGCTCGGGCTCCAACACGTTATTCCCGGACCATCCGGACGAGGACATGCTGTTCTTTTCGCTCAAGGAACATATCGAATTCAAGTTGCTGCCGGGACGTTTGTTCGTTTCCGCAGGCACGCCTATGACGCTGCTTGCTTTGTTTGGGTTGTACACGGGGATTGGCGCGTTCGATTTTACGTTCTTGTTGCCGGGCACGCTTGGAGCGGGAATCTATATGAATGCCAAATATTTCAGCCACCAGATCAGCGACGTGCTGGAGACGGCTTACGTGATCGACAAAGAGCATCCGGAAAAAGGCATTATTTCGGTACCGCTGAGCGGCTGCGAATACGGCTACAAAAAGTCCATATTCATGCGGATGCCATGGATCGTGGTCGGCGCGGATCTCAAGCTTCCGGTCGATCCCAAGCTGACACCGCAGCAAACGGACGAGCTTTTTGCCAAATTGAAAGCCAAAAATCTGCCTTCTTCCGTTCTGCCTGATTATTTCCGTCATTACACGAATGAGCTGAATATCGCGGCGAAGCAGGGATTTCAGGTGCGGCAGGAGCTGCTTGACGTGATCGCGGATCGCGGCGGCAAACTGCACTTTGATTTTCCTTCGTGCGGTTCGGTGTTCAAAAACAACTATACGATCGGCGAACCGATGGGTAAACTCGTGGATCGGATCGGATTGCGCGGTACGGCCATCGGCGGCGCGATGATCTCCGATCACCACGGCAATATCATTCAGAACCGCGGCGGGGCCAAAGCGGGCGACGTGGTGGACCTCGTTCATCTAGTTCAAGAGAAGGTGGAGGCCGAATTCGGTTTCGTTCCCGAGCCTGAGCTTGTGATCGTTTAGTATTGGTTCGTACGAACTAATATTTGGTTTTTACAGGATTTTTACACTTTTTCTCAATTTTTTTACGAAACCATGAACTTTTCTGTTTGGACACATGCTAGAATGAGACGCATAGAGCTTGATACCAAAATCTTGCGATATGAAAAAACGTTCTCAAAAAAGATCCAAACAGGAGGCGGTTGAAAAGTGGGTAAGTTTTCGCTGTTCAAATCTAAAGGATTAAAAGCTGTGTTGGCGCTGTCGGTCGTCGCATCGCTGGAAGTCGGATTATTCTCGTCGGTTCCGGTATCGGCTGAAACGGCGGCTGATCCGGCTCCGTTCATCAACGCGAAAGTCGTGAACGAAAACGCAGGCAAAAAAGTGCTGTTCGACAACACGCATGCGCAAACGGCGGGTGCGGCGGACTGGGTTATCGACGGAGGGTTCTCCGATTTCGGTAACGGAATCGCGGGCGAAGGCTACTACGTCAAAGAACTGCGCAAAACAACGCCGATTACATATGCGGATCTGGCGGATTACGACGTCTTCGTCATTGCGGAGCCGAACATTCCGTACAAGGCGAGCGAACAAGCAGCGATGCTGCAATACGTACAGCAAGGTGGCAGCATCTTCTTCGTCGGTGACCACTATAACGCGGACCGCAACAAAAACCGCTGGGACGGTTCCGAAGCGATTAACGGCTACCGCCGCGGTGCTTGGGAAGATCCAACAAAAGGCATGAGCACGGAGGAGAAAAACTCCGCGGCGATGCAAGGCGTAGTCAGCTCCGACTGGTTGGGCGAAAACTTCGGCGTTCGTTTCCGTTATAACGCGCTGGGCGATATCACGGCCAACAACATTGTGGCGGCTGACCAAGCATTCGGCATCACGGCAGGCGTGCAAGGCGTAGCGATGCACGCAGGCTCGACGCTGGCGATCATGGACCCAACCAAAGCCAAAGGCATCGTATACCTGCCGAACACCAACGCGGCTTGGGGTAATGCGGTCGATCAGGGCGTTTACAATGGCGGCGGCGTCGCGGAAGGTCCTTACGTAGCCGTTTCCAAAGTCGGACTGGGCAAAGCGGCGTTTATCGGCGACTCTTCGCCGGTCGAAGACGCGTCGCCGAAGTATCTGCGCGAAGAAACAGGCGCGAAAAAGACAACGTACGACGGCTTCAAAGAAGTCGACGATGCGACGTTGCTGCTGAACACCATCAATTGGCTTGCCGATCAGGAAGACTACACAAGCCTGACGCAAGTGGACGGTCTGACACTGGATCAACCGACGGCTCTGCTGCCGTTCGAAAATCCGGCCGCTTCGACCGAACCGCAACCGGAACCGTGGGCAAGCCCGGCAGCCGGTTACAAATGGTGGGACCCATCCACGTTCAAACCGGGTTCTTACGGCTCGTCCGTAACGGTGACCCAACCGGTATACAGCCTCATCCACCAGGATCAACTGCCGAATGCGCAGGAGTTCCAAATCCGCGTGAAGATCGACAACCTGGCACCGAACTCGACCGTATCGGGGTATAGCGCGGGGATCTATGTCACAGGCGGAACGCAAGTGGCGCAGATCCAGAACCCGGACGGCACATGGCCGACTTCGTACGGATACAGCCAAGCGTTCAGCGTGACGGCAGATGCGAACGGCATAGCTTATCGCGATCTGGGCGTACGCATCAAAGCAGGCACGTCGGGTGCAGCAAGCTTGCGCTTGCGTCAGAACGGCACAAACCTGCTGACGAAAAGCGTGACCATCGCCAACGTTCCGGCTCAGCCTTTACCCGAAATCGAGCAACCGGGCAGCAACATTCCCGATCTGAGCACGATTGCATCGGCGCGTACGCAAGCTGAAGGCACGCTGGTTACGCTGGAAGGCGTAGTCACGACTCAACCGGGTTCGTTCGGGGGTCAAGCCTTCTATCTGCAAGACGACACTGCGGGCATTTACGTTTTCCAAAGTGAAAGTGGCTTTAATCAGGGCGACAAGATTCGTGTAACGGCACCGCTTGCGCTGTACAACACGGAGCTTGAACTGACAACACCGGTTGCGATCGAAAAAACGGGGACGGCAGAGCTGCCGTCCCCGCTCCTTGCCGATACGGCAACGGATGCCAACCAAGGTCAACTGATTCAACTGAAAAACGTAACGGTATCGAATATCGTAGCGGCAACGCCTGCCGGTACATTTGAATTCGATGCCACTTCGGATGCCGGCGTCGTTACGCATATCCGCGTGGACGGCCGCACGGGTCTGACGCAGGATCAATTTACCTATGCAGAAGGCGATAAGCTTGATATCACAGGCGTATCGGCGATCTTCCGCGGTGCTTTCCAACTGAAACCGCGCGGCGCATCGGATATCGCTTTGGCGGCTTCGACGGAAGAGCCTCCGGTGGAAGAGCCGGAACAACCGGGTCAACCCGTTGACGGTCCTGCAACAGCGGCGCCGGGAACTCCTGTGCTGACGGACGACAACGGACACGATACAGGTCTGCGTGACGGCAGCTACAATGTCACGATGAACCTATGGTGGGGCAACAACGGTTCTTCGTACAAACTGTATGAAGACGGCAAAGTGATCAAAAGCGCTCTGCTGACGGATGCAACGCCAGGCGCGCAAAAAGTGTCCGTACCTGTAGAAGGCAAAAAGAACGGTACTTACACGTACGAACTGGAATTGACGAACCGTTTCGGCACGACGAAAAGCAATGTGCTGACCGTTAACGTAACAGACGCAGCGCCTGCTCAAGCGGTTTTGTCCCAAGACAACTGGGATCGTGACGGCAACTACAATGTGACGATGAACCTGTGGTGGGGGACAAACGCTTCTTCGTACGAACTGTACGAAAACGGCCAACTGGTCGACACGCAAAGCCTCAACGCGGTAACGCCGGGCGGCCAAAGCGCAGTCACGAAAATCAGCGGTAAAGCACCAGGTACTTACGAGTACAAAGCCGTGCTGAAAAACGCGGCAGGCGAGACTTCGACGCAAAGTATCAAAGTTGAAGTCGGCGCAATCGCGAACGCGGCTTAAGTTTGCTTGCCGACCTTTTTAGGCTGAAGCAGATACGGTTACGCAGGCGATTGAAAAAGGATTCCTTTCTCCGGGTGGCGGGGAGAGGAATCCTTTTTGTTTGGCAGCTTCTCTCGCGGGTAATGGGGTTACGTAGAAATAAGGAGGAGATCAGCATGAATGTAACACGTCGAACGATTCCATCTTTACGCAAATCGCTGAAACTCGCCCCCGCCGCGTTGATCGTGGCGCTTGCGCTCAGCGGCTGCGGAAATACGTCGGGCAGCGCGCCCGAGGAGGCGAATGCTCCTGCCGATGCGGCCTCCGAAGACGGGGGCGCGAATGTCGTTCCGGGCACGGGGCCGGCGACGAGCGCAGAGGATGCGGCAGAAGACACGGATACCAAGCAGACCGAAGAGAACGCGACGGAGGACACCGATCCGGCGGAAGATAGTAATGCACCGGATACGGAGGGCGTGATCGATCAGGTCCGAGCGCAATTGAAACTTCCGGATGCGGTATTGCCGACAGAATTCGAGATTGCGGACGGGCATTATTTGACGGCTTCGATCGAGAAAAACGAAGAGGCCGCGTTCAACGTTGTTTTTTACGAAACGGAGCAGGTTGTGCCTGTAGACGATGACTCCCTAGCGCCGACCGGAGAGACACCGATCCTTGCGATCGTGAACGCCGAGAGTTATGCCGATCCTTTAAGCCAGGAAGACATCTTTTTCACGGCGCCAGATCTGGATTCGATTCCTGCCGATATGTCCGTCGATCTGGGAAATGGAATCCAGGGGATGCAGGAAGGAGCGGCGGGTACGCAGTATCTGACCTGGCAAGAAGGGCGCTGGGTGCTGCAAATTCAGTCGCTGAGCGAAGATCAGATGGACCAAGCGGGGATTGCGCAGAAAATGGTGGACTACCTGGAAAGTCACTCGCTCCCGGCACCGGATGATGCGGGCCGGATCAGCGCGAAGTACCAGCAAGGCGGCGATGTCGTGCAAAATATCGTAGCCTGGAACAGGGGAGACGTCGTGTACCAGATCGAGACGCAGCGCGTTCCGCTCGAAGCGTTAGCCATGACCGTATCGGTACAGTAATGCGCGGCATAAGCGGAACGTTTCGGTGAATCGGTGAATACAGAGCAAAGGAGGAGCGAACGTCCGCTCCTCCTTTTTTGCCGATTTTGCTATGTATATCCGGCAGATGATAGGATAAAAAGGAAAGCCTGCGGTCTTCAAAGTAGGCGGAAAACGGGGGATCTCAGCCATGGAAAAGTTTAATGTATTCGACGTTTCTTCGGCACTCATCAAGCGAATTCGGCGGGATTACGCAGAGGACGTCGCGATAGCGGCTTATTATGGTTCGTACACCGACGGGACGGCAACCGAACGTTCCGATCTGGACTTTTTCTATATTCCGGCGAATCCGCAAGGCTACGGTGCCGGACTGTCTTTTATTCTGGGCGGACGTAGCTTCGACTTCTGGCCGATCGATTGGGAACGGGCGGAACGTATGGCACGGCTGGAGGACAGTAAAACCGGTATTTTGGCCGATTGCAAGCTGCTGTATGTCCGTTCCGACGAAGATTTGGAGCGTTTCAACAATCTGAAGCTTCAGATCAAAGATATGCGTTCGTTCGAGGGCGAAAAGAAGTTTCTGGATCTGGCGGAAAAGAAGCTGGAGGGGGTGTACCCGTTTTTGTGGGAGATGCGGCGTGCGGGGATTGGGAAATCGCTCTCCTTTTACCGACTTCAAGCGTTTGAGGTAGTGGCTCCGGTGCTGGAAGCGATCGCGCTGGCCAACCGGACTTATCTACGCAAAGGATGGGGCAAAAATCTGACGGAAATCTACAACCTGCCGGTTCGACCGGCCGAACTGGAACAGGTGATGAATACGATGATGCGAAGTGGCGAACCTCCTGCGATCATCGGGGCCTGCGAGCATCTCGTAGATTCGGCAAAAAGGGTATTCGACGAGCAGAGAAGCCGTCTTCAACCGCCGACGCCGCAGTATGTGCCGCGAGCCGAAGGCTTTTTCGAGGAATTCAAAGGGCTGCTCGACAAAGTGCAATCGGCTTGCGAACGCAAAGAGTATGAACTGGCCTTTTTCTCGGCGGTGCACGTGGAGAGCGAGCTGAACAGCTTCCTCGTATTTTGCGAAACGGGACAATGGAAAGTGGGGCAAAAGGCGCAAGAGGAAGGACGCAAGATCGCCGAACGAGCCAAACTGCCTTCTCTCGTATCGGTGCTGGACCCTGCCAATCTATTTGCGCTTCAATCGGCTGCGAATCGGTTGGAGGTGACGTTGGAGCGCTTTTTCCGTGAGCAGGGCGTGGAGATTCGGAAGTTTGGCAATCTGGACGAATTCCGTCAATTTCTGTTGGAATATAAGCCGGATTAAGCGTATAGTACTCTGTACCAAATGAATGTAAGGTTAAGCTCGTCCGAAACGCACCAGACCCATGTGCGTTTCCGTCGGAGACTTCGTACACGGTTTAGGTACGAATCTCGGCCAAACGTAAACCCACTATTTGACCTGGTACAGAGTAATAGGTCGGATCGTAAAAAGCACCGCCTGGAACGAAGCGTCGTTCTTGAAGCGGTGCTTTTTTGCGTGAGGCTATGTATGGTTCAGGGAAGAACGTTTCAGCATTACGCTCGATTCCCGGACGATCAGGCGCGGCTCGAACTGGACTTTTTCATAATCGCCGACGATTTGTTCGCGGATGCGCTTGAGCAGAAGCTCTGCCGCCAATCGAGCTACTTCGCTGCCCATGATGGACACGGAACTGATCTGCGGGCTGCTGATCGTGGTCCATTGGTTGTTATCGACGCCGACGACGGCCACTTCTTCGGGGACGCGTACGCCGAGTTCCTTGAACCGGTTCACCAGGCCGATCGCGACCATGTCGTTGACCGCGTAAACGGCGTCCGGCATATGCGTCAACCCGTGAAAATAGTCCGCGGCACGGGTTCCGGTTTGCAGGGAAAAGTCGTCGCCGAAATACACCAATGAAGCGTCTACCCGATCTACTGCGCGTTCATAGGCGAGGTAACGGTCTTCGATGACGTCTTTTTGCGTGCCCGCGTAAGCGATCCGGTTGCGGCCGATTTGCTTGAGATGATCCATGACGAGCTGCCCTTCCAGCATGGATAAACAAACGATATCCGCTTGAAGCGTAGTGTCGAGCTGTTTGCCGTAGTTAATGACCGATATCGGCACTCCGGCTTTGTTGATTAGCTCCGAAAGCGTTTTGGGGTAAGCCAGCGGCATGATGATCAACCCGTCGACATGCAGCTTTTTGATATCGCGAACCACTTCCAGCTCGGCCCGGGCATTACCCGCCGTGTTGATCTGAACGACCCGGTAGCCATGCGCTTTCGCGGCTTGCTCGACGGCCCAGGCAATATCCGGAATGATCGCGTTGCGGATATCGGGAACGGCGAGCGCGATCTGGTTGGTCAATCTGACTTTCAGGCTTTGCGCGGATGTATTGGGAACAAAGCCGAGTTCTTCGATCGTTTGGAGAATACGGGTGCGGGTCTTGGCGCTGATGCCTTCGCCGTTGTTAATCGCCCGGGAAACGGTCGCGATTCCGACTCCGGCATGCCGGGCTACGTCTTCGATCGTTACTTTCTTAGATGCCATATGGATCGCCTACCTTTATCGTCGTTTCGGAATCGTTTCCGAAAATTATTGAAAACGTTGCGGTGTCTCTTTATTATATCATTCTATTCATAGGCAAGGTTGGAATTGGGGCATATAGGCTTTAAAAAGCTTATTTTTGAGGTTTTTGATCATGAAAAAGCTATAAATCGCAATGATTGATCTGCTTTATTGGTTTGACAATGTGTCAGAACTGTGACATATTTGATTTCGGAAACGTTTCCGGAAAAATCGGAGCGTATAGCGTCAACACAATCGAAGGAGATGACCGGCAATGAAAGCATTGAGATGGCATGGACCGAAAGATTTGCGTTTGGAAACAATCGAGGAGCCGAAAGCGCTTCCCGGCAAAGTGAAGATCAAAGTGGAATGGTGCGGCATTTGCGGCAGCGATCTACATGAATATACGGCGGGACCGATCTTTATCCCGGCAAGCGACCCGCATCCGATCACGGGCGAAATCGCTCCGGTCGTGATGGGGCATGAGTTTTCCGGCCGCGTTGTCGAAACGGGCGAAGGCGTGACGCGCGTGCAAGCCGGGGATCGTGTCGTGGTTGAACCGATCTATGCTTGCGGAAAATGCGAAGCTTGTCGCAAAGGCAAATATAATCTGTGCGAAAAAATGGGCTTCCTCGGTCTTGCCGGAGGCGGAGGCGGGTTCTCCGAATACGTAACCGCTGAAGATTACATGGTGCACAAAATTCCGGACAGCATCTCTTACGAGCAAGGCGCCTTGGTCGAGCCGTCTGCGGTCGCTTTGCACGCTGTTCGCCAAAGCAAGTTGAAAGTCGGCGACAAAGCGGCGGTATTCGGCGCAGGCCCGATCGGCCTGTTGGTGATCGAAGCGCTCAAAGCTTCCGGCGCGGCGGAAATTTATGCGGTCGAATTGTCGCCGGAACGCAAAGCGAAAGCGGCGGAACTGGGCGCGATCGTGCTTGATCCGAAAGAATACGACGTCGTGGCCGAGCTGCATTCCCGCACGAACGGTGGCGTAGACGTCGCTTACGAAGTGACCGGCGTACCCCCGGTGCTGACTCAAGCTCTGGAATCGACGAATATCGGCGGCGAGCTGATGATCGTCAGCATTTTCGAAAAAGAAGCTCCGATCATGCCGAACCGCATCGTCATGAAAGAGCGTACCGTGAACGGCATTATCGGCTACCGCGACGTATTCCCGGCGGTCATCAGCCTGATGGATCAAGGCTACTTCCCGGCAGACAAGCTGGTCACGAAGCGGATCGGCTTGGACGAAGTGCTAAGCGAAGGGTTCGAGACGCTGCTGAAAGAGAAAAATCAAGTGAAGATTCTGGTTAAGGCGGAATAAAGATACCGATTGAAAAGGGACTACACAATCCATTGCGAGGTGGATTGGCTAGGGCGTGTACGCAAACTCAGGCGACGTACATCTTGAGCTGCCTTTTCGCCCTCCTCTACGTCACTTTCCCTTGACGTGCCCCGGCACGCCTTCGGAAAAGTTCCTGGATGAGAACGAAAATTCAGCTCAATCTGCGCCCTTCGGAGTTTGCGTACACGCCCTAGTCCCTTTTTTTACGTTCTACGATTCTTGTTGTCGATCTTGAATCTAAAAGGTACGAACTTGAAGCTCGCGTGAAATCCCGGAGAGGTTCGCACCCCGCGCGGTATAAGGGTCTTAGGTGGCTCCCCACGCAGAAGCATGGATTGAAATACCCATATACGTACCTTGCATCACTCCCCGCATGTTAAAAAACAAAGCTTGATTTAAGAAATGTGTGCAAAAAGTCAAAAAAATCATGAGCTAATCTGCTCTTTTTTGATTATTGTGCCATTTGGTCAACATTTAAAACAGATTTTTCCGAAAAGTCTGTTAAAAGTGAAAAAATGTTGATATTTCATCAAAATTTTTAAAAAAGAGCGTTGAAATATGCGAAAATGTGTGCAAAAAGTCAACACTTTTCTCCCTCATCGCTCTATAGCAGGCGGATCTTCTATCAAAGTTGCCTTCATCCCTCAACCGCGGCATATCGCCGTGGTTTTTTCCTGTCGCCTAATCCCCAGGAATTTATTGACATCCAACACCCTAATGTATATATTGTTTATATACAAAGTAAACAATATATACACTTATAGACACAAGGGAGGTCCGCCATGAACATTTTGATCTCCAATTCGTCCGGTGAACCGATTTATGCGCAGATTGTCGCTCAGATCCGGCAGTTGATTTTTAGCGGGGAGTTGGAGCCGGGAGCCTCTTTACCTTCTATCCGTCAACTTGCCAAAGATTTGCAGATCAGCGTGATCACCACCAAGCGTGCTTATGAAGAACTGGAGCGCGAAGGTTTGACCGAATCCATGGTGGGGCGCGGTTCATTCGTGGCCGGCGTGAACCCGGAGTTTCTGAGGGAACGAAGGTTGAAGGCATTGGAGCAGATGTTAAACGAAGCAATGATCGAAGCCAAAGCTTTGGGACTTAGCCAACAAGAACTGACCGAATATTTAACCACGTTATACGAGGAGGAGAATCGGGAATGAATGCAGCGACGCTTGAAGGGATATGGAAAAGTTATGATTCATTTAAGATGGAAGACGTCAACTTTTCGATTCGAAAAGGGTATATTACCGGCTTGATCGGACCCAACGGCGCCGGCAAAAGCACGTTGATTCGCATGATCATGCAGATGGTGAAGCCCGATCAGGGACATGTTGAGCTGTTCGGCAGCAAGCTGGAGCATGAAGCAACAGGAATGCGGGAGCGTATCGGTTACGTGTCGGACGAGAATGTTTTTTACGATCATCTGACTCTAAAAAGGATGACGAACATTCTCGCGCCGTTTTATCGGAACTGGGAAGCCGATACCTTTCGCGATTATCTGGAGCGTTTCGAACTTCCGGAAAACAAAAAAATCAAAGACCTGTCCAAAGGGATGAAAATGAAATTCTCGCTCGCCGTAGCCTTATCGCATTCCGCCGAGCTGTTGATCATGGACGAACCGACAGCGGGGCTGGACCCGGTGTTCCGCCGCGAATTGCTGGATTTGCTTGCTGACCAACTTCAAGACGAGCAACGCTCCATTTTATTTTCCAGTCATATTACCAGCGATCTGGACCGCATTGCCGACTACATTGTTTTTGTGAATCAAGGGAAGCTGATCTTCGACGAAACCAAAGACGAAGTGCTGGAGCGCCATGTGTTGGTCAAGGGAGGAAAAGAACTGCTCGATCCCGACATTCGGCCGCTTTTTGCAGGATTGCGCGAGAGCGGGGTCGGTTTCGAAGGACTGATGACCGACCGTACGCGAGCCGAGCGAATCTTTGGCAGCTTGGCTTTGATCGAACAGCCTACGCTCGAAGAGATTGTCTATTTCACGGTAAAAGGCAAAGGAGGGTTTGTCCGTGTATAGCGTGGCGCATTTGATTCGTAAAGACATCCTGCTTGTTTATCGATATGTGTTGATTGTAATCCCGTTTCTTCTGTATATGGCCTGGTCGGAAACGGGAACGCTGCTCGTATATGTAGCATTTCCCGCTGTGGTGATGCTGGTTACTTCCTGTACATTGGATATGCAAAATAACAGCCAGCGCTTCACCGCGAGTCTGCCGGTAAGCCGATCCCAGATCGTCTGGTCGAAATACTTCAGCATTTTGGCGTTTACGTTGATCGGACTTGCTTTTGCCGGTGTACTTCAGCTTCTGTCCATGATGTTGAATGTGGAAACGGTAGCTTTCGGACTTCCCGAAGTGGGGATGGTGCTGATGCTCAATTTGTTGGTAACCTCGATCTTTCTCCCTCTTTACTTTTGGCTTGGGCCAAAAGGGATGCAGATTGTGCGAACGGTCTTTATTATGTTGATCGCGATCGGAAGCGCCGTGGTCGGTACGATCCTGAAAGATTACGACGTCATGCGGCACGGGATATTTGGCGGAGCAGGCAGCGCGGGAATAGAGCTGGCGATCGTCGCAATAGCTATTTTAATCCTGTTGTGTTTGTCCATTTTACTATCGCTCAAGCTCCATGCCAGACAGGATATTTGATCCCAGGCAAACGAAACTCGAAATTTGTAAAACTGCGGGGTAACCTCTATACTTAAAGTGACCGATATTCAGGATATAACGAATATTTGACGGGCGGACGGATGCCGAATCCGCTGCCCCCTGCAGAGAGGAACGGAAACAAATTTCATGGAAAACAAAGCTTTGGATTTTAGCGGCAAAAGCGTTCCGATGGAGCAGCTTAAGTCGTTCCGCGACGAAGTGACCCGCTTTATGATGACGTACAAGTTTGCACTCGACGAGATGGAGACGAAGATCGACATCCTGAAACAGGAATTTCAGACCTTGCACGACTATAGCCCGATCGAGCATACCAAGTCTCGCCTGAAGTCGCCGGAGAGCATCGTGAACAAGTTGATTCGCAAGCAGCACGATATTTCCCTGACTTCGATCAAGGAGCATATCCGCGATATCGCGGGCCTGCGCATTACCTGCTCGTTCATTTCCGATATTTACAAAGTTAGCGAGATGCTTCAACAGCAGAACGATCTTAAAGTGCTGGATATCAAGGACTACATTGCGCATCCGAAAAGCAACGGGTACCGGAGCCTGCATCTGTTGATCGAAGTACCGGTGTTTTTGTCCGACCGGACGGAGCATGTGTGCGTGGAGCTTCAGATTCGTACGATCGCGATGGACTTCTGGGCGAGCCTGGAGCATAAAATCTTTTATAAATACAATCAGGACGTGCCCGGCGAATTGTTGTCCGAGCTGAAAGCCGCCGCGGATTCCGCCAGCTCGCTCGATCTGCAAATGGAACGGTTGCAGCATGAAGTGCAAGCGATCAAGGACGCGCATGACGCCGAAGAACGGGAAATGTTGAAGACGATTCATATCAACGGCCAGCAGTTCCGGATTCCGGGAACGCTGCTCGATATATTGGGACAAAACTGATTTTTTCGAAAAAGATCGGGCGAACTAAATTCGTTCGGTCTTTTTTCCTATATAATTAGGCTAAACCTTGCATAAAGCATTGATTTTCATGTCGGAGAACCTTAGTATATTGTATACTTAGCATTTTGCGTCGCTTCGCGGCCGGACATCCGGTCTGAACAGCGATGAGGCTGTTACATGGAGGGAGTACCTTGCCGGATTATCATTCAAAACAGACAAGTCCGGGCATGCATCAGCCGGATTGGACGATGCTGTACCGAAAAGCGCAAACGGTAGGGTGTACGCCTTCCGAGTTCGAGCAAGTGCTGGACATATTGGAGCTTTTGCCTTACCGCGATATCAGCACCGCGATCGTACCCGTTCAGCAGGCGCTTCAAGTCGCGGAAAAGTTGGGACGCGAAGATCTGGTGCACCGCACCCGTCTTGTACAGGCAGACGTGTTCGGCCGCCAGGGACGCGTGGCGGAAAGCGGCCGCATGATTCGCGAAATCAACGCCTGGGCCGCCAAGCACGATTACAAGCATCTGCTGGCGCGCAGCCATCGGCTGCTCGGCGGATTTTTTCGACGCGTCGGCGACCACGAAAGCGCGCTTGAACATGCGTTCCGCGGGCTTCAGCATCTGCCGGGCGAAGTGTCTCCGGCTACGCGCGCCGATCATCTGATGATGCTCGGCCTTGCGCTCGACGAAGCCGGTTCGTTCGAAGACGCGAAGCAGCGCTTCGACGAAGTGCTGGAAATCTCGCATACTACGGGAGACGTGCAGTTCGCGCTCTACGCGCTGAATAATATGGCTTACACCTATTACGATCAAGGCGACTTGGAAGCGGCATCGAGCCTGATCGAACAAATTCGCGAGCTATCGGAGCGCCACGGCTTTCCGCTGATTGCGCTGCTACTCGATACGATTGCCAAAGGCGAAATTTTGCTCGGCCGTCCCGAAGAAGCGGAAAAAACGCTGCTGCCCGTTCTTACCGATCCGACGCAGCGCAAGTTGAGCGAATTGGTATCGCTGCCCGAATGTATGCTGACGGTGTCCCAGGCGCAGCTTGTGCAAGGCAAATTGGCGGAAGCGCAAGCGATGCTGGACGAAGCCAGGCACTTATGCGAAGATCACGGCCTGGCCCGCGTCAGCGTGCAGGTGCGTTTGCGGCAAGCGGAATTGTATGCGGCTTCCGGCTTGTATCAACAGGCTTACGAAGAGCATGTGCGGTTTCACGCGGATTCCGAAACGCTTCGCTCGTCCGAGCGCGAAGCGAAAGTCCGGATTTTCCAAGCTGTATTCGAAGCCGAAGAAGCCCGTAAAAGCAGCGAGCATTTCCGCGAAATGGCGCTGCGCGATCCGCTTACGGGACTGCGCAACCGGCGTTTTATCGATCAATATCTCGACAGCCTGCTGCTGCGCATGCAAGAAAGCGGCGAATCGCTGACCGTCGCGATCATCGACCTGGATTATTTCAAACGCATTAACGATACGCTGTCGCACGAGGTCGGGGATACGGTTCTGATCAACGTAGCCAAAATCTTGTCGGTATCGGCTGCCGAACCGGCGGCTGTCGCCAGATTGGGCGGCGAAGAATTCGTGGCGATCTTCCCGCGCGCGGATCGTCGGCAAGGCGAGGAATTGGCGAACCGGATGTGCCGGGCGATCCGCAACGCGCATTGGAGCCCGATTACCGGCGTGATTCCGGTTACGGCCAGCATCGGCGTGCATACCGTGCAAGGCGGTTCGATCAACCGTGCCGAGCTGCTGGCGGTCGCCGACCGCCGGTTGTATCTGGCGAAACGGTCGGGCAAAGACCGGGTCGTCGCGGAAGGCTGAACCTTGCTCGGTCGCTCAGCCGCAGTGGACGAAAGGGTCCGCTGCGGCTGTTTGCCGTGCGCCGGGAGAACGTTCCGCTGCTGCGCGGAAAGCGGCAGGCCCGGTACGTTTTTTCGCGGCAAGCTGCTAGTTTTGGAAAATCGGTACGTATCGTGTTTAATGAAGAAGAACAGCAAGCGGACAGGAGGAATCCGGATGAACAAAAAAGTGCTGGTCGTGGACGATGAACCGGGGATTCGCAGCGCGATCGCGTATGCGTTAAAGCGAGAAGGATACGAAACGGAGACAGCGGCGGACGGCGTGGAAGCGCTGGAAAAGGTGGAATCGTTCGGTCCTTCCGTGCTGGTGCTCGATGTGATGATGCCGAGGATGGATGGGTACGAGGTGTGCCGCCGTCTGGAGAATCGCAGCGGGATCGGGATTATTTTGCTGACGGTTAAAAACGATATGATCGACAAAATCGTCGGGCTGGAGCTTGGAGCGGACGATTATATGACGAAGCCGTTCGAAATTCGCGAGGTGCTCGCACGGGTGAAAGCGCTGATGCGTCGGGTAGAGAAGCAGACTCCGGCGATGGAAGCGAATGAAGTTTCGACAGCAGACATCGACGCGGACGATTTGGTGGAACTGGGTCCGCTGCGTATCCGTATCTCGCATCGTTCGGCTGAATTGGACGGGGAGGAGTTGGAACTGACGCCGAAAGAATTCGATCTGCTCACGCTGCTTGTGTCCCGTCCGGCGCGCGTTTTTACCCGGGACGATCTGCTCGACCGCGTGTGGAGCATGGATTATGCAGGCGGCACGCGGACGGTGGATATTCATGTGCAGCGGCTGCGCAAAAAGCTGGGCGAAGACCATCAGGCGATGCTGCAAACGGTATACGGCGTCGGGTATAAGGCGACCGCGCCGTCATGAGGGTCAGCATCAAGCTGAAGTTTACGCTTTTTCTGGCGGTGCTGCTGAGTTTGACGGTCGGGGTGTTGAGCGCGCTTGTGTTGCAGGGAACAGAGCGGAGCCAGACGGAGCAGATCGAAGCCACGATGGCCCGGCAAACGCAATTGGCCAATCTCCGCGTGCGGCAGGAGTATTATACGCAGGAGCCGAGACTCGATCCGCCGGCGTTTTTGCAGCAAGAAGGGGTACGGTTATCGGACGAGCTGTCGGATCTGACGGGCATGCCGGTGACGCTGTACGACGCCGAAGGCGAGCGGATCGGGACTTCGCTGCCGGGCGAGATTCCGCCGCTGGAAGGCGATCCGTCCGGCGCTTCGTCGTTCCGCTACGCGATGGCCGGACAGGTGGCGTATTGGAAACAGGGAAGTTCGCTGGAATATTTCGCGCCGCTGGAAGGTCCGGAAGGACAGGTCGGGGTGATTCGTTTCCGGTATTCGATCGTCAGTTATCAGGCCGCTTATGCGGATATTCGCGGGCTTTTTGTCAGCATCGGGTTGAGCGTGGTAGGCCTGAGCTTCGTGCTGGGGTATTTGTTTTTCAATCGTTTTGCGGGCGGGATCATTCGTTTGAAAAAAACGGCGGATGCGATTCGGCGCGGCGAGTTTGTGCGCAGCGCGCCGCTTAAGCGCCGCCGGGACGAGCTGGGGCAGCTGGGTGAAGGACTGTACGAGATGAGCGGGGCGATCGAACGCAATATCGAAGCGATGCAGGAAGAGCAGCATAAGCTCAAGCTTGCGGTCGAGAAACTTCAAGCGCTGGAAAAGCAGCAAAAAGAGTATATCGGCAGCATCAGCCACGAGTTCAAAACGCCGCTGACGTCGATCAAAGCGTATGTCGAGCTGCTGGAGATGTACGGGGACGATCCGAATTTGCTGGAAGAAGCACGGAGCAATATCGGCAAAGAAGCGGAGCGGCTGTACGAGATGGTCGAAAAGGTGCTGCGTCTGGCCGAGTTGGAAAAGTACGATTTCGAGATTCAGGCCGAGCAGATGGATGCGCAGGAAGCGCTGCGGGACGTGGTCGGACGGATGCGCGGGAAAGCGGAACGATTCGATCTGACGTTGCGGTTGGAATCGGGTGATGAAGCAGGCGATCCGGCTTTGCGTTTTCCGATCTGGTTCGACAGGGAAAGCTTTATGCATATTTTCGTGAATTTGTTGGATAATGCGATTAAGTATAATGTACCTGACGGGACGGTTGTGGTGGATTTGAAGGAGCGCTCGGCGCTGGAAGTTGAAGCGAATCGTCGGGATCGACGTTCCGAACCGGACATTGCCGAAGCGGCAGACGGGCACGCGCAAACTGCGGCTACGGTGGAACATGTCGTAGTGATTTGTATCCGCAATACAGGCCCGGCGATTCCGAAAGAGCTGCGGGAGCGGATTTTCGAGCCGTTTTTCACCGTTAACCGGGATCGGGCGCGGCAGTCTGGAGGAAGCGGGTTAGGGCTGGCGCTGGTGAAACGATTGACGGAGGCGCAAGGAGGAACGATCGAGCTACTGTCTTCGGATGAGCAGGGAACGGTGTTCGAGCTGACGTTTCCGCGGATAGACCGAAATTGAAAAGATCGAGTGGAAAAGTCGCGGGGAGCTGCGGCTTTTCTTTTTTATCGGCGGAAAAGGTTGAATGGGGGCTGTGGATGTGGAGTATTTACGTGTTTGAAACATTTTGGAGGTATTTGTTGGGTACACTGAATGTAACGACACAGATTCGATGAAGGGAATGAAAATACATGAACTTAATATATAGAAGAAAGTTAGGTTTGGGAAAAAGGCAAGGCGGATCGCGGGTGAAAAGTATGGCGGCAGCGGCGGCTGTACTGGCGTTGCTCGCCGGATGTGCTTCACCGTCGTCTCCATCCGGGGAAACGGTAGTGGTGCCTGATGCGTCCAACACCCAAACCGATGATTCGACTCAAACGGCTGCGCCGGATATCACAGTTACAGACAATACGAATGCTTCGGTATACGCCGACCTGAAGCTTGAGGATATTCAGCAGATCAACGGAGTGCGTGGGCAGGATTGGCTCAGCGAAGATGAAGTGGTGGTCAATCGTCAGAACGATGCAGGCGAACCGACCGAATTTAGCGACGGAGAGATTTTGCCGCAAGGCCTGTATGTGCATACGCTCGCCGGAGGCAAAGAGAAAAAGATCGTTGCGGACAACACCAACTGGGGAGGAGCCAAATTGTCACCGGACAAGAAGCATCTTTTTTACCAGGAGATCTTCGAAATGACGGGCGTTGGCTATATCATGGACCTGGAAACGGGAGAATCGGTGCAGATTGCGGACGGACGCGAGATTCTGATCGACGGGGCTTGGTTGGATGATGAGCATTTCGTTTACGGGAATATCGAAGGGCAGTTGTTCCTAACCGATTTGTCGGGAAAAAGCGAGCAGTTGCTGGACTTAAAGGATGCCGGGCAGCGGGCGAGCGGTATTCAGACTGTAGGCGATATCGTGTACTATACCGGGTTGAACGAGCAGGAATTGTTCGCTTACCATACGTCGACGAAGAAATTGGAGCGGTTCGGCAGCGGGATTTTGTGGGCGATACCGGCACCGGACGGCAGTCAGCTCGCGCTTGTAAAGCGGACAGGAAAGACCGAGATGACGCTGATGCTGACGGATTTGGCGGGAAACGAGAAAAAGACGCTGGCGACGGGAACGCAGGTGTTCGGGACGAGTTGGTCGCCGGACGGGAAAAGACTGGCGTATACGGTGACGTCGGCGGACGATGGGAGCAAAGATGGGTTTTATATTTCGGATGTGAATACGGGCGAGGCGTTTATGATTTCGTCGGACCTGGCAGATGCGGGGGACGCGATGAAATGGAGCCCGTCGGGCACGAAGATTATGGTGAATAAAGTGGACCGGAAGAACGGGGAGTTGATGGCGCAGTCGTCGATTATTACGGTGTCGTGGTAGGAGATGATTGGGAGAGTAAGAAAAATAGATAGCGGTGAGGGCCTGCGCGAGAGTGCGGGCTTTTTGCGTTACGGTTGGGAAAGGGGAACAGGAGACAGGAGGCGAAAAAATAGTGTTCATGCTTGGTGGGTAGGGCTATACTGTAAGCGTAGGTGAAAGATGGATTTAGGTGTGAGTTGGATAAGGAAGGAAAAGAATAATGACGATTTTGGCAACGCAAAAATTAATTAAGCAAATGACGGCGGACCAAAGGCCAGATAGGATCATTATCGAAGCGTATATGAATGTAATCGTAAAGCATGGCGATATTGAAGACGCTAAAGCGCTTTTCGAATTATGGACAGCTTTGCCCGAAGATTATACGAATGAATTGCTGCTTCGGGGAATCGGAGCGCATGGAGATGCCGGGTTGGCGCAAAGGTTGTATGCCTATAGTATTGAGCGGGGAGTATTGAAAACGGGCTTGCCGGACGAAACCCTTTTGACTTTGGGGTATATGGGAGTCGAGGCGGCAACAGAGCAATTGCTTCAGATGGTCTCGATCAACGATTGGCATGTCTCGGCAAATGCGTGCTTGGGGTTGCTGCATTTATCCTGTGCTTCTTACGAAGAAGAGATTAGGGAAATGCTTAAAGCTTCTTTTGGAGAAGCATTGTTTAAGGAATTTTTGCCTGCGTTGGCGCATAAAGTAGCGGATCGAAGCATCGTGCCTGAGCTGTTCGAATGGGGAGAGAAGACCGCTTCCGTAGATTGCAACGCCGGGCTGATTCTTGGAATTGCGTGTTTTGGGGCGGAAGAGAAAGAAACCATTCGACGAATTCTTTGGAGTCCCAATTGGGAAGCGCACGGAAAAGGAACAGGTACGGGCTACTGGTCCTGCATCGCCATGCAGCATGTGGGACTGACTTTTGCGGAAATGGTTGAAGATGTGAAAAAGTTAGGCGAGCAGGCAGGAGCGGAGCGGGACTTGGAATATAGGCTGGATGTATTGGAGACTCTTATGGTTCATCGATTGACACACAGCTACAATCCGATTCGTTTTATGAAGAATAGCGAAGAAACGACCATCGAATGGTATAAGGCTTTGTTCGATTGGCAGCCGGAGGAGCCCGGTAAGTATGGGGGGATAACGGATTTGATTTTAAAAAGGCTGCCGGAAGAGGATGGGTTGCTTGGACGTTATTACGAGTTGGAAAGAAAGTTGGAGATTGCGATCATGCAGGATATGGGGAAGGAGTGAGGGCGGGAATCATACGTATAGTGAGGGGTTTATGAAGTTCGTGAATACCGCAGTTGGGAGTTGTAGGTGAAATTCGTGAATAA
>NZ_JBBKAR010000060.1:0-32644 GCF_037722395.1 Saccharibacillus sacchari | reverse complement strand
TGTTCTTGTCGATAACATCGCTAGGTTCATGCTTCGCTTCGTCGGATAACGGCTTAACAGACGCTTGAAGTTGACTGTAAGCTTCTTCTAAAGTAATAGCACCTGAAGACAATAACGTAAGAATGTTCTTTCTACTCATCGAATTCATAAATTTCCTCCATTAATTTATCAGCGCTTTCAACACTACATTCATTCTTTTGCACTTTTATTAACAGGTCTAAGAGCAATTCAGATGGCAATGAAGTATTCTCAAGACTTCCTTGCTTGTTCAATGGTCTTACATAATCACGAAAAGAAACATTATGCATCGTAAGTAGATTGTTGCCTTCATTATCGAATATAACGATGTCGCACTTTAATAGTTGCTTGGTATCGCTATGAGTTTTTACAAAAGCAAAACATACGGTTGGAGTAGCACCGTAGATTTCAATTTCGTCTACTCCATAAGGAAGTAGATGTCTACCTTTTTTCTTGTTTTTGATTCCTATAACTCCTGCTACTGCTTGTAAAGCGCCATCAAGAATAGAAGGATGCAGGGTATAGGATCCGGTGTCAAGATTGTTCAATTCCAATCGAGCTAGTACCTCTGACTCCCCAATATAAAGATGTGTGATAGGTCTCATATCAACACCGTAAGATATTCCTATTTCCTCAAAATAAGGATATATATCTTGACCTAGAAAGATATCTGGGCACCTTTTTTTTATTTCCTCACCATCATACTTTACGTTTTGATTGGATGTCTTTTGGTGCTTTATCTTCCCAGAGGCATAAACTTGGCTATTGTGAGTAGGCCCATGTGGCTTAGAACGAATTTGAAAATCCCAACTGTCTTCTTGTGGATAAATGATTGTTTCCACATCAACAACTTCATTTGGACTCTCCAGTGAGTTCTCCCATACCATATGACTGATCTTTGCCACTTTGCTTTCTATCGCAGATTCTCCAGCAGCTCTTATCATTTCTATAAAAATCGCTCCTGGAAGAACTTTTTTTCCAGCAACCTTATGCTGCTCAAAATAAAACTCTTTTCCAGTAAATTGAGAGTTATATTTATGTTCTTTTAAAGTAGATATATTCTGATGAATAAGCGGATGAATCATTTGAATATCATGCCGCCTTCCCTTTGTTTGTTCCTCCTCAATCCAATGTCTTTTTCGTTCAAAAGGATATCCTGGCACAGAAATGAACTTTAGCCCGGGCCGATCGGTTTCTTGAAACTCACTGCCTTGTACCCAATCATTTGCTATTGCTAATAAGTTCTTTTGTGGAATAGCATCTTGCGTGTTTACGCTCGAAGGTTTAGCAAGTGAATGTGTGAACTTGTTCCCCCAAGACATCTTTTCATTGGCTTCACCTTGCTCGTATTGTAACAACAATTGGATGAGCTCATTTTGATTCTGTACTACAATTGCCAACCTCTCGTCCATTTCTTCTCTTCCATATTGAAAGGTGTGAATAAAACTCGACCATTGATCCTCACGAATTTCTTTTCGCTCTAAAAATAGCCTTACACTCTTTGCATATTCTTTTAACCGCTCTTCATTTCGAGCAGAAAGAATGAAAAGAACTGGCTGTAAAAGGGCAGCTCTAGGTTGCCAATCATCTGCGTATTCTTCAATGATTAAATGAGCGTTAGCACCTCCTGCACCGAATGAACTCACTCCTGCTCTTCTCAGAAAAGACTCTGAAGCGACGTTCCAATCTGATAATTCTTTTTGAACATAGAAAGAGCTATTCTTAAAGTTAACTTTACTATTTAATTGCTCAGAATGAAGAAGTGAAGGCACTAGCTGTTTATGTTTCATTTGAAGTAAAACCTTAGTTACTGCCGCTATGCCGGCCGCTGCTTCTAAATGCCCTATATTGGACTTGACTGAACCAATCGAACATGAAAATCCCTCTTCACGATAGGGTGAAAAAGCTTTCTCCAAACCTAAAAACTCAATAGGATCTCCTAAGGCCGTGCCTGTACCATGCGCTTCAATATAACTGATGGTTCTCGGATTTATTCCTGAATCAGCCAATGCTTCTCCGATAACCTGAGCTTGTGATTGAGGGGTAGGAACATGATAGCCTCCACTTTTACCCACGTGGTTCAAAGAACTTCCCTTTATGATTCCGTATATAGGATCCCCATCTGATATTGCCTTTTCGAGCGGCTTTAGCAGGATAGCTCCTACTCCCTCTCCTGGCACGTATCCATCTCCACCTTCTCCGAAGCTGTGGCATTTACCGTCACTAGACATAAATTGTCCCTGACTGAGGATGAGATATTTTTTGGGATGCAAAGTTAAATTCACTCCACCTGCCACAGCCATATCGGACTCTTTACGCAATAAACTCTCACAAGCTAAGTGTATTGCAGTCAGCGAGGAGGAACACATGGTATCTACAGCCATACTAGGCCCGGTAAAATCCATGAAATAAGAAAGCCGGTTTGCTATAGCCGCAAAGACAGAAGTGGGATACAAACACCCATTTTTATCTTTTCCTATATAATGTTGATACTGAGACCACATCGAACCCACAAATACCCCTACTTTATGGTTTCGCATTCTTTTTTTCGTATAGCCCGCGTCTTCAATGGCATGCCAAGCGGTTTCTAAAAACACTCTTTCCTGCGGGTCCATTAGTTCTGCCTCTTTAGGACTTATATTAAAAAAAAGAGCATCAAATTTATCAATGTCGTCGATAAATCCGCCCCATTTGCAATAATTACCACCTATATGCTGACGATCTTCATTAAAGTCCGCTCTATAATCCCACCGCTCGAATGGAATCTCTGTTATACAGTCTTCTCCCTGTGAAATCCTTTCCCAAAACTCAGAAATATTCTTAGATTTAGGATAGCGGCCTGCTAGCCCAATAACTGCAATGTCTTGATTCTCATATATTGTCTGAGGAGATCCATCAGAAACGTGTTTCTCTTCTTGATAAGGCTTAATTGGATACTTCATTTGCGTTTCAATTTTTTCTTGGTCTCCATTCAAGACAAGCACATGTGCATAATCAACAGAGGCTAGTTCTTCGAAAATCTCAAATCCGTCTTTAGCTTTCAATGGAGCCATACCTTGTCTGGTCATTAATTCATGATTGCGAGCGGTCGTATTCATATTGCCAGATTCCCATAAAGGCCAACTAATAGAAACACTACTTCCAGATCGTTTCCCTTGTTGCCTCAACCGATTCCGATATTCTGCATAGTGATCCATAAAGCGATTAGCATATGCGTAATCTATTTGTCCGATATTACCCAAAGTCGAAGTTACTGAAGAAAACATAACAAAAAACTCCAAAGGGTCGTTTTGAAGCAGTTCATCTAAATAGATTGTTCCCGCTATTTTTGGTGCACAAACCTCAGAAAAACTATTGATATCTTTACTTCTTGCTAATTGATCCTTCAAAATACCTGCTGCATTTATAACTCCGTCAATTGAGCCAAATCTTTTTTTTGCATAAAGAACAAGTTCTTCTATTTCATCTTTATGAGCGATATTACACTGAACATAAGCGACTTCTGCACCTAGCTTTTCTAACTTCTTAATTTGATCTTGTATGTGTTCATTTAACGGACTTCTTCCAGTTAAAACGAGATTTATCTTATGAGAGGCTGCCCATTTTTCAGCAAAAAGATAACCTAGGCCACCTGCGCCACCAACAATCAAGTAGGTACTTCCATTTTTCAAGAATGGATCGTAATTTTTTTTCTTAGAAGTCCTACTCAAAACTTTGATGTATCGTTTTTGTTTTTTATAGAGAATGTCTTGATGACCCAAGCTACTAATACTTAACTCCTTCAAAAAAATGTTGACCCGTTGCCAAGCGGTTATCTCCGAAGTGAAATGTACCATCTTAAACTTTAGTTTTGGTTCTTCTAAGTGGATAACGGACGTCATAGCACTCAGAGCTTGTGGGAGAAGCAAGGACTTTTCCTGACCTTCTTCAATTCCAAAGATCGTCAGAGTCTCAATCCGTTTCTGTTGTAAAGTTTGGGAAAGTAAGAGTACAGGATTTACGCAATTTTTTAAAATCTCAGAAAATTCTGGGTCTTTGAAATGTTCTGAAGCCCAAAGGTACCATATTGAATCTGGCTCCCAGCCTGCGTCACTTAAAGTGTCAAAAACAGTGCGGTAGTCTAAAGAAGACGCCGGATTAATGATAAAGGTGTGTTCATCGACTTGTTGATATTTTTCACCTTGTTGAATGCTAACCACGCTATGATTCTGTTGGGGAAGCAAGTTTGAATATTCAGAGCTTTTTTCAAAAACAATTATATTCAGTTTGGTTATTTCTTTCGTGTATGTGGTTCCTGAATCCAATGACCAGCTTGTATTGTACATGGCCGCTTCGTGCACTTTATATTCTTCACTTTTGAGGATTGAACTTGATGTAATGGCCCCTGCTGAATAAGATTCTTCTAGCATAAAAATCTTATCTTCATAATTCTTTTCTAAGTAAGTAGCAAGGCTTTTAATATTAGAATATTCAAAGAGTAGGGTAGGATACAACGTTACTTCGAGCTTTTGCTCCAACTCTGACACAATATTCAACAAATCTTTGGAATCAAGTCCTTGGTCATAAAACCCATGATTTAAATCAATTGTTGACCGCTCTACTTGCAATAGGTTGGCAACAATATTTTGCAAATGTTGTTCGATTGAATATTTATCTTCGCCTACAAATTCCGTTAAAACAACTTCATTTTCTAAGTTAGCCTGCAAGACTTTACGCTCACTATCTAGTAAGCTTTTTGATCGAACGCATTTCGCCCCCAGCTTTTTGTAAAGAGCAACTTGGATGCCTTCAGCGTTATATAATTCAATATCCACGTAAATAATATCTTGTGTTGCTGAAAATTCAAAAGAATTCTTATTCACTAAAAAATATGCTTTATCTCCTAACGACTCCATCGAACAAAATGAACTTATATACATGGGTATAAACGGCCTTGCTTCTTCTGATCCATTCTGCATGTATGAAGCCATTAAAATTCCAAGCATACATGTAGCTCCGTCAAGGTAGGCAGGATGCAAATAAAAAGAATCAAGATAAGTATCGGCTATATCGCTTAACTGAACCTCAGCAAATATATAATCTTTTGATTCGCACGTTTGCCCCTTTAACTTCATGAAATCCAGGTGATGAATTTTAGATTTACGTATGACCTCATACGTATCTTCTAGATCGTTAATGCACTCTGCCGTTTCCTTCCATTCCGCAGGCGTTATTGCTTTGCGAGAAAGTTCAACCGGCTTAACATAAACGTCACACTGCAGATTCACCGTTTTTTCTGGCTCTGAGAGTTCTCCCATTATTATTTTTTTACTTGTTGCTTCTACACGCCAGCGTGCACCTGGTTGAGGTTCAAAGGTAATCTCTATTTTCTTATCGAAGTGTTCTCCAGTCGTTACGGGTTCTAGAAATAGAATATTGCGAATATCCAATTCATTGGCGGGGTAACCTTTAGAAATTAAAAAACGATAAATAATATCTAAAAACGTTACTCCCGGCATCATCGGAATCTGATGAACATGATGATGCTTAACGATGAGATCTTCATTTTTCACTATAATACTACATTTATGGTAGTCCAATTTCCTCGCTCCTTTCGTATGACTAATAAATATCATGTTTAGCTTGTTTATCTCGCCCCTTGTTCTTCATTACCTTCATCAACAATCCGCAAAAATTCAAGAGATTCATGTTTGGAATGTCCATCGATTTTGTCAGGTTTAGTTTCATCTGCGCTGCTTATAGGTTCCAACCAATATTTTTTTCTATCAAATTCTTTTTTATACAAAGATGAACGCTCACTTGAATGAGTAGAATGATAGTCACTGACAATGATGTGGACGTTGGTCCCCCCAAATCCGAAGGAACTAATACCTGCTCTTTTTTTACCTTCAATCCCATGCCACTTCTGCTTTTCAGTTACAGGATAAAAAGGCGACTGATCGAACTGGAATCTCGGGTTAGGCGTCTGACAGTGTAGAGTCGGAGCTAAAATCCCTTCATGTACACATAATACTGTTTTGATGAAGCTCGCAATTCCAGCTGCACTTAGTAAGTGTCCTATGTTAGTTTTAACGCTTCCAACTCCACAATATTGAATACGATTCGTATGTTTTTGAAAAACTCTATTTAATGCCTGCAGTTCGATTGGGTCACCAATCATTGTTCCAGTGCCATGAGCTTCGATGTAGCTTACCGTATCGGGCGAAACTTTTCCTTTTTTCAAAGCTTCTTCGATAACCAATATTTGCGCTTCAGGGTTAGGCGTTGTCATGCCCATAGTACGACCATCATTGTTTAAAGCACTCGCGTCGATCACCGCGTAAATATGATCGCCATCGATTACCGCATTTTTCAACGGTTTCAATAACACTGCACCGCTTCCTTCACCAGGCACGAAACCATTCGCCTTCTCATCAAACGTATGGCATCTTCCGTCTGGAGACAGTGCTCTGCCCTGACTCAAAATAATATAGGGTTTTTCATCTAATAAAATATCTACTCCCCCAGCTATAGCCAAATCAGCTTCGTCTGAAAGCAAGCCTTGACAAGCTAAATGTATGCTGGTTAAAGAAGATGAGCAAGCTGTATCTACGACCAGATTGGGTCCTTTGAAATTGAAAAAGTGAGCAATGTGAGCTGCAATAAAATTCTGTCCGGTCCCAACGATAGTATCGGGTAAAGTATTTTTAATCCGTTCAGAGTAAGTATTGCTCATCCTAGAACCAACATATACACCCACCCGTGAATCAGCAAGGTCTTTACTTTCGTAACCAGCGTCACTCAGAGCTTGGTCGGAAACTTCGAGAAATTTGCGAATGGTAGGGTCAATGTGTGGAGCAAGCTCTTCACGAATATTGAAATAGGCAGGATCAAAATATTCAATCCCTTCTATAAAACCACCCCATTTGCTTATACTTTTTCCACTTTGTTGACGTGTCGAAAAAAGTGCCTCTGTATCCCAACGTTCTCTCGGAACTTCAGTGATACAATCCTTGCCTTCCAAAATGTTTTTCCAAAAGGTATCTTTATCTGGAGACTGTGGAAATTGACATCCTATTCCGATAACAGCGATTTTATTATCTTGCTGTTTATTTAAATGATCTGATCTTGGGTCTTCTGAGCTCTTTTCATCAAAACTCAATTCTTTCACTTTTAGTTCCGAGCCCTCACTTAGGTAAGCACTTAATTCCTTAAACGTTGGATACTGTAGGAATAGTGAAGGATCTAAGTTCCGAGAAAAAGTATTCTCTGCCTTTTTAACTAGATCGGCAAGCAGAATAGAGTCAACACCATAATTAGAAAAATTTTGATCGTCATCAAATTGTGATTGATTTATCCTTAATTCTTCTGCAAACAGTTTTTTCAATTGATTCTTTATACTCTGAATTTTATCGGTTTGTTCTGAGCTAACGTTTTCCTTACCTTCAAAGTACTTCTTTTCGTTGTTGTATATCTCTTTGCTGGTTTTATTTGAGTGAAGAATTTTATCAATTTCAAGTTTGTTTTCATCTACTACACAAGGGAGCAGCAACGGATCAGTCTCTATTTCCAATAGAGCTTGCTTGAATAAGGACATGCCTTCAAGCGTTGTATGAGAAACTAATCCACTGCTTTCGTAAATGGATGTTTTGACTTCGCCCATGCCTACCTCTTTCCAGCTTGGCCATGCAAGTGAAATATAATATCCATTTCCTTTGTTGCGTTGGAGAGCAGCGAAATGATCCATATAATTATTAGCTATTACATAATCACTAGAGGCCGCAGCAAGACTTGGTATAGATACAGATATAGAAGAAAAAAGAACAAAGAAATTCAAATCGTCATTTGAAAAAATAGAATGCAATACGTTTAGAGCTTCAACTTTGGGTTCAAAAACGCTTTGCATGTCACTTATGGACTTATTGATAAACGCTGAATGGTTATCATTGCGTGTACCTGCACAGTGAACTACACCAGCAACCTTGCCCATTTTATTACGAACATCTTTGAAAAATTGATTTAAATGTACTTCGTCTGTAAGTTGTCCTATATAAGTCCAAACTTCAACTTCTCTCTTCTCCAAATAAGTCAACAAGCGAACTTTTTCTCGTTCAATTCGTTTAGATGAATCTTGACATTCCAGTAGCGCTGGCCATTCTGCTTTTTGAGGGATATCCGTAATACCCATGAGCACAATTTTCCTTGCACCATTCTCAACAAGAAACTTAGCGACTTCGGCGCCAATTCCACGAGTCCCCCCTGTGACAACATATACTTCTTGTTCAGAAAATCTGATTTGGTCTAAAGGCATCTTACTTTCGATTTTCTTTAATTGTGGTATGTAACGAATCTTATTTCGATAACATACTTCACTAAACTCATCACTGAATTGAACTTCTTGTTCAATAATTTCACACAGAGAATCTACATCCATAGAATATCGATCTACATCAATCGTTTTAGAATGAATTTTACGATATTCCGAGCCAAGCATTTTATAAAGGCCGGCCAAATGAGCACCAGACAGCATAATTTCGTTAGCATCCAACTCGAAACTTTGGAGATTGTTTGTAAGGTGTAGGGCTACTCCTCCCTTTTTCATAAGCTTCTTAACTATTTGTTGTAGGACAGCAATTTTATGAATAGGCATAGCGCAGTTAGAATCGTTCTTCGGGTTTAGGTCTGAGAGATCGATAAGTTCTTTGAACTCAGCATATTGGGAACTTATTTTAGAGAAAGAATATTCAATAGTAGACATATCTGAGTCTTGCACTTCCAACATTACAGCTTTCCGCCTTAATCCGATTCTTTCTGCAATTTGCTTTGTTTCATGATTAAAAAGGATCAATGACTTATCTTTTTCTCCTGGGTTAGTAACTGTACCCCTATGCTGTTGATGTGCTGACTCTTCCCATTTCTTCTGAAATATAATTGAACGTCTCGCATGGGAATCATCGGAATCAAACTTCCTACCAGATACCTTTTGTATAGGAGACGGCAAAATCCAATGACGTTCTTTGGCAAAAGGATATGTTGGTAAAGAAATTCTAGAAGGTCGTTTATTTTTTTCGTAGAGAAGATCCCAGTTAACAGTTTCTCCAACTACCCATTTTTGCGATAACTTTTGCAGTTCAGTTAACTCGCGAATATTGTTTTTGTTTTGCGTGCTCTGTATCACTGAGTTCTCAGCTGCTTTTCCTACATGGCCTTGATAAACATTTGTTGCTGCTTTACCATCCAAAAAGTCTTGAAGTTTGCTTTTCAGTTCAGCAATTGAATTCACGATAACGGCCAGCCGCTCTTCCATGTGCGTTCTTCCAAATTGAAGAGTAAAGGCTATCGATTCAAGCGTAAGAGGAACATTTTCCGGTTCAATCGCTTCCGCTATTTTGAACTCATTCTGTTCACATATTTTCTCAAATAGATTTTTGATAGAAGGAAATTCAACAAACTGTTTGCTGTTCCAGCTCATGTTGTAACTCTCGTTCAAATCATTCAATAAAAGTCCGAAATGGAGAGAGTCTATACCAAGTAAATTAATGTTTTCTTCTACATCAATATGAGAGGCATCTACTTTAATCAAGTCAGATATTTTATACACAATTTCATCAATGTTTAGATTAAAACCATCCACCAACGTTCGTTCATTATCAATTTCTGGTTCTAGAAAATTGTTTAAATGTTCGGCATATTGCTTTAATCTTTCTTTATTCTTAGCAGACAGCACAATTACTTGGGCTCCTCGAACTGAATCGTGATCTGAAGCAGTTTGAGAAGGATAGGACTCTAATACCATGTGAGCATTAACTCCGCCAAAACCAAAAGAACTGATGCCAGCACGAAGAGGAAGTTCTTTTCCCTCATCGTCAACATCAGTGCTCCAATTCGTATTTTCCGAAACAATAAAGAAAGGACTATCTTCCAGTTCGATATAAGGATTCTTGTCTTTAAAATGTAGATTTGCGGGTATCTTTTTATGCTTCATAGACATAATAACTTTCACTATACTAGCAATTCCAGCTGCTGCCTCTAGATGTCCAGTATTTGTTTTCACTGAACCTAATCCACAGTTGACGTTCCCAGGGAAAGGTTTGTCCCATTTTCTATACAGACGTTGGAAAGCTTCTTTTAGTGCAGAAATCTCTATAGGATCACCTAGCTTAGTCCCAGTTCCATGTGTTTCGATATATGAAGCGGTCGAGGGGTCAAGTCCCGCCTCTGTCCAAGCAAGTTCAATTACTTCAGCTTGAGCAGAAGGATTGGGAGCCGTTAAGGATTGTGCATGACCTCCATGATTAATCTGAATGCCTTTAATAACTGCATAAACTTGGTCTCCATCGGCAACAGCTTTAGTCATAGGTTTCAACACAAGTGCAGCTGCACCTTCACCCCGTACATAACCATTTGCACTTTTGTCAAAAGTCTTACATTTACCGTCTTTTGAGAGCATGCCCGCTTTGTTTAGAGAAAGGTATAGATCAGGATCTAACAGCAGATTCACTGCGCCTGCAATAGCCATTTCACAACCATCATAGCGTATAGCATCCACAGCTCGCTTGATCGCTACCAGAGAGCTTGAGCATGCAGTATCCACAGGTTCACTTGGTCCCTTAAAATTCAATAAGAAAGAAATACGGTTTGCTAAGATAGACTGTGCTGTGCCGGTCGCAGAATGAGAAATGGAAGAAATGCCTCTCTTTTGAATCAGGTCGTGATAATCGCTTCCTGATACCCCAACAAACATTCCAATTCTTTTGCCCGATAATTCATCTGCCCGATAACCTGAATCTTCGATCGCTTTCCATACTGTTTCTAGGAATATACGCTGTTGAGGATCCATGTATTCAGCCTCACGTGGTGATATATTAAAGAACAAAGAATCGAATTTATCTTCGTCCTTTATGAACCCCCCCCACTCAATACAATTTGCTTCTATTTTTTCAGGATCGTTCTCAAAATAAGAGTCCCAATCCCAACGATTTCCGGGAATTTTGCTGATTAAATCATTCCCTTCGATCAAAGACGACCAAAATTGATTTATGTCATTTGACTCCGGAAATATTCCGCTTATCCCTACGATAGCAATATCCTCACTTTTAACAGACTTATTTTCTGTTTGAGGAGGGGTAAGAGAGTAGGAGGATTTATGCTGATCTTCTTCAGATTTATTCACATGAGTTAAACGTGATGTTTGATCTTTAACGATTGGTTGAACGTGCTGACCTCCCTCTCTAATAATATAATCTGCCATACGGTCAATAGATGAATACTCATATAAAAGAGCTGGAAGGATTCTCAATCCATAACTTTCGCTCAACAAACTACTAAGCCTAATAAATGAATTAGAATCGAAGCCATAATATCCGAAATCGTAACTTGGGTTTACTTCTTCTTCAATCTTCAAAAGACTACTTACCAATTCAGAAATTTGCTTTTTAACTTCCAACAAAGTTTCTCTCTTCGTACTTGTTTCTAAGTCGATCGCCACAGAATTTTCATCTCGATGCTTCATCATATACTTTCTTATCTTAGCAGTTTCTCCTGTGAATACCGCAATTTCAGTATAAGATGATGCAAGCATCTTGTTGAATATATGCCATCCATTTCCATTAGACATTGGATGCAGACCCAACGTCACTTTGAACCACTTAGCCATTTCCGTGTTCATCCGCATCCCACCATCCGACCATTCAGGCCATTGAAGAGATAACGATTTCCCACAACGTTCTCCAATTTCTACCTGATGTGCCCGGCGATGAGCAAAATGATCCATAAAAGAGTTTCCAAAAGCATAATCTACCTGTCCTGCATTCCCTAACACTGCGGCTAAAGAAGAAAATAGAACGAAAAAGTCGAGGGCTTCCTTTTTCAAGGCTTCATCTAAGAAAATCGTTCCTAACACTTTAGCGCCTATGACGTTTTCGACCTGATGTTTTCGCTTTTTAGAAATCAATTGATCTTCAATCATTCCTGCTGCATGAATGACACCATTGATTCTCCCTAAATTCTCTTTCATTCCTTTGATAGCGCGAGTGATATCACCTTCTGAACTAACGTCAACGATTTCATACTGTAATTCACAGTCATTTTCCTGTGCGATTTTTCGTATTACATTTTTTTGTTCCTCGTTTAACGAAGAGCGTCCCAATAAGGTAATGTGGCCTGCTCCAGCCTCAGCAATGCGTTTAGCAAAATACAGACCAATCTTCCCAGCTCCTCCCGTAATTAAATAATTACCATGCTTCCGAATAGAAACATTTTCTTCAGCCAGTAATTCATTTCTTTCTACCTCTATCCATTGCTTTACATACAGTTCACCATTCTCGATGATTTCTTCTTCCATTACACTACGATCTTTATTCAATTTCCCAAGTAAGTAATCATAAAACCGATCCGTAAATGAGTCCTCAGAAATTCCGATCATACTACCAGAAAGTAAAGGCTGTTCAACACATAAGCTCTGCATGAAGCCGCGCATAGCAGAATACTCTGGGTAGTCTATCTGAGATGAATGAGGGTATACGTAAATAACTTTGAGTGCATTTTTTTTAGCATCGCTGCTCCATTGCTTCAAGAACCACAGATTTGAATAGAATCCTCGTTCAACGTTCTGATGCACGTCATAAGAACGTTTCCGCTCGATAGTATCGTTCATGGACCACAGATGCATGATGTAAATCAAATCTATTTCATCTTGCTTTAAATCACCATACAACTGCTCGTAGTGTCGTTCTTCTTCTATATTAATTTCAAAGTGATATTTATCTAGCCTTTGATATCTCGAACCTGGAGTGACCACAATGATTCGAGCTCCCTGATCGCTTTGTCGGATCCTTTTCTTGATCTCCAAGCTTTGCTCTAGGCTGTTACTGAATATCAGCAAGTCACCCTCTGTGAACCCATCATAATGTTCATCAATCTTCATGATTGGCTTCCATTTATTGCAGTAAAGCACTGTATTCCCTAAAGTAGGAGACGTCGTTGCTTCCCGAGTAGCTACTGCCCTTAAACTTTGTTTATTAACCCCTGTTATATGGTTCTCAGGGAGCCAATATCTTTTCTTTTCAAATGGATAAGTTGGGATGGAAACCTTCTCAGGCCGTGAATCCCCTGAATATAACAAACTCCAGTTTATTGGGACACCACTAACCCATAATTGGGCTAGCTTGTCCCATCCCTTTTCACGTATAAGAATACGCAAAAATTCGTCCCCTTCCTTTCCATTCATAAATAATTTCGACAGGCTCCCTTGCTCTTTCACGTTTCCAGAAAACACAGATTCCTCTGTAGAGTTCTCTTCAAGACACATGTGTAATTTATCGCTTAATTCTTGTACATCGCTAACTATTATTGCGAGCCGCTCATCCATCTCCTCACGCCCCATTTGGAGAGTATAAGCGATGTTTTTTAATTGAGAAGGATTCCACGTCAGTTTATTTGCTGAAATCCCTTTTTTTCTGACTATCATTACATGTTGGTCAGACAGCGATAAGTATGGCTCTGGGAGTCCGATCGATTGGAAATCTTCCAACCCGGAGCTTTTTAAAATCTCTGCCCACCCTTCTTCATTAATCAAAGGAGAATTTGGTATTCTTCCGTCATTTTCATCATATAACCACCATCCACTGGTAAGTCCAAAAGATAAAGTTGCATAGTCAAGTTTTTTGGTGACTTCATTTAAAATAAAGGTACCACCTGGTGCGAGCAAAGAATTTATGTTTTTCAATGTATTTCTTATTAACTTCGTTGCATGAATAGCATTGGTTGCAATTATGACATCCATACTGCCAGGCTGAAACCCTTGTTTAGAAGGCTCTTCTTCTATATTGAGTGTTTTATAATATACTTCTGGTACAATCGAAGATCCATAAGTAAGCTTGCCGTACTGCGTAAAACCAACAGATATGTCTGTATAGAAATATTGAATATTTAGATTGTGTTTCTTAGCCATTTCCATAACGAACTTACTTGTGCCACCTGTACCTGCTCCTATCTCTAAAATCTTTAATGTTCGGTTTGAGCCAGTTTTCTGATTTTCTTGAACTATTTTTTTCACAGCTTCTGCAACAAGATGGTTATAATAATCAGTTACCTTTCCACCTTTATAGACTTGCTCCACCATTTCCATGCTATTATTCGGAAATAGTATATCTGTATACTTTAGATCTCCATTTAATACTCCTGTTAAATGTGATAAACAAGTATGCACTAATACAGCCCAGCCTTTCAGCTCCGGATAGGCTTCACAAAATTCGGATAAATGAGGCATATAGTCATTAGCTTGGAATTCCATCAAATAAAAATCCAGTTCTGGCGTTAAAGTCGTATATAAGGAGTTTTCCTTTTTGATCCATAAACCCTCTTGGAGAAACTCTAAGAGACTATATACAAGTCGCTTGTAATCTTCTAAAACACCAAGAGAAGCATAAATGTCATTTAAGCTCATACTATTACTTGAATCAGTGAACAATCCTGCCTTCTGTAATTGATAAAGTAGGTGTATCGCCACTGATTTTAGAAGATTGGACTGGCCCTCTTGATAGTGAATGATCTCTTGCTTAGAAAGCCATTTTTTTTCAAGGACATTCTCCTCAATACTTGCTCGTAAATTAGACAAACGGCTGGAATTCTCTTGTGTAAAAACAAGATTACTCCCTTCCACCAGACCAACCGGTTTGTTTAAAAATGAAATCCATTGCTTGATGTAACGCTTGAGAGCTTCTTTATTTCTAGCAGATATCACAATCAATTCTTTTTCTGCTCTCTGGCTCTGTAGTTTTTTTTGTAGAACGAATTCTTCGAGAATCAAATGAACATTTACCCCACCTGCACCAAAAGAACTAACTGCGGCTCTTCTTGGTAGTGCGTGTCTCTCTGCTCCATGCCCTGATTCATTAGAAAACCATTCTTCTGATTGTCGTTGAATATAAAAAGGGGAGGCATTTAAGTCCAAGTTAGGATTTAAAGTCTCTGCATGTAAAGAAGGAACTAACAGCTTATTCTTCATTTGAAGAAGAATTTTAGTTACACCTGCAATCCCAGCTGCTGATTCCAAGTGTCCAATGTTTGTTTTTACGGATCCTACTGCACAAAATTCGGTATCAAGTGTGAACTCACGATATGCCTTAGTCAAACCTGCGAATTCAATTGGATCCCCAAGTGCTGTACCTGTCCCATGAGCCTCAATATAGCCAATAGTTCTTGGATCAACTCCGCTTTTTTTGAGAGCATCCGTAATAAGAACGGCCTGAGCATTGAGATTAGGAACTGTATATCCACTTGTTCGGCCCCCATGGTTGATAGAACTCGATTTGATAACGCCATGGATATGATCCCCATCCTCAATGGCCTTCGTTAATGGTTTCAGCAAAATCGCCCCTACGCCTTCTCCAGGGACGAAACCTTCCGCTCCTACACCAAAACTTCGGCATTTCCCATCCGAACTCAACATCCGAAGTTGACACATTTTTAAATATTTTGAGGGTTCTAAATAAACGTTTACCCCACCTGCGACTGCTATCAGACATTCTTTCCTGCGTAGAGCCTCGCAAGCTAGGTGTATAGCCGTTAACGATGAAGAGCAAGCTGTATCCACAGGCATGCTCGGTCCACTAAAATTGAAAATGTAAGACACCCGATTAGCTATCGACCAAGGCATCGCACTAGGAACTACAACCTCATTGAATTCATCTGTCCGATTTCCTAGTAAGTTGTATGAAGTAGTTGTTGACCCTACAAACACTCCTACCTCTGGACTCATTTCGCGTTTGATATATCTATTCAAATCTTTCTTTGTGTATCCTGCATCTTCAAATAGAGTCCATACAGTTTCTAGAAATATTCGTTCTTGCGGATCCATCATTTCAGCTTCTTTAGGAGAAATATTGAAAAAAAGAGGATCAAATTTATCGACGTCTTCGATAAAACCTCCCCATTTGCAATATATACTCCCTTCAGAAGATTTTGACGGATTAGAATCATAATATTTTTCAGCATCCCAACGACTTAAAGGCACTTCTGTAATACAATCTCTGCCGGATTTTAAGTTCTGCCAAAACTCTTCTAGGTTATTAGCCTGCGGATAACGTCCACTCATCCCTATAATGGCAATTTCCATCTCATTTGATGATTCATTCGAAACTTTATCTCTTGTATGTCTACGTATAAAATTGCTATCTTGAACATCATTTTGTACTGAATTTTCGATCATTGGGGGCTCAAGCTCATCATTTAAAATGTTAATTTTATTTCTCTTTTTAGGATTTAATAAGTTTTCTTCTTGTAGGACTTTTATCAAGCGTTCACTGTGAAATTCTAGAATATATTTCGATAACTCTCTAATATTCTGATATTCAAACAACAATGTTTTAGGGAGTGAAGGCATTTTTTTCTCGATTGTTGCATTGAATTGATTGATAACAATCGAATCTATACCATATTCTTCAAAAAGAATCTCCGGATGAATTTTCTCTTCAGAGAAACCTGTTTTTTCAGCGATCATCTTTGTTATCCAGTTCTCTGTGGACAACAATAATTCTTGAGAATCCGACTTGTTTTCTTCTTGATTATTAGAGTTTTTAGAGAACACGGGTATTGAATTCTCACCATCATTTTTCAATGTAATTATATGAGGAGCCTGTATAATAGAACGTTGGGCAACAAAATTGAGAATTTGTTCTTCCAAACCATACAAAACCATTAATTGAACATACTCACCTTGTAAGGCAGCCATCAAGGCTTCTATTCCGGCCTCAGAGCGTAAAGGAAGAATTCCACCATTGTTTTTCATCTCCAACTTTTCCGCTTCAGAAATCTGCATGCAGCCGTCTTCCCAGAAAGGCCAATTTACAGAAACGGTAGTCCCATAACGCTCTCCAGAATCAACCAATTTCTGACGGCATAGCGAAAAAGAGTCTAGAAACCCGTTAGCATACGAGTAATCAGACTGCCCTACCTTCCCAAAAGAGGCTGCTATAGACGAAAATGACATAAAAAATTGAAGTTTCTCATTCTTTAATGCTTTGTCTAAATGCAGGACACCGGATATTTTAGGAGCCGTCACATCTTCAAAGTCACCGATCGATTTTCGTAGGATAAATCCATTGCGGTAAATACCAGAAGCATGAAATACGCCGTCTATGTTGCCGAACTTTTTCTTTGCTTCTTTAATCGCTGTTGCAACTTCAGCTTCCATGCATAGATCCACTTGCACATAAAGAACTTCTGAGCCCAAATCTCTTAATTTACGGACTTCATCCATTTTCTCTGGAGTTAATGCGGAGCGTCCCAAGAGGATTAATTGGGCTCTATATTTTTCGGCTAAGTGCTTAGCTAATATCTTCCCCAATCCACCTAACCCGCCAGTAATCAAATAAGTACCTTCATTTCTAAAAGGGTTATGTATCATTTTGGGTACGACAGATGTATAACGTTTAACATACCTTTTCCCATTTATATATTTCACTTCGTAATTCTCAAAATTATAAATTTCGTTTTCGATTTGAATACTTGCTAAGTCATTTTCTGTTGAATCAAAAGATATTCCCAAAGTAGAGTAAAAGTAATCTGGATGTTCTTGATGAATGGTTCTGCAAAAGGACCCTATTGCTGCTGATACACTAGTTTCTTTATATACATATAAAAGACGCTGGGTTTTAATCTCTTCGTTTTGCATACAAGCTTTACTAAACACAAATAAAGCTTGCCCTCCCCAAACAGGCAATGCTATATCTTCCCCATTATGATCCTCAATACAAATTGATTTAAATGAGCTGATACTCATTCCTTTTAATTCGCTAAGCAATGTTTCGTAGTGTTCGAGACTTGTCGGATTCAATAAAAATGAATGGTCGTCTATTTTACGAAATTCGCTTCCAGCCCCTACGGAAATGTAGTGTGTTCCACTAACTTGTAGTCGCTTCGTTAACGCTGTAAATAGATTTCCACCCGAATTCAATATGAGAACTGTGTTTGCTTGATCTCGCTTGAACCCTGCTATACTCAAGTCAAGAGCCGAACTCACCCATTCTGAGGTGAAATAGGTGTTTTTAAAGTTATCTTTTGTATCAACCACATTCTTCATTAAAGCTGTAGACACCTTTTCTCTGGCAAAGGGATAGGTGGGCAAAGGCGTTCTTCTAAGTTGAGCATTTTCATATAATTGATTCCACTTTATGTTCACACCTTCCACATAGGCTTTCCCCAGTTCTAACAACATCATTTTTTCTCGAAAACTAAAGCATTTTTGATTTTGAATAGCTAAGTTTAATTCTAATTCAAGCGAGTTTTCTTCTTTGAATGTATGATTTTCTAAAGAGTTTATCTTAGCATCCGGCTTTTCTATTCTGAAGTCGCCTTCTGTGAATTCTTTGAGTTTTTCGATCAAATCTCGCTTATCATTCACAACAAAAAAGTGTCGTACATTAAAATGTTCACGACCTATGGCTAAGGTAAAAGCAACGTTTCCCATGTCTATATCTTCATCATTTCGGTACATCCATTCCAATAACCCTAATGCTCTTTCCTTCAATATATCTTCTGTTTTAGCCGAAAGAGGAATTAAATATAGCTCTTCATTCTGAATCATATATGCTCCTCCTGAATTTATTTTATTTTACTTTTCAATTTGATTCCCACTCTTGCACAACCACATGACAATTAGTACCACTTAGTCCAAATGAATTTATTGCTGCTGTTCTGGGCAAGATACCTTGTTTGGCCCAATGTTTGGTTTTGGAATTCACATAAAATGGAGTGTGTTTGAGATTCAAATGTTCGTTCTCTAATGTGTAATGCAAAGAAGGAACCAAAGTTTTGTGTTTCATACACAAGATGACTTTAATCAAGCTTACAATCCCTGCTGCTGCTAAAGTATGCCCAATATTTGTTTTGATAGAGCCAATAGCACAGTATCCTGTATTGCTCGTATAATTCTTAAAAGTCTGTGATAAAGCCGATACTTCAATCGGATCTCCCAGTTTCGTCCCCGTACCATGTGCTTCTACATAGCTAATATGGGATGGGTTAAGGTTAAACTTTTCATATACCTGATTTTGCAAACGGCTCTGAGAATGGCTACTGGGAGCTGTCATTCCATTAGTTTTTCCATCTTGGTTAATTCCAGAGCCTTTAATTACTCCGTATATATAGTCTTTATCTTCAATGGCCTTCATTAAAGGCTTTAGAACTATTGCGCATACAGCTTCTCCAGGTACAAAACCATCAGCTGAATTATCGAATGTTTTACATCTTCCATTTTTGGCTAACATGCCACCATCGTTCGCCATATTATGTAGGTCGGGGGATACAAGTACATTTACTCCACCAGCTAGTGCCATTTCACACTCACCAATTCTTAAACTCTGGCAAGCTTGATGTACGGCAACAAGGGAAGAGGAACAAGCAGTATCGATAGCCATATTTGGCCCTAACAGATTCAAAAAGTAAGACACTCGTCCAGGCAAATAGGCAGATCCTACACCAGTTAAAACATTCGATCCCATTTCCTTGCCTATTTTCTTTAAATTTTGTTCATATCCGTTCGATAGTACACCTGCAAATACTCCACAATTTGTTCCTGAGAGCGAAGATGCAGAATATCCTGCATCTTCAAAAGCACGCCATGCCTCCTCTAAAAACAATCTTTGTTGAGGATCCATACATTCAGCTTCATTGGGAGATATTTTAAAAAATAAAGGATCAAAATGATCTGTCGTATCAAGCAGTCCTGCCCATTTCTTATAGCCTTCGTGCTGAGGCACATTCCAATGTTCAATAGGAACTTCTGTTATGCTGTCCACACCGTGAATTAGGTTTTCCCAAAGATCATTAATATTTGGGGCACCAGGAAACCTTCCACTTATACCGATAACGGCAATATCCTTAGATATATCAGATTTTGGAGAATCGTTGGTCTCTGGAAGAGCATGATGTGCCTCTGAGAACGCGCTCAATAACTCGTACCCTTCTTCTGGAGTGAGCTGTTCTGAACGAATCTCCTCTAATATAATTCTTCTAATATCATTTGCGTTCATGTAACCCTCCCGTTAGTTCCATGACCTTTTCTAATCCGATTTCTCCATTCCTAAGTTGTCGAAGTAAATCTAGCACTTGTTTATTACCAAGCGTTTTATCATAAGAGCGAGATTGCTCGACGACTTCTGGATATGAAAAAGAAACCGTCTTTTGTTCTCTGACATCTTCGGACGACTGTTTGGAAATATAATCGCTTATAGCTTCAACGGTTGTGTATTCGTAAACTAAAATCGTTTCAAGATTCAATTTAAAATGTTTATTAATATCTCGAATGAATTCGACACTTCCAATAGAATCTAAACCCAATAGACTCAATTCTGTCTTTGCTTGTATTTTGTCCGGAGTAATCATTAGAATACGACTTAGCAGACTCATTAGAATGGACTCTATTTCTGAATTGTCCTTTTCGTTCCTTAGAGTTATAGGAGCCTCGTGCTTAAATTCTTCTAATGCACTTCTCTCCCCCTGTTCCTTTAAGTCACGCAATTTGATCTGGGAAGGAGACTGAGGAATATAAACATTTTTCGGTTCTGCCTTTTGTCGAATATATTGAGCCAACGCTCTTACCGTAGAATATTCATAAAGTACAATCGTTTCTAGGTTTGTAAGAAGTACTTTATTTAGATCTCTTATAATCTCCACACCGTTAATAGAATCGATGCCTATTTCTTTGAAACTAATATCAAAATATTCTTTATTTAGATTAATATCTACCACATCAGAAATCACTTGTAAGATTTGCTCTTCTATTACTTCTATCTCTCCAGAAGCTTTATCATTATGCGATATAATCGGGGGACTTGAATATTCCGACTTAGTATCACGCAGCTCTATCTTTCGTACAGCGATGTTGCTACTTGCAGATGACTGTCCAATCTCCTTTTCCAAAAAATCGATGAATAAATTTATGCTTCGATAATTGTAGAAAGAAACTGTATCTATATGTAAATTAAATTTTTTGTTTACATTCCGGATGATCTCGATAGCTGAGATAGAGTCTACTCCTAATTCTTCAAATTCACTTTCTCTATCAATTTCTGCTAGAGGCAACTGTAGAACCCCTGAAATAATATTTAAAATATCGGAAGCTATAGCAGTCGATGAAGTAAATTCAGAATTTATTACTTTCACCTTATTCCCTGCTTGATCTTTCCTTTGATCGACTTCTTTTTTTAGATCTTTTTTCAAATTATTTTTAGTAAAACGAGAAGTTATCCTCTCCTTTACTTCTTGAACTTCCGAAGACTCAAACACTTGGGCATGCATATAAACTTCATTTTCTATAATAGGCATTAACTCTTTCAAAATCCGATTAGAGAGTTCGCTTTTAAGCACTCTAACTGCTTTTGAGGGCTTTCCAGCAATCGAAGTAGCAAGTCTTATTGCTTCTGTAAGAACGTTGGATTGTTCTGTGAAAATAAAAGAACATCCCCGCAATTTTAGCGCATCACCGCTATATTCTCCAGAAGTGAATATCATTTCATTCGAGAGTGTGACACCTAATTTTTCTTTCATGATGTAAGTGGATCCGAGACCAGGAGTAAAACCATAATTTAAGTAGTTTGCTGTGTATATTCCTTCATTCGCCATCACGATCAAATCCCCATACAAGGCAAGTGAAAACCCTCCTCCCATCGCATGACCTTGTACAGCTGATATAACAGGCACACGACAAGTTAGAGCACTTTTATAAATCACTGATAAATGAGTAAACTCACTCGTCCGATCTGCTATATTTGTTAACTGTTTTTGTGTACCGCCCATAGCAAATACATTTTCATATCCAGTTAATATAACAGCTTTGATCTTATCGTTATTCTCAATGTCTTCAAAAGCCCGAGCAAGCTCTGAAAGTAGCAACTCAGAAAACATATTTCGATTGGTCTTATCTTGCATTCTAATAATTGCAATCCCTGGTTCTATATTTTCTACCACGATTACTTTTTCTGATCGATCCATTGCTTGCTCCTCCAACTTTAAGATTACGTTTTGTCGTTGTTGTTTCATTGATATTTCTGCATTCACATTATTACTTTTTAAACGGTTATCTTGTTCATCCTGATGTAAAGTGTTTTGTCGTGAAAGCCGAAAGGTCTCTCCTAAAAAAATCGTTGAAGGTAGTGCTACTTTATTGAAACGGTTGTCTTTATCGGCCTCGATCCAACAAACTTCCATTCCTTCAGTCCATAATTGTAATAGTTTCTTTGAAAAAGATTCAACCGTAGTTTGTCCATTTAATAAAGAGAAATGCTGTTTTCCGGCTGATGCGTTTGCCTCACCCACTACGAAGACTTTTTTCTCTTCTAACTCCTTTACATCCGTTTCAGCAGCTAATAATGTCTCGATCCAAAGAGAATTGTTTTCTATATCTGAAAAGGCATCTTTATGTTCTTTTAGCAGTGAATATTTTCCTTCGATAAAAACTAGATCATCCGCTTGCATAAGAGAATTCACGATTTCTGTGCCTGCCGTCAAAGGCTCCAGATATAGATTGATTATTTGATTTTTATCGATTAATCCATCTTTCAAAAGCTCAAGAAGTTCATCAAATTCACTAATTTGAGATAGAAGGGAACCTTGTATTTTCCATTTTTGATTTAGTGAAATGTATGAATGAATAATTGAAAATAACAATAACCTCCCCAGAGATTTTCCATAACCATAAGTTTCACTTGCCAGTATATTTTCATCCTTATCTAGAACTTCGATAATGTTAAGCTTTGTTGCTTGCTTAATAATTCTACTCCAGTCTTCCATAAGCTTTCTGAAAGTGTGTTGATTCTTAAGTAGGCGCTTAGCAAGATAGACGCATTCCTCCCATATTTGAAATTCAGGGCTCGAATTATTTGACATCAAATTAATATATTCTTTATCGATTACATACGGTTTACGAAATTGCTTTTTTACTGCATCGTAAAAGAACAAGTGAGATTTTCGGAATTCTATTGAGTCAATGGACTTTTGAGATTGAATAATCTTCACGGCTTCTTCAAAAGATACTTTCTCAGACAACACCAATGCAGGCCAAATGCCCTCTTTAACACTAGCTGTGCAGTAAACAGGAAGCCCCATTTTTATTAAAAATTTTCCGATGGCCACACTCAAAATAAAACGGTATAGGTTCATATATTTGATAGGCCATTTTGGACGAAAGAAATTCATTTTAATAGTCTTTATATTTAGAACTTCGTTTGCCTGGTTGAACAAAGCGGCAAGGTTTTGCGAGAGACCTGGAAATGAATGTACATAAGCTTTTAATTCATCGTTATATCCCTCGTAACTGAGATTGCCCAGCAAAAGAATATAAGGGTCTTTATCGTGACTCGATTCAAAAAGAGAATAAGAACTCAAGAAAGTTTCAATATCTTTTTTACTCTTCACGTATACTCCACATCGCCAAGACATCGCCTCTCTTCCGTGAGAGAGAGTTGAACAAACGTCTCTAAGAGACAATGTTGCATAATAATCTGTCTTAATAAAATCGCGCCATTCTAAAATCAACTCTTCTAACGCACGTTTCGTTTTTGCCGAAAGAACAAAGAGGCCTGTCCACTCCTCATCTTGTGATCCTACTGTGTGTGGAGGGTAGGACTCCATAATGACATGTGCATTTACTCCTCCGAAGCCAAATGAACTAACTCCTGCACGAAGCGGCTGTTCCGCACCGTTGCTCTCTCCTCCCCAGTCTACTTTCGTAGGGGTGATAAAAAAGGGAGAATTCTCTAAATGAATCATTGGATTTAACTTTTTAAAGTTTAAATGTGAAGGGATCTTTTTATATTGCATCATCATAAGAACCTTAATGACTCCTGCAATTCCTGCTGCCGCCTCAAGATGTCCTATATTTGTTTTAACTGATCCGATTGCACAGAAGTTATTTTTATTTGTAAAAGACTGAAATGCTTGGGTCAATGCTTCTATTTCGATCGGGTCTCCGAGAGAAGTTCCTGTGCCATGTGCTTCTACATAAGTTATAGTTTCCGGATCGATATTTGCATCTTTGATAGCAGATTCGATGACATCTCTTTGCGCCTTAATCTGAGGAGCTGTAATGGATAAAGCTTTCCCTCCATGGTTTATTGCTGAGCCATCAATGAGGCCATAAATGTGGTTACCGTTCTCTAAGGCACGATCTAAGCGCTGGAGAAGCACAACCCCTACTCCATCGCCAGGTACATACCCATTGGCATCAGCATCAAAGGTTTTACATTGTCCGTCTGGACTAAGCATATGCGATTTAGAAAAAGCAATATATTTGGAAGGATGGAGATTTAGGTTCACCCCTCCCGCCACTGCATAATCGCAATCCTCCGCCAATAAAGAACGCTTAGCTTCGTGTATAGCTACAAGAGAAGAGGCACAGGCTGCATTTAACGTCTGGCTTGTTCCACAGAAGTTAAAATTATAAGAGATACGATTTGCCAAAAGAGCTTCAAAATGGCCTAAACAACTGTAAGAATCAATGGTTTCTGCCTCGTGAATCGCTTCGTATCTATAATCTGTAGTCATAGCTCCTATGTAAACTGCTGTTTTTTTATCTTGTAGTTCTTTTAAAGGAATACCTGAATCTTCTATGCAGGACCATGTTTCTTCGAGTAGTAAACGCTGTTGCGGATCCATACTTTTGGCTTCACGAGGAGATACATGAAAGAAAGAGTTATCGAAATCAAATACGTTGTCTACAACCCCAGCCCAGTTACTTATCTTTTCCTCGGGAAAGTTGACATCAGCCGAATGAAATTCTTCCAGTCGCCATCTATCCTCTGGAATAACTTTTATACTATTCTTCCCCTGAATGAGGTTATTCCAATATTCTTTCTTGTTTTTTGCAGCAGGGAATTTGCAAGCTAGGCCTACTATAGCAATTCGCTGCTTTAACAATCTTTTATCGACAGCTTCTTTCACCATGTATCTCCCTCCTCAAGCTTACGGCGTTAACCTTATTCAGAGGTTTCCCAAGGAAATTGTCCGTAGCGAATATAATTGTGAAGATCTTGCACGATTTTTTTATCGTTTAATAAATTTTGAGTTTGTGATATTGCATGCTGCTCCATTTCTTCAGTCACAAACCACATCTTTTTGAAATAGTGCTTTGCTCTTACTATATTGCATTCTTCAATTTTGCTAATTCGATTCATTAGTTGTTTAGCAAAGTTATAAGGAGAATCTGAAATTTCGTCTGCTAATCCCCATTGTAAAGCACGGTCTGCATCCACTGCTAAAGTAGAAATTGTGATGGAATAAGCTTTTTGAAAGCCGATTCTGCGTATCAAAAAAGGGACTACCATAGAAGGTAAGAGTCCCCATAACAGTTCAGATAATTGAAAAGTCGCACGTGGAGTAGCTATAACAAAATCACTTGCCGCCGCTAATCCTACTCCCCCAGCTGTGGCTATCCCATCAACAAAAGAGATGATAATTTTGGAACTTAGAGAGAGTCTGTTTAAAATCTTCATATACATCTCACAAAACTCTTCTGCGTAAATATTCTTTCCATTCATTGTTGATTTCTCCGAAGAAGGGATCACGGATTCAAAATCCATTCCTGTTGAAAAAACACCTTTATCCCCTTGCAGAATCAAAATTCTGCAATACTTATTCTCTTCGAGCTCATCTAAAAAACGATCCATTTCAGAAAGGAATATAATATTCAAGCTATTCTTCTGTTTGTTTCGTGTAAAAGTCACTACTGCTAACTTCCCATTATCTTCAACAATGAAATTATTGTATAAAGAATAACTATTTATGATTATTCAACTCCATTTATAATCTCTATGGTAATCTTTGATTTCATTTAAAACTAGAAAGCCACGATCTTGATAAAAGTCTTCGTAAATATCGTTAAAATCAGTGAATCGCACTTCGTAGTTTTTACGACCAAATAATCCTTCACTATTGATGTCATTTAAGCGTTCATATTCTTCGATTTTTAAATTTCGTCTTTTAGACAATTGATCATTTATGTTCATATCTTTGATTTTGTTTTTTGCCTCTGAACGGATAACACCACTGAAAAATTCGGATGCGCAACCAGAACCATAAGAAAAAAGACCTACCCTTTTTTCCTCAAACAGGGGCATATTTTCGATCAGTCCACATAGAGCTAAATAAAGACTGGCCGAGTACACATTTCCTACCAAAGTGCAGTACGTTAAAGAAGGTTCTATTCGCCTCCGAAAATCCATTTCTATTTCTTGGCTTGTTGTTTGATAGAGCTCTCTCATTAACTTTCTATGCGCTCCCTTTACCATTCCTCCGAATGGTGTATGAAAGGCCAGCATGTCAAAACTTTTTAGAAAATCAACATTTTCCACTTTGGATTCATAGTCCTTATAGCTGTTCTCAAAACAGTCTAAATAAGACATCAAAGATAAATCAGAGTCTCCAGTTTCCATCTCAGGCAGGGGACGACAAGTATCCATAACTTCGTAGCTATAGAACCCTGATGCTCCAAAGTCAAGTTCCATTATATCTGGTTTATCACTTATTAACATTGCCACTGCTCCCACGCCTTGGGAAGCTTCAAAGTAATCCAATTCTTTCGAGAGCTTCGCTACATCGCTTGCAATGATAAGCGCTTTTGAACCGATCGAATGATTAGACGCGATGTAAGAGGCCGCCATTTGTAGAGCAGCGGTTCCTCCGTAACAAGCTTGTTTAATCTCGAAAACGCGGCAATTCGGACTTAATTCGAGATAATGTTGAACATAGTTACTTAGAGATTTACCAAAATCAATTCCTGATTCTGTTGCTACAATCAAAAGATCGATTTTCTGCTTCTCCGACTCATCTAACCGACTAATGATTGGTTTAGCTGCATTAACAGCATAGGTTACAGGATCTTCACAGGGAACGGAAACAGATTTTTTATCGAGCATTAGATTATGATACCTGCTTAGATCCAGTCCTTTTTGAATAAAAATAGATTTCACATCGATACAGGTTGAGCCCCCATAAAAATTAATTGCCTCGATTCCAACGGTCAAATCAGTCGCTCCTTCCCGAAAATGATGCTTGTATTTATTCCGCTAAATCCAAAAGAATTATTCATTACTGTTTTTAATTCAAAGTCCATTGAGGAAGCAGCGCAAAAGCGAAATCCCGTTTCAATAGGAGAGTTCAAGTTCAATAACGGATGCAAAAAGTCGTGATTCAACTGAATTAATGACGCAATGGATTCTATTAGGCCTGCACTGTATAAACAATGCCCCGTCAGAGGCTTAGTCGAATTCAACCAAATCTCTGGCGTTTGCCCTTCAAATACTGAACGTATAGCTTGGAGTTCAGTCGCATCTCCTAACGGGGAGGAGCTTCCATGAGTATTGATATAGTCTATACTCTTCGTGGAAATCCCAGCTTGCTTCATCGCCTTACGCATAACTCTTACTTCTCCTTCAACACTTGGATTAGCCAGGCGATTGGCATCCAGTTGAAAAGAACCTCCAAGAACATGTCCGTAAATCGGAGCCTGCCTAGCAAGTGCTGAATCCAAGGTTTCTAGAATTATTGTGCCGGAAGCTTCGCCATATATAAAACCTTCATGATCTTTGTCGAATGGTCGACAGGCCAATTTAGGGGAATCTTTGTACTTCTCTCCCCCTAGAGCGCCTACATTATAAAAGGCCTGAAGCTCCATTGGTGAGAGTTGAGCATAAGGAGCTGAGATCATACAGATATCTAAATCACCGGATTTTAACATTTGCATACCTTTTATGATAGCAGCATTCCCGCTAGCTGAAGCAGCCCCCAAAGTAAAGCCTTCTCCACGAATATCAAAAATTTCGCTTAAAATGCCTACATAGTTTGTATCCATGAAAGACAGAGCATAAGAAGGAGTCAAATAGCTAGGATTTTGTTGATATTCTTCATACAAATCATAGGCATATCCTTGAGTAAGGTTATTCCCTCCTATGACCAACCCCATTCTTTCAGGATCCAAAGACACCTCGTGAAGGTCGGCATTCACCCAAGCTTCAAAGGCAGTACTTACGATTGTACGTATCACTTTCGAAGTTCTTCGTGTGGAATTTTTAATACGATCAAGGACTTCTTGATTTCCTATATATGAGTATTTTGCGAATTCATCTTCCTCGTTAAAACTTTTAATTCCTGCACATACATGGGTAGGCACCATGATATCACTTGTATATTCAATCCCACTGCAGCCTTTTAACAAAGATTCTTTAAATTCTTGTACGTTGTTCCCTATGGAACTTACGATTCCCATTCCTGTAACTACTACTTCCATAAAAAACACCTCTATTTTTCTAGCTTCGAGCACTTTCCTGGAAAATTAGAACCAGCTCATGAAGGGTTTGAGCTTTTGCAAAATTGACCATGGGTACTTTCACATTTAATTGTTGCATGGATGATACTAGAATATCCATGCGATCGATAGAGTTAGCTCCTACATCTCTCAATGAAACGTCCGGTGTGATATCTTCAAGCTGAACTTCTGGTAAAATTTCTTTGATTTTTTGAACCAAGATCAAAAATATTGTTTGATATTCCATAGTAACCTCTTCTTTCATTTTAATTTTAGGCTCTTAACATTTGATTTATACGAGTTTGGAGGAGTTCGGCTGTTTGAGTCATAATAGCTAGACCAATCTCGCTAACATGCCGCTTATTCCATTCTTCCATCCTCGTGCCTTTAACCCATTGGTTAAAGGCACCTAAAGCTGGCCCGCAATGGACTTGATAATCCACTTTTTGTTCTTCGATACCTTGTAAAGCTAATCTTGTAGAATATGCAAAGTACCACTTAAATATCATAGCCATTTTATACTTGGCGTTTCGTTCCGCTTTTTCAATTTCTTCTGAAGAATAGTAGCGGCAGCAATCACTAAACACTTCACTAAAAGAACGCTTAAAATACTTTTCTTGAATTTGCACTTGCGTCTTGTGATCAATTTCATCTATAGAATTATGTTTCTGGTACAAATCGTAAAGTTTATTAGCTCGAGCTGGAAAAAGTACGCCTCGTTTTAACACTTGAACTTTTGCTCCCATTTCAAACATGTCACCTGCGGGAGCATAGTCTGTATCCTGAACATTAATTCGACTCAACAGCTCCTTTACGGATTCACTAGTATTTGCTTCCACCGTACATTGGTTAATCGATCCTGTCATAATAAAGTCTGCTCCCAGAATAAAAGCAGCAGCAGCAGCTTCCGGAGTGCCGATTCCCCCAGCAGCCCCTACTCTAATTCGTTTTTTATAATTATGTAGATCCATCATGCGATCTCGTTGCTTGATGATAGCAGGCATAAGCGCGTAGGCAACACCTTGATCTGTATGCCCTCCAGAATCAGCTTCTACACATAAATCGTCTGCTACAGGCAATTGAGTCAAAATTTCCGCTTGCCAAGTTTCTATTTTCCCTTCTACGAGTAGCTTATTCAAAATTCGCTCTGGCGCTGGACTCAAGAAAGCTTCTGCAACTTCTGGACGGGAAATTTTCGCAATGATTTTATGATTCGATTGTAGATTTTGTTTGTTATATTTCTCCAAACCTTTGGCTTTGAATAAAACAAGAGCAGGCGTAATATTCATAAATGCCGAAGCATCGATAATTTTCACTCCATATTTTAAGTATAGATTAACTAACGCTTCCTCTGATTCGGGTTGTGCAGGAGAATGAAGCAGATTGAAACCTACGGGCTTTTCTAGTCCTACTTTTTGCTGAACTTGCTGAATAGCTAGTTCAATCTGTTGCAAAGTCAATCCTCCCGTACCGAAGAAGCCTAACATTCCTTCTTTTGCCATGCTTACAACCATATCAACTGAAGCAATTCCTTTATACATGGCGCCAGATAAATAAGCATATTTTATGCCATAATCCTCTTTGAATGTTCTATCCCCCAAAGATTCTGCGGCAAATCCACTTGGCTTTTCAATTACCTTCGTTTCTAACGGGATATGTTTGGACGCAATTTTTGGATCCTCGTTCACCCTACTCATCGAAGGCGGCTCATATTCAGCTTGAATTTTGGATACTAGACCTGCTAATACCCTTCCAGGTCCAATTTCTTGGAAATCCACTTCGCCTTGCTGAATGAGGTACTGTATGCTTTCTGTCCATCGAACAGATGAAGTAATCTGCTCAATCATTTTCTGTTGAATTTCATGTGTAACGTGAGGTCTAGATGTAACATTTGAAATTACGGGAATCCTCAATTCATTGAACTTTATCCTACTTATGAACTTCTCGAACTTTTCTCGTGCATTATTCATAAAGCTTGTATGAAATGCTCCACTAACTTTCAAGGGAATAACAGTAACCATCTTTTTCTCAAGTAAGAGTATAGCTTCCTGGATTTCATTTTGTGAGCCTCCCACTACAATTTGTGAGGGAGCGTTGTAATTGGAGATTTCTAAGGAGAACAGACGACTTTGTTTGATGAATGCTTCGACCTCTTCTCCGCTCATTCCTAATATAGCAATCATAGCCCCATTTACAGAATGGCTCATCAATTCGCCCCTATATTTCACTAACTCTAAGCCCGTTTCAAAATTTATGGCCCTTGCCGCAAATAGAGCATTGTACTCTCCTAAACTGTGACCCGCTAGATAATCAGGCTTTCTTCCTGTCTTCTCAATTTCATCTAAGTAGCTTAAAGCATTTACCGTATAGAGAGCAGGCTGGGTATACTGCGTTTTCCCTAGATTGTTTTCCTCGTCATGTAAACAAAGTTTTTCAATCGAATAACCTAAAATCCGATTAGCACTACGAGTGATTTCCGGGAATTTCTCAAAAAGTCCGTTGCCCATACCCTTATACTGAGAACCTTGTCCGGGAAACACATAAGTTGTCATTAACGGCCACCTCTTCTTTTAAGTAAGTCTACTGCTAGATTCTCCAATTGTTCTGAAAATACATCTATTCTCTTTGCAACGTTCCACAACGAATAACATTCCGAAGGTGAATGTTTAGGAAGACAAGAATGTACCATAGCAACCAATGATCCTGAAGGGCTAAGATCTATGTATATATGAGATGCACTGCTCTCCAGCGAACAAACCGAAGGGATAAAAAAAATAGGATCTCGAATGACATCCCAAAAAAAAGAAGGTGTTATAAAAGAGAGTTCTCGTCCTTTGCAAGAGGAGAAAAACCTTATATCAGGAACATTGAAAGATATGCCGTTTAAGTAACTTGTATAAAATTCTTTAGCTCTTTCAATGTGTTGGGAATGGAAAGCATAATCAATAGGCAATACCATGCTCTGAACGGATTCATATGCTAATCTGTCTTTGAGTTGGTTAATGCGGTCAATCGAACCTGCTACAATAAAATGATTCTTATTTAGTGCTACGACTTCCGTGTCTCCAAAAATACGTCCATCTTTCGCCATTTCGTCTTCAGCAATCACGATTAACATTCTTCCTTCTGAGCAATGTGACTCTAAAATAAAAGATTGATTAACCACTAACTTAAAAGCTGTTTCTTCATCGCACACACCTGATAATGCAGCCGCAACAAATTCTCCTAAACTCGACCCCAACACTTTCGCAGGGTAAATGCCATAGGAGTTTACAAGCTTCGCAAAGGCAAATTGAAACATAAAAATAGCAGGGTGTGTATATCTCAAATTCTGAAAAGAATCGCCTATCTTTTTATGTCCAGAAAACAACTCGGATAAAACCGATTCACCCATTATTTTCACACTTAATTCGTCAAAATAATTCAACCACCCACGAAATACGGGATATCTTTCATACAATAATGCGCCCATGTGGTAATACTGTGACCCTTGCCCCGCAAACATAAAAACTATTTCTCTTTCCTTCATAGGTTATCCTCATTCATCTAAATTTGAGCACTTCACTACTTATTTTTCTCATTCTAAATCTCACAAATTGTTCTTCCGACTTAAAATGAAAATAGATATTGTTACGAAGCAGACATTCAAAAGAGTGACCAGGTTCTTTACCGAAACAGTGACCTGGATATATACTCGTTTCAAGGTGGATGAGTTTCTTGAGGCGTTGAATAGTATGATACATTTCTAAAGGGTTACCGCCATCTGTATCGCATACTCCGCAGCCCTCAATAAAAATAGTATCTCCAGTGAATATGCAGTCTTCAAGCAAAAAACATGCACTACCTAAAGTGTGACCAGGAGTATGAATAACCTGGATCTCTGTATCTCCTAGCATTAATAGAGAATTTTCTGTAAGCAAAACTAAATTTTCGCAGAAAAACCTGTAATAAGTCACCTCTTGATGCAATATATATACTCTGCATTTATACTCCTGTACCATCTCATCAACTAAATTGACATGATCATGGTGAGAGTGTGTAAGTAGAATAAATGTCAGTTCTACATTCAAGTGATCAATTAATCCTTGGATTCGATCTTTTTCCCACGCAGGATCGATTAATGCAGCTTTTTTAGTTCGCTTATCAACAATAACGTAGCAATAGTTGATAAACTTTTCTGATCTCACTTTCAAGCTATGAACTTCATAAACGCTGTTCGTTGAATTCAAAAAAACACCTCCTATAGCTTATTGAAATTAACTTGAGCTGTAGAGGCATTCTCGAAAAAATCTTTATCAAATTCTAACTTTGTATTTTTCGGAAAAGTTATCGTATATATGTAATTAA
>NZ_JBBKAR010000005.1:0-14569 GCF_037722395.1 Saccharibacillus sacchari | reverse complement strand
CCGAGATAAATCATAAATATTGCCGTAGTCGAAAAGGGAAGTAGTACGTAATGAAATGTCTAGACTCTCATTCAAACTCTGAATCAATTCCAATCCTAATATGGAATCCAAACCATAATCAGTGAATGGCTTTTTCAAGTCCATCTCTTGCTCTGTCATTCTTAATGTTGATTGCAAAAATTGTTTTAAATGTTCCTCTACAAATCCAAGAAGTTCTTTCTCAGATAATGGTCTTTCTACATTATGGTTTTCTTTTCTAAAAGTTAGAACATCGGCACTCAAACCTTCTTTCTGTTCAAAACTCGAATCTTGTTTAATCGTTATTGCTTCAAGCTCAAAATTGTTCTTGATGTAAAGAGAAAGTTCTCTGACGTTACTGTAATCAAATAGCACAGTGGTTTTTAAAATAATGCCAAAGTGCTCATTGATTGCTGAAATAAGTTCCAATCCGATGATAGAATCAACGCCCATTTCTGAGAATTGCTTATCGCTTGTAAGGGCTTCGATCTCTACTTGCAATGCTTGAGAAAGGATCATTTTAACTCGATCTTGAATTTCAGTTTCATTTAACGATTTCTTAGTATTCTGTTTCTGTATTTTGCGAGTTTCAACCGGTTTATCAATTACACTCTCAATTCGCTTTATTGGAATTAAGTTTGATTTTTCTTGTTGTTTTTCTTTTGAATTTATGTTGTAACAACCGTTGCTTTCAGCAATGACAACATGTTGAGTCGAAGCTAATGAATGCTTACGATCAGGGAGGACTGCATTTGTAAACCCTTCTCTTTTTAAGAGATCTGCCCAAGAAGATTCGGAAAGCAGAGGAGAATGTGGAATACGAATGTTGCGGTCTTCAGACTGCCACCATCCTTCTAACAGCCCGAAGGTCATCGTCAAAAAGTCCATTCGCTGCGTTGCTTCATTAATCAAAAGCCAACCATGAGGTGAAATGAGTGATTTTACACGTTCTATAGTTTCACTTATATTTTTTGTGGCGTGTAGAACATTCGCAGCCAACACTACATCATAACTTGCATATGCAAAGCCTTGTTTACTTATGTCTTCTTCTATATTTAACTTTTTGAAATTCAAAAATGGATAGTGGGGGCTAAATTTTTGTTCCCCATATTTTAAAAAAGCTTGTGAAATGTCTGTATACGTATAATCAATATGTTCCTGATATTTTTCTATTCCTTTCAATATCCAGGATGTGGTTCCTCCAGTTCCAGCTCCGATTTCCAATAATTTAATTTTATGTTTCGGGTTTTTCGTCAGACGATTCTCAATATATTTTTTCGTGGCCTCAGTCATTAAACTATGATAATAATCTGTGTTGGCGTTCCCTTTATAAATACCTTCCACGAGTTCCATAGACGAATTTGGGAACAGCACATCGGTTGCTTTCAATTTTCCAGTTAAGACTGCAGGGTAGTGACTTATGCACTGCCAAAGCAGTTCAAGTTGTGGGACGATATCAGGATAAGAGATCATCCATTCTTTCTTTTGTTGTAAAAGTTCTTCCCTAGTCCGAACTTTCAGATTGCTTTTTAACATGATTTCATCATCAATATTTTCTAGATAATCTGCTGACCTTAGAATGTTTAATAAGCCATCGAATAGTTTAGAGTAAAAAGGAGTAATGTTGAGTCGTTTGAAAAGCTCTTTTTTGCTGATTGAGAGCGTTTCTGGTAAGAAAGCACCCATATCAGAAAGAACGTTCAATAACAATTCTTGTCCGAATTTTTCAATCTTTTCAAAGAAGTCTTTGGACAATTGCTGCTGTTCCCCCCCTTGCTCGGGCCAAGTAGAGCGTTCAGCGATTCTTTCTAGGTCAGAATAATTAGAATCTAAAGGGGCAACTTTCATTTTCTTTCCGGCTTCGTCTCCCAAAGCAGACATTACTTTGGCATCGGCCTTAATTGCTATAACTTGACGTATATTTGAAGTCAGTATCCGTTCTATTGCATCCATGCCTTCGGCAGGTTGGATAGAAAATAAGCCCTTGGCAGCAAGTTGCTTTTGATAGTTTTCGCTCGCCACAACTCCTACGCTTCCCCAATACCCCCAATTGATCGTTCTTACCGGGTAGCTTACTCGCTCTCCTATCCAATTTGCTAGAGCGTCCTTATAAGAGCAAGCAGCAGCGTAATTACTTTGGCCACTATTGCCAGAAAGAGACTGGATTGAAGAGAAAAATAACATGAAATCGAGCTCTTCATTTTTGAATACTTCATACAGAATAAGACTTCCTTCTGCCTTGGGACGTATGACAGATAAAAGCGTTTCTTGTTTCATATTTTCTAAACTTTGATCCTCCAGGATGACAGCAGAATGAATCACGCCATTTATCCATCCGAAATGCTGTTTAGCTACTTCTTTAGCCGATTGCATTTGTTTAACATCTGTAAGATCCGCTTGAATATACAAAACTTCGTTTCTTGAAGTTGAAAGTTCTTTGATTTCTTCCTGCATGCTATTACTCAAAGCGCTTCTACCCGTTAATATTATTTTGGCTTTATAATTTCCAATCAAATACTTAGCTAGCTCAAGTCCAATGCCTCCCTTTCCACCCACAATCATATAAGTGCCACCCATTTTAAACTGTGATTTTTCCGATTTTTCAAACTCTGCTGCATACAATGCTCGGGTATAACATCCGCTCTCTCTTATCATCAATTCTTGATTTCCACAAAATTTCATCGTGGCTTGCTCTGCTGCTTTTGTCCATAGATGCTCTGCATTTTTTGAATGGCCTGTGGATATATCGATACATTGCATTGTCCACTGCGGAATTTCTCTTACAACGGCTTTTGCATAACCTAGTACGCCTCCCGCGAAGGGAGAGACTATACAATGATCCAGGGAGAATGCCTGATTAGTAATGATTTTAATTTCGATTTTTTGATCTCGATAACCTTTTGCTAGTAATTCTTGAAGCAAGCGCTGGAAACTGATGACTCCCCTTTCGTGAATCTCATGCAACTTTGTTAGTTCCAACGTGGAATACTCTTCTGGATCAGAAACAAAACCTCCTAAAAAATAGATGAGATCTGGCTTTTCAGAATGTGAGTCTTGATTTTGGTCGAGTGACTTTCCATAATCTCTTACACTAACATCATCCATCTGGTGCTTTTTTTTGATTGCTTGCACCATGACTCCAACATCGGAAGGAGCAACGATATGTACTGTTTTCCGCATGGATGTACTAGAATTTAGAGATTGAGAAGTCAATTTCCATTTCGGAACATAAAAAAAGGACGAAGAAGACTTATTTATGGGCCGCAGGTAAAAACCTCTGATAACGACACCTATCTGTCCGCTTTCATTCATGATTATTATGTCGTATCTATTCTCTGAATGGGCTTCTACGTAAGCATAGACCTTCAATCCAAGTGGCCCATGTTTCTCCAATCTTTCTATATTAAAAGGCAATCCTAATCCCTCTGATCCTATCTCCATTCTGATAGCCAGAATGCTTTGAAGAGCACCATCCAGAATCGAAGGATGAATCTGATGAGGTGTTGGAGATTGAAAATCCCCTCCTTGTATATCAATTAGGCAGAGAGCCTGAGAACCTTTCATCCACACCTGTTTAATAGACTTGAAGAAGGCTCCGTATTTGACTCCTAATTTATCAAACGTGGAGTATATTGTTTCTCTATGAATTTCGCTTTCTGCTTCTCTTATGAATTGAGTAATTCCGATAGGCGGGCATGCAAGCAATCTCTCTCCTAACTTGATCTTGCCTCGAGCATACGATTGGGTTTCCGTTTGATTATCGATCTGTAACTCGAATTCATGACCACTAATTTCACGCTTTAAAGAAAACATGATTTTTTCTTGTTCTTTAACTACTAACGGTTTTAGGAATACTACGTCTTCTAGTGCTATGGATTGCTCATTCTCTAACAAAGATGCCGCCTCTACGGCTATATCTAATATAGCTGCAGCTGGTAAAGTCGGGTTCCCGTAAACCTGATGTTCGTTCATCATTTGATGGTTTGAAGAAATAGGGATGTCATAGACAAGAGCGGCTTCTGAAAGGGATCTGCGAGAATTTAAATGCCCTAAAACAGACGTTTTCTTTTCGATTAACGCCTCAGGTTTAGATGGAGATGCCCAGAAACGCTTTTTAGCAAACGGATAAGAAGGTAGATATATCAGTTTGTTAGTCGATTGGGTTGATTTCCAATCTCCTTCGCTTCCCCACACCCATAATTGAGCAAGTTTATCCAATTCCTGATTCTTATAAATCGAGTGCATGAAGTCAGTTCCTGAAACGCCTGATAAGATCAGCTTCAATGTTTTCTCATTCTCTCTTACATTGCCTTTATAAATTCCTTCTTCTAACCCATAGCCATCCATAAAGTCTGTTAGTTTCTTTATTAAAGAATCGATATCCTCAGCAATAAATGCTACTCTTTCTCCCATGTGCTGACGACCAACTTGTAACGTGTAGGCTATTTCTTCAAGTCTTAGATTCCCCTTTTTTTGCATGATATAAGATCGAAGCTGTTTTGCCTTTTCGTGAAGACGTTCATTGTTTAAAGCAGAAAGTAAAATAATAGATGCAGAAGGACCTTCATCTTCTTCAAAAACATTCTCTTCAGGAGACTGGATATATTCCTCTACTACTATATGCGCATAGGCTCCTCCGAATCCGAAAGAACTTACCCCTGCTCTTCTAGACTCTTCGTTACTGCTTTCCCAAGGAATAACTTCATTATTAATGTATAAAGGAGAACCCTCTAGTTTGATGTAAGAATTGATTTCTTTGAAATTCGGCATCGCTGGAATCTCTTTGTTTTTCAGGGATAGAATCACCTTGATTAGACCTGCTATTCCCGCCGCCCCTTCAGCATGACCAATATGTGCTTTGGCTGATCCAATGGCGCAAAAAGGTTCTCCAGTGATCGAATATGATTTAAATGCTTCTTTAAGCGCATTGATCTCTACAGGATCCCCTAATTTTGTCCCCGTTCCATGGGCTTCAATATATCCTAACGTCTGCGGGTCAATTCTCGAATCTTTCCAAGCGTCTAAAATCACCTTAGCTTCCTGCTTCATACTTGGAGCCGTAATGGATGGTGTATACCCGCCATGGTTAATAGCAGAACCTTTAATCACAGCATGAATTCGATCGCCATCTTCAAGAGCTTGTCTCAAAGGTTTTACAAGAACCGCGCCTACCCCTTCTCCTGGAACATACCCATCGGCCGCATTATCGAAGGTATGGCACCTTCCAGTTTGGGACAATGCACCTATGCTACAGAAATAACGGTAATGATGAGAGCTTAAAAGCAAATTTGTTCCGGCCACAAAAGCCATAGAGCATTCCTTGTTTCGTATTGCTGTACAAGCTAAATGCAGAGCAACAAGAGAGGAAGAACAAGCCGTATCAACAAATAAACTAGGTCCAAGCAAGTTAAAGTAGAAGGAAGGCCTATTGGCTAACATGGTTGACGCGTTGCCTGTTCCGGAATGAGGGTCAACTCGTTTTGGCAGATGGTCCTTATAATCTTGAAAACAAGCACCCACATACATTCCCGTGTTAGTGCCAGCAATCTTACCTGAGTAACCCGCATCCTCTAAAGTGCTATATATGACTTGCATCAACAATCGCATTTGTGGATCCATCATCTCTGCTTCACGAGGAGAAATATTAAAGAACTCAGCGTCAAATTTATCCACTTCGTCAATAAAACTTCCCCACTTGCAGTACATTTTATCGGGAGCATAGGGTTTAGCATCATACCAAGGCTCATAATCAAAATGGTCTTTGGGTATTTCTCTAATTAAATCCTTTTGTTGACGAATATTATCCCAGAAGGTATGTACATCAGGCGAATCCGCGAAAACTCCTGACATCCCAATGACTGCAATATCATGTTCGTCAATCTCCACTTGTTGTGTTGAATCATTGCTAGATACAAACTCAAAATTCCCATTCGCAGCCGATTCCTCTTCATTTTTTACTATTTCATCGATTTTTACCTTTATTTTTGTATCCTGCTTTGTTTCCTGAACATTCAGCTTCTTCTTTAACGCTTCTGCATGATTCTCCAAGAAATAATTCAATAGATCTTTGACATTTTGATATTCAAAAAACAGCGTAGGATATAACTCAATGCTGAGGTCATGCTCAATATCTTGTGCAAGGCTAATTAACTGTGTAGAATCGATCCCTATATCCATGAAATTTTTGTGTTCATCCGACAATCTTTGCCCTTTGGGAAGCAAACGTTCAATGAGACCTAGCAAATATTGCTTCGCTTTAGTCTCTAAACTTACTTGTGGCTTGGTATATTGTTCTCGATCTACATGACTCTTTTCCTCATTCACTCTTTTTGTTTCGTTTTCCTTGTCGTGATTTTGAATACCAACAACAGTTGGATCTACTTTTTTACAGGTCAATCCCTCTAAGAAAAGAAGACAAGCTCCGGATTCATCGCAAATCCATATGTTCACTTCAATAATTTCCGTATTCTTTTTAATTACTTTTGACACCGAATAACATGTTTCTGGCACGCAGCCATAACTTGTGATTTTTTTGACCATCAAGGGGATGAATGTCCCTTTAGGTCTTTCAATCCCACACATGCTGCTCACTATAGAACCATCCATCAAAGAAGGATGAATGAGGTATGACGAATCTTTATATTCTTCAGCTAACTTTAGAGTACTAATGACAAACTCTTCACCCACGCTTACTTTTTTAACTGTTTGCAAAGTCGTACCGTGAACAACCGAAGAATCAGATAAATTTCCGTAAACATCCTTACCTGTCATTTCATTCTTACCGTTTTTCATCAAGGATTTAAAGTCTACAGGAAAAGGCTGTGAATGATTTAAGCTATCCAAAATTTCTGCCGAAGCAGCTCTGCTCCAATCGACATCATTCGATTTTTTATAAAAGCTGATGAAAGATTTGATGTCCGCTCCCTTTTTCTCTACTTCCGTCCGAATATCAATATAGTCATTTGGGGATACAAAAATCGGATTTTCAAAAAGCATTTTTTTGATCTGGACAGGGTAACTTCCCTTGAGACGATGAGCAACATTTAGAGCTAAAGCGCAATGGGTGACTCCTAGCAAAACTTGTTCCCCGAATACGGTATGATCCTTCAAATACGATTCGTTATATTTGAAACTCCAACATTCTTCTTGATTTTTGATGGCGTTCACTTGAAGCATGGCTTGTTCTTTAGATATCTCTTTTTTTTCTAAACGATGCAGAACATGTTTAATGTCCGTCTTCATATTTTTCACTCCCATCCACGATATCCTCTTTTATCATTTGATCGTATGCTTGGTCGACAGAAATTCTGCCATTCTCGATATCATCCAATAATGTAGACATAGATTGAAGCTTGTGTGTATCAAGTCTTATCTGTTCAGTTGCATGTTTGCGATCAGGCCCACTCAATGAGTCGTTCGATCCCCAGCGGTAAGTCGTTCGCTCATATTCGCCTTGTACGATACTCTGTTTTTCACGATTGCCTTTATAAGTATCGGGACCAGATTCTACAATCATATGGCAATTAGTTCCGCCAAATCCGAAAGATGAAATCGCAGCAGTTCGCTTCGCATGAGTACTCTTCCAAGGCTTAAGAGTCTGAATAGGATAGAATGGAGAATCTTCAAATTTAAATCTCGGATGCGGCGAGTGACAATGTAAAGTTGGTGGAATTTCTTTATTACTGATTGCTAATATCACTTTAATAAAACTAGCCACTCCCGCTGCACGAGCCAAATGTCCAATGTTAGATTTAACTGAACCTACAGCGCAGAATTGAGTTTCTGACGTAAATTCTTGATACACTTGCGTAGCTGCTTTGATTTCGATTGGATCGCCAAGAAGCGTTCCTGTCCCATGCGCCTCCAGATAATTTATTTCTTTAGGACTGATTCCACTTTTGATTAGGGCCTTTCTTATAACGTCTTTTTGCCTTTCCAGATTAGGTATTGTAAGTCCCATGGTATGTCCATCATTATTAACTGCTGAAGCAGAAATTACGCCTAAAATGTCATCTCCATCAGTCAACGCTTTTTCATAAGACTTCAAAAGTACTAATCCTCCACCTTCTCCTAAGACAAATCCTTTGGCACGCTCGTCGAAAACGTAACATTTCCCATCATCAGACAACACTTCTGCTTTGCTGTAGCCTACAAATACAGAAGAGTCGAGAAGAAGTTCTATTCCTCCAGCAATCGCCATATCGAGCTCACCATGGATAATGTGCTGACAAGCTTGATGAATGGCTACTAAAGCAGAAGAACACGCTGTATCAATGGTTTGAGAAACTCCTGTCAGATTATAATAGTCAGAGATGCGTGCGGCCATCATGTTAGGTATGGAGTTTACTACAATATGTTTTTGATATTCTTCAGGAAGATTGGATTCTGATATCTTTACGTAGGAGCTAGCCCCCCCACCTAGAATCACTCCGGTGTTGCTTCCATCCACTTCTTCTTTTTTATAACCCGCCCTCGTCCATAACTCGTTAGCAAGTTCAAGCATAATTCTATGCTGGGGATCCATTGTTACTGCATCTTTAGGATCAATACCAAAACGCATAGGCGAAAATGCAAAAGGATCCTTGATGAATCCTCCCCACTTTGAGTAACTTTTGCCCGCCTTTGACTTGTCTGTATCAAAATATGATTCTACATCCCATCGATCACTTGGTACTTCTGTTATTGAATCTTTTGCTTCACGAAGATTATCCCAATACTGCTCTATGCTTTCAGATCCTGGAAAACGGCAAGACATAGAGATCACAGCGACTTTTTGTTTATCAACTGCTGGATCTATTGTTTTATCGCTCATATCTATTGAATACGTAGAGTCCTTAGCTTTATTTAAATCTTTATTCTCGAGAAACATAAAATCCTTCTCTTGATCTACATGTTTAATCAAATCATGATGTTGTTGTGGTTTTACTGTGCCTTTTATCGTTTTACTCAGATGTCGAGCGATTTCTCTTATACTTGGATATTCTATAATGAGATTGGGATCCATTGTTTCACCATAATGACTCTCAAGCTTCGCTAAAAGTGCAATCATCGTGATCGAGTCCACTCCGTAATCCATTAGACGTTCTTCCCTATCTAAATCTCCAATATCAATTTTGAGCATCTGCGAGCATATTTCAGAAATCTCAATTTCAAATTCTTCTGCCGATTGTGGTATAACATTCTCAACAAATGATGTGTTACTGGATTCAGGTTTGATATATTCAGGTTGCTTCAACACGATAACCGGAACTATTTTCTCTCTCTCACCATAAACAGGTATGGATCGTTGTGCTCCCGATATCAGCATCTGTTCCAAGATGTTGATCCCCTCTATGCTTGGCAAAGGTACGATACCCGCTTCTTCTAACTTCTGAAGTTGATGTCTACTATCGATTCCCATGCCTCCATCAGCCCATAATGGCCAATTAATGCTTAAGGATGCTCCTTTTCTGAGCCCTTGCTTTTTGAGCTCATTGCGATAAACTGCAAAATGATCCACGTAACTGTTTGCAAAAGCATAGTCACTCTGCCCCGGATTTCCAACTATAGCAGCCATAGAAGAGAATAGAGCGAAGAAATCCAAATTTTCGTTTGCTAAAACCTCATCCAGGTGATAGGTTCCCGATACTTTTGAGCCAAATACAAGTTCCATTTGCTCCTTGTTCTTCAATATAGCCAATTTATCTAGATTCGATCCTGCTGTTTGAATGACTCCGTCAATGTATCCATACTTTGACTTTATCGAATCGACCAAATGCGTTACATCATCAAGTATCGTAAGATCAGCTTTAATATAAGTAACTTCTGATCCTGTTTTATTCATTCTCTGCATCTGCAACTTTTTCTCGACTGAAAGATCCGATCTTCCAGAAAGAATTATATTGACTTGATATTTGCTCACTAAGTACTCAGATAAGATGAGTCCTATCCCTCCAGCTCCTCCAGCTATCAAGTAGACTCCCTTATCCTTAAACATCGATGGTTTTAAAGATGATAAGGTGCTTTCATCAACCTTGTTTTCTTGAACGAAACGTACATCTTCACTGTAAAAAATAGCTGAATTCTCATCTGCTATACTATTGAGTTCTTCAAGTAACACACGCACGGTAAATTTCTTATTGTCCTGGTCACTATGTCTTAGCTGAACAGTTTTAAAGCTAAATCCATCCATTTCATTTTTTAACGTTTTCAGATAGCTATAAATTGCAGCATATGCAGGTTCTGTAACATAGTTATCTTCAATAAAAGCATAGATTAATTTTGAGTTGCCCTTTTTGTTCTCTTGCAACAGAAGTTGTTGCCAATAGAACAAGGCATAAACTCCATTTTCCAATTTCATTTCCAGCGAAGTATGCTTTTGCAGTAGACCGCATGTCCACAAGTGTATGCTGTGTAAGTAGCTTTTATTTTCCCTTTTCAATTCGAGTAGAAGTCTTCTATAATCCTCAGGATCAGTTGGATTGATTTCATAGAGGTTTTCTCCTAAAAATCCAAAGCCGCTTCCTGGCAATACATATGTGGTTTTCTCAGGATCTAATTCTCGACAATATGTTTCGATAAACTCTAGGTTTGGTACCCATACAAGAACGGATTGTTCAACTTTTGAAATAAAAATATCATTTTGGGGAAGAACTTTATTCACCCAACTTTGCTTGAAAAACACTGTAGATAATTTATCGTTTGGCAATGGTGCTTTTGTGATCGGACGAGTAGCCCTAACTGTAAAATCGTTGAATTTCACTGCGACTTCACCGTTTTTATCCATTATCACAATAGTGAATTTCTTAATTCCTTGTTGTGAATCGGTTTTAGTATTTTGTATAGCGTACACATAACAGCTTGTAGTCAAGGGAAGGAAGCAGTCTACAGAGGCCACTGAAAAAGGTAAGAAGGCCTCCGAAGTGCCATTAGAATTTCCGATCCCTTTGACAGTCTGTAACGCTCCATCGAGAAGCGAAGGGTGTAAGCCATAATCGTAAAACTTGTCTTCGAGTTTTTCAGGTAGCTTAAGGATAGATAAGGCTTCTCTTTCACTTCCAAGTATCTGCTGAACGGGTTGCATAGTTTTTCCATATTCAAAATCGATCTCTGAGAAGGTGCGATAATGCTCTGAACTTTGAATAGAAGTAGACAAGCGGTTCTTTATAGATTCTAAGTCGAAGTTCTCAAAAGAATCTCCGAGAGGCTCGAAAACTAATTTGCCATTCGCATGAACTTTATTGTTTTCACCCAAGATTTGAAATTCAATTATTTCATTTTGTATCGTATTTTTTTCAAGCTTGATCCTCACATGAACTTCAGGTTGTGTAAGCAAAATCGGACTGGCCCAAACCACATTGCGTAAACTAAAGACCTTTTTCCCACTTGCTATTTCTCCTGCGGAACGAGCCATTTCCAAGTAAGCTACACCTGGGAGCATCATCTGTCCCTTTATCACGTGGTCTCGAATATAGAAGTCGTCTAACCTTAAAGTTGTACTAAATAGCGTTTCCTCCAGCGTAGAGATGTTTCGTTCCAACATCGGATGCAATCTTTCCTGATAGCCGGCATCGAGCTTCTGCTGTGTTTTTAAATGTTTTGCAAATTCCGGAATCCAGTAACGCTTTTGAGCAAATGGATACGTAGGTAAGGGAATTCTTCGCGAGCCACCCTCTTTATGAAGAACCTTCCAATCTATAGAACTGCCAGAAACCCATAGTTGAGCTAGTTTCCCGTACTTATGACCTTTAACGATTGTCCGTAAAAATTCTTCTCCCTCTAAGCCGTCTGTCAGCATAAGAGCTAGTTCACTAGCAGACCTACTATTCCCCGTATACAGGTTTTCGTGCTCTCTATCCTCCGTATAAGCAAGCAGAATATTATTCAGTTGTGACCAGTCAGTTGCTACTATTGCTAATCTTTCATCCATTTCTTCCCTGCCGACTTGAAGAGTATAAGCCGCATCTTTTAAAGAGAAATCACGTTCCAATAGGTTTTGTTTTACTGGTGTAACCGAATGCCGTTGCGAGTTCAATGCTTCTTTCATAGCTTTAATCAATAGCTCGGTTAGTTGTTGGAGATTACCACAATTCAACGTCTCAAAACCCTGGATATCCACCTTGAAGTGATCGTTTATTGCATCCGTTAAACGAGAAAGATGAAACGAATCTAAGCCGTTCTCCTCAAATGTTTCATTTAAAGAAATTTCCGTGGGATCAATACTCAACAATTGAGAGCACGCTTCAATTAAAAAATCGTAAATCTCTGTATTTCTAGTTGGCTCAAAAGTATCCGTTTTCATTTTTTCTTTTTGAATGTAGTCGATCAAACGTGACGCGTATTTTTTTAATCCCGATTCGCTCTTAGCCGATAAAATAACAATTTGTTCGGAATTAAAGGCACTTGCGCCTGATACTTCAGGTTGAATATGTTCCTCAATCGCCAAGTGAGCATTAGCTCCACCAAAGCCGAAAGAGCTAACCCCGGCACGAAGCGGAATCCTCTCCCCTTGTTTCTTTTCAATGCTTTCCCAAGAGGTTGTTTCAGTTGAAATTTCAAACGGAGTATCCTCTAAACGTATATAAGGATTAACATTTTCGACATGCAAGCTTGCCGGAATAGTTCTGTGTTTCAAGGATAACAACACTTTTAAAACACCTGCTATTCCAGCAGCCGTTTCCAAGTGACCTATATTAGATTTAACAGAACCGATCTTACATGATTTTCGCTTCGTTAAAGTCAAACCGTGTTTTTTGTATAGGGTAGAGAAGGCATTTTTTAGAGCATTGATCTCTATGGGATCGCCAAGAGCTGTTCCGGTTCCATGCGCTTCTATATATCCTATTGTATCTGGCGAAAAACCTGCCTTCTCATAAGTATCGATTAATACATTCGCCTGTGCGTTAGGATTAGGAGAGGTAAGAGAATTTCCCCGCCCTCCATGATTTACTGAACTCCCTTTAATCACACCATGAATATAATCTCCATCTTCAATGGCTTTATGAAGGGATTTCAATAAAATCACGCCAACGCCTTCACCTCTGACGTAGCCATCAGCTCGATCGTCAAACGTTTTGCATTTTCCATCCGAACTTAACATACCTGCTTTGCTCTCGGAGATATGAAGGGTTGGAGTTAACATAACATTAACTCCACCTGCAATAGCCATCTCACAGCCGCTATGATGAATAGACTCTATAGCCTGATGAATCGCAATCAAAGAACTAGAACAAGCTGTATCAACAGGTTGACTAGGGCCAAGAATATTAAGCAAAAATGAAATTCGATTAGCCAGTACTGAATGAGTCATTCCTGTTAAAGACTGTGGCTGTAAAAAAGGTGTTTTTTCTTTTAAAATTTCGTTATAATCTTGCGTCGCTACTCCTACAAAAAGTGAAGTTCGTGTTCCGGAAAGATCTGAAGGCTTATAACCCGCATTTTCAATAGCTTGCCAAACCATAAGCATGAATAACCGCTGCTGTGGATCCATAAGTTCCGCTTCCTTTGGAGAAATACCAAAAAACAACGGATCGAATTTATCAACTTCTTTCATAAATCCGCCAAACTTGGCGTAGGTTTGATTGGCTTCTTCTTTTGGATCTCCATAATATTCTCGCCAATCCCACCGATCTAAAGGAACTTCTGTAACCAAATGTTCTTTTGCTTTCAGATGTTCCCAGAACTCTTCAAGATCCTCGGATTGAGGCATGATGCCGCTCATTCCGATCACTGCAATAGGTTCATAAGCCTCTTTACTTCTTTCGTCCACTTGATAAAGTTTGCTCTCTTTTCTGACCACATTTTGGCTATTAACAGAATATTGTTGAGGCGCTCTCTTAGTCACTTCAGTATCTCTTTCAAAACCGTAGTAAGAATTCAAAACTTCTGCATGCCGATCTGCGAAATATGTAGACAACGATCTTAGTGTTGGGTACTCGAAAAACAAGGAAGGCATAACATCTAGATCGTATCGCTTATTCAATTCATTGCTGAATCGAGTAAAAGAAATAGAATCAAAGCCAAATGAACTCAACTCTGCATCAAGATTGATCTTATTTTTATCTGTACGCAAAATTTCATGAATAATGGTGATAAGCTCTTTATTGACTCTATGAAATAATCTTTTCTGATTCTCTGCCTCGATCGTGGTATTACTATCTTTCTTCGTATATGTTTGCTCTCTCCCTTTCTTTTCTATCATTCTATCCAACAACTTGATTTTATCACCTTTAATAGGAATGTATTGAACCTCGCTGCCTCTTAATGCTTGTTCCAACAACAACATTCCTTCATTGTCTTCTAAAGCACATAATCCTAATGTGGTGGAGAAGAAATTTTCAGTGAATGGTTCAAGTTTCATTCCTCCATTTTTCCAAAAAGGCCAATTTATCACTACTGTTTTGCCTGTGGCCTTTTGTGCTGAACGCCATTCTCCATAGTAATCCATAAAAGAATTTGCATAAGAATAATCTGTTTGTCCACGATTTCCAACTATTGAAGATAAAGATGAATATAAAACTAAAAAATCAAGTTTTTCATTTCTGGAAACTTCGTCTAGGTAAACTGTCCCTTT
>NZ_JBBKAR010000059.1:0-1126 GCF_037722395.1 Saccharibacillus sacchari | reverse complement strand
ATCAAAAGAAACTAGGAGATTAAAAGTGATGAAAATTGCTATCCGAGCTGATTCAAGTCTGGCATTAGGATCAGGACATATTATGCGTTGTGTGACCCTTGCTCGCATCTTAGTTTCTTTCGGTTACGAAATTCATTTTATCTCTTTGAATCTTAAAGGTAATATGGCAGATTTTTTAAAAAGTTATGGTTTTCATGTTCATTTACTTCAATCAAACATTGTTAAGGATTCTTTATCAATTCAACAATTAATAGATGCAATCAAACAAACTATTCAAAATGATGCTGAACAAACAACTGATCTTCTGAAAAAGCATGGTCCATTTGAATGGATTATTGTGGATCATTATTCACTTGACGTAACTTGGGAAAACATAGTATCTGAATGCGTAGAGCGAATTTTTGTAATAGACGATTTAGCTAATCGAATTCATAACTGTGATGTCTTACTAGATCAGAATTTCCATCTAAACCCTCTCGATAGATATGAAGGAAAAATCCCTCGAAAATGTGTTGCTCTTCTAGGCACAAAATATATGCTTTTTCGATCTGAATTCCTTAATATTAAACCAAGAGTTCGGAATGGAGAAATTAAACGATTGTTGATTTTTTTTGGAGGTAGTGATCTTACTAACGAGACTTCTAAGACTTTGAAAGCTTTACTTATTTTGAAGCGAGAAAATTTATATATTGATGTGGTGCTCGGAGCAAGTAATCCTCATACTCAAGAAATATACGATTTATGTAGAAAAATACCTGATACTAAAATTCATGTTCAAATTGATTACATGGCTCAGTTGATGAATGATGCAGATCTTGCTATAGGAGCAGGAGGAGCATCAACTTGGGAACGTTGCTTACTTGGACTTCCGGCATTAATCATTGTTTTAGCAGAGAACCAACGTATCAGCATTGAGGAATTGGAGAATAAAGAAGTATTTGTAAATTTAGGGAGTCATGAAGATGTTGATGAGAATCTCATCTTTTATGAGATTGATAGGTTGATGAATGAACCTTATTTAGTGGAAACAATGGGTAGAAATGCTTTGGAGCTAGTGCCACATAACGATTTGTTTGACATAAAAGACTGGAAAAATATTTTTTAGATTTCTTTTTCTATTGAAACA
>NZ_JBBKAR010000058.1:0-63237 GCF_037722395.1 Saccharibacillus sacchari | reverse complement strand
CGTGTACGCAAACTCCGAAGGGGGCAGATTGAGCTGAATTTTCGTTCTCATCCAGGAACTTTTCCGAAGGCGTGCCGGGGCACGTCAAGGGAAAGTGACGTAGAGAAGGGCGAAAAGGCAGCTCAAGATGCACGTCGCCTGAGTTTGCGTACACGCCCTAGCAAAACTCTTAAAATGTGAGCAAAACGTCAACATTCGAATCCCGGTCACCCGGATCATCAATGTTCGTCGGAGGCGGAGCGGAGCGGACTGTCCGTTTCCGCCTCCGGTCTACCGGTTTACCGGTCGCCCGGTCAAGCGGCGGTCCAAGCGCAAACGGCTCGACCGATCCGGCGGTCGCCCGATTCGGCCGAGTCGAGCAGACCGTTCATCTGCCCGATAGATGCCGTTCCAAAAGGCTGCGGATTTCCCGAACCCGTTCCGGGTCGATCGGCGCCGAGGAAATCCCGCCGAAACGGGCCGCGGACCCGATATGGATACGGGTCGCGTTTGTCGCGTCCAAAAAAGGACGCAGATTTTCCGCCGTCAGGCCCGCGCCGGCGAGAATCTGCGGCGATGCGGTCAACAGCTCGGGCGCTTGCGAAGCGGCCGCAAGGTCGGATCGCGTTGACGGCGGCGCGAAGTCTTGCGACGCCGTCGATGGCGCAGACCGCGGTTGCGTAGGGAGAAGCGCTTGCGCTGCGCTTGACGGCGCGCCCACCGCTTGCGGCGAGCAGCGCAGCAGCTCGGCCAGCATGGCCGCTCCTTCGGGCGCGCTGGGCGCTCCGCCCGAAGTCAGGATGTCCGTGACCTGCGGGTACGCGGACAGCACTTCAAGCGCGCGCGGAAGGTTTTCCGCTTCGTCGAACGCGCGGTGAAACGTGAACGCGAAGCTTCGCCCCGCGTTCAGCAGTCCGTCCAGTGCGGACTCGTCGACCGTCCCTTCCGGCGTCAACACGCCGGTCACGACGTCGAGGCCGCCTACGGCGGCGATGCGGCGTATATCCCGCCGCATCTGTTCCTGTTCTTCTTCCGAGTAGACGAACCCGCCTCCCCGCGGCCGCACCATGACGCGGATCGGCAACCGAACGGCGCGGCGCATCTCCGCCGCCATCGACAGGTCCGGCGTGACGCCGCCGACCTGCGGATCGGCGATCCACTCGATCCGGTCCGCCCCTCCCCTTTCCGCAGCCACGGCATCCTCCGGCGTACAAGCAATCACTTCAAGCAGCATCGCGGTTCCTCCTTTGCCCTTATAGGGATCGAAAATGTATGTATTGCCTACATTGTAGCGTATAGGAAGCGTAAGAGCGAAAAGCGCTCGCAAATACACGCACGCAAACACGCGCACGCAAAAAGACCGCCGGAAAAAGCTGCCGGGCGGTCTGGTCTTGCTTACAAATAACTGCATATCCGAAAATATTCTCTCATCCTCCATACGAATCCAGGCAGTTACTCGACTTGCCTCGTTGCACGCGGCTTCCGCACCCAAAGCCAGCTTCAACCCCGTTCCCGCGACTCCGAAAGCGCCGGACGGAACCCCGCGCCCGGATGGTTTTCCGGCAAGCGGGCTATTCCTTCACCCAACAAACGCTCCCGCAACGTTCCCGCTTCGTATTCGCGCCGGAACAATCCGCGTTCTTGCAGCACCGGAACGGCCAGATCGACGAAATCGCGGTACGAATCCGGCAAGATATACGGCTCCAGATTGAACCCGTCCAGATCGGCGGCTTCCGTCCATTCGGCGATTCGGTCCGCCACGTCTTCCGGCGAACCGATCACGGTCAGCCCGCGGAATCCTTTTTGCAGGAAATCGTCCGCCACCTCGCGCACGGTTTTCCGCGTTTTGCTGTGCTTGGTAAAACGATCCGTATGCGTTTGCCCCATTTCCGTATGGATATTTTCGAAAAAGGAATCCGGGTCCAGCGCGTTCAGATCGATGCCCGTCACGCTCGCGTAACTCGCCAATGTCGCTTCGCGGCTCTGATACGACAAATACTCCGCATGCTTGCGTTCCGCTTCTTCGCGGGTCGGCGCGACGACGACGGATAAGCCCGTGAACACTTTGATCTGCCGCGGATCGCGTCCGGCTTCGGCCGCGCGGCGGCGAATATCCCGAATCTGCCCGGCCAGCACTTCGACCGTGGGCGCTTTTAGAAACACGCCTTCGGCATGTTTGGCCGCAAACGCCCGTCCGCGATCCGAGCTGCCCGCCTGGAAAATGACCGGCGTGCGCTGCGGCGACGGCGTCGAGGACAAGACTCCCGTCGAGCGGAAATATTTGCCTTCGTGACGCACCTGATGAACCTTGTCGGGATCGGCAAACGTGCGGTTTTCGCGGTCCAGCTTCACGGCATCGTCTTCCCAACTGCCTTCCCAGTATTTGTAGCTCACGTCCATATATTCGTCCGCACGGTCGTAACGCTCGTCGTGCGGGATCAAGTCGCCGCCTCCGAACAGATCGGCTGCCGTGGAACTGCTGGTCGTCACGACGTTCCAGCCGATCCGGCCGCGCGTCAAATGATCGAGCGTGGCAAAGCGGCGGGCATTCGCGTATGGCGCTTCGTAAGTGGTAGAGGTCGTCATCGTAAAAGCCAGATGCCGCGTCGAAGCGGCCAGCGCGGGAATCAGCAGCATCGGATCGTTCCCCGGCGTGCCGGACGCTTCGCGCAGCAGCAGCTCGCGCCCTTTTTTGGGATACCCGTACGAATCGGCGAAAAACATAAAATCGAACTTGCCGCGTTCCAAAATCCGCGCGATCTCGATCCAATACTCCAGATCGTTGTAGCGAACGCGTTCCTGACCCGGATGCGCCCAAATTCCTTGCGTCAAGTGGTTGATCCCGTTCACTTCGAACACGCCCAAATGGATCTGTTTCCGTGCCTTTTTGTCGACGTTCGTCATCCTGCATGCTCCTCTCGTGCTTCTTTTTTCGCTTTGCGGCGCAAGCCGGGACGACGCAGCGAGAATAGCCTTCCTCCGCCTGTGCGGCTTGTGCGCTCCTGCGGATCAAGCAGATCCCGCAGCCCGTCGCCCAGCAGATTGACCGCCAGTACCAGCACGATCAGCGCAAGCCCCGGAAACATCGTCATCCACCAGGAATTGTAGATAAATTGCTTGCCTTCGGACAGCAGATTGCCGAGGCTCGGCGTCGGAGCTGGAATGCCTGCCCCGAGAAAGCTCAGCGCCGCTTCCACGATGATCGCTTCGGCGAACACGAACGTGGCCTGCACCACCAATGCGGCTACCGTGGCAGGCAGGATATGGCGCCAGATCACGCGCGTATTCGACGCGCCCAGCGCTTTCGCGGCTTCCACGTACGTTTGCTCTTTCGCGACCAAAGCGGCGGAGCGCACGATTCGCGCAACGGCCGGAATAAACACGAACGACAGGCAAGCGATCAGATTGGCCACGCTCGGCCCGAGAGCCGCCACGATCGCGATCGCGAGCAGAATGGCCGGAAACGCGTAAATCGCGTCCATGACACGCATCAAGATCTGATCGAGCCGCCGATACATCGCCGCGTACAAGCCGATGACCAGCCCCAGCAGCGACGATACGATCGCCGTGCAAAAGCCGATCAACAAAGAAATCTGTGCTCCGTATAGCACTCGACTTAAAATATCCCGGCCCAGATTGTCCGTGCCGAGCGCGTGAACGCCTCCGGGCGGCGCGAGTCGGCCCAGGATATCTACATCCTGAGGCCCGTACCCCGCGATAATCGGCTTCAATGCCACCGCGGCCAAAGTCAGCAGCAGGAGCACCCCGCCTGCGACGATAGACGGATTCAGATGCAAGATGCCCGTAGAACCCGGGCGAGGCGCTCTTTTTTTATCCGTCCCGCTAACCGTTCGGCTGTTGGGAATATTAGATTTCGATCGCGACGAATCCATAGCGACGCGTTCAAAAGCGCCTTGTCCGATCCCCGGCGAATCCGATGCCGAGACAGAGGGCTTGTGCGAAAAATTCGAACGATCCGAAGCATCCGTCCGCTTCGAATGTTCAAAGCGGCCCGATGCTTCGATATGGCGTGATCCTTCGGTGCAGCGCGAGCCTAGCGTTTGCACCAAAGCCGCACTGCTGCGAAACCCCGCTTTTTCCGGCATATCGAAAATCAGCCTTTCGGAGTCTTTTTTGTCATTGACCTTGCCCATATCCGTACCTCCTTTCGCCAGGTTTATGCTTTTACCCCCGCAGCTTCACTCTCGGATCGACGACCGCGTACAGCAGATCGACGCTCAGATTGACCAGCACGTACATGCCTGCGATCACCAGCACCACGCCTTGCACGACCGCGTAATCGCGATGGGACACCGAACTGACGAGCAGTTGCCCCATGCCGGGAATATTGAAAATGGTCTCGACGATCGCGGCTCCGGCTACCAGCGTACCGAAAGTGCCTCCCACCACCGTCAAGATCGGGATCAACGCGTTGCGCAGCATATGCCGGTACAGGATACGCCCTTCGCGCACGCCTTTGGCCCGGGCGGTGCGAACGTAGTCCTGATTGCGCACTTCAAGCACGGACGCGCGCACCATCCGGGCGATCAGCGCGGACATCAAAACGCCGACGGACACCGCGGGCAGGATCAGATATTTTAGAAAATTGCCTAGACCGCTGCTCAAAGGCGCGTAACCGGAAACGGGCAGCCATTGCAGCTTGACCGAGAACAGCAGCACCAAAAACAGACTGAGCAGAAAGCCGGGAATCGTCATGCCGAGCAGCGAGTAAGCCGACAGCAGCCGATCCGCCCAACCCCCGCGATACCGCGCCGCATGGAGGCCGAAAGGTATCGCGATCGCCAACGCGAATACCTCGGCCACAACCGCCAGCGACAGCGTCGGACGCATATATTCGAGGATCGCTTCCGTTACGGGTTTGCGCAGCACGTACGAATCGCCCATATCGCCGCGCAGCGCCGAAAACGCCCAGTCGGCATATTGATTGAGCAGCGGCGCATTCAGCCCCATCTGCTCGCGGAGCTGCCGCACCGACGCTTCGTCCGCCCCTTCGCCCAGCATGACGCGCGCCGGATCGCCGGGGATCAGGTAGACGATCAGGAATACGATGACGGACATGATAAGCAGCGTGGGGATCAGGGCGCCGATACGTTTGAGCATGTAGACAGCCATTGGGTACCTCCTTTGTTGAGGGAAAAGATCCGGGATCGAGCGGAAAAGCAGTATGCGAATGTTGCGAGCGTCCATCATTTCAGAGCCAACGTCACCCAATAATATCGGAATGTTGCAGGAATCCATCATTTTTTCCTTATCCGCTGACATCTGATCGTTGATGCACGGTAATGATGGATTCTTGCAACAAATAGGCCGTAAACCGGTGCTTATCGACTTATTTGTTGGACGCCCGCAACACAAGATGCCTTCAATAGTTGTCAGACACCCGCAGACTAAGTTTTCCGAACGCTGTGATGCCGACTCAATTCTGCCTGATATTTCACCTCGCGAACCGGCAGTTTGATTGTTGTTCGGAATGTCTCATGCAGCCGCAATTTTTTTGAAAGCCGCCTCACTCATTCCTTCACGCTCGTATTCGCCAGGTTCGGGAAACCGCCGAGCAGGGTCAGGCCGTTCAGGTCGCTGCGGATCGCGGTGTATTTGTAAGTGTCCCCGATCTTCGCGGCGGCGAGGTATTCCCATTCGTAAGCTTGAAGTTCGTCGTTGGCTTGCTTGATGTTGTCTTCGCCGATCGCGGACGTGGCGGCTTTGAGCAATTCGGCCAGTCTGGCGTCGTCGGCAAAGCCGTAGGTCGGGTTGAGATAAAGCAGTTGCGACGGAGTCGAAGGAACGAGAAACGGTCCGAGATACAGATCCCAGGAGCCTTCTTCGCCGCGCTTGGTCAGCATGGTCGCGTAATCGTAGATGTCGACCTGCGTTTTGACGCCGATGCTTTCCAGTTGGGATTGCAGCATCAAGGTCGCGTTATAGAAGGTGCCGGTTTCTTTGGTCGTTAACAGCCGCACCGTTTGTCCGGCGTAGCCCGCTTCGTCCAGCAGTTGCTTGGCTTTGTCCGGATTTTTCTGGTTGTACGATTCGCTTCCGGCTTCGCTGTACCATTGGGCGTTTTCTTTGTACATATAACTCGGGTTGAGTCGGTACAGTTCAGGAGTGGACGCGACGGCGAGCAAAATCTGGTCCGCGTCGAGCACAGCCGTTACGGCTTGGCGGTATTTGACGTCGGCGAACAGCTCGGACTTTTTGTTGAATACCAGATTGAAGTCGGAAGACAGGTCTTTGATCAGCGTGATGTTCGGATCGTTTTCCACCTGCGGCAGCGTGTCCTGGTTGACGTCGACGGCATCGAATTCCCCGGCCAGGAACGAAGAGAAACGGGTCGCGTTATCGGTGGCAAGCGTGAAATAAACGTCCTGCACGAGCGCTTCTTTTTTGCCGGAAAAGCCCGATGCTTCAGCCGTTACCGCTTGGTAATCGTCGAATTTCGCCAGATGCACGTACTGATCGTTTTTCCATTCGACGAATTTGAACGGGCCGGTGCCGATATATTCGGTCACTCCGTCCGGCGCGGCCGCTTCGACGATTTCTTTGGGCATGATCGCGGCAAAGTTCAGCACGTGGCTCAATTGCGCCTGAATATCGTTTTTCGGATCGTTCAGCTCCAGCACGACCGTGTAATCGCCGTCTTCTTTGAACGAAGCTTCGCCGAACGAACTTTTGGCGCGCGGAGCGGTGTCTTTCCAGCGATTGAGCGACGCGGCAACGTCTGCGGCCGTCATCTCTTTGCCATTATGGAATTTGACGCCCTGACGCAGTCGGAACGTGTAGGTGCGGCCGTCTTCGCTGACGTCGAACGACTCGGCCAGCATCGGGATTGGCTCGTAATTTTCGTTAAAAGCGAACAGTCCTTCGAAAATATTGAGCACGACCGTCGCGTTGCTGCCGCCGAGCGACAGATGCGGATCGAGCGTCGGCAGACTTTGGCTCAACGGGTATTTGATCGTCGTCCCTTGCGCCGCGTTCGTCTCGGCAACAGGCGTCGACGCGGGATCGGCAGCGGTCGAAGCATCCTGCGGAGCGGCGGCGGTTCCCGTCGTATCGGGTCCGTCCGAGCAGGCGGCCGTGAAAGCGAGCAGCAGTGCCGCCAGCGTAAGGCCGATCGTTTGACGGTAAGATTTCATGTTACGTTCCTCCTTCGGATTCGGCGGTTGGACCGGTCGGTGTCGCAGTCGTACTCGTTTGTTTTTAAAGTTGCGGTTCGTAAGCGGCTATCGTATGCACGCGGTGCGCCAATACGCCGCCCGCAGCCAGCGCCGTCGCGGCGAGCACGGCTTCGGCGGCCTGGGCGAGCGTGGCTCCCGTGTCGCGCAACCGGCGGGTGAATATCTCGATGCTGTACGCGCTCCCCGTCACGTGGGCCGAAGCGGTCGCCACCAGCAGCTTTTCTTGCGCGGTCAGACGGTTGGGGCGAAGGGTCGTCTCCACATAGTCGAAAAAGGCGGCATACGCTTCCGGCGCGGCAGGTTCCAACCGGCCGATCTGCTCAAGCGCCGAACGCGGATACAGATCGTCTCCCGGCACGAATTCTTGCTCGTACGCGTTCAAGGCGTTCACGCTGGCATAAAAAGCGGAATGCGCATTGACCGCAGCCGCCACCGTGGACGCTTCGAACAATTCTTCTTGCGAAATGCCGAGTGTTTTGGCTTTGCGCACATGGGCTTCGATGCAATACGGGCAGCCGGTGATATGGGCCGCGGCGACGGCGATCAGTTCTTTGATTCTCACGCTCAATTCCCGGTCGGCGAACACCGCGTTATTGAAAGCGCCGAAAGCCTGAAGGGCTTCCGGATTGGCAGCCGCGAAAGCGGCGGAAAAAGACGGCGAACGGCGGACGTACAAACTTTCGTTGGACATAAATGGACAATCTCCTCTCCCCGATCATTTTATCTGGTATTCCACTTGATTTAGTCGGGTATATGTCTGTTATAATAGTGCAAATCACAGTTTACGTATAATTGAAAAACCTAAAGACGCAATTTAATATTTTTAAATTGATAAGGTTATGCTTGCCGTATAGGTGTCGAAAGCTGCTGAATTTAGGAAAAGGGAGGCGCAGGCATGGAGATCCGTTTAATCAAAACGTTCCACACGATCGTCAAGCTCGGCAGCTTCCAAAAAGCGGCCGAATCGCTACAATATTCGCAGCCGACCGTGACCGTCCAGATCAAAAAGCTGGAAGACGAACTGGGCTTCAAGCTGTTTGACCGCGGCAAAACGATCACGCTGACCAGCGCGGGACGCTTGTTCAACAAACGCGCCGAAGCGCTGCTGCGCGAATACGAAGCGATGAACACCGCGATCAGCGACTTCGTGTCCGGCGACGCCGGCATCGTGCGCATCGGCGCTTCCGAGCCGTCGGCCAGCAATCGGCTGCCGGGCATTTTGGCTTCGTTTACCGCGCGCAAACCGAAAACGCAGCTTCAGATCAAGATCGGCACGTCGAAAGACCTGATCCGCATGCTGCTCGAAGACGAGATCGATATCGCGCTGTGCAATCAACCGGAATCGCATATCGAGCTGGACTTTTCGCCGCTCGTGTACGAAAAACTGGTACTGCTGCTTCCTGCCGGGCATCGGCTGGAACGATTGGAATCGGTGCGCCTGGGCGAATTGCGCGAAGAAAAGTTCCTGTTCACGCCGGGCACCTGCCCGTTCCGCATTCGGATCGAGACGCTAATCGCCGGGCATATCGGCACGCTGCGCGAACAGCCTGTCGAGATCGCGGGCATCACGGCGATCAAATATTTCGTGCAAGCGGGGCTAGGCATCGCGCTCGCTCCGGCGGTTGCGGTGTCTCCTCCTCTTCCCGGCACGGTAGTCGTGCCTTTGGAAGGTTTATCGGAAGGGCCCGTGCTCGGTCTGCTGACCCGGCGCGGCGGACCGGCTCCGGCGCGTATTACCGAAGAATTGCTGGAAGAGATCGGACGCAGCGTGGCCGAAAGCGCGTTGCCCGTTTGAACAGAAGGGCGGGCCGGAAGCGTATCTTGGAACTAACGGCACGCGTCTTGGTCTGCCTGTCCGACCTATGCCGCTTCCGGCGGAGTTTGCGTACATGCCTTTTTGCGCCGGCCGATTTACTTTTTTTAAACCGTCTCTTTCGCTTTTTCAATTGTACAATCGCCTCTCGCTCCGTTATCGTTGGTCGTATTTCATCGCCTATACGGAAAGGGGAACGACCATGAGCCAACTTCATCTCGGCGTGTTCGATATTTTGACGCCTAATCAAATGACCCAGGGATTGTGGGCGCATCCGCGCAACGAATCGCATCGCTACAACACGCTGCCGCTATGGATCGAGATCGCGAAGCTACTGGAACGCGGCAAGTTCGATTTTATCTTTTTTGCCGATTCCTACGGGTATCCGGACAATAACGCGGAGCTTGCGCTGCGCGAAGCCGTGTATGCCCCGGTCGCCGATCCCATGCTGCTCCTGTCCGCGCTTGCCGCCTCGACCACGCATCTGGGCTTCGTCACCACGGCTTCGCCGACGTTCGAGCAGCCGTTCGCCAACGCCCGACGCTTCTCCACGCTCGATCATTTGAGCGAAGGTCGGATCGGCTGGAATGTGGTTGCCGCCGGCGGGACCAGCGCGGCCAAAGCGTTCGGACGCGAAGATACGCTGGGACACTCCGAACGCTACGATCAGGCCGACGAGTTTTTGGAAGCCAGCTACAAACTGCTTGAAGGAAGCTGGCAGGACGACGCGGTCGTTCGCGACAAGGAAAAGCGCTTGTTCGCCGATGCTTCCAAAGTCCATGTCGTCCGGCACGAAGGCCGGTATTTCAAGCTTGAGGCTTCGCATGCGTGCGAGCCTTCGCCGCAGCGGACGCCGGTGCTGTTCCAGGCGGGAAGCTCGGAGCGGGGGCGCGACTTCGCGGCCAAACATGCCGAAGGCGTGTTCCTCAAAGCGCCGACGCAGGAAGCTTTGCGCGATCAGGTCGCGGATATCCGACGCCGCGCCGAAGCGCACGGGCGCGACCCGCGCGATATCAAGATTTTCTCCGGCTTGTCCGCGATCGTGGGCAGGAGCCGCGAAGAAGCGCAGCAAAAAGAAGCCGAGTATCGCGCGTACCGCAGCCGCGAAGCCGCTTTGCTTACCTACGCGAATGCGACCGGCATCGATCTGGATGCGCTCGACCCCGATGCTCCGTTCACAGGCATATCCACGGAGCGCGGACGTTCGCACACCGAGCGGTATACCCGCCATTCCGGCAGCGTGCAGACGGTTCGCCAAGTCGCGGATAATTTCGCCGACAAAGAATTCCGCGGCATTCGATTGGTCGGCACGCCCGAGGAAATCGCGGACGGTATGCAAGAATGGGCGGAAGCGACCGGCATCGACGGCTTCAACCTGGAACGGTATCTGCTGACCGATACGTTGCGCGATTTCGTCGATATGGTCGTGCCGGTGTTGCAGGAACGCGGTCTGTTCCGGCGCGAGTACGAAGAAAGCACGCTGCGGGAGCGGCTGTTCGGCGCCGGAAATCGCCGATTGCCCGACCGCCATCCGGGCGCGGCGTTCCGCAACCTTGCGGAAACGGATAAAGCGCGCTGATTTTTGCAAAAGTGAACAAACGGAAAAATATTGCTCAAAGATATACAAAAAGGACTGCCCCGCAGCCGGATGGCGGCTGGGAAACAGTCCTTTTTTGCGAACAGGAACGCTTGCTCAAATAAATGCGGATATACAGTTATTTTCTTCGATTTTAGTCATTTTTAAAAAATAAGCGCAAATATACAGTTAATTCGCCGTCTTCACGCTGATTTGCGCTTTTTCTCTCCAAATAAATGGATATGCGCATCTATTTCGATTGCCGGGAAAAAGAAGCCTGAAATAATTGCACATCTGCACTTAATCGACGAACCCCCTTGCATACTCTAATCCTCAACGCTGCCCTACGTCTACCCCCTGATCCGCTTAACGGAACTCCGGCGGGATTCTCCGCGCTACGCCGGTTTTCATCGCGGCTTTGACGACGGCGTCGCGGATACGGTCGACGACCTTGTCGTTGAACACGCTCGGGATGATGTATTGTTCGTTCAGCTCGTCGTCTTCGACGACGGACGCGATCGCTTGGGCGGCGGCGACTTTCATCGCTTCGTTGATGACGCTGGCGCGGCAGTCCAGAGCGCCGCGGAACATGCCGGGGAAGCACAGCACGTTGTTGATCTGGTTCGGGAAATCGCTGCGCCCCGTCGCCAGCACGCGGACATGGGCTTCCGCCAATTCGGGATCGATCTCCGGGTCGGGATTCGCCATCGCGAACACGATCGGATCGGATGCCATCGACTTGATATGATCCAGCGTCAGCAGATTCGGACGGGACACGCCGATAAAGACGTCCGCGCCCTGGATGACCTGTTCCAACTGCCCGGTTTCCCCGTTGGGATTACAGTTGTCCGCGATCCATTCCCACATCGGATTGTCGTATTTGTCCGCCTTGTGCAGCGCGCCGCAATGATCGACCGCGATCACGTTGTGCGCGCCTGCGGACAGCAGCATTTTGATGCACGCCGACCCTGCCGCACCGACGCCGAGAAGCACGATTTTGGCGTCCTCCAATTTTTTCCCGACGATGCTCAGTGCATTCAGCAATCCCGCCAACACGACCACTGCCGTTCCGTGCTGATCGTCGTGGAACACCGGAATATCGAGTTCCTCCGCCAATCTGCGCTCGATCTCGAAGCAGCGCGGCGAGCCGATATCTTCCAGATTGATGCCGCCGAACGCAGGGGCAATCAATTTGATCGTGCGAATGATTTCTTCGGTGTCCTTCGTGTCGAGACAGATCGGGAACGCGTCGACGCCGGCGAACTGCTTGAACAGCATCGCTTTGCCTTCCATAACCGGCATGGCCGCTCTCGGTCCGATATCTCCAAGTCCCAGCACGGCCGTTCCGTCAGAGACCACGGCTACGGTATTGCGTTTGATCGTCAGCGTAAAAGCTTTCTGAGGATCTTCATGGATCGCACGGCATACCTTGGCAACGCCCGGCGTATAAACGTGGGACAGATCCTCGCGGTTTTTGACCGGTGTTTTGGACCGGATCTCGATCTTGCCGCCCAAATGCGCCAAAAACGTACGGTCCGATACGTTGACGATCGTCACGCCCGGCAGCGCCTCGACCGCCTCAAGTACCGCTTCACGCATTTTTTCGGGCAAATTGACGGTCAGGTCGCGGATGGTATGTTCGGGACTGGCATGAATCACGTCGATCGCGACGACATCGCCGCCGCCGTCTCCGATCGCTCCCGCCACTTCGCCGAACGTGACCTGTCTCTTATCCATTTGCAAACGTATAATCATGCTCGTTCCAAGGGCCATCGTCTACCTCCTGAGGATACGGAATAGGGAAAAGGCACAAGACCTCGCCCGCTAACTGATAACGCTTACATCTAAATCCGCCATTATTATAGCATAACTGCGTGTTCTCCGCTCGCGACCGCTTTTGGCGAACCTATCCGTTCTGTGCGCCGAAGCTGCTGCGGGAAAAGATTAACGCACTGACAGGATTATGTATTAGTTTGTTAACTCAAGGCTCACCTCCTCTCGTCATGTTATAATAGGAGAGACAGAGAGAGCACCTAAATAGATAAATAAAGCCACAGAAGAAATAGCGAACGCGCGACGATCCAAAATACTTGTCGCGACATCCGCATCCGGAGGGAAACGCATATGGAGAGAAGCATTATCTTTTTCGACCTTGACGGTACACTCCTGAACGACGAAAAGCAGGTCAACGAATCAACCCGCGAAGCGATCGCCTCACTGAAAAAACAAGGCCACATCGTGGCAATCGCAACAGGCCGAGCGCCTTTCTTTTTTGATCATATCCGCGAAGAACTGGGCATCGACACGTATGTTAGCTATAACGGATCGTATGTCGTCCTTGAAGGCGAAGTCCTGTTCACGAATCCGCTCAACGCGGACGCCCTGCAAAAACTGACCGATATCGCGATGCAAAACGAGCACGCCGTCGTCTACATGGACCACGAAGACATGCGCGCCAATGTACCCGACAATGAACGCGTATCGGAAAGTATCGGCACATTGAATATCGGTACTCTGCCCACGCACGATCCGTCGTACCACAAAGATCGTTTTATTTATCAATCCCTGCTTTTCTGCGCGGAAGGCGAAGAGAAACCTTACGAATCGCTGGTCAGCGCTTTCGATTTCGTTCGCTGGCATCCGTTTTCCGTTGACGTTCTTCCGGCAGGAGGCAGCAAGTTCAAAGGCATCGGCAAAATCACGGAGAAACTCGGCATTCCGCCGGAGCGCCAATATGCGTTCGGCGACGCGCTCAACGATCTTCAGATGTTACAAGGAATTCCAAACAGCGTTGCCATGGGCAGCGGAATGCAAGAAGCCAAAGACGCGGCCAAGTGGGTCACCACTTCCAATAACGAAGACGGCATCGCGCACGGGCTGAAACTGGCCGGACTGCTCTAAATTAAAATCACGTGATAAAAAGAAACGAGGGCGCAAACATGGAGCAAAGCATTATCTTTTTCGATATCGACGGTACGCTGGTAGACGAGCAAAAAAACGTGCCGCAATCCGCCAAAGACGCGATCCTCGAACTTAAAAAACAAGGTCATATCGTGGCCATCGCGACGGGACGGCCGCAGTTTATGTTCAAAGAAATCCGCGAGGAGCTGGGCATCGACACGTACGTCAGCTATAGCGGTCAATACGTCGTGCTGAACGGCCAGGTCATCTACACCAATCCGATCAATAAAAGTTCGCTGGAGCAAATGACGGAGATCGCCATAAAACACAATCACCCGGTCATCCTGATCGACGACGAGGAAATGAAAGCCACCGTGCCCAACGACGAATTCGTCGCGCAAGGCTTCGGTATGCTATTTAACTACATCTCGCTCGCAACGCCGGACCCGGACTTTTATAAAACGGGCTTCGTGTACCAGGCTTCGCTGTTCTGCAACGAAGAAGACCAAAAACTATACGACGCGGTCTTCCCTGCCTTGTCCTTTATCCGCTGGAGCCCCATCTCCGCGGACGTACTGCCGGCAGGCGGAAGCAAACTCGAAGGCATCCGCAAAATCACGGACAAACTCGGCATCCCGCCGGAGCGCCAATACGCGTTCGGCGATGCGTTGAACGATATGGAAATGCTGAGCGGCATTCCCAACAGCGTCGCGATGGGCAACGGCCTGCCGGAAGTCAAAGCCGTCGCGAAATGGGTGACGAAAACGAACGAAGACGACGGAATCGCGTATGGCCTCAAATTGGCCGGACTGCTTTAAAGTCCTATTCGTTGGTAATGGCTTAGGGGCGTAGGGGGAACTTCGCGGATTATGCTTCCGAAGTGCATTTCTTCGAAATGCTGTACCTTCACTGAAATTCCCCTCTGCCCTTGCCGTTTACCAGCTCATAAGCTTCAAAGCAAAAGGCGGCAGAAGAGTGCAACATGCTATACTAACAAAAGAATTACGGACGGGGCTATGACGGCCGGCGGGTGTTCGTTTATCAAACCTTTGGAGGTTCATATTATTTATGCTTACTTTTGAACAAAAAATCGCGGTCTTGGAGTCGTTCCCGGAGCTTACGCGCAATGACGTGTCAATGGGACGGGTCAATTATCATTTTGAAGGCAGCGTGCACGAAAAGAAAATCGTCGGTTATCGCTTCCATCCGAACGGCAACGGCTTCGTGTTTGCGGGGTTGGTCGGGGATTACGATACGGATGATAAAGGCTTCGTGAATGTACGCGACTTTACCGAAACGGAACTGCGCGAGATCGTGGATGCTTCGATTCGTTCGTTGTCTTCGGATAGAGAAACCAGTCCGTCGAAGCCTGTTTCCGCAGCTTCGGCGCAATCGACAGGAGACGAGATCTGGACGGACGGGGACGGGCAGGAGCTGATTCTCAAGTTCGAAGACGAGACATTTTTCATCTATTCGGGATCTAGCCTGGAGATGGCGTTCGAGACGCGCGAGGAATCGGAAGAATATTTGGCGGAAGAAGGCTTTACGTTTAACCGCAAGTAAAGCCGGGTCGTGCGTTTTGAAGCGTTCGATCTTTTCTTCGGATAAAAGGCAAAGGAAAGGTCGTAACCTGCATCCGATCTTGCATGATTGACAAAAACCGCTTGAGGATACGTACGAACGTATCTCCAAACGGTTTTTTTGTTATCTTTCGGTTTTTTGTTATCTTTCGCTTTTTTCGCGATCCGTGACTTTCCTTCGTATGCCGATCAGGAAAAAGCCCCTCCGATCGCATTGGCGATCGCGTTCGGCCAGAAAGTACGCTGACCGCGCAGCACTTCGATACCTTGCACCACCGCGACCCATTCGTATTCGTTCACGCTTCCTTGCATGCCGTCTTCCGTTTGCAGCCAATACTCGCCGCCTTTGACCCAATGCTTTTTCTTATCGACGAAAGCCGCGTCTCCGTTGGTGTCTTCGATCCGGTAGCCGCCCCCGTCATGCTCGATCCGGTAATACCCGCGCAGGCCGGCATCGTATCCGTAGTACGTTTCAAGACCGTTTTTCTCCCGGCTCAAACGCCCCACGACCTCTTCTCGCTCATCCCGTATCGCCCATTTGCCCGATGAACGCTCCACGCAGCCACGGTATAGCACGTAATCGTCGCCGTCGAGTACATACAGACCGTTATCGCCTTCTCCGTTATAATCGATCGAGCCTTTTCGATTTCCGCCGATTTGACGAATAACGCCTTTACCGAATGGCCTTTTTTGTCCGCAAAAATAAAGCTCCATGCCTGCCTCCCCCTTCGGTTCGATGCTGACACCCTTTTTCCGTGCTAATTCCAATCTCCTCCGTCGCTATGCGCATCAGCCAAGTCAGCCTGCATATCTTCCGCGATAGATTGGATATCTTCCGGCGTGATCTGGATCAGCGGGTATCCTTCTTCTTCACGCATCTGAAGCGCCGCTTCCCGGAAGTAACGCGGACTGCCCGGCGAAGCCTCGTCATCGTAGACCAGCAGCATCCCGTCGCTTTTGCGCAATAACAGTCCGTCCCGCGCTTTGAACTGCCAGGGACCGCTGTAGGATTCTTTGCTGACCAACCCGTAATAGTCGATCTGCTTCAGCAGCGTCTGCCAATATTCTTTTTTCTCGTCGCTCCACTTCTCATCCATCCCGGCAAAAGCCGCAAGAACGGACAGTTTGAGCTGCGGATAGTCTTGTTTGAGTTCGATCACCGCTTCGCACGCCCAGAGATCAACGCCGTATTGGCCGGGAGTCAGCACCCATTCCAGCCCTTCCTCGATCAGCGGAATCAGCCGGCGCTTGATCGCTTCGCGAATAAACGGGATACCGGGATGCTTCTGGTTGAAAATCCCGAGTTCGTTCGCGCGGTAGCCGGTGACCAGCAAATTTTTCACGTTCGTCTAGCCTCCCTGATGTCTTTCCTTCCAGTGTACCATATGCGGCAATCCGTTTTTTTATGTACCGCTAGTGCCATGACCGCTTAATAGGTTAGGATACGCCCCTCGAAAACCCGCTTGAACCGTGCGTGTTTCCGATGAACGCAAACCTTGGATTGGATGCGGCCAAAGTACTAACCTCCGGAATTTGCTGCCGATCGCTGTCGTTTGCGAATCGCGTTGACGCCCATCACAACCGCGATCATCTCGTAATCGGGTAGCCTGGAGCGATTCTGCAATCGGTAAGCGCCGCTGCGAATCCAGCCGCTCGTTCGAGCGAATTCCGCCACTTCGGTTCCGTTTTCCGTGATGATATATTCTTTTGAAAAGTTGGGCGATTCGATCTCGTATACACCGCGCTCGCCCGCATCGTACTCGAATTTTTTGGTGAACAGCGTGAATCTTGGACGAAGCAGCCCGATATCCCGTTCACTTGCATCCAGCACCCGCCAACGCCGCAGCATCAGCTGGAACCGGCCTGAATAAAGCAGCTCGCCGCGGGGTCCATACACATCCAGCGCCGAACCGATCATGCTTCTGAGATCCAGCCTTCCTGCCGCTTCGCCGGATTGATTCAAAATTTCTGTCTGCCCCGCGTTAAAAAAGTTATCCGAAAAATAAAGTTCCATACGTACGCCTCCTTTTCCCTACTGCCTTGCCGTTTCAGGTCGCGCAGTACCCGATCTCGCCAAGTTCGCTCACGAAGCCTCGTCATTACCATTCTCGCTCCCGGCCTCGATCGTATTCGAAGCTGGTCTTCTTTCCCTTGAAATTTAGCTTGCCAGGTACGGTACGCCTAAGCTTTTTTTACCCTGTTTGGGCTGATAAATCCCGTATGGACGCCAAACGTCCCAATTACCCAATAAATCGTTTAATAGGAACAGATGGTGGTTAATGGTTACTGCCGACCTTACATACTTCGACAGGTTCCAAGACTTGCTCATGCTTACCCGTCGGTCATTACATTTTTGGAAGGATGAATTTGACAATGAAAAAAAAGCTGACTGCGATCGCACTTGGTGCGGTACTTACTTTGACGGCTTCAGCCGGTGTCTATGCAGGTGCCAACATCCAGGAAATCCGTGCCTCCCTAAACAACGGTCTCGGCATCGTGGTGAACGGCAGCGCATACACGCCTAAAGACGGCAACGGCAAAACGCTCGCTCCGATCACGTACAACGGCACAACTTACCTGCCTGTGCGCTCGATCGGCGAAGCTCTGAATACCTCGGTAACCTATGATGCAAAAAATAGCCGCGTCGTGATCGGTGGCGGTACTTCTTCCGGTTCGACCGGTGGGAATACTTCGACGCCGACAACGCCTTCGACAGGATCGTCTTCCGTTCAACGTCCGACTACGATCCCTACCGATTTCCCTCTGCCGTCCGACGCCAAGGTCTACGATCTGGTTGAAGGCGTAGCAGGCGGAACAGGCACGCCGTCGGCAACATTCAAGTACACGACGAAACAGGATCTGTTGTCGCTGGGCAATACGTACAAGCAATACTTTGCGAAAAAAGGCGCTACCAGCAAAATGGAAGAAGTCAGCGCGTCGGCTATCACTATTGTAGACGCAGGCGGATCGTTCGCCGTTACGATTGATGCCAAACTGGGAACCGGCAGCAACAAAGGCTTCAACGTGGTCGATATCGTATGGAGCGGAAAATAATCCGCGGATTACCAGCCCAATAAGCAAAAAGAAACAGCTTCGCTGTCCCGATCAGGGAAACGAAGCTGTTTTTGTGCGGAATCGTCCCATGAGCACCGTATCGTAGTAACAACCGTCCGCATGTTTGCGATCGTTTTTCAATACGCCTTCGGTCTCGCCGTCGATTTGCACGCGTAACGCCGAACATTCAGCCGCATCGCCTACCTCGGCGTGACGAACCGTGTACCCCAATCCTTTTCCCGCAAAAATCTTCGCTTCCATCCCCTTAACGCTCCCTTCCCTTTCCAACGCCCAATCATGTTATTCTAACGGAAAGGATCGCGAACCGACAATCGAAAGGAGCATACCGAATTGGAGCAGCCTGTGAAAAAGTATCAAAGCGGCGTCGAAGCCACCCTGGACGTCATCGGTGGCAAATGGAAAAGCATTATTTTATATCATCTGGTGGACGAAAAAAGACGGTTCAATGAGTTGCGACGCCTGACTCCGAGCATCAGCCACAAAATGTTGACCCAACAGCTTCGGGAATTGGAACGGGACGGTCTGGTTTTTCGCCATGATTACAACGAAGTCCCTCCCCGCGTCGAATACGAATTGAGCGAGTACGGCCAAGGACTGATCGGCGTGCTGGACTTTTTTTGCTACTGGGGCGAAGCGCATCTGGAACGGGTCTACGGGGACAAAAGTGTGGCGTTGGAAGGTCCTTTTATGAGCGAAGAAGAGATGTTGCAGATCGCGAGCGGTGCGGGATTGAAGCGAGAATAACCGATCGGAGGCGTGCGGTTACCGAAAAGTGCGTACTTAACAAACGTTTCCTCCCCTTCTACAATGAGCCTTGTACTTGAGAATTGAGCAAGACGAATACGGAAGGAGTGTTTGGAAATGAAAACGTTGGTAATTGCCGCGCATCCTGCATTGGAGACTTCGCGCATTAACCGGAAGTGGCTGGAGGAAATTCGCAAATATCCGGAAGAGATTACAGTCAGCTCGTTGTACGAAAAATACCCGGACAGCGTGATCGATATTGCCGCGGAACAAAAGCTGGTCGAAGAGCATGATCGCATCATTTTGCAATTCCCGTTCTACTGGTTCAACTGCCCGCCGCTGATGAAGCAATGGCTGGACGAAGTGCTACTGGAAGGCTGGGCGTACGGCGAAGGTTCGTGGTTGTTCGAGCACAAGAAAACGATTGGCCTTGCGGTATCCGTCGGTGTTAAAAAGCAGGATTACAGCCCGAGCGGCGAATACCTGCACGAAATGAGCACGCTGCTGCTTCCGTTCGAAATGACGGCGCGTTATTTGAAAAGCGGCTACGAAGAACCGTTTATCCACTACGGCGTCAATTCGCGGACAAGCGAGGATGAACTTCGGAGGAGTGCGGAGCGGTATATGGGGCATTTGTTGGGAGCGACGGAAAACGTGGTCTAACAGATGCTCATCCAACTTACTTTAATCAAAAGACACAATCCCCAAAAGGAGACGTGTCTTTTTGGGATGTAGATCTTTTGCATATATTCAATTCACATTGAACATTTAATGGTTAATTTGATTTTTTTCATATTATTATAAAATATGATTAAAAGGAGGTTTTTTAATGAGAATTATTAAAAGAGTTTTATTACTTTTTTTCGTGTTATCAGTTGTAAACGTTATCCAAAAAACTTATGCACATGAGATGTATTACTCTGGGAGTTCACCCAATTGGACTGCAATTCCAATAAAATGGGCCAATTTAAACAACGGACAAGCTTATTTAAAAATCAATGGAGATAATTTGGACTCTTCATACACCAGTGCTTATCAAACTGCTTCAAAATTATGGGATACTTATTCCCAAAAAGTTACTATTGCTCAGACTGGGTTCGGCTCTTCAAACGTAGATATTGCTTCTGCGACCAAAACATATTGGGATAGCCGATTTGGAATCAGTGGGGGTAGGGATTATTGCTATTGCTGGCTTGCGAAGCACTGACGGTCTACTGATTAGCAGTTCCAATGTTCAAAGTTCTTCCAAAAAAATTGCTTCTGCGCAAATTTATATGACGCCTTACTCTTCCAATTACAGTAGTACCAATCCAGGAAACCATCGAGTAGCGGTCATGACGCATGAGATCGGACATGTTTTGGGATTAGGACATCCCAACGATATTTATTATCCTGTCAATGCAGAATCCGTTATGCGGACTTGGGGCAATTACGAGGGCTATTACACTCCCAAAACGCATGATACGAATGATTTAAACAACAAGTATTGAATGGAGGTAGATCGGAATGAAACGGTTTTTAATCATAATCCTGTCTATAATGACGATAGCAGGTTGTTCTAATGCCCTCTCGTCTTCGCAGCCTCAAAAAGATCTTTCGCTTTCTGCTGAGCGAGTTCAGGAATTAAGAAAAACGTATCCTGTATCCGGTGGCAGTCCCGCGAATTTGGAGATGCGCGATATTCCGTTCGAAGAAGTGCTTTCTTATGCGGATGCCGTCGTCGTTGTCACCATTGGCGAACGCAACCCGGACCTTGAAGTCGGACTGATTACGGAACCCGGAACGCCGGAAGGGAATTTATCCGAAAAGCAAGAAGCGCAAGGTGCAAAGCCTGCCTCCGCTACATTCATTTCTTATCAGGCACAAGTCAAAGAGGCTGTTGCGGGAGCCGAAGTCGGCCAAGAAATTAACTTGATCGTCAGTGAAGAACTGCAATCGGTGGAACCGGTCTTGCAGCCAGGCATGGAAATTTTGACAGCGATCAAAAAAGGAATAGGCGAAGAACAACAAAACAACTACTCGTTTACCCGTTATGGCACATACTATGTAGTTGACGACAATTATGTACTTTCTGCTTTTGAAGCAGAAGACCAAGATACGAGCACTTTTACAGAAGACACAAACGGAAAAACATTGGAGAACTTGATCGAAAAGGTACAGGAAATCAAAGCGGAATAACAGCAGCGAATCAAAAAGTCTGTAACGAACCCTGTGTGGTTTCGTTACAGACTAAACTACTGACAAACACTATTTTAAAAAGGAAAAGACTTGATATTCAAGTCCTTTTCCTTTTTTACTGCACTTTCGCCTTCACCGACTGCGTCGTCACCAGCTTGCCTTGCTTGTCATACGCCAGTACGTCAATCGTGATGTTCTTGCCTTTATACTTAGAAAAGTCGATCTCCGCCGTCCACGGAGGGGTCGTCGCGACGCCCGCCTGCGTGCCGCCAATCTTGTAAATGACTTTGCCGAGCGTCGGCGACCAGGTTTTGACGTAGCCGGAGACTTTCAGCTTTTGCGCCGGAACGATAGTTGTGATGGGATTGTAAGACAGCGTGGTGCTGTCGCCTATATCGCTCAGGTAATACGGATCGGCGATCGCTTTTTTGTAGCTTGCCAGCATCTTCTCGTTGTTGGATAATCCGTAGTATTTGACCCGGTCGGTGGTGCCTTTGGCATCGACGTCGAACCAGAAAGCGGCTTTCACTTTCGGGTACTTCATCGGCAGCGTGGCGTACAACTGCTGCATTTGATAAACGGACCAGTCGGTGACGTCGCGCATTTTTTCCGGATACATATAAGATACCGCGCCTTCCGCGATCATGATCGGCTTCCGGTCGGCGTACCACTTGTATACCGCGTCCAACTTGGCGATATGGCTGCTGCGGTCGATACCCTGGCCCAGCGGATCGGCGGTCGGACTGTAGATCGAATACAAGCTGACGCCGACCCAATCCACGTACTTGTCGCCCGGGTAGTAGCTTTGGATATTGTCGATCGGATTGGCGCCCGGCGCCCACAGCATCGCGACGTTTTTCGGGGCTTCCTTGTGGAACACGTCGGCGACCAGTCGGAATTTCTGGATATACGTCTGCGGCGTGCTTTTCCAAGGCGTCCAGTTTCCGTTCATCTCATTGGCAAAACGAAGAAAGATCGGCACGCCGGACGCGGCTGCGTCTTTGGCGAGCTGGTGCAGATAGGCGTCGTCTTTCACCTCGGCCATCCCGCGAAGCGGCTGCACGCCCAGTTCGATTGCCGTCCCGTTGCGTTTGGCCGCATTGATATGCGATTGAATCGTCGACAGCGACGTGCCGTAGGTGAAGTAGATTAGGTAACCGGCGTGCTTTTTGCCTGTAAATGCCGGATATTCGTCCGCGTAAAACTTACCGCCGGCGGAGTTGTGCACTTTTTTGTTTTGCTCCGCGTACGCGCCGAGCAGAATCCCGTTCGCCGGTTCCAAAGGAGCCAGATCGCGGGTGCGGTTTTTCAAAGCTGCCGCGGACAGCCCCGTCTCGTAATAAAGCTGGACCGAGCTGCGCAGCGCGTCGGCTTTGCGCTGCACGGCGATGCTGTCTTGCACCAGGTTCACTTTCGCGTAATACATCGCTTCGAGGTCCCAGCTCGTCACGGCTTTGTCGTACTGCTTAAGCTTGACGTAAGCTTCGCCCGCGTTGCGGTACATGCGCCCCGCATTGCCGTAGTCCCGGCTTGCCGCCATTTCCCGTCCGGCTTGCTCGTATTTGGCGATCGCCTGCGCATATTTGCCTTGCTTATCTAGTCGCATAGCGTCGTTATAAAGATTCCATACGCTTGCCGCTTGTACGCTTTGCGGATGCACGGAAGCCGCCGTTCCCGTCAGCAGCGCGGCGGCCAATATGACGGCTCCCCATTTTTTGAACCTTGTTCGTGTTCCCCTCAACACGCTCATCCCCTTCTTGTCTCTGTTGCCTGCTGGTTTGCTTGCAGGCTATCTTTTCCTTTATCGGCAAAAAGGCCCCTCGCATGAAGAGAGGGGCAGTTTGAAATCCTGTTCGCAGGGGCAAAGCTGGGGTGCTGCGGGAGAACAGTTTTTAAACCATAGAGTGTTAAAAAACAAAAGAGGAGCCATACAATCTGCTCCTCTGTTCCAAGTCCTTAATATATTATTCCCCTTCCAAGATCAAAGGAGAAGATTTATTGAAAAGCCTGCTTCGATGAAAGCGAAGAGCGGAGAGAGAAATTCAGTTTAAAACGCCTTTGAACCCGGAAAACATACAACTTAAATTCAAATCAAGTTTTCCGGGTGAGACAGCGTTTTGAACGAATTTCTCCCGCAGCGCCCCCCGCTTTCACCCCCGAACAGGATGTTCAAAACTAAACCTCACAGTTTGAACTTGGCGCTCAAACGTTGGAGTTCTTCGGCCATCTCGGACAGCGAAACGGCCCCGGCCGACATTTCCTGCATCGCGGCCGCTTGTTGTTCGGACACGGCGGAGACGTTTTGGATCTCTTCGGACGTGCGCTCCATCTGCGAGCCGCCTTCCATGATCGCCGAAGCGACCGTTTCGACGACTTGGACCATCTCGCCGGAAGCCTGGGCGGCCTGGTCGGTTTGCATGCCGACGCGGCTTACCGTTTCGCGAATGCGGCCGAACAGTTCGCCGGTCGCCTGAATCGCTTCGCTTCCCGCGGTTACGCGATTCGACGCGTCCCCGATCACTTCGCTCAGACGCGACGTATCGGCTTGAACCAGGTCGATCATGCCGATGATTTGCGCGGCCGAAGCGGAAGATTGCTCGGCCAGCTTGCCGACCTCGGACGCGACGACGGCAAATCCGCGTCCTTGTTCGCCGGCTCTCGCGGCTTCGATCGAAGCGTTAAGAGCAAGCAGGTTGGTTTGTTTGGCGATGCCGGTAATCAATTGCACGATACCGCCGATTTCCACGGAACGCTGATTCAACGCCTCGACTGCTTGCGTCATTTCGGACATACTCAGCGTGGTCGATTCCATCTGCCGCACCGCTTCGCCGACGATCTCCGCGCCTTGTTCCGAATGCGAGCTGGCGTGCGCCGCCGCTTCGGACGATTCCCCCACGCGGTCGCGGATCACGACGATCTTGTCCAACATGCGCTGCATCAGTTGACCGCCGGAACGCGAAGTCGCAAGCTGCGTTTCGCTCGATTCGGCCATGCGCTGCATCGAGGACGCGGCGTGTTCCGCCCCTTCCGCGCTTTCCTGGGCAACCGATTTGAACTCTTCGGCGGAAGCCGCCAAAGCATTCGCCGACCGGCCGACTTCAAGCAGAACGTCGCGTTGGCTTTCTCCCATTTGACGCAGCGCCGAAGACAGACGACCCAGTTCGCCTTTGAGTCCGGTCGGCAGTTCGTCGATCTTGTCGAGTTCGCCTTTTGCCATATAACCCACTTGACGGGTCAATTGCCCCAACGGACGCGTGATGCTGCGGGAGATCAGGAAAGACAGCAGCACCGACAGCAGCACCGCGCTGATCAGAGCACCGATCGAGATGAACAGGATACGTCCGGTCTCGTCCCGTTGAGCGAAAGCGGAATCGTTCATCGTTTGGATCTTCTCGTCCATCGACGTGCGCAGCGCGTCCGTCATCTGGTTGACGACATCCTGCGTTTGCTGCTGCAAAGCGGCCGCTTCGTCGTCTTTGTTGTCTTGCGACAGTTGAAGGATTTGCGTCACCGTTTGTTCGTAAGCTTCGGCTGCTTGACGGAACGTCTCCGCGCCTTCGATCTCTTCCGGAGTTTTCAGCGTGGCCGCATACGTATCGATCGCCGAACCCAGTTCTTCGATCGCTTTTTCGATAGCGGCCCGGCTTTCGTTCATGTCCGCGCTGCTCGTTTGCAAAATATTGCGCATGGTCAATTGGTCGATCGTTTTCAGTCGGTCGTTCACTTTTTCCAGCATGACCACATTGGGAATATCCCGGTCTTTCAATTCGTCTGCCCGATCTCTCAGGTTCGAAGTGCCGACGTTCGTTAGCGTGTTCAAAATGATGATTAATACGATAATGGCGCCAAATCCGCTGAACAACTTCTGTCTGATCGTAAGCTTCATCTGGTTGTCTCTCCTCTTTTGTCCCTGAAAATTTCCGAAAATTCAATTGCACTCCATATACTTCGGCAAGCTGCTTGCTTTTGTTAAGTCCAAACTCCTTTTTTCGACAAAAAAAGACCAACCGGCTTGCGCCGATTGGTCTGATCAATCCAGGATAGGAACAACGGGGAATCAGAATGCCGGATACGTGTCCGTGTATTCTTCCTCCAGGAACTTTTTGACTTCCGGGCCGCGCATGCGTTCCGCCAGTTTTTGGATCGCCGGGTCGTCTTTGTTGTCTTCGCGCGCCATCAGGGTGATGGCGAACGCCTGCATGTCTTTTTCGACGATCAACGCGTCTTTTTTCGCCGACAGACCCAGCGGTTTCGCGTAAGCCGGGTACATCGTCACCAGATCGGCGTCGTCCATCATGCGGTTCAGCGTCAGCAGATCGACTTCTTTGAACTGGTAGTTTTTCGGGTTCGACGTGATATCTTGCAGCGTGGCTTTGATGCCGACGCCTTTTTTGAGTTCGATCATATCGTTCTGCTCCAGCAGCAGCAACGAGTGCGCGATGTTCGGCGGATCGTTCGGGATCGCGATGATCGCGTTATCCGGCAGTTCGTCGACCGACTTGTACTTTTTGGAATAACCGGCGTACAGCGCGTTGTAAACTGGTTGAACCGGTACGATATTCGCGCCTTTGGCTTCGTTATAAGCTTCGGCGTAAGGCACGTGCTGGAAGAAGTTCGCGTCCACTTCTTTGTTCGCCAGCGCGTCGTTCGGTTGGATATTGTCCGACATCTCGACGATCTCCAGGTTGATGCCGTCTTCGACGAGCAGCGGCTTCACGAGCAGCAGGATCGCGTCCATCGGCGCAGGCAGGGAAGCGACTTTCAGCGTGGTCAATTCTTTGCTGTCGGTATTTTCGGTAGTTGCCGTTTTGTCCGTCGCGTCGGCCGCGTTGTTCGATGTGGTCGTCGCGCTTTGCCCGCAACCGGCCAGAACGAGAAACAGTGCGGTCAAAATCAGAAGCAGAGACTTTTTCATAATCGTGTGGTACCCCCGTTGAAAGATTATTTGAGTTGCTGTATTGCTTAACGTTTGTCAATCTTGCGCGAAATGGTACTGCCGAGCACTTGCACGATCTGGACGAGCAGCACCATCAGAACGATCATGCAGATCGTGACGTCCATCTCGAAACGTTGATACCCGTAGCGGATCGCGAAATCGCCTACACCGCCGCCTCCCACGATCCCAACGACCGTCGAGTACGAGATAAAGCTGACGATGGAAGTCGTGAGTCCCAACACCAGACCCGAACGGGCTTCGACGTACAGGAACTTCCAAACGATCTCCAGCCGCGACGCGCCCATCGAACGAGCTGCTTCGATCACGCCGCGCGGCACTTCCACCAGCGCTTGCTCGACAAGCCGCGAGTAACCGGCGATCGCGACGATGGCGAGCGGGATGGTGGCCGCCGTCGTGCCGATCGTCGTCCCGACGATCAGCCGGGTCAGCGGGAACATGAACACGACCAGCAGCAGAAACGGGAACGAGCGGATCACATTGACCAATGTATTCAAAAACACCGATGCTCCGCGATTTTCCAACATTCCGCCCGGCCGGGTAACAAAGATCAGCGTCCCCAGCGGAATGCCCAGAATTACAGCCGCAATCGTGGACATGCCCACCATATAGAACGTCTGCCCGATCGCTTCCCAGATCTGCTCGTGGTACTGCGCCCAGATTTCCATAATCCGTTCGATGCTCATTGCGCGTCCTCCTTATGTACAAGGCCCAAGATCTGCTCCCGGTACGACAGGTTCGGACGAACGCGTTCTTCCGAGCGCTTCGGCAGATCGAACGTATCGACGACCGCGCCCATTTCCATAACCGATACGCGCGTGCAGATTTGCCGGACCACTTCCATCTCGTGCGTGACGATCACAATGGTGACGCCCAGCGTCCGATTGATATGCAGCAGCGTGTTCAGCAGATCTTCCGTCGTCTGCGGATCGAGCGCCGACGTCGGCTCGTCGCACAGCAGCAGCTTCGGATTGCTCGCCATCGCCCGCGCGATCGCGACCCGCTGCTTTTGTCCGCCGCTGAGTTGGGCCGGATACTGCCGCACTTTGTCTTCCAGGCCGACGAAGCTCAGCACTTCCGTGATCCGGCGTTCCCGGTCCCGCTTGGGCGTTCTCGCCAGTTCCAGCGCGGCCGCCACGTTGCCATGAACGGTACGGTTATGAACCAGATTGAACTGTTGAAAAATCATGCCGATCGACCGCCGCGCTTCGCGCAACTCCCGTTCGCTGACCCGCATCAGATCACGTTCTTCGAACAACACGCTTCCTTCATCCGGCCGTTCCAACAGATTCATCAGCCGCAGCAGCGTGGATTTGCCGGCTCCGCTCGTTCCGATGATCCCGTGGATGCCGCCTGTCTCGATCTCCATGCTAACCGGAAGAACAGCCTGAAACGTCTGGCCCTGCGACGTATACGACTTACTGACTTTTTGCAGGGATAGAATAGCCGCTCCCTCCTTGTACCAGTATTTTCACTTCGCTGTTACATTCTTTAATCGTCTAAATTATAAGACAATCTATACGCTGTGTCACCATTTTTACAAAGAATTTTAATAATATTTTTACAATCTGCGCAATGGCGGGCATGCTTGTTGACGCAACGAAAAAGAGTGAAACGTTTTTGTAAAGGTTTCGCTTTTCGTTGACCGCTGTTCAATACCCGGAGCGGCGGAAAAGAAACACGCGAAGCACCTGAAACAGCAACACCCCGGAAACGGCGCCGTACACCGCATGAACCGACAACCACCACAACCACGAAGGCAAACTGTCGATCGGAGGCGTGCCGCCCGAAGAAAGCAGAGTGGTCGGATACAGCAGCGCGCCGATTAAGATGCCAACCGCGGCGGTCGCGCCCGTCATCTTGCTTCCCGATAGCCGCCCCCCGCGCGCCAGACGTTCCCAGATCAACCCCAAAATTATGCACAGCACGATTGAAATGACCAGATGAATACCGAACTCCGCCCGCTCGCTCAACCGGAATTCTTTTAACACCGGCACGTAATCCGCATTGAGCAGCAGCCGATACACCTCGTGTCCGGTAAAGTGCTGAACGGCTTTAAGCGCCAGACCGAGCAGCACGCCCGACAGCAATCCCGCCAATCCGTAAAAAAGAAGACTCGAAACCCGACCGCGTGCGAAAAAGCGTTCCGTTTCGCGCCCTGCCGACCATGTTCCCGTGCTATTTCCGGCGCTTGAAGATTCCCGGCGATGCGCACGCTGCGCAGATGAAGCTTTATTGTCCCTTTTTCCCATGCCGCTCCTCCTTTCGATCTATCTTCTTTTACCCTCAACTCGCGCGCTTGCCTTTCCGGCTTACATCGCTTACGTTTTGAACAGACAAGCAGACTTATTCGGCTTCCGCCCAAAATCCGGTCTGCCGCGGAGGAATCTATGACTTTGATCGACTTGACCCGGCTGTTGCTCGACGACACTCCCGTTTTTCCTGGCGACAGCGCCATGACACTTAAACAGACACGGAATCTGGACGAAGACGGCTACTGCAACCACGAACTGACGATCAATATGCACACCGGAACCCATATCGACGGCCCGATGCACATGACGGACTCGCGCACGTTTATCAGCGATATGCCTTTGGAGCGTTTTGTCGGAAAAGGCTGCGTGCTCGACGTCAGCGGTCAGCGCGAGATCGACTTCAAGCCGGAATACGAAACAATCGTCGAAGAAAACGTGATCCTGCTGCTGCATACCGGTCACGGCGAGTTGTTCGGGCAGCCGCAGTATTTTACCGATTATCCGGTGTTGACCGAACGCTTCGCCGAATGGCTGGTACGCAAAAAAGTGAAAATGGTCGGCTTCGACACGCCTTCTCCCGACAAAGACCCGTACGCGGTGCATTTGACTTTTATGAATCACGGCATTTTGATCGCGGAAAACCTGACGAACCTCGACCGGCTGCTGCAAACCCGTTCGTTCGAAGTGTTCGCTTTGCCGCTTCGAATCCGCGCCGACGCTTCGATGGCGAGAGTCATCGCTCGTTTCGCGTAAAAAAAAGACGTACGGTTTTTTGCCGTACGTCTTGGTGTGTCGGGAAAGTCACGTTGACGTACGGCTTCAAACCATACCCCGTTTTATTTAACGCTATGATGTTGTTGGTAGGAAATAACCTTTGCCCTTGATCTCCTGTACTTGATCTTTTGCCTTTAATCCCTTCCTACCACACTCCACAGAAGGTTCGGGGCAGAGGGGAGAATCCGGGGAGATGTCGCCTTTGAAGTCGGGAAGCGTCCTTTTAAAATCCATCCAGCTTCCCGACTGAGACAGCGACTCGACCGGATTCTCCCCGTCGCCCACGCGCCTTCCCCCCTCCTACCACACTCCACAGAAGGTTCGGGGCAGAGGGGAGAATCCAGGGAGATGTCGCCTTTGAAGTCGGGAAGCGTCCTTTTAAAATCTATCCAGCTTCCCGACTGAGACAGCGACTCGACCGGATTCTCCCCGTCGCCCATGCACCTTACACCTTACACCTCTAAATATTCGCGGATTCCCGCAACGATCGCGGCGGCTACGCGGTTTTGCCAGGCGGGGTCGGTGATTTTTTCGACGTCGCCGCCTGCGTAGAGGAAGCCGGTTTCGACCAGCGCGGTCGGCATATTGGATTCGCGGTCGACGTGCAGGTTCTGGTATTTCGCTTTGCGGTCGGGCAGTCCGGTGGCGACGATCACGTATTTATGGATCGTTTCCGCCAGCAACTTGCTTTCCGGCTTGGTGTACAGCGTTTCCGTGCCGCTTGTCGGCTTGGTACCTTTGGTCATGCTGTTGGCGTGGATCGAGACCATGATGTCGGCATTGAGGCTTTCCGCGATATCGACCCGGCCTTGCAGGGAAACGGCGGTGTCGTCGCTGCGCGTCATCACCACGTCCAACCCGTCGACTTGCTTGAGCAATGCTTCGACTTTGAGCGCCATGTCCAGATTGACGTCTTTTTCCATCAAAGTCGGCCCTCCGGTATAGATCGCTCCCGTCGCGCTGCCTCCGTGTCCGGCGTCGATCACGACGATCTTTTTGCCGTCGTCGCCTACGCCCGGCGTGGAAGGACCGCTTTGGCGGTTGAGGTCGACGAAGAACAGATTGCCTTCGCGGTACGTTTCGTAATTTTTCGCTTGCTTCAGGTCGATGACGATCCGTACGCGCAGCGGCGAATCGTTGTTCAGCGCGAAACGGATGCCCGTCACGTCGGTCGAACCGACGGCGGAGATGTTTCCCTGCTGACCGACCAGCAGCCCTTGCGCTTCCGCGAACACGGGGCTGAACGAGGTGTCCGGCAAGTCGATCACGATCCGGTTAGGCGACGTGACGGCGGATACTTTGGGCGTGACGCTGCCGCTGGTCGAGATCATCAGGCGATTTTCGCTGAAGCTGACCTGCTCGACGAGCGCGGACGTGGTCGGCGTGCCGCCCGGCACTTCGGCCGGCGGATCGACATCGTCGTTCGGTCCCGTGCCGCCCGGTTGTTCCAGCGGAGGCGGCGAGGTCAGAAAGACCGTTTTCGCGCCATTGTCCCATTTGACCGTCAAACCCATCTCCGTACCTACGAAGCGTAGAGGAACATAAGTCGTATTGCTTTGGGAAAAAGGCGCCTGCTCCAGCGTGATCGGCCCTTCCGGCGAATCGGCGGCCCGGCTGCCGAGCGTCAGCGTCACGCGGTCGCCCGAAGGGCCGACCGTGACTTGGCGGCTCGACGAATTCCAACCTACCGCATAACCCAACTCTTCCGAGATGACCCGGATCGGAACCATTGTCGTGCCTTTTACGGTCAAAACGTCCCTGGCACCGGTCACTTCCCTGTCGTCCAGAACGATCTTGGTAGCCGAAGCTGCCTGACCCACCTGTACCGAAAAGAAAAACACCGCCGCCAAAGCAAAAAACGCCGCGATCGCCACTTTGCTCCATGTTGCTTGTCTTGGTGTCGCTTTCATTCTTTTCCCACCTCGTATCTCTCCTTTTGCGAAATTTCAAAAAACAAAAACGCCGAATCGGCGCCTCATTGCTATAGACGTACGTTTGCCGGATAAAGTTCCTGAGCGGACGGCTACGGAAATAAAAAATAACGCCGAAGTCCTTCGCGGGACGTTCGGCGTCGCGGTAAAAGCTTTGATCTTTGAAAAAGGCGCGGCATCGCGATACGTCAAACCGAATCGAAAACGCTTCGGCGCCGCTCGTTATTTTTTGCTTTTGTTTTCCTGACGCTCCATCTCTTTGCTCACCTGACGCAAATACTCCGGAGCATCCATATCGTTCGGCACGACCATTTCGATCAGGCACAATTTGTCCGAGCGTTGAAGTTCGGCGTCGCGGAAAGCCCGCGCCAATTCGCCGATCGTACGTACACGTTCCGTATATGCCTGACCGCCAAACGCTTCGACCAGCTTTAGATAATTCCAGCCCGGAATTTCGTTGTACGATTGGCGCTCGGTCGGCGTGCGGAAATTCAGATGCTTTTCGATCGTATAGCCGCGGTTGTTCAGCACGAAAATGATCGGCTTGCAGCCGTACGCCATCATGGAACTCAGTTCCTGCACCGTCATCTGAAGCGAGCCGTCGCCCGTGAACAGCAGCACGCGGCGCTTGGGAGCGGCGATGCACGCGCCCAAAGTCGCAGGCGTCGCGTACCCGATACTTTGCCAGCCGCCTTGCGCGATATACGTCGCTCCTTGCGGAAGCTGGACTTGCGATAACCCGTAAGCGAGCGTGCCCGTTTCAGCCACGACGATATCGCCCGGTTGCAGCAAACGCTGGATCAACGGATAGTATTCTTTCGCCGTCAGCGCATGGCTACCGTCGAGCTGGGTGCCGCTATTATAAGGGTAATCTGCGGCAGGCACGGGCTGTTCGGCCGTCAAACCGAGTCCGGTCAGCTCGTTCAGCATGTCCGCGCCCAAAATATCCGTATAGGTCTGGCCGCCGACGATCGTGGATTCCGGATGGATCACGATCGTTTTTTTCGGATTCGGTTCCGAGCCTTCCCCACCCAGATTCGTATCGGACGGCACGTAACCCGCGATAATCAGGCAATCCGCTTGTTCGACGACCGCACGCACGCCTTCGCTGCCCGTTTGGCCGCCGTACGTGCCGATATGGTTCGGATGGCTTTCGTCGAATCCGCCTTTGCCCGTGATCGTGGACGCGACCGGAATTTGAAGCTGTTCCGCAAGCGCGCGCACGAGCGGTTCCCATTTCCAGCTTTTCACCTGCGTATCGCTGAGCAGCACGACCTGTTTCGCCGATTTCAGCATTTTGCGAGCTTGGCGCGAAGCCGACTTCAGCGAAGACTCGTTCGTTTTCGGCTGCTCCAGTTTCGGCACTTTCATCGCCAGCGGCTGCTGCACGAGATCCAGCGCCACCGACAGGTAGACCGGCTTTTTGGTACGTTTGGCGATATGGATCGCTTTCGGTATCTCGACCGTTGCGTTGTCCGGCGTCAAGATCGCGGTATACGCGGAGATCGGCTCGTACACGCGGCGGAAAGCGTCGAAATCGCCGTCCATTAGCGTATGGTGCAAAAGCTTTTGCTGTTTTTGTTTTTGCGATTTCGGCGATCCGACGATATGCACGATCGGCACGTTTTCGCTGTAAGCGCCCGCGATAGCATTGACCGCGCTCAACTCGCCCACGCCGAACGTGGTGATCAGCGCCGCGAGACCTTTTACCCTTGCGTAACCGTCCGCCGCATACCCGCCGTTCAGCTCGTTGCGAGCCGGAACCAGCTTGACGCCTTCGTACTGCTCCAACGTATCCAGCAGCGTGAAATTGTAATCGCCCGGTACGCCGAACACTTCGGTCACGCCTTCTTTTTTTAAACAATCGAACAAATAGGTGCCGAGCGTTGCTTGCCCCTCTCCCTGTGCGTTCGAACGAACTTTTCCCATAATTGTTTTGGCCATGCTGGCACACTCCTTCCGCGATCGCTGACTGCCCCTCGGCGCTGCGCCGAACGGTCAGCCTCTAACTATGATTACCCCGGAAGCGGGGCGATAGGTCATTATTTTGCGAAAATTGCTAATACCTTCCGTAACCCTGCACTTTGATAAGACGTTCAATCCTTCAGACACACTTGTTGAAAAGGAGCGATTTCCATTACCGATTCCAGTCATGTACGCAACCGAAAGCTTGTCATCACCTACGGGTCCGATATGGACCATAGCAACATGAACAACCTTGTCCGCTCGCTGCTTGAACCTTATGAAGGGCAGATGTGGCAAACCGATTATTTAAATCCCATACTGCGAAAAGGTGCCGACTTCATTGTAAACCTTGAGATCCTGGAAACCAACCCGAACAAGCCTTTCGAAACCTTCGCCTTCGCCGACTATCACCTGAACCAAGCGCAATTCGACGGCTTTTTATATCAGTTGCGAAAACTCAAAGGCACCCACGTCCTCGGCCACCCCAACATCCGCGGACATGCCGAAGTATTGAGGGGCGATCTGGAATTCCAGTTTTTGGTGGTCCATACGCAAAACCAGGAAGAACTTCTTGTCTATTACGCGCGCCAAGACTTTGCAGCCGACAAACTCCTTTTCCCTCTAATTCCGTTACTCCCTCCCCAAGACCGCCACATCCTCCTCCCCGTCGGCGGCGACCCGTTCATCAAGCAACAAACACTCGAAACCTGGCTCAATCGCGTCCTGTCTCTGTCTAAACATGATCTTTCCGCCTACACCTACACCGGCCAATAGTACTCTCTACCAAGTGAAGGCAAGGTTACGCTCGTCCTTTTCAATATGGAGTTACTTGGAACAATCCACCCGACTGGCCCTAGAATTTTTAAATTTTTGGATACAACATAAAAGCCTAGCTGGAGCACTCGATTCATCCGAGTCTTCAACTAGGCTCTTTGCGCTTTTCCTATTCCTTTGAAGCACCAGGCGAAGGGAGAAATTCAGTGAAATACAGGGTTTCGAAGAAAACCTGCGGTAACACCTATATAGTGTTGGCCGTTGAACTTGGAAAACAACCTTATAGAATTCGAATCTGTTTTTCCAAGTGAGACAGCGTCTTGAACGAATTTTCCCCGCAGCCGCCCCGCTTCAAAACGCCCGAATAGGAACTACCTCAGTTAACGCATCACCCTTTTATCTGCTCTAAGATTTGAGGGTCCTTAATCTTCGTATCCTCCGCCAACAGCACGATCTTCGACAAAATCTCGGCCGTACGCGGGTCTTCGTCCAGGAACGGCAGGAAGAACCGTCCGCGTTGCCCGGCATGAACCGGAATGATGTTGAGCGCACCTGACGCCTGCTTGTACGCAACCCCGCTGCCCAGATGCACTGCGTACTCGCCCAGCGTACCGTCGACACGCGCGTAACTCCCGTCCAGACGTACGTTTTCGATACGAAGCAGAGACAAGGACTCGCGCACGATAGCCGTCCGCAACTCCACTGTCGTCAGGCTTGCTTCCGGATCGACGCCGCCTACATGGGCGACGCTCACGACCAGATCGACATCCCGCATAATTTCCGAGAACAGCACGGGAGGAACGTCGGTCAGAGCCATCGGCTTATGCGTGCGGCGGTCGGTGAAGTGGATCGTTTCCAACGTCGGCGCTTCCGTATCCGCCGGCGAGAACCAATCCGCCATCGCGTACAGCGTCGCAATCACGTTATGGTTATAATCGACTTTCTGGAGACCTTCCTCATAACTCACCGTCCAGCCGCGTCCGCGCAGCAGGGCAACCGTCTTGCTTGGCTGCACCTGATGTCCCGCATACCGCGAAGACGAAGTTCCTGTCGCTTTCTCATCGGCGTTCGGCATGTACAATTCGCGGAAAATCTGCTTGAACGGCTGCTTCGAAGGAACGAATCTTCCAGTGGCTTCCGCTTGCAGATTGCGTTCGATAAAGTCGCGTTGGAACAAATGCCACTGCCCGCTTGCATGTAGATCGACCGGATGTGCAATAATCAGCTCTGCCTCTTTCGCCAATGGCGTGCCTTCCCGGGTTTCGATATCCACCAGCGAACGCTCTTTCTCACGGAAATAGCCCAGCGTCGGCTTGGCCGATGAATCTTCGTTGGCGCGGAAAACCAGTTGAGCCAGTAGCGGAGCAACCACAGGATTCCCGTACAGCTTCACCAGCTCGTCCAGACGGAACACCGCCCCGTTCTCCATGGAACGTTCCAACTCGCGCACAAAACGGCGGTTTTGCTCGGTCAATTCGGTTTTGACCTCTTTCAACCGGACGATATGCTCGTTTTTGTTCAGACGCGAAGGTACGGACTTGAGTGCTTTTCCGCCCTTCGTCACCTCGATCTCCGGCAGGCCGCGTTCGTTGATCGCCAGTTTCACTTCGACGTCGTCGACCTGGTGCAGCTCCGTGTAGACTTTCAGTTCGTCCATCTTGCCCGCTTCCATATCCCACTGCAAACGGGTCGAGTCCGCATATCCCGCGCTTCTTGCCAGATTGCCGAGCGCGATCTGACCGGCCGCCCCTTCGCTGGCCCGACGCTGCGCGCCGAACTGACGGCTTTCGAGCAGGAACTTCTGAATGAAATCGTAACGTCCGCGCAGATCCGGCTCCCGCTTTTTCGCGAGCGGAATCAGACTGTACGCCAGCAGTTGGTCTTTGCCGCGCTTGGACTCTACCTGTTTACGCGTCTCTTCCAGTTTCAGCTTGCCGAGTACCGCGTCGGCAAAAAGCTGCGAACGGCGGTGATTGGCGCCGCCCGAGATATACTTGGCGCAATCGTACAGCAGCTTGAAGCGTTCCGCTCCGATGGTGTCGAAAGCTTCCTCGAACCATTGAACGTCGAATGCTCCGTCGTTGAACTCTTGAGGCGTGATCGGCGAATAATGCGCGACGATCGTTTCTTTTTCCGCCGAGAAGCTTTCGTTGATATGCGCGTGGAAATACCAGGCGGCGCTGCGCAGTCCGGGCCAATCCAGATGCGCCGATACGATCTCGATCCATTGCGGGGCATACATGGCGGCTTCGAGCAAACGCTGCTCCGAGATTCCCGTTCCTTTGAGCTTTTCCGAAAGCGCGGCCGCGTCATCGCTTTCCGCCGGATGACAGACTTTGAGCAGATGGCTGAGCGATTCCTTTTTGGTCTGATTGTCGCCGTAGCCGTAAATATAGCCGCGCACGAACGTTTCCCCGCCAAGGCTGACCAGAATACGGATCAAAGCATCCAAGCCTTCGATGCGCTGCAAAGCCATCGTGAGCGGAGTCGCTTCGGTCGCCAGATCGCCGCGCGCCAGTTCGATCTCCAGCAGACGGCCTACGATCGACGCCATAATGTCTTGCAACCTTTCGCTTTGTTGAAGTTCTTCCGGCGGATGGCTCGTAAGATGGCGCATCATGTAATTCGCGTTTTCGCCCAAAAGATGCTTGTACGCTTCATTGTCGCCGATCAAGCCCAGCGTATGCGCTTTGAAAACCATACGGATATCCAGCAGCGAACGGAAATGAACATCGTCAAATTGCTGTTGCTGCTTGTCGTAACGGTAACAAAGCGACAGATAACGCTTGAACGAAGCATCGTCGTGCACGCTCCGGCGCAGCACGATCATCCAGTCGCCCGCAAGCGTCGCCCACACCGGTTTTTCTTTTTCCGGCGCTTCTTCCGGAAATTCCGCCAAAAGACGCTCCATCGCGGACGCCGCCGTTTCAAAAGCAGGCTCCGGAGCGGAGTCTGCGTAAAAAGCGCCCAGCAACGTGCACACCGTATCCGTATACCGACATTCGTCCAGCAGTTTCCATAACCTTTTCAAACGGTCGAGCGGATACAGGCCCGCAACGAATTCTTCCCGCCAACCTTCAAGCAAACGAACCCGCTGCATCTTTTGGTAATCGTAATAATCGGAGAATTCGCTATAGAAGTTATAGAGCGTTCCCGACAGTTCTTTGGTGTCTACCACCATTTGCAAATTCAGCAGTTCTTCCGCCCCGAATCCGCTGGCGTCCAGATAAGCTTTCCACTCTTCCTCCAACGGGTACAGGTCCAACGAAGAACTCCGTGCATAGTCCGGCTCCAGCATCGGAATGTTATGGCCTGTAAGATACGAAGTCTGGCGGAATTCCGCGCCGATCAACAGCTTCTCCTTGGCTCCCGCATAATACTGCACCTCGTACTCCGTATCGCGCAGGCGATGCACCAATTCGTCCAGGCCGCGGATAAAGCCAGCCGCTTTTTCCTCATCCAAGAAAAAGACTTGATCGAAATCCGCTTGCTCGCCGCCCGGTTGCATCAGCCATTCCTCGGTCGCGTTCGGGTCGTATAATCCAAAGCCTTTGGCTGCCGTATATTCGCTGCGCGTTCCCGGAGACTCCAGCTTTTTAAGCAACTGTGACTCTTTTGGCGTCGGGCTACTCACTTTCCGGGCCAGAGGCAGAAGCTGTTCATAGTCTTCCTTGCGCTCCTCGTCGGCGGACAGCTCAGTCAACAGTTCCAAGCCAGCCAGACGCTGAAGCTCTGCCTTGGCGCCAAGCAACCGATCCAGTGCGCCTTCCAGCGCCGTCTGCGGCTGACCCAACAACAAGCCGATCGCGCTTTGGCGAAGCGAACCTGTTTTGAGCTTCAACAGCGCCTCCACCCGTTGCAGCTCCGACTCGTTCAATTCAAGGCCGCGGGCGCGCTTCAAAGCCGTTTCGCGGTTAGGCATGCTTTTATCCGACAGCATAGCGAAAATGAAGTCCCGCTGTTTCACTTCTTCCGGATGAACCAGGAAAAATTTCAATACATCATTACGTCTGTCGGCATTCATTAGAGGGGACAAGTCGATCAGACGGGATACCCATTCGCGATCCATATCGTAAGCGGTCAGATACATCATTTTACGCAGAATTCCCGCAGGGTCGTAGGTGTAGGACAAGAAATCGAGCGCACCCGACTTTTTGCTGATCGTTTTGGTCAGTCCGTCGCTGAGCAACGAGGCAAAAGCTTCGAATTGCTCGCGGCGGGCTTCCTTGTCTTCAAGACCGGGAGCGCGATGGACTTGCAGCTTTCTCCGTTCGTTTTCCATCCAAGCCATCGATTGATCTTCGTCTTCTTCCTCTTCGCTTATCCACGTTAGGGCATAGTCATATGTATAGTTGTTCATCATCCAATACAGCAACTCGGGATCGCGTTCGCCGCCGAGCAGAACATGCAGCGCCGAGACATATTTGAAATGCTCGTATTGGCTCATGGAAATCACGTATTGCGCCGCTACTTTGCGATAATGCGGGCCATTCTCCATAATACGGTTCACGCTTGACGGAAGCTCGCTCTCTTCGATAAGCCCTTGAACGAACAGCCCTACAAACACGTCCTGCGCATTGCTCGAATCTACCCATTCTTCACGTAGTTTGGCATCGCTTATGGCCGAGTAGATCTTCTCCAGCATCTTGCTGACCACTCGCTCGTCGGAGACGTCAAACGGCATTCCTGTCCAAACGGCAGCCGCGCGCACGATCGAAGCGTAACGTACGAATCCGTGATCCAGAATCAATTTCAGCAAATAGGTAAAGGCTTCCACGGTGCCGAAGTCCATGCTTTCCACGATCGACTGACGCAATCCTTCCTGAAGACGCGCGGCGATCAGCAGATCCCCGACCAGCGCGTGCATATCGGACCGGTGACTCATCAGCATGCCGGAAACCATCTGCCGCGTCAGCAGCGCCGTCTGATTCTCGCCGAGAACGATGTCTCTGAGTGCCGCTTCGACTGTTGGATCATGGTCATCCAGTTGCTGGGCGATCAGATCGGACAGCACGTGACTGACCCGGTAAAAGTTACTCGTATGAGCACTCGAATATTCGCGTTCCGTCAGATACTTTTCCAGCGTAAAGCCTGCCGCTTCCATCCATAACAAACCGACAATCTTCGTCAGAACGCGAACCAGATGCACAGAAGGCTCGGAAGTGCGGAACGGACGTCGCATGTACCCGTTGGCATACGGATATTCGGCGGCTTGGTCGATCATTCGCTCCGCCTGCAAGGACATCGCTTCTCCGGCCAATGCAAGAACGGCCTGTTCCAGCGGCTTCAGCAGCGTATCCGGCCGGTTTTTCGACGCTTCTTCCAACAGTCGGCGCATAAGCTGCACAGGCTCCTGATACTCATTCACATAACCGTACTCCGCAATCTCCAACAAGCAGGCCGCAATCTGTGCCTCCGAACCGCTCAGCTTGCCTGTACGTTCTTTTAGCGTTTCGAAATACTGCTCTTCACGCTTCTGCTGCACCTCTTCGTTCATCTTTCGTTCGCCTCCCCAGTTTCGATTATCGACCCCATAACCCGCCTGCCAACATCGTAAAACGCATAAACACAACCTCGTCCCCGTCTGCCAATGTTAACGGAGCATCCAGGCCGGTCACTTCTTCCCGACGCAGAAAAACTCGGTATAACCCATCCTCAAAGCCCAATAATGCAGCAGCCACAGCTGACTCCTTATTGGCTGGCTTCTCACCGTAAATGGCTTTGAAGCCGACTTTGCCGTTTTCTGCGCCGCTGTCGATCTGCTGCTCGGTTAGCGCCCGAAGCAGATCGTCGCCCGTGCGCCGTTCTTCATATTCGCTTACCGTCAACTGCACGATTTGTTCGATCAACTCTCGCAGGGTGCGCGGCATGCCGGGCAAATCCAGCTCGCGTCCGGCGATACCGCGCTTGCGACCCGGACTTTTTACCAATGCGGTCAGCTTCATCGTTGTTCCTCCTTCGCGATTCGACTCTGTATGATCTTCGCTCAGCTTAAAAGCATCCGACGATCCAAAAAAGCGAATAAGTGTTCCCGTATTACTTAAGCTCTATTCTACCAGAATTCGCCACACAAAAAAACCCGCCGCAAGAGCGGTCGGGTCTTAGGCGCAAAGTCTTGGATATACAAACTAACTTTTAAAAAGCCAGGACTTCCGTCATGAAAAAACTTATTCGTCCAAAGCCGTCCGTGCCAACGATTGAAGCACCGCGTCTTCCATCGGCGGATTGTGCAGACCTGCCCGCACATCCCGGTAATACCGTTCAAGCGGCACGCTTTTCGACAAGCTGGCTCCGCCCACGATCTTCATCGCTTTATCGACGACCTGCGCGGCAAGATGGGTGGCATTGTATTTGACCCAGCCGAACTCCGGTCGCATGATCGCACGTTCATCAGGCAGTCGGTCCCAACGATCCGCAATGTCGTACAACGCCGTACGGGCCAGACGCAGCTCGCTGTCGATCTGCCCGATCCACTGACGAATATGGGGCAGCGTAGCAATCGGCTCTTTCAAGCTGTTCGGCGTGTAATTTTTTGCAAAATTCAGGGCGTAATCGCGTGCGGCGTAAGCGATCCCCAGATAGCAGGCCGGAATATGCAGCATCCAGCCGTCTCCGTCATCCACGCCGCCTTTGGACTGTCCCGGCGTGTAAATGCCCATCACCTGCTCGTCCGGCACGAACACTCCGTCCAACACGATATCGTGACTGCCTGTTGCCCTCATGCCGAGCGTATCCCACGTTTCTTCCAGCGTGACGCCTGCCGCAGCTCGAAGTTCCGCCGCACGCTGCCGGGAAGTTTGCGCACGACTTGCGATTTCCTCAAGCTCCGGCAAAAACGTTCCGTCCGCATCAAACGGAGATCCGGACGCGTACGTCGGTTCATCGGCTTCGCTGCCCAGACGAATGATAAAATCTCCAACCTCCGGCGAATGCTCGATACCCGCACTTACGATATAATCCGTCAATAATGGACTGAGCGTGCTGTACGTTTTGCGCCCGCTCAGTTTCCAGCCGCCTTCCACGCGAACCGCCGTCGTCTGCGGACGACCGCCGCGTGTCGGACTTCCGGTCGCACGTTCGCTGGCGAACTTGTTGATCATCGCTCCCGAACACGCGACATCCCGGCAAAAATTCGAAAAGCCCGGCTCCGGCCAAATGTCCGTTTCCCGGTAATGCAGCATCATCCCGCCGTGCCAGCCTGCGCTAAGCGCCGTCGATCCGTCGCCGCGCGCTATCCGCTCCTGCACGAGCAACCATTCATACAAGGATACCCCGTCACCGCCCTGCTCCTGGGCAAGCGTAAGTTTGGCATATCCGGCTGCTTTTAACTCTTCGAAATTTTCAAAAGGAAACGAACCTTCCCGATCATGCTTGGCGGCCCGCTGCGCAAACCGTTCAGCCAATAGATCCGCCCAATGAACAAGCTTCGCCTCGCGTTCGTTTCTGACAAATGCGTCTATCGCCTTTTTCCTCAATTCCGCTCATCCCTTCCAGATTTCCGCTATACATTTTCTTTCTATTATAGAGAAAAAAATACCCATAAAGCAAAGCGAGTGACTCGGGATTTGGAATCCCATACGAAAAAGCCGGATTTCCGCTACTCCAGCAGCGATCCAGCTTTATTTTCGATCCTGGCCATTGTAGATTTCACAGCTTTTTAGCCATCGTATAATCCGTGACCGCATATCCGGCTTTCTGATACACATGCAGCGCCGTCTGATTATGACCAAACACATGCAACCCAATCGTCGCCGCTCCGAGCGAACGCGCCGTATCATCCAACGCCCTCATCGTCGCCTGCCCCAACCCTTGGCCGCGGTACTCTTCTTCGATAATGATGTCATACAAAAAAGCCCGCGTCCCCGCCGGAGTATCCGCTACATTGAGCCAAACATAACCGACACCCGCCTGCTGCCCTTCCTGACGCACAACATATAAATATTGCTCCTTGCTATGAATCCCATCCGGTAAATATTTTTGATACGTCTCTTCCGAAAGCTTCAACGCCTCCTCTTCCTTCCAACTCCCCGCCTTAACCTTATCCTCCGCAAACTCCGCAACCGACCTCGCCCGGTATCCCACAAACTCTTCCTCTGTTATAAGTTCCAAAACCACTTTTTTCTGCCCCATCTTGATGCTCCCTTTTTCATTTGATTTATGTACAAAAAAACCGCCTTCTAAGCGGTTTGGTTTTTTAGCCTATTACTAAAAAACGAGCGTGCCTAGCGGAGGGAGAAATTCAGTTCAAAACGCCTTTGAACCCGGAAATTTGAGGTTGGCATATATGCCAACCTCAAATTTCCGGGTGAGACAGCGTTTTGAACGAATTTCTCCCGCAGCGCCATTCACGCTCCAAACCGTGTCCGATACCCACACTTCCGGCACAACTCCTCAACCGCCTCGCGCCGGGAAAACCCATACACGATATCGTTGGCACGCTTGCTTTCCACGATCTCGGAAAACTCCTGCTCCAGCACGTTGCCGAGTTTCATCACGCCTTCCCCGTCCAGACAGCAAGGCACGACCGTGCCGTCGACCAGAATCGCCGCATGGTTGCGCAGCGCGTGGCAGAAGCCTTTTCCGTCGTCTTCCGGCGCGCTCAGGCTCGGCCATTGGAACTCGTGATCCTGGTTCAAGTAGACGTTATCGGACACTTTCAGACCCTTGCCCCGCTCCACCTTTTCCTCGATCCGGTAATCCAGATTGTATTCGCGTTCGATCAGTTCCAGCGTCTCGCGGTTGCGGCTGCGTGCGGCATTGGTCATATTGTCCTCGGTCAGATTCCACAGGCGGAACGAGAACAAGACCTTATTGGCTACATCATGCTGAGAAGCCTCGCGCACGAATGACAGAATCTCATTTAGGTAACCATCGCGATCCGTCGAACCGGCATGACCGTCGAAACTATGCAGCGAAAAGTTCATCTGGCGCAAAGCAGGCTTGCCGAGCAGCTTGTCGCGGTTTTTTTTGATCAACGTGCCGTTGGTAGTGATATTGACCTTCAAGCCGCGCTCATGCGCCGCATCCAGCAGCAGATCGATCTTCGGATGCAGCAGCGGCTCTCCTTTTACATGCAAATAGATATGGTTCGTATGCGGGTCGATCTTATCCAAAATCTGCTCGAACGTCTCCGGCTTGATAAACTTGGCTTGACGCTCCGTCGGCGGACAAAAGTGGCAGGACAGATTGCATACGCTCGTAATTTCGATATATACTTTTTTGAATGTTCGCACAGGTTGACGCTCCATTTCCGGGTAAAATACCTATTCCGAGATCCCATAGACGATACGGGCCATGCAAATGGGTTCTGTGTCTATTATGTGTCCCGAGAAGCAAAAGCTCAACCCCGAATCCTTTTAAAAACGATCCGTTCGCGCTCCGACCAAGCCTTCGACGATGATCGAGACCGCTACGACCGGCATGCCGGCCAGTTTTTCAACGCTTGTCTCCACATTGCTGCGAAGCTCGCGGCATACTTCCTGAATCCGTTCGCCGAAGCGCACGTCAATACGCAGCTCAACGTCCACGCCGTCTTCAAGCAGCTTGAGCACGATTCGGCCGCTTTTTCCCGCTGCACGCAAACGCTCCGGCAGATCGGCGGAATCGTCCGTCCCCAACGCCACGCCCTCCGTATCCGCCAGCGCTCCGGCCACGATTTTGTACAGCACTTTCTCCGTCATCGTGATGCGTCCGACTCCCGTTTCGATACTCATCGCTATTCCTCCCTTGATTATCCGTTATGTTTGACGTTCGCCGACTCCGAAACCCCTGCGTATCGTGCCTTCAACCAGTGCCGCCGCCGAACGTGAAGTCAGATGTCCGCTCGCCATTCTTTCCCAGGCCAGAAAAAGCATCGACTCCGTCACGCTCCAGATCCATTCCGCATCGCAGTCTTGTCGCAAAATCCGGTTCTGCTGAAGCTTCGCGATCTTCTCCAAAACAGGCTGGCGAATCTCCCGATACTTATGCTCCATATCCGGATTACTGTCAATCGTGGCATCCCGGGTCAAAAAGTAAATCCGATCCCCCAGCGGAATCAGCGCTTCGATCAATCGGGGAATGTATCGCTCGGCGGCGCAGGCTTCTTTTTCCACCGATTCAAAACCTTCCCGCAACACATCCATCGCCCGAAAACCCAAATGCAGCATCAACTGCTCCCGGCTCTCCACGTAACGATGCAGCGTCGCGATTCCGATACCGGCACGCGTCGCGATTTCGTTCAGCGAAGCCGTCGGCTTTTCCACCAACAACGACGTCGCCGCATCCAAAATCGCATTCAACTTGGCTTGTTTGGCGGGTATTTGTTCTTTTTCCAAAACGTACTCCCCCTACCCGATTGCCTTACTTTTAAAGGGCCGAGACAAACACAAATGCGCAGTTTAATTTTGATAGATCAATCTATCATCTCTACGTTTATTTTAACGCTTGGGTTACGGAAAAACAAACTTGAAATCATGCTTTTTCGCACATGCTTAGAATCTTCCATACTTCCGGTTACTCTCCCAACACCCACCCGATCACCTCCGCCCGTAGCGTCTGCTCGGCGTCGCTTCGGTCCATCCTCATCTGCCGGCTCAGTTCCTTGATATCCGGCTCCAGCAGTTCGACCACTTGGCGCAGCGCTTCGGAATCGCCTGCGCGGGAACGTTTCAACAAGGATGGGAATTCAGCGTCTGCCGCAGATGTTCCAACGATTTTCGTTTCCATTTGCTCACCCCCTGTTGGCTGATTTGCATGCGTTCGGCTGTTTCGGCTTCCGTTTTTCCCTCCATGAATATGGATTGCATGACCTGTCTGCCTTTGTCAAAAGGAATCAGTTCGATATATTCCGTTAGTCCTTGTTCTATTTCATGCGAGCAAGATTCTGCCGGACGGCTCAAGCTTTCAATTTCGATGCCTATGACTTCTTTGCGATAGCGCGCCCTCTGATGATAAGCGACCCGCCAAGCGGTACGCCGAAGCTCTTGCCGATAGTTGTCGATCGTTTCTTCCATGGATGGTTTTCCTCCCCTATTTCTATAATCAGAACAAATGTTCTTGTTTATTATCTTATAACCTTTGCCATTTGGATAGAACCATTTTCGAAAAAGGCACAACGTTACGAAAAAAGCGGCGTACATCGTAGTAGCTTGACCAAGTTAGTCGTAGAGGGGATTTTACAAAAAAAATTTGGGCGAACGGTTGTAAAACGTCTCTCCGTTTCTCCTTATCAAGTAACGGCGGACAAACAGCAGGTTTACGCAAGCCGCCGCCAAACCAAGCCAAAGGAGCGATACTTATGAAAAAAATCGTATACATCCCGCTGGACGACCGTCCGGCAAATCTCGATGACGTGATTGTGCAAGGACATGCGGCAGGGTTGGAGGTCGTGACGCCGAACGCCTCGATCATCCGCAACCGAATGGACGACACAGGAGAGATCGAAGGCACGGAAGTGGTGGGAACAAGCGGAGCGGTCTACGGCGATCCGGCAGCGGTAGGGCAGTTTTTGCTGAGCAAAGCAGCCGAAGCGGACGGCTTTATCATCTCGATCGATATGCTGGCTTACGGCGGTCTGATCGGCAGCCGACGCCTCCGGGCGGACGGCGGAGCCGATTATCCGACCTATGATCCGCAAACGACGTCGCTGCTCGATACGATTGCCGGGTTGAAACGCGATCATCCGAACAAGCCGATCTTCCTGCTGGATACGGTGATGCGGCTGGCGACGACCACGATGGCGGAAAGTCTCAGCATCGAAGCGTACACCGAATCGCGAGCGCTCATGATGAAGCCCCGTCTCGCGCAAACGGAATTCGATGACATCCTCGGCGGTTACGATCTTCAGCCGGACGGAAGCAACTACGAAGATACCGTTTATTTCGACAAGCAAACCTATTACAATGCCCGCCAACATAAATTCAAAACCAACCGTTACGTGCTGGAAGCACTGGTACGCGATGCCGGAGTGGATTTCGTAGCCTTCGGCGTAGATGACGCGTCGACCCAGGGCGTGCAGGCGAACGAGATCGATTGGATCGAAGCCCAGATCGACACATGGCTCAGCGGCAGCGGCGGACAAAATCCGGAGCGGGCGATCATCCTGCCGGATGCCGACGGTCTCGGTCATTCCCTGATGGCGCGCATGGCGGCCAAGCTGCACGCGGGATCGGCGGCCCAACCGGTCAAGCCCGTGGTGGCTGTCCGTTACTTCGGCCGCGACGGCTCGGAGATCGTGAACGCCTACGAATACATGGACGTGCATACCAATATCCTGCGGCATATCGATATCGTGGGCGGGGCGTATACCGGCGACGGACGCTCGGTCTCGAATCCCGACTACGAGCTGGAACTTGTCGCGCTGACGGGCGAAGATCAGATCGGCGCGGCGGTCGCGTATCTCGAAGCCAACCGCGCTGCCAAACTGCCGACGCTGGTCGTGGACTTCACGCGCGGCGGTTCGGCGGGCACGGTCGTGACCCCGGAACTGCTGAACTCTCCGGCGACGGGCACGTTGTTCGGCTACAGCGCCTGGAACACGGCGGGCAACAAGATCGGCATGTCGCTCGGCATGGCGCTGTCCCGTTTCTTTTTCCTCAAAAAAGAAACGCAGGAACGGGCGCTCGGCCTCGCGCTGGACGCGCACGGCTCGCTGCTGTTCAAGCGCTTCCTGAAAGACTATTCGTACAAAACGATCGAGATCGCGAATATCCGCACGGAATCGCGCGCCCGCACGCCGTACACCAACGTGACGGCCGATCAGAACATGAAAATCTTCAACACGCCGCAGGACTATGATTACCTCGTGCAGTTGCTGCGTACCGATATGCAGACTCGTACCGCCGAACTGGCGGCGACTCCGGCGTTCGGCATCGGCACGGGCGCTCCGACCTGCGCGGTTCGGCGCTTCGGCGTTCCGCAAGGCGAAGCCGGGCCGAACTCGCGCGACTGGCGCTTCGCGCAGTATGCCGCTGTCGTGCTGCCGCAGGACGACCCGGACTTTATCTGGTGGCGCGCGTTCGAGATCACGCTGAATCCGCAGATCGATCTGGAGCGGACTTCGCAGGGCGCTTGCGAATAACCGCGAACCGCTCCCGGACATCCCGGGCCGATTTGTAAAAAACGGCTTATAAAAAAAGCTGTTCCCAAAGTGACGCAGTCACCGGGGAACAGCTTTTTTGGCTTTTTGAGCTTATTTCGCGAGCGGCGATTCCCGCTGCCAACGGTCGACGAGAGCCAACCAGAAGCGAAGCGCGACTTTCATGCCTTCCTCGTCTACCGTGAAACGGGGATGGTGATGCGGATAATGGCTTTGCGCGGCTTCGCTTCGCGCGCCGATATACACGAACGCGCCCGGAATCCGGCGCGCGTAAGCCGCGAAGTCTTCGGCGCCCATCGTCGGATCGGAATGCGCGATCGCGTCTTCGCCGAACTCCGCGCGTACCGTTTCTTCCGCCATGCTCACCAGAAGCTTGTCGTTGTATAGCGCCGGATACCCGCGCTGCACCGACAATTCGGCCGAAGCGCCGTGCGCTTCCGCGATATGCGTCGCGGTATGGCGGATACGTTCCAGCAACGTCTCGCGCAGCTCCGGATCGAACGAACGCACGGTGCCGCCGATTTCCACGGTTTCCGGGAAAACGTTGTACGCGTCTCCGCCGCGAAGACGCGTGACCGATAACACCGCCTGCTTCATCGGATCGGTCTGCCGCGCCACGACATGCTGAAGATTGGCGACCACCTGGGCGGCCGCCGCGATCGCGTCCGCGCCGTGATGCGGATAAGCGGCGTGGCCTCCGGTTCCGCGTATCGTCAGGTCGAAATTGTCCGTCGCCGCCATGACCGGCCCTTCGATCAAGCCGATCTTGCCGGTATCGAGCCAGCTCAGCAAATGCAGGCCATAGATCGCGTCGACGCCGTCCAGCACGCCCGCCTCCACCAACTGCTGCGCGCCGCCCGGCGGCACTTCTTCGGCGTGCTGGAACACGAAGCGGATCTCGCCGCGCAGCCGCTCCCGGCTTTTGGACAAAATATCCGCCGCGCCGAGCAGCACCGCCGCGTGCGAATCGTGTCCGCAAGCGTGCATCACTCCCGGATGCGCCGACGCGTATTCGAACGTGTTTTCTTCATGGATCGCCAACGCGTCGATATCCGCGCGCAGCGCCAGCGTGCCGCCGGGCTTGCCGCCGATCAACCGCGCGACCACGCTGGTCGGCGTCGGACGGGACAATTGCAATCCGCCGATGCGCTCCAATTGTTCATAGATATAACGCGACGTTTCGTATTCTTCGAAAGACAGCTCGGGATGACGGTGAAAATGCCGCCGCCATTGCCTTACCTGCTCATCCAGCATTTCCGCGCGGGACAACCACTGCTCCAGATCGCTCAAGATTACCGACTCCTTTTCACATTACTTTGGTCAAGCCGATCGTCCGGTCGATCACGATCAAAGCCGCGACCGCGAGCACGATGAAAATAACGGAGATCGCATTGACGGACGGATCGAAAGTCTGATCGATATAACCGAAAATGCGCACCGGAACCGTGATCGTTCGCGGCGACGACACGAACAAGCTGATCGAGACTTCGCCGAACGACGTCACCGCCGAAAAGATCGCGCCCGCCACGATGCCGGGACGGATCAGCGGCAGCGTGACCCGCCGAAAAGTCGTAACCGGTCCGGCGCCCAGGCTCATCGAAGCCAGTTCCAGCTTCGGATCGAGGCTGGATACGCTGACCCCGACCGTGCGAATGACATAAGGGAACGCGACGACGATATGCCCGATCACCAGACCCCAGATCGAGTTGATAAGACCGAGCGTCGTCAATTCGTACAGCAGCGCGATGCCCAGGACGACCTGCGGGATCATCAGCGGCGACAGCATGAACGATTGCAGCGCCTGCTTGCCCCGGAATTGCAGGCGTCCGAGCGCATACGCCGCGCCCGTGCCCAAAATGACGGTCAGCGGCGTGACGATCAGCAGCAGCACGATGCTGTTCCATAACGCGCTGTGCCATTGGCGGTTCGTGAACAACGCTTCGAACCAGCGCACCGAAAATCCTTCCGGCGGAAACTGCGGATACTCCTGCGGGCTGAACGCCGACAAAAAGATGACGAGCACCGGCAGGATCAAAAACAGGTAAACGAGCAGGCCGGCCGCCCAGATCGCGATCGTCAGCGGGCTGATGCGGCGACGTTTGCGGGAACGGGGAACGGAAGTTCCGCCGTTCGCGGAGATTTTGCGTTCAGACATCTCGCATTTTCCCCTCCCATCGTTTGGATACCCAACCGGCCAAAGCGACCACGGCGCCTACGACGACGAGCAGCGTGATCGACATGGCGGCGGCGAGCGGCAGGTTGAACACCTGCACGGCCTGCTGGTAGATCGCCAGCGGCAGCAGCGGTTGAAGCCGCCCCCCGACCAGCAGCGGAGTGATGTAACTGCCCGCGGCCAACGAGAACACGATAACCGCGCCCGACAACATGCCCGGAACGGTCAGCGGCAGCGTGACGCGGAAAAAGGTGCGGACGCGCCCCGCGCCCAGGATCATCGAAGCCCGGCGCAGATTGGGCGGGATTTCGCCCATCGACGTCGCGAGCGGCAGCACGGCGAACGGCAGCATGACCTGCACGTACGCGATGATGACCGCGTTCATATTCCATAGCAGCGACAGCGGTTGGCGGATCAGATGCAGATTCATCAGCATTTCGTTGATCAGGCCGTTTTGCGCCAGAAGCACGATCCATGCGAATGTGCGGATTACCACGCTGGTCAGCAGCGGCGACACAAGCAAAATATAAAAGAACGTGCGCAGCCCGCGACTGGGCGTGCGAACCAGCAGATACGCGGCCGGATACGCCATCAGCACGCAGATCGTCGTCGTGATCAGCGCCATCCACAGCGTCGAGCCGATCGTGCGCGCATAAGCGGACGTCGTGAACACCGTGACGTATTGCGAAAAGCTGTACGTCGGCAGCACGGTCAGCAGGCTGTCGACGTCCCGGAAGCTGAGCACGAGCAGCATCGCGAACGGAACCACCAGAAACAGGGTCAAAAACAGCAGCGAAGGCGAAAGCAGCAGCCACTGGAACGTTTTCCGACCCGCTCCTTTGCTTTTGCGCCGCGTAACGGCTGGCGTTGCGCCGGACCGGCTCATAACGGATTCTCCCCGGGCAGGATCGGAATCAGATCCTGCGCGCTCCAATGCAGGTCATAGAACTGTCCGGGTTCCGGCAACGACGGAAACTCCGGGTCGGACGCGTGCACGGTCAACGAGCCGCGCCCTTCCAGTTCGAACTGCACGCGCATCATACTGCCTGCGTAACTGACGCCGCTCACGCGGGCCGGCGTGCGGTTGGCGCCCGCTTCCCGGCCCGGAGCCGAGACGCGGATACGTTCGGGACGCAGCATGAACAGCGTCTCGCCGCCGGGCGAAGCGGCTTCGGCGGAGCTTCCGCCGTCCGCCGCCGACGGATCGAAGTCCAAGCGCAGCGCGCGGCCCTGAGCCGTCTCCAGTTCGGTCGCGGCGTACGCTTGCGCGCCGCCCAAGCCCGTGTCCCCTTGCAGCGGCTTGGCCGCGATCAGGTTCACCTGGCCGATAAATTCGGCGACGAACCGGTTGGACGGGCGGCGGTAGACGTCGAGCGGCGTGCCGAGCTGCTGCAAGCGCCCGTCGCCGAGGATACCAATCCGGTCCGACAAGCTGAGCGCTTCTTCCTGATCGTGCGTCACCAGCACGGTCGTGACGCCCGTTGTGCGCTGAATATTTCGTAGCTCGGTCTGCATGTCTTTGCGCAACTTGGCGTCCAGATTGCTCAGCGGCTCGTCCAGCAGCAGCACGGCCGGACGTACCGCCAACGCGCGCGCGATCGCCACGCGCTGGCGCTGCCCGCCGCTGAGCTGGTGCGGCATGCGCGAAGCGTAAGCTTCGAGCTGGACGAGCGCGAGACTTTCGCGCACGCGCTCCGCGATGTCTTTGCGCGGCATTTTGCGGATGCGCAAGCCGTACGCCACATTGTCGCTGACCGACAGATGCGGGAACAGCGCGTAGTCCTGAAACACCATCCCGATCTCGCGGCGGTAAGGCGGAAGGCCGGTCACTTCCCGGCCTCCGATCCATATGCCTCCGGTCGTCGGTTCGAGAAAACCGGCGATCATGTTCAACAATGTCGTTTTTCCGCAACCGCTGGGCCCGAGCAGGGAGAAAAACTCCCCTTCCCGGACTTCCAGATCGACATGGCTCAGCGCCGTCTGGTCGCCGAACGTTTTGCTGATTTCTTCAATGCGGATTCCGCTCATTACTGCCCACCGCCCAGCGCCTCGGTCCAGCGGTTCGTCCAATCCGCAAGATTCGGCGTGGCTACGGCGTAATCGACCCAGGTCAATTTCTTATACGCTTCTTCGCCGACTTGCACGCGTTCTTTGAGCGAATCGCTGTATTCCACGTTTTTGTTGGTCATGCCGTACAGCGACAGATCGGAGAACTTCTTCTGCACGTCGGGGCTGGACAGATAATCGACCAACTTGTAGGCGTTGGCGAGGTTCGGGCTGCCTTTCGTGACCGTCCAGCTCGCGACGGCCGCTACCGGACCGTCTTCCGGATACGCGAATCCGACATCCAGACCGCTGTCGGCCATCGCGAAGGTACGGCCGTCCCACATCGGCACGATCCAGGCGTCGCCGCGTTCCAGCAACGTCTGGATCGAACCGGCGTTATCCGGGAAAGCGACCGCGCTGCTTTTCAGCTCCGCCAGCTTGGCAAACGCTTTGTCCACGTCGGCCGTATTGTCGACGGTTCCGCCGAGCGCTCCGACCAGACCGGAAAAGAATTGCAGGCCCGCCGAATACGTCGGCGACGAAATCGCGACATGGCCTTTGTACTCGTCGTTCCACAGATCCGTCCATTTGGTCGGAGGCGTCGAAACGAGGTCTTTGCGGTAAGCCAAGCCGAGCTGCCCCATGCTGAATCCGGCCGCGTAGACTTTGCCGTCTTTGGTGAAGCGTTCTTCGACCGACGGATACAGATCGGCCAGATTCGGCACGTTGGCCGTATCCAGCGGTTGCAGCAAATCGGACGCGACCGCGCGTTCGATCGTATCCGGTTGAAGCACCAGCACGTCGTAGGCCGGATTATTGCCATTGGACGCTTTCAGTTTCGGGAACCATTCCGCGTCCGTGCCCGCGACCACTTCCACTTTGATGCCCGTGTCTTTTTCGAACTGGTCCAGCGCGGCGGCGCGGATATTTTGTTCCCACGCGCCTCCCGATACCCCGATGACCACCGTATCGGTCGCTTGCGGCTCGCCGCCGGACGCGCTATCGGATTCTCCTGCCGCTCCGCAGCCGGAAACCGCCAGTGTCAAACTCAAAGCCAAAGCGGAAAACGACCATTTTTTATTCAAACGCATCATTAGTATTGCCCCTCTCTTTTTTGACGCGCGGAGCAAGCGCCGCCGCTCCGGCGTTTTACGTTTTTCGTTGATATATCGTTCGTTGAAACAATCCGCTCGTCAATCATGCGGCTCGATTGCCGAGCGGGCGCGTTTCCGTCAAGATCAGCGGCTGCCCGCCAACGACTCCCAGATCGCGGCGACTTTGCTTGCGTCGAGCGCCGTTCCCGGATACGCCGACGCAGCCTCTTCGTGCACCCGTTGTTTGCGGGCGGCACGCTGCGTCGGCGGAAGCCTGTACAGCAGCAGCGCCAGCGCGTCGCTCGCTTCCGGCGTCCAGACGTCTTCGTAAGCCAGCCGGGCTTCGCCGAAATCGATCTTCGCCCGGTAGCGCTCCGCGGCAGCGGCCGACGCGTTGCGTTCGGCGGCCAGGCGTCCGCGCAGTACGGCGGTCGCGCCTTCGTCGGTTTTCCAGCTTGCGCCTTCGCGCCGAAGCTCGACGCCGTACTCCGATTTTGCGGCTTCGGGCGCGATCAGCCCCGCGTTAACGTCGTTCTCGACCGACGCCGTTTCGCGCTGAAGCGGATTGCCCCAACCGCCGCCGCCCGGCGACAAGATGCTGACCACGTCGCCCGGCTGCGGCGCCAACACGCTGATCTTCGACAGCTCGCGTTCCCGGTCGGTGCCCGGATTGAGCACGACGCGTCCGAGCGCGCCCGCCGATCCTCCGGCGAGTCCCCACGGATGGAAACGAAGCCGCTCCATGCCCCGGGCCGTCACCAACGAGTTGTCGCGCACGATTTGGAAATCAAGCCGGATCGCCTGGCCGCCGCGGCTTTTGCCCGCTCCGGCCGTGTCCGGCAAAAATTCGTACCGTTTGACCAATATGTCGATATGCTGTTCCAGGCTTTCGATCGGCGTGTTTTTGAGAAACCCGGAAGCGTGGTCGATGCCGTCCGCTCCGTCCATATCGCTTTGGCCGCCGCCTCCGCCGCCCATCGGCTGCACGACCGCCATGTTGCGGCTGCCTGTCTGTTCGTCCGGCGTGGACAGCACGACGATCGCCGACTGCCCCGCGCCCGCCGCCGGAATCCGGTCGGGTATCGCTTGCGCCAGCGCGCCCAGCACGACGTTGTACATGCGCATCGTGATCGTGTGCCTGACGCCGACGGCCGCGGGATAGACCGGATTCACCAGCGTCCCGACCGGCGAGATCACGGAGATCGGCCGGGTGATCGCCCCGTTGACCGGAATGAACGGATCTTCGCTGATCATGAAATTGATCAGTCCCTGGTACAGGAACGAGTGCTTTTTGCCGTTGGTCACCAGATTGAACGCCGTCCGTACCTGCGGATCGGACTTGGTGAAGTCGATCGTGATGTTCCCATCTTCCACCGTCAAATCGACGGCGAGCCGTACCGGCGTGTCCGACAGCATATCGTCGTCCAGATAATCGGCGAAAGCGTACGTGCCGTCCGGAATTTGCCGGATCACGCCGCGCGCCCGCGCTTCGCCCTGATCCATCAAATCTTCGATGCTGTCGCGGACCGCCTGCGTCCCGAATTTGCCGATCAGGCCGAGCATGCGCTGTTCGGCCGTATTGACCGCGGCGACCATCGCATGCACGTCGCCTTCGTTCAAGCGCGGCACGCGGCTATTCGCGTTCAGGAACGTATACACGTCTTCGTTGCGCTCGCCGCGCCGGTACAGCTTGACAGGCGGAATGCGCAGCCCTTCCTGATGGATGTCCGTCGCTTCCGGGGAGATGCTGGACGGAACCAGCCCGCCCACGTCGCTGCAATGCACGAATGCCCAGGCGTAAGAGATCAATTCCCCGTCCGCGAAAATAGGTTTGAATACGTGCACGTCGGGCAGGTGCGTCGCCAATCCGTCCGTCGTGTACGGATCGTTGGTGATCACGATATCGCCCGGTTCCAGCTTGCCGACCGACTCCACCGCTTTCGCCACGCTGAGGCCGAGAAAGATCGTAACGCCCACCGTTTTCGGGTAAACGAAAAATTCGCCGGAAGGCGCCGCCAGCGCCGTGGCAAAATCGGCGGATTCTTTGACGAACGTCGTGAACGACGTCCGTTCGATGATATGGCCCATGCCGCCCGCGATCGCGTTGTAATAACTGCGCATGATTTCGAGCGTGGCCGGATCGGTTCTCATGCCTTCGCCTCCTTTTCCAAAATCAGATTGCCCCCCGCGTCCGTGCGGCCGCCCCAACCGGGAAGCACGACGATCGTCGTATCGTCCTGTTCCACGATCGCCGGGCCCGAAATCGCATGGCCCGCCAACAGGTTGCCGCGCGCGTAAATCCGCGCTTCGTATTCCCGGCCGTTCAGCAGCACGTTGCGCACGCCGGAAGCTTTGGCTTCGCTTGGCGCCGCCGGAATGGATTGCGCGTCCGGCTTGCGGACATGACCGACGATCCGGGCGCGCAAATTAATCAATTCGATCTGCGCGCCCGGATCGCTGTGTCCGTACTGGCGGCGGTGCAGATCGTGGAAGCTTGTCTCCAAACGGGAATAATCGCCGTCTTGCAACAATTCCGGCGGGATCGGCAATTCGATCTCGAACGCCTGGCCTTTGTACCGGGCGTCCAGCGAATAGAACAGCGTGCGTCCTTCCAGACCCGGCGCGTCCTGCGCATCGAGCCAGGATGACGCGGAACCGCCCAATGCGGCGTAATGGCCGCCCAGTTCGGCGAAAGGCACGTCGGCGGCCATCCGTTGCAGCGACAATACCGCGTCATGCGCAAAATCGGCGCTCAACGCGCCCAGCGCGCAAAGCGTGCCCGGCTTCGGCGGAATCAGCACGCTGCGCGCCTGAATCTCTTCGGCCAGGAAATTGGCCGTTACCGGTCCGCCTCCGCCGAAAGCCAACAGGCTGAATTCGCGCGGATCGAACCCGTGCTGCTCCATGACGGCGCTCAGCTCGGCATACATGTTCGCGATGGCGACCTGAAGCATCCGGTCCGCCGCGGCGCGCGCGTCCGTGCCCAGATGCCGGGCGATCGGCTCCAGCGCCCGCAGCGAACGGTCGCCGTGCAAGCGCACGTTGCCCGCCGCGAACCGGTCGGGATTCAAATAGCCGCAGACCAGGAACGCATCGGTCAGCGCCGCCCGTTCTCCCCGCCCGTAACAAGCCGGACCGGGATCGGAACCGACGGATTCCGGGCCGACTTTCAACAGGCCGCCGTTGTCGATCCAACCGTAAGAACCGCCGCCCGCTCCGACCGAATACATGGATACGGCCGGAAGCGGAATCGGCAGGCCGGCCAGATGATTGCTTTGCGAAAAGGTCGGCTGTCCGTTTTCGATGATCGAAATATCGGCGCTCGTTCCGCCCATATCGAACGTAATCACGTTGTCGATACCGGCCGACTTCGCGGCTTGCACCGCTCCGATCACGCCGGCCGCCGGGCCGGAGAACAAGGTGCGCACCGGGGCTTCCGCCGCGGAGCGGATATCCATGATGCCGCCGTTGGATTGGGTGATGAAAGGCGTGCTGGCTACACCCGCTTCATTCAAGCGCTCTTGTAGCGTACTAAAGTATTTTTGCACGTTGGATTGAATATACAGGTTCGCCGACGTCATGACGGCGCGCTCGTATTCGCGCATCTGCGGCCACAGCCCGGAAGAAGCCGATACGTCCAGCCTGCCTTCGCTCCACCGCGCGATCAACTCGGCCGCGCGGCGCTCGTGCGCCGGATTTTTGTAACTGTGCAAAAAACAGATCACGACCCCGGTCGCCCCGCTGCCGAGAATATCCGCCACGGTGCCGCGCAGCCGTTCTTCGTCCAGAGGTTCATGGACGCTGCCGTCGTGCAGCAAACGTTCCGACGCGGTGAATACCCGCTCGCGCGGTATCAACGGCTCCGGCAACCGAGAACGGAAATCGTACGGAACCGGCAACCGCAAACGCTGCAAATTCAATATGTCGCGGAAGCCTTCGGTCACGAGCAGGGCGATCTTCGCTCCGCGGCGCTGCAACAGCGTATTCAGACCGATCGTCGTCCCATGCACGAAATAACGGATATCCGAAGGATTCACGCCACGCTTTTTCAACGCTTCCAGACCGTTCGCGATCCCTTGCGCCGGATCTGCCGGCACGGTCGGAGTTTTGAGCGTGATCGTTTCCCCGCTGCTTTGTTCCAACAAGGTCAGATCGGTAAACGTTCCTCCGATATCAATCCCAAGCCTCCAATTCTGGCTGTCCAATAGAATGTTCCTCCCGTATATCGAAAAAATTGATGAATACAATGATTAATTATACTAACTTTATCGGAATTATAGTTCATTTGAAGTAGGTATACAACTTTTTTTCATGATTTTTCGTCAATTTTCAACATTCCGTATCAAAAACAAAAACCGCGTACGCGACCCCGATACTCGGTTTTCGCGAGCATCGGGGTCGGTAAACGGCTTATCGATTTTTCTTTTGATTGATTTCTTTTTTTACAACCGAGGATCGATCTCTTTCTCCCCCGCCACTTCGAACAGCAAATCCGACGCCGCTTCGCGGTATTGCGCATGGTCCGGCGAAATCTCGTCGATCGGCACGTTCAGCATGCGCTGCCCCAGCTTATGTTCCGCGATCGAAGTACGCAGCTTGCGCTGGATGCTTTTTTGCTTGAGCAGCTTGGCGTATTTGTGCGGGAAACGGTAATCGTAGCCGTAAACGATCGTCAGGTAATCGGGGTTGCGGATCTTCATGTTCGGCGCGACGCCTTCGGCCGGAAGCTCCGGCTTGACGACGACGCCTTCCATGCCGCGATCCAGTGTAAGCTTGCTGAAAAAGTCAGCCGCCTGCTCATAAGCATCTTCCGCCGACAAGTCGAGCTTCAATGCCTCGTCGTCGGATAGCCATGCGTACAACTCCGACTGTTTGCGTGCCTGCCCCGGCAGCTCCTCCCGACCGTCTTCGTACACGATTTTGAGCAGGCCGAACGGTTTGTACTCCGCTTCGCCTTCACCCGCATACAGTCCGAGCTGGCGGTCGTACACGGCGTAGGCTTCTTCATGCGCATCCAGCGGCATACGCGCTTGGCGGATATCGTGCACGTATTTGTAGTTCTGGTAAGCGCCGTTGCCGTATTTGTCGATCAGCTTGCTTTTGGAATCGTGAATCCGGTCGCGCGCGAACCCGCTGTTATCGTAATCTTCGCTTAGACGGTCGAGCGCCTGTTCGAAGCCGTGTTCGCGCAGGAACGCCAGCTCGCTGCCCAGCGCCGCGCCGATCGGACGAAATTGACGCTCGATCAGCCCTTCGCCCAGCGTATGCCACGGCATCAGTTCTCCGTCGAGGATCAGGATGGCGATACCGTTCCGCTCCATATGCTCGCCGAAACGCTCCAGCAGCTTTTTATACACCGGCGTCAGATCGACCTGCTTGATCTTGTAACCGTTGCGGCTGACCGCGAAGCTGTCTTCCACTGTTCGATGCAAATACAGATTACAGCGCGAACCCATATATTTCGGCTGCAAAATGACTTCGTTCACGCCATTTCCCCGGAAATAATCCAGCCCGCGGCGCAGCGATTCCAATTCCTCCGCGTTCATGTCTTTGTCCGAAGGCGACATGGTTCCGGAGATGAAATTGATCTTGTGCCGCGAAATGTACCGCAATCGGCGCACATCGTCTTCGCTCAGCTCGCGCGGCTGAATACGTCGTTCTTGCCGGAACAACGTCGACAGCTCGTCGGGTACTGCGGCCGCGGCCGATTTATGCGATTTGAAAAACGGCTTATAGCCCATGCTGACCGAAGTCAGCAGATTGCCGTGAACCGCGCCCGTGTCCAGATGCAGCTTGTTGCGCAGACGGAACGCTTGCTTTGCCGCCACGTGGCCGAACAGATGGTACGGATGGTTGCCGACCGCGTCGCGTTGCAAAAAGGACAACTGTTCTTCTTTCGGCACGTCCGGCAGTAGGCGGAACGTGCGTTGATGGCGCTGCGCATAGTTGTCGAACTTGCCGATATATTTGTTTTCGCACGGCGCATGGGTCACGTAAAAAGACGGCTGCCCTTCGCCCACGCCGATCCGGCGGTAAAAGGTACAGGACGCTTCGGCCAACTCGTCGAACTTGGCGCGCAGCGCTTCGTCTTGTTGCAGCGTCGGGATCGAATCGAAATAACTGTCCAACACTTCGCCGTCCACGCCCGCGATTTCGCCGCGCAAATATTTGTAGACGAAGTTTTCGTGGTTGCCTTTGACGAACAAAAAATGCTCGCGGTTCTTATGCAAAAATTCGATAATGTCGCGCGTCCGTTTGCCTTTGTCGATCCAGTCGCCTGCGAGAATAAACTTCGTCCGTTCCAGCCGGTCCGGCAGCAGCAGGCGGTCTTCTTCCAGCTTGCAGCCGTGATCGAGCAGCAGTCCATGCAGCGCATCCACGCTTTCGTGCACGTCGCCGATTACGATATAATCGCGGTCGCGCGGCAGGATGCTGTCGATATACTCCGCTTCATTTTCGACAATAACGGAGTATTCGGTACGTTCATCCGATTGAAGCGCGGCTGTAGAATATATATTCGGCTCATCCGCTTCCAGCAAGGCCGCTTCTCCGAAATCTTTCGCTTTGATCCGGTGTACCGCGTCATACTGCTCTTTCGCCAACACCGGAAGCACGTCTTTTTTCAACCGATTGATATGGGTCGAGATCAGCCGTTTGGAGCGTTCGGACGCGTAATAATCGCTGCGTTTGCGGTAATCGAACACGACCGCTTCCACGCGGTAATGGTTGGCTTTGGCGATCGCGCGCACCTGCTGCCGGAAGTCTTCGGACAACCCGGTCGTATCGACGATCACGAACTCCGCATTGATCGGAAACGTCGTCGCCAGCTTCAACCGTTCGAACAACAGCGCAAACGTCTGCTCGCTCGCTTCCAGCATCACCGAATCGTATTTGTCGTAATCATACCCGAGCAGCTCCTGCCGAATCCGGTCGGACGCCAGCAATTGAACGTTGCCCTGCAAGCCGCGTTCTTCGTTTTGCAAACGCAACTTCGGTAGCAGGACGCGTTCGGCAAACGTCGTTTTTCCGCATTCCGTCGGGCCGACCAGCATCAGCACCGTATGCACTTTCGTGCGGATTTCCAGCGTTTTAGGCGTGGATTCGCTCATGGGTTTCTCCTCCTTTTTCCGTGGATGCGGTCTTCGCTTCTTCCTGCACGAACAATACGCCCTGGGTCGTCGAGACGTCGTTCACCCGGTCGCCGATCTCCAGCCATTCGCTGTGCAGTCCTCGCGCTGCAACCAGACTTTCGATCCACGTACGGAACTCCGCCTGCTCCATTTCCCAATCGTGATCGTCGTGCCGCATGCCTTCCAACTCGTAAAAACGGTTGAAGTCCGCATTCGGCGTCGTGATCACGAAACGGTCGAAGTCCACCTTGTCCAGCACCTGCCGGATCAGCGCCGCCGCTTCTTTTTTGCCCATATGCTCGATCACTTCGGTCAGAATGACGTCGACCTGCTCGCCGTTGTAGGTGTCCAAAAACAGTTCCAGCGAAGCGAACGGGATCAGGTTGTCGAGTTCTTTGCTTGCGGCTTTGCGTACGGTCTGCTCCAACACTTCTTCGTTCACGTCGATCGCATAGTAGTTGTAGTCTTCCTTGATCTGCCCGGCGTAAGGAATCGCATAAAAGCCTTCGCCGCAACCGATATCGAGAATAGATTTGTCGAACGATAGTTGCCCGGAAATGACGCTGCGCCGCTGATAAGCCGTACCGCCGAAATCGAACGCGATCTTGTAACGCTCCGTCCGTTCCAGCTCTCCCACGTATTTACGGAACCGCGAACGGGAGCCGAGAAAATTGCGAACGAAGAGGCTGCGGATATAAAACGGCGCGTCGATGATGTTCACGCTGCGAATATACTTGTCCAGAATCGCGTCACTGACATCCAAAAACTCTTTGCCGAACATGGACAAGAACAAAAACAATACGCTTGCCGCGTGCAGCAGATAATGAAGATTGCGGTCGGTCGTCATTTTCAGCGAGTAGCTTTTGTGGGCCAGATGCGTTAATTCAAAATCAATATCCGGTAAATGCTTGGCGAAAAAGTGAATATAGCGGTCGCGCTCGATATGCACCATATTGATGAACAGCGTCGCGGTTGCCCCGTCCGTATCGCGTTCGTCGGGCTTGAGCGGATGCGAGAAAAACTCATTGATCGCATTCAGCGGAAACAGCGGCGTGTTATAGCGGGAGACGTTCAGATACTCGAATTCTTCCAGCTCGCTGCGTTTGTAGGAAACTTCGTTGTCCGCGTCTTTGAAGTATACGTTGAACGTCTGCGGATCGCTGTACCAGCCGTAGGCCAGACCTTTGCGGATCGGACGGATCAACATGCCGGTCGACGGATTTTTGCGGATTAAAAAAGAAAAATCGGGATGGGTCGAGCTTAGTTGGACAATAGCCATATCGTTCTACGTCTCCTTCCAGGCCGCTCGCAGTACGGAAATAAATAACGGATCGAGACGATCATCGACCGACTGTCCGGTATCCGGCATACGCGGGGCTTGCTGTTCATAATAAGAAATTTGAGTTTCCAGATATTGATTAATAACCTCAATACGGGGTTCCGCTTTCAATTCGATGCCGGATTTTTTGCGCTCCAGCAATTCATCGACGGCCGTTCGGAGTTCGCCGGGTTCAAGCAACGTGTCTTTGAGCGTATCGAACGCCATCGGCGGCAGGCTTCCGAAACGTTCGATCCAGGCGCAAGCCAGCAGCGGACGCAGCACGTAAAAATACTTTTTGCTGCGCACCGTGTCTCCTTGCAGATAGTCCCGGTAATTGCCGCGCGCCATATGCAGATAATGGAACGTGCAAGCTTTGGCGGAAAAAGACGGAGCGGATAGGCTGCGAATCTCGTTCGTCGCTTCCGGCATCTCCCGATACACAATCGGCGATTGCAGCCATTCGAGCAGCGGCGGATTGCTTTTGCGGAACAACCGCAACGCTTTGCGCAGATCCCAGCCGTTCACGTCGAGCAGATCGCTGATCGGCCGTTCGATCACGTCGCGCCGGTCGAACACGGACAGATACCAGTCCGGCTCATGCACATACAGAAAACGTACGTCATAATCGCTGTCTTGCGAAGGGAATCCCCATGCCCGGCTACCGGATTCGCACGCGTACAGGATACGCACGTTTTCTTCGCGTTCGATACGGGAGAGTTCGGATTGGATGTTTGTTCGTTTAATCTTCAACCCCTCCGGGCAAGAAGATTAAACACGCGCGCGCCAAGCGACTCTTTTGATTCGAAGAAACTCTTTTGACTGGATCTCTTAACCTCTTCAACACTTCATCACTCCCAAATTTCAACTACCTTCATTCTCCCCCATCCCCTCTCCCCGTTCCAGGGCAAAAGTATGGCGACGCCTCTCCAAAAACGCAAAAAAGCCCCGAACCGCCAAACGGTTCAGAGCTTTTCACTCCCTAATTTCCGGGTTGATCCTTCATATCCCAAAACATTTTCCGAAAAAACTACTCGGCTTTCACAGCTGTTTCGCCTGTTACTTTCGCGCCGTCTTCAAGCTTGAAAGCGTCCAGTTGTTCTTGCGTCGAGAAGTACAGGTTACCTTCAACCGTAGCGTCCACCACTTGGAAACCGTCAGCCGTTACGTATACGTCGCCTTTGAACGTGCCGCCTTGAATACGTGCGTTTTCGCTGTTTACCGTCAGTTTTGGAGCGGTCAGTGTATAGCGTGCCGTTACGTTGCGGTCAGCATCTTGTGCATACAAAGCGATTTTGCGTGCAGGCTCATCTTTATTTTCGAATTGTCCGTCCAGAACCAGATCCTGATCGATCGTCATGTCGTTCAGAACCGCGATGATCCATGTGCCTTTGGCGCTGATTGCGTTCAGGAAAGCGTCGTTGTCGTTGACGATCGAAGCGGTCGTTGCCGCATCCGCAACCGGAGTATCTGTTGTTGCCGGAGTTTCTGTTGCTGCCGGTGTTTCTACCGTTGCCGCGTCATTGCTTCCGCATCCTGCCAAAAGTGCAAATCCCAATACCAGACCCATGCCTACTGCTGCTTTTTTCATGTGTAATTTCTCCCCTTATGAATAGTTTCTCTTTACTTTGTTCAATATATCACAATGTCCGGTTCAATAAAGTAATATTTTTCACAAAGTTTTATCTATTTTTTGAACATCACAAATTTCAGGCGAGTATAACATATAAAAAAAACCGGAATTCGTCTGTTTTGCACGGATTCCGGTTCAGTATGGGCAACAGGTATCACGTATATAGCGCGTTCAAAATCCCTTTCAGCTCCGCTGCGGCAAGCTGCCCGGGTGCAGATGCGTTTTTCGCCGCTCCGAAAGTCAGTGCAGAGCCGAATGTTCCTCCTGCGACTCGACTGATCACGCCCGCCTTATCCATCGACATTGTAATGATAGGCCCCTGTTCCTCGGAACTAACCTCGTAGGTTACCGCCAGCAGCGTCAACACATCTCCCGGATGCCGAGGCATCACTGCAATCTTCGGAATATCGGCGCCAAGCCCATGTGCCCGCCGAAGCCGAGAAGCCAGCTCCTCATGCGAAGGCGTCGCGTCAAAATCATGATTCGATACGATCGAAACGGCACCCGTGCGGCGAACCTCGGCTGTTAATTCGCGTACGATCTCGTCCCCGGTAAAAAGTTCGATATCGATCACATCCGCATGACCGGAAGCCGCTGCTTCGCGATTCAGACGGGTATATGCTTCTATCGTCAATTCCCGCTGTCCGCCTTCACGGGCACTACGGAACGTAAAGATCAACGGAATGTCTCCCAGCAAACTCCGCAGCTCGGCCAACTCTTCCAATACGGCCTCAATCGAATCCACCTCTGCGAAAAAGTCCACCCTCCACTCCGCAAAATCCAGATCGATCGTACGCAGCAGTTCAGCCTCCTCACGCAGTTCTTCCCGCGTTCGCCCGGTCAGCGGAACACAAATCTTGGGCATCCCTTCTCCCAAACGAATCCCTCTGACTTCCACAATGCGACTCATTCCTTTTTGCTCCTTTCACCAACGATCTACCTTATATTGATTCTTCTACGGTAACGCATATCCGCGTTAATTACCAGAGAGAGTTACAAGGTGTTTTCAACGCTCAAATTACAGAAAGCGGTCCTGCCATGCAAAATCGAATCAAAGAATACCGCGAGCA
>NZ_JBBKAR010000057.1:0-45637 GCF_037722395.1 Saccharibacillus sacchari | reverse complement strand
ATTCCCTCCTCCGCTCAACTTGCCCTCCCCCAAGCCGATCCCATCCTTTGCTGCTTTTTTTCTTTTATGCTTTATTCTGTTTTCTTCCCTTCCCCCAAAAAGTTCCCTTTTGGAAATCAGGAATTCTATTCGATAGCGGAAGCTCTAGCGGAGGGAGAAATTCAGTGAAGGACGCCTTTGAACCGTAGAATTTAAGATTGAAATGTACATTTCAATCTTAAATTCTACGGTGAGACAGCGGCCTGAACGAATTTTTCCCGCAGCGCCCCCAGCTTCCCCCTCGAATAGGACTTCCAATGTTTCCGCGAAGGAAACTTTCCCCTCTATTTCTGACATTGACAAATTCACCTCAGGAAATTATTTTATACATAAGCATAAGTTTTGCCTTAGGTAAAAATTTTTAGATGCACAAAAGATAAAGGAGGATCAGTCGTGACAAAAACAAAAGGAATCCGAAAATGGGGAATGGCTTTCATCGTAACCGCTCTCGCCCTCTGGCTGGCAGGCTGCGCAGCAGGCGAAAACGCAAATAACGCAAGCACCGCGAATGCCGCAGGAGATAACGAAGGCAAGCTTAACGTCGTCACCACCATCGCGCAGATCGCGGAACCGATCTCGGTCATCGGCGGCGACAAAGTCAACGTGCAAAGCCTGATGGGACCGGGCGTCGATCCGCATTTGTATCAAGCGACGCAGGGCGATATCGCCAAGCTGGAAAGCGGCGACGTCATTTTGTACAGCGGCCTGCATCTGGAAGCCAATATGCTGCGGGTATTCGAAGAAATCGGCAAAAGCAAACCGGTAGCCGCGATCGGCGAAGCCATTCCGCAGGAAGAATTGCTGGTCGACGAAGAAGGCGCGACAGATCCGCATATCTGGTTCGATATCGATCTCTGGAAGCAAGCGCTCAGCGCGGGCACGGAAGAACTTAAAAAAGCTTCGCCGGAAAACGCCGATTACTTCGAAAGCAACAAAACCGCCTATTTCGCCGAACTGGACGCACTCAAAACCGACGCGCAAGCCAAGCTGTCTCAAATTCCGGAAGAAAAACGCGTGCTTATTACCGCCCATGACGCGTTCGGTTACTTCGGCCGCATGAACGGCGTCGACGTCGTCGGGCTTCAAGGCTTGAGCACCGAAGACGAAGTCGGGTTGTCGGATATCGACAACACCGTGGATCTGTTGGTCGATTACCAGGTGCCGGCCGTGTTCGTCGAAAGCAGCATCAATCCGGCGTCGATCAACGCGGTGATCGAAGGCGCGAAAAAACGCGGCCTCGACGTCAAAGTCGGCGGCGAGCTGTTTTCCGACGCGATGGGCGATACCGGAACACCGGAAGGCACTTATATCGGCATGTATCGCCATAACGCCGACACGATCTACAACGCGCTGAGCGCCGAAGGGGAGTGAGCGTATGACGTCGGTACTGCAAGTAGAGGGATTATCGGCTTCGTATCGGAAAAACAAAGTGCTGGATCACGCCACATTTACGGTTAAGCCCGGCACGTTGACGGCAATCGTCGGCCCGAACGGCGCGGGCAAATCGACACTGCTCAAAACGATATTGGAGCTGCATCCGGCTCTGGAAGGCAGCGTATCTTTTTTCGGCGCTTCTTACGCCAAAGTCAAATCTCGCGTCGGTTACGTCCCGCAGCGCGGTTCGGTCGATTGGGATTTCCCGACCGATGCGCTCGACGTCGTGCTGATGGGCTTGTACGGCCGGATCGGCTGGCTGCGCCGTCCGGGCAAAAAGCATCGTCAGCAAGCTTTGCAGGCGCTTCGGGAAATGGGCATGGAAGAATACGCGTCCAGACAGATCAGCCAATTGTCCGGCGGGCAGCAGCAGCGCGTTTTTCTCGCTCGCGCGCTTGTGATGGACGCCGATCTGTATCTGCTGGACGAGCCGCTCGCCGGCGTGGACGCCGCGACGGAGAAAGCGATCATGGCGACGCTTAACCTGCTCAAAAGCCGCGGCAAAACGGTACTCGTCGTGCATCACGATCTGCAAACGGTCGAAGATTATTTCGATCACGTGCTGCTGCTCAACCGGACGGTGGTCGCGCACGGGCCAACGGCGGAGACGTTTACCGAAAGCTTGGTGCATCGCGCTTACGGGGGCACGTTGCGGTGGAAAGGAGTGACGTCGGGATGATGATCGCCGGACTTTCGCACAATGCGCAGTGGGTGCTGCTCGGCACGCTGATTCTCGGTACGGCGGCGGGCATTGTCGGTTGCTTCGCGTATTGGAAAAGGCAAAGCCTGATGAGCGACGCGTTATCGCACGCTTCTCTGCCCGGCGTCATTATCGGCTTCGCGTTGGTCGGATCGAAAAATCTTCCGGTCATGCTGGCAGGCGCGGCGGCCGGGGCATTGCTTGGCGCGCTGCTCATCCATTGGATACGCTCGTCGAGCCGGATCAAGGAAGACGCGGCGATGGGCATCGTGCTGTCGGTCTTTTTCGGCTTCGGGATTATGCTGCTGACGATGGTCAACCGGATGGCGGGAGCGGCGCAAAGCGGGCTGGACAGCTTTATTTTCGGCCAGGCCGCTTCGATGGTGCAGCGCGACGTCTGGTTGATGTCGGGACTTGCGCTGCTGGTGCTGATCGTAGCGGTCGTCGCGTTCAAAGAATGGAAGCTCTTTTTGTTCGATGCCGCTTTTGCCAAAGGCCTGGGGCTGTCCGGTCGATTCATGAATGCACTGTACCTATTTTGCCTGGTGCTGGTCATCGTGGTGGGCATTCAGGCAGTCGGCGTGATTTTGATGGCGGCGCTGCTGATTACCCCGGCGGTGAGCGCGCGGTACTGGACGGATTCGTTCGGACGCATGGTGATTTTGTCGGCGGTATTCGGCGGCGTGTCGGGAGCGTCGGGAACGGTACTCAGCGCCTACGGAAACGGGTGGCCGACCGGACCTTTCATCGTGTTGTCCGCCGCAGCGCTGTTCATCGTCTCGCTGGCGTTCGGCACTCGCAAAGGCGTCGTCGTGCAAGCCGTGCAGCAACGCCGTTTGCGCAAAGAACTGACCAAGCCGAAAACTGAGCGCCGTACGGCGGAAGGAGGGAACGCGGTATGAGTTACGCCGGATGGATTTTGTTGACCGCGTCGCTTGTCGGCGTCTCGTGCGGACTGGTCGGCACGCTGCTGATTTTGCGCCGGATGGCGATGATGGCCGATGCGATCAGCCATACCGTGCTGCTCGGCATCGTAACCGCTTTTCTCGTCACTCGCGAACTGAGCGGCATCCATATGCTGATCGGTTCGGTCGCCGCCGGACTGCTGACGACGCTGCTCGTGCAATGGCTGCATTCGCTCGGCGTGCAGCAGGAAGCGTCGATCGGCGTCGTATTTACTTCGTTTTTCGCGCTCGGCGTGGTGTTGATCTCGACGCAGGCGGGCAACGCGCATCTGGATATCCAGCATACGCTGATGGGCGAAATCACGTTTATCCCCTGGGAAAAATCGACCCTTCCGCTGCTCGGCGACGTGCCGGAGGCGGTGGTTACGTTGTCGATCGTGCTGGCGATCGTGCTGATCGCCATCGTCGCTTTTTATAAAGAATGGAAAATCACGTCGTTCGACCCGGCGCTTGCGCTCAGTCTCGGCATTCCCGCCGGATTGATGCATTATGCGTTTATGGGATTGGTGTCGATCACGACGGTGGCCTCGTTCGATGCGGTCGGCGCGATCATGGTCGTGGCGATGCTGATTACGCCTGCCGCTTCCGCGTACCTGTGGACGGATCGGCTGGCGGTCATGATGGCGTTAAGCGGGGCGTTCGGCATTTTGTCGGCGGTATTCGGCTACTACATCGCGCTGTGGCTGGATACCTCGATCTCCGGCTCTATGGCTTTTGCGACCGGTATTGTATTTATGTTCAGCTTTATCGTTTCGCCCAAACACGGGATTTTGGCGAAACGGCTTCGGCCGACGGCCAGCTCTGCATAAGGGAGGGAGCAGATGACGACACGCGGGATGGAAAATCATTTGAAGCAGATTTACCGATTGTCCGAAGCGCAAGGCTATACGCGGGTGACCGACGTTGCCGAAGCCTTATCCGTCAATCCGTCCGCTGCTTCCAAGATGGCGCGTCGACTGGCCGAAGCGGGATATATCGAATATGAAAAATACGGCTGGATCTTCCTGACGCCTGAAGGCGAGCGGATCGGCGGGCAGTTGCGGGAAAGAAAACAGACGCTGGAACGGTTTTTGAGTCGGATCGGCGTGCCTGAGCAGCGCGTGGAGACGGAGAGCGCGAACCTGGAACATCATTTTAGCTGGGAAACGCTCGGTTTGATTCGGGAATTCGTCGAGAAAACGGAAGAACATTGCAAGGAATAGACCGGTATGGAAAAGGCGACGGTGGGTTAATCCCAACGTTCGCTTTTTTGGCGTCGAGGATAGATCTGCTTGCGTTTCGACAGATCTTGTTCACAACTTAGACACATTATTTTAAGCCCTGACTAAACTTCGTTTAAGCCTTACTTATGTTTTCCGGCCTATAGTTAGAACAGTTTGAGGACTGCTCGCAAGCCCATACATATGAACGAAGAAGGGATGAAGAAGTGTGCTCGAAGTGAAGCAGGTGAGCAAGAAGTATGACGGCGGACGCGGCGTGCAGAAGATCGATTTCTCGATGCAGCGCGGCGAGATCGTCGGGTTTCTCGGGCCGAACGGTGCGGGAAAAACGACGACGATGCGCATGATTACCGGGTATTTGTATCCGACGGAAGGCATTATCACGGTAGATGGATTATCGGTGCACGACGAAGCGAGGAAAGCACGTTCGAAGATCGGCTATCTGCCGGAAATGCCGCCGCTGTATCCCGATCTGACGGTCGATTCGTATCTGAAATTCGTAGCGAAGCTGCGCGGCGTTCCGGCACGGGAGCAGAAGCTTCGCGTGGCAGAGATGGTATCGCGTCTCGGACTGAACGGGCGCGAACGCCAGTCGGTCCGGCATTTGTCCAAAGGCTACAAGCAGCGTCTGGGGCTGGCGCAGGCGATTATCCATAAGCCGGATCTGCTGGTGCTCGACGAGCCGACGTCCGGTCTGGACCCGAGCCAGATCATCGAGATTCGCAGCCTGATCCGGGAGCTGGGCGAGAATCATACCGTGCTGCTCAGCACGCATATTTTGCAGGAAGTCGGAGCGTTATGCGACCGGGTATTGATCATCAACCGGGGCGAACTGGTGATGGACGGAGCGCCGGACGAGATCGGGGCGCGGATGGAGAATCGCTTTGCCGTTACGCTTGAAGTAGGCGGCGAACGCGAGCGGATTGAGACCGTGCTCGGTCGGTGGGCGGAAGCTCGCGGCATTACGGCCGAGATTCGGACGGGGCCGCCGGAAGCAGGCGAAAATCCGGTGACCTCCTTGGCGATTGACGGATCGGAAGCGAACAGCTCGGCGGCAAGCACGGCAGCACCGGATCAGGATCGCGTTTCCGAAAAAGGAGAGTCGATAATGTCGTCCGATAATACGAAAATTTCGACGATTGAAAAGACTCACTCCGAAAACCCGGAAAGTCTTGCTTTATCCAATACCCAAATATCCGGAAGTGTCCGCGCCCTGTTGACCGCAGGCGATCAACAGGATTTCCGCGTAGAACTGTTCCGTTTGCTGGCCGAAGCGGATTTGCCGATTTTGGAGCTGCATAAAGAAAATCTGACCCTGGAAGACGTGTTCCTGAAACTGACGTCCGATCCGGCGGCTTCGGCAGCAGAGGATTCTACGGTGGCCGATAAGCCGGTTTCCCTCAATCGTTCCGATGGCGCTGCTTCTTCGGAAACGACGGATTCGCCCGACGCCAACAGCGGAGGTGAGCGCGAATGAACCGTATTTTAGCCATTTCGGGCAAAGAACTTCGGCTGTACTTTTTGACCCCGACTTCGTATTTCGCGTTCGCGATCTATATTCTGATGTCCAGCTTTATGTTCTACGTCGATTTTGTGACCTATCAGCCGAGCATCATCGATTACCGGTTGATCCTGAGCGATATGCTGTTCATGCTGCTGATCGTGATCCCGATCCTCACCATGCGCCTCGTATCCGAAGAATTCCGCCAGGGCACGGACGAACTGCTGCTCACTTCCCCGGCGAGCGTAACGGAAGTCGTGCTGGGCAAATACCTGGCTTCGCTGGGCGTGCTGATGATGCTGCTGGTATGCAATCTGGTGTATCCGGCCGTGATGTCGCTGTTCGGCAATCTCAATATGCTGACGCTTTGGCTATCGGTGCTCGGCGTTTTCCTGATGGGCGCGTCCATGATGGCGATCGGATTATTCGCTTCGTCGCTGTCCCAGCATCAGATGGTGTCCGCCGTAGCGGGATTCGTGCTGCTGTTGCTGTTTTGGCTGGCGGGTTCGATGACTTCGCAAAACGAGACGTTATCGGCATGGATCGAACCTTTTTCGCTGCCGGACCGGATTTCGAACCTGACCAAAGGCGTCATTAACGGCCCCGACGTGATCTTCTATGTCTCGCTTGCGGTGCTGTTCGTGGTGCTCAGTATCCAGGTGATCGAACGGAAACGGTGGAGGTAGATCATGAATAAAAAATCCAAACGCATATTGCACCACGCGAATACACTGGTTATTGCGCTCGCTTCGATCGGCTTGTTCGTGCTGTTGACCCTTTTCCTGACCAAAGCTTCCGGCTTCCAACTCGACCTGACGGCGAACAAGCAGTACACGCTATCCGATCAGACGACTACCGTGCTGGGCAAACTGCCGGATCAGATCAAAGTCGAAGTATTCACCAACAACGATACCGACGGCGAATTGGTCACCCGAGAGATTACCGATCTGGTCGGGGAATACGCGAAAAAAAGCAGCAAGCTCGACGTGCATACGTATAGCCTCGTGCAGCAGCCGGAACTGGCGCGTCAGTATAATTTGTCGTCCAGCTCGATCGTCCTGACGTACGGCGAGAAAACGCAAACGATCACGTTTCAGGAAATGTTCGGCTCCGGCGACAGCAGCTCGTACACCTTCCTCGGGGAGTCGAAGCTGACAAGCGCGCTTAATGCGCTGATCGCGACCGAGACGCACAAAGCTTACGTGCTGGCCGGACACGGCGAGTTCCCGCTATCGCGTCTAACCCAACTGACAGCAGGACTGAAAGCCGATAATACCGAGGTTGAGGAACTGCAATTGTATCAGGCGGGCAAAATTCCGGAAGATGCCGATCTGCTGATGATCGTCGCGCCGGAGACCGATCTGAGCGACGAGGAACTGAAGCTGATCGAGACGTATCTGGACGGCGACGGCAAGCTGTTCCTGTCGCTGGGCTTCAACCCGGATATGAAAAGCGATTGGAAAAATATCGACGCGCTGATGAAAAAGTACGGCGTGACCGACGAGCATGCGATCGCGGTCGACAAAACGAACACGCAGCTCTACGATCCGCTGACCGTCGTGCCGAGCTATGAAAACCACGCGATTACCGACAAGCTGCGCGAAAGCAAAGTGTACCCGATGACCTATCTGTCCGTCGCATTGAATGCAACCGCCGAAGCGCCGGAAGGCTTGACCGTCTCGCCTCTGCTCAGCACTTCCGCCGAAAGCTACGGGGAAACGGATCTGGCCGGACTGCTGCAATCGACCAGCGAATACGCGGAAGGCACCGATTTGAGCGGACCGCTGTATTTGGGCTACGCGGTGGACGATGCCGACGGCAATCCGAAAGTCGTGCTGCTCGGCACTTCCTACTTCCTGACGGACGACCAGATCGCGGAGCAGGGAAACAAAGACTTCGCGCTGAACAGCATCAACTACTTAAGCGGCAACGTCAGCGATCTGACGATCCGCGCGCGCGAACGGCAGCAATACGAGACGGCCTACCTGACCGCGCCGCAAGCGCGTTATATCTTGATCGGCACGATGATCGTGTTCCCGCTGCTGTTCGTTCTGGCGGGCGTGCTGCTCTGGTGGAGACGGAGACGCGTATGAAAAAATATATTCCGACTTTGATCCTCGTCGTCGTGTTCATCGGCGGTCTGGGCTACGCGCTGTCGCAAAATTTGTTCGGCGAGGAAAAGGAAGCGCCTGCCGCCAAGCTGACGACGATCGACACCGCGAAAGTAGCCGGCATTCGCATCGCCAACGGCGACTTGACGTATCAGCTCGTGAAAAACGGCGACGACTGGAGTTTTACCGAACCCGAGAAATATCCGACCAATCCGTACGCCGTCGATTCCTGGCTGGATACGCTGTCGGCAGCCGAGCAGGGCAGCGTCGTCGAGGAAGCTCCCGAAGACGCGAGCGGCTACGGGCTTGACGTCGCGACCAAAGGCATCACGTTGACCGAAACCAACGGCACCGTCGTCACGATCGCGATCGGCGACACGCTGCCGACCGGAAGCGGCGATTACGCGCAGATCGACGGCGGTTCCGTCGTGCAGATCGATACGAACGCCGCGTCTTCGCTGCTGCCGAGCATCACGACGCTGGTCGATACGACGCCGTTCTCCTGGGACGACGCCGATCTGAGCGAATTGGCGTATACGCGCGGATCGTCAGCCTGGACGTTGACGAACTCGTCGTCCGACGAAACTTCTCCGGTCTGGAAACTGGACGGGCAGGCGATCGAAGATACCGATGCCGCGACGATCTCCGGTTCGCTGAAGTATATCGCCAGCGACCGTCTGCCGGTGAAAGCTTCGACGCTGGCTTCGGCCAAAAAAGACTTCGCGCTGAAGCTCGTCACGCGCGAAAACGGCAAAGCCGAAACGCGCATCTACACCGGCAAGCAAGACCCCGACACCGACCTGATCGTCTGGGTCATCCCGGAAGGCAGCGAATGGGCTTACGCCGTGAAGCCGGACGATCTGAAAACGGCGGAAACGCCGGTGATCGCTTCGGCGGAAGAGTCGGAGGCGGCGGAGACGGACGGAGAATAAAGTCTTTTTTCTCCGAGATAGCATGTAACGGATCGGGAGGACTCTTAGCCTTAGCTTCGAAAAAGGCGTCTTCCGGATTTATAAAGGATCGCAACGGCGCGTAACGCCGGAAATAAGGCGGATTGAGTCGTTTTGCGTTTGGATCATATTTCAACGACTGGGCGTCACGACGATTCGTCAGCTTCAAAAGAACGCTCGACAAGGCGGTGCAACGGACAAGCGTTCCGTTACGCCGTCTTTTCGGCGTTCTTTCTTGTTCCTTCGCAAATGCGCTATGATGGAAACATCAGGTAAATCGCTCGGAAAAGAAAGAAGGGGCGTCATGACAGTATCTGCCGTGCTTGTTTTCGCCGTGTTGATCATTCTCGCGGCAAGCTTTGTTCAAACGTTGACCAGTTTCGGTTTTGCTTTGATCGCTTTGCCGCTGCTGAGTCTGTTTTTGCCTTTGCGGCAAGCGGTTCCGATCATTGTCATTTTTAGCTTGTTTGTCTGTCTGCTAGTCGTCATTCCCAACCGCCGCGACGTCAACGTCAGGCAGATCTGGCTGTTGATCGCGGCGGGAATCGTCGCGGCGCCCTTCGGCACTTATTTGCTGGTCGTCGTGGACGCTTCTATTCTCAAAACGGTCACGGGTCTGCTGATTTCGCTGTTTGCCGCGCTGATGCTGCTCGGAAGATCGCTGCCGATCCGCAACGAACGCATCGCTTTTCTGACGGCGGGACTGTTGAGCGGATTGTTGAACGGAAGCATCTCGGTCAGCGGCCCGCCGTTGGCGTTGATTTTGTCCAATCAGGGAATGGGCAAGCAGGAGTTCCGTGCCAATCTGGCGCTGAACGGCGTCGTGCTCAACCTGGTCAGTATCGTATCGTTTGCGGCGGCCGGTTTGTTGGATCGGGAAACGGGCAGCTTTTTGGCGGGCACGATTCCGGCAATGCTGATCGGGGTCTGGCTCGGAGCGACAGCCGTGCGTCGTTTCGACGAACGATTATTTAAAAGGCTCTCGCTCTGGCTGATCCTCGGGTCGGGCATCTGGACAGCGTTAAGCGGTCTGGGATGGGTCGGTTGAAAAATAGCAATCGGAGAAAAAAGGAGGACTCCCGCATGACGCAAGTCACCAAACGCGCGCTCGCCGCATCGCTCAAAAAGCTGCTGTCGCAAAAAACGCTCGACAAGATCACCGTGATCGACATTGCCGAAGATTGCGAAGTGAACCGGCAGACCTTTTATTACCATTTCAAAGACATCTACGATCTGATCGACTGGATCTATACGCAGGAAGCCGCCCGTGCGCTGGATGGCAACAAGACGTACGAGACGTGGCAGCAAGGCTTGTCGCATCTGTTCGAATACATACGCGCCAACCGCAATTTCGTGTTGAATACGTACCATTCCGTCAACCGCGAGCATCTGGAGCGCTATCTGCATCAGGAAGCGCACGCGCTGCTGATGGGCGTGATCGAAGAACAAGCGGCCGGGAAAAACGTGCGGGACGCGGACAAAGATTTTATCGCCCACTTCTATAAATTCGCGTTCGTGGGCTTGATTCTGGATTGGATCAAAAGCGGCATGCGCGAAGACCCGACCGGAATCGTGGCGAGATTGAGCGTGCTGATTCAGGGCGATTTTGCCGCAGCGTTGGAGCGGTTTGAAGCGGGACACTAGACATTCCTTTCCTTCTGTCCAAAGTTCCGACATCCTTCGGTCATTGTCTATGTCCCGTTTTTCCGAAAAGTCCTATGCTGGGAGCATATTCCGAATGGCTTGAAAATCCTAAATCCTTTGGAGGGAATGCTCATGTATTACAGCAGCGGTAACTACGAGGCGTTCGCAAGACCGATGAAACCGGAAGGCGTGGACGGCAAATCGGCGTATCTGGTCGGGGCGGGGTTGGCTTCGCTCGCGGCGGCGTGCTTCATGATTCGCGACGGGCAGATGAAAGGGCAGCGTATCCATATCCTCGAAGAACTGAATATAGCGGGCGGCGCGCTCGACGGCAGCGAAGAAGAGAACAAAGGCTTCGTGATCCGCGGCGGCCGCGAGATGGAAGACCATTTCGAATGCTTGTGGGATCTGTTCCATTCTATCCCGTCGCTGGAAGTCGAGAACGCTTCGGTGCTGGACGAGTTTTACTGGCTGAACAAAAAAGACCCGAACTACTCGCTGATGCGCGCCACGATGAATCAAGGCGAAGACGCGCATACGGACGGCAAATTCGGACTTAGCGAAAAAGCGTCGATGGAGCTGGTGAAGCTGTTCCTGACGCGCGACGAAGATCTGTACGATCTGAAAATTACCGACGTGTTCACCGAGGACTTTTTCGCTTCGAACTTCTGGCTGTACTGGCGGACGATGTTCGCGTTCGAAGATTGGCATAGCGCGTTGGAAATGAAACTCTACGTGCAGCGCTTTATCCACCATATCGGCGGGCTGCCGGACTTCTCGGCGCTCAAGTTCACCAAATACAATCAGTTCGAATCGCTCGTTCAGCCGATGATTAATTATTTGCAGGAGCACGACGTGCATTTCGTTTACGATACGAAAGTGACCAACGTGATCTTCGAACAGCGCGGCGACCGCAAGCTTGCGACGAAGATCGAATGTATCCGCGGCGGCCAACCGGAAAGCATACACCTGACCGAAGAGGATCTCGTGTTCGTGACCAACGGCAGTTGCACGGAAAACGCGACGCTCGGCGACCACAAGCATGCGGCCGAACTGAATACGCAGCCGGGCGCGTGTTGGGAACTGTGGCGGAATATCGCGGCTCAAGATCCGTCGTTCGGGCGGCCGGACAAATTCTGCACGAATATCGACGCGACCAAATGGGAATCGGCGACGGTCACGACGCTGGACGATCGGATTCCTCCTTATATCGAAAAAATCTGCAAGCGCGATCCGTTCAGCGGCAAAGTCGTGACGGGCGGCATCGTCAGCGTGAAAGATTCGAGCTGGATGATGAGCTGGACGCTGAACCGTCAGCCTCATTTCAAAAACCAGCCGAAAGACCAGCTTGTCGTATGGGTGTACGCGCTGTTCACCGACGTGCCGGGCGATTATATCCGCAAGCCGATGAGCGAATGCACGGGCGAAGAGATCACGGCCGAATGGCTGTACCATATGGGCGTGCCGGTCGAAGACATTCCGGAACTCGCCGCGACTTCCGCCAACTGCGTACCTTGCATGATGCCTTATATCACGGCGTTCTTCATGCCGCGCACGGCGGGCGATCGGCCGAAGGTGGTGCCGGACGGCTGCACGAACTTCGCGTTTATCGGCCAGTTCGCGGATACGGAACGGGACACCGTATTTACGACCGAATATTCGGTGCGCACCGCGATGGAATCCGTGTACGCGCTGCTCGGCGTCGATCGCGGGGTACCGGAAGTGTTCGCGTCCGAATACGATATCCGCACTTTGCTCGATTCCACGTCGAAGATGATGGACGGCAAAAAGTTGAGCGAGTTGAAACAACCGCTGCTGCTGAAACTGGCGGAGCAAGGTGCGTTGAAAAAAGCTTCGGGCACGGTGGTCGGGGAGTTGTTAGTGAAGTACGGAATTGTGTGAAAGTTGGACGTGTAATGGAAAGGTAACTAGGGCGTGTACGCAAACTCAGGCGACGTGCATCTTGAGCTACCTTTTCGCCCTCCTCTACGTCACTTTCCCTTGACGTGCCCCGGCACGCCTTCGGAAAAGTTCCTGGATGAGAACGATAATTCAGCTCAATCTGCGCCCTTCGGAGTTTGCGTACACGCCCTAGCGAAGACCGATTTTGCGACAAGGGAGAATGAAGCCTTTGAGCAGAGTCGGTCTTTTTTGTCCAACGAAATTTCGATTCGGCGCGTCTATAAACGGGATCGTCAACAGCAATAGCGGAAAATTCAGTCTGGACTTGGAATAAGGGAGGGAATCGAGTAATTGCTTTCTTGGCTTGCAAAGAATTAAACCGGCTTCCAAGTGTTTGGAAACCGGTTTTTCTTCTTGCGAAGTTACTTCACGCCAAGCCGCATTCGGTAGCCGAACAGCACTTCTTTTTCTTTTCCTGCAAAAAAAGCTTCGACTACTCGTCCGAATTCTTCCGCAGCGGCTTGTACGTCTTCCGCCCCGCGTTTAATCGCTCCCTGCGTACCGCCTTGACTGAGCGCGATGTGAGTATACCGCTTCGCGTCGCAGGTTTCCCGGTTGTGGAACACGATTTCCCGGGTATACCGGAATTTTCCCGAATCACGGATCTGCTGCAAATGCTCGTCCTTCGGCCATTTGTGCGCTTGCTCGGTCTCGTGCGACAGCTCCCGAACCCGGCGATCGGCAAGGGCAGACAATTGCTCGTAAGCAGCTTCGACGTCCGCGTTCAATACCGGAGGCCAATCGCAATCGTAGGCCGCAAATACGCCGCCCGTGCGCAGCACGCGTGCGAATTCGGTCAGCGTAGGCTGCGGATTCATCCAATGGAACGACTGCGAGCACGTGATGAGATCGGCCCAGCCGTCCGCCAGCTTCAAATTATCCGAAAAGCCTTCGACAAACGTCAATTCTTCAGGGCCGCCCGCCGCAATTCGTTTGGCTTCGGCCACCTGACGCATATCGATGCTGGGTTCGATCCCGACGATCTGCTGTGCACGGCCTAGCCACAGAAACGTCGAAAGTCCCGTTCCGCAACCGACATCGGCTACATGGCGCGGCGTTCCTTCAAGATAAGTCTCCAAAAGACGAATCACCTCTTGCGGGGCGGCCGGACGATTGCGGTCGTAAAGTTCGCCGAATCCGGCAAAACGCTCAACATTGTTTTTGCGGATATGTTCCAGCATGTATGCTCACTCCTTTTATATTTGAATGAATTCCATGTTTGGTCCTTATTATCACATATTTTCTTAAGTAGATCATCTTCGTCTTATGGTTTAAGGCAAAAGGCATGAAAACGATTGACCGTATGAAAAAGAGGAAATACGGAAGAAACAGGGAATGATAAATTGGGAAAGAAAGTTTGATCGGAAAGCGAGGCTGAAAGGATGCTTTTGTTGATCATGCAGGGTGTTATCACGATATTCGTGGTTGGCATTGTCGTTGGTGCCCTTGGCGATCGGGTCAAGCATCCGATCTCGATTGCAGTAAATCTGCTATTCCTGGGGTTATTGTTTACACTGGGATCGCTTATGAACGTCGAACCCGATCGTCCTGCGGGTAACGGTAATCTGGCCTTACTGTTGCTGATTCCGATTGTGGTGTTGGGTCTAGTGCTATTGTTTCAACTATATACTGCACGTTTATTCAGACGACTTCCGCCGCTCGCGCTTGGCTTCGTATTGCTGGGCTTGTCGGCACATCAAGCGGCAGGGTTCGATCTTCAGCATGCGCGTTACCGCCATTTGCAGGAAAAGGCGTCGCTGATCCAAAGTCAAACGACAGACTCTCAAGGCGGATACCCGGTTTCTTTGGAATGGGACTCGATGCATATGAACGGCCACTTTTTCCATCTTAATACGTATCTGCTGTTCATCGGATGGATCGCGATTATCGCCGTGCTCTGGCTTCTTGCGGAAATGCTGATCCGTCGCAGGAGGGAAGGCCAACAGAATTGAAATATTTCATTGAGATGAATAAGGAGGACACCATGAATCCATACCGTCATATCCATATTTTCGGTGCATCCGGTTCGGGAGCGACGACGCTGGGCCGGGCTTTAGGGGAGCGGTTGTCGTATACCGTTCTGGACGGGGACGATTACTTCTGGGCGCGTAAATTCGATGAGGCCAGACCGCCGGAAGAACGCGTGAAGATGCTGGAAGCGGACCTCGAACGGCATGATCCGTGGATACTGAGCGGAGCGATCTGCGGGTGGGGCGATGCGTTCAAGTCGGAATTCGATCTCGTTATCTTCCTGTATGTACCGGCAGCAGAGAGACTGGATCGGCTGAAGACTCGGGAATATCGTCGCTATGGCGAACAGGTTTTACCGGGAGGACAAATGCACGAAGAGTCAATTGCTTTTCTGGACTGGGCGGCGCTTTATGACCATGCCGGAGAAGAAGTCCGCAGCTTGAAGCTGCATGAGCGCTGGATGGAGGATTTGCAATGCCCGGTTTTGAAAATTGAGGGTGTGCATAGTGTGGAGGAACGGATAGAAATAGTACGGAGGCATATGCATCACACTTAATAGAACAACAGGAAAGAACGGCGTTTTGATCTTAAAAAGAGAAGGTGTCGGATGTTCTTTATTATTTTTCTAACGTTTGGCTTGATCGCTACCTTTTTCAAGCTAGCGATGTATACAGGCGTATTTTTAATCATTTCTATTCCGCTTAATAAGTTCTGGATGCGATTTTGCAAAGAAAAAAATATTCCTCAAGGTTGGATGTTAACGGTTAAGGTTTTGTTTTGGATTTTGTTTGTAATCGTGATTATATGGAAAGTGCCGCTTGGACCGATAGGAATTCTGAAAAGCGGAGAACAATTAATAGGATTTCCCGACTAAATGGAAGCAACGCGTAAACGCAGAATAGAAAGGAGGCCGCCCGAATGTGGATTCCTTATGAGCAAAAGCGCGGTTATCAGCATGATTTTCGCGTGAGCTACCGGTTTTTCCCGGCGAACGAAGGAGGCAGGTGGTCTTTGCCGGTTCAGGGCTATCGCTGCGACTTTTCTTATGCGGGAGACGATATTTCGCAGTCGGGCATCTATATGCTATCCACCCCGAGTTCGAAAACGCGGAAGGCGGTGTGCAGCTCGATTCCGAAGCTTCTGTCCGCGAAAAGGGTACGGCTCGGATGTGGGTGTTGTTTCCGGCCATGCGGCGAGAGGTTCATGCGAGGCGGATCACGGTGGGCACCAAAGGCTTTTTTATGGAAGGGCCGAGACGGGTAGCAGCGGTTGAAGTGATCGAGGTGAACGGATTGTCGGAAAATGCGAAAAACGTGATCGATTGAGAATACATAGCTATCAAGCGAGAGGAGGAACGGATGAATACACCGGATAAAAAATACTGGAACACCACCTATACCGAGCTTCCTTTTCATGTCGATCATGACGGTTGGCTGGATAAGTACGCCGTATGGCTTGACCCGCAAAAAGGAAAAATCGTCGATCTGGGCTGCGGGCTGGGACATAACGCGAAAGCGCTTCGGACTCAAGGATTCGATGTGCTGGCTTGCGATCTGTCGGAAAAAGCGTTGGAGCAGCTTCGGCAGGATGAACCGCAAATGAAGACGCTCCAGTTGGATATGGCGGACGGACTGCCTTTTGCCGACGGGTCGCTGCAAGCCGTAGTCGCCGATCTGAGTTTGCATTATTTTTCAAGAAGCACGACGGTACGGATTATCGGCGATATCCATCGTGCGCTGCAACCGGGAGGGCTGCTGCTGTGCCGGGTGCATGCTGTGGCGGAACTGGCGGTGAAGCAAGGGGCGGTAGCGGTAAAAGACGATCCTTTTTTATATGAAAGCGAAGGGATTTTGCGCCGATTTTTCGATGAAAGACAGCTGCGGCAATTTTTCCCGGACCCGGAGTGGGAGACAGTGGAGCGAAACGAGCAAGCGATGGAACGATACGGGCAGCTCAAAAGATTTTGGGAAGTAGGGGTGAAGAAGCTCTGAGCGAGTCGAAAAAGCGGAAATGTTGACCAAACATCAAAAAAACGATGCGCAGAAAGTCGCTTTTTCGCTAAATGCTAACGTTTGGTCAACACTTTTGCCGGATTTGCTCCCAAGTGAAGTGCGATGAGTTAAAATGTTGACTAAACGTTATAAATTTTAAAAATGGCAAGGGCAGAGCTAGAAAAAGTGTGCAAAACGTCAACAATGCGCAACCCGTTAGGGTTTATTAGCAAACAAAAGGAGAGCATACATGGACAATCGATCGGCTTATGGATACGACCGGAACAGGCAAGTTTACGCTCAGGTTCCGGGCTATTGGGATTTTCTAAAGTATCATTTGTTGTTGTTTGCTTTGCCTTCCGTAGTAGCGGTGGTTCTGATGTACGGTCAGTTGGCTTATCTGGTGACGGTTTTTCTTTACTTTCTTCAAACAATGGCCGGAGGGGGAAGTGAAATCTCGGCGGAGCAATGGAGCCTTGCGTTGGCCGGCGTGTTCCAATTGTTTATTTATTCGATGGTCGTGGGCGTTGTGCTGCGGGTGCTGTCCGCGGGTTTGTTTTTCCTTCCGACTTTGGCACGCAGCGGCAGATTGAATCTGGGGACGGTCATGAGAACGGGACTGCGTTACTTTCTTCCGACGTTGTTGGTGATGATTCTGGTCGGTTTGATCGTCGGTTTGGCCGGTTCGGTCTTGTCGTTTATCCCGATTCTCAATGTGGTATCGACGCTGGTCGCCGTATACGTGCAGGCGCTGGTCAGCATCTACTACGATTACTGGTTCTCTTATAACGAAGCGGCTGGGCGTCCGGTATATAACGGTCCGATGGATCGTCTCAAAGCTTTGTACGGCAACGACGGAGCTTTTTGGCTGTATGCGCTTTTGCTGATGCTGTCCTACTTCTTTTTTGCCTCGGTGTTCGTGAAGCCGTTTATTCAGATGAAAATCACGGAGCGTATGGGCATGCTGGAGTCTTCGCGGAACTGGTAATCGAAAACGTAATCGGTATTGTCTTCGTCATGCGGACTGTCCAAAAGGGAGATTTCCCAATGGGCAGTCCGTTTCGTTTATGTGGAGGTTAGGGCGTGTCTTAAAACTCAGGCGATGTACATCTTTTACCGCCTTTTCGCGCTCCGTGGATATCGACCTGAAGCATGTCTCTATCCACCCATGGCTTCGTCACTGTTTCTTGACGTGCCCCGGCACGACTTCGAAAAAGTTCCTTGCAGAGCACAAAAATTCGGCAAAATCTGCTTTCATCGGAGTTTTAAGGCACGCCCTAACCGATTGTTTGTGATACGATGTTGTAAACGTTACCAAGTAAACAAGGCGCGCCGATTGAAAGGGGTCAATCCGGACGGAGCTGTTAAAGCGGTCAACGCATAGAGAAGGGGGCTCATGAATGGAACGGATTTGCAAGGTTCTAATCGTGGATGATGAAGTACTGGTACGGCAAGGTATCAAGCATTATCTGGACTGGGAAAAGTACGGCTTCCGCATTGTGGGTGAAGCTTCCAACGGAAAAGAAGGGCTGGAAGCCATAGAGCGTCTTCAGCCTCATATCGTGCTCACGGACATCGTGATGCCGGTTATGGAAGGCGAGGAATTTACCCGTTTGATCAAAAAGAATCATCCGGGCATCGAAGTTGTCGTGCTCAGCAGTTACGGCGAATTTGATTATGTGCGTTCGACTTTCCAAAACGGCGTTGCCGATTATATTTTAAAACCGAAGCTGGAAACGCAGGAGCTGCTGCGCGTCCTGCAAAATACGGCCAAGCGGATTCCGTCGATCCGCTATACGGGCGAAGGGCTCGGCGAAGGGCCCGACGCCGAAACGCTGCTGGAGAAGTTGGCGTCCGGTTACGACGCCGACGAGGTCGCTCCGCCTGCCGTGCTGGCGGAGCTGTTCCCGCACGAATCGTTCGTGCTGGTCGGCCGGCTGCGCCCGGCCGGCCGCAAAGCCGCCGGCGCGTCAGCCGCTTCCGGCGAAACCGGGCCGCCGCTCGCGGAGCGGCTGCGGCAGGCGCTGACGCCGGATGCGCCCCTCGCGGCGCCTTACGGCCCGGTGCGCGTGTACGCACTGCCCGTAGCGGCCTCCGGCGCCGCGGCAGGCAGCGAAGCGGCGCTGATCGGCTTGCAAGCCGGATGCCGCGAGGCACTGATCGCCGCGTTGCATCGCTTCGCGGCAGCTCCCGCCGGGGCCGCAGGCCCGGCCGAAGTCGCCGCTTCGCAGGCGGCTTCCCCGGCTTCGCCGCCGGATACGGAAGCGATGCTTTCCGCTTCCGACACGGCTTCGCCCGGCGAAGCCTACCGCCCCGCGTTCTGGGCGGCCAGCGAAGCTTTTGCCGCGCCGCGCGAACTCGGCGCTTCTTATCGCCAGGTACGCGAGCTGCTGGATCTGCGCTTCTTTTTCCCGGATCGGACTCTAATGCTGCCGGAGGAGCTGCCTGTTGCCAGCGAGCCGCTTCCCGCTTTTGACCTGCGCACGTTCACGGAAGAGATCAAGCGCGAGCACTTTGACGAAGCGTTCCGCGATTTGCGGCTGTACGCGGCGAAGATGGCAGCGGATCACCGTTGCACGGCGGTCGGGTTAAAATCGTTTCTGGGCAATATCGTGTTCAATCTGATCACCTTGCTCGGCAATATGGACTACGACGCCGCCGATCTGGATGAAGCCAAATACGGTTTTTTCCGGGAGATCGAAGACGCGCAGGATGCGCCGTCCGCTGTGCGGTTGCTGGAGGATTTTATACGGCGTGCCGAATCGAAGGTTGCCGAACGTACGGATCAACCGGGCGGCGCCAACATGAAAAAGCTGCTCGCTTATATCGATGAGCATTACGCCGAAGCACTGAGCCTGACCGGACTCGGCAAGCATTTTCATTTCAATCCGTCCTATCTGTCCAGTTACTTCACCGCGCATAACAAAGAAGGTTTCAGCGAATATTTGAACAAGATCCGGGTCGCCAAAGCCGAAGAGCTGCTACGGGACGGTGAACTGAGCATTTCCGAAATCAGCGGCCGGGTTGGCTATTCGGACCCCGGTTATTTTACCAAAGTATTCAAAAAACAGACCGGCTTCTCCCCGAGCCAATACCGCAGACAGCATCCGACAGGGCGATAAGGAGGCACTTTCATGAAAGCATACTGGCGCCGATTCCACGCACAGCGACTATTCGTTAAGCTGTTCCTGGTTATGGTCGTCAGCACAGTGACCGTCAGTATCGTCACTTCGCTCGTCACCATCCGCATGTCGGAGCGACTGTTTACCGAGACGTTCGGCATCACCAATTCCAAAGTATTGAACCAAATCCGGACCGGCATGGAATCTTTTAATGACTCCGTAGTCAATGCTGCGGCTTACGCGGCGCAAAACGGCACGATCAAAACGTATCTGAGCGGAGGAGAATCGGATTCGACCCGGATGGCAGGCACGTATTTCGGCATGAACCAGCAGATGAGACGGGTCAAATCCAACGTCGACGCGTACAGCGTCGGCTTAACCGCGGTCGGCGTGAATGGACGCAACTATTCGACGGATCGCAATTACTGGCCCGTTCCCGAGGATCGGCTGATTGGGCATCCGCTGTCCCAACGCACGGAAGCGGAGCCGAAACGGCTGATCTATCAATACGATATGGAGCGCGGCGAAGACGGCAAAGCCGTTCCGTATATCGTCGCGTCCAAAGCATTGATGGAGCGTACGACCGGCTTTATCTACGGCGATCTATACATTTCGATTCGCGAAGACGAATTCCGGCGCTTCTACGGTAACTTTACGAGCGCGGGCAATGACGTCGTCATTTTGGATGCTTCGGGCCGAATCGTATCCAGCAACCGCGCCGAATGGATCGGTACGGTATCCGCGCAACTGCTGGGCTACGCCGAACCTTCTGCGGAAAATGAAGAGGTCGTAAGGCGGAACGCCGACGTATTCGGTCGAAGTTCCATTTTGCTGTCCAGTTATATTCCGGAATACGACTTTTATCTGGTCAATCTGATCGATCGCGACTATGCCGCAGGCAAAATTGTCAATTTTCGCGATCTGGTGCTGGTCGGCGGCTTGATCGTCGGGGCGGCGCTGCTGCTCGTTTTCCTTATCACCCGACGCCAGACGCGTTCGTTGACGGTGCTGGTTCGCCAGATGTCGACCGTTACGGAAAAAGATTTCGACAACTACGTTCGGGTCACCGAGTCGGCGGGCTATGAAGTGCAGGAATTGAGCCGTGCGTACAACTACATGCTCGACGAGCTGAATAACTACATCGCCAGGCTGCTGGAAACGCAAAAGGAACGGCGCAACGCGGAATTGGCGGCGCTGCAACGGCAGATCAATCCGCATTTTTTGTACAACACGCTGGCTTCGATCAAGATTCTGGTGCAAAAAGGCGACAAAGAAGCGGCCGCGGAGACGATCAACGCCTTGATTTCACTGCTGCAAAACACGATCAGTAACGTCAGCGAGACAATCACCATCGAACAAGAGCTGGAGAACATGCGTAACTACGTGTTTATCAACCATGCCCGTTACGGCGACCGGATACGGGTCAACGTATTCGCCGCGCCCGATTGTATGCACTACCGCGTACCCAAGCTGATCATCCAACCGTTTATCGAAAATGCTTTTTTCCATGCGTTCAACGAAAAGCAAAACGGCATGATCTACGTCCTCGTTTCCCAAGCGGACGGCCAATTGGTCTGCGAAGTCAGCGACAACGGCGACGGCATGGACGACGTAGGCGAATGGAGCAAAGCCGAAGGCGGAACCGCACTCCCGAATTCCAAAAGCAAACGCCAACTCTTTACCGGCATCGGCGTCCGCAACGTCCACAACCGTATCACCCTGCTGTACGGCGAAGAATACGGCATATCCATCGACAGCCAAAAAGGCGAAGGCACCAAAATCAAAATCACCCTGCCGCTGATTACGGAAGAGTCTTGAAGTCTTAAGCCCGCTGTCCCGAAAGCCGCAAGATCGGTCCGGGACAGTTTTTTTGAATTGAAAGGGCGAAGGTCGAAAGATCGGACTTCGCCACGTCGGCTACGATTGTCGCATATAAGCAGAAATGCCCGGTCAAGCGGTCAGCCGCAGGTATTGCGAGCGTTGAAGGAGTGGCTTGATCGAATTGATCGACCAAGCAAAACTTTAAATTTTACGGATTCCCAAAATTATTACCAAATGATAACGTTACCATTTTTGCGACATGCAATGATTTCCCTATTCCGTGCAAAGATATTCCTAACCTCCTCGGAAGTCGCAATGCTAAGATTATTCTCGTAAAGCAACCGCTTACATCACTAATTTTCATGGAATGATTAGGGAGTCAGATCACAATCACCTACGGGGAGATGAAAAAAGATGAAAAATTGGAAAAAGATTTTGCTGCCACTGGCGGCATCGGCATTAATGCTTTCGGCTTGCTCGGGCGGCGGAGGCGGCACGACGGCTACGACAAACGGCAGCGGTGGCGATACAGACAAAAAAGAAATCACCGTCTGGGCCTGGGACCCGAACTTCAATATTGCCGCGCTTAACCTGGCTAAAGAAAAATACGCCAAAGATCATCCGGACGTGACGATTAACATCGTGGAAAACGCGCAAGCGGATATCGTCCAGAAGCTGAACACCGGCCTGAACTCCGGTACGACCAAAGGGCTGCCTAACGTCGTTCTGATCGAAGACTACCGTGCGCAGAACTTCCTCCAATCGTACCCGGATGCGTTCCGCGATATGTCCGATAAGATCAAAGCCGAAGACTTCGCCGACTACAAAGCAGGCCCGACAAGCTTTGACGGCAAACAGTACGGCATTCCGTTCGACTCCGGCGTTACCGGTTTTTATATCCGCACCGATTATTTGGAACAAGCGGGATATACCCTGGACGACGTGACGGACATCGACTGGGATCAATTTATCGAAATCGGCAAAAAAATCAAAGAAGCTACAGGCAAAGCGATGCTGACGCAAGATCCGAACGATCTCGGCACGCTGCGCGTCATGCTGCAATCGGCAGGCTCGTGGTATCTGAAAGAAGACGGCGTAACGCCTAACATTGCGGGCAACGCGGCGTTCAAAGAAGCACTTGAGACTTACAAAGCGATGTTTGACGCGGACATCGTGAAGCTGAACTCCGACTGGAGCCAATTCGTAGCGGCGTTCAACAGCGGCGACGTGGCTTCCGTTCCGACCGGCAACTGGATCACGCCTTCCGTCAAAGCCGAAGCTTCGCAATCCGGCAAATGGGCAGTCGTGCCGATTCCTCGCCTGAAAGACACAGCCAACTCCATCAACGCATCTAACTCCGGCGGCAGCTCGTGGTATGTGATGAACGTTGACGGTCAAGAAGCGGCAGCCGACTTCATGGCATCGACATTCGGCTCGGATGCTGAACTGTATCAAGACCTGCTCAGCAAGATCGGCGTACTGGGCACGCTCAAAGCTGCTTCCGGCGGCGAAGCTTACGAGCAACCGGACGAGTTCTTCGGCGGTCAGAAGATCTACGCGGACTTCGCGAAATGGACAACCGAAGTTCCTAAAGTCAACTTCGGCCTGCACACTTACGCGATCGAAGACATCCTGTCCGCGGAAGTTCAGAACTACCTCAATGGCAGCAAAGACGTCGACGCGGTCATGAACGATACGCAAGCGCAAGCTGAGGCTCAACTGAAATAAGCAAGTCAAGCCATCGGTCAGTCAGATAACCCGAAGGATCGACGCGAACGTGAAGCTTTGAAGCCGCACGCCGCGTTTCTCCTTTACGCTTTCCGAAGTCCGGCGAATGTTCGATCGTTCGCTCCACCCCCTTTGCGGACGCGGACTTTCGCCGGACCTTTTCACAACTTAATCCACGACAAGCGGCGAAACTCCCGCCTGCGCGTTATGTATTCAAGCAGCGTTTGAATACATAACGCGAGCGCGGGGGCTTCTTCCGCCATATCTTGTGATGTCAATTTCAAGGAGGAATGCCGGATGAAGACCGCAAATTCCGCAACGGGTCCGGGCAAAAACAGCAGTACGTTTCAGTCAAGCCGCAGTCGTCGTTTCAAAAGTGGTCTGGTCGGCTGGCTCTTTATCGCCGCGGCCGTAATTCTAATCGCTGCCTTTTACTTCTATCCGATGATCCAGGCTCTGATCCTGTCGTTCCAGACAGGGACAGGCATCAATATGAAATTTAACGGCCTCGGCAACTACCAGCGGCTGTTTACGGATAAAATGTTTCTGACTGCTGTCGCCAACACCTTTATTTATCTGCTGTTCCAAGTTCCTATTATGATCATTCTGGCTATGTTTTTCTCGGTACTGCTGAACGATCGCAATTTGAAATTCAAAGGCTTTTTCCGTACCGCGATCTTCTTGCCGGCGATCACGTCGCTTGTCGCGTACTCGATCGTTTTCAAGTACCTGTTCGCGCCGGACGGTCTGGTTAACTCGCTGTTGATGAATATTCATATCATCAATGCGCCGATTCAATGGATCTCCGATCCGTTCTGGGCCAAAGTCACGATCATTATCGCGATCACGTGGCGCTGGACCGGTTACAACATGATCTTCTATCTGTCGGGTCTGCAAAATATCGACCAATCGATCTACGAAGCGGCCCGGATCGACGGCGCTTCGGCGGTTCGCCAATTTTTCAGCATCACCATTCCGCTGCTGAAGCCGATCATCCTGTTCACGTCGATCACGTCCACGATCGGTACGCTCCAATTGTTCGACGAAGTCATGAATATCACCAAAGGCGGTCCCGGTAACGCGACGACCACCATTTCGCAATACATTTACAACCTGTCGTTCGAGTATTCGGCCGATTTCGGCTATGCGGCAACCGTGTCGTATTCGATCGTTATCATGATTATTATTCTGTCGTTCATCCAATTCAAAGTGGCAGGTGATCGAAATGCTTAAAGCGAAAAGAGCCTCCATGTATCTGTTCCTCAGCCTCGCGGCGTTCGTGTCGATCTTCCCGTTCTTCTGGATGATCGTCAGCGCCACGAACAAATCGGTCGACGTTACGCAGGGACGTCTGATTCCGGGTTCGCATCTGCTCGATAACCTGCGTAACCTGACGGCTAGCGTCGATATCTGGAACGCCATGGGCAACTCGGCCAAAATTTCGATCACGACGACGATTCTGGCGATGCTGATCGCGTCGCTCGCCGGTTACGGCTTCGAAATCTACCGCAGCAAAGCGAAAGATATCGTGTTCTCGATCCTGCTGCTGTCGATGATGATTCCGTTCGCGGCCCTGATGGTCCCGCTGTACCGCATGTTCGGCAAAATCACCAACTACTTCCCGACATTCGGGATCGATACGCCGGCGGCAGTCGTGATTCCGACGTTTACGACGGCGTTCCTGATTTTCTTTTTCCGGCAAAGCACCAAGATGTTCCCGCGCGAACTTCTGGAGGCTGGCCGGATGGACGGATTGTCCGAGCTGGGCTTATTCTTCCGTATCTATCTGCCGACGATGAAAACGACGTACGCGGCAGCCGCGATCATCACGTTCATGTCGAGCTGGAACAACTACATGTGGCCGCTCGTCATTCTGCAATCGCCCGAGAATCAAACGATTCCGCTGCTGATCTCGAACCTGGGTTCGGGCTACGCGCCGGACTACGGCATGATCATGATGGCGATCGTCATTTCGACGGTTCCTACGGCATTGGTGTTCTTCTTGATGCAGAAGCACTTTGTGGCGGGAATGGTTGGGTCGGTTAAATAGACTTTTTAAAGTCGTGTTCCTTGGGGAAACATGGGCGGGCGTGCGGGGTGGAGTCGTTTCGGTCGCGTGTTGAAAATGGGAAACTTCGATGAGGTTAAAGATGATGTTTCCCATTTTCAAAGGCGAACGCTTCGCTCCTACACGACTCCACCCCTCCCTTCCTATTGTTTTCAAGGGGACATTAAAAAGCTCTTTCACCTTTGGATGAAGGTGGGAGGGCTTTTTTTGTTGAGTTGTCTGGAATGTTCTCGGACTAAGCGGTGGTTCTTGGGGGTAGGTGTCGGGTATGGGGTAGTGTTCATGTAAGGGGTACGGTATAGGCAGAAGGATACAGCGAGGCAAGATTCCGGGAAAGAAAGAGGCGATACACGATGAAAAGATTTCCTTTGATTACGGCGCATACCGGTTGTATGGGGCAGGGGGAGCATTCGCTGGAATCGCTGGAAGCGGCGTTGAAGCTGGGGGTTGATGTGTACGAAGACGATATTCGCGTGACGCGGGACCGTGTGCCGGTGTTTGCGCATGACGACAAGATCCTGCTACCCGGAAACCAAAGCGCAAGCCTGGCGGCGCTGACGCTGCAAGAGTTGAACGCGGCGCTGACGATTCCGATCCTTCAACTGGAGGACGTGTTGAACCGGATTCGAAACGCGGGACGCGTGATGAATCTCGATATCAAAACGGATGACGCGTTGGAACCGACAGCGGCGTTGGTCAAGCGGCTGGGAATGGACGAACAGGTGTTTTTGAGCGGCTGCCATCTTCAACGGGCCGAACGGGCGAAGCGCTCCGGCATCGTTTTGCGCAAACTGCTTAACGTCGATCCCGACAGTCTACGATATTCAAGTTACGAAGAAGCGGCTCGGCAAGCTTGCGCGGACGCGAATCGGACAGGCTGCTTCGGGTTGAACGTTCCATATCAGGCGGTCAAGCCGGAACTGCTGGACACGGCACAAGCAGCCGGTCTGCGCGTCTACGTCTGGACCGTTGCGGAAGCGGAAGAGATGCGGCGGCTGGCGGGATGGGGCGTCGATTCGATCACCACGCGCGATCCGGCCAAGTTGATCGCGATTCGGGAAGAATGGTTTGCCGAGAATAATTCGAGGGGCTAGTACTCTGTATCAGGTCAAATAGTGGGTTTACGTTTGGCCGAAACGCACACGGGTCTAGTGCGTTTCGGACGAGCGTAACCTTACCTTCTATTGATACAGAGTACTAGACGTCTTTATGAATCATCGGCAGCGGTTGCTTGCGCGTTCGGCGATGGTTCGTCATAACTGCTCGATCAAGTTCAGATAATGCGACCGAAGCCGATCGCGCAGCGTTTCGGGTTCCAGGATACGGATCGAGGAGCCGAACGAAACAAGGAAGTGTAGCATGAAGTCGATCTCCTGCGGTTCGTAGCTGCCGGACAGCAAAGCGTCGGATGCCGGATCTTCCGGGCAATGCAGCGTCATGGACGGGTACAGATCGCGGCGAAGCCGGGTGACGGATTCGGGAGCGACGGAGCAGCGGAAAAAAACGGCTTCGGCCGAAGGCCGGCGCAGCGTATGGGCATCGCGCAAATCGAACGCAAGCAGGTCCGGGATCGGTTCGTCTTCCGTAGGCTCGGCCGACAGTACGCGATCGCAGCGGAAAACGCGGTAGTCGCTTTTATCCAGATCGTAAGCCCGGCAGTACCAGAAACCGCGCGCGGCGTAAACGGCGAAAGGCTGAATGCGGCGTATCGAAGAGTGAGCGTCCACAACGTTAACAGGTTTGCGATCGGTCGTATCGTCGATTGTCGGAAGATATGCCGGCGTTTCGTTCGAAGTCGTCGCGACGGGTGCAAAGCTGCGGTCAGCCGTTCGATCGAACAAGGAATCCGGCTCGCTTTTGCCGCGCTTCGCGCTTGGTTCCACGTTTTTTGCTTTGGCCGCATAACGAATCCGCAACACCTCTCCCCGCACCGCCGCTTGCAGCAACGCTTCCAAATAGTCGCCCGCTTCGGCCGATTCGTCGGGGTAAAAGGCAATCCGATGCTCGAAACGTTCGATCTGCTTCCGCTGTTCTTCCGACACCACATCCAAAAATTTGGCGTGGATGGAAGCGAACGAGACGCGAAACGGATCGCCGGACAGACTGCGCAACGCCTGCATGGCAAAGTACAGCGAAAGCACTTCGTCGTTCGTAAACGAAACGGGCGGAAGCGAAGCGGTGTCGAGTACCCGGTAACCGCCGAGCCTTCCTTGTTCCGCGAACAACGGCAGACCCAGCTCTTCCAAAGATTGAATATTGCGGATGGCGGTGCTGCGGGAAATCCCGAATTCATCCATCAGCTCGCGTAAAGTAAAGCGTCGTTTGCGGTAGGCGTAACGCTGCATGGCATTAAGCCGCTCGGCTTTTTTCATCATGGCCTCCTTGGATAGGCGTAATAGATGTCATAAAATGAAACCTTTTACGAATATGATGTAAGTGTAACCCATATTCGGAGGAGGAACAAATGATGAATACGAACCGAACAGAAGGCCAAGCGGCAAAGGCGACCGATGTGCAGGCCGAGGTGATTCCGTTTCTTTCGCTTCACGGGCAGGCAGCGGAAGCGATCTATTTTTATGAACAGAAGCTGGGGGCAATCGTGTTGCTCAAAGTCAGTTATGCGGATATGGCGCAGCGGGATAAGACGTTCCAATATGCAAGCGGCCAGGAGGCCTGGATCACCCATTCCGTGCTGCAAATCGGCGCTAACAAGATCATGATTGCCGAAGAAGAGACGGATACGACGAGACCGTGGAGCGCAGGCAACGACTTTTCGCTTTGCCTTCAATCTCGCGACCATGATACGATTGTCGGTTTTTATGAACGGTTGACCTCGGACGAACGGACGACGATCCTCGTTCCGTTGACCGCGAATTCGTTTAGCAGCGGTTACGGCATCGTGCGCGACCCGTTCGGCGTTGTTTTTCAGTTTACGGTTACGCAGCATGCGTTTTGAGTGATTGGCTGTCCAAGTAAAAAGTCAAAAAGTCGGGCCTGAGGCGAAAAGCTTCGGTGTCCGGCTTTTTTTGGGAAAACGATAAATAAGCTTGAAAAGAAAACCGTCCAGACGGTATACTAAATTTGATTCGAAAAAAGAAAAAGGCTCGCAAAAACGGAGGTGCTGAATTGAACGCTTATGTATTTTTGGCTGTAGCGATTGTGTCCGAGGTATTCGGCAGCTCGATGATGAAGTTGTCCAATGGATTTAAACGATTGGCTCCTTCGATCGCGATGGTTGCGGGAATGGGGCTTTCCTTTTACATGTTATCCATAGCGCTGCATGCCATACCGCTGGGGACGGCTTATGCGATCTGGTCGGGCGTAGGAACGGTACTGACGACATTGGTCGGCGTGCTGCTGTATAAAGAAAAAATTAATGCGAAAAAAGCGCTGGGCATCGTGCTTATCGTCGTCGGCGTCGTGATCATGAAGCTGGCTACGAACTGAACTGGAGGTGAACCAGAGATGAAAAAAGGGTATTTGTTTTTGAGCTTGGCGATTATGTTCGAAGTGTTCGGGACGACCATGCTGAAGTTGACGGAAGGCTTTACGAATTGGATTCCGGCCGTCTTTTTCATGATCGGAATGGGCAGCGCCTTTTTCTTCCTGACGATGACGCTGCGCCATTTGCCGTTGAGTCTGGCTTATGCGATCTGGGCGGGCGTAGGCACGGCGTTGACGGCGGTGGTCGGTGTCGTGCTTTGGAAAGAAAACTTTAATCTGTTGAGTGGGCTGGGCTTGATTTTGATCATCGGCGGCGTCGTATTTTTGAACTTTTCATCGGGAACGGGTACAAAGGATGCGGCATCTGCCGCCAAGTCGGTCGGATCTTAAGCTCGTCGTGATGCGGCCCGGCTGACAGAGCGTCCCGTGCAACCGTATAATGGGAGTATTCGATAGGGACGGTGATGAGTCATGAAGAAACCGAATAAAAATTCCAAAAAGGAACTGATCCTTGAAGCGGCAGCGGCACTCATCAACGAAGAAGGCGTGGAAAAGATGACGCTTGAAGCGGTGGCGAAAAAGGCGGGTGTCAGCAAAGGCGGGTTGTTGTACCATTTTCCGGGCAAGCAGGAGTTGATCGAAGGGCTGGTCGGATCGCTGACAACAGGCTTTACGGAAAAGCTTAACGAGCAAGCGGAAGAAGAAGGCGACCAGGCCGGAAAATGGGGCAGGGCGTACGTGAGAGCGACGTTTGGAGCGGAAGACGAAAATGGACTAAGCCCTATGCTGGCCGCGCTTCCGGCTGCAATGTTTACGGACCCGCATCTGCTCGATCAAGTACGCGAACAATACGAGGAATGGCAGAAGCTGATCGAAAACGACGGCGTTGACCCGGTGAAAGCCACGATTTTGCGCCTGGCGGTGGATGGACTGTGGTACGCCGAACTGTTCCGACTGGCGCCGCCCGACCCGGAGCTGCGGCGGAAAGTGCGGGACGAGCTGATGAATTGGACGCAGGGAGTTGGCGGAGAACAAGAAGAAGTGATGAAGCAAAAGTAAAGAGTAAGTCGGCGCATAGAGCGACACAGTTGCCATGATAGGAGCGAAGCCGATCGGATCGAATGATGGAGCGGGGTTGACTGTGAACAATCTTCGAAACTCGTTCAGGTGTTCGTGCTCTCCGCAGTATGAAGCCCCCGGAATTTGTATGAATTTCGGGGGCTTTGGTGTATCTTGAGGCTACAAAACCCGCAATAACCGCAAAATCCATTTACTTCAGATACGTCAGATTAGGTTTTTAAAATAACTGCGGATATCCATTTAATAAAGGTGAAATGAGGCATAAGCAGCACATTGGATCGAAAATAACTGGATATCCGTCGTTATTTTACGGGAAACGGCTAATTTGTTCGAAATAACTGGATTTATGCGGTTATTTTATTTATCCGATCTTGCATCCTTCGGCCCATACGCCGCGCAGTTCGAGCGCGGCGTCCATCAGGACGAAGTCCGCGCGTTTGCCCGGCTCGATGGAGCCGGTTGTCCCGTATATGCCGGCCTGGCGGGCCGGCGCGCCGCTGGCCGCGTCGGAGGCGCGTTCGACGCTAAGGCCCGCTTGCTCGACCAGGAAGCGGAAGCCTTCCGCCATCGTGAGACGGCTGCCCGCGAGAGCGCCGCCCTGGGTGAGGGCGACGCCGTCTTTGACGACCACGGGCAAGTCGCCCAGGAAATAATCGCCGTCGCCGAGACCCGCGGCGGACATGGCATCGGTGACCAGGACGAGATTGCTGTCCGTTTTTACCTTCGCCAGCAGCTTGACCGCGCCGGGATGCACATGAATCCCGTCGGCGATCACTTCGGCGACGATGTCGTCGCAGCCGAGCACGGCTCCGGCCGTGCCGGGCTTGCGATGATGCAGCGGCGTCATCGCGTTGAACGTATGCACGGCATGGTTCAGGCCGGCTTCGACGGCGGCCAGCGCTTCTTCATAGCTGGCGTCCGTGTGACCCAGCGCCGCCGTAATGCCGTGATCGCGCAGCCACGCGATCGTGTCCAGCGCGCCTTCGCGCTCTGGCGCCAGCGTGAGCTGGCGAATCAAGCCCGGGAAGCGGGCTTCCCAGTCTTCCAGCCAATCGGTGCGCGGCAGCGAGATATGCTCCGGGTTCTGCGCCCCCGGCCATTGCGGGCTGATAAACGGCCCTTCCAAATGCACGCCTTCGATGCTCGCGCCGCGCATCCCGCTTTGCGACCGATACGCCCATACCGCTTCCAGCACGCTGTCGATCATGGCGTGCGTCGCCGTCATGGTCGTCGCCAGCATCGACGTGGAACCGTGCGAGCCGTGGAACCGGGCGATGGTGTCCAGCACGCCGGGGTTCCCGGCGTCCATAAAGTCTTCGCCCATCCCTCCGTGGACATGAATATCCACGAAGCCCGGCAGCAGCCAGCCGCCGTTCGCGTCGATCACGCGAACATTCCCGGCTTCGCCCGCTTCCTCGCCGTCTTCCCCGCCCGACGGCGATACGGACACGATCCATCCGTCCATCGCTTCGCAGATTCCGTTTTCGACCACGCCCTGCGGCGTTACGATCCGCGCGTTGACGAAGCGGATCACGCCTTTTTTTTCCGCAAACCGTTCGTCCGGCAATTTTCCGCTCACTTGGTCCACGCTCCCGCCGCTTCGTCCATCAGCACGACCAGGTTCGGATGCAGTTGAAGCAGCGAAGCCGGACATTTTGTCGTGATCGGTCCGGTCAATGCCTGGCGTGCAATCTCGGCTTTCGATTCCCCGCGCACGACGAGCATAACCTGACGCGCTTTCATGATCGGAGCCACGCCCATCGTAACGGCTTGTTTCGGCACATCGTAGATGGAGTCGAAGAAACGCGCATTGGCTTCGCGAGTCTGGTGCTGCAACGTCGCGGCATGCGTCCCGGCAATCAGCGAATCGTCCGGCTCATTGAACCCGATATGTCCGTTATGGCCGAGGCCCAACAACTGCAAATCGATTCCGGCGTCTTCGATCATGGCATCGTAATACGCGCATTCCTGCTCCAGATCGACCGCGAGGCCGTTGGGCACATGGGTGTTTGCCGGATCAATATCGACCAGATCGAACAAATGCGTATTCATGAAGCAGCGGTAGCTGGCCGGATGGCTCCCCGATAACCCTACGTATTCGTCGAGATTGTACGAGCTGGCTTTGGCAAAGCTTACGCTTCCGCCGCGATGCAGCTTGACCAGCTCTTCATAGATGCCGATCGGCGTGCTTCCGGTCGCGAGTCCCAGCACGGCTTTCGGTTTGGCTTGCAGCAGGCTTGCGATCAGGCCGGCGCCGGCGCGGTTCAGGTCTTCTTCGGTACGAAAGGTCAACAGATTCATGGTTAAGCACCTCCGGAGGGTTTGAGATACTGGCGGACGTTGTGGTAAGACTGCTCAAGCATAGGGACATATTCTTCGAAGCCTTCGCTGACGATTCCGGTGAACAAAATGTCGATGACATGCAGCTGCGCGATCCGCGAAGCCATAGCGCCGCGCCGCACGCCTTCTTCCAACGACGACGTGAACAGCGGGATATCCGCGAGTCCCGGCAGCGGGCTGGTTCCGTAGCGGGTGAGCGATAAGGTCAACGCCCCCGCGTCTTTGGCGCATTGCAGCGCGGCGATCGTTTCCGGCGTTTCGCCCGAGTAGGAGATCGCCAGCGCCACATCGCCTTCGTTCAGCGTCGAAGCCGATGTAATCTGCATATGGGAGTCCGCGAATGCGGTGCAGCTTTTTCCAAGCCGGATCAGCTTCTGATAAAAGTCCTGCGCCACGATCGACGAGGTGCCCATCCCGTACAGATCGATGCGCCGCGCGGAACGAAGTGCGGTTACGGCACGCTCCAGCGCTTCGAGATCGAGCAGCCGGGTCGTATCCGTGATCGAGGCGAGATGATTCGCTTCGATCGCCCGAACGATCTCTTTCAGCGGGCGTCCCGCGACGATATCCTGATACGTCCCCGCTTCGGTCGGACGCGACAACTCGCCGATCAGGCGCATTTTAAAATCAGGAAAACCTTTGAATCGCAGCGACTTGCAAAAACGGGTCACGGTCGCCGGGCTGGTTCCGCATTCTGCCGCCAGTTCCGTAATGCCCAGGCGCTGCACATGCTCGGGATGTTCTAAAATGTAAGCGGCAAGACGTTTCTCCTGAGGAGAAAAGTGCTCGATTTGTTCCTGTAAAAGAGAGAGAAGAGCAGACATCGAGAACCTCCTTTTACATTTGGCTGATGTGTTTTTGAAAAATATTTTCTTTAATAATTGTTTATTATGAAATTTTTTTTCTTACTAATCTCAGAATAATCCAAAACCGCAATAAGGGCAAGTGAAGTTGGTCTTTTATGCGTTTTTTTGAAAGGCCATGTTAAAATTTATTATTGATAACGAAACAAGGAGGCTGACGATTCATGGGCGCAACGAATGTATGGGATGCGGAATGGGAAGTTGACGAAGAGCAGGCGCGCAAGCTGATCGGCAAACGATGTCCTCAACTGTTATCGAAGCCGGTGAAGCGACTGGGCTGGGGCTGGGACAATACGGTTTTTCTGGTCGGTAACGAGTACGTGTTCCGCTTTCCGAGAAGAAAAATGGCCGTTGACTCGATTCGTATAGAAGGGAAGCTGCTGCCGAAATTGGAGCACTATATCACGATCCCTTATCCGAAACCGTTGTTTTATGGCGAAGCAAGCGACGAATACCCGGCACCTTTTCTTGGATATGCCTATATGCCCGGAGATTTCCCGATCGGTTTGACGGAAGAACGTCGGGCTTTGTCGGCAAAGACGCTGGCAAAATTTTTGCGGAGACTGCATGCGTTTCCGGTGCGGGAGGCGTTGGAGTGCGGCGTTCGGCAAGATCATCGAAACTTGACGGATATCGCATCGCGTAAAGTGAAATTGCAGGACTTTCTGAAGAAGATGGAGCGACACTTGTCGCCTGAAGAGTCCGGTGTGATCGAAGCGTATCTGAGCAGTCTGCAACAGGATCGTGTCGAAGCGGTCAATGTGCTGCTGCATGGCGATCTTCATTTTAAAAACATGCTTGTGAATCAGGAGGGAATCGTTTCCGGCATCATTGACTGGGGCGATCTGAGCTTAGGCCATCCGGCTTGCGATCTGAGCGTTGCTTATAGCTTTTTACCTCCAGGCGCTCGCGGCGTATTTTTCGAAAATTACGGAGAAGCGGACGGGGAAACGAAGCTGCTGGCCCGGCTGATCGCGGTATATATCCCGATGCTGATCTTGATGCAAGCGGTCGACGACGGGAACGAAGCCATTGCGGCGGAAGCGAAATCCAATATGAGGCGGGCGCTGTCGGATTAGGGCGTGTCTTCAAATCTGCTTCCATCGAGGTTTGAAGACACGCCCTAGTACTCTGTATCAGGTCAAATAGTGGGTTTACGTTTGGCCGAAACGCACACGGGTCTAGTGCGTTTCGGACGAGCGTAACCTTACCTTCTATTGATACAGAGTACTAGAGTTATTTTAAATTTTGTCAATTTTGCCCCGGAGAAAATGAGCTTCCTGCTGATACAATACAGGCATACATAACTCATGTAGGATTCCACCCTTTAAGGAGGCTAAAGCTCTTGTTGAACACAATCCTCGGACGATTCAGGCTTGCCGGTTATCTGGAAGGCATCTCGTTTTTGTTCCTGCTGTTGGTAGCGATGCCGCTCAAATACTTCGCCGATAGCGGTGACGCGGTACGGATCTCGGGCATGATCCACGGCGTATTATTCCCTCTCTACCTGCTGGCCGCCGTCCATGCTTTTCTCAAGCTGCGTTGGTCGTTCAAGCAGTTGCTGGCCTCGTTTATCCTCGGTTTTCTTCCGGCAGGCACGTTCTTTTTCGATGCTTACCTGCGCAAAGAAATCCGTGCCGGACGCGCCTACGCCACGCCTCAGGAAGCCGCGGCTACACCACGTATGGTGAGCTGATTCAAGCGTCGTGATTGCATCGGGAAAAATGAGGAAAACCTGCTCGGACAAGTGAAAAATGTTTCCCGACAGCCCGAAGTCCCTGAGACAGGGGCTTCTTTTTTTTGCGGCGCATCGTAGGGAAGGGATGTATAATGGGGGTGTCATTTATTCGGCAGAACATGGAGGAATCTACAATGACCCAACATCCAACGAACCCCAAAGTCGATGCTTTTATGGAGCGATCCGAGCAGTGGCATGCAGAATTCGTCAAGCTGAGAAGCCTGGCTTTGGCGAGTGGAGCGGTTGAGGACCTCAAATGGGGACAGCCCTGTTACACGATCGACGGCAGTAATGTCTTTTTGCTGCACGGCTTCAAAGAATACTGCGCGATCCTGTTTATGAAAGGCGCTCTGATGCAAGACGACGAAGGCTTGCTTATTCAACAGACGCAAAAAGTTCAGGCCGCGCGCCAGCTTCGTTTTACGAGTGTAGACGAGATCGAAGCCAAGTCCGAACAAATCGCAGCCTATCTCAGCGACGCGATCGAAGTGGAAAAAGCCGGGCTCAAAGTCGAAATGAAGCCTGTCGAACAATATGCCGTCCCCCAGGAATTCGAAGCCAGACTGGACAACGACGCCGCTCTGAAAAAAGCTTTCGAAGCCCTTACTCCAGGTCGCCAAAGAGCCTATCTGATGCACTTCACCGAACCCAAACAATCCAAAACCCGCGAAGCCCGTATCGACAAAAGCGCACCGCGTATTTTGGACGGCAAAGGCTTGACCGATCGCTGATCCGGGTATCTCGCCGTTACCGTCCAATCCTGCATATCGGCAACAATAGCGTCCGGTTCTGAACCGATTCCCCTCGATTGGCTTTTTCGGCTAGAATAGGATTTTCCCCAACCGTTGCACTCCAAACTTAAATACTTTATATTGATTATGTTAAATAGAGCATTTATATAAGGAGTGTACATTGATGAGTGCTATTCGTCCTTCCGCAGTTCCTTTGGTCACGGTTGATCCTTATTTCAGCGTCTGGTCGTTCGCGGATCGGTTGACCGATGACCATACCCGCCATTGGACAGGTCAACGTCACGGGATGACCGGTTTGGCCGCGATCGACGGTGAGGTTTTTCGCTTTATTGGTCTTGCCGAGCCTAATGCCGAACGGTATTATCCCGAGCCTCCGGCAATGGAGCAGAAGTCTGTCCGCGTGACGCCGCTCAGTACGATCTACGAGTTCGAAGCGGGCGGCGTACGGCTGACGGTTCGTTTTACATCCCCGTTGTTGCTTGATGATCTGGATGTCTTGTCCCGCCCGGCTTCGTATATCCATTTGGAAGCGCAATCAACGGACGGCGGCGAACATGAGGTTACACTTTACGTCGACGTGACCGGCGAATGGTGCGTCGATCGACCGGAGCAAAAGGTATTGGGTGATCGCGCCGAGATTGACGGTCTGGTATCGTTGCGGCTCGGCCACGAAACGCAGCAACCGTTGAACCGATCCGGCGACGATCACCGGATCGATTGGGGGTATTTGTACCTGAACGCGGAACAAGGAGAAGGGACCGAAGGGTTGCTCGGTACAGCGGCGCTCCGTAAATCTTTTATTCGCGGGGAAGAGTTGAAGCCGGAAGACCTGTCGGCGACTCCACGCAGCGTGAGGGATGAGCAGCCTGTAGCGGCGCTTACCTTCAAGCTTGGACCGGTCGGCGCGTCGGCGGTAAGCCGTCTGGCCGTTCTGGCTTACGATGACGTGTACGCGATGGAATACTTCGGCGACAAGCTCCAAGCTTTTTGGAAAAGAAACGGGCAAAGCACGGAAGACATGATCGAAGCGGCGTTCGCCGAGTACGAAGCGCTGACCGAACGCTGCGAGGCTTTTGACCGAAAATTGTGGGAAGACGGCGAAAAGTCGGGCGGGGAGCGGTACGCGGAACTGCTGGCGTTGTCGTACCGTCAGGCGATCGCGGCGCATAAGCTGGTCACGGACCCGGACGGCGAGCTGCTGTTCCTGTCCAAAGAATGCTACAGCAACGGCTGTTTGGCGACGGTCGATGTCAGCTATCCGTCGATTCCGCTGTTCCTGCTGTATTGCCCGGCGTTGGTCGAAGCGATGATCCGTCCGATCGTGAAATACGCCCGCAGCGGCGATTGGCCGTTCGATTTCGCGCCGCACGATATCGGGCAGTATCCGCTCGGCAACGGTCAGGTATACGGCGAAAACAAATTGGAATACCAAATGCCTGTCGAAGAATCCGGCAATATGCTCGTGATGGCGGCTTCCGCCTGTCTGGCGGGAGCGAATCGCGATTATTTGTTGGCGCAGATGGATTTGTGGGAAGCCTGGGTACGGTATCTGGTCGAGTACGGCTTGGACCCGGACAATCAATTGTGCACCGACGATTTCGCCGGGCATCTGGCGCGCAACGCCAATCTGTCGGTCAAAGCGGTCATGGGCGTCGCCAGTTTCTCCATTTTAAAAAGGTTGCAAGGCGACGCGGCGGAAGCGGACCGGTATCTGGAAAAAGCGCGGGACATGGCGAAACGCTGGAGCGAACTGGCCGACGACGGCGACCATACGGTGCTGGCTTTCGGCCAACCGGGAACGTGGAGCCTGAAATACAATCTGATCTGGGACGTGCTGTACGGAACGCAGTTGTTCGATCCGGCCGTTTTCCCGCGCGAGGTGTCTTGGTACAAAAGCAAGAAAAACGCTTACGGCACTCCGTTGGACAACCGCGCCGATTATACGAAGTCGGATTGGCTGGTGTGGGCGGCTTCGTTGGCGGACGATAAGCAGGACTTCGCGGAGCTGACCGCCCCGATCCGGGATATGTTAAGCGACACGGCGGATCGGGTGCCTTTTTCCGACTGGACGGATACGGTAACCGCTCGACAGATCGGGTTCCAGCATCGCAGCGTGCTCGGCGGGATTTTTATGAAGCTGCTGAAAGACCGGGGCAGCATGCAAGTTTGAGCGCGACGCGAGCCAAGTCTTTCAAGTAGTTGCCGTTACAAACGAGGTGGCCGCAGCTTGAGCGTTTGCTTTGTCGCGTCTGCGAACGGGCCGTTTGGGCCTTTGCTACCTGGAACGATTGAAGCGATTATATTCATGAACCGTTTTTCCTTTTTGGAAAAGCGGTTTTTTGCTATCAAAATATATTGATTATAAATGACATATATGATATGTTTTGTTTGCCTTAAAAAGCCTTACCATTCGATTCACAAGGAGGAGAAGCATGAACAGGAAGCAAGGTTGGAAAAGGAAAGGTGGGTCGGTGCTCGTAGCACTGACTCTGCTCACGGCATCGTTGGCATGGCCTGGTGTACCCCGAGCCGAAGCGGCCGGACTCAATTGGCCGTCGGATCAACTGCTCCCGTCGTTTTCGACACCTGCTGCAACTCTCGATGTAATGGATGTGGTAACCGAGTATAAGTACGATGCAATGGGTCCGGATATTTTACACGAAACAGGTCGCCCGGACGTGAATGGTTGGCTGGCCCAGACTTCGATCGACGCGCCGAACAAGTACATGGTGTACGGCCCTTATGCCACCGATGTCGCGGTTGGCCGACATACCGCGTTTTTCGATCTGATCATCGACAACAACACCGCCAACAATGACGTGATGGTCACGCTCGACGTGCGCGATCACGACACGGGGCAAGTGCTGGCGACCCGCGATCTGCGCCGTCAGGATTGGAGTTACGCGTCCAATTACGAACGTTTCCACCTCGACTTCGTGAACCCGACCGCCGGTCACAAGCTGGAATTCCGCGTGTTCTGGCACGGCGCTTCGTATATCAAAGTCGGATCGGTCGGCACGGAATCGCTCGATCGGGCGGAAGAAGCGGCGCTGTTCACGTCGCTCAAAGGCATCGTGAACCGCGAACAGCCGAGAATCTACTCGTACGATAACCCGGTCAAAGGCGAAGAAGGCAAATACAACTGGCTCAATTCGTTGAATCTGGGGCATCAGGACGTGGCGGACAATTGGACGCTGCTGACCAAATACCGGAGCGAGATCGAAGGGATCGTCGTCTATGACGACAATGTGCCGGATACGCTTAACCTGGCGACGACGATCGCTTCGCTGGAAGACGGAATCGTCGCGCCGCCGAGCCTGGTGAGCAAGCTGACGGCCGCGCCGTATAATCTGCCGATCCTCGACGATCTGCGCGGCGATTACGCCAACAAGCTGGCCGTGTATCAGGATCTGTACGACAACTACTGGCCGGATCTGCCGCATACCGTGATCGTGGGGCTGAACCCCGATCTCAAAGGCTTCCTGCGCGATTACGCGACCGCCGTCGGCACAGCGACCGTCTGGCTCGATCCGGCGGTTCCGGCCGAAAAAGCGCTGCTGCAAGACTTCTTCGGCGATATGCCTTACGGCAGCGGCATCTATATGGGCTGGTGGCCGGCCGAGCAATTGGGCGTGGAAACGGCGTCCGAATACGGCATCTCGACTATCGCCAGCGACTTTTCTTCCAACCTGACCGTTTTCGGCGGCACGGACCGCAACGTCGACGTGAAGCCGGTTCCGGCCAAGCCGCAGCTCGACGACAAAATCTACGTTTCGCTGATCCTGAGCGACGGCGACAATCTGCAATACATGGAGCATCGTTTTAAAAGAATCTGGGATTCGGCCAACCGCGGCGATATTCCGCTCGGTTGGACCGTATCGCCTGCCATGCTGGACGCCATGCCGGGCGTGCTCGATTACCTGTACGATACCGCCACGGCCAACGATGCCCTGATCGCCGGTCCGAGCGGCGTCGGCTACACGTATCCGAACTACTGGAACAACCAGACGTATCTCGACGAATATACCGCGTTATCCGGCGATTACATGGAACGCGCCGGGCTGAAAGTCGTCACGATCTGGAATACGATCACCGGATCGACGAACCAAAACGTCGGCGAGAGCTTCGCGCAAAACGCGCCGAATCTGCTCGGCATGACCGCGCAGGGCGGCGGCAACGGCAATATCAACGTTTTCGACGGCACACTGCCGAACCAGGTGTTGAACGCCAATTATTGTTATTCGTACGACACGCTGGAACTTGAGATCAACAACGCCATCGCCGGATGGGACGGAACCGCTCCGCGCTTTGTGAGCATCCAGGCCAATCCGTGGGACGTCGATTACCAGGATTTCGTCAACGTGGTGGATCATTTCAGTTCCAACCCGAATATCGTGTTCGTTCGTCCGGACAACTATTTCCAACTGATGAGAGAAGACCTCGGCCTGCCGATCGACCCTTCTTGATCTTCGTTCACTAAAACGACATCTTTGGAGATCCTGTTCGCTGTGGAAGCTTGGGGGGCTGCGGGAGAAATTCGGTCGAGTCGCTGTCTCACTTAGAAAGCGGATTGGAATTTTTATAAGGAATCGTTCTAAGTTCAAAGGCGTCTCTCCCTGAATTTCTCCCTTCGCCCGGCGCTTTGCCGGGGCGAAAGGCCTTCGGATGCCTTTTGGCTTGGCGAACCGGAAAGCCCTTATTTAGCTGCGCTAAATAAAAGGACTCCAGCAAGCCGGAGAAAATAAAAAAAGATCTTTGTCGAAGTCTAGATCTTCGACAAATCCAGGGTGCCTGCACAGCGGCACCCTCTTTCTTTTCCCTACCCGGAAGGCCAGGGATGGGGGAGGAAATTCAGTGAAAGGCGCCTTTGAACTCGGAAAGCTTCCTTAGTCAAATTCAATTCAACTTTCCGAGTGAGACAGCGCATTGAACGAATTTCCTCCCCCATCCCTCTTGCCTTCCCCCACACCTTTTAATATATTTGTTATAATAAAAGTCATTAACCTGCACGTTAGCAGAAAGGAGTCATAGGGGATGAATCAGGAAAGAGAACCGCTTTATATTCAGATACAGAACCATTTCAAAGAACGCATTACATCCCGAGAATTGGTCGAAGACCAGAAGATTCCGACGGAAAAAGAGTTGATGGACGAGTTCGGCGTCAGCCGGATCACGGTCGTGAACGCGCTGGTGGAACTGGCGAAAGACGGCTGGATCTACCGCATACCGGGGAGAGGGACGTATATCAAAGGCATTCCGGAATCGCAGATCGCGGATAAATCGGCCGCTGCGCCTATGATCGAACAACCGGTTCGCGCCGGCGGCATGCGGATCGGTTTGGTTTTTCCTACGCTGGAAGATTATTTTGCCGTCCGTTTGATCCGGGGCGTCACCGACGAGCTTCAGGCCCAGGGCTATTCGCTGCATATCATGCTCACCAACAACTCCAAAGAAAAAGAAAAAGAAGTGATCCGGGAACTGAAAGCGACCGTCGACGGGCTGATTATTTTCCCCGTGGACGCGGAAGTATATAACGAAGAAATCATCGCGCTCAAAATGCAAAATTACCCGTTCGTGCTGATCGACCGCCATCTGCCGGGGGTGGAAACGAACGTCGTTGCTTCCGACAGCCCGCGCGCATCCATGCTGGCCGTGGATCATCTGTGGGAATTGGGACACCGGAACATCGCGATCTGCACCGATTCCCCGATGATGACCGTGTCCGTCGACGATCGGATACAAGGCTATTTCGATGCGCTCAAGCAAAAAGGGACGATGATCAACCCGGCCTTGATCCTGAACGATTTCGAATTGGACGTCGATCATCTGAACCGCCCCGACGCGCCCGCCAAAGAAATCGACGCTTCGCATCCGTTGTATCGTTTTATGCAAAATCGCATGGCAACCGCCTATATCGCGCTGAACTGCTCGCTCGGCGTACAAATGCTTTCGATCGCGCGCAAAGTCGGCCTCCGGGTTCCCGAAGACATTTCCATCATCACTTTCGACAATCCGACGCCGCTGTTCGAAGAACTGAGCTTGCTGACCCATATCGACCAGTCCGAATACAAAATGGGCGCCGAATCCGTCAAACTTCTGATGCAAGCGATCGAACACGCCAAGCGCCACCAAAAAGAATTCCGTAAAGTCATCCTTCCCCCTCGCCTGGTCGTTTGCAAAACGACAGGCCCCGCTCCTTCTGCCGAATAAAAACAAGGCTCTCCGACAGCTCACTTGTTCTGTGGCATGTAAGCAAACTCCGAAAAACCGGACTGCGGAGGAGAACGAAAAGTCGGAAAAAGATACACGCTACACGCAGGAAAGTCCTTAAACACGCCGCAACCTTGCATTCTAACCTTACCGCCCTCAAAATTTTTCTCCGCCCAAACTTTCATAAACCCAAATGACCCAAGAGTGCCGCAACGCGGCACTTTTTTTCTTTTCCCGCCCCACACGGAAGGCCAGGGATGGAGGAGGAAATTCAGCGAAAGACGCCTTTGAACTCGGAAAGCTCCTATCCAAATCCAATTCCGCTTTCCGAGTGAAACAGCGCCTTGAGCGAATTTCCTCCTCCATCCCCCTTGCCTTCCTATCAAACATTTGACCAATTTAATATAATGAATATAATTAATCATGTACTCTTCGTAGAAGCGGGTCTCACAACCAAAGGGAGGATCGAACTATGATAAGCAATGACGGTAAAACGGTAGAGCCGGAAGGAGGCCAGCTCGCGATCGGACGGGAGTTGCGCAAGTTCCCCAGAAAATCTTCGGTCAAAAGAAGAGACGGCCTGATCGCGGCGATCATTTTGACGCCCATGATTTTATGGTGGCTGGTGCTGTCGGGCTTTCCGACATTGTTCGGTTTCGTGCTCGGCTTTTTTGAATGGATCGGCATCTCGGACAGTCCCAAGTTTGTCTGGTTCGACAATTACGTGCGCTTTTTCCAGGACCCGCTGTATTATCAGGCGTTGTGGCGTTCGATCTGGCTCGGCGGTCTGGTCACGTCGATCACGCTGTTGGCGGGTTTCGGCGCTTCGCTGCTGATGAATATGCCGCTATTCGGCAAAGGCATCTACCGTTCGGTCTGGTATATCCCGGCGGTCACTTCCACCGTGGCGACGACGCAGATCTTCAATATTTTGCTCGATACGAATAACGGGGTCATCAACAACATCCTGGTCTCGATGGGCAAGCCGCCGATCGTGTGGCAATATTCCGTATTCTGGGGCGTGTTCTGGATCGTGGTCTACTCGGTCTGGAAAGGGGTAGGCGGAGCGGCGTTGATCTGGTTGGCGGGACTGCAATCGGTCGATACGGCGTTGTACGAAGCGGCGGATATCGACGGAGCGGGGCGTTTTGCCAAGCTGATGAATGTGACGTTGCCCGGATTGAAACCGATTGCAACGTATATCGTGATTACCAACCTCATCAGCGCGATCCAGATTTACGAACAGGTGCTGTTCATGACGAACGGCGGGCCGTACGGCCAGACCGAAGTGCTCGTGTTCCGCATCTACCGCGACGCGTTCTGGGACTTCAACCTCGGCATGGCGGGCGCGTCTTCGCTGATTATGGCGGCAGTCGTGCTGACGGCGACCGTGTTTTATTACCGTTGGTCGACCGTATCGGATCGCAGCATCACCACTCGCAGAAGCCGTAAACTGCGCAAAGGAGGTCTATGAACATGCAGGAATTTTCGAAAAAATTGGCGATGCAGTTCAAACCCAAATACTTGTTTGCGCATCTCGTGTTATTCGGCGTCGGATTGGTACTGCTGTATCCGCTGATCTTTATGGTCACGGTCGGCTTTTTTACGGAAGAAGAATTTATGACCACGGTACTCGGCCTGCTGCCGTTCGCCAAACAGCCGACCTGGGATAATTTCCTCGTATTGTTTAACGGTTCGGCGGACGCGGCGATCCAGCAGTATTTCCTCAACTCGACCATTCGGACGGTATATGCGACCTTTTGGGCTTTGCTGACCGCGCTGCTGGCCGGATACGTGTTTGCGCGTTTGAAGTTCCGGGGCAAAGAAGTCATCTTTTTAACGCTGCTCGCGACCCAGATGATTCCTGCTACCGTGGCGCTGATCCCGACGTATCTTCAATTCGCCAGATGGCCTTTTGCAGGCGGTAATAACATTTTCACGGGCGGCACGGGCATTCTCGATACATGGTGGGTGTACTTAATCGGCGGTCCGAGCATCAATATCATGGGCGCGTTCCTGGTCAAGCAGTCGATGGAAAAAGTGCCGTATGAGCTGGACGAAGCGGCGAAAGTCGACGGGGCGGGGACGCTGCGCATCATTTTTCAAATCCTGCTGCCGCTGCAAATGCCGATTATGGCGTTTATCGCGATCACGACGGCGCTGGCGACCTGGAACGATTTTATCACGCCGTTTTTCTACACGTCTTCCGATCATTTGCAAACGCTTCCTGCGGCGATCACCCGATTGTCTTCGGCAGCCGCTAGTCCGGGAACCGTACCGAACTGGCCGCTCATTATCACATTAAGCCTGGGTACGACGCTTCCGGCGCTGTTCTTGTTCTTCTTTTTCCAAAAATATATCGTGCAAGGACTCGCGAATACCGGCATCAAAGGATAAAACCTTTCTAAAATCTATTTGATATATTGAATATGTTTAAATGTCGTGATATAGTGAAGGCGTAAAAAAGCCAGTCCGTTACATCGTTAGAATTGGTGGCAAAGTAACAGCTCCAACGATGTGCGATTTTGATATGGAGGGGTTCATGTGAAAATCAGAAAGATTGCGGCTTTAACAGGAACGGCTTTGTTGGTAGCAGCGTTGTCGGCGTGCGGTGGCGGAGGAGCAACAGAAAACGGCACGGGTACGGACGGTTCGGGTGGCGAAGTATCGTCTACGCCGGGCATGACCACGATCAAAGTGTTGAACGAAGGCGCGGTGTCGATCGGAGTGGGCAAGCTGGACGATCTGTTCGCGGCCAAAGAAAAAGAGTACACGGACGACGGAATCAGCCTGGATTACACGCCGGGTTCGCCGGTCGAGACGTTCCCGCTTCAGTACCAGAAAATTATCAGCGAGCAGTTGAAAAGCAAAAATATCGAAGTCGTGACCGAAGATTGGGGCTGGGGCGAGCCGCTGATCCAAAAGCAAACGGCGGGCTTCCTGGCTAAAAATATTCCGGACATCATCGTGGGCGAAACGCAGATGCCGGGCTTTGCGCAGCAAGGGCTGTTGGAGCCTTTCCCGGACGAGATGGCCGACGAGATCCGCGACACGGTATCGCCCGCCGCCTGGAAACCGATGGAGGTCGACGGCAAAATCTACGGACTTGCCGCCCAACCGGGCGTGAGCAGTCTGTTCTGGAATAAAAAGCTGGTCGAACAGGCCGGGATCGACCCGGATAAAAGCATCACGACTTGGCAAGAACTGCGCGATAACGTCAAAAAAGTCACCGAAGCCGGCGCGGGCAAATTTTACGGCGGCGGCGTGTACGCGGCTCCGAACTTCGGCGGCTATCTGCGCTACGGCGCGCTGATCGCGATCAACGGCGGAGCGTTCGCGGACGACAATGGACAGCCTGCTTTTAACTCCGCGCAAAATGCCGAGACGGTCGCGCTGCTCAAAGACTTGAACGCCGCGCATCCGCCGGGCCTGATGGTCAACAACAACGAAGGTTCGTATTTCGACGCCTGGAACAAAGGCCAAATCGCTTATCTGATCGACGGCCCGTGGCGAGTGCAGGAATCGCAAACGGCCGGGCTGGATCTCGGCATGGCGCCGATTCCGCTGTCGCCCAGCGGCAAAGCGGCCAACGTCACGATCGGCGCGGCGTTCCACTCCGTGCCGAAAGACGCCAAAAACAAAGAAGCGGCTTTCGACTATATCAAAGTCATGTACAGCGAACCGATCCAGCAGCTCGTCGCCGATTCCAATACCCGTTCCCCGATCCTGAAGTCGATCGGCGAATCGAAAGAGTACCAGGAAAAGCACCCGGAAATGTATCTGCATTACCAAGCCATGTCCGGCGACGTGATGGGCTTGCCGACGTTCACCAAAGACAATTCGAAAGCTTGGCAGATCTGGGGCGAAGCCGTAGTCAAAAGCATCATGACCGACGGCGATATCCAGACGCTGCTCGACGAAGCCCAGCAACGCGCCGAGAATGTGACGAAGTAAAACAGGCTGAGCCTGTTTTGCGAGGAGCA
>NZ_JBBKAR010000056.1:0-615704 GCF_037722395.1 Saccharibacillus sacchari | reverse complement strand
TTTCAGGAAAGTGTAACCCTACATTAATTCGAGACAAGATACTAGTAGCTTGTCTTGTTTTAATCTGAGGTTTGCGCTTGCCTAAAACGTGCATGGTTCTAGTAAGTTTTAGGCAAGTGTAACCTACATTAATTCGAGACAAGCTACCAGTACCTTGACCGCATCAAATTTAAGGATTGCGTCCATCGGAAACCCGTACGGTTTAAGCGGGTTTTCGAGGGGCGTAACCTCACCTCTTAAGCGGTCATGGTACGTGTTCCGAGCTTCCGCGCCCTTATCTTTTTGAGGAGGAACTTTAATGATGAGCTACAAGATTCCGACCGGATTTCCAGAAGGTTTCCTTTGGGGCGGCGCAACGGCGGCGAACCAGCTTGAAGGCGGCTACAACGCAGGGGGAAAAGGTCTGAGCACTTCCGATATGATGACGGCCGGCACGCATACGGTTCCTCGCCGCATCACGACCGAACTGTTGCCGAGCGAAAACTATCCGAGCCACGAAGCCGTCGACTTTTACCATCGTTATGCCGAAGATATCGCGCTGTTCGGCGAAATGGGCTTCAAAGTGTTCCGCCTATCGATCGCCTGGAGCCGCATCTTCCCGAACGCGGACGATACGGAGCCGAGCGAAGAAGGTCTGAAGTTCTACGATAACGTCTTTGCCGAATTGAAAAAGCAAGGCATCGAGCCGCTGGTTACGATCTCTCACTATGAAGCGCCTTTCGCTCTCGCGCAGAACTATAACGGTTGGTCCGACCACCGTGTGATCGACTTCTATGTCAAGTACTGCGAGACACTGTTCAATCGCTACAAAGGCGTCGTGAAATATTGGCTGACGTTCAACGAGATCAATATTCTGACGATGCCGTTCGGCACGTTCCTGGCGGGCGCGATGCTTCCCGAAGGCGGCATGGAGCTGACCAATCCGAATTCCAGCTCCGATCAGGCCCGGTTCCAAGCGCTGCATCACCAATTCGTAGCCAGCGCCAAAGCTGTCAAGCTCGGACACTCGATCAACCCGGATTTCAAGATCGGCTGTATGATCGCGTATATGTGCAGTTACCCGCTGACGAGCAACCCGGACGACGTGCTGCTCGCGCAGCAAAAAGACAATATCGGCAACTTCCTCTGCGGCGACGTGCAGGTACGCGGCGAATATCCGGGCTTTGCGAAGCGTTACTTTGCGGAAAAAGGCGTTGAGCTTGAAATCGCTGAAGGCGACGAGCAAACGCTGCTGGAAGGTACGGTCGACTTTTACACGTTCAGCTATTACTCTTCGGTCTGCGTCAGCGCCGATCCCGAGCAGGAAAAAATCGGCGGCAATATGTCGATGGGCCTCAAAAATCCTTATCTCAAAGCGAGCGCGTGGGAATGGCAGATTGACCCGCAAGGCCTGCGTTGGGTACTTAACAATGTCTACAATCGCTATCGCCTGCCGATGATGGTCGTGGAAAACGGCTTGGGCGCGGTTGACGAAGTCGAAGCCGACGGTTCGATCCATGACGATTACCGGATCGAATACCTGCGCGAGCATATCAAGGAAATGAAAGAAGCGATCATCGACGGCGTGGAGTTGATCGGCTATACGCCTTGGGGTTGTATCGACCTGGTCAGCGCAGGCACCGGCGAGATGAAAAAGCGTTACGGCTTCATTCACGTGGACAAGGATAATGAAGGCAAAGGCACGCTGGACCGTTCGCGGAAAGACAGCTTCCATTGGTACAAGCGGGTGATCGCGAGTAACGGGGAAGTTGTGGAATAAGCTTGATTTGGGGAAAGTCCTGTTCGGGAAGGAAGCTGGGGGGCGCTGCGGGGGAAATTCGTTCAAAACGCTGTCTCACTCGGAAAACTGGATTGGATTTAAATAAGGATATTTTCCGAGTTCAAAAGCGTTTTTCACTGAATTTCCCCCTCCGCTTCTAGCTTCATCCGCGATCGGACAGTTTCCCAAAAGCTTATTGCCAGCTTTGAAAAGTGTAGTTTAGAATGCGTTTTGACTTTAATTAATCAAAATTTTGGGCAAGCTTAATTGATTAAGGAATTTGACTATTTCATCATCCCTATAATATCCCGTTTAAAGCCGCTCCCTGCTTCCCTCAGGGTAATGGCACGGCTATGGTTTTCGTTGAAAATCGTAACCTTGCCGAGCGGCTTTTTGCGTGTTGGAGAAAAAAGCTGGCTTGTTTATTTTTTTTCGTTTTTCGCGTTTATTTCGTTCTTTCGGATAGATGTACGGTGTGGCATAAACAAGCAGAATGTTTTATACTATTTTATAATTGATAATGATTATCATTATTGAAATAGAAGCAAGAGGTGAATATTTTGCGGAACCAGAAGCGGCTCAAGATCGGATTTTCGCTTTCCCAGACTTGGCTGAACGGCAACGCGTGGTTGCGGGCGGACAGCGAAGTCGATGAATTTTTTACGGGGGATCATTATGTGAAATTAGCGCAAAAAGCCGAAGCGGCCAAGTTGGACTTCGTGTTCAAAGCGGATGCTTTATTTTTGAATATGAAATCGGTCGGTGGCGCGCATGGATTGAGCAGTCTCGATCCGACGCTATTGGCGGCGATCATTGCGCGCGAGACGAAGCGGATCGGGGTCATTACCACGATCTCGACTACGTTTAACCCGCCTTACGTGATTGCCAGACAGCTTCAGACCTTGAATTGGCTCAGTCATGGGCGTGCGGGATGGAATGTCGTGACGGCGCTGGATGGTGCTTATAACTTCGGATATGACGAAATGCCGCCCGCGGATGAACGTTATAAACAAGCCGGTGAGTTCGTAGAGACGGTTCGGAAGCTATGGGACAGTTATCCGAACGAAGCTTTGATTGTGGATCGGGAATCGGGCGTATTCGGGGATACAGAAAAGATCAAGCCGGTCGAGCATTCGGGTAAGTTCTTCAAGGTAGCTGGACCGCTTAACGTTCCTTCGCCGGGTTACGGTAGTATGCCGCTGCTGCAAGCAGGCGCTTCGCAATCGGGACGGTATCTGGCTGGAGCAACGGCTAATGCGGTATTCCTCGCTGTGCCGGACAAGGAATCGGGGATGGAAATGCGTCTGGATCTGCGCGAGCGCGCGGTCAGTCACGGTCGTAACCCGGACGAGATCGCGGCGATGCCAGGGTTACATATGTTCTTGGCGGAATCGCGCGAAGAAGCCTATGAATTATATCGGGAAACACATGGCAATGTGCCGACCGAGCAGCGAATCGCTTCGGTACTCTCGATCAGCGGGCTCGATCTTAATGGATGGGCATTGGATCGACGGATTACGGCTGACGACCTCCCTCCGGCCGATCATCCTGTGCGTAGCCGTACCCACGCGAATATGATTCGTAGAGTCATTGAACGGGAGCAGCCAACGGTTGGCGAGTTGATCGAACGTTCCGAGGTCTTGAGCGCGGGGCACTGGGTCATTATCGGAACGCCGGAGGATGCGGTGCCGGAAATCGCGGAATGGTTCGAAGACGGCGCGGTTGACGGATTCATTGCGGTGCCTGGCGGCTCTGTTCCGTGCGTGAATCTGTTCTTTGACCGATTGGTGCCGCTTCTTGCGGAAAAAGGCTTGTTTAGACAAGAGTATGAAGGTGAGACATTGCGCGATCACTTGGGCTTGAACGGGTAACACGTAAAAGTCGATTTTTGAATTTTCAAGGCCGGCTAGTCGGCTTTCAAGTTCCTATTCGTTAGCTTCGCGGGGGGCTGCGGGAGAAATTCGTTCAAGACGCTGTCTCACTCGCGTTCAAAGGCGTCTTTCACTGAATTCCTCCCTTCGCCCATCGCTTCGCTCAGCTAGGAAAAGATCGATGCGAAAAAGACCGGTTTCCGCTTGATGGCGGAAATCGGCTTTTTCATGTAGGGGGAATCGTGCAAGTGTCGGAAGGGCATTTTTGTATTAAATCTTATCCGGGTTCATGTTGAAAGTGCTATACAACTGGCCTTGTTGGGCGTTTTGCCAGACTTGTTTGATGAACGGGATTGTTGTGTCGGGGAGACTATGTAGCGGGAACCAAGATAATTCTCGGCATTTATCCGGTTCTCGGTTGGTGATTTCTCCGGTCCAGCGGGTGGTTTGGAAAAAGAAATCGATGCGTTCGTCGGCTTCCGGATGTGGAGGGCCGATTTGCATGACTGTCATTAGCTGTAGGTCATTAGGGTCGATGATGGCGCCGCATTCTTCGAACGCTTCTCGGACGGCAGCTTGAGAGGCGGTTTCTCCGCGGTTGATTTTGCCTGCAGGGAGTCCGTATTGGTTGTCGTTATGGCCTGTATTTTGCCTTTTTAGAAGTAGGACTTGATCTTGTTGGATGAAAAAGACGTGGGCGACGCTAACACGCTTGAAAGGTTCGGTCATGATAGTTCTGGCTCCGTTCTGTCTGATAGGGTTGAAATACAAGAATTGTTGAGATAAGTGCTCAAATACATTTATTTCGCCCGATTTGCTTTCGCTTTTTCAAATAAGCGCAAATCTACACTTATTCGAAGAAAAAAGGAGAAAAAGCGCATGATACGCAGAAATTAAGTGTATATTCGTATCTATTTTTCCCAAATCGCAAAATTCAAAGCAAATAAGTGTATATCCGTACTTATTTGCGAAATTCCAATCGAATCATTTCCCCGGCCGGAAGGTTCGCACTTCGGTCACTGCGCATATTCTACGCTTCTTTTTCGGCCGCTTTCCTTCTTTCCTTTCATCTCTTTCATCTCTCTCCTCTCCTTGTCTGCTTCTAACCGCTGTTCTTACTATAAACGTTGGACCTTATTCAAAGTCAACTTTCGATTGCAATTGCCGTATGCCCACCTTTTTCAACAAAGTTACTAAAAATAACCGAAAAAGCATTGACATTGATTGTGCACGAGGTATAATAAGGTCAAAGAAAGTCAAAGTCAGGTCGAAAGATCAAACTTTTACCCTGACGAACGACGTTGAAGAACGCAAGCTCCGATTAATGGTCTTCGATTCTGTGCAGCCTTTGACTTTCATTCCCCCTATTCCGGCAGGTTCTTTCCTACCCGAAGGGACCCGCCGTTTCCTGAATCACATGACCTGAACCATCTGAGAAACAACTAACCTTTACCTATGAAAGGGGCATGCCTTCATGCGCTGTCAACACTGTAACCATAATCAAGCAACCGTCGGTTTGAGCCTCACCCTTAACAATAAATCCGAAAAAATGTTCCTTTGCGAAGATTGCTATGCCAAAGTAAGCGGCGGCGTACCGTTCGCGGCAGGCATGGGACAATCGGGACAATCTCCGTTCGAAGAGTTGTTCCGAGGCTTCATGCAAGGTCAGTCCTCCAACGGACAACAATCTAGCCAACAAGGCGCTCAAGCGCAAAACGGTCGCCGCGGCGGCGGTCTGCTCGATCAACTTGGCCGCAACCTGAACGATGCGGCGAGAGACGGCAAGATCGACAACGTGATCGGACGCGACGAAGAGATCGAACGCGTGATCGAAATCTTGAACCGCCGCAATAAAAACAATCCGGTCCTGATCGGCGAGCCAGGCGTCGGCAAAACGGCGATCGCGGAAGGTCTTGCGCTGCGTATCACCGAAGGCCAGGTTCCCGCAAAGCTGCTGAACAAAGAAGTATACTCGCTGGACGTCGCTTCGCTCGTAGCCGGTACGGGCGTGCGCGGTCAATTCGAAGAAAAAGTCAAACAATTGATCGCCGAGCTGGAGCAGCGCCAAAACGTGTTGCTGTTTATCGACGAGATTCATTTGCTGGTCGGCGCGGGTTCCGCGGAAGGTTCGATGGACGCGGGCAATATGTTGAAGCCGGTACTCGCACGCGGCGAACTGCAAGTGATCGGCGCGACGACGCTCAAAGAATACCGCCATATCGAAAAAGACGCGGCGCTGGAACGTCGGTTCCAACCGGTGACGGTCGACGAACCGACGGCCGAAGAAACGGTCGAGATTCTCAAAGGACTGCGCGCGAAATACGAGCAATTCCACGGCGTCCGCTACCCGGACGAGACGCTTGAAGCGTGCGTGCGGCTGTCGAGCCGTTACATTCAAGACCGTTTCCTGCCGGACAAAGCGATCGATCTGCTGGATGAATCCGGCGCCAAGTTGAATCTGCGTGCTTCGACGGGCGGAACGGATGAGATCAAAGCTCGTTTGGAACAGATCAAGGTTGAAAAAGAGGCTGCTGCCCGCGAAGAAGATTACGAACGCGCCGCCGAACTGCGCGATGAAGAAACTTCTCTGACCGCCCGACTGAACGGCGAAACTCCGGCCGAAGAAGTGCTGGAAGTCAGCGTCGAGGATATTCAGCATATCATCGAACGCAAAACAGGCATCCCGGTCGGCAAACTGCAAGCGGACGAACGCGGGAAAATGAAAAATCTGTCCGCGCGTCTGGAAAGCCGCGTTATCGGACAGACCGAAGCGGTCGACAAAGTAGCCAAAGCCGTGCGCCGCGGACGTGCCGGACTTCGGAGCGACAGCAAGCCGATCGCGTCCTTCCTGTTCGTCGGACCCACCGGCGTCGGCAAAACGGAACTGTCCAAAGCGCTCGCGGACGAACTGTTCGGCAGCAACGAAGCGATGATCCGCCTCGATATGAGCGAATATATGGAACGCCACTCCGTGTCCAAGCTGATCGGCTCGCCTCCGGGTTACGTCGGTCATGAAGAAGCCGGTCAATTGACGGAAAAAGTGCGCCGCAATCCGTACAGCATCATCCTGCTCGACGAGATCGAAAAAGCGCATCCTGATGTTCAGCATATATTCCTGCAAGTGCTGGACGACGGACGTCTGACCGATAGCCAGGGCCGCACGGTCAGCTTCAAAGATACGGTCATTATCATGACATCGAACGCAGGCACCGCAGCCGAAAAGAAAATCACGATGGGCTTTACCGCGAAATCGGAAGAAACGCGTTCGATCCTGAATACGCTGGGTCAACATTTCCGCCCCGAATTTCTGAACCGCTTTGACGGTATCGTGCCGTTCGCTTCGCTTAAGGAAGAAGATCTGGTAACGATCGTCGACAATATGCTCGGCGAGATCATATCCAATCTGTCGGCGCGCGGCATCTCGCTGGAGATCGCCGACGAAGCGAAGCGCAAGCTGGCCGAACTGGGCTACGACCCGTCTTTCGGAGCGCGTCCGCTGCGCCGCATGATTCAACAGCACGTCGAAGACGGCGTGACCGATCTGTTGCTGGACGACGAAGACGTCACCGCGATCGCGGTCGAACTGGTCGACGGCCAAATCGCGGTCGTGCGGACTGTCGCCGCTTCGGCTCCGGCTTCCGTCGAACTGCGTAAAGAAGTCTGATCCGCAATCCGCTGCGATCAGCGAAAAAATGAACGGCAAACCAAAAAACGGCTATCCCTCAAACCGGTATTCGGTAAAGGGACAGCCGTTTTTTACGTGATTCAAAACAAGAATTCAAAACTAAAATCCAAAACCGATATTCAATCTTTTTTCGCTTTGCGGTTCAGCCCCAGGCTCCGCCGCAACAAAGGCGCAAGCTGCTTCTGCCGGAAACCGAGTTTGTTCAACCGCTCGTCCAGGCTTAGGATTTCCGGGTTGTTCGGCTCTTCTTTTCGGGCTTGTTCAAGCTGCTTGGCCGCCTGATCGTAGTCTTTTCGTTCGAACAGCATATTGACGTACACCATGCGGATCGCAACGTCATCCGATTCCTGTTGCAAATACTGCTCGAACTTGCGCGAAGGATCGTCGCCGATCTGCATCAGCAGCCCGATTTGACGCCGAAGCTCTTGCGAAGAAGGATCGGGCGCGAGCGAAGCATGCAGCAGTTGGGTACGCCAGTAATCCCGCAGGACGCCCGGATCTTGCTCTCCTTGATCGATCAACCGGCGCAGTTCGAGCATGTCCTGCCGATCCGGTTCCAGCCGCAACGCTGCGTCCAGGCTGTCCCCAGCCGCTTCGGGATCGCCTTGCCTCATCAGGAAGTCGGCGTAAGCCGCGTGCGCTTCCGCGCTGCGGTTATCGCAAGCGATCGCTTGCACGAAAGCTTGTTCCGCTTCTTGGGGACGAACGGTCAACGCGAGCAGCTTGCCGCATTGAATATGCGGCGCTGCCAGATCGTGCCGCAAGCTTGCGGCCCGCTGCGCTTCATAAAGCGCAACTTCGGCTTTTTCGGAGAAGTCTTTGCGGAAGCCCCGGAACGGTCCCCGCGCGGAACCGATCGTTCGCATAGCCAGAAGCTGCTTGAACCGTTCTTGCGACAACCGCAACGGATAAAAGTAAAAATAAGCGTCCAACTCCGCCGCGCGCTCCAAACAGGAGATGGCCTGCTCGGTTCGGCCGAGATCCGCTTGAATATCGCCGCAAAGCCAATGCAGCAGCGGATTTTCCGGTTCTCGCGCAATCAACGTACGCGTCTGCGAGAGCGCTTCTTCATGGCGATGCAGCATCCACAAGCATTGCGCATGAATAAACGCCGCTTTGAGATGTTCGGGTTCTTTTTTCAAAATGAGCGCAGTTTCAGTCAAAGCTTGTTCATAGCGGCCTTCGTCGTACAACGCTTCGATATTGTCCAGACGTGTCTGATCCATGCCCGCCTTCCCTCCGTTCGCTCTCGGATTACGGTTCGCTTGTCCGCTCCGCGTATGCCTGTCCGGCTTGCTTCATCTCGAAATGATGTTCGTAACGCAGATTGAACAGACAAGAATACAGCACGTTAAGCACGTAGTCGATCGAGATTTGGGAGGAAAAGGTCGCGATTTTGCCAAAAGGATCTTCGCTGAGCGGCAAAGGCAGCACCAAATCGCACAGTCCGGCCAGCTTGCCTTCGCTGTTGGCGGTAATGACGATCAAGCCGACGCCGTTTTTTTTCATGGTGGCGGCGTATTCGGCGTACCCGGACTGACGTCCGTGATACGTGATAAACACCGCGCAATCCCCGGCCGAAGCGTTGAACGCGTGATAGCCCTGCTCTTGCATCAGGTTGCTCACCTGCACGAGACGGTTGATCTTGAGCAACTTGCCTTGAAAACTGAGCGCCCGCACCATCGAATCTCCCGTGCCGAACAGATACACGTTCCGCGCGGCGTCCAGCATCGCCGCGGCGGCGTCCAATTCGGTGCCTTGCAGCAGTTCGGCTCCTTCGCGCACGGTCGCCTGGGTCAGCTCGGCGATGCGATGCGCGATCGTATCCGAGCTTTCTTGCAGGCCGAACGGCTTGTTGGCGTCGACGTTCTCATGTCCCGCCGAACGTTCCAACTCCGAAGACAACACGATCTTGAATTCGCGAAATCCGCTGACGCCGAGTTTGCGGCATAACCGCACGATCGTCGGATTCGACGCGTAGGCGGCCGAAGCCAGTTCCGCGATCGTCATGCCCAGCACTTGTTCGCGCCGTTCCAATACATACCCGGCGATCTGCCGTTCCGCTTCGGAAAATCCTTCGGCGCGGCGCAATTTTTCAAGCAGCAATGATCTCCCTCTTTTCCGCATCCCGACGCCGTACCGTACTTAAAGTACACGCTGACGGACAAACGCTCCGCTTTTCTCGTACTTCAATTATAATGTCCGGCCCGCGCGTCTACAACCGGTAAGGAAGATCTATACTGGAATCAGGGCGCTTTCCGCGTTCGCAGTCCGGCTTAGTTCGCCAAAATGCTGGTCAGCGACGTCGATATGATCTCGATAAACGTTCCGGCAAATTCGCTTTCCGGCACGTTGACGCGGAACAGATACGAATCTCCCGCTTTCGAAGTCCAGACGATGGCATTGCGCAGATTGCCTTTCGAGTCACTCGCCTGCAACAGCAACTTGGCGGAAGCCATCGGGCTTTCGAACAACTGATCGCCGCTGTATCTACTGACGGTGCCGTACTTTTTCAACTCGGCTCTGGCTTGTTTGCTCACTTTTTGCAGATTAAAGCCGGACGGAAGTTTCTCGATTTGCGCATAATACGACGGGTATTGGGTCAAATGGATTTTATTGTTTGCTTTGCTGAACGTATAGCCGTTGGCCACATACAGCGAGTAGCCGTTGCCTTGTTTCAGATGCGCGGTCCGTTTGACGTTTTTGCCTTGAACCATCAGCGAAAACGTCTGCGTAGCCGGACGCGCGCTGGCGGCGGCAATCGAAGTCGCGGCCGAAGCGGACACGCCCGCGCCTGCCGCCTGCGCCTGATTGGACAGCAACGCGTTATCGGAAGCGGCGAACGGAACAGCCAGGGAAAAAGCGAAAGTCAAAGCGGTGATTTTACGGAAAGGTCGGATCGTTGTACGTTTCATGAATGAACACTCCTCTAAGTTGGGTTTTTGGAAACGGAAAAAACAAAGCTTGCCGTTCCTTCTGGTGCATTAGACGGGAGCGTTCACGAAGGTATTACACTTTTCGCCAAATTAATTTTGAAAAGAGGAAAAAAACATGAAGATCGGAATAGCGGGCAGCGGGATGATCGTTCGCGTGGCGCTGGATGCGCTGGCGGAGATCGAAGGGACGGAAGTGACGGCCATTTGCGTGCGGGAACGCAGCGAGCAGACGGCACGCGAGTTGGCTGAACGGTACGCTATTGATACGGTGTACACCGACTACGACGCCATGCTGCAAGACAGCAATGTGGAATTCGTTTATATCGGAATCGTCAACAGCCTGCACCATGATTATGCCAAACGCGCGATGGAAGCGGGCAAGCATCTGCTAGTGGAAAAACCGTTTACGTCGACCGTGGAAGAAGCGCGGGAATTGCTGGAACTGGCGGAGTCTAAAAAGCTGTATCTGTTCGAAGCCGTTGTCACTCCGTATTCGCCAGACTACCTGAAAGTCCGCGAACTGCTGCCGGAGATCGGTCAGGTTCGTTTGGTGCAAAGCAACTTTTCCAAACGTTCCAGCCGCTACGGCGAATATTTGCAAGGCCATGTGCTGCCCGCGTTCGATCCGGCGTTGGCGGGAGGCGCGCTGTACGATCTGAACATCTACAATCTGCACTTCGCGATCGGGTTGTTCGGCCGTCCGAACGAAGCGCGCTATATCGGCAATATCGGTCCGAACGGCATCGACACGTCGGGCGCGCTGACGCTGGCGTACGACGGATTCGCGGCGGTCTGCTTGGCGGGCAAAGACTCCGACGCCGACTGTTTCACGCTGCTGCAAGGCGAAAACGGCAGTATCCGCGTGGACGGCCCGCCGAATCTATGCAGCTCCGTCACCTTGAAAACGCGCGAACGCGAAGAAACTTTCGCTTTTGACGTTCCGAACAACCATATGTCGAACGAATTCCGCGCTTTCGCTCAGATGTACCGGGACGGGCAATGGGAAAAAAGCCTGGAGATGCTGCGGCATTCGGTGCTCGTGATGGAGATCGCGACGAAAGCGCGCCGCGAAGCGGGTATCGTATTTGCGGCCGATACGGCTGCGGTTGCGCGAAGCCGATAAAACGGATCGTTCATGACGCACGAAAAAAGGAAAACGCCCGCAATCGGGCGTTTTCCTTTTTTCATTAATAAACAAACGTCGGCGTTGCGCTTATTCCGGTTCCAGCAACTCCAACAAATCGGCATCGCTTAAAGTAGTCAGGCTGTCTTGGCCCGGGCGGATCACATCGTCGATCAGCGTCATTTTTTTCTGTTGCAGCTCGTGCATCTTCTCCTCTACCGTTCCACGTGCCACTAGCCGGATCACCTGAACGACGCGCGTCTGGCCCATACGGTACGCGCGGTCTTCGGCTTGGCGCTCGACGGCGGGATTCCACCACAGATCGTACAAAATGACCGTATCCGCTCCGGTCAGGTTCAATCCGGTTCCGCCCGCTTTGAGCGAGATCAGGAACAGATCTTTTTCCCCTTCGTTGAACCGTTCGCACAGTTCGAGCCGCTCTTTCGGCTTCGTGCCGCCGTCCAGGTAGAAAAACGGCATCTCCCGAATCCCAAGTTCGCGTCCGATCAAGCCCAACATCTCGGTAAATTGCGAAAATACCAACACGCGCCGACCTGCGCGGCGACATTCTTCCAACGTCTCCAGCAACTGCTCGAACTTGGCCGAGCGCCCTTCGTATCCTTCCACGAATAACGCGGGATGGCAGCAGATTTGGCGAAGCCGCGTCAGGCCGGCCAGAAAGCGAATCCGGCTGCGCCCCAATTCCTCGCTGTTATCCAGATGCTTCAACGTTTCGGTTCTGAGCTTGGCAAGCTGGCCCGCGTACAGCCGCTTTTGTTCCGGCAACAGTTCGGTGATGCGCACGGATTCGATCTTCTCCGGCAGTTCGCCGAGCACGTCGATCTTCAATCGCCGCAGCAGGAACGGTCTGGCCCGTTTCGCTACGGCTTCGCGCGTCAGCTCCACGAATTTGCGGCGGTTGGGGTAAAGACCCGGCAGCACGGCGTCGAATACGGACCGCAGTTCGTCAAGCGAATTTTCGATCGGCGTTCCGGTCAACGCAAAACGGAATCCGGCTCGCAAAGACTTGACCGCCCGCGACGTTTGCGTGTCCGCGTTTTTGATCGCTTGCGCCTCATCCAACACGAGCGTATGGAACTCGATGCGTTCATACAGCGGCAAATCCCGGCGCAGCAACGGATAAGAAACGATCAGAACATCCGCCGCGGCAGTGCCTCGGGGAGCCAGCTTCGCTTCCCGTTCCGCTTTGCTTCCGTCCGCGATCGCGACGCGAAGCTGCGGCGCAAAACGTTCCAGCTCGCTGCGCCAGTTGTACAGCAGCGAAGCGGGCGCCACGATAAGCGCAGGCAGGCCGCTTTCCCTGATCTCCGGCAGCACGGACAGCAGGTAAGCGATGCTTTGGACGGTCTTGCCCAGTCCCATATCGTCGGCAAGCACGCCGCCCAAGCGGTAATGCGCCAATGTTTTCAACCAGCGGTAGCCCGTTTGCTGATAATCTCGCAGTACCGGGGCCAACGATTCCGGCACGGGAAAATCGAGCAGGTCGGGGCTGCGGAGACTGTCCAACAATCGGCGCAAGTCTCGATCGGGCCGTATCAAGCCGTCCGATCCTTCCGCATACCCATGCAGCAGATGCAGCCCTTCCGCGACGGGCAGACGGAAAGACGCTGCGTCTTCTTCCGACAAAAAAGGACGATGGCCGTTCAGAAATCCGGCCAGCGTTCGGAAAGCTTGCGTCTCCAGCGGAAGCAGCGCCCCGCTGCGCAGCCGATAATACTTCCGTTTGTCCACAAGCGCTTCGACGGCAGAACGGATTTCCGCTTCCGGAATGCCTTCGATCGCAAACCGAAACTCCAGCCAATTGGACCGTCCGTCCAACGTCGCCGAGATTTTCGGCGGGGGACTGACCCGAATAACGCGTTCTTTGACGGATGCCGTGGCGTACACTTTCGCGATTTGTTCCAAATGCGGCACGATCCCGTGCAAAAAAGCGAATTCCCGTTCTTCGTTCTGCATATAGTAACCGGCTTCCGTCCGCATAAAGCCGGCTTGCTCCATCAGCTCCAAAATTTGCAGTTCTTTGCCGCCTTCGCGAACCAGAATCCGGCTTTCCCCCCGACGTTCCCCTCCGCGCTCCAACGGATTGATCACGATATCCCCGTATTGGAATTCCAGCCCGGCCAACAACCGGTCATGCACCCGATCCAGATAAACGCGCGCGGCAAGCGGAATTCGCACCACTTGATCCGACACCCCGCCCGTGAAAAATACGTCTCCCAATTTCATCAGCCCCGGCACGACGCGTTCCATGAACGCGCGAATCTGCGGCTCGGGAATATCGACCGTCTCCCCGTTTTGGTCGCCGCCGGAATCAACCGCCGACAAAATCTGCTTCAATTCGGCCAAGCGGCGTGCTTCCGCAGAACCGATCCGGTACAAGATTCCGGCGTTGAGCGTCAGTCCGTACGATTCAAGCACGATCGTCTCGGCCATTCCGCGCGCTCGCATGCGAAGCGCGCCTTCCGGCCCTCGGTCGAATTCGAAACGCAGCGGCAACAGTTCTTTCGAAACGACAAGGCCGGAAAAAGCACGGCCTTGAGCTCGAATGCCTGCTTGCGGCGCGTTTTCCAACAGAGCCGCCAATCCTTCCCAGGCATGAGGCGGCAACGGCAGCGAAGGCGGGTCGCCGATCTCTCCCGTGTACAAAGCTCCTGCCGAAGCCCGCTGCATTTTCTCGCTGCGGCGAATCTCGGCCAAGCGAAGCAGCACAGCGTCATCCCGTATTCCAAAACAGTGATCTGTAGGATCGTAGGTAAAGTGACGGGAGAACGAATAACGTTCCCCGCGTTCGAACCGGGTCAAAAATTCACGAATATCCGATACCGCATAGGTCCGACCCAACCCAACCCGAAGTTCTACGCCGAACAATCCCCGTCTGGGTCCGTCGGGATAAGGCACGATCCAGAATTCCGCTTTCAACTCTTGGCGGGATTCGAAGATCGAACGCGATCCGGCCAACGCGCGCGGTTGCTGACGGAATAAATCCATCACCCGGCCGACCAGCCGATCTTCGGCCCGGTCCGAAGAAGACGATACCTCTAAGCCGGGCTGGGGCAAAGACATTCCGCTCGGCGAGCCTTCTTTTCGCTGTCGAAGAAGCTGCAACAGCGCAGCGGCCGTATGTTTGCAGCAGCGTTCAAAAGCAAAGCCGGCCGAACATTCGCATTGCGCGGCTATGCCGTCGTCGTTCCCGAAGCGAAGCGTCAAACGAAACGTGTCGCCGTCGCGTACGAAAGCTTCATACGTTTCCGGATCTTTTTCCGACATCCGCCTTACTTCCGCTTTGCCTGCGCGAAACAACGCTTCTCCTTTCCGGTAAGCGCCCGCTCCGCACAACGACTTGATCATCCGTTCGTTCCATTCTTTTTCCGCCGTTCGCTGTCTCAAAGCACGTCCTCCGTTGTGTATGGTTTGAGTCCTAGTGTACCAGAAGCCTGTCGTGTTTGCATGGTGTTCGCCTATTGCGGACTTTGCCGAAAAACGCAAAAAACGGCTTGTGACGGGACTTTCCCGCACTCAAGCCGTTTTTTCGAAGTCGAGGCCCGCAATGCAACAGCGCCGGGCCTTTTTTTGGTTTTATGTAATTTAAAAAAGCGTGTCCGGATTGGCTTCCTGATCCCGCACGGCTTGACGGCTCATCCATTCGTTCAAAGCTTCGGATAACGCGTAAGGCGACTCCGCAGGCATATCCAGCGCCGGATTGACCACCTCAAGCACACGCTGCCACAGTTCGACCAGACGTTCTTCGAGTTCCTGCGCAAGCGAACGCCGAACGCCCATCAACCCGACCGTCAGCAAAAGCAAAGCCGCCACCGCCAAAAGAACCGCTTCGAGATTGCCTGCGATTCCGCCCATGATCGACTCTCGCAATTCCAGCGAAGGCCAGACCAGATCCAGTCCTGCCGTTCCCAGAATGCCGAACAAAATCAGCAGGGACAATCCGTGCAGCGCGTATTCGGCGATTCGCACTTTTCCCGCCGCGCGTTCGAAACCCACCTCGCCGACGTAGTGCTCCAGATGAATCATCTGCTTGCTGAAGCTCGAAGGTTCCTTTTCCACCGGCAGCAAGTAATAATCGATCAACCGCTGCGCGGCCGACAAATGCGAACCGGTCATCCGGAATTCGCGCGGTCCCAACACGGCCTGTCTCATCAGACTCATACGGATTCCCTCCCGTTCTTGAAGTGTTTTCTCAGTTGCTTCCAGTATAGGAGGTTTGCGCATATAAAAAAAGCCTCTACCGTCCGACAGGCTTTGGTCCCAAAGCAGGCAGGCTGGATCGTCCGTACAAGGTCTTACGTCCGGGTTCGTATCGAATTTAGGATTGAAACGACCCGGATTCGCCGAAAATTCCGGGACGTTTCCGCCGCGAACGAAAATCCGAAAAGGTCTTGCCCGAAAAAGTCGGACCTGCCTTTCGGCTTGTGCGTCGCGTTTAACCGATTTGTTTTCGCTTGACCCGCACGCTTTCGAAAAACAAACCGCGCCGCTCGTCTTCCCGGTTCTCTGCACTCAATTCCAAAAACCATTCCTGCTCCAGGTCGGCTTTCGATACGATCCGTTCTCTCCAAAACGAAATGCCCGCTTGCTCGTAGTCGTAGCTGTACGCGTCTTCTTCGGCAACGTCCGTTCCGTAACACTTCAACGCCGGCAGCAGATCTTCGACCTCAACCTCGAACAACCGGATGCCTCCGTCCAACGTCGCTCCCATCGCCAGTCCCGTAGCCTGATCCGTTTCGATCTCGACAACCGTTCCCGCTTCGTCGTATTCGATATCGAAAAAGTAAAACAGATTGCGTTCCCGATACTGCTCCAACGCATGTTCCGCTTCTTTTTCGGACATCCCGATCTTAAGTTCCCCGATTCCGATTCCCGCTTCCACTTCGAAAGCGCCCGGCCCCCTCCGATCCCGATCCGACCTGCTTTCCGCCGAATACTGAATCCTCCGCGACGTTCCTTGCTTTCCTTCTTCTCTAGTGTTCCTCTCTTCTTCCCGTCCCCCGCTTTTCAACCCGTACAGACTCTCCAACCTTTTTTTCGTTTCTTCCCATACCCCGTTTTCTTCTTCCATATTTGATCCCTCCCAATCTTTATCCTGACCATCCCCATATTTCTTTATCTCTTCATTATACCTTCTCTTTTTTTTCGCATCAAAAAAGACAAGCCTCTTCCGAAGAAGCCCGCTTGTCCGATGTTTTTTGCTTTTATTCTTTTATCTTTTGGCACTTTGCCCTTAATTCCTACACCTATCAAGAAAAGATAGAGCGGCAGAGGGGGAGTTCGTGTAGGAGCTAAAGCTTTTCGAAGAAAAGCACTTCGGAAGCATAGGCTACGAACTCCCCCCGGCAGCCGCTCGCTCTTTTCTAGACCATCACTTTACACATCATATTCGTAAACTCCACCGGATCTTCGATCGGCAGTCCTTCGATCAGCAGCGCCTGATTGTACAGCAGGTCCGTATACAGATCGAGCTTGGACTTGTCGCTGTCCAGCAAAGATTTCAGCGAAGCGAACACGTCGTGGTTGACGTTCACTTCCAGCACTTTGTCGGCTTTCACGTTCGGGTTGTCCGGCATCATGCTCAGGATTTTTTCCATCTCGATCGAGACTTCGCCGTCGCTGCTCAGGCATACCGGGTGCGAACGCAGACGTTTCGAAGCGCGAACGTTGGATACTTTTCCGGCCAGACGCTCACTCATGTAATCGAACAACTCTTTGTCGCCCGCCGCTTCCGCTTCGTCTTGCTTGTCCGCTTCGCTGTCTTCGATGCCAAGATCGCCCGAAGACACGGAGCGGAATTCTTTCTCGTTATAGCTCAGCAGCACCTTCACGGCGAATTCGTCGATATCGTCGGTGAAGTACAGGATCTCGTAGCCTTTGTCGGCCACCATCTCCGTTTGCGGCAGCTTTTCGATCCGTGCGTGCGATGCGCCAGCCGCATAGTAGATGTATTTCTGTTCTTCCGGCATACGGGAAACGTACTCGTCCAGCGTAACCAGCTTTTTCTCGGTCGACGAGTAGAACATAAGCAGGTCTTTCAAAGCGTCTTTATGCGTGCCGTAGTCGCTGTACACGCCGTATTTCAATTGACGCCCGAACGCTTCGAAAAACTTGTCGTACTTCTCGCGGTCGTCTTTTTGCAGCGATTTGAGTTGGCTTTTGATTTTGCTTTCGATATTTTTGGCGATCAGCTTGAGCTGGCGGTCGTGTTGCAGCATCTCGCGGGAGATGTTCAGCGACAGGCTTTCGGAATCGACCATACCTTTGACGAAGCTGAAGTAGTCCGGCAGCAGATCCGCGCATTTGTTCATGATCAGCACGCCGTTGGCGTACAGTTCCAGTCCTTTTTCATACTCGCGGGAATAGAAATCGAACGGCGGCGTTTCCGGGATAAACAGGATCGAACGGTACACGACCGCGCCGTCGGCATTGATATGCACATGCGAAAGCGGTTTGTCGAATCCGTAATGTTTTTCCGCGTAAAAGTTTTCGTAGTCCGCTTCGGTCAGCTCGTTTTTGTTTTTGCGCCAGATCGGCACCATGCTGTTGACTTGCTCTTCTTCAATCTTCTCGTCGAATTCGCCTTCCGCGTCTTCTTTCGGCACGCGAACGGTCGAGTCCATTTTGATCGGATAGCGGATAAAGTCGGAATATTTTTTCACGATAGAACGCAACCGGTAGTCTTCCAGGAACTCTTCGTAGCTCTCGTCTTCCGTATTGTCCTTGATGGTTAACACGATTTCCGTGCCGACTTCGGCTTTCTCGGCAGGCTCGATCGTGTACCCGTCGGCGCCGTCGGATTCCCACTTGTAGGCTTGGTCTTCACCCAATGCGCGGCTTGTCACCGTTACATGATCCGCGACCATGAACGCCGAGTAGAAACCTACGCCGAACTGCCCGATAATATCGTGGCCGTCTTTGGCTTCGTTTTCTTTTTTGAAAGCAAGCGATCCGCTTTTGGCGATGACGCCGAGATTGTTCTCCAGGTCTTCGCGCGTCATGCCGATCCCGGTATCGACCAGCGTCAGCTTGCGGTTTTCTTTGTCTACGGACAATTTAATGTAATAATTTTCAGGGTTAAAAGTCAGATTGTCGTCGGTCAGCGCCCGATAGTAAATCTTGTCGATGGCGTCGCTCGAATTCGAAATCAGTTCGCGTAAAAAGATTTCCTTTTGCGTGTAGATCGAGTTGATCATCATTTCGAGCAGGCGTTTGGATTCGGCCTGGAACTGCTTCTTTTCCATGCGTGATTTTCCCTCCGATGAGTCAAGATTGTTAGCACTCGTTTTGCCGGAGTGCTAATCCAATTCCATTTATAGCACTGTTAAAAAACCATGTCAAGAAAGGCGGATTCCGCCCAACCCTTTTCGCAATCCCGGTGGCTTGCTACAATGGAGACACATCAACCAGACAAGCGATATAGATGTAGCAAAAGTTATATGCCAAACCATTTCATTTTAAAATAGAAAGGAAAGATGATATGTCAGCTCCAAAGATTCACAAAACGAACGCGATGCGCAAACTCGACGATCTGGACATTCCCTACGATATATTCAGTTACGACAACGAAGATGGACAAATCCACGGATCTGCCGTTGCGGAAAAAGTAGGGCTGAACCCGGAAACGGTATATAAAACGCTGGTCGCCCATGCAGGGAACAACGGCTTTGTGTTCGTCATTCCGGTTGCGCACGAATTGGATATGAAAAAAGCGGCGCGTGCGGCAAACGAAAAGAAAATCGAAATGCTGCCGTTGAAAGAACTGCAAAAATGGACCGGCTATGTACGCGGAGGCTGTTCGCCGATCGGGATGAAAAAACCGTTCCCTACCTTTATCGAAGAAACCGCGCAAACTCTGGAGCAAATCGCGGTAAGCGCCGGAAAAATCGGTTTGCAAGTCCGCCTCGATCCTCAAGCTTTGGCGCAGGCGACCGATGCCCGTTTCGCGCCGCTGATCAAAGATTAGCCTGAAGACGCGGCCGCAAGTTTCAAGTGAAACAAGAGGAGTGTATTTCGTTGAATAATTTACCGAATCCGTTCAAGCGGCGTCGGGACTATGTCGGCTCTTCCGTGATCCGGATCAACTTCTTGTCGATCGGCGTGCTCGGCGTATTCATGTTGGCCAGTCTGCTCTATCTCAACCATTCGATCAAATCCGATCATGCCAGAATCAGGGAAGCGGCCGAAATCCAGTTCAAGATCGACGAGTTGCTTGACTCCATGCTTAGCCAACAGGTCGATCAACGAACGTTTTTGGAAACCGGAAACGATCTGCTACTGGAACAATACCAACAGGACAATGCCCGTTTTCGCGTCGTATCGACCGAGTTGCTCGATATGTTGGGCGCTTATCCCGAATATGTCGACCAGGCCAAACGGTTGATCAATCTGGGCGATCGCTGGCATATCGAGCACGGCAGTCGGTTGCTGTTCAAAAAGCTGCGCGACGAGCCGATTCTCGCTTCGGAGATTATGGCGGATAAACAGGACTTCGACGTGTTCCGCAGCGAAAAAGAAAATTTATCCGATATTTTCGATACTCGCCGGATCGATCAGCGGCATGTTTTGCTGAACCATCTGAACGTGGCCCTGCTCGTGATCGGATTAGCTTTCGCGGCTTTTCAATGTTTGTTTTTATACGTTACGCAGCGCCGTTTGCGAGCCGTACGACGGCCGCTTACCCAACTTGAACATTTCGTTGCGGATTATACGGCGGGTTCCTCATCGGCTTCTTTGCCCGCTTACGAATATCGTGACGAGATCGGACGGTTGGTCGACAAACTGCGAAAAATGCAAGAATCAAAGCATCGCAATTCGCTGTTTTTTGAAGAAAAATACAATCTGTTAGCTCGATTAAGTCTGGCGAACACGCTCGAAGAAGTGTATCGCGAAAGCGTCGCCGGACTCGCCCGGCTGCTCGACGTAGGACGGGTCATGCTGGTCACGTCGAACCGCGACGGCGGCTTTTCGGCCAAAGCCCAGTTTGTCGACGGCGTGATCGAAATGAATCCTCCGCATGCTCCGCTGAAACGCGAACAATCATATGCCATCAGGCAGCATACCCATTCTTTGATCTTCAACGATTGGCACGAAGAAAAACCGCATCTATCGACGGCCAAAAGTTGGGAAGCCGAAAATCTTCGTTCCTCCATGCACGTTCCGATACGATGCGACGGACAAAATATCGGCTATCTCAATCTCGCTTCGGATCGTGCCGACTTCTTCACCCCGTTTATGATGCAACGCATGGAGAAGATCGCGCAGTTGATTGCGGGATCGCTCAAAAATGCCACCGATTCGCAAAATATGCAGCTCGCTGCGATGAAAGACGGACTGACCGGAGTCTGGAATCGCCGTCATTTCGATCAGGAATTGGATAAATTGATCGAGTCCGCGAAAAAAAATGATCCTTCGGTAACCGCGTTTAGCCTAATTTTGATCGACGTGGACCATTTCAAACGGTTTAACGATACCTGGGGGCATACCGAAGGCGATCAGGTACTCCAACATGTGGCTAATATGCTGGAAACGTTCAGTCGTCCAAACGATTTGGTCGCGCGTTTCGGCGGCGAAGAATTCGCCGTGCTGCTTCCCGGCGAGAGCTTGCGGGAAGCCGGCGCCGCTGCCGAACGGCTGCGCAAACTGATCGAATACGATTCATGCTCGCCCGCGTATCAGATTACCGCAAGCTTCGGCGTCGCCGAATATTTTGCGGAACTGGGCAAAGAACCGTTGATCCAAAAAGCGGATCGCGCGTTGTACCGCGCCAAGCAGCTCGGCCGCAACCGCGTGGAGTCGGAGGATCGCGAAGAAACCGCCCATATCGCGGAAAACCTGTAAGCGCCAAGCCTGCGTACCGCGCTCAAGCCCAAGTTCAAAAAAGGACTTTCCCGAAACCGGCAAACGGTTGGCGGAAAAGTCCTTTTTGCGATTGATCGGAAAAGATCGTCTATCACGCTTTGCGGTTTCGCTCAGCCACGGTTTAGTTCAAGAAACCTTCCAGCGCCTGCGTCGGCTTGCCGTCGGTTCCCCAGGCGCCTTTGTTGTAGCCCCCGTTATATCCCGGAGGCGCTTCCGGTTCCCAATAAAATACGCCTTTGCCCCGTCCGTTCGCGATATTGCGGATTTTTTGCTTGATATCGGAAATGAAGCTTTTGGTCGTGGCCGCTTGGTTGTACTCCAGCCCGATTTCGCTCACGATCACGTCTTTGTTGTACTTGGCGATGATGTTATTGGCGTTCGCCACGGCTTGATTGACTTTGGTCTGCCAATCCGACGTGCTCGGATACAGCGACATCGCCACCATATCGAACGTCGCGCCGTTGGCGATCAAGCCGCCGATATTCCATTCGAACAACGCGGAATCGTGCCCGCTAGCCAGATGCACGATCGTTTTGGTGCTGCTGCTGACCGATTTGACGGCGTTGTTGCCGGTGTTCACCAGCCAAGCGTAGTTTTTCATCCCGCCTTGGGAAGCCCGGCCGTCCGGCCACAGCATCCCGTCGCTCGTTTCGTTGCCGATCTGTACCCAGTCCGGCGTTACGCCTTTGTTTTTCATCGTGTTCATGACGTACACCGTATGGCTCCATACCGCGTCCATCAATTGGGTAAAGTTGAAACTTTGCCAAGCGTAAGGCTTGGTCTGCTGACCGGGATCGGCCCACGAATCGCTATAGTGCAAAGTCAGCATGACGCTCATGCCGAGGTTTTTGGCGCGCGCCGCCAGGTCGGCCGCTTTTTCCGCGTTCAGGTAGCCGTTTTTGTAATCGCTCATGTTCGGATTGACCCAGACGCGAATACGCACGGAATTGATCTGATAATCGTCTTTGAGAATTTGCAGAATATCTTTTTGCTTGCCGTTCTTGTCTTTCCAAGTCTGGCCTTGCGCTTCGAGCCCGGCGACCCAACTTATATCGGCTCCTTTGGCGAATGCAGGAGCAGCGGCCGAAGCCGTATTCGTGGCAGTGATCCCCCAGTTCGACAGCAGCAAAACGGCACACAGCATCATCAATATCGCGGTTCGGATCGACTTTCTTCTTTTCATTTTAGCCCTCCTGGTATAAAGCTCGACCGGAAGTGGTGCATACGCGCTTCCGGTCGGCGATTATTTCGTAGTCTGACCCGTCAATGCGGCAAAAGACTTTAAAGCTTTTCCTTCAAAATCGAACATCGTCAGATTCGCCCAGTTGTTCGGATGTCCTACAGACCATTCTTTTTGCGACGGAATCCAGGCTGGCTCCCAGTAATAGAATCCTTCACCCAGCCCATTCGGCACAGCCCGCACAATCGCGATCAGTTCCTCCAAGTACCGTTGTTGACCCTCGACGGTCGGCGGGTATTCCGATAAGGGAAGAAGTCCCTCTTGGCCGTTCATCACCCATTTCGATCCTTCCGGTTCTTCCAGCGTCCACGGGTAAGCCGTTTCGACCACATTGATCGGCTTGCCGTAACGCGAAGCCAGATCATGCAGATTCTCGCGCAGATCGTCCAGCGTTCCATGCCACCACGGGTAAAAAGATTGTCCGATAACATCGAACTCTACAGCCAACTGCCGGAATCGGTCAAAAAATTTCACGCTGGACGCATTGTCGCCGCCTCGGTCGATATGGATCATGACGCGGATCTCCGGACTTGCCGCATGAACGGCTTCGATGCCACGTTTGACCAGTCCAGCAAACCGATCCCACTGTCCGTCGTTATCGTATTCTTCGCCGTCCACCCGACCTTCGTTCCATAGCATGCCCGGCGTAATCTCGTTTCCGACCTGCACCATATCCGGCAAGGCATTTTCCTGTTTCAACGCTTCCAGCACTTCCGCTGTGTAATCGTAAACGGCCTGTGCCAGCTGTTCGTAGGAGAGCGATTCCCAGGCTGCCGGTTTCCATTGGTTGGCTGGGTCGGCCCACTTGTCGGAGTAATGGAAATCAAGCAAAAAGTGCAAACCCAACTGCTTGATCCGTTTCGCGATTCCGACCGTGCGCTCCAGATTGCAAAATCCTCCGGCCGGTTCGTTCCAGATACGCAGCCGCACGGCATTCACGCCTTTTTCCTTGACCAATCCAAGCAGTTCGCGCTCGTTGTCCGATTCGTCGTAGTAACGTCCTCCGCCGTGCTCGATTTCGTCCATAAAAGAAAGGTCCATACCAACAAGAAAATCCGTATTGCGAGTCGTCACGATTCAGTTCCTCCATTTGCTCCGATTCGATTATTTCACACCGTCGTACCATTCATTGACTTCTTGTGTGATTTTGTCGCCACCGCCGGATTTCCAGGTTTCGACGAAAGTGTCAAAAGCGTCGACCGGCGTTTTGCCATAGATGATTTCGTTAAAGACTTGATTCTCGATCTTGTTCAGATAATCCAGACGCGATTTCATCGTATCGGTCGTCGGGCCGGTAAACATGTTTTTCTTCGAAATTTCCTCTTGACTCAAAAGCATTTTGGCCGCAGCCGGCGTTTCTTTGCCATAATTGAGCGCAACGTCTTTTTCCAGCTTCGTGACCGGTTCTTTGCCGTCGGCCAGGTTCATCAGCGCTTTCATCTGGGCATCCGGGATGCGGGCGCCGTCATGTACGAGCAAGTACAGCGTCACATTGACATAGCCGCCGTCGATCTCTTCGCCCGGAATCGGCTGTCCGTTCGCGTCCAGTTGATAATCATAGCCTTCAAACAGACCGTAATCGTAAGGACTGCCCGGAGCGGGATCTGCATAGTTGTCGAACAGATAATTTTGATACGTGAAAAACGCTTCCGGATGCGCCATGTCTTTTTTGATCAAAATGACGCCGTTAGAGAATTTCGTACCGTGACGCATCGCGGTGCCGTCCGGTCCCGTAGGAATCGTAATCGGCTTCCATACGGCATCCGGCACGTTTTTCGCGGTATCCTGAAGCGGCCAACCGCTCATCCAATACGGTCCCGGGATGATGCCTGCTGTTCCGGCTACTGCCGGTTCAGCCGTTTTGTTTTCGTCCCACAGCGCGGCTTCCTGCGGGATATAGCCTTTGCCGAGCCATTCGTTCAGCTTGGTCAGACCCTGCTTCATCGCCGGATTGATCGAGCCGTACTCCAGTTTCCCGTCCGCGCCCACGTTCCACTGCTGAGGCAACGTGCCATAAGCGCCGAAGATCCAGGAAGGATCGCCCATCCACGTGTTCATCGACGTTTTGAAGCCGATGCTGAGCGGAATAACCTGGTCTGGCGACAAGCCGTCCGGGTTATTGTTTTTAAAAGCCTCCATAACGGTCTCCAGTTCATCGATCGTGGTCGGCGTTTCAAGCTTCAGCTTGTCCAGCCAATCCTGGCGAATCCAGAGCAGATAGTCGTTATTGTAAGCGTAGTCAAGAATCGGAATCCCCATCCGTTTGCCGTCACGCGTGTATGGATTCCAGATATTCGGGTCCAGCTCCATCGCTTTTTTCCATGTATCCGACGCGTATTGGTCGAACAGCGGTCCGGCTTCCTGATACATGCCCGAGTCGATCAGGTCCTGCGCCAGCAGATCGTCGCCTACCGTTACAATCTCCGGCATCTCTTGGCCTGAGGACATGGCGAGTCTCATCTTGGTGACAAAAGCGCCGTTGGTATCCGTTACCGACCACAGCGACTTGATGTCGATGCCGAACTTTTCTTTGGCCCACTTGGTCGCTACGCTGTTTTCGATGCTTTCGCCGTCTTTGAATTTGGCGATCGGATTGATGCCCCATGCTGTCGTAATCGTGACCGGCGGATCGTAGCTCTCTTTGTATACGCTTTCAGATTTCGGCGCTTCTGTTTTTGTTTCCGCGCTGTCTCCGCTCGTTGCTCCGCCGCCGCCACATCCGCTTAACATCAGGCCGGCGCACAGCGCCAAAAGGCCCCCTTTGATTCCCCATCGTTTTGTTCCCAACTCTTCCCCTCCCTAAGTTTTGAGATCGTTTCCTTTTTATTGTAGAGGGAAGAGCGCATACGGCCTATGTCACATCTTCAACATTTCTGCACCTTTCGCAACCTCTTAATGGCGGTAGTGTGGCGGTGGAGGAAGAGTTGCGTTTCGGTCGCGCGTTGAAATAAGTGCTAAAATACATTTATTTCGACCAATTTGCTCTCAACTTTTTAAATAGGTACGAATATGCAACTATTTGAAGAAAAAACGTGTGAAAGAGCTTAAGAGCGAGTAATTAAGTGTATATCCGCATTTATTCTCTCAAAATCGTAAAATATGAAGAAAAAAAGTGCATATTCGCATTTATTTTCAAAATCCTGACCCTAACACCCTAACCGTACGCGATTCTCAAGTTGGACGGGCGGGCGAACTTTTCCTAATACGTTGACCCTATTGAATTTGTAGTTTGACGTGGCGAAATGTCAGTTCTATTCGTTCTTAAAGCGTAAACGAATGTATTCGAACGCAAACTCATGTTTTAGCGCGGTCAACGTACTAGTAGCTTGACCAAGATCTTCTGATAATGAAGCAACAGCCGAGGGAGAAATTCAGGTTAAGACGCCTTTGAACGCGGATTCCTTTTGAATTCCTCTACAGTATCCAAGTGAGACAGCGGCTTAAACGAATTTCTCCCGCAGCGCCCCTGCTTCATCCACGAACAGGATTTTGCAACAAAAAAAAGACCGGAACGAAGGGTTCCGGTCTGAGGTCTGCATCGGTATGCAGTCCATGATACTTGTGAAAATTGAAAGTCTACTCCAGGTAGCCTTTCAGAATTTTGCTTCGGCTTGGGTGGCGGAGCTTGCGCAGGGCTTTCGCTTCGATTTGGCGGATACGTTCGCGGGTAACGCCGAACTCTTTACCGACTTCTTCGAGCGTACGGGCACGGCCGTCTTCGAGGCCGAAGCGCAGACGAAGGACGTTTTCTTCACGCTCCGTGAGCGTGTCGAGCACTTCTTCAAGCTGTTCGCGCAGCAAGCCCGCTTCCGCGAACTTGGACGGTGCGATCGCTTCTTTATCTTCGATAAAGTCGCCGAGTTTGGAATCTTGTTCGTCGCCGATCGGCGTCTCGATCGAGACTGGATCTTGCGCGATTTTCATGATGTCGCGGATTTTCTCTTCGGTCATTTCCATGGCTTTTGCCAATTCTTCGACGGAAGGTTCGCGGCCAAGCTCCTGAAGCATTTGACGCGAGACGCGCATGAACTTGTTCATCGTCTCAACCATGTGCACCGGAATCCGGATGGTACGAGCCTGGTCGGCCAGAGCGCGGGTGATCGCCTGGCGAATCCACCACGTTGCATACGTACTGAATTTGAATCCTTTGGTATGGTCGAACTTCTCAACGGCTTTGATCAGACCCATATTGCCTTCTTGAATCAGGTCAAGCAGCATCATGCCGCGTCCTACGTAACGACGGGCAATACTGACAACGAGACGCAAGTTTGCTTCAGCCAATCTGCGCTTGGCTTCCTCGTCTCCTTGTACAATGCGTTCCGCTAGGGAAATTTCTTCGTTTGCAGACAAAAGGGGCGTGCGCCCGATTTCTTTCAGATACATACGTACCGAATCGTCGCTGCCTGCGCCAGTAAGTACGGCTTCTTCCGGAATCTGAGGCGTTTCGGTTTCTAGGTTTCGATCCATCTATAGTTCCCCTTCCTTCCAGAAATTGAGGGTTGACTCCCTAATAAATCGTTCCAAAAACTATTTGACAATAAAATCAATCCGTGCTATGATTTTAATATATTTGTTTATAATAACTAAATTACGGACAGCTATTAGTATAACATCTTTCTTGTTGAAAATCAACCAGGGAAGATTTTTTTTATTTCAATACTAAACAAATTAGTGTATCTCTTATAAATACGTATTACCTTATCAAATACAAAGAGCCTTTCTATGGTTATCCATAGAAGGGCTTTTTTGGCTATCTACTTCATTTGAACCCGCCGGTCGATTAGCTTGATCGTCAGCCAGATCCAGAGCGCCACGACAACCGCCTCAAAAATGAATGCTGCCCAGCCCGTATCGACACCTTGAATTCGTAAGTTGATCATGGACTGGCTCTCGATTCGCATACCCGGAATAGACACGCACGAACAGTAAACCATTTTTTAAAAAACAAACAAAAAAGCGTTCATATGCTTAAGGCAAATGAACGCTCTACTTACTCTCCTACCAAAACCCGATTCCAAAAGCGCCTAGGGCGTGTCTTCAAACCTGCCGATGTGCATCTTTTACCGCCTTTTCGCCCTCTCCTTCGTCACTTTCTCTTGACGTGCCCCGGCACGCCTTCGAAAAAGTTCCTTGTTGAGAACGAAAATTCGGCAAAATCTGCTTCCATCGAGGTTTGAAGACACACCCTAGCGGAGGGAGAAATTTAGTGAAAGACGCCTTTGAAGGCTTAAAGCCGTAGGCTTTATGACTGAGACAGCGTCTTGAACGAATTTCTCCCGCAGCGCCCCCTTGCGAATCGGATTTTCACTGCCCATCTTTCGACAGCAGCGTCTTCAGTTCCTTCATGAACATATTAATGTCCTTGAACTGCCGATACACCGAAGCAAAGCGCACGTAGGCCACTTCATCCACCGGGTATAGCTCTTGCATAACCTGCTCGCCGATCTGACCGCTTTCGATCTCGGCCACTGCCGTATTGCGTAGGGAACGCTCAACACGGGATACGACCGTCTCCAACTGCTCCACGGATACCGGACGCTTTTCGCAAGCTCGGATCAATCCGCGCAAAATTTTGTCCCGGCTGAATTCCTCGCGGCTTCCGTCCTTTTTAATAACAATCAGCGGCGTCTCCTCGACCATCTCAAACGTCGTAAATCTCCGAGCGCAGCTTTCGCATTCGCGCCTTCTTCGGATCGATTTATTTTCGTTGGCCGGTCTTGAATCCAGCACGCGGGTACCGCTGTAATCGCAATAGGGGCATTTCAAGATTTTCACTTCCTTTCTTACGGCAGCAGAGCTTCCGCAGAGGGTTCTCTGTCCGGCTTAGAACGTCTCGTAAACCTTCGTATACTGATTATAATAGTAAACGACCCGCTGTACATAGTGCCGAGTCTCTCCGATTGGAATATTCCGCACACTTTCCAGCTTACCGTCCCAAGTGCCTTCCTCCAGCCATTTCTTCACATTGCCGGGGCCCGCGTTGTACGCAGCCACTACCGCCAACGTATTATCGCCGAATTGATCGGACAGATTACGCAAATACCAGGTTCCGATACGAATGTTCGTATCCGGCTCGTGTTTGATCCGCTCGACCGTCGCTTCGGGCAGCTTTCCCTGTTCGATCGCCCAGGTTGCCGTATCCGGCATCAGCTGCATGATTCCGAGCGCGCCGACCTTGGATTCCTTGCTGGGTTTGAAGTTCGTTTCCACCCGAATAATCGACGCGATCAAAAACGGATCAATGGCATAGGAGTCAGACTGCTTCCGGATCTCTTCCTTATAACCGATCGGGTAGACCCAGGACATCCATCCATTACTGAAAAAAAGCGCGCCCAATACCAAAACAAACAGCGGCAATACCCATCTTTTCTTCAGCATTCTCATCGCGCCACCCATTGCTTCAGCAGCACCTCGACCTGACGCTGCGTGTTTTCGAGCGTACCGCTGTTGTCGATCACAAAGTCCGCTCTGCGCTTTTTCTCCTCGATATCGAGTTGGGCATTTAAGCGGCCTTCCGCCTGCTCGGGCGCCAGGCCGTCCCGCGACGTCAACCGATCCAACTGCACGGCACGCGGCACGTAGACCACGACGACTTTCTCGTATAAGTTCTCTAATCCCGACTCGTACAAAAGCGGAATGTCCGCAACCACGATTCCTGTTGGATTGGCGGCTTCCGCAACCTCGACCTGCCTGCGAATCTCCGCACGGATGGCCGGATGAACGATCGCATTGAGCGCTTGACGTTCCTCGGGTCGGTTAAAAATATGCTCCGCCATCCGTCGCCGATCCAAACCGCCTTCCGGCAGCAGAAACTCCGGTCCGAATCGGTCGGCTACGGCAGCCAACAACGGTTGTCCCGGATTCATCACGTCACGCGCAATCAGGTCAGCATCAACAATCCGAACGCCTTGAGCCGCCAACATTTTGGAAACTGTGCTTTTGCCTGTTGCGATGCCGCCGGTCAATCCGATTCTCATGCTTGATGCCCTCCTTCGCTTGGCTTTTGGCAGGTTGGGCAGTAATGGGTACCGCGTCCGCCTACCACAATGCGCTCGATCGGAGTGCCGCAGTTATGACAAGGCTGTCCTTTGCGGCCATAGATTCGGTGCTGATCCTGGAACGAGCCCGATTCGCCTTGACCGTTCACGTAGGATTTCACCGAAGATCCGCCCGCAGCGACCGCTTCGTTCAGGATATCCACAATACAGCGATGCAAACGTTCCAGCTCCAACCGGGTCAGACTCCCTGCCGCCCGCTCGGGATGCAGACCTGCGCGGAATAACGTCTCGTCCACGTAAATATTGCCGATGCCCGCCACAATCTCCTGATTGAGCAGCACCGTCTTCAGACGAGTCTTCTTTCCTTCCAGCTTTGCGCCCAGCGCGTCTGCCGTAAATTCCGGCACCAAAGGTTCAAGACCGAGCTTGAGCAGCGGCGCGCCCGCAAATTCTTCCCCGGCAGGCAGCAAATCCATCGTCCCGAACTGCCGAACATCGCGGTAACGCAGCTCGGTACCGTCCGTAAAGTGGAAAATAACATGGGTATGCTTTTCCACCGGATCGCTTGACGCGTACAGCCCGTAACGGCCTTCCATGCGCAAATGGGAAACGATCACCCAACCATCCAGGTTAAAACGCAAAAACTTTCCGCTGCGCTCGATAGTATGCACTTTTTGCCCTTCGAGCAGCGCGGCGAACATCAGCGGATCTTCCGGACGACGGATGATACGCGGTAACGACACGGTAACGCGCTCGATCGTTTTGCCCGTAATGAGTGTATTTAAAGTTCGTCTGACGGTTTCGACTTCTGGTAATTCCGGCATGCTTTTATCACCTTTCTGTATGGCAACCGGGTTATCCGGCAATGCGATTATTTCGCTTCGTACCAGTTGTCGCCGAAGCTGACGTCTGCCTTCAACGGCACGGACAGTTTAAGCGCGCCTTCCATCGTTTCCGGTACGAGCTTTTTCATGAGTTCCAATTCGTCCGCCGGCACTTCGAATACCAATTCGTCATGCACCTGAAGCAGCATACGGCTTTTCAGCCCGCGCTCGGCAAGCACCGCGTCCACCTGAACCATCGCAAGCTTGATAATGTCCGCGGCGGTGCCTTGAATCGGAGTATTCATGGCCGTACGCTCGGCGAACGAACGCTGCGCGAAATTCCGGTTATGGATATCCGGCAGATAGCGGCGACGTTCAAGCATCGTTTTGACGTAACCGTCTTTTTTCGCTTCTTCGACGATATCGTGCATGTATTGCTGAACGCCTTTGAACGCGGCAAAATACTGCTCGATAAACTCGGCCGCCTGCCCCCGTGTAATACCCAGGTTTTGCGACAGGCCGTAATCGCTAATCCCGTACACGATTCCGAAGTTAACGGCTTTCGCCGAACGGCGCATATTGGAGTCGACCTCTTCTTTTTTCACGCCGAACACGTCCATCGCCGTTTTCGTATGGATATCCATATCGTGCAGGAACGCTTCCTTCAACCCTTCGTCGTTCGAAATATGAGCCAACACGCGAAGTTCGATCTGCGAATAGTCGGCGGCAAGAATCGTCCAACCCGGCTCCGAAGGAACAAAGGCTTTGCGAATTTTTCGGCCTTCCTCCAGACGAATCGGAATATTCTGAAGGTTCGGGTATTGGCTGCTCAGACGTCCCGTCGCGGTCAAAGCCTGACGGTAATACGTATGCACTTTCCCCGTTTCCGGGCGGATTTCTTTTAGCAAGCCGTCGATGTACGTCGATTGCAGCTTGGCCAATTGGCGATACTGCAAGATGGTCCGTACGATCGCATGATAAGGCGCCAATTCTTCCAGTACTTTGGCATCGGTCGAATAACCGGTTTTGGTTTTCTTTTTCACGGGCAGGCCCAGTTTGTCAAAAAGGATCTCACCCAATTGGCGCGTCGAGTTAATGTTGAATTCAGTTCCGGCATGTTCGTAGATCTCGCCTTGCAGGCGCTTGATTTCAACTTCGAATTCGCTGCCCAATGCTTCCAGATCATCCGGATTGACGGCGATTCCCTGCTTTTCCATATCGGCCAGAATGCGCGAGAGAGGCATCTCCAGCTTGTAAAAAAGATCGTTCATTTCGAAGCTTTCCAACAGCTCGCGCTGCTTCGGAATGATGGCTTCCAGCGCTTCGACTTTACGCGCCGAGTGAGCCGCGAGCGTCTCGACGTCCGGCCACGCGAATTTGGTCAACCGGCCGTAGACCGCTTCGTCTTCGGCAAGCGTCGGCAGTTCGTATTTAACCGCAAGACCGCTTACCGTTGTCGCCGTTTCCGTCGGGTCAATCAGATAAGCCGCAAGCTGCGAATCGAATGCCGCGCCCGCGAAATGCACGCCGTTCCAATACAGCGCCAGATCGGTACGGTGCAGATCGTAGCCACTTTTCGGCGCGTCGGCGTTTTCCAGCCAATCCAGGATCGGCGAAGCTTTCGACAAACGCAGCAGTTCGAACGGCACGTAATAATACCGCCCTTGCCCGTGCAGCGTAAGTCCGGCGACTTCGGCGTGATGCGGGTTGTCGCCGTGCGTTTCCGCGTGCAGCACGCTGACGTCCGGCAGGAATTCGATCAGTTCGTCCAGTATGTTTTCGTCCGCGATCCGTACGTCGAGCGGCGGACGGTCTTCCGCTTTCGGAGCCGGTTCCGCGAACGGATCTTCGTCTTCTTGGCCGGCATACGGAATCTTTTCGATCAATGAATTAAACTGAAGCTTGCGCAGCACGGGTTCCGCCGTGTCACGGTCCGCCCCCGCATAAGCCAACTCGTTCCATTCCAGCGGCAGCGGGACTTCGCGGAAAATGGTCGCCAGTTTTTTGCTAAGCAGCGCGCTATCCTTGTTTTCTTCGACTTTTTCCTTTTGCTTGCCTTTCAGCTTGTCCGTATTGTCCAGCAGGTTCTCGACCGAGCCGAATTCATGCAGCAGCTTCAATGCCGTCTTTTCGCCCACGCCCGGCACGCCGGGAATATTATCGGACGAATCGCCCATCAAGCCTTTGAGATCCACGATCTGCGTCGGCGTCAGGCCGAAACGCTCCATGATCTGTTCCGGCCCATGCGGCAGCACGTCGCCCACTCCCTTGCCCTTGAGCAAGTTGATGCGTACGTGTTCCGAAGCGAGCTGAAGTACGTCCTGGTCGCCGCTGACGATGACCGTTTCGCATTTCTCTTTGTCGGCCCGATCCGCGAGCGTTCCCATAATATCGTCGGCTTCGTAATTTTCCAACTCGTATTGCTTGATGCCCAGTGCCTCGATCAGCTCTTTCAACAAAGGAAACTGCGTCGTCAGCTCGGGCGGCGTTTTTTGGCGTCCTGCTTTGTATTCGCTATACGTGTCGTGTCTGAATGTCTTCTTGCCTGCATCAAACGTGACCAGGATGTGTGTCGGCTTCTCGTCCTGGAGCAGCCGAAGCAGCATCAGCATAAAACCGTACACCGCGTTGGTCGGCCGTCCGTCGGCCGTCTGTAGCGGGGCAGTAATGCCGTAGAATGCCCGGTAAATCAGATTGTTGCCGTCGATCATCATTAATTTGTCCATGCACAACCTCCGCTTTGGTGTAATCTTCGTTCCTCTATGATACCATCAAACGCGCAAAAAGCCGAATCCCGCCTCTGCGAAATCCGGCAAAAAAAGAGAGCGCCGGGGCAAGGAAAAGCTATCATTTATCGGCGCGACGCTCCCTTTTTCCCGCTCGTCTTCTGTGGGTGGAATCGGTGTCCATATTGAGGATATCCGCCGTAAGCCCCCGCTGTTTTAGCCACCAATAGGTTGCTCCCGTAGAAGCCAAGATCACGGCCAAAGCGAACACATATCCCAACGGCCACGACAGTTCCGGCATATGCTCAAAGTTCATCCCCCAGATGGCGCCAAGCGCCGTCGTTGGCGTCAACAGCACCGTATAAAGGGTCAGCGCCTTCATGATATCGTTCGAACGGTAATTGGTAATATTCTCGTCAACCCGCAGCAGGGAGTCGATCTCCTCGTCATACTCGCGCTGGAGCATCCCGATTCTGCGCAGGCGCAGATCCAGAATATGTTTGCAATCCGACTCTTCTACATCGCTGTGGAAAGTCTCTTCGGAAGCATAGCGGATTTCCTTGATCGGAATGATCTGCGCGTTCCAATAGGTCAAGTCGTTGCGCAGATTAATCGTTTGTTTCAAAATCCGCTTGTCGTTGCGGGTCCGTATCTCTTCTTCCAGCGCATGCAAGCTTTGTTCGAATTGATCGGATTGGATAAAAAAGAATTCCAGAATTTCGCTCAGCAGCGCCAACAGCGCATCGATCGGCGTAGGACAGGCGAGCATGGACTCGGCCAAACGTTCCTCGTCCGTTCGAGTCAGCCCGACGCCCAGATCGCCGATCAGAATCAGCAGGTCCTTTTTCACGTAATAATGGATCAACAGATTATTGTCGCGCTTGTTCGGTTCCATATCGAGCGAAAGGGTTCCGTTGAGCACGCTGTGTTCGTAATCGGCATGGCGAGCTATGGCAAGCGTGCGGTTATGCGTTCTTGCCGTACTCTCCGCCAACCATTGAAGAATAGCTGGGTCGGCTACGTGGTCGGGATGTTTTTTCGCTTCAACATGATCCGAGAACGCGTACCATTTCCACTCCCGCCCCGCTTCTTTTTCCTCTGCCGGTTGTTCTTGCTCTCTATGTATGCGTGGTTGATCTTTATCATTCATACCGTTTCTTCCTTCCCTGCATACTCATGTCCGCCTTATCCATTACCCTGCCGACTTCATTCTGCAAACCAAATTGAAAAGCCCGCACTCTCCGGCAGGGAATACCGGAGAACACGGGCAGCGGGAAAGCGAACGTTGGGTGGAATCGGGCAGCGGATAAAGCCACTGCCGGGATTGGGTAACGTTCGCGGGAAACCATTAGGAATTCAAATCAGGGCGGCGTCCGGTTACCAGGAATACGACGTTCTCGCCGATATTCGTAGCATGGTCGGCAATACGCTCGATATAACGGCCCACCATCTGAAGCAGCATCATTTGCGGCGCGGCTTCCGGCTGGTCGATCAGCAGGGCGTACAACTCGCGCAGCATCGAGCCATACAGTTCATCGACTTCGTCATCGTCTTTCGCCATTTTATACGCAAGATCGGTGTTTTCGTCCATATACGAACGGATCGACTCCGAAATCATGCTCGAAGCGATGCTGGCCATTTGCGGGATATCCACCAAGGGTTTAACTACGGCTTCGCCATCGAGACGTACCGTTACTTTCGCGATATCGCGGGCCAGATCGCCCATTCGTTCCAGATCGCTCGAAATCTTGAAAGCCACGATAATGCGACGCAAATCTTTGGCGACCGGCTGCTGCGTAATGATCAACTGCGAACCGAGTTCCAAAATTTCTTCTTCCAGCACGTTCAGTTCGCCGTCGCGGCGGATCACCTCTTCGGCTTTTGCCAAGTCGGCTGTTTTCAGCGATTCTACGGCTTCCTGCAACGCTTCGTCCATTCGCGTGCCCATCTTGATAAGCAGTTCGCGAAGCTGATTCAATCCTGAGTCAAAGTCTGTTCTACGGACCATCTCGAAACGACCTCCTTATTCCTTATGCTTATAATAGTGTGATTAACCAAACCGGCCGGAAATGTAATCTTCCGTGCGCGAATCTTCCGGCGTGGAGAATAAGGTCTTCGTTTCCGCCGCTTCAACGACTACGCCATTCAGGAAAAATACCGTTTTATCCGAAACCCGTGCCGCCTGGTGCATGTTGTGCGTCACCATGACGATCGTATATTTGTGCTTGATTTCGCGAATCAGCTCTTCGATCTTCGCCGTCGAAATCGGGTCGAGCGCCGAAGTCGATTCGTCCATCAGCAAAACGTCAGGTTTGACGGCAAGCGCGCGCGCGATGCATAGACGCTGTTGCTGACCGCCGGACAATCCGAGAGCCGAACGTTTCAGGAAATCTTTAACCTCATCCCAGAGTGCGGATTGCTTCAAGCTCTCTTCGACGATTTCGTCCAGTTCCGCTTTTTTGTTGATGCCTTTGAGACGCGGGCCGTAGGCTACGTTTTCGTAGATCGACTTTGGAAAAGGGTTCGGTTGCTGGAAAACCATGCCGACTCGCTTGCGCAAATCTTCGACTTCCATGTTTTTATCGTAAATATCAGCACCGCCAAGCGACACGAGTCCTTCGATTCGCGTACCGGCGATTTGGTCGTTCATCCGGTTAAGCGTTCGGAGCAGCGTCGACTTGCCGCAGCCCGAAGGACCGATAAAAGCGGTCGCCGCTTTTTCGGGAATATCAAGATTGACGCTTTTCAGCGCATGAAACTGGTCGTAATACAGATCCAGGTTTTCGGTACGAATAATCGGTTCCATTCTTCTGAGTCTCCTTCGCGATTCTCCTCAAGCCAGTGTATCCTCGGTTTGTTAAGGATATTAAGAAGAATTGTAAACGCAGAGTAAAATCTGTCGAAAAAGGTTCCGTAACTTCAGCCTTACCGCTCTTTCAACGACTGTTCCAATGCTGTGCGAACCGCCTCGACTTCAAGAAGCGCTCCCTCTGTCAGTCCAAAGGTGACACGTCCGCCTTTTTCAGAGCCGCGAGCCGAAATGGACACCTCTTGAAACTCTCCGTCCGCAGCCCCCATCCGATCAGAAGCACTGCGAATTCGATTCTCCGCTTCTTCCATACCCGATGCCGCGCCTTGACTCAAGGTGTTCATGCGTTCCAGCAGGCTGCCGATTTCATCGGAGAGCCGGCGCGTGGATTCCGCCAAAGCCCGAACCTCGCCTGCAACAACAGCAAAGCCGCGCCCCGCTTCGCCTGCCCGTGCGGCCTCGATCGAAGCATTGAGGGCGAGCAGCGAGCTGGTCCCCGCAATGCCGCGAATCGAACCGGTGGCCTGCGCGATCTCTTTGGCGCAATCCAACATGTCGCCGATCGATCCTTTCTGATCCGCAATAGCCGAAGCCGCATCAGAGAAAGCTGAGCCTGCATCCGCAAGCGCTTTACGGCCTTCTTCGGTCCGGCGATTCATACGCTCCGCCTCGCGGACCACATGGCCGGCAGCATCATGAATTTCCGTTAACGAGCCGGATACCTGCCCCAGCATCCGGCGGCTTCCGGTGATCTGATTCTGGCGTTCCTTCGCGGAACGTTCTTGCAGGTCGCGCGACAAACGGATCAGATCGCGTACCGTGAGTACGCCTTCGTAACGGCCATCGCGCGTCAGGATGACACAATCTGCGAACGACTCGTCACCTCTTGCCAGCGCCGTATCAATCAGATCGGCCGGGCACGTATCTGCCTCAGCGATTAGCGGAGGCAAACCCGCGGCTTCCGCTACCGGACGGTCATAAAATAGTTCCGGCGCAAAACGTCCCGTCAATTTGCGGTAAAAAGCATCTCGCATCAACAGCATCATCGGTTGTCCGCTTGACGAGCAGACAACCACGCAAGGCGCGCCAGGTTCGCTTTTAAATACCTGCAAAGCTTCGAAACACGTCAGTTCCGGTCCGATAACCGGAGCCGGACGTGCGTAATCAGACAAGGAAAGAGGCGCTTCCTCTTCTTCCTGTTCTTCCGGATCGCTAACTGAAACAAGCATATTCCGAAACGCTGCGCCTTCTTTGGGTACTGCCGGTTGACTTATGGGCTGAGTTGTGAATTCCTTCACGGGATTCTTCAACTCAAGCTCCCGTTGGGCAAACTTTATCGGTGTTTCAGCATCCTCCAGCGGCCCCTTGCCGTGGACAAGTGAAGCGAGAACGGAAATCGGCGAAGTTTCTTCTCGAAGCCCATCTATCGCAGCAGACGCCCCTGTCCGCCCGCGATCATCGGCTTGCCTATAGGGTAGCTGTTCTTCCGACCCCGACTTTTGAACCATTTTCTCTTTTTCCAGCGTTCCCGCTCCAGGCATAAATGCTTCGCCCCCGTTATGTTTTTTTCAATTATAACGCGGGCTCGTTACTTGGATGTCAACGCCGGGTTAACACTAGGTAAAAAGACACAAAAAAAGACTCCGACCTTCCCTTAAAGGGATGGCCTGGAGTCTGCTTTGGCTTGAGCCACAACCAGCTTGTAACCGACGCCTCGAATCGAGTCAATGTGTACCGATCCTGGATCAAGTTCCAGCTTTTTGCGCAACGAGCTGACGTGAACGTCTACCGTGCGTTGGCCGCCGATATAATCGAAGCCCCAAACGGCGTTCATCAGATCGTCCCGCGTCATCACAACGCCGGGCTTACGTGCCAGATACAACAAGACTTCGAACTCTTTCGGTCTCAGGTTAATCGCCTGTTGACCGAGCATGACTTCATATTTATCCGGATAAATCGTCAATGCGCCCAAGCTAATTTTGGATTCGGAAGTCGCCGGAGCCGTGTATTCCGACTCTTCGCCCGACGTACGCCGGATCACCGCACCGACACGCGCCAGCATTTCCGATACGCCAAACGGCTTGGTAATATAATCGTCCGCGCCCAGCTTCAATCCGAGCACGATGTCTTCTTCCGCGTTTTTAGCAGTTAGAATGACGATCGGCGTCTTGACGCCGGAAACGCGCAGCTTTTCCAAAATTTCAATGCCGTTCATGCCCGGCAGCATCAGGTCCAGCAGGATCAAATCGAAAGCTTCCCTGCGGGCCCGCTCGTATCCGCCTGTTCCATGCTCTTCGAGCACAACCTCGTAGCCGTCCTGAGACAGATTGTAAGAAATTAACCGGGACAGCGTCGGCTCGTCTTCGATCACGAGCAGTTTCCTAGCCATTGGCTCGATCCCCCATTTCATTTGCCTGTGCCTATGTCTATTTTTGACCTTCATCAGCATATCATGGCATTGTTAACGCTGTGTAAAAAATTACGGATTTTCCTGAAGCACAGGAAGTTCGACAATAAATGTACTGCCGATTCCGAATTCACTCTCCACTGAAATGGTCCCGCGGTGCAGTTCCACCAGGTGCTTGACGATCGAAAGCCCCAGACCGGTTCCGCCCGAACTGCGCGAACGCGCTTTGTCTACCCGGTAAAAACGTTCGAAGATCCGCGGGAGGTCTTTTTTCGGAATCCCGAGTCCGTTATCCGCAATACTGAAGCGCACCCGGTCTTCGTCGTACTCCCCGTGCAAAAATTCTTCCACCTTGATCGTGACGCGCCCGCCTTCCGGCGTATAGCTGATCCCGTTTCCGACCAGATTGATAAAGATTTGCCGCAGCCGATCCTCGTCCGCTTCCACGAACAATTCTTCCGGCACTTGAAGACGGATCTCGATCCGTTTTTGCTCAGCAGACCCTTCCAGCACCTTGCTGACCGACTGGAACAGCGTCAGCACGTGTACAGGCGCGTAATCGAGCTGAATCCGTCTGGACTCGATCTTCGACAGATCCAAAATATCGCCGATCAGCCGATTGAGCCGATCGCCTTCGTCGTAAATGATTTTGAGGAACGAACGCGCGGTGTCTTCGTCGTTGACCCCGCCGGAAAGCAGCGTCTCCGCGAAGCCCTGAACGGCCGCGACAGGCGTTTTCAGCTCGTGCGAGACGTTGGCGACGAATTCGCTGCGCATCCGCTCCAGACGCCGAATATCCGATACGTCCTGGAACAGGAACAGCATGCCGTGGTACGAATCGTCATGCAGCACCGTCATCGGTACCCCGTCGAGCGAAATCAATCGTTCTTCGGGTACAAACAGCGTCAGTTCGTCGTGCATGCGGTTTTTGTGATGCAAGCCGTCTTCGATAAAACGCGTCAGCTCGTAGAACCTTTTCAATTCGGTATACGGCCTTCCGACCACCCGATCCGCCCGAATGCCCAGCATCCGTTCGGCCTGACGGTTGACCAGCCCGATCTTCTCGTGCTCGTCGATCATTAGAATGCCGCCGGTCATATTGTCCAGCACGTTCTGAAGCAGGCTCTCGTTATCGCGAATGGTGTGCATCTGCGCTTGCAGGCTGTCGGCCATATTGTCGATCGAAGCGCCCAACTGCCCGATCTCGTCGCGGCGCATCGGACCGACCCTCGCATCGTAATCCAGCTTGGAAATACGGTTCGCCGTATCCATGATATGCTCGATCGGCTTGGTTAATCCTCCGGCCAACCGATAACTGAGCGCCGCCGACAGCAGGAACAACGCGGCCAGCGCGCTGCCCATGATGATCCAGCCGCGCTGCAACCCTTCTTCGACGATCGCGAGACTCATCGACAAACGGATATAGCCGTCGAATCCTCCGGACGAAACGATCGGCGCCGCCACGTACAGCATATCCCGCCCCAGCGTATCGCTGTAACGAACCGCGTGGCCGGGCGTTTCGGCGCTGGACGTTCGGATTTCCTCACGGTTCAGGTGGTTGTCCATGGTAGCCGGATCGCTTTGCGAATCGCCGATCACCCGTCCGTCTTTGGCGATAAACGTCACGCGGGAATCGGTCAACTTCGCAAGGCGTTCGGATTGTTCGGCAAACGTCTGCGGAATCGCCTCCCCTTTTTGCGGAGAAGACGGAAGCACCAGCAAATCTTCAAGCAGCGCAATCTCGCGCCCCATATACTCTTCCAGCGAACGGATATGCGAGTCCCGGAAGACTTTAGCCATCGTAAGTCCCGCGGCCAGCACGGAGATGCCGACGAGCAGCAGTAAAATCAAGGTGAGACGGGAACGAAAGGGTTTCATGAACGGAGGCTCTCCTTCAACGGGTACGGTTTGAATTTACGTAAAACAAATTGATGCAACGTCGCCAATGGCTGCTGAACTAAAATGGCGAGCACGACCGGAACGGCCGCCTGCGGCGAAAAGTAACCGAGCGCAAGCACCAGGCCGAGCGAATTGTTGCGCATGCCTGTTGCAAACGAGACCGTCACGAGCAGCTCCGGCGTACGCTGTTTGAACAGAAGCGGCGTATAGTAGCCCAGCATATAGCCGATGCCTACCAGCAGGAGCACGGCGGGAATGACCGAAACCAGATCGCCACGTAGCTCATACGCATAAGGCGCGATACCCGCTGCATTCAGCAAAATCACCAGCATAAAGAATACTTTTGAAATCGGAAGCAAGATCGGTCCAGCCTGCTGCTTGAACTTGCCGCCCGAGCGCTCATAGATGACGACTCCCAAAGCAGTCGGTACAACGACCATCAGCAACAGGTCCCGCATCAGATGCAGCGTATCGAACGTAAGCTCCGCCCCGAAAAACAATTGAATCAAGCCGGGGACAACGACCGGACTGAGCGCGGAATCGAGCAACACCATCGCCAGACCCAAAGCCAAGCTACCGCCGGACAACTCGATCCACAGCACCGAAGATACGCCGAGCGGAATGATCGTGAACAGCACCAACCCGATCGTATACGGCGAGGACGGCCCGAATAAAGCACTTCCCAGAGCAAACGCCGCAAGCGGAGCCACCAGGTGGCTAATCACAAGCGTCAACACAATCGGCAAAGGCCGGGAAAAAACTTGTTTCAGATGCTCACGTCCGCAACCCACGCCCATTACGAATGTAATATAAGCGAACAAATACGGTATGGCGGGTACAAGAGGAAGAAACGGCTTGGAAAAGACCAGGCCCAGTACCAGCAACAGCGGAGTGATCCAAAACATTCCCCGATCCACCCAACTGCTGAACGCCAGGGCTTTTTCTCTCATCGGCCCTTGTCCTTGCGCTTCGATCCTGCAATTTTCACTTGCGTCCCTTCCTTTCAATCCTGCTATAATGGGTAGCGTACTTGTTTGACTATTCTTCTTCATCTTACCACAAAGTCCGGCGACCGAAAGTCGTGAACGCAGCAAAGAAAGGGTGCCTTCTTTTGACCACTTATCCGTTTTCCGCTTATTTATACCGTCTTAAGCATATTAAGCGTTGGAGTCTGATGCGCAGTACGATGACTGAAAACGTAGCCGAACACTCCTACCATGTCGCGCTGCTCTCGCATCTATTGTGCACGATCGGCAACGAAATGTATGGCAAATCGCTTAACGCGGACCGTGCCGCTACGCTTGCGCTTTTCCACGATGCGCCGGAGGTCTTCACGGGGGATATCCCGACTCCGGTCAAGCATCATAACGAAGCGTTGCTGTCCAATTTCCGCCAAATCGAGCAAATGGGCGCGCAGCGCTTGACCGATATGGCTCCCGAGCCGCTCCAGCCGGTCTATGCGCCGCTGATCGGCACCAGCGAGCCGAGCGCCGAAGACCGGAAGCTGCATGCTTACGTCAAAGCCGCGGACCGGATCGACGCCTATCTCAAATGTGCCTGGGAAGTCGCGGCAGGCAATCGGGAATTTGCCGTAGCCAAGCAGCAAACGGAAGAAAAATTAACGGAATCCGCCATGCCGGAGGTCGAATATTTCCTGAAGCATATGGCTCCTGCCTTTGAGATGACGCTGGATGAATTGTCGGCGCAGATCGGCGAGGAAACGCAGCGCCCGGAAGTGCGGTAAATCCGGTTCTGCCGGCGAAGGAATTTTGCCGACCGAATAATGAACGGGATCGGTGATCGGAACCGTATCGTCGAAAACATCGAAAAGCCGCTTCGTCGGTGCGCGGACGCGCCCGGGAAGCGGCTTTTTGGCAGGATTGGCAACGGATGCGAAAACGGATTCATACAAGTACGGATATGGAGGACTGCAACAGACGCGCCGACACGCTCTGCGCCGTACTTGATTCTAGCCGTTGATGATTTCTCCGCCGTTGATATGAATAATCTGCCCACTAACGTAAGACGCATCCGGCGAAGCCAGATAGACGTAAGCGGGGCCGAGTTCAGACGGTTGGCCCATTCGGCCGATCGGTTGGCTTTCACCAAACGATTCGACTTTTTCTTCCGGGAACGTGGCAGGAATCAGCGGCGTCCAGATCGGTCCTGGTGCTACGCCGTTGACGCGAATCTTTTTCTCGGCCAGATTCATCGACAGCGAACGGGTAAAGCTGGTTATAGCCCCCTTGGTCGACGAGTAATCCAACAGTTCGGGGCTGCCGCGATATGCGGTAATTGACGTGGTGTTGATGATCGAAGATCCTTCTTTGAGATGCGGCAACGCCGCTTTGCTCATGAAGAACATGCCGAAAATATTGGTACGGAACGTGCGCTCCAACTGATCGGCCGTAATATCCGTTAGCGATTCCTGCGGATGCTGCTCGGCCGCGTTGTTGACCAGAATATCGAGTTTACCGAACTTCTCGATGACACGGTTCACTGATTCTTGCGCGAACGCCTCATCCCCTACATCCCCGACCAGCAGCAGACACTGCTTGCCTTCGGCTTCGACCAGGCGCTTTGTTTCCTCTGCGTCTCCGTGTTCGCTAAAGTACAGGATCGCCACGTCTGCGCCTTCTTTGGCATAATGTACAGCTACAGCTCGTCCGATCCCGCTGTCCCCTCCGGTAATCAGCGCAGTCATGCCTTCGAGCTTACCCGCGGCTTTGTAACTCGGCGAAATATACTCCGGTCTAGGCGTCATGTCCGCTTCCGAACCGTGTCCTTCAAGCTGTTGGGCAGGCGGGCTTTTGGGTCTCAATTCGTTGGCTTGCTGTTCGTTGGCTGGCATACTGAAAACTCCCTTCGCGTTCATCTGTAGTTGTCTTCGAGCTTCCGTCTCATACTTACCACCCCCCGCCCCAATGAAAACATCCCTTTTACAAAAAGAGAAAGTCACGTTGGCGCAGGAAGCGAGCAGACTGCGAGAGAAATTCGTTCCGATCGCGTGTTGAAATCGAGAAAATGTATTGAAGCTTTTATTTGTTTTTTCTCGATTTCAAAGGCGAACGCTACCGCTTCTACACTGAACTTCTCTCTCCGTCTGTTCACTTCCAGGCACGTTTGACTTTCTCGACACAATGAAAAATTGAAGTTAAGCGAACAAGCGGTGGAACATCATGACGAACAAAATAGCCACGAATGACACGCATACCATCGTACCGAACACGCGCAGTTTGCGCAGCTCGGCGGCGATATCGCGTTTTTCTTTGAGTCCGTCGAGCGCACGACGTAGCGGGCCGCCCATCATGCCGCCGAATGCGCCGATCAGAACGAATAACACGGATGTCAGCACGATCCAGAGCACCGAATAATCATCTTGGGTGAACAAGTAGATTCCCGTTAACAACTCCAACACCAAGCCGTATTGTGCATATGTATTGAGCGACCGCATGACAGACAGGATGCCTTTTTTCGCTTCCCCCTCAAGCTTGTTCAATTGCGAGACGATGAGCGGTGCCAGTAGATAGAATCCCATGGCTACAGCACCTAATACGTGTAGAAATAAAATAAACCGTTCCATTTTTTCTCTCCTTTTCCGATTAAATGTCGCTGCTTTTACCTGTTCAAGCGTTTGTTTACCGGTAAACAGGTTTCAGCGTTATTTTACCGTATCGGGAGAAGAATGTCAGTGATTGAAGCCTCATAAAAAAGCGTCCGACTACCGAATCTTGGATCGGAGCGGACGCTTGAGCTGAAGGTATGATGCTATTAGAAAATCAGTTGGACAGGCTTGCAGCCACAACAGAAATCACGCTGCGAACAGAATCGGCCGACACGTCGAGCGCCGACTTTTCTTCATGCGTCAGGTCCAATTCAAAGATCCGTTCAATCCCGTTCCCACCCAGCACTGCGGGGACGCCAAGGAACAGGTCCTCGTACCCGTACTCTCCGTCCAGCAGCGCGATAACGGGTAGCACCCGCTTCTTGTCTTTTAAAATGGCTTCGGCCATCTGTACCAGCGAAGCGGCCGGAGCATAATAAGCGCTGCCGTTGCCGAGCAGATTCACGATCTCTCCGCCGCCTACCCGGGTGCGCTGGACGATCTCCGCGATGCGCGCTTTCGGAATCAAAGTCTCGATCGGAATCCCTCCGACGCTGGAATAGCGCACGAGCGGAACCATGTCGTCGCCGTGCCCGCCCAAAACGAATCCGCGCACATCCTCGACAGATACGTTCAGCTCTTCGGCAATAAAGCTGCAATAGCGGGCCGTATCCAGTACCCCCGACTGTCCGATGACCCGATTCTTCGGAAAACCCAGCGTCTGATACGCCGCATAAGTCATCGCATCGACCGGATTGCTCAGCACAAGCACTGTCGAATCGGGTGCTACCTGCTTGATCTGTTCACAGACCGAACGAACGATGCCGGCATTGGTATTAACGAGGTCATCGCGGCTCATTCCCGGTTTGCGGGCAATGCCTGCCGTGAGGATCACCAAATCGGAATCCCGGGCATCCTCGTAATCTGATGTTCCTTTGATTCTGGCGTCGAAGCCGAGCACCGGCAATGCTTCCTGCATATCCAGCGCTTTGCCGCGAGTGGGATTCTCAAGCTCCGGAATATCCAACAAAACAACGTCGCCCAGTTCCTGCTGGACAATCATCAGCGCTGCCGTAGCCCCGGTAAAGCCCGCGCCGATGATCGTGATTTTTTTGCGCATAATCGTCATAATCCTGGTGCCTCCCTACTTGATCCGTAATGAGATTCGGCAAAAAAAAGAACGGATCGAAAAACAGGCAACGGATCTGATCAACATTAAAAGTAGGGTTACCTTCGATTAAAAGTTGATCAGATCCTGTATCGGCCTATCTTCGTCCGTTCATATGGCTTTTTATTTCATGTTGCTAATGACTTCGTCAGCAAACTCCGAGCACTTCACTTCTTTCGCGCCTTCCATCAGACGAGCGAAGTCGTAAGTTACGGTTTTGTTGTTGATCGACGTTTCCAGACCTTTGTAGATCAGGTCAGCCGCTTCTTGCCAGCCCAAGTGCTCCAACATCATAACGCCGGACAGAATGACGGAACCCGGGTTCACGACGTCTTTGTCCGCATATTTCGGCGCTGTGCCGTGCGTGGCTTCGAAGATCGCATGGCCTGTCACATAGTTGATATTGGCTCCCGGTGCGATACCGATACCGCCAACTTGTGCAGCCAAAGCATCGGACAGATAGTCGCCGTTCAGGTTCAGTGTCGCAATGACATCGAAGTCTGTCGGACGCGTCAGAACTTGTTGCAGCGCGATGTCCGCGATAGCGTCTTTCACGACGATTTTGCCAGCGTCTTCAGCTGCTTTTTGCGCCGCGTTTGCTGCATCCGTACCGTCTTTTTCTTTGATTTCGTCATATTGTGCCCATGTGAACACTTTATCGCCAAACTCGGCTTCGGCCACTTCGTAGCCCCAGTTTTTGAAGGCGCCTTCGGTAAACTTCATGATGTTGCCTTTATGCACGAGCGTCACGCTCTTGCGTCCATTGTCGATTGCGTACTGAACCGCTGCGCGAACCAGACGCTTGGAGCCTTCTTCCGAAACAGGCTTGATGCCGATACCCGACGTTTCCGGGAAACGGATCTTGTTCACGCCCATTTCGTTTTTCAGGAACTCCAGCACTTTCTTCACTTCTTCGCTGCCTTCTTGGTACTCGATGCCCGCATAGATATCTTCCGTGTTCTCGCGGAAAATCACCATGTCGACCAATTCCGGACGTTTGACCGGGGAAGGCACGCCGTTGAAGTAACGAACCGGACGCAAGCAGACATACAGATCGAGCTCCTGACGCAAAGCTACGTTCAGGGAACGAATACCGCCGCCGATCGGCGTAGTCAGCGGTCCCTTGATCGCTACGATATATTCACGGATTGCCGTCAACGTGTCGGCTGGCAGCCACTCTCCGTATGTATTGAATGCTTTTTCGCCTGCAAATACTTCGTACCAAGCGATTTTTTTCTCGCCGTTATAAGCTTTTTCCACTGCCGCGTCAAGAACGCGTTTGGAAGCTTTCCAGATGTCACGACCTGTGCCGTCGCCTTCGATAAACGGAATAACCGGATTGTTCGGAACAACGAGTGTACCGTTATCGATCTGAATTTGTTCTCCCTCAGTCGGTGCGGCGAATTTTTCCAATTTAGACATGAATGGAATTCCTCCTTCAAAGTGTTGGTAAAGCCCGGTGCTTGCTGCTCAAAAAAGCAAAGTTGCACCTGCAATCTCTTACATTGTAGCTCAAGACGGACGAATTTTGAACAAAAGGTGAAAAGCTTGCCGAAAAAAAGCCGTCCGCAGCTTGTTTAGCCGTCGGACGGCCTGCTTTTGCTTAGCGTTGTTTGATCGGCACGTAGGTCAGATCCAGTTCGCCTACATACTCGGCACGCGGACGGATCAGGCGGTTATCTTCGTACTGCTCCAGAATATGCGCAGTCCACCCCGACACCCGGCTGATCGCAAAGATCGGCGTAAACAGCTTACGCGGAATTCCAAGCATTGTGTAAACGGAAGCCGAGTAGAAATCGACATTGGGCTTCAGACCTTTTTTCGAAGTCACCAGTTCTTCGACCTTGACCGAAATTTCATACAGCGACGTATCGCCTTTGGTCTCGCCCAGGCGGCGGGACATCTCCATCAGGTGCTTCGCGCGCGGATCGCCGTTCTTGTAGACGCGGTGGCCGAAGCCCATAATCTTGACTTTATTCGCGAGCTTGTCGTTGATGTAACTCTCTACGTTATCCAGCGTGCCGATCTCTTCAAGCGTGCGCATGACGGCTTCGTTCGCGCCGCCGTGCAGCGGGCCTTTGAGCGCGCCAATAGCCGAAGTTACGCCGGAATAAATGTCCGATAGCGTTGCAACGGTTACACGCGACGCAAACGTCGAAGCATTCAGCTCATGGTCGGCATGCAGCACGAGCGCTTTGTCCAAAGCTTCGATAGCCGTCTGCTCAGGCACTTCCCCGCTCATCATGTACAGGAAGTTCTCGGTCAGACCCAGCCCTGCCTTCGGCGCGATCGGCTCTTGACCTTCGGAAATACGAGCCAGTGCCGCAACCAAAGTCGGCAGTTGTGCTTGCAGACGCTCGGCCTTTGTCAGATTCGATTCACGGCTCATGTCGTCGGCTTCCTTATCGTACAAAGCCAGACCGGACACCGCGGTACGCAGTGCAGCCATCATGTTCATATCTTTCGGATACAGCTTCATCTGCTCGATCAATTCCGATGGAACGGCTGCATACTTCTCCAGATTGCTTCTTAACGCAGCCAGTTGCTCTTCGTTCGGCAATGCGCCGTGCCAGAGCAAATACGCTACTTCGTCGAACGAGGCGTTAACGGCCAGATCGTCGATGTTATACCCCCGGTATGTAAGCACACCGTCCACGATCGAACTGATCGAAGAAGTTGCGGCTACAATGCCTTCCAGACCTTTAGTCGCTGTCATCGTACATCTCTCCTTTGCGAATGGAACGGATACATGCAGGCGTTAAATTTCGAAGGCATGCAATGTGTTTGCAACCCGCAGAACTTCCACGGGTCTTCGGGTTTGAAACACACCCCAAATAGTTGTAACCGTTTTTACCGATTAACAAACGTTTGGGCCTCCGGTAGCGAAACCTTGCGTGGAAAACAACAAGGCGTGTAACCTTAGTTCTTTGTTATCATACCGGATTTTGTCAATTTTTTGAACGTTTCTGCGTGTTAACAAGGAATCAAATTGTTTTATCGGGCCGATAAAGAACATTTGAAACCCCTTACAATGAACTATGTTACAGTAGGCAGCAAGCGTTTGCAAGTTCAACAAATTGTCAAAAGCCGTCCGCTGGATGCGGACGGCAGTTTGCACAAGCCAGTGAATTAGCGACGATAAAAAGTAATGTTCCCGTTCTTCATTCGCTTCTCGATCCAGCGCATCGCGGCGCGATGGTAGAGCGGACGCGTTAGCGGAAACACAAGCGTGATACCGATCAGGTCGGTAATGAAGCCCGGTGCAATAAGAAAAGCTCCACCTGCCATGATGCAGACCCCGTCGACCAGTTTTCGGCCGGGAGGCTGTCCGCTCTCTGCGAGCAGCTTGAGATCGTTCATCGCTTTGCGTCCTTCAAATTGAACCATGGCAATACCGATTACGGTTGTCGCAAGTGCCAATACCAGCGTTTTGAAAAAGCCAAAATATTCGATCAACCAAGCAAACACCGCCGCTTCAATCACGACGCCGAGAATAAACAAAATGGCCATCCTATTTTTCATGTGTGTATCCTCCTTATGTCGTCGATCCGGCCGAAACCCAATTCTCGATACGCTTATACAGTTCTGGCGCGGTCTTATGAAGACGGATCGGCTTCCAGTCCGCACTGAGCCAGATGTGTTCGGTGCTTCCGGTATTTAACAGCGTTCCCGCCCGTTCTTCGTTTTGAGCAAGCTCAACGGAATCCGTGCTCCAATCCGATTGCTTCTCGCAGCGGCGAATCTCGTATTCGTACTCCAGGCGCAGCGGCGAAAACCCGCTGATCCGTGCATAAATCCAGATCCGATCATCATAACGCGCCGGACTGACGAAGCGGGCATGTGCCTCAAGCACAGGCAAATATACGCCTTGTTCCTCAATCTCCCGATACGATAATCCGATCGCCCGAATCATTTCTGTTCGCGCAATCTCAAACCAGTTCAAATAATTGGCGTGATAGACTACAGCCATTTTATCGGTTTCCTGGTAGCGTACTTTGAGGCCTGTACGAAACCAGCCTCCCTGCCCTTCGGCAGGCTTTCCTTCAGAACTCCCCATGACTCCCCACTCCTTGTTTGGTCAAACCGGACGCTTTTTTTGTTGATTATGCGTCCTTAAGCCTATCTATATTGTATACGAAATGTAGGGGGGATTTCCAACGTGGGTGTTGTGGAGGCTGCGGGAGAAATTGCCAGCATATGCTTCCGAAGTGCATTTCTTCGAAATGCTTCACAAGTCGCTGTCTCACCCGGAGTTTGAAATTTGAATGTGCATTCAAACTTCAAACCTCGGGTTCAAAGGCGTCTTGAACTGAATTTCTCCCTTCGCCAGGCACTCCGACGGTGGAGTTAAAGGAAGAAGAAAAGAAAGTGCAACAATATAAAAACATAAAAAGCCGCCGTGTAAACGGCGGCTCTTCTTCAATAATGAATCTATGCTTTGTGAATCAAATCTTAGTGGATTTGATCGACTTTGATCAGGTTGGTCGAACCGGAACGGCCCAGTGGGACGCCTGCTGTGATGACGACCAGGTCGCCTTCGAACACGACGCCGGAGTTTTTCGCGCCTTGCAGCGCGCTTTCGAACAGTTCGTCGGTCGTTTCGGCAACTTCGCCTTTAACCGGGATAACGCCCCACGACAAAGCCAGCGCGCGAAGCGTTTGCTCTTGAGTCGTTACCGCGATGATCGGAGCGACCGGACGGTATTTGGAAATCATACGCGCCGTTGTGCCGGATTGCGTCGAAGTGACGATCGCTTTAACGTCCAGGTTCCATGCTGCGTGAGCCACGGATTGGCTGATCGACTCGGTCACGGATTTTTGTTGAGCTTCGCTTTGTTTTTTCAGGATCTCACGGTTGTTGATTGTGGATTCCGCTTTTTCAGCGATACGGGACATTGTTTGTACCGACTCAACAGGGTATTTACCCGCAGCCGTTTCGCCGGACAGCATGATCGCGTCCGTACCGTCGAGGATTGCGTTGGCCACGTCACTCGCTTCGGCGCGAGTCGGACGCGGGTTACGCTGCATGGAATCGAGCATTTGCGTAGCTGTGATAACCGGTTTGCCTGCACGATTACATTTCTCGATCATTTGCTTTTGCACGATCGGCACGTCTTCGGCAGGGATTTCTACGCCAAGGTCGCCACGGGCAACCATCAGGCCGTCGGATACTTCCAGGATTTCATCCAGGTTGTCGACGCCTTCTTGGTTTTCGATCTTGGAGATGATTTGGATATGCTCCGCGTTATGCTTTTTCAGCAGTTCGCGAATTTCCAGTACGTCGCTGGCTTTACGCACGAACGAAGCTGCAATGAAGTCCACGCCTTGTTCGATACCGAAAACGATATCGTTCGTGTCCTTCTCGGTGATGCCCGGAAGCGAGATGCTGACGCCCGGCACGTTTACGCCTTTACGGCTTTTGATTTGTCCGCCGTTAACGATATGGCATTCGATTTCCGTGCCTTCAACCTTGGTAACGGTCAGCCCGATCAGGCCGTCGTCAATCAGGATCGTGGAGCCGACCGATACGTCTTTTGGCAGGTCAGCGTAGGAAACGGACAAACGGTTTTTATCGCCGGCGATTTCTTCTGTCGTCAGCGTGATGTTTTCGCCTTCCACCAGATCCAGAGGCTCAACCGCGATTTTGCCTGTGCGGATTTCCGGGCCTTTGGTATCCAGCAGCAAAGCAACGCTTTTGCCGAGTTCCTGGCTGGCTTGGCGGATATTTTTAATGCGGTTGCCGTGCTCTTCGAAATCACCGTGGGAGAAGTTCATCCGAGCGACGTTCATGCCCGCCATGATCAGCTTTTTTGTGTTGGAAAGCGATTCGCTCGCCGGTCCGATTGTACATACGATTTTTGTTCTGCGCATTTGGGTTCCTCCGTTTTTTGATCTCTGTCGATCTCTGTTTGTTCCCCTCTCGGGGACTCTCTCTGTTTTCCTGCTTGTTTCTGAAAAAGGGAATCTATCTCCATCCTTCCACGTTGACGCAAAAAAGAGGCCGGTTTCGTGGTACTCCGACCTCTTGATCATTGACATGCAGAAGTCGGTTTTCGGAAGGTTATAAAATCCTCACCAACAATTAAATCTACACTAAAATGACGCATTTGTATAGGTTTTTAACGTAAAATTTGCTCAGGAATTCGGTAAAGTCCGCTCCGAGGCGTATTGTCCGATCTTGCGGAATTTTTCGTAACGATCCGTGATCAGACCTTGCGCATCGAGCACGGATAACTCATCCAAGTGACGCGTCAAAGCGTCCTTGATCGCAAGACCCGTTGCTTCGTAATCGCGATGCGCGCCGCCTTTCGGCTCAGGCACGATATCCTCGATCACGTTCATTTCGAGCAGGTCGGACGCCGTGATCTTCATGGCTTCCGCCGCCTGGTCGGCTTTCGAAGCGTCTTTCCACAGAATCGAAGCGGCGCCGTTTGGAGAGATTGCGGCATAGATGGCGTTCTCCAACATCAGCACGCGGTTGCCTACACCCAATCCAAGCGCTCCACCGCTGCCTCCTTCACCGATTACCACGCAAATAACCGGTACTTTCAGCATAGCCATATCACGCAGATTGCGAGCAATCGCTTCCGATTGTCCGCGTTCTTCTGCCGTATTGCCCGGATAAGCACCCTTTGTGTCGATAAAAGTAACGATAGGACGTCCGAATTTCTCGGCCTGCTGCATCAAACGAAGCGCTTTACGGAATCCTTCAGGGTGGGGACTTCCGAAAAAGCGTGCAATATTGTCCTTCGTATCTTTGCCTCGCTGATGCCCGATGACCGTAACAGGCGTCCCGTTCAAACGAGCCAAGCCTCCTACAATCGCCAGGTCATCGCCGAACATCCGATCACCATGCAATTCGACAAAGTCCGTAAATACGTGAGAAATCAGATCAAGAGTCGTCGGACGCTGATGGTGACGCGCCAAGTGCATTTTCTGCGCTGGCGTTACATTGGTATAAATTTCATGCTGAAGCTGCGCGTGGCGCTCCTCCAACCGGGCGATTTCGTCGCTGAAATCAATGCCTTTTTCCTGTCCGAACTGCTTAAGCTCATCGATCTTCTTGCGCAGCTCTACGAGAGGCTGCTCAAATGCTAATTCTCCTGCCATCCGCCTAGAGCTCCTCCTTTTTACTGTGCATGCCGATCAGTTTGCCCAGCGTCGTCTTCATTTCTTTGCGGTGCACCACCATATCAAGCTGTCCGTGCTGCATATTGAACTCTGCTGTTTGGAAGTCTTCAGGAAGCTTCTGGCGAATCGTTTGTTCGATAACAATCCGGCCTGCGAATCCGAACATCGCACCTGGCTCAGCGATGATGATATCTCCGAGCATAGCGAAACTGGCCGATACCCCGCCCATCGTCGGATCGGTAATAACCGACAAGAAAAGACCGCCTTTTTCCGAAAAATGTCCTAAGGCAGCACTGGTTTTGGCCATCTGCATCAGACTGAGAATACTCTCTTGCATACGGGCACCGCCCGAAGTCGAGAAAATAATCAGCGGCAAATGGTATTCGCCGGCATGTTCGATAATCCGGGTAATCTTCTCTCCAACGGCCGAACCCATGCTTCCGCTAAAGAAATCGAAACTCATGACCGCGACCGCGACCGGTTGGCCGTTAATGGCACCTTCTCCCGTCACAACAGCTTCTTTCAAACCGGACTTCAGCTTCTGCTCCTCCAACTTCCCGGCGTAACCGGGGAATAGAAGAGGATCGATCGAAACCACATCGTCGTCACGCTCCACGAAACTTCCTTCATCCAGAATCATCGCAATGCGTTCCATAGCATTCAATCGCATATGGTGTCCGCAAGACGGGCAGACTTTCAAATTCTTCTCCAGCTCTTTGCTATACTGGATCGCGCCGCACTTGCTGCATTTATTCATAAGCCCTTCGGGAATCTCCCGTTTTGGGCGCTGCTGCGCCTCCGGGCTGCCGTTTGCAGCGCTGCGGTCAGGAGGAAGGGTTGCATACTTTCTTTTTTTCTGAAATAAATCCTTGAACACCACTACACCTCTTCAGCCGTTATTTGGCGGGCCTCGCCTTGAAGGTCGTTCTTAAACCGTGCACTCTCGCATTTGATCCCGGCCGGATGCGACTGTACCATGACCGGTCATAGTACTCAAGGATGCAAGATGTAGTTCAGCACCTCTTGAATTTCCTCAAGTTCGCCGGAAGGAACCAAAATCTCGAACTGCTGCTTGGACATGTTGACGGGACGGATCTTGACGAGAAAACCTTCTTCGGTCAGCCTGCTCTTAAGCTTCTCCGCCAATTTGGCGGTAGAGGCGATATAGATCACCGTCCACATGAACAAATATGTCCCCCTTGTCGACTGCCCGGATGAACCCGTATCCCCGCATAATGGCTTAATGATACCATAAGGCTGTTTTTTTTAGCAACAGAATCGGCGCGGGAGCGGGTGGCCGGAAGCCCAGGGACCTTGAACATAAGCGGATACCGAAGAAAAAAAGCGTAAACAATAAGGCTGGATCGGATCTTATCGGCCGGAAAAGATCAAGAACCGACAGCCCCTATCGAGGCATGTCGGCCGATCCGCGGTTCTTATTTGACTCGAACAGTCCCAGCGCCGAGCAGCGTTTCCATTTGCTCAAACAACTCGGGAGAAGGTTGAATCCGGTAAGCATCGCTAAGTGCGATCAATTTCTGCGTATCTTCGTAAAAAAGCAGCGTCGGCATAGGGCCTGGATGGCTTTGCAGCATCGTTTTGAGCGTCTCAAGCAGCTCCGGGTTCCGGCGATCTGCCGCTATCTTCACAAAAACCCGCTGTTGCGCGGACTCCTGCTCTACCGCATTGGCTTGATGGCCTGAAGCATGAGGCACGGCTGCCTGTTCGGACACCGTTGGCTTGGAAGCTTGCTGACTGCGCGTATTCGCTGACTTGCCCGGGGCTGAACTTGTGCTTCGAGCCCGGGACGACCCGGCGGCACGAGCTTCCCCGCGCGCGATAAGCCCGTGAACGGCATCTTCGGCGAGCGGAAGCACCGTATCGGCCAGAAGCTTGAAGCCCTCATCTTGCTGCTGCACTTTGGCACGCAGCGCAACCAAGGCGCCTGGCTGCAACGCATCCTGGCTTCTTTTCCATACTTCCGGGAACAGAACCAGCTCGCACCGTTCAATCTGATCTTCGATCTCGGCAAATGCCATCGCCTTGCCCTGCTTGGTCGTGATCGTTTTGAGGCTGACGACCATTCCCGCAGTCACGGCATGGCTTTCATCCGGCGCTTCGCCCAGCTCCACTAGTTTTTGCGCCCCCGTTTCGCTTAGCAAACGATCATAGTCGTCGAGCGGGTGTCCCGACAGATATAAGCCCAGCAGTTCGCGTTCGAGATCAAGCTGCTCCGTTACCGTGTATTCACGCACATTCGGGTATTCGATCTCCCAGTTCGGCGTTTCCACAAAATCAAACATCTGGATCTGGAAGTCTTCGCGTTCTTTCCGCCACTTGGTTGCCGCATCCAAAGCTTCGTCCAGCATCGCGAGAAGCTGCGCGCGATGCCCCGGCAGGGAATCGAAAGCCCCCGCTTGAATCAACGCTTCGATCACGCGCCGATTGCAGGTCTTCGGATCAACGCGGCGGCAGAAATCGAGCAGGCTTTCGAACGGCTGCTTTGCACGTTCGTCCATGACGTTGCGGATCGCGTTCGTGCCGACGTTTTTTATCGCCGCCAAGCCGAAGCGAAGGCTGCGTACGCCGTCTTCGTCAGACGGCGTGAACAGCATCCCGCTTTTATTCACGTCAGGAGGCAGAACCGGAATATTCATGCGCCGGGTCTCCACGACATATTCGGCAACCTTGCGGTGATTACCGGTCACGGCTGCAAGCATCGAAGCCATAAACTCAACCGGGTAATGCGCTTTGAGATAAGCCGTCTGGAACGCCAGCACGCCGTATGCCGCCGCGTGTGCGCGCGGGAATCCATAGTCGGCGAAGCGCACGATCATGTCGTAGACATTATTGGCATCCTTTTCGCTATACTGCTGCCCCAGGCTGCCGCGCACAAAGTGTTCGCGCTCCTGGTCCAGCGTCTCGCGCTTTTTCTTCGATACGGCTCGGCGCAGCAAATCCGCTTCTCCAAGCGAGAATCCGGCCATTGTCGAAGCGATCTGCATGATCTGTTCCTGATACACGATGATGCCATGCGTGTCTTCCAAAATCGGCCGAAGGTCTTCGTGCGGATAGTGCGCCGTAACTGCTCCGTGCTTCACCTGGATATAGTTCGAGATAAATTCCATCGGGCCCGGACGGTACAACGCGACGACCGAGATGATGTCTTCGATGACCGAAGGCTTCATTTCTTTCATCACACGCCGGATGCCCGGAGATTCCATCTGGAACACGCCCATCGTATCCCCTCTGCCGAGCAATTCGTACGTGCCCGGATCGTTATCCGGTACCGCTTTGAAATCGACGGGCGCCCCCACCTGTTCGGCTATCCAGTTCTGGCAGCGTTCAATGATCGACAATGTACGCAGCCCCAGGAAGTCCATTTTGAGCAGACCGACCGCTTCCAGACTTTCCATCGGATACTGGGTCAGCGCCGTCTTTTCTCCGCCTTCCTGAAGAGGAACGTAATCCGTCAACGGGCCACGTGCAATGACGACGCCCGCCGCGTGTGTGGAGGCATGGCGCGGCATTCCTTCAACGCGTCTGGCCGTGTCAATCAACTTTTTCGTATCCGGCGACTGATCGATCCGTTCGCGCAGCGCCGTATTTTGCGTAAGCGCCTTGTCGATGGTCATCCCGACCTGCACCGGAATCAGTTTGGCCGTTTTATCGACCTCGCCATATGGCAACGCCAGCACGCGGCCGACGTCGCGCACGGCGGCACGCGCCGCCAACGTTCCGAAAGTGATGATTTGCGCTACCCGATCGGAACCGTATTTGTCTGTCACGTAAGCAATGACTTCATCGCGCCGTTCGTCGCTGAAGTCGATATCGATATCGGGCATCGTGATCCGCGCCGGATTCAAAAAGCGTTCAAACAAAAGATTGTATTTGATCGGATCGACATCCGTAATGTTCAACGTATACGCGACCAGACTGCCTGCTGACGATCCCCGGCCGGGGCCTGTCACGATTCCCTGTTCATGGGCGTAACGGATAAAGTCCCAAACGATCAGGAAATAATCGGAGAAACCCATCGTTCCGATCACGCCAAGCTCATAGTCCAATCGTTCGTCCAGCTTGCGACGCTCTTCGGCATCATTCCAGCTCGGCAGTTGGCCGTACCGGCGCTCTAACCCTTGTTGGCATAGATCGATCAGATATTGGTGCGGGGTTTTGCCTTCGGGCAAGGGTTGGTATTCCGGTAAAATGGACTGTCCCAACTCCAATTCCAGCTCGCACTCTTCCGCGATTTTGGCTGTGTTCGCGAGCGCCTGCGGCAAATGCGGAAACAGCTTCGCCATCTCGTCGCCGCTTTTCAGATATAGCTGACGCGTCGGAATACGGAAACGTTCTTCGTCTTCCATCGTTTTTCCCGTGCCGATACAGATCAACACATCCTGGATCTCCGCATCCGGTTCGGCCAGATAGTGAGAATCATTGGTCGCGATCAGCTCCACGCCAATTTCTTCGGCCAGCGCGATCAGCATCGGATTGACCTTTTTCTGTTCCGCCAATCCATGATCCTGCAACTCGATATAAAAGTTTTCGCCGAAAATTTCTTTGTACCGCAAGGCCGCAATCTTCGCTTCCTCCGGACGTCCATTCAAGAAATGCTGCGGAATCTCGCCGCCGATACAAGCGCTGGTGCAGATAATGCCTTCACTATGCTGCCGAAGCACTTCGCGGTCGATTCTCGGCTTGTAATGGAACCCTTCCAAATGACCGATCGAACACATCTTCATCAGATTGCGGTAGCCGACTTCATTTTTGGCAAGCAGCAGCAGGTGGTAGATCGGCTGATCTTTGCGGCTTCCACGCTCATGGCGAGAATCGGACGTATAATAAGCCTCGAAGCCGAGAATCGGTTTGATCCCGACCGCACGGCATGCTTTGTAAAATGGAATTGCGCCGTACATGACGCCATGGTCGGTCAACGCAAGCGACTTCATGCCCAGCTCCGCCGCGCGCCCCACCAGTTCCTTGATCCTCGCCGCTCCGTCGAGCAGGCTGTATTCGCTATGCACGTGCAGATGGACAAAATCGTTCATGCAGGCGTTCCCCCTTTTCCTTTTCTCAACTATCCGTTTTCGATCGAATGCAACGTCATCATGGCTTTGGCAACCGTCTGCTCTTCATGCGAGATTGCAATCTCCAAGCGGCAGATCCGGCGACCCACTTCCAACACGAGAGGCATGACGGTAACCGCGTCTTCGATCTGAACCGGGCGGATAAAATAGGTACTCATATTGTCGACGACGTAATCGTTGCCGCTATAATCTTTAGCCATGCGCAGTGCGGCCTGAATCATCACGGATGTCATCACGCCCTCCGAGATGGTGCCGAGATCCGTCGCCATCTGCGGAGTGATAAAGCCATGGAAAAACAATCGCCCTTCCACATCCCGTTCTTCCGCAAAACCGTTCCAGATCAGATGATCGAACGTCTCGCCCAGGCTGCTTTGTTCGCGCGCGTCGCGCATCGCCTGAAGCACTTCGCGCCGCGTCAGCACGCCCGCCAGCTTACGGTTGCGATCGACGATGGGCAGAAAGTCGATCCCTTCCCAGGTCATGATCTGCGCCGCTGAAGCCAAAGACGTAAGCAAGCCTGCCGTAACGGGGCTTCTTACCATGGAGCGTTCGATCGTGTGCCCCGGCTCGATGCTCTCGATGTCTTTGCGGCTGATGATGCCAAGCACCCGATTCCACTCGTCGGTCACCGGAAAGCTTGTGGTCCCGGTCCGCTCCGACACGCGCCAGAAATCTTCTGCCGTGCTCGTGGCTTTTAGCGAATACGGTTTGGGCTTTAAGCCGACCAAATCCTCAACCAGCATAATCTTCTTTTTGATCAATCGGTCGAAAATGGCACGGTTGATCATCGAAGCGACCGTGAACGTGTCGTGTCTCGACGAGATAATCGGCAACCCCAATCGATCCGCAAGACTTTTTACTTCACGGCTTGTACCGAATCCGCCTGTAATCAATACCCCCGCGCCGTGCTCGATTGCCAGCGAATGGGCATTTTCCCGGTTACCGACGATCAGCAAGCTGCCTGTGTCGATATAACGGGCCATCGCATCCACCTTCATGGCGCCAATCACATATTTGTGCAGCGTGATGGATAAGCCTTCGTTTCCTCCGAGCACATGGCCTTCCACAATATCCACGACATCTGCAAAGGTTAGTTGATCCGTAATATTGCGAGGCTTCTTCTCCACGCGAACGGTTCCGATCCGTTCCTTCGTGATGACGATGCCGAGCGTTTCCGCTTCTTTTACAGCCCGGTAAGCCGTGCCTTCGCTGACGCCCATTTCTTTAGCCAGCTTGCGCACCGAAATCTTCGTGCCGACTTTGAGCTGTTCGATATGCTGAAGTAATTGTTCATGCTTCGTCACGGTCTGTTCATGCCCTTCCAACTGTTGTACTCCTCCCCGGAAATCTGTATTAGACTGTACTTATTATAACATAAATATCCGTATTGAAAATCGACAGCCATAAGCGGGAACCATACGAAAAACCCCGCTTTCCAAAAAGGAAAACGGAGCCGTTTGTCATGCGCGGTATTGAGGTAGGATTTGCTTCTAAAAAAAATTAACGTGGATCGTACATATTAGCCAAGCTATCGGAAATGATCTTGTTTACATCCTGAATGATCACGCTCAAGCGTTGTTCAGACTCGAACAAACGACGGATATTCAGGTTCAAGCTCAACACTTCGAACAGCTTCTCCATTTGCTCCATCTCTTCTTGAGGAGGAACGTCTCCACCCATGATGCGCTGTTGAATATTCATTTGACGCGTACGGAAGTCGTCCAGCATACGCTTGCTTTCCGGATCGACTTCAATCAGTTTCAGTGCCGCTGTGATGTCCTGCACTTCCTGGCTTTCTTGAAGCGATTTTGCAAGGTCATGGGCTTTATCGTAAACATTAGTCATCAGATAAGTCTCCTTCTTTTCGGGCAATTCCCGTGTTTATTTAGCTATGCTTTTAAGCAGACGGCGCATTATCGTACAGTTCGATCAGTTGACTGAATCCGGTAATCAATACGTCGGCATCTTCCAGCTCGTGGTTGGCGCCGAAATCCGCATACGCACAGCCGATGACGCCAAGCTCATTGCCTCGCCCCGCCTGAACGTCAGAAGATCGGTCGCCGACCATCCAAGCGCTGCTTACCCCATGGGTTTTGAGCAGCATTTCCACCAGCAACACCTTGGTCGCCGTCTGATACTCTCCCGCGCTGTATTGGGATTCGAACAGTTCCTCAATACCAAGTGCGGCAGATACTCCTTTTACATACCCTTCAAGGCCATTACTGGCTACAAAAAGGCGTACCCCGCGTTCGCGAAGCTTTTCCAGCGTCTCCTTGACGTCGGGATACAGCAGCGCTTCTCCCCCTTTTAACACGTCAAGCTGAAGCTCAAGCAGCAGATCGTTGGCTCGGCTGCGTACCTTCTCGTCGGCATTCGGGATAACGACCTTCCAAATTTCTTCCAGCAACATGCCGAGACTTCCCAAAATCAGGCGTTCTGGCGGAGTCTCTCCTTCATAAAGGCCTTCGGCACGCAGCACATCGAACATTTTGTGATAAGCCGGCAGCAGTGCGGTTTCCGTTTTGAACAACGTCCCGTCCATATCAAAAATCATCGCTTCCGGTTTTCGTAGACTGGTTGCTGTTTGCATGTTCAGCTCAATCCTCTCCCCGTTCATTTTCTTCCCCGTGTTCTTCGTTCTCATCCGTCTCTTTGTGCGGCTTATGAATATTGACGCGGGTGATGCGCAGTCGTTCGGCTTCAGCCACTTCAAACTGTATGCGACCGAACTGGACGATTTGTCCCGGCAGCGGGTTACCCTCAAGCTCCTTAAACATCCAGCCACCGATCGAATCGACTTCTTCATCATCGATGCCGGCTCCGGTCAGATCATTGACCTCTTCGATTAAGAGACGGCCATCGACAGAGATCACGTCTCCCACGACTTCGACTTCCGGTCGTTCGTCCTCAAATTCATCGTACAAGTCGCCGACGATTTCTTCCAGAATCTCTTCTGCCGTCAGCAACCCGGCCGTACCGCCGTATTCATCGACAACAAGCGTAAGCTGCGCACGCTTCTGCTGCATTAACCGTAGCACATGGCTGATTTCCATCGACTCCGGCACGTTCAAGATCGGCCGAACCAGCTTGCGCAGATTCGGTTCCGTCCCCTGCGGCCAAAGCAGGACATCCGTGATATGTACGAAGCCGATGATTTGGTCTTTGTCTTCGATCGCTACCGGATAGCGGGAGTGCCGCGTCTCGGTAATGATCTTCATATTGTCCTTCAATGGAAGGTTCACATACAGACAATCCATATCGGTTCGCGGAAGCATAACCTCGCGTGCCAGCATATCGGAGAAGTCGAAGATGTTGTCCATTAGTTTGACTTCCTCCAGATCAATGGCTCCGCTCTTCGCACTCTGATTCATCAGAATCCGAATCTCTTCCTCCGAATGGGCCGCATCGGCCTCTCCGGCAGGTTGAATCCCGAAGATACGCAGAAATGCGTTAGCTGCATGGTTGAGCAACCAGATCACCGGAAGGAATACATAGTAGAACACAAGCAACGGTCCAGCCAGTGCAAGCGAGGTGCCTTCGGATTTTTGAATCGCCAACGATTTGGGGGCCAATTCGCCCAGTACGATATGCAGGAACGTAATAATGGCGAAGCCGACTGCAACCGATATGCCCGAGATCAGACCCGGATCGGTAAAGCCCATTTGGTACATCAACGGTTCAACCAACAGCTCCGACACGGCCGGCTCGCCGAGCCAACCGAGTCCGAGTGAAGTCAAAGTGATACCCAATTGCGTAGCGGATAGATAGGCATCCAGCCGATTGGCGACCTTCAAGGCGTAAGGCGCCAAACGGTTCCCTTCCGTTTCAAGCTGAAGCAGCCGAGAGTGCCGAACTTTGACGAGGGAAAATTCCGCAGCAACGAATACGCCGTTCAGAAGAACCAGCAGCAGAACCAAAAACAGATTAATCGCCAATGTTCCTATCTCTATCTGGTGGTCCAATGAAATCTCCTCTTTTCTTCAGCACATGCCGAAAATCCGGTATTCCCTATTCCAAAATCGCACGGCGCGACTTGAAATCGACCCCTTTATAATACATATCTGCGACTAGCAAGTTCGGTCCACAGCAGCTTGCCGCATCACAGAAACAGTTAACGGTGCGATTCAAAGGATGATTGGTTGTCCATTCTTCGAAGATTGAATCGAGATTGTCCTTATATACACTACCAAATGAAGGAATGGCTGCAAAGTCCGTGACAAACACATCGCCAGTAAACATATTAACGTTTACGCGGCTCCGTCCGTCCGGATCATTGCGTACCGTTACATTTTTGGCGCTATACAGACGATTCAGCAGTTCGCGTTCTTCTTTGTTGCTTCCGCAAGCATAGAACGGCAATGTACCGAACAACATCCAGACATCCTCATTACGATGATCCAGCAAATCATGGATTGCTACACGCATCTCATCCAACGACAATACGGGCAGATTAGCGGCAAAAGCCGAAGGATACATCGGATGCACTTCATGACGCACACAACCCATATCAAGCACAGCCTGATGCATTTGCGGCAAATGTTTGTGCGTGCGGAAATTGATCATCGTTTCCGCGGAAATGAACATGCCCGATTTGCTGAGGCTTTTCGCGTTGTCGATCATACGATTATACATTCTCTCGGCCGCAGCGAACGGAACCGGATGACCGCTGTTCGCAAACCCGGTCTCGTGAAAATGCTCGGGCCCCGTGTAGTTGAACGAAATGTGCATCACGTCCAAATAAGGCAGCAGTTTCTCGTAACGCGCAAGATCCAGCGTCAGGTTCGAGTTGATCTGCGAACGGATGCCGCGCTCCCGCGCGTAACGAAGCAGAGGCACGATCACGTTGTCCACGGTCTGACGGCGGAAAGAAGGTTCCCCGCCCGTGATGCTGATCGTCTCCAAATGCTCGACTTCGTCCAAACGGCGCAGCATCAGATCGAGCGGAATCATGTCCGGCTCGTTCAAAACGAGCGTATCGCCGACCGCGCAATGTTCGCAGCGCATATTGCACAAATTAGTGACCGTCATTTCCACGCTCGTCAGACGATGCCGTCCGTGTTTGCGCAGCGAGCGAATCGGGTCCCACGGATCGTAACTGGGAGACAAATCGCGAAGCTTCTGACCACTGTTATTGATTACTGTCATGTTGACCACCTTTATGATTAAGAACTGCCTTCGGACCGCTGCGACAAAAGCCGCGGCAGTCCAAAAGGGTAAAAGCTACTTTTCTTTAATATAACCGTTTTACAGCCAACGATTGCCAGACCGGATTTTTAGCGATCCGAAATTCGTTCCACCATGGTCGAAAGATGCTGTGAAAGATCGACTTCATAAGGCTGCACGCTGCCGCCTTCCGCATCTTCGATGATTCGCACAATCGGACGATTGGGCGTCTTCGACGGAACGCTGGTGACCACGCCCGTCTCTCCTGAATTGAGTTTTACCGTCAGCCCTACCGGATACAAGGCTACTTTGTCCCGGAACACTTCCAGCTTGCGTTGATCGTATTGGGTACAAGACCCACCGTATAAAATATCTACCGCTTGATGCGGCAGCATTCCCCGGCGGTATACCCGGTTAGTCGTCATCGCGTCATACGAATCGGTAATGGCAATCCACTTGGCAAAGTCATGGATCTCACCCTCGTGAATCCCTCGCGGATATCCGCTACCGTCAAGCCGCTCATGATGCTGGAACGCGCAATGCGCAGCAAGCAGCGGAACAAAAGGCTCATCCTTCAAGATCGCGAAACCCAATTCTGTGTGCCGCTTCATTTCCGAAAATTCGTCGTCCGACAACTTGCCCGGCTTCAGCAGCACTTTCGGCTCAATACGGGTCTTTCCGATATCATGCAGCATAGCGCCCATTCCAAGCGTAAACAGATCTTCCCGCGAATAGCCAGCGGCCATTCCCAGCGTTAGCGTATAGAGGCAGACATTGAAAGAATGCGTGTATAAGTAATGATCCGTCGTATGAATATCGCCTAACATAATCAAAACGTCTTCCCGGGAGCCCAGGTCATTCAGAATCTCTTCCGTCATTTTGCGAAAGCTATAGCCCAGATGGGGATAGGACATCCTCCCCATCGTATCATTCATCATGCTGCGGTAAACGGTTCGGATTTGCTTAATAGCCTGGCGTCTCGTCTCGTCGGCAATCATCTCCGGCGGTACGATGTCGTCGGTCAATTGGTCCTGAATGTACAGCATGTCGACCCCGAGCTTTTCCAGCCTGCGGAGGATCGAAGACGTCAGCTCGGCCCCTTCGGCCAACAGCGTCAAACCCTCTTCATTATAAATGCGTTTGCCCAGCTTCATGCCGGGCTGTACTTGTCCGATCGACAGCAGGCGCACAAACTTCCACTCCATTTAAGCCGTCCCGTGATCCAGATCGCTCGGCAACCGATTCTGGCGGCGAGGGCCGTTGATATTTTGAACTTTACTATAGATCAGGCGAACCTTGCCTAAACAAGGACCCGTCCTCAGCGATACGCTCCCGGCCGTCAGGCTCGTATCCAGCGTGCAGCGGAGGCTTCTCCGGCAGCGCCGGGACGCCCGAGTTCCATGCGCAACAGATCGCGCAAAAATTCAGGCAAGATAAACGTCTTATCCGTTCCGCGGCTGAGCGATTCGTAACCGGCACCAAACGTAAACATATCCAGCGTCCCCACCCGGTACTCTTCGTCGGGCTCAATTGCCCGTTCGGACGTTCTAGCCTCCAAAATACGCGAATACGGCTCTGCTTCCGGATCATAGCGTACGGATAATCCATCCGTACACAAGCCACCCAGCCTCTCGCCTCTAAATCCGAATCCGGTTAGCTTCTTGCCTGTGTATTCCGGCAGGAGCGACTGTTCCAGACTGCGTAAAATATCGCTGCCGCGAAGCGTCACCACGCATGGATTGATCGGTGACGGGCACAGCGCGTGCAGCATGCCTTCCGTGATCTCTCCGGGAGGCAACGGGCCGAGCACCTGACCGGAATTGACCAACGAAAACTCTCCTCCGGCAAACCGGCGAACCGATTGGGCAAGCAAATTTCCGAGTTCGGACTCCTGCTCGTAATCGACTGCCAATTCCTGCTCGGATACGGCAGTTACCCGCCGAAGACGCTCTGCCGCCTCCTGATGATGCCTAGAGATGGCGCGGTCAATCCGATCGTCTGAATTAACCTCGTCGCCAAGCGCGACAAGCCCGGCCTTTTTGACTTCGCACTGGCCCGATACGGAATCGCGTTCAATCACGATTCGCCCGATATGTTGGCCGAACTTACCGGCCGCACATACGACGGTTTTCCCGATTGCGATAGGCTCAGCAAGCAGGTGATGCGTGTGACCGCCCAGAATCAGGTCGATTCCTTCTATCATGCCGGCTATTCGCTCATCCGACGCAAGTCCCAGATGAGATAGCAAAACGATAATATCGGCACGTTGGCGCAGTTCATGGACTCGCTGCTGAAGGCCAGCAAACGGATCGGATACTTCTACGCCCAACAATCGATAAAAATCGGAGAACGGCGCGGTCAGGCCCAGTATGCCCACCTTAAATCCGCTGGTTTCAATGACTGCCGAATCCTGTAGCCAAGCAGGCAATGAACCATCCGCCATCCTTACGTTTCCGCATACAACCGGACATTCCAGATGCGCATAGACTTCTCCAAGTTGCTCCGGTGTAAACGTCAAGCCTTCATTATTGCCAATCGTCACGGCATCGTAACCGGTGCGATTGAGAATATCGACATTGGCCAATCCCAGACTGCCTTCCGTCTCGATCGCCATTCGATCCATATGATCGCCCACGTCGAGTGTGCATACCGGCTTACCCTGCGATTTTTCCGCAGCGATAAACGCGGCGATCCGGCCCATCTGCTCAAAGTGGCTGTGAAGGTCGTTGGTATGCAAAATCGTCAACGTGTCTCGCTCTTCTGTCTTTGAGCCCATTGAAGCCGTCCTCCTTCGGACCTTACATCCTGCGCGAGCGACGTCGCACTACGATTCCCGGTGCTACGCCGACGCGATATCGTATTCGCTTTGACACTCAATCATAAGGCTATACCCGGAAACAAACAAGTCTGTTTTCGGGCCCTATGCAAGCATTTTAACATGACACCGGGCACTCGAAAAGAATAAGACATTCCTTGCTTCCAAAATGTTTGTCAAACACCTATAAAATAAGATGAAAAATAAGGATATTCTGCACTTGTATGATAGAATTGTCTCGTACATTACCCTCCAATTTAATGATGGAGTATGATATATTGAGAGGGTCAGTATCATATTTATGGAAAGATTTTAACCGCAAACAAATTGCACCTGTTCTGCCGATATACGAGTTAGACATTCTCTGTGCTTTTAGGCCCAGAAAATGAAGCGAGGACTCCATGATGCGCATGACCTACTTCGCGCCCCATGATTGGTTTCAGCCGACGCGATTGAGGGACCGGATCGTGCCGATCTGCAAAATCTGAGATCTCGGGGATGACGAAGTCTTACGGGAAGCGATATCGCCCGGTAGTCTCCATCGTTCTCCGCAGCATTCGTTCGTTACAGAAAGGAGACATCGCTTTTGAAAGTTTACGTGACCGATCTCAAGCCCGGCGACCGCCTGATCGCCGACACCTTCAACCGACACGGCGTACACATTCTCGCCAAAGGCACTGCGCTTTACGATGCGGAAATCGCTCGTCTGGTTCAGCACAGCATTGATTATGTCGAAGTTCAACCCAATGTGGAAGAAGCGTACACCAATGCTAGCTCAGCCGCTTATTTCTTCCCGGAAATCAAGTCAACGTTCGACGATGCAGTGCTCATGTTCGAATCTCTGTTCCACGAATCCATGACGACCGGCACGTTCAACAGCGAACTCGTCGAAGACATCATGCAGCCGCTTTTCAACGTATTGGCTTCCCAAAAAGACGCGGTAGCTTTGCTGCTGTTGCTGAACCGGGACGCGAACTACACGTATGTTCATTCCATGCAAGTCGGTATGCTGTCTTACTACCTTGCGCTCTGGCTCGGGCATCCGCATGACGAAGCTTCTGCCATCTGTCAGGCAGGCTATTTGCACGACATCGGCAAATCGACCATTCCAAGCGAAATTCTGAACAAGCCGGGTCGGTTGACGCGTGAAGAGTACGAGATCATCAAAACCCACACCGTAAACGGGTACGAAATCATTCGCAACTCGTTGGGGGACACGGTCGCTGCGACCGCAGCTCTCCAGCACCACGAGCGCGGAGACGGCAGCGGTTACCCGTACGGAATCAAAGAAGAGGAAATGCACCCTTGGTCGCGGATCATTGCCGTGGCGGACGTTTACAGTGCCATGACCAGCAACCGCGTTTACCAAGACAAGCAGGAACTCATCAACGTGCTGAAGGAATTGTATTCGCTCAGCTTCGGACAGTTGTCGGCGGAACCTACGCATACGTTCATTCGCAATATGTTGCCTTACTTTATCAATAAAAAAGTGAAGCTAACCAATGGGGAGCTCGGCTATATTGTCATGAACCATCCTACCGATTTCTTCCGGCCTCTAGTTCGTGTCAGCGACCGTTTCGTCGATCTTTCCACGGAACACGATCTGGACATTGAAGAAGTGTTTTCGGATAGCGAGGCCTGATTCCTTCATTGCATTGCAGCAGAAAAAACACGTATCCGCCAAAAAGCGGGCACGTGTTTTTATTTGGTCTATTTTTTCAAAACCAATTTGACTGTCGATGCGTGAACATCCTCGTCTTTGGACGCGACGTAACGGTTCAACAGCTTCTGGGATTGGATCATCGCGCTCGGCGTTTCCGTTCCGGTCTCTTTCCAATAGCTTTGGAGCAGCTCGTACAGATTACCGTACTTGCCTGCGCCTTCTGCCAGGAAGAAATAAGCAATCTCGCTGCCACGTGGCTTCAGATGGCGCTCTGCACGGCTGTTGTGGTCATACGTGCAAACTTCGACGTCTCCGTCTTTGTTCACGCCGCCGAATGCCGTCATGATCGATTTGCTTTTTTCGGAAAAAGCGGACAGCGTCATCTGCAAAATGACCAGAATGCGATCATAAGGCGTGCCTTCCTTCAGCAGATCCTCAACGTGCTTGGCAATAACCGCGCGCGCTTCACGATCCCCTCCGGCTGTAGCCACAAACTCGCGTTCCCCCACTCTCACCACATGCTCTTCCGGCTGCGGCGTATGTTCCGAACCGGCGGCGGCATTGTCGCTCATCACGGTTATAAATTTCTCTTTTGCGATTACGGAAATGAAGCTCATCTTCTTATACTCCTCCTTCTCTAAAAGCACGTACGCAAATGGCTCATGCCGCGGCGTATGCCAAACGACGGCAGCCGTCATTTGCCAGACCGCACAGAAGCGGCAACTCTGCATCATGCGCCATTTGCGTACATGCCGTAGCCAACTAATTCGGCACAATCCCAATGATTCCTGCTAGTCGCGCAAATTTAAAAGAAAATGTCAGCCTTTTCAGTATAACAGACAGACGGCATCTAGGGCGAGTCGCAAAAATAATAAGAGGGCGAACTCGGAAAGTTCGCCCTCTATATTAAACCAAAATCTCGGTTGGCACATAATCGGCACGACACCGCTCAAGGTGCCGATTCAATATCCTGAAACCCTTGCCACACAAGGGTTTTCAGAAATTAACCGATCGAACCTTCCATTTCGAACTTGATCAATCTGTTCATCTCGACCGCGTATTCCATCGGCAGTTCCTTCGTGAACGGCTCGATGAAGCCCATAACGATCATCTGCGTCGCTTCGTTCTCGCTGAGGCCCCGGCTCATCAGGTAGAAGAGCTGATCTTCGGATACCTTCGATACCGTTGCTTCGTGCTCCAGCATCACGTCGTCGTTCAGGATTTCGTTATACGGAATCGTATCCGACGTGGATTGATTGTCCAGGATCAACGTATCGCACTTGATGTTCGACTTGGCGCCTGTCGCTTTGCGACCGAACGAAGCCAGACCTTGATACGTAACCTTGCCGCCGTGCTTACTGATCGACTTCGAAATGATCGTCGAAGTCGTGTCGGGAGCCAGGTGGATCATTTTCGCGCCTGCGTGCTGATGCTGGTTTTTGCCGGCAACCGCGATCGACAGAACGGAACCTTTGGCGCCGCGTCCTTTGAGAACGACAGCCGGGTATTTCATCGTCAGCTTGGAACCGATGTTGCCGTCTACCCATTCCATATTGGCGTTTTCTTCCGCAACCGCGCGTTTGGTTACGAGGTTGTAGATGTTGGACGACCAGTTTTGGATTGTGGTGTAACGGACACGGGCATCCTTTTTCACGATGATTTCAACGACCGCGCTGTGCAGCGAGTTCGTGCCGTAGACCGGAGCCGTACAGCCTTCGACATAGTGCACGAAGCTGCCTTCGTCCGCAATGATCAACGTACGTTCGAATTGACCCATGTTTTCCGAGTTGATGCGGAAGTACGCTTGCAGAGGTACTTCGCACTTCACGCCTTTTGGTACGTAGATGAAGCTACCGCCGGACCATACCGCGCTGTTCAGAGCCGCGAATTTATTGTCGGAAGGCGGAATGACTTTGGCGAAGTGTTCTCTCAGAATTTCCGGGTGCTCTCTAAGAGCCGTATCGGTATCCATGAAGATAACGCCTTGGTCTTCCAGTTCCTTCTGCATGTTGTGGTACACGACCTCGGATTCGTATTGTGCCGACACGCCTGCAAGGAACTTTTGTTCCGCTTCGGGAATACCCAGCTTATCAAACGTTTCTTTGATCTCGCTTGGAACTTCTTCCCACGTTTTGCTTTGTCCTTCGGACGGTTTCACGTAGTATTGGATATCGTCGAAGTTCAGTTCGCTCAAGTCGCCGCCCCATGTAGGCATCGGCATCTTTTGGAACTGCTCGAACGATTTCAGACGGAAGTCCAGCATCCATTCCGGTTCGTTTTTCATTTTCGAAATAGACGTGACAATCTCCTTCGTCAGGCCTTTGCCGCTCTTGTAGATCGACTCGTGTTCATCGCGAAAACCATATTGGTACTCGTCGCTAATCGGTGCTTCTTTAGCCATGTGGATTCCTCCCTTTCGTTAGTGGGCTTCCCGTTCTATCCCTTTGCGCAGGGCATTCCAGGCCAGCGTTGCACATTTGATGCGCGCCGGGAATTTATTAACGCCCGACAACGCTTCGATATCTTCGTATTCGCCGAATTCGACTTCTTCGCCTTTCATCAGCGCGGAGAAGCGTTCAGCCAGTTCCAGCGCCTGCGGCAGCGTTTTACCTTTGACCGCTTCGGTCATCATCGAAGCGGAAGACATGCTGATCGAACAGCCGTCGCCGGTATAACGAGCGTTTTTGACAATTCCCTGTTCCAATTGAAGCTGAAGCGAGATTTTGTCGCCGCAAGTCGGATTATTAAGGTCGATCGTGACGCCTTCGTCTTCGAACTTGCCTTTATTCCGCGGGTTTTTGTAATGGTCCATGATGACGCGACGGTACAGGTCGTCAAGTTGCATCTCCAAAATACTCCTTTGTTCGGATCAAGGCGTCGATCAGACGGTCGATGTCTTGTTCGTTATTGTACAGATAAAAGCTGGCGCGGGCCGTCGAACTGACTTCCAGCCAACGCATGAGCGGCTGACAGCAGTGATGACCGGCCCGGATTGCGACACCGTAAGAATCCAGAACGGTCGCGACGTCGTGCGGATGCACGTCGTCCAGGTTGAACGTTACGATGCCGACCTTGCGGTCTTGCGGCCCGAATACTTTCAGACCGTCGATTTCCTGAATGCGGTTCATGGCGTAAGTAGCAAGACGATGCTCATGCTCCGTTACGTTATCCATGCCCAGCTCGTTCAGGAAGTCAATCGCAGCGCCAAGCCCGACTGCTCCGGCGATAATCGGCGTGCCGCCTTCGAAACGCCACGGAAGATCTTTCCATGTCGATTCATATAGGCCGACATCGTCGATCATTTCCCCGCCGAACTCGACCGGTTCCATGTTCTCCAACAGTGCCTTTTTGCCGTACAGCGCGCCGATACCGGTCGGTGCGCACATTTTATGGCCCGAGAGCGCATAAAAGTCGCAATCCAGATCCTGCACGTCAACCTTCATATGCGGCGTACTTTGCGCGCCGTCTACGACGATAACCGCGCCGTGCTTATGCGCGAGCGCTCCGATCTCTTTGACCGGATGCACAACGCCCATAACGTTGGACACGTAAGCGATCGCCACGATCTTCGTTTTGTCGGTAATGACTTTCGCCGCAGCTTCAACGTCGATCGTACCATCCGGATTCGGCTCGATATACTTCAGAACCGCTCCTTTGCGCTTCGCCAACTGTTGCCACGGAATCAGGTTGCTATGGTGTTCGATCGGCGTGAGCACGATCTCGTCGCCTTCGTTCACGTTAGCATCCCCGTAAGAAGCGGCAACCAGGTTAAGGCCTGTCGTTGTCCCGCGATTGAATACGATCTCTTCGGGATGGGCCGCACCGATAAACGCTGCGACTTTTTCCCGTGCGCCTTCATAAGCATCGGTTGCCCGGCTGCCCAGCGTATGCACGCCACGGTGCACGTTGGAGTTATCCAACTCATAGTAACGGCGTACCGCATCCAGAACGGCGCGCGGCTTCTGCGAAGTCGCGGCGCTGTCCAGATAAACGAGCGGATGTCCGTTCACTTCCTGGTTGAGTATCGGGAATTGCTCCCGAACCGAGGCGTTCATTACTGCCCCAGCTTTCTTTCGACGATACGTTGCAAGCGGGTACGCAGCAACTCAAGCGGAATTTCCGCGATGATCGGCGCCAGGAAGCCGTAAATGATCAGGCGTTCGGCATCCACTTTGGAAATACCGCGCGACATCAGATAGTAGACTTGCTCCGGATTGACTTTGCCGACGGAAGCCGCGTGTCCGGCCATAACGTCATCTTCGTCGATCAGAAGGATCGGATTCGCGTCGCCGCGGGCCGCTGGGCTCAGCATCAGCACTTTCTCCGTTTGCTGGCCGTTAGCCTTCGTTGCGCCGTGTTCGATTTTCGTGATGCCGTTGATGATCGATTGCGCTTCTTCGCGCATAACCGCACGGGTGAACATATCGCTTTCGGACGATTTGCCGAAGTGAACGGCGCGCGTCGTGAAGTTAAGCTTTTGCGTACCGGAACCAATCGCGATGATTTTGGCATCGGAATGCGTACCGTTGCCGTTCAGCGAAGTTGCGGTATCCGCGATGGTGTCGCCGTCGTTCATTTCGCCGACGATCCATTCGATATCCGCATCGTTCGACAGCAGGGCACGGCGATAAGAAAGATCCGTCACTTCTTTGCCAAACTGGTGCACCGTCGCGTATTGAACTTTAGCGCCGTCCAGCGCGATGACTTCGACCACGCCGTTATGCAGCACTTTGCCGTCCAGCCCTGTCGATACGTAGTTGTCCACGTAAGTCACCCGGCTGTTCGCATCGGCCACGACCAGAATATGCGGCGCGAATGTCGCCGAAGCATCGTCGGTCAGGAATACCGCTTGCAGCGGCACTTCCAATTCAACGTTTTTCGGTACGTACAGGAAGACTCCGCCTGTCCATGCCGCATAGTGGAGTGCGGACACCTGGTGCTCGCTTGTTTTCACAGCAGTACCCAGATGTTTTTTGACCAGCACTTCATGCTCGCGCGCAGCCGTCTCCAGATCGGTGAAGATTACGCCTTTTGCACGCAGTTCTTCCGACAATTCCGTGTACACGACGCCGGAGTTGTGCTGAACGATCAGGTTATGCGTACCTTCCTCGATAAATTCCTTTGTCGCGGCAGGCAGTTCTTCTCTCGATGCCGTTTTGGCAACCGATTTAAATGCGCCGTAAGCGCTCAGGTCCCAACGGTCGAGTTTGGTTTTTTCCGGTTTTGGCAGCTCCAGCGAAGCAGCCAGCTCCAATGCCTGCAGACGGCGTTCAGTCAGCCATGCGGCTTCACTGCGGGCTTCCGCCCATTCCTTGATCTGCGCGGCCTGTACCGGAAGAATGGTTTGCAATGTCATAATCGGTGTTCCTCCTTCCGCTTCTTATTGAATTAAGCTTCTTGTTCTTGTCCAACCGTCTCGTCCGTAATTCCGAGCTCTTCTTTGATCCAATCGTATCCGTCTTGCTCCAAGCGTGCCGCAAGTTCCGGTCCGCCGGATTTTACGATACGACCTTGCATCATCACGTGTACGAAGTCAGGCGTAATATAATTCAGCAGGCGCTGATAGTGGGTAATGATCAGGAAACCGCGATCTTCGGATCTCATTTCGTTCACGCCTGCCGCTACGATACGCAGGGCGTCGATATCCAGACCGGAGTCGATTTCGTCAAGAATGACGATTTTCGGGTCAAGCATCATCATTTGCAGAATTTCGTTCCGTTTTTTCTCGCCGCCGGAGAAACCTTCGTTCAGGTAACGGTGTGCAAATTCAGGGTTCATTTCGAGGCCCTTCATGCTGCTTTCCATTTGACGGATAAATTTGATCAGCGAGATCTCGTTGCCTTCGCCGCGACGTGCATTGATCGCGCTGCGAAGGAAGTCGGAGTTCGTTACGCCTGCAATTTCGCTTGGGTATTGCATCGCGAGGAACAATCCCGCAAGCGCACGCTCGTCAACGCCCATTTCCAGCAGGTCTTCGCCGTCAAGCGTAGCCGTGCCGTCCGTAACTTCATACTTCGGGTGTCCCATCAGTGCAGAAGCCAGCGTACTTTTACCTGTACCGTTCGGTCCCATGATCGCGTGGATTTCTCCACCTTTCATCTCCAGGTTAATGCCTTTCAGAATTTCTTTGCCTTCGATTTCCGCTTTGAGTCCTTCGATGACGAAATTGGTTGCCATGTTCAGCGTCCCTCCAAAAATATAATGGTGAATCCGTAATCTCTTTTTGATCAAGCGCTCTAATCAAAATAATTATAACCTTGTAATGATTATAAACTGATTATCGTTGATACTCAATTTATTTTACCCGAATTTATTTTACAGTTCAACGAATCGACATACATTTAAAAATTAAACTGTCCGAATCATGAATGTTGTGCAACCATTTGTATGGATAGTTCGGCGTTTCAAAAAGGAAAACCCGGTCCGCTTGGGACCGGGCTTTCTGCTTGATATAGACTTGTTCAGAACAAGCTATACAAGCCGTTCTTAATGTCCGAGGAACGAACGCAGCATCCACATATGTTTCTCAAGATCTTGCTTCATCGCGATCAGCATATCGCTTGTTGCTTGGTCATGTGCTTCTTCGGCAAGCTCCAGACCTTCTTGCATTTCTTCGGCTACCGTCGCAAAGTCTTCGATCAGCGTTTGTACCATCGTGCGATGATCTTCGCCGCCTGCCGCTTCCTGAATGCTGGACAGCTCCAGATATTCTTTCATGGTAGCGGCCGGGCTGCCTTTGATTGTCAGCAAGCGCTCTGCCACTTCATCCATTTTCTCTGTTACTTCATTGTAAAGTTCTTCGAACTTCACATGCAGCGTGTAAAAGTTTTCGCCTTTGACGTACCAGTGGAAGTTGTGAATTTTAACGTAAAGAACGTTCAGGTTCGCGACCTGGCGGTTCAGAATTTCCTCGATTGTTTTGGTTTGTGCCTCGGTTTTCGTTTTAGCCATGATTGATCCCTGCTTTCGTTAAAATTTATCGTTCCTTGTCTACAGCTTCGGCTTGGAACGAATGAGTTGTAATTCATGCGACGATTTGTTTTTCTTGATCGCCGTTGCTAGTTACAAATTACCCTCTTGAAATTAGGACGAAACAAAGGAATCACGAGTAAAGATGTCAAGGTTGCGTCAATTCAGAAAATATCGATATGTAGAAATATACCGAAGAACGCTAGCTCGCTTGCACCCATTAAACTGGATAATTTTCAGCAGCAAGAGGTCCTCCGGGACTAGGATTATGCCAAAAGTCATGGTATTATGGATAGACGTGGGATTCCGATTGACATCAAGCTCGAATCCAAATTTGAACGGGTTAAGACCGGGGGAATTATGAACAATAAGACATCGCAAGAACGTTCCGGATTTTTATTCAATGTTGACATTCTGATTGACGGTTCGACAAACGCCCAGGCTTTACAGTCCCTTTTGGCGCTTCTCAACGCCTCGGACAAGGTCGTCGATCTTCGTGTGAATTCGGGTCTGGAACTCGGACGAATCATCGAAGCCTCTTTGTCCAATCTCAAGACGAATTACGTTGAAAAATCCAGAGCCGGACTCTCCTCGGCAAAAGGATTACAGATCAAACAGGCAGCGGCTACCGAAAACGCTACAAAAGCCGCACAAAAAGCAGCCCAGCCTGCAACGTCCACTTCATTGACTTCGTACTTGACGCCTGACGACATTCGGGACAGCATCAGCAAAAACAGACTGGTCCGCCTGATCGTCAACAAACCGGGAGGCAATCGACTCAGCATCCCTTGCCGCATCATCAACTTTGACGAAACCGCGCAAATGCTGAGCGTTTACCACGTGGACGAAAAGCAAGTATACAGCTTCTCGCTAAACGAAATCGACGAGCTTACAGGCCAGTAAGTTTTCAGCTAGCAGTAGGTTTAAACGTCTTTATCTAGGGCGTGTACGCAAACTCCGCCGGGAGCAGATTGAGCTGAATTTTCGTTCTCGGCAAGGAATTTTTCTGAAGGCGTGCCGGGGCACGTCAAGGGGAAATGACGCCGCAGAGGGCGAAAAGGCAGGGCAAGCTGCACGGTGTTGAGTTTGCGTACACGTCCTGGGCAAACTATATCTGCAAAGCAAAAGACCGAGTGAACGTTTCCGTTCACTCGGTCTTTAATTCATCAAAAAACCATCAAGAAAACCTAGCGTAACTGGAAGCGAGAAGACGGAAAGAGAAATTCAGCGAAAAACGCCTTTGAACTTGGAAAACAACCTTTTAAATTTAAATCCAGTTTTCCAAGCGAGACAGCGTTTTGAACGAATTTCTCTCGCAGTCTTCTCGCTTCCCCGTCTAGGTAAGTTTTCGCTTACCCATCGACAACCCCATCAATATCCACCCCGCAATAAAAGCAACTCCGCCCAGCGGCGTGATCGGTCCGAAAATTTTAAGACCGGTTGTACTCAGCAGATACAAACTGCCCGAGAACATGACGATGCCGGCAAAAAATAACCAGGCCGCCCAGCTCAGGCCGCGCGATTCGCCCCATACGCCCATAGCCATAGCTACAATCAACATGGCAAGTGCATGAATGAAATGATACTGAATGCCTGTCTGGAACGTCTTCATCGCATCCTCGCCGATCTGTTCGCCAAGAATATGGCTACCGAAAGCTCCTAATCCAACGCCGATCATCGCGACGATACAAGCAACAACCGCAATTTTCCGCTGCATACATTCCCTCTTTTCCTTTGAACTTCAAAACGGGTTTGAAGGCTATTCCGATTCGCCTTGCAAATCGACTTTCATTATAGAATGTTATGAAGGCGAAGACCAGAAAAAGCCGAAAACTTCATGAATTTTTACGATCCATGCACGCATTCTCGGGTAATGTTCCTTAACGCCAAACTTAACTCGAATATCCTTCCTAACTGAAACCAGATGCTGATTCACTGCGTATTACGGAAGACGCTTGGCAATTCAGGGTTGCTTTTTGATCCGGAATATGAAAAAGTAATCACGTAAAAGCTTCCAAAATAAAGGAGAGTTGAAGCATGGATAATCGTTTCCCACCATCTGACGGCAAAGACGACCGTCAAAGCGGCCCCGATCTTCGCAAAGATTCTTACCGCAACGAATCTGAATCAACCAACAATTTTGGAGATCCGTATCGCAGCGAACCGGACGGACGCGGTTACGACGAACGGGTTAATCCTCCGTTCAGCCCGTACGATTCGTATCCGCAAGGCGATTACCCGCAAGAGCGTCTGAAACATTCCGGAGTCGGCATTGCCTCGTTCGTACTCTCGCTGATCAGCATTGCTTTGTACGTCGTCTTTGTCATTTCGGCAATCGGCGTCGCGTACTCGCTTGCCGATGTAGGCACCACAACAAACTTCGACGTGAACTCGGCCACAGAGGAACAACTCATGAGTGTAGGCTTTAGTGCTATCGTTCTTATCCTGAGCGTGCTCGGCGCAGCCGTACTGAATCTGATCGGCGCAATCTTGGGCATCGTCGGAATCCTATCCAAAACGCGCAAAAGAGTATTTGCTATTATCGGCACCGTATTAAACGGCTTGTGCCTGCTTGGCGGTGGCGGCTTCATTATCTTCAGCACACTGATGGGAGCCAGCGGCCTGTAAAACAAACCTTTTCCGATAAACGTTCCCGTGAGTGCATCCAAAAAAAGGCCGACGCTTCACCAGCGTCGGCCTTTCGCCTGCCGATTTGCTTCAGATCATGATATACTGTTAGCTGCGGAGGAAGTCTCTACATATCTTGTCTCGCCCGATTTGCCGCCTGATATTGATAATCCGCTGAAGACCATGTAACAGCTTCGCTTATTTCGCCCGCTTGCTTTTGAAGTGTGCGGGAGCGTCCATGAGGAGATGAATATGTCCAACATTCGAATTTTTTCTGACAGTACCAGCGATCTGCCTGCCGGGCTAATCGAGCAATACGGCATTGGAATCGTACCGCTGTACGTCGTTTTCGAGGATCAGACTTACCGTGACGGTGTAGACCTTACGCCATCCCAGCTATTCGATAAAGTCGCCCGTCAGGGCAAACTACCCAAATCCGCAGCCCCTTCGCCGGCAGATTTCAGCCAGGCGTTTGCTCCTTATATTGAAAAAGGGGAGCGTATTCTGTATATCAGTCTATCTTCCGAGCTGTCATCGACTTACCAGAATGCCCGGATTGCGGCCGATGACTTCGAGCCGGGTAGCGTAACCGTCTTTGATTCCTTAAATCTCTCAACGGCAATCGGGATTCAGGTGCTGCAAGCCGCTCGCCACGCCGAAGCCGGGTTGGAGGTTAACGAGATCGTACGCAAGCTGGAACGCATGCGCCCCGAGGTTGAAACCGAATTCGCGATCGACACCCTGGAGTATCTGCACAAAGGCGGCCGTTGCTCCGGCATGCAGAATCTGATCGGAAGTCTGCTCAGCATTCGTCCGATTATCAAAGTAAACGACGGCAAGATGACACCGGCTTACAAAGTTCGCGGCAAGCGGGAAAAAGCGATCGACAAAATGCTGCAAAACCTGCTGGTCAATAAAGACCGGATCGACGGCCCTGTCGTAGTCGTAAACGCGGACGCCGAGGAAGATGCCTTGCAAATGCGCGAAATCATCCTTCGGGAAACGAATGTAACGGAAGTGCTAATGGCCTCGGCCGGATGTGTGATTTCGACGCATTGCGGTCCGGGCACGATCGGTCTGATGTACGCGAAGCAAAGCTAAAGTTTTATCCCTATCAAAAAAGAGACCGCCATCTTCTCCGGCCTAAAACAGGAGTATGGCGGTCTTTTTTATTCTTCGCACAACATCGGTAAAGTGAAGGAGAACACAGATCCGGCGCCTTCCTGGCTTTCTGCCCAGATCGTCCCCCCCATCTGTTCGATCCAACGTTTGCAGATCGCGAGTCCCAAGCCTGTTCCTTCGTAATTACGGTCCAGGGCCGAAGAATGAATTTGGGAAAAAGGCTGAAACAACAGTCCTATCTTATCTGCCGGAATGCCGATTCCGCTGTCTCGCACCTCAACCTTCAGTACGCAACGTGCCAGCTCGCCTTGACCCGTACGCGGTCGAAGCAGGCACTCCGCCAATACTTCGATCATCCCTCGCGGCGTGAACTTAATCGCATTGCCGACCAGTCCTACCATGATCCGCCGGAGTTTTCCCTCATCCCCAACCAGCTCCGCAGGGAATCCGTCGGCAATCCGCAGCGACAATTCTACACCCGAGGCCTCCGCCTGAACCGAAAAAGCCTCAACCGATTTTTCGATCAAGCGACGTGCCCGAAACGGCTTGTTTTCAAAATGCACGTTCCCGCTTTCCGCAGCATTAAAATCAAGAATCCGATCGACGACAGCCTGCAATCCGCGACCACTGAGCAGCAGAACTTCCATATAATCCTGCTGCTCCGGCGTCAGTTCCGTTTCCTGCATCAATTCCGCCATGCCCAGCACCCCGCCCAGCGGCGTCCGAATCTCGTGGCTCATCAGGCTCAAGAACTTCGTTTTGGCAGCCAGTCCGCGTTGCGCTTCGTTTTTCTGCCTGATAATCTCGGTCTCGCTGGTAACGTCTTTGAATACAACGACGGCTCCTGCCGGCTCTCCATTTTCAAATAACGGATTCACCCGATACTGCACCAGCAGACTGCTTCCATCCTTGCGCCAGAACACCTCGCCGTGAACTTCTTGGGCAATGCCTTCGCGCATGGAACGGTAGATCGGGCACTCTTCTACCGGATACGGACTGCCGTCGGAGCGACTGTGGTGAATCAGGTCGTGATTATAGATATTTTGGAATTCTTCTTTTTCGTATCCCAACATGCGTGCGCCTGCCTGATTAATGAATACAGAGCGCCCTTCGCGATTGATCTCATAGATCCCTTCCGATACCGCGTTCAAGATCGACGTGTATTGATCGGTCAATTCCCGGCTTCGCTGCATCTGGCGCTTCCATTCCGTAATATCGAGCGCGATCATGTATACCCCCAACACTTGCCGATCGACAATGATGGGCAGCGTGGTCAGATTGACGTCGATTCGCTGTTCGTCTTTGGCCAACAATTGCGCTTCGAAGTTACCGGAATGCCCGTTCAAAGCGTACTCAAACCGATTCTCCAGCAGCATGGATAATTCCGGGGCGAAAAAATCCGTATAAGACCGTTCGGACAACTCGCGCTGCGAAAAGCCCGTCATCGCTTCCAGATTCGGATTCACCGATAAACAACGTCCTTCAGCATCAAAAGACAAAATCCCCGCGGGGTTATATTCAAAAAGCGAATGGTATAACCTCTCCTGCTCCCGCAGCTTGCGATTTCGGCGTTCATCCTCCGTGATGTCTTTTACGATGGCATACACGCCTATCCGCGCACCGTCTTGTTCGATTGCTACATATGTAATAGACAGCATTCTTTTTTCGCCGTCTCTACGTATAATCTCAAGCTTGAAATCCAGTCTTTTTTCCGTATGCATCGCATGCCAGTAACGCAGGATTCGCCCTTGCTCACGGTTGGCCGATAAATCGCGGAGCTTCATCGACTGCATCTCTTCAAAGGCATAACCCGTGATCTGCTGCGTTGCCGGATTGGCATAAACCAGCTCTCCCGCCATGTTCATCACGTAAATGGCGTCGGGATGGTGCACAAAAAGCGGGCGATACACTTCACTTTGGGCAAACGTCTCTCCTAACAAACCAAATGAATTTTTCAAGGCGGACTCCTTTCGTTTGCTACATGATCTCTTGACTCATTTTATCTCAACTTTTCTTTAAAAAACAGGGAGTATCGAACGGGTTTCCCGAATTTGTTCCACTTCCTTTTTCCTGTTGCGTCATTCACGCTTGCTTGTTGTTATATAGAGATAGAGCATACATAGAAGGGATGAGCGGGATGGGCAACGATGAATTATGGACGTCGCACCGCAGTGGCACGATCATGCGCGCGTCGGGCAAACGGCAATATGAACCCAAGAGCCCGGGTAGGCAAAAAAACAAACGCAGCACGCCCTTGACTCGCGGCAAGATCATACGGCGCATACTGATTGCGTTGGCGATATGGCTGCTGGTGGTCCTGCTTTACCAAATGAATAAGCCGCTGCCAGAAGGCATTTCCTACGAAAGCCCGGTTTACCGTACGGATCAGGTCGATTTTTTGTACGATTTGACTTACCCGGCGCAGACCCGCGAGTTCACGCAGGATAGGCAAATTTTTGACCGAACGATCGAACTGATCAACGAAGCCGAACAATTTATCGTGATTGACGTGTTTCTTTTCAACGATTACACGCATGAAGGACAGCAATATCCGAAAGTCAGCGCCAAACTTGCCAAAACGCTGATCGATCGCAAACAAGCCGTGCCGGACCTCGATATCGTGTTCATTACGGATGAGGTGAACACGAATTACGGCTCGTCCTCCAATGCGTTACTGGAAAGTATGAAAAAAGCCGGGATTCGCGTCGTCATCACGAACACCGATCCGCTGCGCGATTCGACTCCGATCTATTCGGCCGTATGGCGCACGTTTATCCAATGGTTCGGTCAGTCCGGCAACGGCTGGATTCCGAATCTTATGGCAAGCGACGGCCCGGATATTACGCTTCGCTCTTATCTGAAGCTGCTGAACGTCAAAGCCAACCACCGCAAAGCTTTTATCACGGAAAACAATGCGATTGTCTCCAGCGGCAATATCCACGATGCGAGCGCCTATCATTCCAATGTCGCGCTGGAGGTCAGCGGTCCGATCATCGGCGATCTGCTGAAGGCAGAGCAAGCGGTACTGGACTTTTCGGGCGGCGGAACGCTTCCCGTGTATACGGGCAGCACCGAAGAAGACGCCAATGCGCCTTACGCGGTGCAATACCTGACGGAAGGCAAAGTGCATCAGCACGTACTCGCGGAAATCGATAAAGCAAGCGAAGGCGATACGGTCTGGATGGGAATGTTCTATCTCGCGGATTACGATGTGATGCAGTCGCTGATCGACGCTTCGGATCGGGGAGCGGAAATTCGCCTGGTGCTCGATCCCAATGAAAATGCGTTCGGTCGGGACAAAATCGGGATTCCAAACCGTCCTGTCGCTGCCGAACTGCACGAAGAGTCACCGGAAGGCATTCAGATTCGCTGGTATAACACAACCAAGGAACAATACCATACCAAAATGCTGTTCATTGATCGGGCCGAAGGCCAAAGCAGCATTCTGGCCGGATCGACCAACTTCACCCCGCGCAATCTTAAAGACTATAACCTCGAAAACGAATTGTTTGTGGAAGCTCCGACAGACAGCGAATTGACGGGCAATGTGCGCGACTATTTCGAACGGATCTGGAACAACGACGGAGCCGAATATACGCTGGATCTGGACGAACATCTGGAAGCGACGACCTGGATCAAAGATGTTTTGTACCGGATTCAGATGCGACTTGGATTTACGACGTTTTAAAAAAAGCAGCCCTTTCCTTTGACGGAACGGGCTGCTTTTTGTATGGGATCGTTCAAAAAAACTCTTCTGCGCGCGCGACAAAGTCCGTACCCTTACGTCGTGCAAAAATAGGCTGATGATTTACGCTTTGAGATGCCGATCGAAAAATTCGCCGACTTTACCGAGCACGTCGCCGCGGGTCAGCATCTCGGCTGTGGAGTGTCCCGTTTCTTCCAGCACGCAGAACTCGGAGGAGACTCCGGCCTGTGTCAGCGCCTCATGCAAGATGCGGCTTTGGCGCAAAGGCACGGTCGTATCCGCATCCCCGTGCATAATCAGAAACGGAGGAACTTCGCGGCCGTCCAGATAATGAACCGGGTTGGTGCTGCGTGCAAGCTCCGGCTTCATCCGGATCGTGCCCCCAAGCATCAGCGCCATAACGGGCATATGGAATTCGCTTTGGAAATCCAATTCGATATCAGTCGGGCCGCTGAAATCCACGACTGCCTGAACGCGCGTGGATTGCTGTAAATCGTCCGCGGTCTCGAATTCCGGAGAACCGCCCGTCACGCCGAGCAGCGCTGCCAACTGCCCGCCTGCCGAGTGTCCCCATACGCCCACGCGACTGCCGTCGATCCCGTACTTGTCGGCATTGGCACGCAGGAAGCGCAATGCACTTTTCGCATCTTCGATCTGGGCGGGAAAACGCGCTTCATGCGCCAAACGGTACTCGATCGCGGCTACCGCATAACCTTGCTCCGCAAAACGCACAAGCTGGGGCAGATTGCGGGCCGAATTACAGCTAACCCAAGCACCGCCGACAATCCAAACAATCAGCGGTGCCGGTCTGTCCGTGGCTGGGAGCAGCAGGTTCATACTGAGTGTCTTACCTCCTGCAAACCGTGCGAATTGCACATCCGGCACAAGGCGTACAAAAGATTGGTCCGGCTTGCGCGCCGACCAAGTTGTTTCTCCATTCATGAACATTCTCTCCGTTTCCCGATCTGAAATTTTTCGATAATCTCTGTCATTCGTTATGTTCATGATAGCATATCTAGTCGGTGATCATAAAACCTCTACCCTGATCGCTATTCCTGTAATCCCGTACTCATGAAAAAAGGCTCTCTCCCACACTCGTTTGGAAGAGAACCCGAAGATTCAAGTGTACCGAATTTCGGCTGAGCTTAAGCCGCTTCTTGCGCCAAACGCCCCGGTCCGATCTCCTGCGTCTGTTGACGGGAGATAATGAACAGAACCGACCAGATCAAGATGAAGCCGATCACCTGCGCCGGCGTTACGACCTCGCCTCCGTACAGCCAGTTCACCAGTACGCCGACCATAGGGAAACTCAATTCGGCCAGTGTCGCCACGGAAGCTTTAGTCGTTTTCAAGCCTTTGTAATAAGCCAACAGGCTGAGCAGTCCCGGCAGCAAAGCTTGCAGCAGCAGATTGACGCCGACCAGAGTGAGCGCGATTCCGCCTGCTGGCAGCGCCCAGGCCGCACCTTCGCTGGCTGTGATCGCGAGCAGCAGCGGCAACGCCAGAATGAAGCGAAGCGAAGTCACGGTCTCGTATTTCAGCTTGCCTACCATATAACGTCCCATGACCGTCGATCCGCCCCACAGTGCCGCAGCGCCCAAAGCGAGCAGACTCCCCAGTTGCATAAACTCACCCGCATGACCGAACGGAATCGTGAAGCCGAATGTCAGCAGATACGTACCGCCCAGAGCGACAAGGAACAACGGACCGAATTGACGCGGCAACGATTCTTTCAACATAAAGTGTGCCAACACAATCGCGAACAGCGGTTGAAGCTTTTGCAGCAGAAGTACCGTATTAAACGCTCCGCCTGCATGTTGCAAAGCCAGCGTAAACATCAAGGTCGCCAGAGCCGAACCGCCCCAAGAAATGAATAGCAATGCACCGACTTGACGCCATCCCAAGCCTTTCAGCTCCGTCCGGTTTTTCCAAAGGATCGGCGCTGCGACCAGTCCGATAATGACATGCTCCAGCAAAACGATCTGCGAAGACGTCATCGACTCCAGCAGCAAAATACGGAACAGCGGATCGATGCCCCACATGGCTGCGCCGAGCACGATCAACCAAAATCCGCTTCCAGCTTTGGAAAAGAAAGAATTCCCTTTGCCCCCTGTGCTTACTTGAGTAAAGTCGTTACGATTGGCTGTTTTCATTTCCCTAGTCTCCTCATCTGAATAAGGGGGATCATACGCGCAAAAAGCCCCGAAGACCGGAAGATCCGGCGTTCGGGGCGGTTTTTACGTTAATCGAAGGGTCGAGCGGTTCAACAAACACGAAGCGAATATCCGTTGGCAGGTTCGTAAAATAAACCTACAGTCGGCTCGCACCGGCATGTCTGCGCTTGATCTTCTCCCATCCGGACTGTACCGTCGGCTCTGGAATCTCACCAGATCAGTCCCGATCGTTTTGTTGCGAACGATGCGAGAGTCGCGGGCTAAGTTTGCGTCGCAAACCATTACCGCCGGTCGGGAATTTCACCCTACCCCGAAGATCCTTTATTCATTTATTTTTTATAATCTTATTTTAAAACAAATCCAGGCCAAAAGCATGTGAAAATTGTCACGATATTCGTACATTTCCCGATTTCCGTAAAAATGATCGAGAATGATGTCGTCTTTCGCAAACTTTCATCTGCGTTCAGTCTTTCAAGTCTGGTTTCATCATAAACCATGTCGCACACTTTTACAAGCTACTGAATAAAATAAAGTTAGTTTCCGGGTTGCGCATTACTGCCCTAAGCATCCTGCCCGTCTGTATGGCTGTCTTCCTGCGGCTCCCACGGATAACTTTTCGTTAAAAACTCGGCCAACGTTCGACTCGCTTCTCTCCGCTGCTTACGCATCTCTGCCCGCACCGGCGCGCTCTCATGCAGCTTCCGTTCCTCTTCGGTCTCCGGATACACAGGCGTCACTTCCGCCTTGCGCCCATGATCGTCCAAAGCGACAAAGGTTAAAAAAGCCGTCGCCGCAATCTGCCGCTCTCCGGTCTTCAGATCTTCCCGAACCACCTTCACGAACGTCTCCATCGAACTGCGCCCCGTCCAGGTCACGAACGATTCCAGCGTTACCGAATCGGTCATATAGATCGGATACAGAAAATCGACAGAATCCGTCGAAGCCGTAATCGTATTCGCTCTCGACAGCTTCGCCGCCGCAATCGAAGCGATATCGTCGATATACGCCATCAGCTTCCCGCCGAACAGCGTCTGATAACTATTGACGTCCGTCGGAAAAACGCGCGCCATTTTATAACTTCTCGTCGTACGAATCGGAATCCCTTTCATCCCTTGCACTTCCTTCTGTTTGGTTGAATGATCTCGTTTGTCTATTATACGCCTCTGTGACTCAGGCGGACAAACCCTCTGCTTAGGAAGACCGGGGGCGCTGCGGGGAGAATTCGTTAGCTTATGCTTACGATGTGCCTTTCTTCGAAAGCCTTTAGGTCGCGTGTTTCAATCGGGAAGCTGATCTGATTGCACAAAGGAGGCTTCCCGATTTCAAAGGCGAGCGCTTCGCTCCTACACGAACTCTCCCCTCCGCTGAGGGGTCTTCCCTAAGCATCGGCTTCGCCTTGCTCGATCTGTTTTTTTATTTTTAAAAAAACAGACGCCGTCTCTTTTTAGACGGCGCCAAGATTTAAAAATGATTTTATATTCCCGGCGAAGCGGGTGCGGAGGGAGAAATTCAGTGTAGGAGCGATAGCGTTCGCCTTTGCATTTGGGAAGCGCCCTTATTCAAATCTAATCCAGCTTCCCAAATGCAACACGCGACCGGAACGAATTTCTCCCGCAGCGCCCTCTCAGTTCGCCACGAATAGGAACTTATTTTTAAATTTTAATAAAATCAGCCATAGATTGGACAGAGACAGCGCCTGGAGCGCCGTGGGACAAGGTGCCGTCGGTTTGGCGAGCCCAGAATTCGACGAAGACTTTTTCGCCTGGGACGAGGTCGAAGTAGTTGTCGGTGAAGACGCCTTCGGCTTCGGCGGTCAGCCAGACTTGTTTCGCCAGAATGTCCGTTTCGAGCGCAATCGTTGTACGGCCTTCGCCGTCGTCGGTACGCGTGGCCCGGATGTTCGGCGTGGACAGTTCGATCTCGCGTGCAGGTACGAAGTAGTGCGTGCGCTGATCGATGACCCGGCCGCCTTGCTCCAGTTCGGCCAACAATACGGTACGCTCCGCAATTTCTTCGCCGAGTATTTCCGCAACTTTCACCGAGTAGACTTTCTCCGCGCTGTTCGCTTTGGCTTCTACAGGAAGTACCAGCTCGCTATGCACTTCGCCACTGAAGCTCAGCAGTTGGATACGCAGCGATACGGATTCCGATTGTAAATGATCGTTCAGAATATGGAAGTTCAGGTCTTCCCCATTGGTTCCGTCGATCGATACGGACAGATCCCGGAAGCTGCGGCGAGCGTAGTAATGCAGCGCCTTCCAGCGGCCGTAATAGTCGATGCCCGACCAGGAAGCGACCGGCCAGCTATCGTTCATTTGCCAGTACAACGTTCCCATGCAATACGGCATACTGCGGCGGTGCGCTTCGATTGCGGACTTCATCGCTTCGGCTTGCAGCACTTGGCTCATGTACAGGAACGACACGAAGTCTTTCGGCTCCGGCAGGTACTTGTCCATGTATTCCTTGATGAGGAAGTTGCCGCGTCCGTTTTTCTGGTGCGCCAGCATGATCTCCGAATCGAGCTGAAGCGCATCTTCCGGTGCATATTGCAGAACCGACTTGTGTTCCGGGAACGATTGGAATCCGTATTCGCTCATAAAACGGCCGATGTACTTGTTATAGTTCTCGAACGGTTCCGAATTGTGCCATACGCCCCAATAGTGGATATCGCCTTCCGACGTGCCTGGGTGCGCGTGCTGCTTCTCGTCATTGCTCAGCGACACGAGCGGCGAAGAAGGCCAGTATTCCGCACCCGGCGCCATTTTCGAGATCGCAGTCGGCAGCAAACGGTGGAAAATAGCTTCGTAGTCTGCCCAGATGCTGTTTTGCTGCTCTTGGGTATAGTCTTTTTTCCAGCCCCAACCGCCGTCCGGAATATAGTGCGCCCATGCCGAGTCGATCTCGTTGTTGCCGCACCAGAGCACGATACTCGGGTGATTGCGCAGGCGAAGAAGATTGTCTTCAGCTTCATGGCGTACGCTTTCCAGGAAATCTTCGTCGCCCGGATACATGCTGCACGCGAACATAAAGTCCTGCCAGACCATGATGCCGTATTCGTCGCACAGCTCGTAAAACGCGTTTTCCTCGTAAATCCCGCCGCCCCAGACGCGAAGCATGTTCATGTTCGCTTCGGCCGCCGAGACAATCTCGTAGCGATAACGCTCACGAGTCACATCTGTCTCGAAGTTATCGTTCGGAATATGGTTCGCGCCTTTTGCAAAGACGGGAACGCCGTTCAGTTCAATGTAGAAGGAAGCGCCCGCGCCGTCTTTTTCCCGTTTCAACTTGACGCTGCGCAGGCCGGTACGTACGCTTTTCTCCGCGCTGACCGATTCGCCTTCCAAAATTTCTGCGGTAAAAGTATACAAGTGTGCGTCGCCCAGACCTCTCGACCACCACAGCTTCGGATCATTGACTTCGAATTCGAAACGGATCGTATTTTCGCCGCGGCGAATTTGCTCGGTACGGTCAATATCCAGACCCTCCGCCGAGATACGCAAACGTCCTTCGAAGTCGCGGTCCGATTCTACGGTTACGATCGCGGTCAGCTGGGCTTTCGACGCCGTGACTTCATTTTGACGGATAAACAGATCGGTGATACGCTGCCCGGTCCAAGCTTCCAGACGAACCGCTCTCCAGATACCGCTGGTGACAAAACGTGGACCCCAGTCCCAACCATAGTGATAAGGAGCTTTGCGCGCGAAGATACTGACCCGCTTATCGCCGAGGCCGCCCAACTCCGATTGGTCGTTGGAAGCAGGCAGTGCGTAACCCAGCTTTTCGAGCTTTGGAAGATCTTCGTTAATCGGTGAACGGAAAAGGATACGCAGACGGTTTTCCCCGTCTTTCAGATGCGTTTTGACGGGTACGTTCCAGGTACGGAACATATTGTCGACCGACAGGATACGTTCGCCGTTCAGTTCTACATCCGCGTAGGTGTCCAGACCGTCGAACACGAGGCTGATATTATCTTGGCGAAGCAGCTCGGCAGGTGCGGCGAAGGTCGTCTCATAGACCCAATCCCGCTTATCGATCCACTGTAGGTCATGCTCGTTTGTTCCGTAGTACGGGTCCGGAATTTTGTTGTTTCGATACAGATCGCTATGCACGCAGCCCGGTACGACGGCCGGCAGCCATTCCTGTTCGCCTGAAGCTGCAAACGTCCATTCTTTCAATTCCCATTTGATTTCGTTCACGATGTTTTCCCCCAATACTCAAAGTGTAACCGCTTTTAATTTCCATCAACACCGTATCATTCTCCGCACTAAATTTCAATATAATCTCGTTTTTTTATATTTATTTTATTTTTTTAGGAAAACAAAATTTCTTTTTTAGATTTTTGTTAGGTTTTTGGCAAAAGAAAATCCCTGCCGTATACGGTCAGGGTTTCCTATAAGAATTTTGATTGGATAGATCACTTTTCACTTGCGCGGCTTGGCTGTGGTGCAACGGACAACGAGATTCGACGGCTCTGTGACAACAGAAGGCGCGAAATCGCTGTTTTCGATCATGGCGATCAATGTCTCGATCGCGTGCGAGCCGATCGACGGAATGTTTTGGTTCACCGTAGTCAATGCAGGACTGAAAATTTCCGAGTAATACGTATTGTCGAAGCCGATCACGGAAATATCCTCAGGCACAGACAGACCACTTCGATGAATCACATTGATTGCGCCGAACGCCATCATATCCGAAGTACAGACCACAGCGGTTGGGCGTTCGTTCAATGCAAGCAGGTCGTTCATTGCACGCGTGCCGCCTTCCATGGAATAGTCGCTGATACGCACGTAATCCGGGTTTACCGACAGATTGTGCGCCTTCATGCCTTCCATAAAACCTTCGTGGCGCAGAACGCCGACAGCCTTGTCCAGCTCGCCCGAGATAAACGAAATCCGCGAATGTCCCAGCTCTACGAGATGCTCGACGGCTTGCATGATGCCCGCTTTGTTTTCTGTTGTGATGTATCCGGCACGTCGACCGCGAATATCGGCATCGACAAACATCGTGGCGATATCGGATTCGAGCAGTTCTTCCAGATGCGGATCGTTGCGCGCTACGCCGAAGCCGACTACGCCATCCACATTCCGGCTGAGACAATGCTCGACAAACGAATAGTTCGGATCGTCAAAGCGCGTCGACAATAGAACCAGATCATACCCGCTGTTTTGCAGGGCTGTCTTGATTCCTTCGAGCAGCTCCGAGACGAACGGATTGGTGAACGAAGTGGTGACAAATACGCCGACTGTCCAGGAACGGCCTTTGACCAATCCTCTGGCAGCCACATTCGGATGATACTTAAGTTGCTTGATCGTTTGGCTGACTTTTTTGCGCGTTTTATCGCTCACATCCGGATAGTTGTTAATTACCTTGGAAACGGTTGCGACTGAAACTCCCGCTTCCTTGGCCACGTCGTGAATCGAAGCCATCGTTTTACCTCCTTCCCGGCCGGATTGTACACTTTTGCGACATTCCGGCCGGAAATCCATGTTTTTTTCTACTATTATATATAGGTGTCGTTTGCACGACAAGCTTTTTTGCCAACCGACTGCTTTAACGGTATGATAAGATATTGAATTCAGGCAATTTGCGATATAAAAGGAGTCGGAAAGATGGCTGTGAAGTATGAAACGGAATTGTATCCGCCACTCAAATCGTTCTTTGAAGCACGAGGGTACTCGGTCAAGAGCGAAGTCCGTCACTGCGATCTGGTCGGTTATCTTGAAGATGAAGAACGTCCGCTCATTGTGGAGATGAAACGTACGTTTACGCTCGAATTGCTGCTTCAGGGGGCCGAACGCCAACGCACAGGTGGGTTGGTTTATTTGGCCGTTGAGCGCAATCGAGCCAAAAAAGGCGCGCATAATCAGAGATTCAGCGAAATTGCGCTGCTTTGTGGACGTTTAGGCATCGGGCTGATCGTCGTTACCTTTTATAAGTCCAAGTCTCCGTTCGTTGAAGTGCTTTGCGAAGCAGGCGACGCTCCCGGCAAGACAGGCAAACTCTCCGGTAAAAAAGCCAAACGGTTGCGCACCGAGTTCGATGCACGAAGCGGAGATCATAACGTCGGCGGCTCGACCCAACGAAAGATCGTGACCGCTTATCGGGAAAACGCGCTAAAAGTGGCTCGGCAGCTCTGGATGTTCGGCGAGGCTTCTCCCGTCATGTTAAAAGAAGCCAGCGGTGTGGGCAAGGCCGCTCTTGTGCTTCAACATAATTATTACGGCTGGTTCGAAAGAGTGTCTCGCGGACGCTATAAGCTCACCGAAGCAGGCATCGCCGCACTCAACGAATATGCCGCTGTGGTATCCGCCTGGCCTGAAAAATAGAAATGTACAACGCTAAAAAAGCTCTTTTGCGAAATAAAACCCTCCATGATAGAATGAAAACTGAAATTCGGGGCTAGTCGCTTTTCTCCCTTTTTCAAATGATAACCGAGGTGATTGAATGAAAGCTTCAACGGGCTCTGCCTCCACCCCGTCACGCAGTACGAAAAAAGGAAAGCTCTCCGCCAGATGGTTTTTGCTGGTCTGGGTGATCCTGATCGCGCTTTTCGTTTATGCCGCTTATGAGTACAGCCAAAGGCTGCAAGCTCAGACCATTGCCGCTTTGCAGCAGCAAACGGAGACTCAAATGGCTGACTTACGCGCCGATTATGAGAAGCAACTTGCCGCTCTGAATACGGACTTGAACGAGCAAATTGCTGCCTTACAAAGCAAAGTGGACTCGTTTAACGAGCTGCTGACCTTTACCAAGGACAATGCGAGCAACAAAACCGATAACAGCAACAAGCTTTACACGCAGCTGGATGAAGTAAAAACCCAGCTCAGCGAACTTCAGAAAAAGATGGATCTATTGAAATGACGGTAGTTCAACATGTGAATCGCTTTTTCCTGATCCTGGCGGCTCCGGCAATCGGCCTGTTGCTGTGCCTATTGCTGTTTCCGCCCCAGCTTAATTTACAGCTCGATACCGATGCCTATACGTCCAAGAGCAGCCTTAGCGTCTCGTCCGCCCAGCTGTTGAAAGACCTGGATACCGCAGAGATCAGCGCCCAGTCGACTTCCGACTCGCTTCAGCAGACGCTCACTTTGTACAATCAGACTACGCAAACGATGTCTTCGATCGTACAGAAAGCCTCTATTCAAGCTCAGCGGCCCGAAAGCATCTACGACAAGCGGATTCGCGCCAAGCTGGGACTGCCGATCGAGACGGTGGATAGCGACAAAATTCGGGTCGAGCTGTTCCGAGTCAATGCGGTCACCTACAAAGGCTATGCGATGAAAGTGAAGCTGAAAGACCCTTCCGCAATGCGCATGAGCCTAGCGGGTGAGACACTAGGCAGCTCGGAGACGACGCTCAAAGCCGTACAACGTCATGGTGCGATCGCAGGCATCAACGCAGGCGGCTTTGCGGATCAAGACGGTAAACGTTATCCGCTTAGCACGACGATGGTGGACGGCCAGTATCTGACGGGCTTCCAGTCCAGCTTCAAAGATCTGTACTTTGTCGGACTCAATGATTCGGGCAAACTGATCGGAGGCAAATTCGACCGCCAGGATCAGCTGGATAAGCTCCAACCGCAATTCGGCGCTTCGTTCGTTCCGATCCTGCTCAAAGACGGCAATAAAACGACTATTCCGGCAAAATGGAAAGCGGCTCCGAAACGCGCGCCACGCACCATTATCGGCAGCTACAAAGACGACCAATTAATCATCTTCGTGATCGACGGTTACAACGAAGGTGGCGGCTCCGGTGCAACGCTTGAGGAGATTCAAGGCCAGTTGTACAAAATCGGCGTCGTGAACGCGTACAATCTGGATGGCGGCGGCTCGTCTTCGCTCGTTATGAACGGGCGCATTGTGAATCATCCCTCGGACGGCACGCTGCGCCCTGTACCGACCAACTTTTTATTCTTCAAATAACTTTGCCTAACAAGTAATGCTCCGTTATAAAAAAAGAGCCCTAGGGCTCTTTTTTTGCATGATACGGATGTTTTCAATGCCGCTCAGCCATGTTTGGGAAGGTGTATCATGTCGACCACGCAAGCTCCGCAGATATAACGATCCTTAAATTCGCTGACCTCATCGATTGAACCGCAGAACACGCATTTTGGGCGGTAACGCTCCAAAATGATATGATCTCCCTGGACCAAAATTTCGACCGGATCGCCTTCGTTCATTTGATATCTTTTTCTCAGCGATTTCGGGAGGACGATACGTCCCAATTGGTCGACTTTCCGGACTACTCCAGCAGGTTTCATGATTGAAAACACCTCTTCTGTTTTTAGTTTGCTTTTCTGCCCCACCTGCAGAAATGATTCTGCAAACCCAACATTAGATATTCGAGACTGGATTACGAATTCCTTCTTGTTGAGCAAAAAAAAGAAACGTTGGTTAATTATCGGTTTTTTATCTAATCAAGCAATTATTCCATTCCCGGGAAATCCAGTTGACGCAGCGCTTCGTACAGCATGATCGCGACCGAATTCGAGAGATTCAAAGAGCGGACATGCTCGGTTCTCATCGGCAAGCGAATCGAAGTATCGGGATTCGCCGCAATCAATTCCGGCGGCAAGCCTTTGGTTTCTTTGCCGAAAACGAGGAAATCCCCGTCTTGGAATCGAACGTCGCTGTAGCGCTTCGTCGCTTTTGTAGTCGCGTAGAAAAAACGGCCTTCCGGGTACTTCTCCTGAAGTTCGGCGAACGAGTCGTGATACTCCAGCTTGACGGACGGCCAGTAATCCAGACCGGCGCGTTTAAGCGAAGCGTCGTCCGTACGGAAGCCCAGCGGACGCACCAGATGCAGATGGGTGTCCGTCGCGGCGCAGGTTCGTGAAATATTGCCGGTATTCGCCGGGATTTCCGGTTCGACCAAAACGATATGCAAAGCCATAATTGTTTTCACTCCATTTCAAAAAAATAAGACCCACAGCATTTAGGCATGCTGTCGGATGCACGCAGAAAAGCCGCCCGAAGGTTGGGCGGCTTTTCCGTCTCTTCTTTTCTATAGTACCCGAATCGACTGCTTTAGGGAAGATTGTATCCTTAACCGTTGCGTTTTTGGAAATCGCCCATGAAGTCAACCAGCGCCGCTACGTTTTCGTGAGGAACAGCGTTGTAGATCGAAGCACGCAGGCCGCCGACGCTGCGATGGCCTTTGAGACCGACAAAGCCTTGTTGTTCGCTCTCTTTGGCAAAAGCCTTCTCCAGTTCTTCCGAACCCAAACGGAACGTCACGTTCATAATCGAACGGCTATCGTTTTGCGCGACGCCGCTATAGAATCCGCCGCTGCCGTCGATCGCATCATAAAGCAGCTTGGCTTTTGCATTGTTTTTCTCTTGTACGCCTTCCAGACCGCCTTGTTCTTCGATCCAACGCAGCGTCTGGTTGACCATATAGATCGAGAAAGACGGCGGGGTGTTGTACAGCGAGTTGTTCGACAGATGCGTATTGTAGCGGAACACGGTCGGAATGTTTTTCGCTTCTTGCGCCAGCAATTCTTCCTTGGCAATCACGACGGTGACGCCGGATGGTCCGAGGTTTTTCTGAGCGCCCGCATAGATCATGCCGAATTTCTCGATATCAAGCGGACGGCAGAAGATATCGCTGGACAGATCCGCGATCAGCGGCACATTGCCCGTATCCGGATATTCGGCGAACTGCGTGCCTTCAATCGTCTCGTTCGATGTGATATGCACATAAGCGGCATTGTCACGTACTTCGATTTCGTTTTGCGAAGGCATGCGCGTGAACTTGTCGCCTTCCGTCGAAGCAGCGGTATAAATATCTCCGATCAGCTTCGCTTCTTTCGCAGCCTTGGAAGCCCAGCTTCCGGTCATCACATAACCTGCTGTCTTGCCCGCTGTGAGCAAGTTCATCGGAATCGTTGCGAACTGCGTGCTGGCTCCGCCTTGAAGGAAGAGTGTTTTGTAGCCGGTCGGATTGCCCAGCAATTTCAGCAAACGTTCCTGCGCTTCGTTATGTACGCTCTCGTACACGGCTCCCCGGTGGGACATTTCCATGATCGACATGCCCGTACCCTGAAATTCCACAAATTCCGCCTGCGCGCGCTCCAATACTTCGAGCGGCAATGCAGCCGGCCCCGCATTAAAGTTGTAAGCCCGTTTGCCCATGAATCAAATGCCCCCTCAAGCCCATAATTTAGGGTTAATCATAACAGCAATCTAACATTACTTCAAGTAAAACTATGACGCGATAAAGCGATAAACAATCGTTTTTTGTGACCTGTACTTTTTTTGTCAAAACTCATTGTTTGTTCGTGTTTTTTTATTTTGAACAAAATAATTTTGCAAAACCATTGACGATATTCTTTACACCTTATATAATTCAATAGTCCTGAGACAAAATACCCAATTCTGTATTCAACTTAAAGGAGACCCGACATGCAAACCGTCAACAAACGTGCCTGGGGCTATGCCATCTTGTTCCTGATTTTAGCTTTGGCCGAAATTCCGCTGCGCAATGTCCACTGGCAAGGCAGCACCGTTCTGCACACTTCCATGGAGATCATGGCGACGATGCTCGCCGGCTTTATCGGCATACTTGCTCTTGTTTACTACTACACCCAAAATCGAACATCTATGCTACTGATCGGCAGCGGTTTTCTCGGCACGGCTTTGCTAGACGGTTATCACGCAGTCGTCACCTCTTCTTTTTTCGCAGACATGTTCCCGTCTGTCTCTTCTTCGCTGGTCGCCTGGAGTTGGCTGGCTTCGAGATTTTTCCTGTCCGTGCTGCTTGTTCTCGCCTGGCTGCTATGGAATCGCCGCGAAGAACAAGCCGCCGAGCGCCATCGTACGGAACGTCTCGTTTACGGTATAACTGCGCTGTTGACCCTGGCCTGCTTCCTGTTCTTTATTTTCGTTCCACTTCCTAAAGCTTATGTCGAAGGTGGATTTATCGGACGTCCTCAAGAAATCGTTCCGGGACTGCTGTTCCTGGTCGCGCTGTACGGACATCTGAAGCTGGGTCATTGGAAAACGCGACATTTCGAGCATTGGCTTGTCCTTTCGATCATCACCGCGGCGTTGACGCAGCTCGGCTTCATGTCGTTCTCGCACGCTTCGTACGACGTAAACTTCGATCTGGCCCATTTGTTGAAAAAGGTCAGCTACATTCTTGTTCTGATCGGCCTGCTGGTGAGCATGTATTTCCAGTTCAAACGCGCCGAAGCAAGCACCGATATTTTGCGCCAAAAACAGCAGCTTGAACAAATCATGATTCAGGCCGGCAGCGCGTCGGACCGGATCGTGCATATGGCTGCCGAGCTGTCCGACCTGCAAAATCAAAGCAAAGAAATGAACAGCCAAATCGTATCCGCCATGCACGATATCGCGCACCATTCGCTGCTGCAATCGCAAGGCACGCTTGAAAGTTCAGCGGCAATTAACGAAATTTCGCAAGGGATCATGCACGTGGCGGAAATGAGCGGCGACGTGTCCGAACAAGCCAAAGCAACGACCCGCCAATCGCAGGTCGGCGCACAGTCGATCCGCGAATCGATCACGCAAATGCAACAGATTCGGGAAAAGGTCGATACCTCTTCGGCCTCGATCGACGAGCTCGATAAGATGTCCGAACAGATCTCCTCGATCATCGGCTTTATCCGCGACGTTGCTTCGCAAACCCAGCTTCTGGCGCTCAATGCCGCGATCGAAGCGGCCCATGCCGGCGAGCATGGGCGCGGCTTCGAAGTCGTGGCGACCGAAGTTCGCAAGCTGTCCGAAGAAACCGGCGGCGCCGTGCAGCAGATCGAGCAGGTCGTCTCCGATATCCGTCAGCGCATCAGCCTTTCTTCAGCCGATATGCTGTCGATCACGCGCGAAGTTCAAACCGGAATGAACCGGATGGAAAACAACGAAGCGCAGTTCCGCGGCATCTTGCAAGCGACGGAACATTCGGAAATGCAGATCCAAAGCGTCAGCGCTTCGGCCGAAGAAATTTCCGCCGGCGCGCAGCAGGCCAATTCTTCGATGCAAGAATTGAGCCGCTTATCGAAGCTGTCTGAAGAAGAAGCGGGCAAGATCGCACAAATGAACCAAAACTATGCCGCTTCGTTAGAACGCTTTTCGGAATTGATCGAAGAGTTGAACCGGATGTCGTCCGAACTGAAATCAGCGACGGAAGGTTAATCGAGCGTTTACGCTGCGTAACAAAAATGGCCTCCACCCTGTACAAGGGCGGAGGCCGTTTTTGTTATGGCTTTCACTCGGAAATAATCCGCGAGAATTAGCAATCGTAGTACAGGCTGTATTCGTGCGGGTGAACGCGGATCGAGACTTGCTTCGCTTCCGCGCGTTTGAAGCTGATATAGTTCGCGATGAAGTCTTCGGAGAAGACGCCGCCTTCTGTCAGGAACGCGCTATCCGCTTCGAGCGAGTCGAGCGCTTCTTCCAGGGAACCCGGAACGCTGCGGATTTGGGATTTTTCTTCGTCCGGCAGATCGTAAAGGTTCTTGTCGGCAGGACCGTAGCCCAGCTCGACCGGATTGATCTTCTTCTTGATGCCGTCCAGGCCCGCCATCAGCATGGCCGAGAAAGCGAGGTACGGGTTAGCCGTGGAGTCCGGCGTACGGAACTCGATGCGACAGCCTTTCGGCGTCACGGCAGCAACCGGGATACGCACGGCAGCCGAGCGGTTGCCTTTCGAGAAGACCAGGTTAACGGGAGCTTCGTAGCCCGGAACCAGACGCTTGAACGAGTTCGTGCTTGGGTTGGTCAGCGCGATCAGTGCCGGAGCGTGGTACAGGATGCCGCCGATATAGTTCAACGCCATCTCGCTCAGGTTGGCGTAGCCGCCTTTTTCGTAGAACAAAGGCTCTCCGTCTTTGAAAATCGATTGGTGAACGTGCATGCCGCTACCGTTGTCGCCGAAAAGCGGTTTAGGCATAAACGTAGCCGTTTTACCGTATTGGCGAGCCGTATTGTGCACGATATATTTGTATTTGAGCAGGTTGTCCGCCGTTTTCTTCAATGTATCGAAACGGAAGTTGATTTCCGCTTGGCCGGCCGTCGCCACTTCGTGGTGGTGACGTTCGATCACGAGACCCGCTTCTTCGAGCAAACGGCACATTTCGCTGCGGATATCCTGTTGGCTGTCGACCGGAGCGACCGGCACGTAGCCGCCTTTGACGCCGACTTTGAAGCCCAGGTTGCCGCCTTCTTCTTTGCGGTTCGTGTTCCACGCCGCTTCTTCGGAATCAACTTCGAACGAAGAACTGTTCATTCCGCTGTGGTAACGAACGTCATCGAAAATGAAGAATTCGGATTCAGGCGCGAAGAACGCGTCGGAACCTACGCCGCTCGCCTGCATGAAAGCTTCGGCTTTCTCCGCGATGCCGCGCGGGTCGCGGTCGTAATGTTCGCCGTCCGGCGTATAGATGTTGCACATAATGTTCAATGTTGGATGAGCGGTGAAAGCGTCGATGTATACCGATTCCGTATCCGGCATCATGACCATATCCGACTCTTCGATACCACGGAAGCCCGGAATCGACGATCCGTCGAAGGCTACACCGTTCTCAAAAGTTTCTTCTTCAACCGCGCTTGCAGGGACCGAAATGTGATGCGTTTTGCCCGACAGATCCACGAAACGGAAATCAACCCACTCGATGTTGTTCTCCTGAATAAGCTTCAATACTTTTTCTACCGACATGTCACTTTCCTCCCAAATTTCCGAACATTGAACGGATATGCGTTATGAAACGTTCATGCTCTTTTTTAGCTGTCGTCATTATAAAACGGCACTATTTAGCAGTCAATACTCATGTCAGGTATTTTTTACGGCAATGTAAGTTATGCTCACACTTTGACGAAATTTAAAGAAGTTTGAAACAAAAGCCCGAAGTCGACCACAAATAGCGGCGCGACGCGGGCTCCCTCGATTTAGCAAGCAGATGAAAATAGCAAGCTTTTTTGTTTACTGGCGTTCAAAAATTAGACGATCGCCCAATTTTTAAAAGCGGCAGCTTCAGCCTTCGGCGTAGCGAAGCTTTTGCCAACGATCGGCGACAATTGTTCCAAATCGCGCATCAAACCCGCGAATTGATCCGGGAACAACGATTGAACGCCGTCACCTGTCATGGAATTGTCCGGATCGGTATGCATTTCGATAATCAGACCGTCCGCGCCTGCGGCAACAGAAGCTTTAGCCATAGGTTCGACCAGTTCGCGCCGTCCGGTACCGTGGCTCGGATCGGAAATGACCGGAAGATGGCTCAGGCTTTGCAGGGCCGGGATCGCAGCCAGATCCAGCGTGTTGCGGGTGTACGATTCAAAGGTACGAATACCGCGCTCGCACAGCATAACGTCAGGGTTGCCCCCTGCCAAGATGTACTCGGCTGCGTTCAACAGCTCGTCGTACGTCGCGCTGAAGCCGCGTTTGAGCAGGACCGGACGCCCGCAAGTGCCCAGTTTACGCAGCAAATCGAAGTTCTGCATGTTACGGGTACCGATCTGAAGGATATCCGCGTATTCGGCACAGATGTCGACATACTCCGGTGTCATGACTTCGGTGATCGTGAGCAAACCATGCTTTTTACCGGCTTCGGCCATCATAATCAGACCTTCTACGCCGACGCCCTGGAAGCTGTACGGACCCGTGCGCGGTTTGAACGCGCCGCCGCGCAGCACTTGTCCGCCCGCGGCTTTGACCAGACGGGCGATCTCGTCGATCTGCTCCGGCGATTCGACCGCGCAAGGTCCGCCCATGACGACCAGTTCGCCGCCGCCGATCTTGACGTCACCGATCTGGATCACCGTGTTTTCCGGATGGAAGTCGCGGCTCGCCAGCTTGTACGATTTGGAGATTTTGACGACGTCTTCGACGCCTTTCATCTGGCGCAGATGCTCGGCCAATCTCGGTTCGGCTTTGCCGATCAGTCCCACGACGGTACGGTCCGCTCCTCTGGACAAGTGTACGGTCAGTCCTTCTTTTTCGATCACACGAATGACTTCTTGCAGTTGCTCCTCGGGAGCTTGGTTGGATAAGATAGCGATCATGTTCGATCATCCTTTCGTTATGGGAATAGGAACGAAGTTCCCGGTTTGTTTTCGTGGCGTGCACTCTTTCGCACTTAAACGCTTTTATGCTTTTAGGCTTTTAATCAATAAAGCAATACTATCAAAAAAAATGCTCCCCGTCAACCGCAAGCGGAAGAAGAAGAACATCCTGAAACAGGGATTGTCTCGATTTGGCGCGGTATATCCGCTATCGCCTGTTTTACGCTTTCGTTTTCATTTTCGTTTTTCGACGCATGCTGTATACGCCTCCGATTGCCGCGAACAACACGGCCGTAACCGGAAAGACCGCCCAGTTCACGTCCCAGCGCCCGTACACGAACCCGCTGACGAAAAAGACGACGAACGCAAGCGGCCACAATACCGTCGCAATACGGCCGATAACCCGGTTTTCTTCTTTCTTTTCCGGCGTGTACTCCCCGAGTTGAAGCAATCTTTGGTAGCCACCCTGAATGCTTCCCGCATACGCGAACAAGAAAATGGCGAGGCCCAGCAGCGCAAGCATGATCGCGGCGCCGTAAGCGATTTCGGTTTCTCCGCGCATTCCGGCAATCAGCAACGCCACGGGCGAGAGCGTTCCCAGGCAAGCGGCGATCACGATCAAGCGGGAATGCAACGGACGGAACGTCTCCATATGACGCTTCACGCTGTCTTTCGCGTCCGCTTCCAGCTCGAACTCGTTTTCCAGCATCGTATACTTGTCTTTGCCGTTTCCGCCCGCGATGAACAACCCGATTGCCGGAACGACGAAAACGAACAGCACGATAACCGCGAACAGATAAGCCTGATCGCTCGACCAATTGCCGAAAGCTCCGTTGTCTTTGAGCGCCGCGATGCACATCGTGGCGGCGACGCCCAGCAAGATCGACAACCAGCCGATCGCCTGAAGCCGCGCGGAGCGCCGGACGATCTTTTCGTATTCGTGCGCGGACTGTTTGGACACGACAACCTTGTCCCCGTCGTCCGAAACCGGCAAAATTCCGAGTTCGTGCATCAATTCGTCGATGCTGCCGAACTCCGAAATCACGATCCCGATCGCTTCATGCTCGCTTTTGCCATCCTGCTTCAATTCTTCGTACTTGTCCTCCATCGTATCCAGCATCTCCCGCTTCAAGTTCAGTACTTGAGCGGTACGCGGCCATGCGGCAAACAAGCTATTCAAATAAGCGCGCAATACGTCCATCGTCTTCACGGCTCCTTTATGAATTTATTGACGACTTCTTGTGTGATCTGCCATTCGCTGCATTTTTCCTGATAATAGGCTAAACCTTCTTCGGTGATCCGGTAATACGTCCGCCGTTTCCCGCTCTCCCCATCTTTATGAAAAGAAGAAATATAGCCGTTCTTCTCCAATCGCGCAAAAGCGGAATAAAGCGTCGTTTCCTTCATCACGTATTTTTCTTCTGACAATCTGCGGATATTTTTCGAAATTTCGTAGCCATACGATTCTCCGCCCAGCAGCATGTACAGAATCATCGTATCGTTGTAACCTCGGATGACATCGCTGCTAATCAAAGGCCTCCCTCTTTTCTTTTGCTATATTACTACGTCTGTCATACTTCATCTGTCGTAGTATTTTTACATCTTCAATGTATCATGCTTACTACGACAGGTAAAGTAGTTTTGCATAAAAAAATGCGAGGAACCGCCGTTCGGCAGCTCCCCGCATTGGGATAGTGTTATTTTTAAAACGTTTACTGGATATCCTTATCGTATTGCAAATAAACGACCTGCGTTTGCAGATACTCGTTCAGGCCGTGCTTGCCGTCTGCGCCGCCGATACCCGACTTGCGCCAGCCCGCGTGGAAGCCTTGCATCGCCTCGAAGTTTTCGCGGTTGATATACGTTTCCCCGTATTTCAGGCGCTTGACGACTTTCATCGCCACGTTGAGATTTTGCGTATACAGCGACGAAGTCAGGCCGAATTCGCTGTCGTTGGCAAGCTCGATCGCTTCGTCCAGCGTGCTGAACGACACGATCGGAATGACCGGGCCGAAGATTTCTTCCTGGATGATCTCCATCTCGTTGCTCGCGTCCGCGATGACGGTCGGCTCGTAGAAACTCCCCGTACCTTCCACCTTTTTGCCGCCCAGCAGCACTTTCGCTCCCTGCTCGACCGCGCGATCGACTTTGGCCTGTACCGAGTCTTGCGCGTCTTTGTTGATCAGAGGGCCCATATGGATATCGGAGTTTTTCAGCGGATCGCCGTATTTCACTGCTTTCATCGCTTCGACGAGACGGTTCGTGAATTCTTCCTTGATCTCTTCATGCACGTACACGCGCTCGGCGCAGTTGCACACCTGGCCGGTATTGATAACGCGCGAATCGACGACGGATTTCACCGCGAGATCGAGGTCGGCGTCTTTGTGCACGATCGCCGGGGCTTTGCCGCCCAGCTCCAGACTGACTTTGATAATATTTTCGGCCGCGGCTTCCATAACCTTCTGTCCCGCAGGCACGCTGCCCGTCAGACTGACCATCCCGACTTTCGGATTGCTGGCCAGTTCGTTGCCCACTTCACCGCCGCGTCCCGTTACCAGGTTGAACACGCCTTTCGGCAGACCTGCTTGATCCACGATTTTGGTAAAAGCAACCGCGTTGTTCGGGGATTCCGCGCTTGGCTTCACGACAATAGTATTGCCTGTGATCAGCGCCGGAGCCATCTTGCGGGCAATCAGGAAGAACGGGAAATTCCAGGGCAGGATGCCCGTCGTAACGCCGATCGCTCTTTTAAATACAAAAATATTCTCGTTATCGCGGTCGCTTTGGACAATCTCGCCTTCGTAACGTCGCGCCCACTCCGCCATGTAATCCATATAATCCGCCGTGAAATGCACTTCCACCGTCGACAGTTCCAGCGTTTTGCCCACTTCCTCGGAGATCAAACGGGCAATCTCGTCCGCCTGCTTGCGTATGCCGTCGGCGATTTTATGTAGATAGACGCCCCGCTCCACCGCCGGTGTTTCTTCCCAGGCGCTTTGCGCCGCTTCCGCCGCATCGATCGCCCGGGCCACGTCTCCGCGCGTTGCTTTTGGCACTTGGGAAACGGTCTCGTCCGTCGACGGATTGGTCACATCCATCCATTCTCCGTTTTCCGCATCGGTAAATTGCCCGTTAATGTACATCTGATGTTTTTGCACCGAACCTGCCTCCTCAGAAATGGGGTTAAAAACTGTTTCCTTCTATTGTATTGTAAACGTTATCAATTTTTATTGTCAACATTTACGTTCTTTTTATCTGTGGTTTTGTGATGTTTTTTATTTTATTTTTCTGCTTTTATGGTTTTCAATGGCACTACCGCGGAGTACAATGGAAGAGAAACGGAGGGATCGCGAATGAAAGTCAGCATCTTCTCGACCTGCCTGGTTGACCTTATGTTTCCCGGCGTCGGCAAAAACATGGTCGAAGTTCTGGAACGTCTCGGCTGCGAAACGGATTTTCCCGCGTCTCAAGTGTGCTGCGGGCAGCCGACTTACAACAGCGGTTATTTGGAAGAATCCAAACAAGCCATGATTAATATGATGAAATCTTTCGAGCATTCTGACTACGTCGTCGGGCCGTCCGGCTCTTGCGTCGCGATGTTCCACGAATATCCGCATATTTTCAAAGGAGACCCGGACTGGGAAATGAAAGCGATTGCTTTAAAAGAAAAATCGTTCGAGTTTACCCAATTCATCGTGCGGGTACTCGGCATTACGGATGTCGGCGCACGTCTGGAAGGCAGCGCGACGTATCATCGCTCCTGCCATATGACGCGTTTGCTCGGCGAGGCGGAGACGCCTTTTATGCTACTGGAAAAAGTGGACGGACTTCAGCTCGAACCGCTCAAAAACGCCGATAACTGCTGCGGCTTCGGCGGAACGTTTTCCGTCAAGATGCCCGAGATTTCCGAACAGATGGTCGATGAAAAAAGCGCCTGCGTGGCGGATACGGGAGCGGAGTATCTCATCAGCGCGGACATGGGCTGCCTGATGAATATCGGCGGACGCATGTCGAGAACCGGCAAAGAGATCAAGGTCATGCATATCGCGGAGGTGCTCAATCGCATCCCGGCCGAACCCGAGCGCCGAGGCGCCGTGGAAGGAGGAGCTTTGGCATGAGTTTAAAAACGGACGATCGGAAATTCGACGCGCGCACGGCGGCCGGAATCGAAGACGCGTTTATGCGCGGCGCGGTCGGTTCGGCGCAGGACAGTCTCAAAACGCGTCGGTTGACCGCGGCGACCGCGCTCGGCGATTGGGAGCAGTGGCGCGAGTTGGGTCAACAGATCCGGCAGCATACGTTGGAAAACCTGGACTATTACCTGGGGCAAATGGCGGATAACGTAGAGCGGCGCGGCGGGCATGTCTTTTTCGCGCGGACCAAAGAAGAAGCGAGCGCGTATATCCGGGACGTCGTGCAAAGCAAAAACGCGCGCAAAGTGGTCAAATCCAAGTCGATGGTCACGGAAGAAATCGAGATGAACCACGTGCTGATGGAAGCGGGCTGCGAAGTCATCGAAAGCGACCTCGGCGAGTACATTTTGCAAGAAGACGATTGGGACCCGCCTTCGCATATCGTCGCTCCTGCCCTGCATAAAAACCGCAAACAGATTCGGGACGTGTTCGCTTCCAAGCTAAGTTATGCCGGGGACGAGACGCCGGAACATCTGGCCCGGTTCGCCCGGGACATCTTGCGGGAAAAGTTTCTCGACGCGGAGATCGGCATCACGGGCTGCAATTTCGCTGTAGCGAATCTGGGCGCGATCAATCTGGTTACGAACGAAGGCAACGGCGACCTGACCGCCGCGCTGCCCAAAACGCATATCGCGGTGATGGGCATGGAACGGATCGTGCCGACGCTGGAAGAGATGGAAGTATTGGATAATCTGCTGTGCCGCAGCGCGGTCGGGCAGAAATTGACGAGCTATATCACGGTGATGGGTCCGCGCGAACAAGGCGAAGTCGACGGTCCCGAAGAGTTTCATCTGGTGATCGTCGATAACGGCCGCTCCGAGATTTTGGCGAGCGAGTTTCACGAAGCGCTGCAATGTATCCGCTGCGGCGCTTGCCTGAACGTTTGTCCCGTTTATCGGCATATCGGCGGACACGCTTACGGCTCGATCTATCCGGGCCCGATCGGCGCGGTCATCACCCCGCTGCTCGGCGGTTACGACGATTATAAAGAGCTGCCGTACGCGTCCAGCCTATGCGGCGCGTGCACGGACGTATGTCCGGTTAAAATTCCGCTGCATGAACAGCTTGTCATGCACCGGCAGAATATCGTCTCGCAAGGACGGACAGGCGTCGCGGATCGGGTGCAAATGAAAGCGGCAAGCAAACTGTTGTCTTCGCCGGGCATGTTCCGTGGCACGCTAAGGGTCGCGTATTCGATGACCCGGCTGCTCAGCCGTCACGGCCGTATCGTGCGCGGTCCGGGTCCGATCGAAGGCTGGATCGGCATCCGCGATATGCCGCAGCCGGTCAAAAAGCAAGACGGATTCCGTTCGTGGTACGAGCGGCGCGAACACGTCCATCGGCCGGATAACTCGCCGGTTCCCGCCGATATTCGCAAAAACGGGCCGGCGGCGCAAAGCGATTTCAACGCCGCCGCTTTGCCGGAACCCGGACGCGACACCTCGGTCGAAGAAGCTGCCGCGCCGATCGGAAAAGAAGGGAGAAGACCATGAACCGGATCGACACCGAACCAAGCTCCGATACCAAGTTGCCGAATCCATCGGACAGCAGCAAACCGCATCCGTCGAATCGCGACTCTTTTCTGAACCGGGTCGCCGAAAGTCTGGGCCGTCCTCGCCGCACGGACGACGTGACGAGGCCCGCATGGAAACATACCGTTCATCTGGATACGCTGGCCGGTTGCACGTCCGAGCAGTTGGTCGACGTGTTAAAAGAACAATGTTTCTTTATTCATACGCAGGTCATCGAATCGACGCCCGAACGGCTTCAGACCACGTTGGACGACTTGATCGACAGCTACGGCGGCGGCTCTGTTATTCGCTCAGGCGATCCGAGGTTCTCCCGGTACGGCTTGTCTTTCCCGAACGGTTTTGCCTGGTCGGCGGAAGCGACGCGCGAAGAAAATATTCGCCAAGCCGAAGCCGCGAATATCGCGATCGTGTTCGCCGACTATGCGCTCGCCGAATCGGGAACGGTATTGCTGGCAAGCCGTCCCGATCAGGGACGCGCACTGCATTTTCTTCCGGCGCATTATATCGCCGTGATCGAGCGCGACCGCATCGTGCCTCGCTCCACGCAGGCGATGGCCGAGCTGAACCGCCGCCATGAGAACGGCGAACCGCTCGGCTCCTGTCTGAACCTGATCTCCGGCCCGTCCAATTCGGCGGATATCGAGATGCAACTTGTCGTCGGCGTGCATGGACCGCTGAAGGCGACGTATGTATTGATTTGAGTCGCGGCACAGAACGATACATCTGAGAAAAAGAATCGCGATGCCGTTTTGACGAAACTTCTCGCAACAACGAAAAAAAGTGTCTTCTATCCGTTTGCGACGGTAGAGACACTTTTTTCCGTATATTCGTTTTCGAACCGGGACGGTAACGCCGGACCGGGATCATGACGCCAGCATGTTGACCGGATTGGAACGCGCGGGGACACCCTCCGATCGGCATTTCGAGAATAAGTGCGGATATACACTTATTTACTCCGAATTTTGCGATCGGAGAAGAACAGGTGCAATTATACACTTAATTTCTTCTTCTCATACGCTTTTACACGTTTTCTCTTCGAATAAGTGCAGATTTGCACCTATTTGAAGATTCAGAAAAATATCGCACGAAATAAATGTATTTAAGCCCTTATTTCCCTGACTCTCGCTGACAAACGGCTAAGACGGCTCTGAATGATCGACAATTTCGTACCCGTACTTGTTTTTACTCCGCTTGCGCGTTGACTTTCTTTTTCTCGCGTACCGGCGGCAGCAGCTTTTTCATATCGACCGTACGCTTGATTTCCCACGTGGACGGATCGCTTTCTTCGAACTGCTCCAGATACGTAATGACTTCTTTGGTGATCGGCGTCGGCGTAGAAGCTCCGGCCGTTACCGCGACTTTGGCGATGCCCATCAGCCATTCCTGCTTGATCTCGCTCACGTCGGATACGCGGTAAGCGGTCGTGCCTGCGATTTCTTCCGACACTTGCGCCAAACGGTTGGAGTTGTTGCTGCGCGGGTCGCCAACCACAATCACCAGATCGGCTTGACCGGCCTGCTCGGCAACGGCTTCTTGACGGACTTGCGTCGCCAAACAAATCTCGTTATGCACTTCGGCGCCCGGATAACGTTCAAGCAGCATTTTCATGATGTTTTTGATATCCCATTGGCTCATTGTCGTCTGGTTCGTAATGATGATTTTGCCTGGCGGAACGTTCAGCGCTTCGATCTCTTCTTCTTTTTCGATCAGATGCACCTTGTCCGGCGCGATGCCGATCGCCCCTTCCGGCTCAGGGTGGTTCTTTTTGCCGATATAAATGATCTCGTAGCCTTCTGCCGCCTTCTCGCGGATCAGATCATGCGTCTTCGTCACGTCCGGACATGTCGCATCGACAGTCGTCAACCCGCGATCCCGGGCACGCTTGCGTACTTCCGGCGATACGCCGTGAGCGGTGAAAATAACGGTGCCTTTATCGACCTGCTCCAGAATTTCCAGCCGGTTCGGTCCGTCAAGAGTAACAATCCCTTCGTCCTCGAACGATTGGGTCACATGCGCGTTATGCACGATCATCCCGAGTATATAAATAGGCCGTGGCAGATCGAGGTTTTTGGCCGCTTGTCTGGCGAGCACCATCGCGTCGACTACGCCGTAACAGTAACCGCGGGGCGCGATACGTAGAACTTCCATCTATTAGCACCTGCTTTCAGATTCATGGCTTAAGCGTGAACGATCACGCATAACCCGATTATAACGTATTCGGAAGGCCGAAGAAAGGCGACCCTGTTCACAGCACGTTTTCTGTGGACAAGATCGCATTGATTTCAGTTGGATTACTTGGCGCTGCGCCGTGATGTTCCTTCTTGGGAGTCCGAATCGGTCTTTTGAATTTCTTCGACTTCTTCGATTTCGTCAGGCTCGATATGGATGACTTCATCCTCGGACGCTTCTTCGGCAGTGGTCGAAGCCTGGATTTCCGGGAATAACGCGGGTAGCCAGATAATGAAAGTCGTCCCTTCGCCTTTGACCGTCACCACTTCAACCGACCCTTGGTGCTCGTCGATGATCCATTTCGCGATCGACAGACCCAAGCCGGTTCCCGGCGTTTTGCCGCGTGACTCGTCTGCCCGATAGAAACGTTCGAAGATATGCGGAACTTCGTCTTTGTCCATCCCGATCCCGCTATCTTTCACGCGAATCCCGACTTGCTGCCGGTAAACCACGATATCGAGCGACACTTGGCCCTCCATCGTGTATTTGAACGCATTTTCGATAAAGATAAACAGCATTTGCTGCAAGTAATCTTTATTGCCGACTACGGCAATGCCGTCGAGCGCGCTCAAATCACCCGGCGCCCATTCGGCTTTGTGCGGCAGGAATTGAGCACGACGCACCACGTCTTCCACCAGAGGACCGAACTTCAGCCATTCTTTTTGCATCGTCTGGCCTGCATCCGCGCGAGCCAGCGATAGCATATCTCCGATCAGACGGCTCATCCGCTCGGATTCGTCCGCAATGTCGCCGATTGCTTCGACCGACATTTGCTTCAGCTCCTCCTCGCTGAGGCCGGAAGGCGCGCTTTGCATGGTCCAGATCTTTTTCAACAAATCGGTATTGCCCCGAATCGTCGTAAGCGGCGTACGCAGTTCGTGAGAAGCGTCCGAAACGAAGCGCCGCTGCGTACGGTAAGACTCTTCCAGATCCTTGTAAAAGTTTTCTGTACGGCCCAACATGCGGTTAACCGTACTGATCAGCTGTCCGACTTCATCCTGAGGTCCTTTATAGTCGATACGCACGCTGAGGTCGCTACTTGTCTGGACAGCGTTGGCCGCCTCGATTACTTTGCCGATAGGCGCCATGGATTTACGAGCTAAAAACAAACCCAGCGTGAAAGCCAAAATCAGCGTGGAGAGCGATCCCAACACGAGGATAAACCGCAGATCGGACAGCATGTTCTCCGCTTCTTCCGTACTGGCCGCGATCTGAAGAAGAACAGGAGAGCCTGTCGCTTTCGTTTGCAAAACCTGTTGATACATCAGATACGGCTTGCCGTCGGTTTGGATACGGCTGAAATCCGGGGTGACGTCGTCGACCTCCGGAATATCGAATTTGAAGGTATTGCTGACAAAACCCATATTGGTCGATTGCTTCAATGTGCCTGTATCGTAGTAGTACATTTGCACATACAGCCGACTATCGATCGTTTTCAACAAATTTTCAATATTAATGTCGGAAGTGACCATCCCGTTTTGTTCCACGATACTTTGTCGGATCTGCTCCCGGATGCGGCTTTGCCAAGTATCGTACGTACTCAGGTAGGTATTGTAATAGACGAATCCATAAATGATCGCACTGAACATCAGCAATGTCAGCGCGAGGATGCCCGAATACCAGGCGGTCAGGCGTAAACGAATAGACATAACAGAGGGCTGCCCCCTTTTAGGAATCGCTTCTTAAGATGTAACCTGCGCCGCGAATCGTCTGGATCAGGCGCTTATGCTCGGAGCTTTCGGTTTTTTGCCGCAGCATCGCGACGTACACTTCAAGCACGTTGGATTCGCCGCTATAATCGTAACCCCAGATTTTATCCATGATCAGGTCACGCGACAATACACGCCTCGGATTGAGCATGAACAAATGAAGCAATTCGAACTCTTTGGCCGTTAGCTCGATCCGCTTGTCTCCCCGGGTCACTTCGCGCGAATCGACATTCATGATCAAGTCTTCAAACGTCAGGCGCTCGCCGTCGTCTTCGCGCACGTTGTCCGTTTTGCGTCGAAGCAAAGCACGCACCCGCGCCAGCAACTCTTCCAAAGCAAACGGCTTCACCAAATAATCGTCCGCGCCCAGGTCAAGACCTTTTACCCGGTTTTCCAGTTCGTCCTTGGCCGTCAGCATCAGCACCGGAACGGCACTGCCCGCCTCGCGCAATCTGCGCACGACTTCGAAGCCGTCCACCTCCGGCATCATGACGTCGAGCACCAACAGATCGGGATCGGTCGTCCGCATCAGCTTCAGACCCTCTGCTCCGTTCGGCGCGGTATGAACCTCATAACCTTCGAAAGCCAATCCTCTTCTCAACATGGAAATGATTTTCTCGTCGTCGTCGACAACCAGTATATTCGATCGCATCTTGTCCTTCGTTCCCCTCTACGTTCTTTTTTTATTATTGTAGCATCCAAGCAGCAAAAACGGGAGGGTTGCCCCTCCCGCAGTCTGCCAAGCTTATAATCTTTCACTGTCGAACAAAATCATTGGCCGCCGAACGGGTTGGTCAATCCATTTTCATTCTGGCTGTTGTTATTTTGGCTATTGTTGTTTTGCTGAGCCGCGCTGGATTCTTCGTATTCGTTGCGGTCGCCGATGGTTACTTTCACGTCGATCTTTTGATTGTTGCGGACCACGTTCAGCGTAGCGGAATCACCGACTTTCAGCGCTTGAATCGCCGTAATCAGATCCTGGCTGGTCGCATACGGAGTTCCGTTCACGCCCGTGATGATGTCATAGCTGCGCAGATCGGCTTTGTAAGCCGGCGAACCGTACAGCACTTCGCTAACGAGCGAGCCTTCTTTCGTGTCCACGCCCATTTGTTGCGCGATGCTGTCGGACATGGTCGTCAAGCTTGCGCCGATAAACGGAACAGCTTCTTTCGGAATTTCTTCGTTGTTTTTCAATTGTTCGACGACGCCTTTGATCGTGTTCGAAGAGATCGCGAACCCGATGCCTTGCGCTTCCGTGCTGACGGCCGTGTTCATACCGATGACTTCGCCGTTCAGGTTGAGCAGCGGACCGCCGGAGTTGCCTGGGTTAATGGAAGCATCCGTTTGCAGCAGATGTTTGTAATCGGTCGTTGCGCCTGTCGTTTCGTCGGCGATCGAGATTTCGCGTTCTTTCGCGCTCAGTACGCCGGCTGTTACGGTATGCTCGAAGCCTTCCGGATTGCCGATCGCGACGACCCAGTTGCCGATCGCTGTCGCGTCGGAATCGCCCAGCGAAATCGCCGGGAAGTCGCTGCCGTCCGTGCTGTTGATTTTCAGGACAGCCAGGTCAAGATCGGCGCTATGGCCGAGCAATGTCGCTTCGTAAGGCTTGGTGTTGCCGTCCAGCGTAACCTGGATCACGTCGCCGCCTTCAACCACGTGGTTATTGGTCAGGATATAGCCTTCTTTATCGAAAATGAAGCCTGTTCCCAAACCAAGCGGCGTCAACTGATCCGAAGTGGACGAATCGGAGCTGCCGTTGTTGCTGTTGCCGTTATTGCTGTTGCCTTGCGAATCGCCGTAGAAGTAACGGAAGAACGGATCATTGTAGTTCCCTTGCGTGCTCGACGACCCGCCTTTGGACAGCGTCTCGATCTTCACGACCGAAGGGCTTGCTTGATTCACGACGTCCGAGATGTCTTTGGAAGAAGCGATCGTGTAAGCCGCTGTCGATACGCCGCTGGAATTTGCCGCTGCGGTGGTTGTTGTGGCTGCCGCTTGAGCCGTGTTTGCTTCGTCGCTTCCGAACCAGCCTGCATGTCCTGCTGTGAAGACCGATCCTGTAATAACGATTGCCCCCAGCGCGCCTGCCGCGAAAGAAGTCACCATATTTTTGAACGAGGATTTCGGCTTTTGATTGTAGTTCCAATTGCCGTTCGGAGCCGAACCGTTCGATCCGGTCGGTGTGCCGTAAGAGTCATAGTTGCGAACCGGACTTGGCGGCGTCACTTCAACCTCTCGAACTTTGTTTGGCGATTCCGGGTCGGAAGAACCTACCGATTGGAACGGACCGTACGAATAGTAGTAGGAAGAACCGTCCGGGTTGTTGCCCGATTGCTCGGAGGAGCCGGGATTCGATTGATTGCCGCGGCCTTCGTTATTGGCACCTGTGTTACCTGCTGCGTTATTGTCTTCGAAAGAGTTTCCGTATTTCTTTTCGTCCATGTCTATTTTCCTCCTCGCCTTCGGGCTATGCCGAATAACGTGATTTTGTTGGGGTATTTCGTAAAGCCTCAAGGATGAATCCGGCATCGCGTTGTTTGTTCGTCGTTTGCTTCTGTAGTTATTTTCGCCCAAGAACCTTAATTGAACATTAAAAGAGATATAAAGATAGATAAGAAAAATAAATTATTTTGAATTCGCTTTCTTTTAAGCAGGGAGAGTTTTTGGGGAAGTTGGGGGCGCTACGCGAGAAATTCGTTCAATGCGCTGTCTCGCTTGGAAAACTTTATTGAACTTTAAAAAGGTTGTTTTCCAAGCTCAAAGGCGCCTTTCACTGAATTTCTCCCTTCGCTGTAGCTTCCGCTAAGCAAAAACTTCTCCATGCTTAAAAGCTCCTTCCGGGGGCGGAAGGAGCAAGGGCAAGGGCAAGAGCAAAGACAAGAACCAGAGCAAGGGAACGCACATTAAATACTTGAAAATATATTCGTCTTAATTCAATAGGACTAAGACAAGTGGAAGATGACGCTGTTTCCTTGCTTTAGGGCTTCTGTATAGAATGTGCGGATTTCGAAAAGAAGCTGGCTGAGTCCAGCTGGCGGATAGTGCCGTTCGGGAGAGCTGTGTACGTGCCGGATAATTCCATGCCTCATCCTTCTTTTACGAACGAATCATGCCTTGTCGGTGCGCATAGATCGCAAGCTGCGTCCGGTCTTCCAGTTCACACTTCATCAATAGGTTGCTGACGTGCGTTTTGACGGTTTTGATACTGATATGTAATTCTTCGCCGATTTCTTTGTTGCCCATGCCTTCCGCGATCAGCAGCAGCACTTCTTTTTCCCGTTCGGTCAGCGGGGAGGAATCGGCTTCGACGGTACGTTGGCGGATGCCGCGGGTCAAGGCTTGGGAGACGTCTCCGGTCATGACCGGCATGCCCCGGAACGCGCCTTTTAACGCATAGATCAACTCTTCCGCCGTAACGGTCTTGAGCACGTAGCTCACCGCCCCGGCTTCGATCGCTTCCATAACGAGCTTGTCTTCCAGGAAGCTGGTCAACATGACGACGCGCACCGCCGGGAACTCGGAGACGACGACGCGCGTGGCTTCCGTTCCGTTCATTTCCGGCATCATCATATCCATCAGGATCAGATCCGGCATTTCGCCGCCTTCGGCAGAAATGGCGCGCAAGCGTTCGATGACCTCCAGGCCGTTGCTCGCTTCTCCGATCACGTCAAATCCGGGCTCCAGCATCAAGTACGTCTTCAGCCCCATTCTCACCATGTCGTGATCGTCCGCCAGCAGGATCTTGATCTTGTCCATGCTCTTCCACTGCCTTTCCTTCTGTGAATTTTGGAATATGTACGCGAATCGTGGTTCCGGCTCCGGGTCTTGAAATAATCTCTGCCCGGCCGCCCAACTTCTCCGCTCGTTCTCGCATGGTCATCAAGCCGTACGAACCTTGTTTTTGCGTCGCGCTTCCGGAAAACCCTTTGCCGTCGTCGCTGATCGACAGCAGCACCTGACGCTCGTTCTCCCGCAGCGACAAGCTGACGATTCCGGCCTGCGCGTGTTTGACGATGTTCGCCATCGCTTCTTGCACAATTAGGAACAGCTGCTGCTCGATCGCTTCGGACAGTCCTTCGCACAGCTCGACATCTTTTACACCCTTCAATCCGTTCTGGATGCAATAGTCGGGGAACCAGCGGTCCAAAGCAGCGGGCAGGTCGATTCCTTCCAGTTCAACCGGGCGCAATTGCGCGATCAGCGCACGCATCTGCTTCTGGGCCAGATTCGACATCTGGATCAGCTGCTGCATCACCTGAACGGAGGCATCCGGGTTAAGCTCCAACACTTTGGGCAGCGAAGCGGCAGACATATGGATCGCGAAAAGCTGCTGGCTGACCGAATCGTGCAGATCGCGCGCCATCCGGCGACGTTCTTCGCGCACCGCGTTCTCGACCAATTGCTCCTTGCCGATGGCTTCGCTTTCGCCGAGCTTTTGCAGCAATTTGGTCTTGGTCTCGATCGAATCCATCATGACGTTGAACTCGCCGTATACGCGGGCAAAAGACTGGTCGTCCGTATCACCGAGGCGAAGCGCCAGATTGCCTTGCGACACCTGGAGCATCGTGTAATGCAGCACGTCGATCCGCCGCTGAATCCGACGCCCCGCCATATAACCGGTCACGACAGCCACCAAAACGGTCGCAAGCAAATAAAACACCCAGATTCGCGGCGGAACAACCTGTACGAACCCGTACAGGCTGAACCAATACAGCAAAGCGGCGAGAATCCCGCCGCTTAACAGAAAGTAAAACATAAGCTCCCACTTCGTATTTTTCAGTAGATTTCCCATAACCGCCCGCCTTTACCCTACGATATTTACGTTGACGTCCGAGATGAACGAGCTGACGTTAATCTTGATCCGTTTCGCGCAATCGTCATAGTTCCGCGTTTCGTCTATGCCGCCGACCATACCGCTTCGTCTGTTGCCCAGTACGTTATGATCGCCCAGAAACGAGCTTGTGTGTACTTTGACTCCGACTTCAGGATCGTTTGGCATATAGATCACGACATCTCCGATAAAACTCGATACATTGATTCTCGTTGTTCCGTAGGAAATCTGTGCTTTGGTCAGGTCGATTACCGTATCTCCGATAAAATGGGAAACGTTCAGCGGCTTGAGCCGGAAATAATCCCTACCGATATAGTAGTCTCCGATAAAGCTCGACTCGTTAACGGTCTTGTCTTTTTTTTCTTTGTCCGCTTTCTGGCGCGCTTTGCGCATCTGTTCACGGTCATAACCGCCATAAGCGTGTCTACTATCTTCGTCGCAGTGGTCGTAAAACCTTCCGTCATCCGAAAAATCTTCCGGGAACGGATCTTTTTCCAGCGAAACGGTGCCGGGCTTTTGCTTGTTCGGCTCGTGATTCATCGACTTTTTAAAATCCTTCATCGCGCTGTCGACTTCACTTTTCACTTCGTCCGCAATCCGGGAAAAGTCGATCTTGCGCACCTGATCGGCGGTCTGTCTTCCGATCTCACGAGCCATATCCCCGATCTTCTGGAATTCGGACCCGTTGCCCGAACGATTTTCCGGATCTTCCCGATCGAATTCACGATGGGACTCCGGCTTCCATTCATAACGTTTGCTTTCACTTTTACGCTCATGCTTAGGCTCGCTCTTCGGTTCGTCTTTATCCAAGTTCACGAACATGCGATCCAGCGGCGATTCCAACGGCTCGATAGGAGCTGGCGGAATCGGCGGTTGAGGGTTGTGGTTACTGCCCGTATGCGAAAAATCATCAGGTCCTTCCGGGCGGGGAGACGGATATTCCGGAACGCGCTTCGGTTTGATCAACGTGTAAATACCGATCGTGATCAGTCCGGCCGGAATCAGGAATTTGAAAAACTCACCTGTGCTAAGATCGGTAATTCCGAGGTTGCGGGCCTGAAAATATCCGCCGATCGCGATCAAAATCAGATGACCGACTATGCTTGAACTATGCTTTTTGGCATTCATTAGCTGCGAAAGTCCGGCAACAATCAGAAGGGTCGGCCAGAATGTCCGAATCAAATCTCCAATGCCGTAACTGATATAACCGAGTTGGTAGGCCAGAAAAATACCGCCGATCGCAATCAGCCATATGGCTCCGCTCTTCTTCATCACGTTCTCCTCCTTGTATGTGGGACCGGGAACTGTTCTACTCTTACATTCAGTCTACCGTAAGCTTGATTTAAGCAAAAGCGGCCCAAGAATGAAACCCGTCTCGGTCTTGAGACCGAGACGGGTATTATAATCGAATACGAATAGAATCGATGGCCAAAGATTCGTTCAAGCCTTGCTTGAATTCGGTTCGGCCCGAACGTTTCCAGTCTTCGCCGAGCCGAGGCATGATTCCTGCCGCCCACCTTTGGCGCTCTTTCCGTGCCCCTTGTCCGAACAGTCGACCGTAAGCTTCTTTAAGTAGTTTCTTCACCTTGTGTTTTCTCATATCCCGCGCCTCCCCTTCGTTTTTTCCAGTATGTGCGAAAAAGCGATTTCTCTTAAGCGGCGCGGGAATGATTTGCTGTTCCGGCTTGAGAGCGAACTTCTTTCCCGCCTTCAGCCTTGCCTTTCTCCGTCTGGCGACCGATGCCCAAGCTTACGGATACCCGAAGCGCCGATCTGTGCGCCGCAACAGCACGTCAAAAAGCCGCTCCCACGTAAGGAACGGCTTGATTTTAACAGATTAGATCTTGCGGGTTTGAATCTCTTCTTTTAACAAAGCAATCACTTCGTCCAGCGGTTTCGCGCCCAGATCGCCTTCGCCGCGCTTACGTACGGATACGCCGCCGGCTTCTTTCTCGTTTTCGCCGACCACGAACATGTACGGCGCTTTTTCCAGTTGCGCTTCGCGGATCTTGTAGCCCAGCTTCTCGTTGCGCACGTCCGTTTCGACGCGGATGCCGGCTTCTCTCAAGCGATCTGCCACTTGCTCCGCGTATTCGCTGTAGTTGCCCGAGACCGGAATGATTTTGGCTTGCATCGGCGACAGCCAAAGCGGCAGGTTGCCCGCGAAGTTCTCCAGCAGGAACGCGGTGAAACGCTCCATCGTGCTGATGATACCGCGGTGGATCACGACCGGACGGTGCTTTTGACCATCATCGCCGATGTATTCCAGTTCGAAGCGCTCAGGCAGCAGAAAGTCGAGTTGTGCGGTCGACAACGTTTCTTCTTTGCCCAGTGCCGTTTTGATCTGCACGTCGAGCTTCGGTCCGTAGAACGCCGCTTCGCCTTCCGCTTCGTAGAATGGCAATTCCAGTTCTTCGACGACTTCGCGCAGCATGCGTTGGGACATTTCCCACATTTCGTCGTTTTGGAAATACTTTTCGGTATCCTGAGGATCGCGGTACGACAACCGGAAACGGTAGCTGTCGATGCCGAAGTCTTCGTAAACTTTGGCGATCAGCTTCACGACGCGGCCGAATTCTTCCTTAATCTGATCCGGACGGCAGAAGATATGCGCGTCGTTCAGTGTCATTGCACGTACACGGTGGAAGCCGGTCAGTGCGCCGGACATTTCGTAACGGTGCATCAAGCCCAGCTCGGCAATCCGGATCGGCAGTTCGCGGTAGCTGTGCATGTCGCTTTTATAGACCATCATATGGTGAGGACAGTTCATCGGACGCAACACGAGCGATTCGTTGTCCAACTCCATCGGCGGGAACATGTCTTCTTGATAATGCTCCCAGTGCCCCGACGTTTTGTACAACTCGACGTTACCCATAACCGGCGTGTACACGTGTTGGTAGCCCAGGCTTTCTTCCAGATCCACGATGTAACGCTCCAGCGTACGGCGCAGTTTGGCACCGTTTGGCAACCAGATCGGCAGACCTTGACCGACCAGGTTGTTAAACGTGAACATTTTCAGGTCTTTGCCTAATTTGCGGTGGTCGCGCTTTTTCGCTTCTTCGAGGAAATGCAAATGCTCGTCCAGCTCGGCTTTTTTGAAAAAGGCCGTGCCGTAAATGCGTTGCAGCATTTTGTTTTTGCTGTCGCCGCGCCAGTAAGCACCCGCCACGCTCAGCAGTTTGAAAATTTTGAGCTTGCCTGTCGAAGGCACGTGAGGCCCGCGGCACAGGTCGAAAAATTCGCCTTGATCGTAGATCGTGATCGCGGAATCTTCCGGCAACGCTTCGATCAGCTCGATCTTATACGGATCGCCCAGCTCGCCGAAAATTTTCAGCGCTTCTTCGCGGCTCACTTCGCGACGCGTGATTGGCAGGTTTTCACCCACGATACGTTCCATTTCTTTCTCGATCTTTTGCAGGTCTTCCGGGTTGAGGCCGTGTTCGAGATCCATATCATAGTAGAAACCTTCTTCGATCACAGGACCGATGCCCAGTTTTACTTCATTTGTACCGAACAAACGACGTACCGCCTGCGCAGTCAGGTGAGCGGTACTATGACGAACCACTTCAAGACCTTCCGGCGAGCCGGGCATGACGATTTCGATTTGCGCGCCGTTTTCGAGCGGAGTGCTCAGATCGACGACGATTCCGTTTTGTTTGCCTGCAAGCGCGTTTTTACGCAGGCTGCTGCTGATCGATGCGGCAACGTCCTCGATAGTGCTGCCTGCTTCGTATTCCCGAACAGAGCCGTCCGGCAGGCTGATAGAGATAGCCATGATGATAATTCCTCCTTTGATTTTGAAAAAAGCAAGTACGGAATCGGCACGCAAAAAACGCCCGTCCCGCGAAGGGACGAGCGTTATACCCGTGGTTCCACCCTGATTCGGCCCGGTTCCGCCATGCGTTCGATCTCGTTGATCCTGGCGGGACAAAAAGCCCTCATTGAGCACGTCAATAACGGAAGTGCGGTTCCGGCGTGATCTACTGCTCGGCTCTACGATTCGCGAATGCGATGATCGGAGGCGGAAGTTCGAAAACGCAGCTCGAAAGGGGTAAATGCAGGCCGGTCCGGAGGAAATTGCAGCCGAGGTTTCCTCTCTCTGGAGCGGTGCCGTGTGCCGGCATCCATGTCTTTGTCGTCGCTTTTGCTGCTGTTCATTATAAGCTGCAACGGGGGGAAGCGTCAAGAGTGATGGTTGTGGTGGGAAAAGTTACGTTGGTGCGGGAAGCGAGAAGACTGCGAGAGAAATTCAGTTCAATTCGCTGTCTCACTCGGAAAAGGGATTGGATTTGAATAAGGAGTTTTCCGAGTTCAAAGGCGTCTTGAACTGAATTTCTCTCTTCGTCTTCTCGCTTCTAGTTACGTTGGATTTTCTGGATAGGGGTGTAGGAAAGATTAGAACCGTTTTTGGGAATTCATCGCACGGAGCGTCGTATTTTGAAAAATTTAGCGGATTACAGTTTTAGGAGCTTTTTCAAATCGCCGATGGTATCGATCACGGCGTCGGCGGTTTGTAGTTCGTTCTCTTCCCCGAATTCGGAACGGACGCCGACGACGGGGATTCCGGCTTTTCTGGCGGCGTCGACGTCGGATTTTCGGTCGCCGACCATGAGCACTTGGGAAGTGTCGAGTCCGCTTTGGCGAAGCAGCTCGCGCAGGACGTCGCTTTTTTGTTCGGCGTTTACGCTTCCTGCGCATAACGGATAAGTAATCACTTTTTTCAGGCCGTCTTGGGCAAGCACGCGTTCCAGGTAACCTTCGCCGCAATTGCTGGCCGTCGCCAGATCGTAACGGTCGGCCAAAGATTTCAAAAGTTCGGCTACGCCGGGAAGAGCAAACGACTGAGCATCCATCTTTTTCCGAAGCAGCTCATTGTGCCGTTCTTTATACTGGTCCGCCCGGTCGTCCGGGATTTCGGAGGCCAACGTATTCCAGGCTTCGTCGCCGATCATACCGAATGTCGAGTATATTTCGTCTTTGGTAGGCTGCTTTTTGGCGTCTCCGTTATGGATAGCTTCGCTGAACACTTCGTGATTCACGTCCAGCATCGCTTGCGAGGTGTCGATCAATGTTCCGTCCAGGTCAAACGCGATCACTTTGATCTGCGCTGCGTCGAATGGGATAGGAGTTTTTTGGGAATGGATTTGAGTCATGTTCGCGCCCTCCTGAGCTTTTTTATAGGGTAGAAATAGAATATGTTCATTCTTTCTTATACCCGATTCCGCTCTTTTCTCTCCCCGTTTCCTTAAATACAGGCAGGATTTCGGAAACAATTAGCGAATAGATAGACATGTACGACCTGCGTTACTCATTCAAGGCTACCGGCCGACACAAGGAGGATTCCATGCTATCGTTCAAAAAACCTGATGTCGAGCAGTTCTTCCGTACGTTCGCGATCGAGACTTTCGCGGTCAGCCCGGACGAAGGACAGCTTGTGTTCAGCACCAACCTCAGCGGAAAGTTTGATCTGTGGGCCATGGATCTTCCGAACGCTTTTCCGTATCCGCTTACTTTTAACGGACAGAGCTGCCATGCCGTCAAGTACGACAAACGCGGACGTTTTCTCGTAGTCGGATTCGACAAGGACGGCGACGAGAATTCACAGCTTTACGCGCTTCAGCCGCAAGGCGGGGAACTGCTTCCGCTCTGCGTAAAAGAAGGCCACCGGCATATGAGTCCGATCTTGTCGGAAGACGGCAAACGCCTCTATTATACGTCCACCAAAGAAGATGCGACGTACCTGAGCGCTCTTTGCTGCGACCTGACCACGGGGCAGGAAGTCTCGGTGCTGCAAGGCTCCGGCGATGCTTCCGTCTTTTTGACCGATGTCAGTCCGAAAGAAGAATATCTGGTATACAGCAAGCATTTTGCCAACACGTACGCGCCTGCTTTCATTTGCTTCGGAGATAAACACGTCTCGCTCGACCCGGAAGCCGAAGGCGAGTATACCGTTTCGGATAGCGTGTTTACCGGAGACGCTGAGCTGCATTTCCTGACTAACGCAGGCGGCGATTTCACGTATTTGGCCCGCTTTGATATCGAGACGGAGACCAAGACCCAATTGCTTGATGTGGAAGGCGTCGATTTCACCTCGATCACCTATGACAAGGAACGCAAGCTGCTGTACTTAACGGCCAGCAAAGGCGTTTCCGATTATTTGTATACGTATGATCTGGAATCCGGCTCCCTTGGCGGCATTCCGCTTCCTGTAGATACGCTTGCCTCAATCCATGTCGCGGAAAGCGGCAATCTGTATATTCTCGGACGAAGCTCGGTAAGCCCGACCAATATTTTCAAAAAGGAACGGTTTTCCGAGGAATGGACGCGCTGCACGAACTATGGCGTACCCGGCATCGCAGAATCGGAGTTGATTCGTCCCGAAGTGCTGACCTATCCGTCGTTCGACGGTCTGGAGATCGAATCGCTGTTCTTCCGGGCAACCGAAGAAACGTCCAACGGACATACCATTTTGTGGCCGCACGGCGGACCTCAAGCAGCGGAGCGTCTGGGCTTCCGCTCGCTGTTCCAATTCCTCGTCAGTCGCGGCTTCAACATCTTCGCGCCGAACTTCCGGGGTTCAACGGGCTATGGCCTATCGTTCTGCAAGCTGGTCGAAGGTGATTGGGGCGACGGCCCGAGATTGGACAATATCGCGGGACTGGATTGGATCGTGGAAAACGGCTACGCCGAGCGCGACAAACTGCTGCTGATGGGCGGAAGCTTCGGCGGATACATGGCACTTCTGCTGCACGGACGCCATGCCGATTACTTCAAAGCCGTTGTCGATATCTTCGGACCGAGCGATCTGTTCTCGTTCATCGAATCGGTGCCGGAACATTGGAAACCGGTCATGAACAAGTGGGTCGGCGACCCTGTAGCGGACAAGGACAAGCTCACCGCGTTCTCGCCGATCACTTACCTGGATGGGATGACCAAGCCGATGCTTGTTATTCAGGGCGCCAACGATCCCCGCGTCGTCAAAGCCGAATCCGACCAGATCGTCAAAGCTTTGAACGAAAAAGGTGCGAACGTCGAATATATCGTGCTCGAAGACGAAGGTCACGGATTCTCGAAAAAAGAAAACGAAATGCGGGTTTACCGCGCCGTGCTGGAATTCCTGGAGAAAGCGATCAAGGAACAGCCTGCAAGCGTTCAAGCCTGACTTTCGTTCATGATTTTTTTCAGCTTATAGACTCGCTTTCTTGCCGTCGATTCGGCAGGGGAGCGAGTCTTTTCCTTTTCATTGCAAATTCTCCGCCACTGCCTACGTCTTTTGAGCTGTATAGCCGGATCATCATTTTACCTACTTCCCCTATTGACAAAGTGTCTAAGCCACCGTAATGTTGGGATATTGCGCTTGAGTGATAACGATTATCGTTGTCAACTCGACATTATTCCAAGGGAGTGTATATCATGAAAAAACTGCTTTTGCCTCTTTTATTCACCATGCTTCTTATCCTCAGCGCTTGCGGCAACCAGGCGAGCACGCCGACTGCAAGCAGCAATGCTTCTACCGAGACGACCGCAACTACAGAACCTGCGGCTGACACGACAGCCGAAGCCGCTACAGGTACCGTTACATACGAATCGGAAAACGGACCGATCGAAGTTCCCGCCAATCCGCAGCGCGTAGTCGACCTGTCGAGCTATACGGGTAGCTTGCTCAAGTTCGGCGTTCCGGTTGTCGGTGTCGACCAATGGACCAAAGCCAACCCGAATTTCGCAGAGCAACTGAAAGACGTGGAGCAAGTATCCGCGGACGACGTGGAAAAAATCATCGAACTGCAACCGGATCTGATCATCGCTTCGAGCGACGTGAAAAATGCGGACAAGCTGAAGCAAATCGCTCCGCTCGTCACGTACACCTACAACAAAGTCGACTATCTGACTCAAATCGAAGAAGTGGCTAAAGCCGTTAACAAAGGCGAAGAAGGCGCAGCCTGGGTTGCCGACTTCAAAGCCCAAGCTCAAGCTGCCGGCGAAGAAATCAAAGCCAAAATCGGCGAAGACAAAACCGTTACCGTTATGGAAGGCGACGCTAAAGCCCTCTACATCTTCGGCGATGCTTGGGGTCGCGGCACCGAAATCCTGTATCAAGCCATGGGTCTGAAAATGCCGGAGAAAGTCAAAGAAGTCACTTCGTCGCAAGGCTATTACGATCTGTCGCTCGAAGTATTGCCTGAATACCTGGGCGATTATGTCATCTTCAGCAAAACGCTTGCCGGAGACAACTCCTTCCAAGAAACCGATACGTACAAAAACATTCCGGCAGTGAAAGAAGGCCACGTCTACGAAGTCGATGCTACGGGCTTCTACTTCAACGATGCGTTGTCGCTGGAATACCAACTCGATTTCTTCAAAAAATCGTTCCTGGGCGAGTAAGTTTGCGGGATGAAAAAGTCCGCTTTGCCTAGCCTGCTTCGTTCCTTTCCGGTTAAGCTGCTGGCGTCCGTACTGCTACTTCTCGCCGTATTCGTCGGCGCGATTCTGGTGGGCGCCAAAAGCGTTTCTTTCTCGGATATTTGGTTGGCCGTTACCCATCCAAGCGTATCCAACGATGATATTTCGGTCATTCGGGAGCTTCGTCTTCCGCGGGAGATCGGCGCGTTGCTAGTCGGTGCCGCGTTAGCCGTCTCGGGTGCCATTATGCAGGGACTGACCCGTAACCCGCTCGCCGATCCCGGATTGCTTGGCATTACGGCAGGCGCGAATGCGGCGCTGGCCGTGGTGTTCGCTTTTCTTCCGGCTGCGGGTTACTTCAGCGTCATGGTCGCCTGCTTTATCGGAGCGGCTGTCGGCGTAATGTTTGTTTTCGGCATACTGGCTTTGCGCGGCAAAACGCTGTCACCGCTGCGTATGGTGCTGGCCGGCGCGGCCGTATCCGCGCTGCTGACCGCACTCGCGGAAGCGATCAGCCTGGAGTTCAAAATCTCGAAAAGCGTATCCATGTGGACCTCGGGCGGCCTGATCGGCACGACCTGGGGCCAGCTCATGATCATCACGCCTGTCATTCTGGTCGGTATTCTGGTAGCCGTTCTGCTTTCGCGCCAGCTGACCATTATGAGTCTGAACGAATCAACGGCAGTTGGCCTGGGGCTAAATACGGGCTGGATCAAGCTCGTGCTCTGCATCGTGGTTACGCTGCTTGCAGGTGCCGCCGTATCGCTGGTCGGCAATCTGGCTTTTGTCGGTTTGATGATTCCGCATCTGGTTCGCGTCTTCACGGGAACCGATTATCGGACCGTTCTTCCGCTTTCCGCAATCTTCGGCGCCATGTTCATGGTCGGTGCGGATACGTTGGGACGGATGCTTAATGCGCCGCTCGAAACGCCGGTTGCGGCAATCGTCGCGGTACTGGGACTGCCTTTCTTCCTGTTCATTGTGCGTAAAGGAGGAAAGTCGCTGTCATGAAGCCTGTATCCAAAAAACTCTCCTTACTGCAAAAACCGCAGTGGGTCGCCATGCTGCTTATCGTATTGATTCTGGTTACGCTTGTCGTTAGCTTGGGTCACGGCTCATCGACCGTGTCGTTCGATCGCATCTTGCCGACGCTATTCGGCCAAGGAACGTTCAAAGATGAATTCGTGCTGTTTTCTATTCGGCTACCGCGCATTTTGATCACCCTGCTGGCCGGGATGGCTTTGGCTCTATCAGGCTCGATTCTTCAAGGAATCACTCGCAATGAACTGGCGGATCCGGGCATCGTCGGGATTAACTCCGGCGCGGGCGTAGGCGTCGCGATCTTTTTCCTGTTCGCTCCGCTTGAAGTCGGAACCTTCGTGTATCTGCTGCCCGTCGTGGCTTTTGCCAGTGCGCTGATTACAGCCACCTTGATCTACTTGTTCGCGTACAAACGAGGCGAAGGCGTGCAGCCGCTGAAAATGATTCTAACCGGCGTCGGCTTTTCCACGGCGTTGTCCGGTGTCATGATCGTACTCATTTCTTCGGTTGACCGGGTAAAAGTAGACTTCATTGCGACCTGGTTGGCCGGGAATATCTGGGGAACCGATTGGCCATTCGTGCTTGCTCTGCTTCCGTGGTTGATCGTGCTGGTTCCGTACGCGCTGTTCAAGTCCAAAGCGTTGAACTTGCTGTCGTTAGGCGAATCGTCGGCGGTAGGCGCAGGCGTCACGGTGCAAAAAGACCGTATTTTGCTGCTGCTCGCCGCCGTGGCTCTTGCCGCTTCGGCCGTCTCCGTGACAGGCGGGATCGCGTTTATCGGCCTGATGGCTCCGCATATCGCCAGAGGGATGGTCGGTCCGGCGCATCAGCGTTTTATGCCGATCTCCGTACTGGTGGGCGGCTGGCTTCTGCTGCTCGCCGATACCATCGGCCGAAACCTGGGAGACTCCGACGGTATCGCGGCGGGTATTATCGTTGCCTTTATCGGAGCGCCTTACTTCCTGTATCTGCTTTTGAAAAAACCGAGTTAAGCAACAGGCTGTATATTCCAAAAAGAAAAATCCCGATGCGGTAGGCATCGGGATTTTTGCGTTTGAATCGATAAGCCTCTAGTTTTGCATAATGAAATCGCGTTGTACTTTGGCATTCTCGTCATCGAACACTTTAAGCAGATTATATTTGGTATCGCGCTGCGCTGGGATCTTGCCTGCCGCACGGATAATTTCCAACGTCTGCTCAATGTTAACCTTATGCGTCGTGCCCGCAGCGGAAACGACGTTTTCTTCCATCATGGTGCTGCCGAAGTCGTCGCAACCGTATTGAAGCGACATCTTGCCGACTTCAGGTCCCATCGTCACCCACGAAGATTGGAAGTGCTTGATATTGTCGATGAAAATACGGCTGATCGCCACATTTTTCAGGTATTGCTCCGGAGTTTGCTTTTCCACCTTCATGTTTGTGTTATCCGGTTGGAATGTCCAGGAGATAAACGCCAGGAACCCTTCGGAGTCATAGCCGTTCTGGATACATTCGTCTTGCGCGTCGCGCACGCGAAGCATATGCAGCGCACGCTCTTCGTACGTCTCGCCAAAGCCGATGACCATCGTTGCCGTCGTATTCATGCCGATCTTGTGCGCCGTCTGCATGACGTCCATCCAATCGCGCCAAGAGCCTTTCAGGCGGCTGATTTTGCGTCGTGTACGGTCGTCGAGAATTTCTCCCCCGCCGCCCGGCAACGAATCGAGTCCGGCTTCGTGGATCGCGCGAATGGTATCTTCCATCGACATGCCCGACAACTTCTGCATTTTCATGATCTCGGCCGGAGAAAACGAGTGCATCGTGATATCCGGGAAATGCTGTTTGATCTTGCGCAGGATATCCAGGTAGTATTGGAAAGGCAGATCCGGATTGACCCCACCCTGCATCAGGATTTCCGTTCCCCCGACATCTTGGGTCTCCTGGATCTTTTGCAAAATCACTTCATCGGACAATACGTAGCCCTCTGCCGAACCCGGACGACGGTAGAACGCGCAGAAGCGGCAAAATACGTCGCACACATTCGTATAGTTAACGTTACGTCCAATAACGAAAGTCGTAATTGGCTCGGGGTTTTTGCGAATCATCAATTCATTTGCGACCCGGCCCAGCTTCTCGACGTCATCCGATTCGTACAGGGCGATTGCGTCCTCTACGCTCAAACGTCCTCCGTTTAAAGCTTTCTCCAATATTTCATCAACCGCACTCATTGCATGCAGCCTCCTTTGTGAAAATAAGTTCAAATGAAGTTGATATGATACGTTTGGCTGTACTGCAAATTCTCTATTAATCCTATCACACTTCACATAAGATTTAAATATTTGTGAACGTTACACGACTTACAAAAAAGAAAAATCGACCCGCTGGCAGCTTGTCTCACTCCAATGCAGGTTTCGTAATCCTTCATTAAGAGTGAGACAAGCCCGAGCGAGCCGACTTTACTTGATGATGCGGTGTTCCTGCTTTTCCGTCCGTCTGATCGGACTACGCAAGCAGCACCGCTATCAATGCGATCAATGCCGGAACGGTCTGAACGAACAGAATCTTGACCTTGGCTGTCGCTGCGCCGTAAATCCCCGCGACCATGACACAAGCCAGGAAGAAGATTTGAATATGCGACGCTGCTTCTGCATTCGGATAGAGCAAACCAAAGATCAATCCGGCTGCGAGAAAACCGTTATACAGGCCTTGATTGCCTGCAAGCGATACCGTCATATCCGCAAATTTTTGCTCCAACCCGAAAGCTTTCATGCCGCGAGGCTTATTCCACATGAACATCTCCAATACGAGGATATACACATGCAGAAGCGCAATAACTGCGACAAGGATGTTGGCTACCCATTCCATCGATTTCCCTCTTTTCGTCCAAGGTGTGTAACTGTGTTCTCTATTGTAGCAGAAAAAGCAGCTTACTCCCTTTATCCGAACAAAGTCAGTCCTCCAAAGCCTGTTCCAGATCGGCAATCAAGTCGTCGATATTCTCCAAGCCGACCGAGAAGCGCAGCAAACCGTCTCCGATGCCCCGTTCCAGACGAACTTCGCGCGGCATTGCTGCATGCGACATCATCGGCGGGTACGACAGGATGCTCTCTACCGCGCCGAGGCTAACCGCTACCAGCGGCAGCTTCACTTTGTTGAGCAGGCGCTTGGCGCGGTCTTCCGAGCCTACGTCGAACGATACGACCGCGCCGTAGCCCGTGGATTGCTTTTCATGGATTTCGCGCCCCGGATGATCGGACAAGCCCGGATAGTAGACCGACGTAATATCATCCCGTTCCGACAGCCATTTCGCCAGCTTGCGCGCGCTCAATTCGCTGCGTTCCATCCGCGCGCCGAGCGTTTTGATGCCGCGGATCAGCAGCCAGCTATCTTGCGGCCCCAACACCGTACCCAGACCGTTTTGCAACTTTTTCAACTGCGTAGCCAGCTCTGGAGTGCGTGCAACCGCAAGTCCCGCCAATACGTCGCTATGTCCGCCGAGGAATTTGGTCGCGCTGTGCAAAATGATATCAACGCCTTGTTCGATCGGACGCTGGTAATACGGTGTCATGAACGTGTTGTCGACCAGCGTCAACAGATCATGTTCTTTGGCCCAAGCTGTCACTGCGCCAAGATCGGTAATCTTCAGCGTAGGATTGGACGGAGTTTCCATGAATACGCCTTTGGTGTTTGGACGCAATGCGGCTTTCACTTGCTCCAGATCGGTCATATCGACAAACGTCGTCTCGATATTCATCCGGCTCAGGATCGTTGTCAGCAAACGGTACGTTCCGCCGTAGACATCCTCGGTGACGATCAAGTGATCGCCTGCCGAGAAGATCATGAGCGCCGCCGAGATCGCCGCCATGCCGGATGCGAACGCATAACCGCCCGCGCCGCCTTCGAGCAGCGAGATATAATCTTCGAGCGCTTGGCGCGTCGGGCTGCCCGAACGGCTGTAGTCATATTGCGGCGGATCGTAAATATCGAAATGGTGGAACGTCGACGCCTGATAGATCGGCACGCTGGACGCGCCTGTTGTCGGGTCGATCTCCGCGCCGAAATGGATCAGCTTGGTATCGAAATGACGGCCTTTGAGCGCTTCCGCGGCTTCTTCGGGCGTTTGAAGCTGGGAAGGCGCATGTTCGGTTCCTTCCGGCGTGCGTCCTTGCGGTTGAGCCGTTTTTTCCGTACCGGTCTTCAAGCTTTCTTCCCGGGTTTCGTTGTGCTCGTTACTCATATCAGGCTTTCGCTCCTTCCGTCTCGCGCAATGCCGCTTGCAACGCTCCGTCGATATCGGCAATCAGATCGTCGATATGCTCGATGCCGACCGAGAAGCGCAGCAGCTTGTCGTCCACGCCGATCGCATCGCGGATATCCTGCGGAATATCGGCATGCGTTTGGATCGACGGATAGGTCATCAGCGACTCCACGCCGCCCAGACTTTCCGCGAACGCGACGACTTGGATATGGCTCAGAATCGGCTCGATCCAGCGCGCGTCTTTGACTTTGAACGAGAAGATGCCCGTATTTCCGCTTGACTGGCGATTTTGGATCTCATGCCCCGGATGTTCCGGCAGTCCCGGGTGATAGACATTTTCGATCTGAGGATGGGTTTGCAGGAAACGGGCCATCGCAAGCGAGTTGCTTTCGTGGCGTTCCATCCGCAATGCCAGCGTCTTCATTCCGCGCATTAATTGGTAAGAATCGGTCGGGCTAAGTACCGCGCCGATCGAGTTATGCAGGAAAAACATTTCTTCGGACAATTCTTGGCCTTTGGTCACGATCAAGCCTGCCAGAACGTCGTTATGGCCGCCCAGATATTTGGTTGCGCTGTGCACGACGATATCGGCGCCAAGTTCGATCGGACGTTGGAAAAACGGCGTGAGCAGCGTGTTGTCGACAATCGTCAAAATGCCATGCGGCTTGGCCCAGTCGGCTACGGCTTTAATATCGGTTACCATCATGAGCGGGTTGGTCGGCGTCTCGATGAACACGGCTTTGGTGTTGGGCGTGCGCAGCTTCTCGATGCCTTCGAGATCATTGGTATCGACGTAAGACGCCGTGATGCCGAATCTGGACAGAATGCGTTCAAGCAAACGATACGTTCCGCCGTACAGATCGAGCGACACAATCAGGTGGTCACCTTGGCTGAACAGAGCGAAGATCGTTTGCAGTGCAGCCATGCCGGAGCTACATGCAAAGCCGGCGTCACCCGATTCAAGCTTCGCCGACGCTTCTTCCAGCACGGCGCGGGTCGGATTCTTCGTGCGTGTATAGTCAAAGCCTGTGCTGCGGCCCAGTCCCGGGTGACGATAAGCGGTGGAATGATAGATCGGGAAAGTCACTCCGCCTGTCTGTGGGTCTTCGAGGGAACCGATCTGAGCCAATGCGCTTTCGATTTTGAGCTGTCTTTCGTCCTTCATGTTCATTCCTCCTAAAGGGTGGGTGAGCGCCTGGGTTGGGCTGCCGGCAAGTTCCTATTCGTATTGCTTCGCTGGAGGCTGCGGGAGAAATTCGTTCAAGGCGCTGTCTCACTCTGAAAACTGGATTGGATTTAAATAAGGAAGTTTTCCGAGTTCAAAGGCGTCTTTCACCGAATTTCTCCCTCCGCCTGGCGCTTCGCTTACGCTAGAAACTTTTCGACAGACGGACTTCGGCGGGATGGGATGTAGGTAAAAAGAGTTAAAATATCTTTTTAGATGCCTGCGCCGTAGTCGCTGAATTCGGCTTCTTTGGATTGGTCGACCTGGTCGAAAGGCGTTTCTTGGTAGACGTAGTAGTTCAGCCAGTTGGAGAACAAAAGATTGGCGTGGGCTCTCCATGAAGACAATGGCTTTTTGGTTGGGTCATCACCCGGGAAATAATTTTTCGGAACGGCAACGTCCAGGCCTTTGGCGATATCGCGGTCGTATTCCCATTTGAGCGAGAACGGATCGTATTCGGAATGGCCGGTGGCGAAGATTTGTTTGCCGTCTTTGGTTGCGACGAGGTAGACGCCGGCTTCTTCGGATTCGGCCAGGATCTCCAATTCCTCGCTGCGCAGAATGTCTTCGCGCTGCACGTCGGTATGGCGGGAGTGCGGAACATAGAAGGATTCGTCGAATCCGCGCAGCAGTTGGACATTGGTTTTGTTCATCGTATGCGGGAATACCCCGAAGCATTTTTCAGCCAAAGGAATTTTGCTCACGCCGAAATGATGGTACAGTCCTGCCTGCGAGGCCCAACAGATGTGCATGGTCGACGTGACGTTCTTTTTGGTCCACTCGAAAATCTCGCGAATCTCGTCCCAGTAGCTGACTTCTTCGAATTCAAGCTGCTCGACCGGCGCGCCGGTAATGATCATGCCGTCAAAACGCTTATGCTTGATTTCGTCGAAGGTTTTGTAAAACGTATTGAGGTATTCTTCCGACGTGTTTTTGGATGTATGCGAGCTTGGGTAAAGCAAAACGACGTCGACTTGCAGCGGGGTGTTGCCGATCAAACGCAGCAACTGCGTTTCGGTTGTTTCTTTGGTCGGCATCAAGTTCAAAATCGCAATGCGCAGCGGACGGATATCCTGGCTATATGCTCGGCTCTCGTCCATGACGAAGATATTCTCCTTCAACAGTACTTCCATAGCCGGCAGATTGTCAGGCACTTTAATCGGCATCTCGCATTCACTCCTTTTTGTTTTTTTTGACTTGAATGTAGCGTTGATCTATCAGGCATTCGGCAGCCGAAGCACCTTTCGAATGTACAAATGGGTACAAAAAAGACCTTTTCCGGGCAAGCCGAGAAAGGTCTATAGAAAGCTAGCGCCTCTCTCATCTGTCAGTTACCGTGAATGCGAAGAACGACTAAGGATGTTGGCTTAAACAAAACGTTAACAACAAGTCGGTTACGGCTCAACGTTTCTGTGAAGATCGATCCCGTAGGCGCGCTATGACGCTTGCCTGGGATTTCACAGGGATAAAGCTTTGAACGTTGACCCATACGACCGGCGTTGAACGGCTTGTGCCTCACCTTAATTCGCATGGTTTCCAGAGTACGGGAGGGTTGAGCGTTTGGAGGTACATTCGGATATGGGCGTTACGTCGTCGTGACGATAAATGCTGTCGGCTCGCTAGTCGCTTGCCTCGGATCGCACTATGACAACCTTAATGACGCCCATGCGAATAACTCTTAACGACTCGTATCTCGTCTTGGATCGCATGGTTCTTCCATGACGATAGATACTGTATGACTCGTATCTCGTCTTGGATCGCATGGTTCTTCCATGACGATAGACACTGTATGACTCGTATCTCGTCATGGATCGCATGGTAACTGCAAGAATTAGCACCGTACGACAGGGTCGCCGGTTGCCGGGTTTCATCGGGCTAGTCCCTCCACCTGCTCTTGATAAGATTCCACTTTTCGACCGGCGTGCGAACGCCGGAGGAAGTATTCAATTGTCGGGTTCCAGCTTGCGCCGGAAGAACTTTAGATCAATTATACACGAAATCGGTATTCAGGCAAGAAGCAGCTTATACAGGAATTAAGCATTTTTTTGCACATATTCGTGAATAAAGATACTGGCGTATACACAAAAAGCCCGTATGCTCACACATTCGGGCTTTTCGGTATAGCTGACGGGCTTTGTTATTTTTTTTCGACGGGCAATACAAAGTTCGCTTCATGGAGTTTCAACGCCGAATCGTAATGGCCTACGCTCAGTTGAATGGTTTTAGGACTATTTCCGAAAATGTATGCCCAAGCGGCTCCTTTTACCGACTGTCCGGGTTTTACACTACGGATGCTGTCCATTCCTGCGTAGTGGAACGGGCCCGGGTTACCGCTCGCCCAGTTATTTGCGTTGAGCGCGTCGCTAACGGAGAAGTTTGCTTTGGAGAAGGCCAGTCCCGTATTTATGCCGTCTTCAAAGTTTGCACTGTCGTCGAAGCCGAGATTGGTGTAGCTGTAATTGATCGCCACATAGTGTCCCGCGTATCCTTCCGCCTTGGCTTCAGCCGAGTTTTTGACTGCAACTTCCTTGACAGCATCCACTTTGAACGACCATTCGCCATCTACCGTCCAGCTTTGTCCAATCTGATACGCTTGTTGCCGGGGTTCGCTGCGTACAGATACCGGATCGGTGATTTGGGCAGAGACCGAAGAAACGGCGAACGCCGTGCTTACGATTCCGACTGCTGCGCATGCAGCGAGAATGCTTTTGAATGTGCTTTTTTTCAATTTCATAATATGTTTGATCCTTTCTTCAGTAGGAGATTGATTGAAATGATTCAGCGGCGACAGCCTCGATGCTTTGCGTTCTTCCATATGAATCAGCGTTCGCGCATAACCGGCTTTACATGCGTAATCCTGACTGCGAACGACGGCGCGATCACAGCAAAGCTCCAAATCCCGATTCGCCAACACATACATCAGCCAGACCAAAGGATTGTACCAATGCACGCATAACGCCAGCAGTAAAAGCATTTTGACCCCAGCATCCAGCCTGCGGACGTGCATGTACTCGTGTGCCAAAACATAATCCACCCGTTCGTGATCCGTCCAATCCGTGTGCAGGGGAAGCACGATTACCGGACGGAAAATGCCATACGTCAACGGAGATTCGGCATAGCCGCTTTGAACGATACGCACTTTCCGCCACAAAGAGCGACGCTCGGTCCATTTCTCCGTATGCTCGTTCGAAACGGACTTGGCCGGAGCGAAACGAACATACCAACGAATGTAAACGGCGACAGCGAGCAGCACCAGCAGAGCGGAAACCAGCATTCGCAGCGTCGGCCAAAGCTCCGCCAACACCTCCAATCCTTCCCGCCAAGCCACATGTGCGCCCGGCGAAACGTTCTGCACCTCCGCAACGGCCTGCATACTTTTTCCTGCCACTGCGGACGAGCCTTGGTTTCCTGTATCCCATGCGCCTTCCCAATGACTCATGCGCTGCTCCAGTTCTGAAGACACAGGCAATGAAAATAACGGAACGGGCAGCATCAGCCGAACCCAGACCAATGCCCATAACCAAGCGAAGGTCTGCGCGGGAAGCCGATGAATGCCTGTTTTTCGTACAGCGGCCACCATGATGATCATAACGGCGGCAGCCAAATCCATTTGCAGCATGCTCATGTCGGATTCCTCACTTATCCATATCGTCGACCATCTTTTTCAGTCGATCGATCTGGTCGTTGGACAGTTCTTTTTTACCGAGCAGCGATGCAAAAAGCTTATTTACCGATCCGTCAAAAATCTTGTCGACCAGATCGCGTGTCCCTTGCCGCTGCGCTTCCTCCTGCGAGACAAGTGCCCGGCACATAAAGTTTGGCTCCGAGCGCTCGATCGCCCCTTTTTTGATACAGCGCTTAATCAGCGTATACGTCGTGTTGACATTCCATCCGTAGCGCTCTTCCAACTCACCGGCAACCTGCCGCGCGGGCGACTCTCCCCATTCCCAAAGCACCGCCATCACCTTAAGCTCCGAGTCCACCAGATTGGGCTTGTCCATTGTTGCCTCCTTCATAAGACAGTTGTCGTTTACAAACTCATAATACAATTGTCTTATCGAAAAATCCAATGACAATCTCGTAACTGTAAAAGACTTACTGCTGACCTTCCCGTATCCTGTTCATCCAGGGCAAAACTTCGCTCTCAATTCTGGACATGCAACGATGCAGCTCTGCCCGCAATGTCTCTTCACAATCATAATCAAACCATTCTTCATAAGGCCGATTCATCCACAGATCCACTTCCGAACGAGGACGGCGCACGGCAAAGTTGATATTCATTCGCCTTGAACGATGCCCGTCTTTTTGAGTCGCTTCCGTGAGTAATTCCACCTTTTCCACAAAGCCGTCGATCTGGCGCTGCAAATACCATCTGGGCCACTTCCCCTTATGTTCAAATCCTTGTAGTACCAAGGTTTCACGGATAATCTTCGCTGCCTGGGTCGCCATACTGTTCGCTTCCTTTCCGCTCTCGATCTTTTTCTACATTTTAACGTTCTTGAAGCCGATAGTGTAAGCAGAAACCTTCACAAACAAAGCCTTGAAAGCCCTCAGGGCGCAAGGTATACTTAACGAGGGTTTTATGAAAACAATATGGAAAGCAAGAGGTGAATTTCAGATGGACGGCGACCCGAGGCCCAAGCGTAAGAGAACGCAGACTCTAGTGCAACAGCAGAAAAAACGGCCAATCGGCGCAGTGCCTCCAATTCTGGACATTCGCTGACAGCGGCCTTTCCTGGCGACTGATTGCTTCAGCCGTGTCGGGACGACGCACGCTTCTTCGCGCCGGCCTGTTTTTTCCTGCGTTCTCCCGCAAATTCGAGACTATTTTTGGACGACCGATGTCCCATTTCGAAGGAGTGAACGGCATGAAAATCCGGCATGTAAAAAACGGCGTTTTTACGCTTATTGAAAATGAGAACCTGGCTGAAACTTTAAATGCACCCGAAGAAGGCTTTTACTGGATCGATGCCGACCTTGACGATATTACGTTGCTGCAAGTCACATTCGGCATGCATGATCTGGCTGTCGAAGATATGCTCGGCGAGGAAGAACAGCGGCCGAAGATCGAAATTTATGAAAATCACTATTTCACCGTCGTCAACAGCATCCGCTTCGACAACGAAGAAATCTTTATGCGTGCGCTCAACATTTTTCTGGGACGGCATTTCGTTATTACCGTTACCCGGCAGAAGATTCACGAACTGCGTACGGTCAAGCCGATCATGTGGGAAGAGGAAGTCAATACGCCCGACCGCTTCATGTATCTGCTGATCGACCGCGTCGTCGACAATTTCTTCGCGGTCGGCGACCGGATCGAAGACCAGATCGAACAGCTCGAAGAAGACATTCTGATGAATACCAAACGTACGCATCTGAACGATATCATCGGTCTGCGCGCGGAAATCCTGTGGCTCAAAAAGGTACTGGTGCCGCAGCGCGAGGTCATCAATATCCTGAATAAGAAAGACCTGCGCCTGATCGACGACGAACTGCAAAAATATTTCAGCGACATTTACGAAAATACAGTCAAAGTCTCCGAAGCTTTCGATACGTACCGCGACCTGATGGGCAACCTTCGAGAAGCTTATCAGTCCAGTATCTCCAACCGCGCGAACGAGATCATGAAAGTCTTTACCGTGATTACGACGATCTTCATGCCGCTCACCGTGGTAACGGGCATTTACGGAATGAACTTTGATCATATGCCGGAGCTGCACTGGACCTATGGCTATCCGATGGTACTCGGCCTGATGGTTGTACTGGGCCTGACGATGTATCTGTTGTTCCGCAAAAAAGGCTGGCTGTAACTCGTCAGTCATCCCATAAAAGTACGTAAAAAGACCGTTTCGAACTTCCTTTGCCGGGAGTCGGAAACGGTCTTTTTGGGTGTTATGCGGATCGCTGCGTATCGGCTGCGCGTTCAGTCCGACCCGGTCGCGCGCTGGGATTTGGAACGGTTTGCCGCAGTAGGCGCGATCACGATTTGCGGCGCCGACGCATCGGCCTCGCTACCGTTGGCCACAATGTCTGCCAGTTCGGCCGCAGCCGCCGTCCGCTCCGCTTCCCGACGGTAACGTATCCGCAGCAACCGAAGTTGTTCGTACAAAATATCTTGTCCCGGTTCGCTTGGCGGTTCTTCGCCGTATACTTTTTTCAAAACGGGCTTGAGAAACGTATCGCCCAGTTCGATGTACGCCTGCTTGATTGCCGATTGCTGTTCTTGCGGAACCAACTGAATCTCGTGTTCGATAATCGCTTCGAGCGAATAGCCGTTCTTTTCCAGAGACTCCATCATTTCGATCAGTTCCCGCCGCTCCAATCCGCTGTCCTGGCTGATCTGGGTCAACGAAATGCAGGCGCTCCCGGGAATCGTCGATTCAAGCAACAGACGGTTGGCGCGTACCCGCTCCGCTTCGCGTTTGAATTTGCGTTCTTTGCTTTTGTATGTCCAGGCTTCGAATTCTTCTTCGTCCAGACGATGTTCCACCCAATCCAGCGGGAATGAATGCTTGCGTTCGATCGGACGGGTATGTTCAAGGATCGCTTCGCCGTAACGGGTCACCGTGCTTTCGCCGATTCCCGGAAGTTCCCGAAGTTCTTCAAGCGTCTGCGGCAAAAAGGTTCCGATCAAGCGCAGCGCGCGGTTGGTAGCAATCAGATAAGGCGCGCGATGTTCTTCGGTCGCTCTCACGCGGCGCCAAGCGGCCAATCGCGCATACAACTCTTCATCGGCGCGCAATTCGCTGTAGCAGATCAGTTTCTGCGTATAACGCCCGCGTTGGCCGGATTCGAGAAATTCCTGAAACGTGTCACGAATGATCGGACGGTACCCTTCCGCCAACTTGGCCGCAAGCTTATGCCGGTATACGGCAAGCATCTCGTTCCACATATCGCCTTCGTACCAGGCTTCGCGCTCCTGCGTGTTCCGGCTGCCGTTGTCTTGTTCGCTCCAGCCACAGGTCCACAGCCCGCCTTCTTCTTCGATCCATACCTGCGCGCCGCCTACTTCATGCTCCCGTTCGATTTCCATTCGGTTCAAAAATACGATCGTCATCCCTATCCCTCACCTTATCGTAAAAATTTCAGCCGAAACGCAAAAAACACCCCTCCTACATGGACATGTAAGAGAGGTGCTTCCTCCGCGCTTGTATGCTGTTGTGTTCATCATACCCTTGATATGGAAGGTTCGTCAAGCTAAGTTGCTTAGGCTTCCGCTTCCAATGTAGCCAACCTTTTGACCAAGGAGCCGCGCCAGCCATCCGCCAGCTCGTCGATTGCCAGCAGACTGCGAATCGCTTCGGCATCGTCTTTCAGCTTGTACTTGATTTCATTGGCGCGCATGACGGTCATGCCTGCCGGGTGACGCTCCAATAGCTGTACCTGATCGCCTGCCTGAATCACGCCTTCTTTTAACACCCGGAAGTAAAAGCCGCTGTAGCCTGTGTCTTGCACTTGGGCAGGTAGCTCGGGAACGCCATAACGAACCGACAGTTTAAAGCACGGCTGTCGCGGCTGGCTCAACTGTACCACCGCTTCGCCGATCGCGAACGTATCGCCAATACAGAAATCTTCTTCGGCTCCGCCTTCGATCGACAGGTTTTCTCCAAACGCGCCCGGTCCCAGCTTAGGCAATACGCCATTTTCCCAAAAAGGAAAGCGATCCGTCGAATAGACGCATGCCGCTTTATCTACGCCGCCGTGATTTTTCAAGTCCGCTTGTCCGTCGCCTTCAAAGCCCAGCTTGCCCAAGTATACGGCTCCGTCTACGGGATATTTAAAAATACCGGTCTCGACTTCTTTTTTCCCGTTCGGCACTGCCTCAGGCAATCCGACGTTCACTGCGGCTATCCGTACGTCTTTCATTCCGTTCGCCTCCTTTATCCTGAGATTTATTATGGCACGGATCTTATTGCATGGCTACCCATTGTCCGAACACCAACGTATTGCTCAATTGGCGGCCTGCGTTGGTTAGCGTCCGTCCGTTGGCGTACAACGCCGACGATGCGCCGCCATCCAGATTCATCGCCTGCTTCGCGCCGAGCTTCTGCATGACCTGCGCCCACTGGCTCATCGTCGCTCCGCTGATCGTCGCCAGTATCACCGAGCCGTCCGGCATGATCGCGATTCCGCTGCGTGCGCCGGAAGCGGTCAGAATCTTCGGATCGTTGAAGCCTTCTCCTTTCGCGTCGAGCGATACTTTACTGTCTTTAACTAGACGCGGGCCTGCTCCGACAGCCGTTACGACATCGTCCCAAGCAATGGTTTTACCCGCTGCATCTGTGTACGTGATCTCCATCTCAACCGTCGAACCCACTTCGAAACGTGCAGCGTTATCTTTCTCAGACCCATGATAAACGAGTACATAGCCGTCGGAGGGAATGGTTGTGTTGGTGTTTGCGCCTTTTTTGACGACTTTGCCGTTGCGTATCGTCACCGCGATCCCGCCGCTGAACCCGACATTGCTGCCGCGCGCGGCGTTATACATCAAAACGACGTTTTGCCCGGTTTCCGGCGTCCGGTTCACGAAAGTCGCGTACCAGCCGAGCGTTTTGCTTTTGCCAACTTTGTCCGGTTTGCTGCTGACCGTGCCCCGAATGTTCGCGCGGAGCGAATCCATCAACGCCGTTCCGTCTTTTTTGAATCCGATACTCGTTCCATAATAGCCGGTATGCACGATCTGCCCTTTCGAGATCAGCGTCCCGTAAGGATCGGCAGGACCTCCGTACGAGTTGAAAAAGGCTCCGTTGATCGCCGCTGTCGCATTGCTGTTTTTGACGATCGAAGCGAAGCTTTGCGTCTGGCCGACTTGCCCCTGAGCCAGGCCCAACGCGGCTTTTGTGCCTTTCGGAATCGTCACGGTCTGTACCGTATACGTACGCCCCGATACCGATACTTTGCGCACCGCCGTCGTAATCGACGCCGCCGCTTCGGCCTTCCGATCCCCTATCACACCGAACATTCCCGATACCGCGAGCACCCCCGCCAACAGCATCGTTCCCCATTTCCTGCTTTTCATCACGAATCTTCTCCCTTGACTCTTCTTTGATTTTGGTTGCCTACTCTCTTTAATTGGCGATGGAGGGGGCGACTTCCTGCTTCTCGGTGGCAGGAAATTCGCGCTGGGAGACGCTGCGGGGGAAAGGGCCTGCGGATCGCTGTTAAAATCCAGTTTCTTTCGATTGGAGTAAGACATGGCTGGTGGTAAGAAACCGGATTTTAAAGGCGAACGTGGCATATGCTTACGAAGAGACTTTCCTTCGGAAAGTTTCGGCTTCCTCCGGCTCCTTTCCCCCTCCGCTCCTGCGCGCATTTCCGCAACCTAAAGCGGAAATGCTTTTCCCCTAATACGCAAAAAAAGCGAGTATTTTTTTGCTGTTAGGGTAGGTAAAAGGCGGAAGCGGGCGACAAGGGATTTCTTGTCGCCCGCTTCCGCCCGGTTTTTGGCTTAGGCAGCTTTGCTGCTAAGCGAAGACTTAGAGACTGAAGGATTTAGGGATTTACAGACGTAAAAGCTCGAATCAACGAACAGGCGCTGCGCTTTTTGGGAATCTGTGGGTAAATCTTGTGGAGCGATGCCTATTGACCTATGGGCATTCGCTTTGCCCTTCCCCTCTTCCCCCATAAGGAAGAGGCTGGACGCTTGTTCGGCTGATCGCGTGCGTGCGCAGGAGCGGAGGGTGGGAGGGAGACGAAGAAGCGGAGCGCTCGCATCTAAAATCCGATTCCCTTCCCCCAGCATGTCTTATTAAATAGAGGGGAATCGGATTTTAGCGGCGATCGAGTCCCCTCCCACCCGCAGCGTCTCCCAAGCACCCAAAGCAAATCGGTCAACCGAACACGTCAGCGCCCAGCATCTTCGTTAAACTACTCATTTCAAGTTCCTCGAATTTCGCCGCCACCTTCGCGTCGTCCAGCTTGAACTCGCACGGATCGATCGGACACTCGACCGGCACCTCGCAGTGGATTTCGGCGAGTTTGCGGGACATATGCAGCATATCGAGGTCGTTTTCGATCTTCGTGCGAACAGAGTTGGTCAGCTTATCGAGATTGGCGAGAATACCGTCAATGTCGTCAAATTCCTGCACAAGTTTGATCGCGGTCTTTTCGCCGATGCCTTTAACGCCCGGATAGTTGTCGCTGGCGTCGCCCATCAGGCCCTTCATATCGATGATCTGCGAAGGCTTCAATCCTTTTTCCTCCATCAGAAACTCCGGCGTGTAGACTTGGTAATTGCCGTAGCCTTTTTTCATGATGATGACCTTGATCCGCTCGTCGGTCAGTTGCAGCAGGTCGTTGTCGCCGGACAGGATCTGCACGTCCATGTTTTGCTCGCGGGCGCAGCGTTTGGCAATGGTGCCGATGCAGTCGTCCGCTTCATAGCCAGGCACGCCGATGTTGGGAATATCCATCGCTTCGACGACTTCTTTGACCAGATCGAACTGCGGAATCAGATCGTCGGGAGCGGCGGAACGGTTGCCTTTGTAAGATTCGAACTGCTCGGTACGGAAGGTGCGTCCGCCCATATCCCAGCAGCACGCGATATGCGTCGGGTCGAATTGCTGCACGGCGTCCCACATATAGCGTACAAAGCCGTAAATGCCGTTGGTCGGCACGCCTGTGGTCGTACGACGGATATAGCCTTTGAGCGCTGTCGCGTAATAGGCACGGAACAGCAGCGCCATGCCGTCAACCAGCATCAATGTCGGTTTGCGCGCCAACACGTTTTCCGGAAGCCCTTCGATCCCATTATGTTCGCTCATTGATCGGTTTCCCCTTTGCTCCAGCTTTGTTCATACTGTTCGGGTTTGAATCCGATCGTAACCTTATTGCCATCCGTCACGACCGGTCGCTTGATCAGCATGCCGTTCGAAGCCAGCAGTTCCGCACGTTCTTCTTCGTTCAGGTCGGCCAGCTTATCCTTGAGTCCCAACGTTTTGTAGACTTCTCCGCTAACATTGAAAAACTTTTTGGATTCAAGTCCGCTTTTCGCGATCAGGTCCAGCACTTCGTCTTTGGCCGGAGGCTGCTCGTTGATTGGGATTAATTCCAGCTCGTGTCCTTCGTTTTTCAGCCATTTGATCGCATTGCGGCAGGTGCTGCATTTGGCGTAATGGTACACTTTTAGTTGAGTCATCGGTGTCAATCACATCTCTTTCTTTGATTCATCGTTTTGCAATTGTTGCTTGAGCGTGCTCAGATCAGGCGGGAAAGGCGCTTCGAACGTCATTCGCTCATGCGTGCCGGGATGAACGAAGGCCAGGCGAAAAGCATGCAGAGCCTGCCGTCCGAGAAGACTGTCCAGCCGCTCCGAACCCTGTCGCTCGTCCGGCGTAAGCGCAGCGTCAGGCGCATATTTATACATATCGTCGCCGATCAGCGGACAGCCGATATGCGTCATATGCACCCGGATTTGATGCGTGCGTCCGCTCTCCAACTCCAATTGAACGAGAGAAGCACGATACGCCGGATACTGCTCTAGTGTCTGGTAACGGGTAGCGGCAGGATAGCCCGACTCGGTGACGATCCGCACATGCGGATTTTTGGGATCGCGGTCGATCGGCCCTTCGATGCGGCCGCTTTGCGGCTGCGGACAACCATGCACGAACGCCCGGTACATTTTATCTACCGTTCCCGCGATCATCTGCTCGGAAATATGCTGGTGCACGTACGGATTTTTGGCGATAGCCAGCACGCCCGACGTTTCGCGATCCAATCGGTGCACGGGGCGAAAACGTACCTGCTCGCCGCGGTCGCGCCAATGCTGCACCACTCCGTTCGCCAGCGTACCCGTGTAATGCCCATGCGTCGGATGTACGATTACGCCTGCCGCTTTGTTAATAATCAGCAGATCGCGATCTTCGTACAAAATATCCAGCGGCATCTTTTCCGGCAAAATATCGTCCGATTCTTCGCGCTCCATCCGAAGTTCGACCACGTCGCCTTCCTGCACATGCACGCTGATATAGACCCGCTCGCCGTTAAGCGTAATGCCTCGTTCGGTCATTTTCAGCCGCGAGGTCAGCTTGCGCGATACGCCGAGGCGGCTGCTCATCAACGTCTTGAGCGTCCAGCCCTGTTCGCGCGACGTTACGATATACACAATAGGATCGTAATAACCATGCGGAGGTTCGATCCCTTTTTCTTTTGGAAAATCATACGGTTCGATCTTTATTCACCCGGCTCTTGTTCATTTTTATCGTCGGAAAAAACACGGGCACCGCGCACGTATTCGACGTCGTCTACTCTAAGTTTCAGATTGGCTGCGCGTGCGGCACTGAAAAAGTAATCGGACAACCGATTGAGATACTTCAGCACTTCCGGATTCACTTCGGCCGTATCGCTCAAGGCCACGACCCGACGTTCCGCGCGCCTGCATACCGTCCGACAAACGTGTAACGCCGCCGCAGGCGGACTGCCTCCCGGTAAAATGAAGCGTTCCAGCGGCGGATTATTCGCTTCCAACCGGTCGATCCACAGTTCCAATCGTTCGGTCATCGCCGCATGGGTTTTGTACGCTTGCTGCTTTGCCGGCGTATAAGCCAGATCCGAGCCGCAATCGAACAATTCCTGGCCGACGACGGCCAGTTGTTCGCGCAGATCCTTGAATCGGTCATCCTGAAGAAGCGACGCGGCCTGTCCGACAAAGCTGTTTAACTCGTCGATCGTGCCGTAAGCTTCCACTTGGGCATCGTCTTTCCGTACCCTGCCTCCGATGACCGACGTTTGACCGAGATCTCCGGTTTTCGTATAAATGCGCATGTCCGCGTCCTCCTTTCTAGTAACTTGTCAAAAGCGATTAACCTTCTGTCAGCTTCTGCAATACTTTGACTGCCGCGTCCTTGTCCGGTGCATTGACCAGAACGCAAGCCAGCATGTCATCGGGCGTGTAGCCGGCATCCTGGAACATTTTCATGTCTTTGACCGGAATCCCGAAAAGATGCTTTTCTTGAACCGCGTCTTGTTCCCCGTCTTTCAGCACGCCGCTTTCGAACACGCCGTCCGGGTAATCCGCTTGGTCAAAATAGTCATCGAGCACGATATGCGCCCCGTCTTTACCGTAAGTTTCAACCGTTTCCTTCGGTAGAATCACGATTGAGTTGCCACCCGCCGCATACTCGACCAGTACCTTTTGCAGATCGAACAGCGGCGAATAATTAAATTCCGCTTTTAGATCCGGTGCTTCGGCTGTCAGCTTTTCCTGAATCACGTCAATGCCTTCACGGCTCGACGATGCTTTGTCCGACATAAAAATCAACACGCCGTCTTCTTTACCACACCCGGCCAGCAGCATGATCGTCACGATCAGCAGCAGCCAGATCCCCGTCTTTTTCCGCTTCACTCATATTCCTCCTTGGACGATTCCCTTTAAGACTCACGCACATACACGCCATAAAAAGTGTGTCTTAACCAATATATCATACCTGACGGCCTACAAGCATTTTTGGCACTTTGGCAGTTCCGCTTGAACAAAAAAAGGAAGAGCTTCTGCGCGAAGTCTCTTCCTTTTTGGCCGGTATGCAAATGGATTTGGGCTGGTGTGCGGAGTGGGATAATACGCTAACCGGTTAAGTTAACGTACGAGTAACATATATTCGTTGATCTTCAGATCCAGCCGGCTGCTGATTTCGACAACGGTCGCAGCGGTGAACGACTGTTCACGTCCGAACGTTTCTTCCATCTGGGCGCGCAAAACCCGAATCTCCTCCTGTAGGAAAAGTTCGCGTTCCGCCATAGCGCCGAAAGCCTGAGCATTGCGCTGTACACGCGACGGTGCATCGCCTTGTCCATGCCTTAACTTTTGGAACGAAGCGGCAGACAAAAAAATTCCCCCTTGAAAAAATCACCTGTTTCGATCCCCCATTATATAGAAGGATTCCAACAAAAGCAACTTATCCAATAAGGGGATTTTACGCATTTTTACGGTTCTTTAGCCAAAAAATGACTTTATGCACCTTCACGCTTTACTTTATACACAAATTGGCCGATTCGGTCCAGCGCTTCGTTCAGTTGAGCCACCGACGTTGCATAGGAACAGCGCAAGAAACCTTCGCCGCCAAGCCCGAATACGCTGCCCGGTACAGCCGCAACTTTATTTTCGACCAACAGACGCTGTGCGAAGTTTTCCGAGGTCAATCCTGTAGACTGAATGCTCGGAAACGCGTAAAACGCGCCTTCCGGTTCATGGCATTCCAGTCCCGCGTCTCTCAGTCCTTGCACGACCAGACGGCGACGGCGGTTATAGGACTCAACCATTTTGTTCTTTTCGCCCAAACCGTTAGTCAAAGCTTCCAATGCGGCAACCTGACCCATAACGGGCGCGCACATCACGGTATACTGGTGAATTTTCAGCATAGCCGAGATCAGTTCCGGATGGCCGCAAGCATAACCCATCCGCCAGCCGGTCATCGCGAACGCTTTGGAAAAGCCGCTGACGAGAATCGTGCGATCCTTCATGCCCGGCGCAGCAGCGAAGCTGGCATGTTTGACCGCTCCGTAGCTCAGTTCGGCATAGATCTCGTCGGAAATGACGATCAGATCATGCTTTTCCACGACTTTCGCGATCGGCAGCCAATCTTCGGCCGTCATCGTCGCGCCTGTCGGATTGCTCGGATAACACAGAATCAATACTTTGGATTTCGGCGTGATGCTGGCTTCCAGCGCTTCGGCTGTCAGTTTGAATCCGTCTTTCGCAAACGTCTCGATGCCGACCGGAATCCCGCCTCCGATCGAGGTGATCGGCGAATACGAGATATAGCAAGGCTCGGGTACAAGAACCTCGTCGCCCGGACGAATCAAAGCACGCAGCGCGAGGTCGATCGCTTCGCTGCCGCCTACCGTGACCAGAACCTCTTTTTCCGGATCATAAGACGTTCCGAAAGAAGTGTCCAGATAAGACGAGATCGCTTCGCGAAGTTCCGGCATGCCGGCGTTCGACGTGTAACGGGTATAACCGCGCTCCAATGAATACACGCACGCTTCGCGCACATGCCAAGGCGTAACGAAGTCCGGTTCGCCTACGCCGAGCGTGATGATATCTTTGCTCGCGCTCACCAGATCGAAAAACTTGCGGATGCCCGAAGGCTTGATATCGCGTACGAGCGGCGACAAATAGCGTTCCATCGAGCCATGTTCGGAGTCCGAAGGCTGCTGGGTTCCGTTTACGTTCAATTCCCGGTTAGTAATCATCGTTTCGCATCCTTTACGGCGAGATCAGCAGACGGCGATCTTCTTCGTGTTCTTCGAAAATGATCCCGTTTTGCTTGTATTTTTTGAGAATGAAATGCGTTTTGGTCGATAAGATCGATTCGATCGGCGACAGTTTGTCCGAAACGAAGCTTGCGACTTCTTTCAGGCTGAGGCCTTCCACTTCGACGAGCAGATCGTAAGCGCCCGACATCAAGAATACGGCCTTCACTTGCGGGTACAAATAAATGCGCTCCGCTATCCCTTCAAAGCCGCGTCCGCGCTCCGGCGTGATCTGCACTTCGATCAGCGCCGTTACCTTCTCGTCGTTGACCTTGCTCTCGTTCACGACCGTCGCATACTTCACGATCACATGATCCTGCTCCAGCTCCGCGACCGCTTCGCGAACTTCATCTTCCGATACATTAAGCATCGTCGCCAGCAGCCCGTGCGTCCGCCGCGCGTCTTCCTCCAACAATTCGAGAATATCCAGCTTCAGCTTGTTCGTTTCTTTCACTACGCATGCCTCCAGATGATTTCGCTTGGTAAGTGACTCTTAGAGTCAGTCAGTTTATCGTGAAAGTTTCTTGTGAGCGGGAAGCGAAAAGATTCCGAGAGAAATTGTAAGCATAGGCTTCCGAAGTGCATTTCTTCGAAATGCTTTAGGTCGCGTGTTGAAATTGAGAAAAGGATTGAATTTTTAGCGGAATTTTCTCAATTTCAAAGGCGAACATTTCATTCCTGCACTGAATTTCTCTCTCCATCTTTTGACTTCTAGTTACTTTAAAATTTCTCGACACTCTGAGTGACTCTTCGAGTCAGCTTTGTCTTGCTTTGTTGTACCCCATCTTACCCGAAAAACCACACCGCCGCCACCGTTCTCACCCATTTCAAGCATACCGCCCACACCTGAAAAACCGCTTCAAGCGGATTTTTCACTTCTTTCCCCTACCCAAAAACCCCCGCTTCCGGCGGAAGCAGGGGTTGAGCTTTTGAGAGGTTCCTACCGATTTGCGCCACAGTAGCGGAGGGAGAAAGTTCAGTGTAGGAGCGAAGCGTTCGCCTTTGCAGTCGGGAAGCCTCCACTTAAATATAATCCTGCTTCCCGACTGCAACACGCGACCGAAACGAACTTTCTCCCGCAGCGTCTCCAGTGCGCCACAACGGCAGGAAGTCCGATCAAAGGACCGAAACCCCAATAACGTAGGACAGCGACACTGACAAAATCATTGAAATCAACCCCACCGCCCGGTTATCGTTCCCGATCTCCTCATCCACCTTGAAAAACGGCGTCACGAATTCAAACAGGAAGTAAGCCAAAAGCAGCAGCACGAAGCCGATCAACGACCATAACATACTTTCGTAAATCGTCGAACCCGACTCAATGCAAAAGCGCAAAATATTGCAAATCCCGAAGACCTTGCCGCCAGTCGCCATCGCGACGGCCAGATTGCCTTTGCGGATCTCGTCCCAGCATTTATAACGGGTAACCCATTCGAAAATGGACAAGAAGACGACCAGTTCCAGAACAGCTACGGAAAAATAAGCGATGGCTGCTCCGATCGGAGTCTCCAACAACGGATCGATAAAGGTGTTCATTGGGTTCGAGACCTCGCTCCTTCCGTTAGTTGAGTTCAGCCACGGTTACGCCGTTGCCGCCCTCGCCGTAGTTACCCAGCCGATAGGCCTTGACGAGCTTATGGCGACGCAAATGCTCTTGGATACCCGTACGCAAAATGCCCGTTCCTTTACCATGAATCAGATAGACTTGTCCCATATTCGATAAGAACGCCTCATCCAGGAAGCGATCCGTTTCGATCAAGGCCTCTTCCAAATTCGTACCGCGCAGATCCAATTCGGAACGCGTGCTATCATCCTTGGTGCGTTTGACGGCGGTAACCGGCTTCTGCTTCGGCGCGGTAACGGGAGCCGTTTGCACGCGCTCAAGCGAGTCGAGCGACACCTTCATTTTCATGATGCCAACCTGTACCAGCGCGTCTTTGCCGTCCAACTCGATGACATGCCCGCGTTGCCCCAGATTCGATAAAATGACTTCGTCACCTGCTCCGATTTTTTGCGCAGCTTTCGCTCCAGCCGGCTTTTTAACCTTTTTCGCACGAGCCGCCGGTTCTGCTTCGTCCAACTGCCTGCGAGCCGCGATCAGCTTATGCTCTTTGACCGAAGCGCCTTCTTCCATCGCCAGACGGCGCAGCTCGGATACCACTTCGTCGGCTTCCTTGCGCGCTTTGGCGATGATGTCGCGGGCTTCGTTTTCGGCTTTTTCGAGTCTGGCTTCACGCTGCGCTTCCTGCTTTTCCAGCTCGCGCTCGTGCCGGGTACGCAGTTCTTCCATCTCGCGGCGCAAACGCTCGGCTTCTTCGCGCTCGGCTTCCGCTCCGATCCGATTTTCTTCCAGCGCGCTGATCATGTTCTCGACGCGCAGGTCTTCCTCTTTGACTTCGCCGCGGGCAAAGCTCAAGATTTTACCCGGCAGTCCCAGACGCTCCGCAATCGCAAACGCGTTGCTTCGTCCCGGCACGCCGACCAGCAATCGGTATGTCGGGCTGAGCGTTGCCACGTCGAATTCCATACTTGCGTTGATAACACCGTCGCGCTCGTAAGCGTAGGCTTTCAGTTCGCTGTAGTGGGTAGTCGCGACCATGCGGCAGTCGAACTGGTGAATATATTCCAGAATCGCGATCGCCAGCGCCGAACCTTCCGCCGGGTCCGTACCCGCGCCAACTTCGTCCAGCAGCACCAGACTTTTCGGCGTCATCTCTTTCAGAATGCGGATAATGTTGGTCATATGGCTGGAGAACGTACTGAGACTTTGCTCGATGCTCTGCTCGTCGCCGATATCGGCGTAGATCGCGTCGAAAACGCATAGCTCGCATCCTTCGTCGGCTGGCACGAACAGTCCGGACATCGCCATCATATTGAGCAGGCCGATCGTTTTCAGCGTGACCGTTTTACCGCCCGTATTCGGACCGGTAACGATGATGCTGGAAAAGTCTCCGCCCAGCTCGACATCGAGCGGAACAACAGCCTTTGCGTCGATTAGCGGGTGACGGCCTTTGCGAATACGCAAATAGCCGCGATCGTTCATGGTCGGCTCGGTGGCTTTCATCCGGTGAGCCAGACGGCCTTTTGCAAAAATGAAGTCCAGCTGCGACAACACGTCCACGTCGTACGCCAGCAGATCCGCTTGCTCGCCGACGGCAGCCGTAAGCTTTTGCAGGATGATCTCCACTTCTTGAATCTCGCGCAGCTTGGTCTCGCGCAGTTTGTTGTTCATCGCCACGATGGCTTCCGGCTCGATAAACATCGTGGCGCCCGAGCTGGATTGGTCATGCACGATACCGCCGAAGTGCGAGCGATACTCAGACTTTACCGGAATAACAAAACGGTCGCCGCGGATCGTGATCAACTGATCCTGAAGCATTTTGGCGACGCTGGAAGAACGGATCATCGACTCCAGCTTTTCGCGGATACGGGATTCCCCGCCGCGCAGCTCGCGCCGAATATTGGCAAGCGTCGGGCTGGCAGAATCCATCACTTCGGCGGATTCGCCGATACATGAGTTAATAAAACGCTCCAGGTCCTTTTGCTCCGAGATCAGCTCGGCAAGCCCGTCAAGCAGCTCAACCGGATGCTCCTCATGCACGGTCTGGATAAAACGGCGCAGACGGCGCGAACCGTACAGCGTCGTGGCGATGCCGAGCAGCTCGTGCGGGTTCAACATGCCGCCGATCCGTGCGCGCTGCACGGCCGGACGAATATCGACGATTCCGCCGAATGGCGGCGCTCCTTTCAACCGGTCGACATGAAACGCTTCATGCGTGGCTTGAAGCAGCTTCTGTACCGACGGCAAGTCGGTATCCGGCTTCAATGCACGCGCCGCTTCTTTGCCAAGCGACGTCTGGGCCTGATCGGCCAGTGCGCTCGAAATGCGTTCATATTGTAAAATTTCGAATATTTTATCGTTCAAGAACGTGACAACTCCTTATTCGTTCTGGAGCCTAAACCTGCACTCCGTCCCTTGATTATAGCGGATTCCGTCCGTCGAAACCACGACTTCGAATCCGGCGTTCGGCAAAACAAAACCCTCCCTTATTCGGCATCGCCGGATTTTGGGGAGGGCCTGCCGGTCGTAGACGCGTGTTGCATAGCTGTTCTAACGCCGCTGCACCGCCACGTCTTGGCCCGCTGCGTACAGCTCGACCCGATTTTTGCCGGAGCGCTTGGCGCGGTACAGCGCGGCGTCGGCTTTGCTGAACATCTTTTCCGCCGTATCCTCCGGCTCATACGTGCACAACCCCACGCTTACCGTTACCGGATGATTGCCCATATACGAATAGTTGGCGCTTTCGACGGCAGCACGGATTCGCTCCGTAAAGGCCGCCGATTCCTCGATACTTTTTTCGGTAAAAATAACGGCAAATTCTTCGCCTCCGTACCGGGCGGCAAAATCATTCGGAGAAATATTCATGCCGATACGGATCGAGACTTCTTTCAATACCAAATCACCGATCAAATGACCGTAGGAATCGTTGATTTTTTTGAAATTGTCGATATCGAATACCGCAACCTGGATCTGCAATCCGTTACGTTCGCTTTGGTCGACCAGGTCTTCCAAATACTCGTAGAACGTCACATGATTGTAGAGTTGGGTCAACGCATCGGTTTTGAGCATTCGCTGCGACACGGCTTTATCGACGATCAGGTCCTGCTGGGATTGCGTCAGATGTTCCACCTGCCGACCGATCTCGATCGCCCGGACCAGAACCGTGCGGCTCAGCAGCAAAGAAGCGACCAGCATGGATATCATCAGTAAAAACCCTTCGAAACCCCGATCGTAAAAATAGCGCTCGACCGCGAAATAAAATACCGTGTACAACGCGATGTTCAATACGCCAAACAGATCCAACAACTTGCGATCAAAATAAATCAACGGAACGAACATAGGAAAGATCAACAGAATGCCGGGCGCGTTTTCCATATATACGCTCAAGTTCAAATAATTCACGTAAGCCAAGGTCAAGCTGACACCGATCACGATCTGTCTGCCGTGACGCCTGAACGCTTTGTACAGCAGTTCGCCCAGCCCCGCGATGACGAACACCAGCAAACTGCGACGGAGCAGCGAAGCGATATCGTAACGCTCGGCATTTCCGTATCCGGTCAAAAAATACATGATTTCAACCGCAAGTACCATCGCCGCCACGATCCAGTAGGCATTCAGAATCTGCCTGTTCAGAATATCGACATTACCCATGATTCACCCTAGTGCTGCTCCTGCTCCAGCATTTCCATCCATTCGTTGTATTCTTTGCGAAGCTCGGCGTGCTCTTCTTGAAGCTGCGCGAATTGAAGCTCGGCGGCTTCGCGCTTTTCTTTGTCCAGTTCCCGTTCGACATGCAGAATGCGAAGCTGATGAGAAAGGACTTCGTACTGCTCCGTCACCTGCTCCAATTCGATTTGCAGCTTTTCCCGCTGCTCATCTTGGCCGGACGTGCCGCTTTCGGCCGCGGACAGCCGTTCGTGAAGATTCGACTTCTCTTCTTCCCACGCAACGCGGCGTTCCCGGAGCTGATCCAACTCGCTTTGCAGACGGCGGGCTTGTCCTTCAAGTTCCCGACCGGACTGCTGCGCCGACAACAGCTCACTGCGAAGAAGGCTGTTCTCGTCGCCTTTTTGCGCTTCGCGTGCGGCCGCCTCTTCAAGCTTGCGCTCCGCGGCGTTTTTGTGTTTGGTCAATGCGCGTTCCCGCTCGCCGAATTCTTCCAGCTCGCGGCGTTGACGCGCTGTCTCGATCCGCCACGACGCTTCGCGTCCGCCGAATTCCGCCATGCGCGCGGACAGCTTTTCGCGTTCTTCCTGCCACTGCGCTTCGGCGTCCGCAAGGCTTTGTGCTTCGCGTCCGGCTTCTTCCAGCGCTTGAGAAGCACGCTGCACCGCTTCACGCTCCGCTTGCAGTTCGGTTTCCAATCCGGCGATCCGCGCTTCCAGACCGGAAGCCTGTTCGCTCCACTGGGCAGCCGAGCGGCGCAGGTTTTCTAACTGTTCGCCAAGATCGTTTTCTTTGAGTTCGGCCGCTGCTTCGCGCTCGCGGGATGCCGCCAATTCGTTTTCAAGCCGCGCGTATTCGCGGGCACGCTCTTCTTCGCCGGCCGTCAACGCTTCAAGGCCGTTCTCCAATTCTTCTTTTTGGCCGCGCAGATGATGGGTCTGATCTTCCAGATCGCCGATCAAAAGCTCTTGGCGTTCGCGCTCCCCGTTCCAATCGATTTCGCGTCGCGCATAGTCGTCCAGTTGGCCGGACAGTTCGGACAAGCGTCGCTGCGTCTCGTCCAAGCTTCCGCGAAGCTGCTCGGTTTCCGCCGTCAGTTCGCCGTTTCGCCATACGGCGGAATCGCGTTCGCCGCGAAGCTGTTCCAGTTCCTGCCGCACGCGGTCCCGAACGTCAGCCAGTTCGCGCTCGCGATGTTCCGCTTCGCTCAAACGAACGGCAAGCGATTCGCGCTCGGCCGCGGAAACGTCGATCTGCTCTTGCAGCAGCGCAAGTTCCGAAGCGTCTTGGGCTTGGGATTTTTCCAGCGCTTCAAGACCTTGCCGCGCTTCGGACAGCTCGGCTTCCAGACGGGATTTGGCTTCTTCCAGACGAAGGGTCTCGCCGGTCAAATACTCTTCGCTGCCGGTCAGCTCGCGAATACGTTCTTCCAGCGAGCCGCGCGTCGCGCTCAACTCTTTGCTCCGCGCAGCCAATTCCGCTTCCAACGCCTGCTTCTCGCCGCGCAGCGCTTCGGCGAATCCCGCGGATTCTTCCAGACGCCGCTCCAACGCGGCTTGAGCCTCGATCAACGCGCCCGCTTCCGCGCGGGACGCCGCCAGTTCGGCTTCCAGCGTCCGCTTGTCGGCCGCCAACGCGTCGGCGCTTTCGCCCAGCGCCGACAAACGCAGCTCCAGCTCGTCTTGCGCTTCCGCAAGGCGTACGGACGTTTCCCGCTCGCTATGCAGCTGTTCGTCCAGCGCGTTCCGCTCGCTTTCCAACTCGCCGATCCGGGCGGCAAGCTCGCCCGCCGCCTGGCGCTGCTGCCGCAGCTCGCTGTCCAGCGCGCGTTCGCGCCCGATCAGCTCGTTCAGCTCTTCTTCCAGGCGGACCGCTTCGCCGGTCAGATACTCCTCGCTCCCGACCAGCTCGCCTACGCGCGCTTCCAGGCGCGCACGCTCCGCTTCAAGCTCGGAGCCGCGATCCTGCGCTTGCACAAGCTTGCTTTCCAGTTCCGCGATCTGCGCATCGCGTTCGGATGCTTCGCGTTCCTGCTCCGCTGTCCGCGACGCCCACTCCTGTTCGGCCTGACCGTATTCGTCCAACCGAAGACGAAGCGCCGAGCCTGTTTCCTCGGCTCCGGCCAACTGCTCGCGCAGCTCCGACAACCGGTGTTCCAGGCCGGATTTTTCGGTCGACAGTTCGCTGGAGCGGCTTTCCAGACGTACGCGCTCCGCATGGGCGGCGTCCAATTCGGCCGCCAAGCCGTCTTTGACTTCGCTCAGCGACATCCACTCGCTTTCCAGCTCGTCTTTTTCGGCTGACAACGCTTCGATCCGGCTTTCCAGACCCAGCTTGTCGCCATTGAGCGCTTCCGCTTGCCGTTCGAGCAACGCTTTCTCGTCCGTCACGCTTTGAAGTGCCTGCTCCAAACCTGCCGCCTGTTCGTTGGCCGCATGCAGCTCCGCTTCCAGACGCGCTTTGTCCGCGCCCACAACGTCCAATTCGTTTTGAATCCGCTCTTTTTCCGCCACAACGGCTTCCAGTTCGGTCTCCAGACGCGCTTTGTCTCCGGAAGCTTCTTCCAATTCGGCGGCAAGGCGGGTATTCGCCTCGCCCAGCGTGCGCAATTCGCCGCCGAGACGGCTCGCTTCTTCTTCGCGCCCGGCCAGACGGTCTTTGAGTTCCGCGCGGGAATTTTCCGCTTCTTCGAGCAGAGACTCGAACGTGCTTTTCTCGTCGTTCCAGCCGCGTTCCTGTTCTTCCCACGCAAGCAGTTTCGACGTCAGGCCGGCGTTTTCTTCCGCCAACGCGGCTTCCGTTTCGGCCAGCTCGTTCGTGCGAAGCTCCAATTGCTCGTGCGCTTGGCGCTGCTGCCCGATCTCCAGACGCAAACGCTCTTGTTCTTCCCTCAAATCGCGCTCCGTTTCCTGCAATTCGGCAAGTCCGGCTTCCAGTTCGCTGCGGCGCGCTTCTTCTTCCGCTTCGCGCTCGCGCAGTTGCTGAAGCTTGGCGCGAGCGTCTTCGTAACGTTCGGAAAGTTCATGCTCGCGGGTTCGGGTTTCGTTTAATTCCGATTCCAACCGGGCATGTTCCTCGCTCCAGATGCTTTCGCTTTCTTCCAGCTCGTTCACGCGAGCTTCCAGTTTTGTGCGAAGACCGGCGGATTCCCGCAGCGATTCGTCGAGTTCCAAAGCGCGGGTTTGCGCTTGTTCAAGCTGAGTTTGCAGCTCTTGTCCGCTCGACCGAAGCCCTTCCAGTACGGTTTCGAGCTTCTCGTTCCGCTCGGTGGCCTGCGCTTGCGCCTGTTCAAGCTTTTGCACGTCGGCTTCGAGCTTGCCGCGCACGGTTTGCAGCGTTGCTTCTTCTTCCCGCAGCAAGCCCAGCTCCAGTTCCAGCTCTTCATGCCGCGATTCGCCGGCAGACAAGCGTTGAAGCAGTTCTTCTCCCTGGGTTTCCAGTTCGGATACGCGTTTGCGGCTTTCGGCCAACGCCGTTTGTCCGCGTCCCAACTCCGAACGGACGTTTTTCAATTCGCCGGACAGACCTTCATTTGTTTGGCGTTCGGCCAGCAGCTTCTCGTTAACGCTTTTGAGCGCTTCGCGATTCTCGCCGCCGGATTTTTCCGCTTCGGCCAGTTTGCTTTCCAATTGCTTTTTCTGTTCGTTCAACCGTTCGAGTTCCGCGTTGGCTTTTTCGATTTCTGCGTTGCGTGCCGCTAATTCGTCCTCCGCTTCCGTCAATCGGACATTTTCCGCGCGAAGCTCTTCCGCGACCAGCCTATCCGTTTCGCGCTGCTCGCGAAGCTTTTCCAATTCCGCCTGAATCACTTCCGATTTTGCCGAAGCTTCGTCCAAACGTCCTTGCAGATCCTGGTTCATGACATTCGTTTCCGCCATATTGACCGCGGCCAGCACCGCAATCCGCACCGTGTCCAATCTCGGATGCCCGGTCGCGATCGTTGTCATACGCTCGTCGACCAGACGGGCTACCCGTTTGACATACTCCTGGCTGCTTCCGAAAATTTTGTAGGACGTTCCGTAAATTTCCACGCTGACTGTTTTCCGTTCCTCAGCCATCTTCGCCCGCTCCTCTCTGTCGTTTACGTGATATTTTCGCATTTATCGTTTTGTTCATCGTTAAGTTTCATTAATGGATATCGTGAATGGAAATCATCGAGTGGTTCGTTATTTTCGGATTGTTCGTCGTTTTCGCAAAATACCCCTATCGGGTTATGACGCTTTTGAAGCTCGAAAGTTGCTTTTACAGCCAAAAACCGCATCCCTCTTCAGGGTTCCGGACCGCTTGGCGGACCGGGTTCCTAAAGAATTCGATGCGGTTTTGCCCATCTCCTGCCGGAAAATGCTTACTTTCTCAATTCCGCGGCGAAAGTTTGTTCCAACGCGCTCACGACGTTTTGCTGCGCCGCCGCCACTTCTTCGTCCGTCAGCGTGCGTTCCGCATGACGGTACGTAAGGGCCAGAGCCACGCTCTTTTTATCCGAAGCGACGCGATCCCCCGTGTAGACGTCGAATACGCTGACGTCTTCCAGCAGCTCGCCTGCGGATTGGCGTACGACTTCGATCAGTTTCCCTGCTTCGAGCGTCAAATCGACCACTACGGCGATATCGCGCTGCGCGGACGGATAACGCGGCAGATCGCGGTATTCGATCTCCGGCGTCGCGCTCGCGTACAGCTCGTCCAGGCAAATCTCGGCCGCGTACGTATCGTCCAGATCGTAATCTCGTTGAAGCTGCGGATGAAGTTGCCCCAGCACGCCGATGCGTTTGCTTGGCGCGCTTGCCAGATACAGCGACGCGGAACGTCCGGGATGGAAGCCGTCCGGCGCGTCGGCACGGAATTTTGCTTCGAGTCCCAGCTCGTCCAATACGGCTTCGACTGCGCCTTTCAGGTCGAAGAAGTCGACTTTGCGCGATGCCGCTCCGACCGTGCCGTCTGCGCGATTGCCTGTGAGCAGCAGTCCCAGCATGGTCAGCTCAACCGGTTGAACCGTCACTTTTTGCTCGCTGGCGTGGAACACTTTGCCGATCTCGAAAAAGGAAAGGTTCGCATTTTTACGGTTGCGGTTGTATTGCGCCGATTCCAGCAGCAGCGGTACCAGGCTTGTACGCAGCACGCTGCGGTCTTCGCTCATCGGCATCGCCAGCGGAACCTCGTGAGTCCCTGCCGAGAAAGCGGTAAAACGCTGCGTGTTCTCCGGACGGGTGAACGAATACGTGATCGCTTCGTGGAAACCGCCTTGCGTCAACGTGCGGCGGATCGCAACGCGCACGGCTTGGGATTTCGTGTACGCCCCCGGCGTCGTCGGTCCTTCGATTACGGTCGTCGGAATGTTGTCGTACCCGTGGATACGGGCCGCTTCTTCGATCAGGTCGACGTCGCGCGTAATATCGCCGCGGCGCGTCGGTACCTGTACGTCAATGATGCCTTGCGCGCTGTCCGCGCATTTGAAGTTCAGTCTCGCGAAGATCGCTTTGACTTCCAGCATCGAAATGTCCGTGCCGAGATACGCGTTCAGTTTCGAAAGCGACAACGAAATTTTCTTTTCTTCGACCTTGCCGCCGCGCTGCTCGACGATACCGTGCGCGACCGAACCGCCCGCGTGACGCGCCAGCAACAGCGCCGCGCGGTCAAGCGCCGCGATCACGGCCGACGGATCGACTTCTTTTTCGAACCGCAGACTGGCTTCGGAACGAAGACCCAGTTTTCTCGACGTTTTGCGTACCGAAGAACCGGAGAATTTCGCCGATTCCAACGCGATGTTTATGGTCGCTTCCGTTACTTCCGTGTCCAAGCCGCCCATCACGCCTGCCAAAGCCGCCGGACGGTTGTTGCCGGTAACCAGCAGCATCGACGGGTCGAGCTTGCGTTCCTGGCCGTCCAGCGTGACCAATACTTCGCCTTCGCGCGCCGAACGCACGCCGATATTCGCGCCCAGCTTGTCGGCGTCGAACGCGTGCAACGGCTGTCCGCATTCCAGCATCACGTAGTTCGTAATATCGACCACGTTGTTCGTCGGACGGACGCCTGCCGCCATCAGACGGTTTTGCATCCATTGCGGCGAAGGTCCGATCTTAACGCCGGAAATGTAACGGATCGCGTAATGCGAGCAGAGATCGGCGTTTTCGATCGTCACCGTCGCTTTGTCCGAAGCGGAACCGCCCGCTTCGATCAGGTCGATCGAAGGCAGCTTCACGTCGCGGCCCAGAATCGCAGCCGTCTCGTAAGCCGCGCCGATCATGCTCAGGCAGTCGGAGCGGTTTGGCGTCAGATCGAATTCCAGCACGGAATCGTCCAGACCCAGGACTTGCGTGATCGGCAAACCGAGTTCGGTGTTTTCCGGCAGCACCAGAATGCCTTCCTGCTGGTCTTTCGGCAGCAGTTTGTCGTTCATGCCCAGCTCGCTGGCCGAACAGATCATGCCTTGCGAAGCGACGCCGCGCAATTTGGCATTTTTGATCTTGAAGTTGCCCGGAAGCACCGCGCCTACGACGGCCACAGGCACTTTTTGTCCGGCATCCACGTTTTTCGCGCCGCAAACGATTTGCAGGTCTTCGCCGGAGCCGACGTCAACCGTACATACGTTCAATTTATCCGCGTCGGGATGCTTTTCCTTATGCTTCACGTAACCGACAACCACGCCCGTCACGCCTTGGTTGCGTTGCTCGATCTCGTCGATCTCGATCCCGGACCGCGTAATTTTTTCTGCCAATTCTTCAGGCGTCACGCCGTCGATATTCACGTATTCGGATAACCATTGCGTCGATACTTTCACTGCCCGCTCACTTCCTTATCTGGTTTTGATCTTCTTTTATCCTGCAAAACGAACTCTTCTATTGACGCGCGAACTGCTCCAAGAAGCGTTCGTCGTTGTTGTAGAAATGACGGATGTCGTCAACGCCGTATTTCAGCATCGCGATACGTTCCACGCCGATACCGAACGCGAATCCGCTGTACTGCTCGGGATCGTAGCCGCTCATCTCCAGCACGCGAGGATGTACCATGCCGCAGCCAAGCACCTCTAACCAGCCCGGTTCGGTCGCGCCTTTTTTCTTGTACGTGACGTCCACTTCCGCGCTTGGCTCCGTGAACGGGAAGAAGCTCGGACGCATCCGGATTTGGGTATCGCTGCCGAACAGCTCCTGCATGAAGTGCAGCAGCGTGCCTTTCAGATCGCTCATGCGGATGTTCTTGCCGATCACGAGCCCTTCGATCTGATTGAACTGGAAAGAGTGCGTCGCGTCGTCGTCGTCGCGGCGGTACACTTTGCCCGGGCAGATGACTTTAACGGGAACTTCGCCGCTCATCGCTTCCATCGTACGCACCTGAACCGGAGACGTCTGGGTACGCATCAGCAGTTCTTCCGTAATATAGAAGGAATCCTGCATATCGCGCGCCGGATGGTCTTTAGGCAGGTTCAGTGCTTCGAAGTTATGGTAGTCCGTCTCCACTTCCGGTCCTTCCGCGATGCGGTAGCCCATGCCGATAAAGATCTGTTCGATCTCTTCGACGACGCGCGTGAGCGGATGCACGGCGCCGCGCGGCAGTTTGCGGCCCGGCAGCGTGACGTCGATCGTCTCGGAAGCCAGGCGACGCTCCGTTTCTTCACGCTCGAAACGCTCGTTATGCGCGCCGATCGCCGAATCGATCGCGTCACGCACGTCGTTGGCGAGCTGCCCGATGACCGGACGCTCCTCTGCCGACAATCCGCCCATTCCGCGCAGAATCTCGGTCAGCTTGCCTTTTTTACCCTGGTATTTGACGCGCAGCTCGTCGAGCTGTTTCGCGTCCGCCACGCTTTTCAAATGCTCAAGCGCTTCGGCTTTCAGTTGTTCCAAACGTTCTCTCATCGTCCGCAGACTCCTTTCCCGCATGGGGAGTAGTAAATGGTTGCTTTTTGTGTAAAAAAGACCCGAAAAACAAAAAGATCTTCCCGCCCCAAGGGACGAAAAGATCGCGTTACCACCCTAATTCAGAAGCTTTCCCGCCGATCGTCGGCATACGGGAAACGTTGCGGCCGCAGCGGCCGGACTTCTCTCAGAAACGAAAATAACGGATCGTCAACCCGGCTTTCCTACTGGCAACGCGAAGCGTTCGGTTCAGAAAGCGGCTCCGGAGCGAACTTCGGCAGCGTCGTTGTCGTAAAAATGCTCTCAATCCACGGCATTTTTTCCCTGTACGGCGGCGTTGCTTACTCTTCTCCATCATCGCAAGATTTATATGATAGATATATGATAAGATGCCCATCTATTCTACTAAAAAAACAGCGGAGTCGTCAACCGAAGCGGGCAAGTTGCCGTTGTCGACTTTTCACGCGTTGACCGTATCGCCGAAAAAGCGATTTACGATCGACCTTTCAGCTCCGCCAATTCTTTTTTCACCTCGCGGATCTCATTCATCGTATCGGCCGAAAACATCTCCGCGATTCCGCTTTGCGCTTTTTTCCGATCCCATTCATCCACAGCCGCCCGGTTTTCCGCTTCCCCCCGCAGCAGCTCCGCCAACCTCAGCTCCAGCATCAACCGCCGTTCGTTTTCCTCGCGTCCGCCCGGATTTTTTGCCCGCTGCTTCTCGTTCTCTTCCTGCTCCTCCAGACTGCCTTCGAACAGGGCAAAGCCGCCTTTTCCGTCCAGATCGATGATCCGGTTGGCCGCTTTGCGTACCAGCATCCGGTCGTGCGAGACGAGCAGCAGCGCGCCTTCATACCGCATCAACGCCGATTCCATCACCTCGCGAGTGTCGATATCCAGATAGTTGTTCGGTTCGTCGAGAATCAGCAGGTTCGCGCCGCCGAAGTACAATCGGATAAACGCCGCGCGGCATTTTTCGCCCATGCTGAGATCGCCGATTTTTTTGAAGACGTCTTCTTTTGGAAAAAGAAAACAGCCCAGCAGCGTGCGTGCTTCCGTCTGCGTCATGTTCGGCAGTTCCAGCAGGCTGTCCAGCAGCGTCCGATCGACAGGCAACCCTTCCAGCTCCTGCGAAAAATACCCGATCTTCACGCTTGGATGAAGCACGACCTCGCCGCTTGCCGGAGACAGTTTCCCGTTTGCCAACCGGAGCAGAGTCGTTTTGCCGCTTCCGTTCGGTCCGCGCACCGCCAAGCGATCGCCGCGATCCAATTGGAAATGCACGTTTTTCAAAATTGGCTGTTGGTCATACGCGAAGTCCGCATGCTCGAACCGCAGCAGCGTACGCGCTTCGAATCCTTCGTCTTCCAGATTCATCTTCATTTGCGGCGCTTTGCGCACGCTGCCTACGCTTTCCTTGTCCAGACGTTCGAGCTGCTTTTGCTTGGCGTGGTAACGGGAAACGTTCTTTTTCGCTTTGGCTTTATAAAAGCTTTGCGTGATCTTGACCTCACTCTGATGCGTCGCGGCATTATGGGCCTGCAAAAACCACTGCTGGTAATTGCGGATCGATTCTTCGAGCGCTTTGCGCTGTTGCTCCTGCTTTTTGTGCAGCGCTTCGTGTTCTTTCAGCTCGCGCTCTTTGTGGCCTTTGTAATCGGTGTAGCCGCCCCGGTATTTGGTGATTCCGTCCGGGTTCAGCTCGCATACGGCGGTTGCCACCTCGTCGATAAACTGCCGATCGTGCGAGACGAACAGCAGCGTTCCCGAGTACGTTTTGAGCTGTTCCTCCAGCCAATGCAGACTTTCCTCGTCCAAATGGTTGGTCGGTTCGTCGAGAATCAGCAGCTTGGGCGACTTGGCGAGCAGCGCGGCGAGACGCACCCTCGTTTTCTGCCCGCCGCTAAGCGACACGTACGGCAGCTCCCACGTCGGTTTCGGCATGCCGATCCGCTGAAGCTGCTTCTCGACTTCGTTTTCCCAGCTAAAACCGTCCTCCGCCTCGTATTGTTCCAACGTCGGTCCATAGGCTGCAAGCGCCGCTTCCGCTACCTCACCGGAGCCGCTCATTTCGTACGTGAGATGCTCCAACCGGGCTTTTAATGCGTACAATTTCCCGTTTTCCCGATACGCCCGATCCAATGCCGTCGTGTCCGCAGGGACTTCTTCATGTTGCTTCATCATGCCCCATTCTTCGGTCGGCAAGATGCGCTCCACGCTGCCGCCCGTTGCTTCGTCCATGCCGGCCAAAATGCGCAAAAGCGTCGTTTTGCCGCAACCGTTTTTTCCGAACAGCGCCAAACGCTCGCCTTCCGCCACTTCCAGGTTGATCTTTTCAAACAATAAACGGCCGTCCCATTCTTTCTCCAAATCTTTTGCGATCATCCATGTACGCATAAATTCTTCATCCTCTCCGGGTTCAAAAAAAGTCCGCAGGGCGGCAAATGCCGCTGCGGACTTGAAATGAATAGCAGAAAAGAAACGTACGTTTCGATCGGAGCTTAAGCGCAATACCTTGTCATGCTAGAAGCAAGATAGTAGATATGCAAAAAAAGGCAGCCAGCTCCCGATAGAAGACAGACGTATCCCTCTCGCACTCATGCCGCAGCCGAACAAATTGCCGTTCGCCTGTATATGCTGAGTTAGATGAGGACATTCGTCGTAAGCTTCATCGTATAGTGGTTACCTCTCGAATTCTACAGAATGGATAAATCAGTTGAACAACGCCAGTATACCCAAACTTTCGCGCAGTCGCAACCTTTTTTCTCCAAATCAGCCGAACACATAGCCCCAGACAGCGTGCAGCCCGGTCCCCGCCAGGAACAGCACGCCTACCAGGAATGCCAGATACGTCAATAAACCTATGCCTGCAATCAAAGCCAAACCGATTCCGTTTCCCCGTTTTCCGTGCATGCGGTCTTCCATATCCGTCCACTCCCCGTTGCTCCGATGGGGCTTCGCTACCTATGCCTTGACCCGACATTTCCCCCGGTAAAAAGCCCTTCCTTTTATTTATCGGCTTCGAAGAAGCTTTCCGATAGCCCGCATCTGCAAAAGTTCTGTGAACATGGTAAAATCGGCATAGCGAAAAAGAGAGGAATGAACGGACATGAATACAACCATATCGGATATCGCGCAGATGGCAGGCGTCGCCAAAAGCACGGTATCGCGTTATCTGAACGGCGGCTCTGTCAGTGTCAAAACCAAGCAAAAGCTGGAGCGTATCACCCGGGAAGCCGGATATGTGCCTAACACCTTCGCTCAAAGCCTCAAAGCCAAACGAACCAATCTGATCGGCACCATCGTTCCCCGACTCGATTCGTTCGCTGCCGCGCAAACGATGACCGGGATCGACGAAGAGTTGCGCGGCGCAGGCGGTCAGATGCTGGTGTATAACGCCGGGCAGGAACGCGAGCGGGAGATCGAAGCGATCTATGATCTGGCACGGCAAAAAGTATCGGGAATCATTCTGATGCCGGCCCGGGTGACGGATGAACATTTGCGGGCAGCCGAAACGGCGGGCATTCCTGTTCTGCTGGTCGGTCAAGGCCATACGGCTCTGCACAGTCTGGTATATGACGATTACCAAGCAGGACTGCTTATGGGACGCTACGTATTGGAAAAAGGACATCGACGTATCGCTTATCTCGGGGTGACGGAAGAAGACGAAGCGGTCGGGCGTCGGCGGAAAGAAGGATTTAAGCAGGCGGTAGCGGAATGCGGCGATTGCGACGTTTTTTATTACGAAAGCAGCTTCAAGATCGCCGATGCGCGCCTGGCGGCGGAAAAGATTCTGGACGAATGCGTGCCGACGCTGATCGTATGCGCAACGGATAATATTGCGCTTGGCGTGATAAAAACGGCGCATGTGCGCGGGTTGTCGATTCCTTCGGAGCTATCGGTCACGGGCTTCGGCGGTTATGAGATTACGGCGATTATTCACCCGGAGCTGACAACGGTTCGTTTTCCGTATTTTGACGCTGGGAAGCTTGCGGCACGGCATATGCTGAAGCTGACGGCCGGCGAGGACGTGGATCTTTTGACGGTGATGAATGTGGAAATGTTGTCCCGAGAAAGCGTTGACAATTTGAACGATTCTTCTGTATAATGCAAACGGAACCGGTTCCGAAACAAGGCGATCATAGCCGATTGTTTGGAACCGGGGGAGTCTGTCCTATGCGGAAGGATTATTTTTATTTATTTTTGGAACCGGTTCCTTTGAAGTCCTATTCGTTTGGACTGAAGCTTAGAGGCTGCGGGAAAGAACAGGACTTTGTTTATTTTAACTCAAAACGGAACCGGTTCCGTTCAAGGATATGGAGGAATGTTGGCATCTATGAAAATGACAAAAGAACAAAAGTATCGGCTGTTGGAGCAGGCGGAGCCTGGGGAGTTGGAAAGGTTGGCCGCACAGGCCGAGAGCTGCGGGTGGCGGCAACGTTATCATATTCAGCCGCATATGGGATTGTTGAACGATCCGAACGGATTTGCTTTTTATGACGGGAAATACCATCTGTTTTATCAATGGTTTCCGCTGGGGACCGATCACGGGATGAAGTATTGGTACCATGTGACTTCTTCCGATCTGGCGCATTGGACAGACTTGGGAATCGGACTTACGCCGGGCGGGCCGTACGATTCGCATGGCGCTTATTCGGGCAGCGGAATCGTGAAAGACGGCAAGCTGCATCTGATGTACACGGGCAATGTGCGCGACGAGAACTGGGTTCGGCATCCGTACCAGTGTCTGGCGATTACGGATGGACACGCAATCGCGACGAAGTTGGAGCAGCCCGTTATCGGGAGTGTGCCGCCGGGGTATACGGACCATTTTCGCGATCCAAAAGTGTGGCAGGACAGCGATTCGTATCGGTGCGTGATCGGCGCGCAGCGGGACGATCTGACCGGGACGGCGGTGCTTTACCGTTCGAAAGATCTGCTGGACTGGACATTCGAAGGCGAGTTGCAGACGTCGCTCTCTTCGTTCGGCTATATGTGGGAATGCCCGGATTACTTCGAACTCGGCGATCAAGGTGTGCTGCTGTTTTGTCCGCAAGGGATCGAGCCTCAAGGCGAACGGTTCCGCAATATTTACCAGTCCGGTTATATGCTCGGAAAGCCGCTGGAATCGGATAGGCAGACATTCGAACACGGCGAATTCGCCGAGTTGGATCGAGGATTCGACTTTTATGCGCCACAGACGACGCAAGGTCCGGACGGAGAGCGCGTTTTGGTCGGCTGGATGGGACTGCCCGATCTGGATTACCCGACAGACGACAAAGGCTGGGCGCACTGCCTGACGCTGCCGAGAGAATTGTCTCTGCGAAACGGTAAGCTGATCCAGCGTCCTGCAGCGGGATTGATCGGTTTGCGCGGCGAGCAGATTACTTTTTCCGCCGAGCTGAACGGAGAAAGCCGCAGCTTCGCGGGAGTCGAAGGCGCGGCTTACGAGCTGCAAGTCTCCGTCTCTCCTGCCGCGTCCGATTGTAAGCAAGGAATGTTCGGCATCGAGTTCCGCACCGGCGAAAACGAGCGCACCGTGCTGAGCTACGACGCTTCAAGCGGCAAAGTCACACTTGACCGTTCGCAGTCCGGCGCTTCGCTCAGTCCAGGCTACGGCACGACCCGAAGCTGTACGTTGAGCAGCGAATCCGGAGACCGGCCGATCGAATTCCGCTTGTTCGTCGATACGTCATCTGCGGAAATCTTTGTGAACGGCGGCGAAGAAACGTTTACCGCCCGCCTATTCCCCGACTCTGCAAGCACAGGAATCTCATTTTTCGCAAACGGAGGCAGCGCGGCATTCGAAGGTTCGTTTTGGTCGCTGCGCGAGAACGCGATCCCACGCGGATTGCCGACCGGTATTTTGGAACACGGAAAGGTGAAGCCATGAATAGACTGTATGCAATCGGCGAAGTACTGATCGACTTTATCCCTCTGCAAAAAGGCTGCGCACTCAAAGACGTACGTTCGTTTGAACGCGCACCGGGCGGCGCGCCTGCCAACGTCGCAGCGGCTGTAGCCAAGTACGGCGCATCGGCGCACGTTTTAACCAAGCTGGGACGCGACGCTTTCGGCGACTTCCTGCTCGAAGAGCTGCACAATGCCGGCGTGGACACGACGCATGTAAAACGCACCGACGAAGCGAATACGGGACTGGCGTTCGTTTCGCTTAAAGACAACGGCGAACGCGACTTTTCTTTTTACCGCAAGCCGTCCGCAGATCTTTTGTTGTCGGAGAACGAGATTGACGCAGCATTATTCCAGACCGGCGATATCCTTCATTTCGGTTCGGTCGATCTGGTTGACAGTCCAATGAAGCAGGCGCATCGCAAAGCGATTCGCGCGGTCAAGGAAACGGGCGGTCTGGTCAGCTTCGATCCCAATGTGAGGCTGCCGCTATGGAACGATGCCGAAGATTGCCGACGCGCCATTCTGGAATTTTTGCCGAAAGCGCATCTGGTCAAAATATCGGATGAGGAGCTGGCTTTCATCACCGGCATCGAGGACGAGGAAACGGCGATCTTGTCGTTGTTCCGGGGAGACGTGCAGGCGGTCGTATACACTCGCGGCGCGCACGGAGCCGAACTTTATACCGCTAACGGCAGCTACACGGCTCCGGGCTTCAAAGTCGATGCCCAGGACACGACCGGCGCGGGCGATGCCTTCGTAGGCGGGATGTTGTTCCATCTGCTGCAAAAAGAAGCGTCGCCGTCGAATCTGACTTCGCTGCTGGACGAGCATCATGCGGAAATTCTGCGCTTCGCCAATGCCAGCGGCGCGCTGACGACAACGAACAAAGGCGCGATCTCCGCGTTGCCGGACAAAGCCGCCGTCGAAGCCCTTATGCACTTTCAAAATACGTAATCCCCTATTCGGAAAGGAATGACCATCATGTCTGAAAATCGCGATATCGCCCTCGAAGTCGTCGAAGCAATCGGCGGCAAAGAAAACATCGCTTCGTTCGCGCACTGCGCGACGCGCCTGCGCATCATGGTGCGGGACAAAGATAAAGTCGATCAAACCCGGATCGAAAATACGGACAAGGTCAAAGGCGCCTTTTTCAACTCCGGCCAATATCAAATCATCTTCGGCACGGGTACGGTGAACCGGATTTTCGAAGAAGTCGAAAAACTCGGGATCGAAAGCACGTCCAAAGAAGAAATCAAAAGCGAAGGCAAAAAGCAGGGCAATGCGTTCCAACGCGCGATCCGCACTTTCGGCGACGTGTTTGTCCCGATCATTCCCGTGCTGGTCGCGACCGGCTTGTTCATGGGTCTGCGCGGCCTGCTGACGCAAGAACTGGTGTTGTCCTGGTTCGGCATGACGCCCGACAGCATCCCGCCTAATTTCCTGCTGTTCACCCAGGTGCTGACCGATACCGCGTTCGCGTTCTTGCCTGCGCTCGTTGCCTGGTCCGCGTTCCGCGTATTCGGCGGCAGTCCCGTACTCGGAATCGTGCTCGGCTTGATGCTGGTCAACCCGGCGCTGCCGAATGCGTACTCCGTCGCCGACGGCAGCGCGGAAGCGTTGACCATGTTCGGATTTATTCCGGTCGTCGGTTATCAGGGATCGGTACTGCCCGCCTTCTTCGTCGGCCTGCTGGGCGCGAAATTCGAGAAATTTTTGCGCAAACGGGTACCGGAAGCGCTGGACCTGATCCTGACGCCGTTTATCACGCTGCTCGTTATGATCACATTGGGTCTTTTCGCGATCGGACCGGTGTTCCACTCGCTGGAAAACATCGTGCTGCACGGCACGACGTTCCTGCTCGATCTGCCGTTCGGCATCGCGGGTCTGTTGATCGGGTTCTTCCACCAGATCGTCGTCGTGACCGGCGTGCATCATATTTTCAACTTCCTGGAGATTCAACTGCTTGAACAAACCGGCTCCAATCCGTTCAACGCGATCATTACTTGCGCGATGGCGGCTCAAGGCGCAGCCTGCCTCGCCGTCGGTCTCAAAACGAAAAACGCCAAGCTCAAAGCGCTGGCACTGCCTTCTTCGTTCTCGGCGTTCCTCGGCATTACGGAGCCTGCGATTTTCGGCGTCAACCTGCGTTACATGAAGCCATTCGTGATGGGTCTGATCGGCGGCGCGGCCGGCGGTTTCCTGGCTTCGTTCCTGCACCTGGCAGGCACGGGCATGGCCGTCACCGTCATTCCGGGTTCGCTGCTGTACCTGAACAATCAACTGCCGCTGTACATCCTGTGCAACCTGGTCGGCGCTTCCGTGGCCTTTGCGTTGACCTGGCTGTTCGGTTATAAAGACGAGCAAGTTTTGGCGGCAGACGGAAACGAAAGCGGCGCATCGAGCAAAGGAACCGACGCTTCGCCCGCTGCGAAAACACCGCAAAGCGCCGCCGTATCGCCGGCTTTCTTTTCCGCTGTAGCCAACAGCAATCCGGACGGTCAGCAAACGACCGAATCGGCCGTCCCTGCTTCCGCAACCGACTCGCCGACGGCATCGGATACGACAGCAACCCAAACCGAGAACACGAAACCGTTGGATCTCCATGTGAAAGCTCCTATCACCGGACGCGTGCTGCCGTTGTCGGAAGTCCCGGACCCCGCTTTCTCGGGAGGCCATATGGGCAGCGGGATCGCGATCGAACCGTCGGAAGGCCGCGTGGTCGCTCCGTTCGATTGCACCGTTGCCCACGTCATGGACAAAAGCAAACACGCCGTGATCCTCGAACACGATAACGGCGCCCAGCTTCTGATCCATGTCGGCATCAATACCGTTTCGCTGAAAGGGGCAGGATTTACCGCCCATGTCAAAAGCGGCGACCGCGTGAGCGAAGGCCAACTGTTGTTGGAATTCGACCTGAACGCCATTCAAGCAGCCGGGCTGTCGTCGATTACGCCGATCCTTGTGCCCGACGGCATTGACGCTGTGCTGGATGTACAACCGCAGGCTGAAGGCCATGTAACGGCCGGAGAACAAAGCGTGCTTAACGTGCAGACCTCTGCGCTTCCGCTTCTTTAAACCGGACGCGTGAACCCAAGCAAGGGAGGTATCGAAAGTCGATCATTCGACTTTCGATACCTCCCTTCTTTTTTTCAAAATCCCCGGCTTCGCTTAACAGATGCTTTAGTCCCAAAGATCGGGAAAATGCTCGATCAGCCTCATGCTGCTTAACGCGTCCTCGCCGTTCCAACGCTCGTGCATGTAATGTACGCGATCCGCCCGAACAGCAGGCAGCGTTTGCCAATCCGCAAGATTTTGCAGCTCTGTTTGCACCTTTTCCGCAGTAAAGCCCGATTGATAAAAAACGAATAAACGATCCGCGATCAACGTCTCGGCTATCGATTCGGGGTCTAACGCGATATAGTATTCCCCTTTTCGTGGACGCAACCGTTTAAACTTTTCGTCCTTTTCAAATCCGAGCGGATGATACAATAGTTTGGCTATCCCTCTGCGCCGGTGCATCACATAGACGGCCCCGCTTTTCGCATAAAACAAAATGGCTGCCGTTTCGCCTTTCGCTTTGCGGGATTGAAGTCGTTCCCACATCTCCGTGCGTCTTTCGTCGTACAATTGTATCCACGCTTGGGCTTCGTCCCGCATATCCAATATTTCGCCAAGCTTGTGAAGACGTCTTTCCATCGGTGCATATTCGTTCAGACCGACGATCGAAGAAATTTCCGCAATCGATTCAAAATGCTCGTACCCGTAACGGCTGAGCAGAACCAAATCAGGTCGAAGCTCGCGCACGGTGTTCATATTCAACGGAAAGCCGATTTCTTTCGTTTCCTGAAGCTGCTGCGTGATCGCGTAATGCCGCAGGTTCGCGCCGATCGGCGCTACGCCGAGCACCAGCAAATCCCCGAGCGTACTGGCATCGTCGTAAATGATCCGTTTGGAAGCGACAGGCACTTTGCAGCGGTTGCCCTGCCAATCGTTCACGTGAAAAACGGCATTGTGAAGACGCGCATATTCGCCGGGAGCATTTCCTGTCTGCTGTTTGAATCTCCGGTTAAAATACTGCTCATCCGGGTAACCGACCTGGTGAGCCACCTCCCAGACCTTTCCTTCGGATTGAAGCAGCAATGACTTGGCTTGTTCGATCCGCACCTGCGTGATATAACCGCTCGGCGTATGTCCCGTGAGTTGCTTGAACACTCGCAAATAATGCCAGCGCGGAAGCTCTGCACGATCTGCCAGATCCTGCACGGACAACTCGGACGCGTAATTTTGTTCGATATGCGAGATCGTGTCCTGCACCTTGTTTTTGATATCGAACAGCAAAGCCTTGTCCGCCCGTTGCGGCTTCAACAATTCCGTCAGAAAAGAAAGAAAACGTTGCTGCCGGTTCAACTCTGCCCATACCGACGACAGATCGTTCTCCCGCTGCTGTTCGTCTACGAGAAATTGCAACACATGCAACGGAACGACCACAGACTTCGGAATACGCTCAAGCAGTTCTTGATCCAGACGCGGATCGGGATCGTCGGAGACTCCTTTAAAATTTATCAAACCCAAGCTGTACGGAGAACCGTTACGTATCAGTTGAACCCGTTCTTCGGGCGCAATCAACATACAAGTTCCGGGCTCGCCAAACCGTTTCCGTCCGTTCGCAAGCAGCAGCGGATTGCCCTGAAGAATAAGCAGAAACCGGTATTCCGCGCTTTGTTCAAGCTCCAACTTTTCGTCCTGAATATCGCTCCCCCGGCTCAAGGAAGTCATCACAACCGACAAAGCATCAAATCTGCGTTCGCTCATCCTTTCCGCAAAAGGCGTAATCATCCCCTACCACTCCAAACATTATTGAGAATAATTATCATTCTATATTTTTTTACAGCCACCTTCAAGCGAAAACGAAGGTGGCTGCCGATAGATTTAAAGGTTTGGAGTGGAGCTGTTCAAGCGCTGGCCGAAGCCTCGTCTAATCTTTTGACGGATTGGCGTCCAACAGGCTTGGAAAATCCTGAATGAGCTTACGGACGGTAATCAAATCGCTATCGTTGTATTCGATCGGGATATAATGGACTTTTTCGTTTTTAACCTGCGGCAGCATCTGGAAAAGCGAGCTTTGGCGAAGCTGCTTAAAGCCTTCCGTGGCTTCTTCGTTTTGATCGTAAATCAGGAAAAGATGATCCGAAACCAGTGTATCGACCATCGCTTCCTCCGACAATTCGATATAGGACGAGCTGCTGCTGGCGTTCAAAGCTTCGATCTCCGGAGACAGCTTCATGCCTGACGGATGGTTGATCAGATCGAATACGCCGAAGTTTTTCATCACGTACATTTTTTTATTCCAGTAATACACGACGACAGCCGCTGTTTCGTCTTTTCCGATCTTCCCTTCCGCGTAAAGCTGCTTCCACATCTGCTCGGTCTGCTCATTGATATCCGCTACGATGGCTTTCGCTTCGTCTTGCTTGTCTACGATATCGCCTATAGCAAGCAACCGATCCTGAAACGCAAGCGATTCATCGAAAGCGGCGACAGGCGCTATTTTTTCCAATTGGGCTTGCTCGCCGTCCTGCGTTTCATAACCGAAAACGATCAGATCGGGATCACGGCCGAGCACCGCTTCCAGATTGGTCGGCATCCCGATATCCGTAGCCGTGGCGTTCAATTGCTGCACCGTGTCTTTTAAAATGGACGAATCCTGCATATATCGGTACGGGTAGGCTATAGGCGAAAATCCAAGTTCCAGCAAGTCGATCGTAGCGCCCGATCCGGCAACGGAAACGATCCTTTTGGGAACCGCCGGAATCTCGCTCTTTGTTCCGTTATAGTCCGTATAGGTTCGGGTCGCGGAAGTTTCTTCCTGGGCGACGGTGCTTTGCGCGGCAAGGTTATCCTCCGATTTTGTATCCGACGCCGTTGTTTCCACGCCTGCCGAACCGCATGCTCCCAACATGAACACAAGCGACAAACTTAGCAAACTTTTGACTGTCATAACGCGCATTGCTTTCATATCCGTCCATTTCTCCATTCTTGACTGTATTAATAATAATAATCATTATCATCTTATCTAACCTTATCCTAGACGTTTATCAATATTCAATGGATTAAAATTAGGATTCTTGTACAGGCTGGGTTGGACGCACGAAAAAAGGAGCCGCTCATCTTGACGATGAACGACTCCTTCGATCTTGTTGCAAGGAAGCGGGTGATGGGAATCGAACCCACGCTACCAGCTTGGAAGGCTGGAGTTCTACCATTGAACTACACCCGCATATGTAAGAAAAAATGAATGGTCGGGACGACACGATTTGAACATGCGACCCCCTGCTCCCAAAGCAGGTGCTCTACCAAGCTGAGCTACGTCCCGACATTGCGTGTACCTTTTTCCTTGCTTCGTCCTCTTGGGGACAAGAAATAATATACCATGTACGAAGCGGCATTGCAAGCATTATTTTAAAAAGTCTTTTTAAACACCTACCCCAGCGGAGGGGGAAATTCAGTGAGAGAAGCCTTTGAACTCGGAAAACTTCAACTAGGGCGTGTACGCAAACTCAACACCGTGCATCTTGCCCTGCCTTTTCGCCCTCTGCGGCGTCATTTCCCCTTGACGTGCCCCGGCACGCCTTCAGAAAAATTCCTTGCCGAGAACGAAAATTCAGCTCAATCTGCTCCCGGCGGAGTTTGCGTACACGCCCTAAAAACTTTAATCAATTTTCCGGGTGAGACAGCGTCTCGTGAAGCATTTCGAAGAAATGCACTTCGGGAGCCTATGCTGGTAATTTGCCCCGAAGCGTCTCCGCAGCGTCCCCAACAGCTTCCTCTCACACCTACCCTAACTTCTTCAAAAACATCCTCTCGAATTGCCCCGCCGGCACCGGACGGCTAAACAAGAACCCCTGCGCCTCATGACAATGCTGATTCCGCAAGAACTCAAGCTGCTCCTCATTTTCCACGCCTTCGGCCGTCACCTTCAACTTCAGATGATGCGCCATCGACGTAATGGTCGATACGATCGCCGCGTCGCTTTGGCCGCTCATCACTTCGCTGACGAAAGAACGATCAATCTTCAAGCGGTCGATCGGCATATTTTTCAAATAATGCAACGAGCTGTAGCCTGTGCCGAAATCATCAATGCTGATATGCAGCCCAAGCTGCTTGAAGCGTTTTAGTTGCTCGAACGCCGCATCCTTATCAACGGTCATGCTCTCCGTAATCTCAAGCTCCACATATTGCGGATCAAGATCAATCTCCTCCAACATTCGACCGATCTGCTCCGCAAGCCTCGGCTGACGGAATTGGCGAATCGAGAGGTTGACCGACATACAGAGCGGATCGTAGCCTTTGTTCTGCCACTCTTTGTTTTGACGGAAGGCTTCATACAGCACCCATTCGCCGAGCGGGACAATCAGGCCGCTTTCTTCCGCCAACGGAATAAACTCACCCGGAGAAACAGGGCCGCGTACAGGATGGTTCCAACGCACAAGCGCCTCCATTCCCAAAATGTTCCCATGTTCGACAGACATTTTGGGCTGATACTCCAGATAGAACTCGCCGCGCTCCAAGCCTTTGCGCAGATCGCTTTCCAAAATCAGCTTTTCCCGGGCAATCGTCGTCATGCCTTTGGAGAAACGTTTGACTTCAGATCCTTGCTCCTTCGCTAAATGCACGGCTGCATCCGCGCTTTGAAGCAAGCCGTCCGCCGCATGGCCGTCTTCCGGATAAACGGCGATGCCGGCAGATAATGCTACATAATGCTCCATGCCTCCTACATTAACAGGCCTCTCGAATTCGATCAAAAGGGCATGGGCCCGCTTCATCGCCTCGTCTCCGCCACTTTCGGGCAGCACCACTGCAAATTCATCGCCGCCTGTGCGGAACACCTCTTCGGGCCCCTCAACATGGTTTTGCAGCATTTCCGACACGATTCCCAGCAACCGATCGCCTGCCTCATAGCCAAGCGAATCGTTGATCGTTTTAAAACGATTAATGTTGAGCACCATCAAAGCCGTTTTGCCGGAATACGCTTCGTCGAAACGAACATTCAATCGCGCGTGCAGACTACGACGGTTCGGAAGCCCCGTCAGATCGTCGTTGTAGGCCAAGAATTCGATTCGTTCCTCCGCTTCGCGGCGTTCGCGCAATGGCTCGGCAATCGCCAACCTCAACCCTTGACTAACCAGAATAGCATAAGCCAGTGCATGGAGACCCGAAGCCATTAATAGAGGCAGTCCCGACGAGTTCCCTGATTGAAGCAGCAGAATCTGGCCGACTACCACGATCCCCAACGATTGCACGGCGATCCAAGGGGCTTTACTCCGTGTTTGACGGTAACGGACGAATAGACTAACCGCCGCAAGCGCAGCGACCCCCAAAGCCAGAATCGTCAGCGTCAGCTCCAGGCCTGCAACCCCGGCGGGCTGAAGCTCAGAACGTACGAAGAACAAAAGTCCGGCCAATGCCGCAGTGAACAAAGGCAGACCCAAATATAAAGCTCGGCTCGGGACGCGACCCGGACGCTCAGGCAAAGCAAAAAGCAGCAGAAGTCCGAACGCGTAAACGAGGGCCGACAACGACAGTAACCATTCACTGCCAACGCGGCCCGGCACCGACTCCGTTGTAAAATGATATAAATTCGTCAGTAAATACAAAAACTCTATTGAGCCTGCGGCTCCCATCAGCTTAACCATTCGCTTGCTGTAGCTGCCAATACGGCGGTCAAATAGCGGCGTTGCATGGAAATACACGGTTAAACACGCCGTAACCGAAAAGCAAGCCGTCAACAACAATAAAGCAGAAGCCCAACGGCTCTGCGCTCCAGTGGCGTAGAAGAAGTATTCGACTGCTTCACACGCAAGAATCAGAACAAAGACGGAAAAGGTGTAAAGGGTCAGTTGGCGCGATGCCGAAGTTGTATTCATAAATTCACTTCCGTCCTGCAGGGATGTCATAGTATAAGATCAATCTCACCTTCGCTTTAAATTCTACGCCGCCTTGCTAACTCCTGCTGTGCTTCGTCAAAATCAGACAATTTTCTTTTGTCGTAATAAGTCGCCTTCCGAACGTTCAACTTTGCGACACCTTAGGTTAATCCCCAACGAATCAGGCAATAAAAAAGGCTCCTTCGCCGGAACCTTCCTGCTCCCGCTTAGGTTTGGATTACCGCAGGACCTCGAATATAACAAACACTCATTTTTTGCTTTTTCATCATACTTAAGCCACCGTATAAAGTAAAGCGGAAATCCTGCGGTTTTATGACAATTATCACGGCTGCGATTAAAGGCCGATGGTACATTACAAAAAAAGACAGTTGATATTCATTCTCACCGGAAAATGACCGGTATTGGAGGATTTTTATGTTACAGAAACATGGATCGGCTACTCCGTTCACGCTAGGGCATATGAAGCCGGGTGCCACAGCCACCCTTCACGCGCTGGACAGCGTAAGCCCGTTGCTGCGCCGTCGTTTGCGAGACCTTGGCGTAACGGAAGGCAGCATATTAAAAGTCTTGCGGCGCAGCCCGTTCGGCGGCCCTCTCACTTTCGAATGCGTCGGTCAGCATATCGGCATCCGCCGGGGAGAAGCTAACCGTATGGAGGTTGCCCCTCTATGAGCGCAGTGGCTTTGCTTGGCAATCCGAATACAGGAAAAACTTCTTTATTCAATATGTTGACCCGTTCTTACGAAACCGTAGGTAACTGGTCGGGAGTCACTGTCGAGAAAAAAGTCGGCACATTGCGTGGACGCGGCGGACGGATCGTGGACTTACCGGGATTATATTCGCTTCTACCGTTGACCGAAGACGAAGGTATAGCTGCCCGGTTTTTAATGGAAGAAGCTCCAACCTCCATTCTCAATATCGTGGACGCTTCGCAGTTGGAACGGAATCTGTATCTCACCATCCAACTGCTGGAGTGCGGCCGCCCTATGCTCATCGGGTTAAACATGGTTGACGTCGCCCGCAGGCGGAATATCGCGGTGGACGCGGCCTTGCTTGAACGGGAGCTGGGCGTGCCTGTCGTATCCGTCATTGCGCGCAAAGGAACCGGCTGCTCGGATATTCTTCAAGCGCTTAGCCGTCTCGCGCAATCGGGAGAAAGCAACTTCCGGATTGATTATGGCCCCGTTATCGAATCAGCCGTAGCGCGCATATCCGAACGGTTAACCCAAATTACGGAAGCCTGCTCCTCGAATGCACGTTGGACGGCGCTTCAATTGCTGGAAGGCAATGAAGCAATCCGCTCTTCCTTGTCTCGAAATGACGTCCTTCATCATCTGGATGATGTGATCGCGCAAACCGCTCAACAGCTGGGTCTGGCGGGTGAAGGAACCGATGTTCCGGCGTATTTGCGCAAGATTCGTAACGCGCGGATCGCGCAGATCTGCGCAGCCGTGCTAGATCGTTCCGCCCAGCGTCTTCATACGGCAACGGAGCGGATCGACGCCGTTTTAACCCACCGCATCATCGGCATTCCGCTGTTTCTGGCGCTAATGTTCCTGATTTTTAAATTAACCTTCGATTGGCTGGGCAGTCTGCTGTCCGATCAACTGGATGGATTGATCTCCGGTACGTTGAGCAGCTGGATTTCTTCGGTATTGGATTGGCTTGGAGCTTCGTCCTTTACTCATGCGCTTGTCGTGGACGGTATTGTCGGCGGAGTCGGCGGCGTGCTGGTCTTCTTGCCGCAGATCTGCATTTTGTTCCTGCTGATCTCCTTCATCGAAGACTCCGGTTATATGGCGCGGATCACTTTGCTCATGGATCGCACCATGGAAGCCGTCGGGCTAAGCGGAAAAGCGTTTATCCCATTTATCATCGGCTTCGGCTGTAACGTCCCGGCTATTATGGCGGCACGAACGATGGAACAACGTAAAGACCGTCTGCTGACGACTCTGCTCGTCCCGCTTATGTCCTGTTCGGCACGCCTTCCGGTGTACGCGCTGTTTGCCGGTGTCTTTTTCGCTTCCAATCAGGCTCTTGTGGTCATGGGTCTGTATCTGATGGGCATGGTGCTCGCACTCGCGCTCGCCAAGCTGTTCTCCCGCACTCTGATGAAAAGCGAACCTTCGCTCTTTATCGTGGAACTCCCGCCGTATCGTATGCCTCAGCTTCTTTCTTTGCTGCGCATGACGTGGGAAAAGGTCAAAGGCTTTCTGCGAAAAGCAGGCACGATCATTCTCGCGGGTTCAGTGATCATCTGGTTCTTGTCCAACACCGGCCCGAGCGGCTACGGCGTGGATATGAACGAAAGCTTCCTGGCCTATATCGGCGGCGCTTTGTCCGGACTGCTCGTTCCGATCGGATTCGGTACGTGGCAGGCTGGAGCAGCGCTTATTACCGGGTTTATGGCCAAAGAAGTTGTCGTGTCGACCATGAATATTATTTACCAGGTTCCCGATATGGCGGGGCTGGAGCATCAGGTTGCCCTGGCGTTCACGCCGCTTCAGGCGTTCAGCTTTATTGCTTTCATTCTGCTCTATATCCCTTGTCTCGCCACAGTCGGTGTCATTCGCAAAGAAACGTCCTCGTGGCGCTGGACTTTCTTTTCGATGGGATACTCGCTGGTGCTCGCCTATGTAGTCGCGATCATCATTTATCAAGGCGGAACACTATTTGGATTATGACTGGTCTGATCCGAACAGAAAGGAAGATCGCTTATGATCGACTGGACTATTGCCATTTTGGTCATTGCTTATTCCAGTTATGTACTTATTCGATTTTGGAAAAAAGGCAAAAAAGGCGCCTGTGCCGGATGCTCGGTTCAATCCGACGGTCAGACGCCAAGTGGATGCCCAGGCTGTTCTTCCGCACTCAGCGACGAAGCACGCCAAGCGGTACGTAACCGTCACGCTGAATAGTTTTAGTTGTCAAAAAAAGCCCCAAGCTTCCGCGTTATATCCACGAATACTTGGGGTTTGATTATGATTGCTTGCTTTCCTGCCTGTACCGGCTGTCATTATATCGTTTGACCACTTGCTCGACCTGGCCTGAATTTTCTTCATCGGCAGCGAGCAAAGCTTCAATGTCGCGTCCCGTTTCGGTCGGCGTTTTCCACGGTCGGAATACATAACCCCGGTGAATCGCGGCTTGCACCAACTTGAAGTATTCGCGCCTCGGTCCATCCGGCGGCTCGGCGATTTTCACGGATGAGCGTTTTTGAACTCGTTTGCGCGGTTCCAACTTCTCTGTCGTATCCGCGTACGCGATTTGCTCCGGTTCTTGAATCGCCCGCACCGTGATACGCAGATTCGCCAGCAGACGCTTTAACCAGTCCGGCAGCCACTCCGCCAGAACCGTATATAACCATCTGAATAGGAAAAAAAGCGTTGCACCGATCGAGGCCAAAATAATCGCTGCCACGACCCAGACCATCCAGCGCATCCAACCGATATCTTGATCTTCCAGCTCATCGTACGAAGGAACCACTTCCCCAGGCTCTAACCGTTCGTCCTGCGGCAGCATCGAAAGATCCACAGTCTGACCGTCCGTTGTGCCCCTCCATAGAAGACGCCACAGATAAACGACCCCATCCAACACTGCGGCAAGCTGCGTCGCGCCTCCGATCAACACAACGAGCAGTATAAATCCCACCATAAAAGCCGTATTCATTCGCTTCAAACGATTCATCGGAATATCTTCTTCTCCATAGATGCCCATGGCTTCACGCACTCTTAGCTCATTCCAGCGCAGGAACAAACCCAGGAGTACGACCGTCAATGCGATATAGATCGAAAAGCTATACGGCGATAACGGACCGTCACGTAGCGCCCAACCGTAGACGACAAAGCCGACAACTAACCAGCAACAGACGATCAAAGTCTCCCTGCTGCTCCTCGAAGCCCGCCCCGCTTGCCGAACGCCTCGCGCCCCGGCAACTCCAAGCAAAACCAATAACAGAATGCCTCTCCCGTCCATCAGTCCGACCGCGATCAGCAACGCAGTCGACAGCACGGGAAACGCCATCGCTGTCAGATAAGCCGCCTCCGTGCGAAAACGATAACCCGTAATCCCTCCTCCAAACAAGCTGATCCCGATCAAAAGGGCAAACAGGTACGGCGATAGATCAAATAGATACAGCGCAAGAAGCAAAAGCAGCGAATAAACGAGTGCCGTATCGCGAATCGCGGTAAACAGCGCTTTTTTCAAGATGGATTTCATGCGCCGACCTCCTTGCGATCCGCTGCTGCATCAGCCGGATGAATCACGCTCACGCGATGCCCAAGATGCTCAAGCTGCTTGCACGCCTGCCCGATACTGGCCGGATTCGCATTCGTAATGACGAGATAATCCTTGGCGAGCCCTTGTCTGTGATGCTTGGCTTCTTCCATTAGACAATCGGACAACGTAATTTTGGACTGAAGCCGCATACCGGCCATAGCCTCCATCACAAGCTGTCTTTGCACCGTTCCGCTGCCGGAAGGAATCCGTCGTTCATTCAAACTGTGTGCATTATGTACAAAACCTACCGGAACTCCGCTTGCTATCAGATGTGTCGCACAGGTCGCGGCAAAACTGATGGCATGCTCCGCTTCGGCCTCGCCGCCTCCGCCTTGAAGTCCGACAATAACCTTGCCGATATCCAGCACAATCATCACATTCGGATCGGCCGAGTATCCTTGCTTATAGACTTGAAGCCCGCCCGTGCGCGCACTTGCTTTCCAATCAATCCGGTTCATCGGGTCGCCCGCTGCATACTCACGCGAACCTTCGATCAGAAACGGATCTTCCATGATCCAGCGACGAACCGACAAATCTCCTTGCCAATTGTGCCAGGACAGCGGAAGTTGGGTGTTTTGCAGCAGAGCCGGATATACGATAAGCGGAGTTTGGATAGTTTCCGAACGCGCCTGCTGGATAAAACCGAACAAATCGCCCGAAGTCATAAATACCGTAGAAAGCTGGAAAACACCACGCCCCTCACAGGTTAAAAAGTGCCGGCGAATGACCCGACGACGAGGCATCAGCGCGAATCCGCTCGTATGGGTCTGATACACGCTTCCAAGCTCCATTTTTTGCGAAGGCTGCCCGCGAAAACGGAAGGACGCGGGAAACTCCGACTCTAGCCGCAGCCAGGCAACCGGAAGGCGTTTATCATTTTCAATGATTTCTATCATTTCCAAGTCGTCGCCGGCATGGCAACGATCATAATTGAAGCTTCGATTGTACCTTATCCCGCGCATTGAAAAACGCCCCAGGATTTGTGCTTGCAGTATCACCAAGAGAATCCCCGTCAACATCATCCAGATTAAAGCCAAACGCGTCCCTCCTCTGTCTCTATAATAAGCCCTGTTTTTTCCTGATTCCCCCATTATAACTGTAAAGATCGTAAGCAGGCAAAAGCATGTTAGTTCTTCTTTCAATATTCCGGAACCTGCATCGGCTGCATTCCCGTATCAAATCAAAAAGCGGCTTCTTATTGAAGCCGCTCTCGTATGAACATTGCATTTGAATGCAGCGGCAGGTGTAAGAATTTTGCCGCCTGATGACACGGTTAAAAGAAAAACAGTCAATCCTATTCTCCTTTGCTGCCGTAACGTGCGTCATTGTAGCGTTCAACCAGCTGTTCCAGTTCGGTCGGAGACATTTCGGTATAGCTGCTCGACGATAACTCTTTTCCGTTTTCCAACGGCGTGCGGCTGGAACGAAGGGAGTAGCCTTTGCGAGACGCTCCCAGCAGGACGCTGCGATAACGTAACCTTGGATCGTCGCCCGTATATTCCGCTTCGCGCCGATTGCGACGGAAGAAACGCATGATTCCGCCGCTCTTCTCGGTTGCGATTTTTTCCGCTTGATCCGTATAATCCGAATCGCTTTGAGCAGCACGCAAATCGCGCATCAACCCGAATTTGGAAGCAAGATTCCGGATCAGGTTGCGTATGCCGTTGGGCAGCCAACGGCCGAACAAACGGTACAGCAGCCATCCGATCGCAAACGCCGCCGCAATCCAAAATAAAGCCAGCAACGCGTAGCCGATGATCTTCAACCATAGCGGCGGCCCGCTTGCGTCTCCCAATTGACCGAGCTGGGAATAATCGACGCCCGGCATCTCGGCCGTCGGTTGAACGCCCGGTGGATTGCCGGGCAAAGATCCGCCGAATATCGAAAGCCACCATTCGCGAATCGCGTTCAGCACGCCCGTAGGCCCTCCGACGATTCCGGCCAGCACGATCAAGGCGGCCACGATCCACGTTAATTTCCGATTGGCGGCCAGTACGTGGGCAAGCGCGGATGTTTGTTCGCCGGCCGCGCTGCGAACGCGATCGCCATTTAACAGCAGCAGAGTCAAAGCCAGAACCAATGTCGCGACCAAATACAAAAACGGTCTGGAATAGGCCAAATCCGCAGCACGTCCAGCAATGATGTAAACGATCAATATCGCGGCCGCTCCGCTCAACGGAATGCGCAGCCACATATTGTCCCAGAGCTGCCGCCGGCCGACGATCGACCCTCGCAAAGCGATCACCAGCAGCACAGCCGCTCCGATGCCTTTTGCCAACCATCCGCCCGGGAAAGCAAACAGCGATAACAGTGCGACCCCGAACGGCAGGAACGCGAACCCCGTAGATATCCGCTTCTCGGCTTGCCGCAATCCGATCCAACTCGCAAAAGCATGGATAACGAATATCAGAAGCAGCAGGACCATATCCGGCAGATTCAGCACGTAATGCGTCAGCAAAACGACAATAGCATATACCGACAACGTCTCGAGCAGAGAATAAGCAGCAGGACGTCCAAAGCCTTGCAGCAATGGCAGACGATTAGCCGTTACCGGAGTATCGACTTGTTTACTCATAGGATCGCCTCCTCCTTGCGAGCCGAGTCGCGATGCTGGGAAGAACGGATACTTGGAGCGGTACGGCCCGAATCATTTGCCATAAAACCTGTAATCCCTACCCGATGGCCGCGCTTTTCGAGCGACTCCACGGCTTGTTCCAACTTCTCCGAACGGTGAGCCGTAATAACCAGATAGTCGATCGGCTCGCGGAACTCCCGCTGTTCTTCAAGCTGAAGCAATTCTTGAAAAGGCATTCTCGACTTCAATTCGAACCCCGACACGGCCTCCATGATCCGATTCAAATGAACAGGCCCGTAATCCATATCGATTCTCATTCCTTCGTCGCCCAACTGCGAGCCGCCGTTATGCGCGAATCCGGCTGCCATGCCCTGACCGATCAATGTGGCGGCACAGGTTGCGGCCAGCGATAGCTGACGTTCGATCAGTTCGGTACGCGTCACGACGCTCCACATGGATTCGGAATCCTCGACATTCAAAAGAATCATGACGCGCGGATCAGCGGAATGGCCGCTTTTATGCACTTGAAGCTGACCCGTACGTGCGCTTGCTTTCCAGTGAATCCGATTCATCGGATCGCCTTGCGCATACTCTCGCACGCCGGTCATCAAAAATGGATCTTCCACTATCCAGCGACGCACCGCAAGCTCCCCCTGCCACGTTTTCCACGAGATTGGCAGCTCGCCGTCTCCAAGCAAACGCGGGTAAATGACCATGCGCATATTCAGATCGATTTTTTTTGAAGGCGCATACAATCCGAATAAGTCTCCGCCCGTCATCGTTGCCGATTCGATCTGGTAAATGCCCCTAGTCTGACAAACGATACGGTGGGTACGCGTCAATTTGGTCCGCGGAGGCAAAGTGAACATACTGGTCTGGTTCTGATAAATATGGCCTTCGCTCACGCTCGTGTCATCACTGCGTGCGAAAAGCAATGCCGACGGCAGCATCGCTTCCAGCCTTAACCACGGAACGGGCAGCAACTTGCGGTTGGATAACGTCTCGACCATCTCGATTCGCTCGCCTGCACGACAGGTATATTTGCTGAAATCGCGCTTATAGTCGAGTCGTGCCAGCGCCGGTTTGCCCAACAACCAGCCCTGCACGACAACGATTAGCCCGACAAGGATCAGAAATCCGAGCAGCGCCATTTATCTCACTTCGCTTTCCAATCCCGCTTCGCTCGGCACGGGAATCCGGTCCGTCAATTCGGCCAGAATACGTTCCGCCGGGTTATCTTGCAGATCATAGCGATTGTTCAATACAAGGCGATGCGCGCATACCGGAGCAAGCAGTGTTTTGATATCATCGGGTAACACATAATTACGTCCTTTGAGCGCGGCATAAGCCTGGCAAGCACGCAGCAACGACTGGGTCCCCCGCGGACTGATGCCTAAAGCAAGCTCCGGATGATTTCTCGAAGCGTCAGCCAGTGCGACGATATAATCCAAAAGATCATCGGCGATCGTGACGCGGCGGCATTCCTGTTGAGCTGCTATGACTTCTTCCGCCGTAGCGGTTGTCACTGTCGAGTCTGCCGATAGCCCTTCCGCCTGCACGGTACGACGCAAAATTTCGCGACCTTCCGGCGCCGACGGATAACCGAGCTTCATTCGAATCATAAACCGGTCCATCTGCGCTTCCGGCAGCGGGAACGTTCCCTGGTTATCCACCGGATTTTGCGTAGCGAGCACCATAAACGGCTGTTCGAGCTTCATCGTTTGTCCGTCTACGCTGATCTGGCGTTCCTCCATACATTCCAGCAAGCTGGATTGAGTACGTGGCGTCGCCCGGTTAATTTCGTCGGCCAGCACGATGCGTGCGAATAACGGACCCGGACGGAAATGGAATTCGCCGTCTTTTTGATTATAAAAATGAATGCCCGTGAGATCGGACGGCAAAAGGTCGGGAGTGAATTGGATACGCTGGAAGGTCAGGCTGAGCGAAGACGCCAGACTTTTGGCCAGCATCGTCTTGCCTGTTCCGGGTACATCCTCAAGCAGCACATGCCCGGAAGCGAGCAGTGCGGTCAAAAGCAGATCGACTTCTTCGTCTTTGCCGACGATAACTTTTCCGATATTCTGTTTGAGTCTCGAAGCGAGTTCCTGTACGTTTTGCATGAACATTCCTCCGTCTTCCCTATGCTGCGTCCTGCCTGATAAGCGTTCGCCATGCCGGGATATGTATTCATGTTTATTTTAACAAACACGATAGCGTTTTCCAAACCTCGGTACAAAACAAAACCGGAAGGATCAGAAGATCGCTTCCGGTTCATCGATAAAGACGTAGCAAATCAAATTATTTCTGATGCTGCAACTTCTCCAGCTTTTGGCTCATGACCGCCAGACGACGCTTCAAATCCAGCTGCCAGCGTTTATCGCCCATCTGTTTGGCAACGCCGAGCAGGTCGAGCGACAGATCGATCTGGTTACGGACCGATTCCATCTTATTTTCGCTATCGAGACTGACGCAGTTGGCAAAAATCTCTTCGTCGTCTTCCAGAATGTAATCCTGGAAATCGATCTCCGATTCGCCGTCGCCATGCGCGTACTCAGCCAGCACTTCGTATTCGCTCTCGACTTTATAATGAACTTCGATTCGTTGGCATACCGGACAATAGAGCAAGGGAACGTTATGAACTTGGGTTCGATAGTGGGTCAGCGTTCCTTTTGTTCCGATCATGCTAGCTCCGCAGCAGAAACTCATGGCCGTTCACCCTCCTTGTTGGCTTACTTCTATTATACTTAACCATTTTTGGGACATTCATATAGGCTTGGCCTTCATCTTAGCACGGAATTTTCACCTATGCCAGAGGGCAAAGGGACAAAAAAGCCCCCTTCCCGATAAATCCCGGGAAGAAGGCTTAATCTATCCAATGTTCAAGCAGCAACGTCGCTGCTTAGGGAGTTTACGTACACGCCCTAGCGAACGCGTCTTACAGAGTTTTGTCGCCTGGTTTCCAGTTCATTGGGCACAGACCACCGGATTGCAGAGCTTGAAGCACGCGAAGCGTTTCTTCGACGCTGCGACCTACGTCGTTATGGTTCACGACTTGGTATTTCAGTTCGCCTTCCGGATCAATGATGAACAGGCCGCGCAGTGCGACGCCTTCTTCTTCGATCAGAACGCCGTAATCACTTGCCACTTTTTTCGTGATGTCCGAAGCCAGCGGGAAGTTGATTTTGCCAAGGCCGCCGATATCCGAAGAAGCCGCGATCCAAGCTTTGTGGCTGTGTACGGAGTCGATGCTCACACCCAGAACTTCGGTGTCCAGCGTCTGGAAATCGCCGTAAGCGTCGCTGATTGCCGTAATTTCAGTTGGGCAAACAAACGTGAAATCAAGCGGATAGAAGAAGAATACGAGCCATTTGCCGCGGTAATCTTCGAGAGATACTTTGCCGAAATCCTGTCCGTCTCCGGATACAGTTTCCATTGTAAAGGCCGGAGCCGGTTTACCTACCAAACGTTCTGCCATTGTCGAAAATCCTCCTTCAAAATGACACCCGGTGAAGAGTGTTTTCTGAATATTCTGAAACTCATGAGACTATGTTATCACCGGGATTTTTCGAAGTCAAGATTATAACGCTTATTTATTTATAATAATTATCATTTGCGAATAGCATTGAGAATTTGCTCGCCCATTTGCGTCGTGGACAGTGCGTCTCCGCGTCCCGCGGCAATATCGCTCGTGCGGTGTCCCGCGTCGAGAACTTCGGCAACCGCACGCTCGATCGCGTCCGCCGCTTCCCCGTACCCGAATGTCAGGCGCAGCATCAATGCCGTGGACAGGATTGTCGCGATCGGATTCGCCAGTCCTTGGCCAGCGATGTCCGGCGCGGAACCGTGGACAGGCTCGTACAGGCCGTAGCTACCTTCGCCCATGGAAGCCGATGCGAGCATTCCGATCGAACCGGTCAGCATCGCCGCTTCGTCACTGAGAATGTCGCCGAACATATTCTCGGTCACGATAACGTCGAAACTCGACGGACGACGCAACAGCTGCATCGCGCAGTTATCGACGAGTACATGCTCCAGTTCGACTTCCGGATAGTCGGCAGAGACACGAATGACCGTTTCTCTCCACAGGCGCGACGTTTCGAGCACGTTCGCTTTGTCGACCGAAGCCAGCTTTTTGCGGCGCTTCATGGCGATATCGAAAGCTTGGCGGGCGATGCGCTCAACCTCGGTTACATTGTACGCGCAAGTATCGACCGCTTCTTCGCCGTGTTCCGTTTGGCGACGGAACTTTTCGCCGAAGTAGATGCCGCCTGTCAGCTCGCGCACCACCATCAGATCCGTGCCTTCCAGCACTTCAGGCTTCAACGTGGACGCATCCTTCAGACAGTCGAACACGACGGCCGGACGAAGGTTCGAGAACAGTCCCAATTCTTTGCGAATGCCCAGCAGCCCGGTTTCCGGACGAAGCTCTTTCGGGTTGTTGTCCCATTTCGGACCGCCGACCGCACCGAGCAGTACAGCGTCCGCGCGCTTACACACTTCGAGCGTTTCCGCCGGAAGCGGCGTGCCCTTCTCGTCGATCGCGATTCCGCCGAACAACGCATGTTCCGTTTCGAACGAATAACCGAATACTTCGCCGACCTTTTGCAGCACTTTCTCCGCTTCTGCCACTACTTCCGGTCCGATGCCATCTCCTGCGATTACCGCGATCTTTTTCGTTTCAGCCATTTGTCGCACTTCCTATTCTCCATGGAATTCCGGCCGGCCAAAGCTTAACATTTCCGTTACCGTCCCGGTTGTAAACCTCTATTCAAAAACAGTAACATACTCCGTCAGAGATTGACCAAGATATAGAAACTATCAGCTTGATAGGAGTTGCCTATAAAGGATCAAGAATGTCGATACTTACATAACGAAATTTGCTTCTGATTGTGCGCATTGGTAAAGTAAACGGGTAAAGATACACGAATACGTTTTCTTAAAACTACGGCCAAGGAGCTGAGCGACGAACATGGAATACGCATACCTGGGAAAATCGGGGCTGAAAGTAAGCCGTATTTGTTTGGGAACGATGAACTTCGGAGGACAGACCGACGAGAAGGATTCGTTCCGCATCATGGATGCAGCGCTTGAAGCGGGCGTCAACTTCTTTGATACTGCAAACGTTTACGGAGGCAAAGACAACGCGGGCCTGACGGAAGAAATCATCGGGCGCTGGTTCAAGCAGGGCGGCGGACGCCGGGAAAAAGTCGTGCTGGCGACCAAAGTGTACGGCGGCATGAGCGATCCGCATGACGGACCGAACGGCGATCGCGGCTTGTCCGCTTACAAGATTCGCCGTCACCTGGAAGGTTCGCTCAAGCGCCTGCAAACGGATCATGTCGAGCTGTACCAGATGCACCATATCGACCGCAACGTAAGCTGGGACGAGCTATGGGGCGCGTTCGAAGTTGCCGTGCAACAAGGCAAAATCGGCTATGTCGGCTCCAGCAACTTTGCCGGATGGGATATTGCCGTCGCACAAAAGGAAGCGGAAAAACGCGGCTTCCTCGGCTTGATCTCGGAGCAGCACAAATACAGCCTGCTAACGCGCCAACCGGAGCTGGAAGTGCTGCCCGCTTCGCAAGCGCTGGGTCTCGGCGTGATTCCGTGGAGCCCGCTCGACGGCGGACTGCTCGGACGCAACGCGCTCAAAAAGATCGAAGGCTCGCGCAGCGGCGGCAATGCCGAGCGCGTCGAGAAGCATAAAGCACAGTTGGAGCAGTTTGCCGAATTCAGTGCCGAGCTGGGACATCCGCAAGACACGGTTGCGCTGGCTTGGGTATTGGCAAATCCTGCGGTTACCGCTCCGATCATCGGACCTCGTACGCTGGAGCAGTTCGAAGACGCGCTGCGTATCCTTGACGTGAAGTTCGACGAGGACGCGTTGAAGCGTCTTGACGAAATCTTCCCGGGGCCGGGCGGTTCGGCGCCGAACGCTTACGCATGGTAAAAACCGACGTTTAGGCGTAAAGCAAAATAAAAAGCGAGACGGCCTTCCGATTATCGGATTGGCCGTCTCGCTTTTTTTTGTGAGGCACTATTTTTCGGACTATCCGGCAAAAGCTCTACCAGACTTTCTCCGCACCTTTGCGGCCGCCTGGCAGTCGACGGTTTTCCGCCAAGCGATTGAGCGCATCGATATACGCGCGCGCGCTGGCTTCCAATACGTCGGTGCTGACGCCGCGGCCGCGAACTTCGGTCTCGCCCTGGCGCATCGTCACATGTACTTCGCCAAGCGCGTCTTTTCCGAGGGTAACGGCCTGGATCGAATAATCGACCAGCGTCACTTCTTCGCCTACTGCCTGATCAATCGCGTTGTAGATCGAATCGACAGTACCGTTCCCGCCCGCTTCGGCGCTGCGATTGCCTTCGCCTGCCACAGAAACGGTTACGCTGGCTTTCGGCGCAGCCTCGGTTGCGAACGAGAAGCTGAGCGACTCCAGCCCGTATTGCTCAGGCGCATCCGGCAGACGCTCTTCAAGCAAAGCGAGCAGATCTTCGTCGGTAATTTCTTTCTTTTTGTCCGCCAGATCTTTGAACCTGGCAAAAGCCTCATTCAACTGCTCGTCTTCCAGCTTATAGCCCAATTCAAGCAGTTGTTCGCGGAAAGCATGACGTCCGGAGTGTTTACCGAGCACCAGCTTGCTTTCTTTGAAGCCGACCGTTTCCGGGGACATGATCTCGTACGTCGTCTTTTCCTTAAGCATGCCGTCTTGGTGAATGCCGGATTCATGCGCGAACGCGTTGGCGCCAACGATCGCTTTGTTGCCCGGTACATTCATGCCGGTCAGCTTGCTGACCAGGCGGCTTGTGCGGGCGATCTCGCTCAGCACCAGTCCGGTTTTCGCACCGAAATAATCGCTGCGCGTTTCCAGTGCCATTGCGATTTCTTCGATCGCCGTATTGCCGGCACGTTCGCCGATTCCGTTGATCGTTCCTTCGATCTGGTCCGCTCCGTTCAAGATGGCTGCCAACGTGTTGGCGGTTGCCATGCCGAGGTCATCGTGGCAGTGCGCACTCAGTTGAACCTTCTCGATACCCGGTACGGTTTCTTTGAGATGGCGGAAAATGGCGCCGTATTCTTCCGGATTCAGGTAACCGACCGTATCCGGAATATTGACGACGTAAGCTCCTTCGCGAATCGCCATCGCTACCATCTCGGCCCGGAAGTCCGCTTCGGTACGTCCTGCGTCCTCCAAAGAAAACTCGATCTTCGAGAAGTATTTTTTGGCGTATCGAATCGCGGATTGCGCCGCTTCCAATACCTGATGCTTCTCCATTTTCAGCTTGTATTGCCGATGGATTGGCGAAGTTGCGAGAAAAACGTGCAGACATGGGTCTGCCGCGCCTTTTAGCGCTTCGCGTACCGCGTCGATATCGGCTTCGCGCGAGCGTGACAAACCCACGACGCTAGCATTTTTCACGGCGCGTGCCACCGCATTGACTGCTGCCAGGTCTCCCGGAGAAGCAGCCGGGAATCCGGCTTCCATCCGATCAACGCCGAGCTTTTCCAATTGATGAGCAATCTCGACTTTTTCTCGCGTATTCAGGTTGACGCCGGGCGACTGTTCGCCGTCGCGCAGCGTCGTGTCGAAGATATGAATTTTCCGCACGGTTTGGCCTCCTTCATGAAGTTCGAATGAATGCGCAAAGGGGCCACCCCGGACGCCGCATTTTCGCGACGCGGGATAGGCCCCGTCCCTGAAGTAGGGAACTTATTTTTTGATCCAGTGCATCATGTCGCGCAGTTGCGAACCGACAACTTCGAGTTGGTGCTCGGATTCGTTGCGGCGTGTTGCGGTCAGGAATGCACGGCCGGATTGGTTTTCCAGCATGAAGTCACGTGCGAATTTACCCTGTTGGATATCGCTCAGCACTTCTTTCATCGCTTTCTTCGTGTCTTCCGTTACGATACGAGGACCTGTTACATAATCGCCGTATTCTGCTGTGTTACTGATGGAATCGCGCATTGTGCTGAGACCACCTTCATACATCAGGTCAACGATCAGTTTCAGCTCGTGCAGGCACTCGAAGTAAGCCATTTCCGGAGCATAACCAGCTTCAGTCAGCGTTTCGAAACCGGCTTTGACCAGGGCGCTTACGCCACCGCACAGTACCGCTTGTTCACCGAACAGATCGGTTTCGGTTTCTTCGCGGAACGAAGTCTCGATGACTCCCGCGCGCGTACAACCGATGCCTTTTGCGTAAGCCAGGCCGATTTGTTGCGCTTTGCCTGTCGCGTTTTGGTGGATCGCGATCAGACCCGGTACGCCGAATCCTTCTTCATAGGTTCTGCGAACCATGTGGCCTGGGGACTTTGGAGCGACCAGCAGAACGTCGTTGCCTTCTTTGGCTACGATTTGACCGAAGTGAACATTGAAGCCGTGTGCGAACAACAGTGTCGCATCGCTTTTCAGGTTCGGTTCGATATCGCTTTTATACACGGAGGCTTGCGTTTCGTCAGGCATGAGGATCTGAACAACATCGGCACGCTTTGTTGCTTCCGCAACCGACAAGACTTCGAAGCCGTCTTCTTTTGCTTTGTTCGCCGATTTGCCTTCGCGAAGACCCACGATAACTTGCAGACCGCTGTCACGCAGGTTTTGTGCGTGTGCGTGTCCTTGGCTTCCGTAGCCGATAATCGCGATCGTTTTTCCTTGAAGTACGCTCAGGTCTGCATCATTTTCGTAGTAAGTAGTAATTGCCATTCTTATTTCCTCCTTTGTGTATAAAGCCTCAACCCTGCCCAAACAAGCGGGTAGCTCAGTGGAGTCGCCGGTTTTCTTGAAGTTCCTATTCGTGAGCGAAAGTGCGAGAGCTACAGGGGAAATTCGTTCAAATCGCTGTCTCACCCGGAAAACGGATTGAAATTTTAGATGAATGTTTTCCGAGTTCAAAGGCGATTTTCACTGAATTTCCCCCTCCGCTGGAGCGCTTCCGCAAGCGAATAACACTTTTCGAAAATGCGTGGACTTTTAATAGAAAAAGTCGAAAGGAACGACTCCGTTCAGCTCCCCGCTTGTTCGGGGTATGTGTGTGGAAGCCGGGAGCGATGTTTTATCGCTTTCGGCTTATCCAGCCATCCGTCGTATGCGTCTTTTATTCTATAGATTCGATTCGCCAGCGAGGCGCTTTTTCCTGCTTACTGCCGACTTGCTTTAGGCGTTGCCGCGGATCATCGCGGTTACGCCGGTGCGGGACAGTTCGCGGATGCCGTAAGGAGACAGCAGTTCGATCATGGCGTCGATCTTTTCGGTGTCTCCGACAACTTGAACCATCAGGCTATGGGTGCCGATGTCGACAACCGCAGCGCGGAAGGTTTCGACCAAGCCCATGATTTCGGGACGAGCGGTTGGTTCGGATTTGACTTTGATCAATGCCAATTCGCGGCCGACCATCGGATTTGCGCTCAGGTCGACGACTTTGATGACGTCGATGATTTTGTACAATTGCTTTTCGATCTGTTCAACCGTTTTGTCGTCGCCGGTAGTTACGATGATCATTCGGGAAAGGCCTTGCTCTTCCGATTGTCCTACCGTGATGCTCTCGATGTTGAACCCGCGGCGGCCGAACAATCCGGATACCCGTTGCAGCACGCCCGGTTGGTCATTCACCAGGATAGAAATCGTGTGTCTGGTCTGCGTCGTATTCGTCATCGTTATTCGTCCCCCATCAGCATTTGATCCAGCGTCATGCCCTGCTGTACCATCGGATACACGTTCTCGCCTTTTTCAACTACAAAATCGATAACGACCGGTCCCGGTGTATCCATCGCTTCCTGCCAAACGGCTCTCGCTTCCGCCTTGGTCGATGCCCGCAAGCCTTTGACCCCGTAAGCTTCAGCCAGTTTCACGAAGTCCGGGCTGCCGGCCAGATCGATATGGCTATAGCGGTTCTCGTAGATCAGTTCCTGCCATTGGCGAACCATGCCGAGAACCTGGTTGTTGAGAATCACGATCTTGACCGGAATATTGTTGATCGCGCAGATCGCAAGCTCTTGCGAACACATCTGGATGCCGCCGTCGCCGTTGATCGAAATGACCATGCGGTCCGGCTTAGCCATCTGGGCGCCGATCGCGGACGGAAGTCCGAAGCCCATTGTACCCAAGCCGCCGGAAGTGATCCATGAACGCGGGTTATTGAACTTGTAATACTGAGCGGCCCACATCTGATGCTGGCCTACGTCGGTCGTGACGATGGCTTCGCCTTTGGTTGTCTCGTTAAGCAACTCGACTACCCATTGCGGCTTCAGGCCGATCTCGTCTTCCTTGTAATCGTCTTTATAACGGAATGGCTTCTCCGCTTTCCATTGTTGAAGCTGTGAGCGCCATTCGTCCGCACGGTCAGCGTGGGTAACCGTTTTATTCAGCAGTTCCAATACGGTTTTAACGTCGCCCACGATCGGAATGTCGGTCTTGACGTTTTTACCAATTTCGGCCGGATCGATATCGATGTGTGCAATTTTGGCTTTTGGCGCGAACCCATTCAACTTGCCGGTTACCCGGTCGTCGAATCGTGCTCCGATGCTGATCAGCAAGTCCGCTTCCTGAATTGCCATGTTTGAAGTAAATGTTCCGTGCATACCCGGCATACCCAACCATTGTTCATGGCCGCTTGGGAAACCGCCCAGTCCAAGCAATGTAGTGGTGATCGGAATGCCTGTTTTGTTGACCAGCTCCAATAGCGCTTCATGACCGCCGGAGTAGACAACGCCGCCGCCCGCCAGGATCAGTGGACGCTCGGCTTGCGCAATAGCTTCAGCCAAACGGTCTACTTGCAGCTTGTTCGGAATCATCCGTGGGTTATACCCTCTCAAAGCTACGGGTTCGGTATGCGGTTGGAACAATGTCATTGCCGCCGATACGTCTTTTGGAATATCGATCAGTACCGGACCTTTACGGCCTGTGTTCGCGATATGGAAAGCTTCGTGAATGATTCGGGGAAGCTCGTCTACGCTGCGTACCAGGTAACTGTGCTTTGTGATCGGCATCGTGATGCCCGTGATGTCGGCCTCCTGGAAAGCGTCGGTTCCGATCAGCGTGGATGCGACGTTGCCCGTGATCACAACCAGTGGCGTCGAGTCCATGTAGGCCGTTGCGATCCCGGTTACCAGGTTGGTTGCTCCGGGACCGGAGGTCGCGATACAGACTCCGACTTCGCCAGCCGCGCGAGCGTAACCGTCTGCCGCGTGAATCGCGCCTTGTTCATGTCGGGTCAACACGTGGTGGAAATCTTTGAAGCCGTACATCGCATCGTAGATATACAACACCGCACCGCCCGGGTATCCGAACACGCATTTTACACCTTCAAGTACCAGGCTGCGGAGCAGGATATCCGAACCTGTCAGGACTTCCTGTTTGTCCACCCATTTTTCTTTTAATTCTTCCGTCGATCTCGCTTCTGGCATTTGTGCGCTCATCGTTTTTCCCCCTTCCAAAGATTACATCAATCTCACATCGTCAGTTTGTAAAGGGCCTTCAAAACGGGCTTTTCCCGTTTATCGGCAAGGTCGTTGCTATGCGGGCTACGAATTTGTATAGGTCTGAAAAACCAAAAAACCTTTCGCTCCGCAAAGCAGAAAATCTGCTTCGAGGGACGAAAGGTTATAATCCTCACGTGGTACCACCCAAATTTGCCGACGCCTCGCAGCGCACAGCCTCAAGCGGGTCTAAAATCGGATATTCCGATTCCAAACTCGCGGTTCGTAACGCGAACCACACGATTTTCCCTAATACCCGAAAGACCGCTTCAAACGGCAATTCATTCGCTTTTCAGGAAAACAGCTCCGAGGTGAGCTCGTATATAAGGGATTTTGGCGGTGGATTACAGCGTAATGCTTCCCCGCTCTCTGGCAAAAGGGCCCTTAAAACTTCGTCCTCTTCATAGCCGATCAGTTATTCAAGTTCTGTTTGTTGCTGAATGTTAGGATTATTATATGACTTAAGTTTTAGGGAAGTCAACACCTATTTTCAACAAAAAATAAAAAGTCGATCTTTCATATACACGTCACGCATACTATATATCCTCTCCACACGGACAAAAAAACCGACCTCTCCTTCTGCCAAAGCAGTTTGGAGAAATCGGTTTTTCTACTTGTTCATGAGTGACAGATGCTAAGGAGACATTGAAAACCTTGAAAACCGCGTACGTATCCTCAGCGTTTTCCGGGGTCGTACGCTTCCCCAAGCGCTGCTGGAGCTCTCGATTTGCCGATTGCGACAACAAGCACGATAACTGTCAGGACGTACGGCAGCATCAGGATGAAATCCTGCGGAATGCTGGCGGACCACTCGAACAGCTGGACATAGTTCCGGATCGCTTGCGAGAAGCCGAAGAACAATGCCGCGCCCATAATGCCAAGCGGATTCCATTTACCGAAGATCAGAGCGGCAATGGCAATAAAGCCTTGACCGGAGACCGTGGTGTGCGAGAACAGTCCTGTCGTGGTCAGCGTGATCGTAGCGCCGCCCAGGCCCGCCAGAGCGCCGCTCAGCATAACGCCGATATAACGCATACGGTTGACGTTGATCCCCATCGTGTCCGCCGCGCTAGGATGTTCGCCGACAGAACGCAGTCGCAAGCCGAACGTCGTTTTGTTCAGGACATAGTAAGTCACGAACACGAGAATAATCGCGATGAACGTCGTTGGATAGGAGTTCAAGATACCGGCTCCGATGATCGGACCGATAACCGGAATCGAAGCGAAGTCAGGGAAGTTCAACTTCGCCAAACGGTGCAGCAGAAGCGGAGTCTCGCCAGCGCCGTCGAACAGCAACTTGACGAGATATAGCGTAATGCCCGTCGCCAGGAAGTTGATGACGACACCGCTGATCGTTTGATCCGCTTTGAACGTGATTGTCGCAACGGCATGGATCAGCGAGCCCAGCACGCCAACCACGACTGCTGTGATCAGACCGATCCAGGGCGAAGCTCCGCCCATGCCTGCTTCTTCCGCATAATGCGTGCCGATCGCCGCTGCGAACGCGCCGAATACCATCAGACCTTCGATCCCGATATTTACGATACCCGAGCGTTCGGAGAACAATCCTCCGAGGGCCGCGAAGATCAGAGCCGTCGAAAAGACGAGCGTCGTGTTCAGCAGATTGCCGAAGATAAGAAGAGAATCCATTTACAACACCTTCTCTTTCTTGCGCTTATACACAGGCTTGAGGATGAAGCGCACAATGCCCTGTGCCGCGATGAAGAAAATAATCGACCCGATCACGATTTGGATGATTTCCGGCGGAACGCCGGCATCGAAGCTCATGCCTGCCGATCCGTAGGTCAGCGAGCCGAACAATCCCGCGCCAGCCAAAACGCCGAACGGGTGGGTCATCCCGAGCAATGCGACAGCGATCCCGTTAAAGCCGTAACCCGGCAATGAAGAGTACACGCTTTGATAATGGAATACGCCCAAAGTCTCGAATGCTCCTGCAAGACCCGCAAACACGCCGCTGATAAACATCGCTTTCACGATATTTTTGCTTACGTTGATGCCTGCGTAACGGGCGGCTTCAGGGTTGCTGCCGACCGCACGCAGTTCGAAGCCTTGTTTCGTTTTCCACAGGAAGTAATAGAAGAAGGTCGAGGCCAGCATCGCAAGCAAAATCCCCCAGTGTACGCGGGCATTGCCCATCATCTGGGACAACCAGTCGATAGAGATCGAGGCCGACGGCTGGATGTCCACCGAACGCTGGTTACCCGGCATCAGCAAGAACGTACGAACGATGTAGTTGCACAGGAACAGCGCCGTCCAGTTCAGCATAATCGTCGTGATAACCTCGTTTACGCCGCGCTTGGCTTTGATATAGCCTGCCAGAGCAGCCCAAAGACCGCCGAACAATGCGCCGGCAATAATCGCAAGCGGCGCATGGATCAAAGCCGGAAGTCCCGTAATCTTGATCCCGATCAGCGAAGCACCGGTCATGCCCATAAGCACTTGGCCTTCCGCGCCGATATTGAACATCCCTGCGCGGAAAGCGAAAGCAACCGCCAGACCCGTCAGAACGAGCGGCGTCATCTCGCGCAGCGCTTCGCCAAATCCGTACCAATCACCGAATACGCGCGAAATCAACGCACCGTAAGCCGTGATGGGATTATAGCCGCCGATCATCATGACGACCGCTCCAAGCAGCAGGCCCATTACGATGGCTGCCAACGAAACGATAAACGAATCGCTCGCGAACCATTTCAGAAATTTATTCATGCCTTTGTTCCTCCCTGCCGACTGCCCGCCATCATCAGGCCGAGCTCCTGGTCATTCGTCTCTTCCGGACGCACTTCGCCAATGACTTTGCCTTCATAGACGACGATGATTCGGTCAGACACGTTCAGGATCTCGTCCAACTCGAACGAAACAAGCAGTACGGCTTTACCCTGATCACGCTGTTGAATCAACTGCGTCTGTACGAATTCGATGGCCCCGACATCAAGGCCGCGCGTCGGTTGGGCCGCAATCAGGAAGTCCGGATTTTTATTGATTTCGCGAGCGATGATCGCTTTTTGCTGGTTACCACCCGACAAGGAACGGGCTTTGGTCTGAATGCTCGGCGTGCGCACGTCGAAAGCTTCGACCAGGCGCTTGGCCAGATCATTGATCGCACGGAAATTCAGGAAGCCGCGCTTGGTATAAGGCTCTTTGTAATAGCTTTCAAGCACCATATTTTCACTAACGGAGAAATCCAGTACGAGCCCGTGTTTGTGACGGTCTTCCGGAATATGGCCGACGCCCGATTCGGAAATCTGGCGAGGGGTATGGTTGCCGATTTCTTTGCCGTTAAGCACGATCGATCCGCTGTCGATCTTACGCAATCCGGACAAAGCTTCGATGATCTGGGTTTGGCCGTTGCCGTCAACCCCGGCCACGCCGACGATTTCGCCGCGACGCACGTCGAACGTCATCCCGTCAAGCAAAGTGATACCCTCTTTGTTTTTGACGGAAACGTCTTTCACTTCGATGACTTTTTCGCCCGGCTCGGCCGGCTTTTTGTCGACTTTGAAAGAAACGTTGCGACCGACCATTTTCTCGGCCAACTCGAACGGGCTTGTCTCGTTCGTTTTGACCGTGTCAATCACTTTGCCGCGACGAATAATCGTTACGGTGTCGGAAACCGACATGATTTCTTTCAGTTTATGGGTAATCAAAATGATCGATTTGCCTTCAGCAACAAGCTTGCGCATAATCTCGATCAATTCCGATATTTCCTGCGGAGTCAATACGGCGGTCGGTTCGTCAAAGATCAGGATGTCCGCGCCGCGATAAAGCGTTTTGAGGATCTCGACACGCTGCTGCATGCCGACGGAGATATCTTCGATTTTAGCATTCGGATCGATACGGAACCCGTACTGGTCAGAAAGCTTTTTGACCTTTTCCGTGGCTGTCTTGTAGTCGATCTGTATACCGCCTTTGGAAGGCTCCATACCCAGGATAATGTTCTCGGTCACGCTGAACGATTGAACCAGCTTGAAATGCTGATGCACCATTCCGATTCCGAGTTCGATTGCTTTATTGGGACTGTCGATGGCAACGGCTTCCCCATTCACTTCGATATGCCCCTCATCCGGCTGATAGAGCCCGAAAAGAATGTTCATCAGTGTCGATTTGCCCGCGCCGTTCTCGCCGAGCAATGCGTGAATCTCGCCTTTTTGAAGCTTGATGCTGATCGAATCGTTGGCGACGATTCCGGGAAAACGCTTCGTAATTTGCTTTAACTCGACTACGGGAGTTGCAGCCATGGAATCACCCTTATCTATCGTAGTAGTAGCTTGTCGAATCTCAATACACGGAAGCGAAACGGGAAACGGTTCGTTTCGCGTGAACAGCGTGCGGCCTGCGGTTTCATTTAACCGTAAACGTAACGACAAGGCCGGGTTCAAGGAACCGGCCTTGTCACTAGTATTATATCATTGTGCGGTGATTATTCAGCAGGAACTGTGATTTCGCCGTTCACGATTTTTTCTTTGTACGATTGTACTTCGTCCAGAACTTCTTGAGGTACGTTTACGTTCGAAGTATCCGCGATACCTACGCCATCGTCCTTAAGACCCAGAGTCGTGATCGTGCCGCCTTTAAACGTTCCGTCGATAACTTGTTGCGATACCGTTTTGATTGCCACGTCTACGCGCTTGATCATCGAAGTCAGAGTGATGTCTGTACCGAATTCGATCGATTGGTCTTTATCTACGCCGATAACCCATACGGCTTGACCTTGGCCTTTACGATCAAGAGCTTCGTTGAATACGCCAGTACCCGTACCGCCGGCAGCTTGGAACACGATGTCCGCGCCGTCGTTGTACAGCGTTGCTGCAGCCGATTTGCCTTCGTCCGGCTTATCGAATCCACTTGCATATACAGCCGTGAATTGAGCATCTGGGTTCGAAGCTTCGATACCCGCTTTGAAACCAACTTCGAATTTCTTGATTGTTGGCGAATCCATACCGCCTACGAAACCGATCTTGTTTGTTTTCGTCATTTTACCGGCAACTACGCCAACCAGGAACGCGCCTTCGTTCTCGGAGAACAGAACGGATTCAACGTTTGGTGCATCGACAGCAGCGTCGATGATCGCGAAGTTGGAGTCCGGGTTTTGCTTGGCGATTTCGCCCAGAGCGCTTTCCAGTGCGAAGCCGATGCCCCAAGTCAGGTTATATCCATCTTTAACGAATTGGTTCAGGTTAGGCTGATAATCTGCTTCGCTTTTACTTTGCAGGTACTTAACTGTAACGCCTTGCTCTTTTTCGAGGGCTTGCAGAGCTTCCCAAGAAGTTTGGTTGAACGACTTGTCATTTACGCCGCCAGTGTCGGTAACCATAGCGATCTTGATGTCGCTTGTAGCAGCACCTTCTGTGCTTTCGCCACCAGTCGAAGCAGTGTTGCCGCTGCTATTGTTGCCACAAGCAGCCAGAACGAGCGAGAAGGCCAGTAGCATGAAAAGCGAGAGTTTTACAGCTTTTTTCATTTTGGATAGTTCCCCCTTAGGATCTTTGCCTGCATAAGTATCTTTCTTTGCAGGATTGCTTTCGCTTTACAGATTATACATTCAGCGCGCCGCAAAATCTACTATTAAAAATCAATTTCCAAGACAAAATTCGTATTTTTTGATCTGAAATCGCTTACCTCGGTCATAGTTAACATATGCTGTGACTTAATAACGAACAATCGCTTTTTTCATTTAAGGAACCATCGCCTAAACGCTTTACTGCAATGAACCGGATACTTCGGTTTTCTCCTCCTTACTTGAATACATCGGCTTCCATACAACCTGTTTATAGATGAAGACAAAAAAAAGATCCCTCATTCCGAAATCAGATTCCGGATGAAGGATCTTGCCTACGCTTAAATTAAGCGTTGATTTTTTCTTTTGCTGCGGATGCCAGGGTGTTGAACGCCGTAAGGTCGTTAACAGCCAGCTCAGCCAGCATTTTACGGTTCACGTCGATACCCGCCAGTTTCAGGCCGTGCATCAATTTGCTGTAAGACAAACCGTTTTGACGTGCTGCCGCGTTGATACGCACGATCCACAGTTTGCGGAAGTTGCGTTTTGTCTGACGACGATCGCGGTAAGCGTAAATCAGGGATTTGTTTACTTGCTCTTTTGCCGTTTTAAAAATACGGTGTTTGGAACCGAAATAACCTTTTGCCAGCTTCAGTACTTTTTTATGACGACGACGCGTCACGAAACCGCCTTTAACTCTTGCCATATCTAAAGACCTCCCAGTCGATTATGTTGAAACTATTTGAGTTGCTTGAGTCCTTGAGCCAGACGTCTAACGTCGCCCGGAGCCATCAGATGATCGGCTTTCAGGTTACGCTTAGCGCGCTTGGATTTGTGCGAGAGCAGGTGGTTTTTGTGCGAGCTGTAACGCGTCACTTTACCGGTACCTGTGATTTTGAAACGGCCTTTCAGACTGCTGTGTGTTTTCATTTTAGGCATTGTACTTTCCCCCTATTGGTTTTTCGGAGCCAAAATCATAATCATGCTACGGCCTTCGAGCTTCGGTTGACGATCGACGATAGAAATTTCCGTCACTTCGTCCCGTACGCGTTCCAGCACTTTTTGACCAAGCGAAGCGTGCGTGATCTCGCGGCCGCGGAAACGCACGGAGCATTTCACTTTGTCGCCAGCCTCAAGGAACTTGACCACGTTACGCAATTTCGTGTGATAATCGTGTTCTTCGATGTTCGCGCTGAAGCGAACTTCTTTGAGCTCGACGATCTTTTGATTTTTGCGTGCTTCTTTTTCTTTCTTTTGTTGCTCGTAACGGAACTTGCCGTAATCCATGATCCGACAAACCGGCGGTTTTGCTTGTGGCGCCATGTTCACCAAATCCAAATTCAGGTCCGCTGCCATCTGAAGCGCTTCACGAATCGGCGTAATTCCGATTTGTTCGCCTTCCGCGCCTACCAGGCGTACTTCGCGCGCCCGGATTTCCTCATTGATCATATGGTCCTTACTAATAACCGTCCACCTCCGAATCGAGTTTGTTACAAGGGCTTATTTGCCCATAATAAAAGGGATACGGACAAGCAGTCCGCATCCCGGTGATCTTCAATCTTCATGAGAAAAAACTCTTCATAAACGATCGGATCGGGAACCAGCCGGCCTATACCGGACAGGTGAGAAGCGGAAGCTTCTGCTTTTGAATCCTAATAGTTAAACAACACTCGAATTACTATACCGGAGATTCAACAGATTGTAAAGTCTTTTTCAAAACTTTTTTATTCGCCGATTCCGGATTAGCTTTGTTCGCTCTGCATCTCATCGATACGAACGACGCGGGTATGCTTGGTGTGGCTCCATTGCTTGTTGTTTTGCGTGAAGAACGCATAGAACGTAATCGGGAACCACGACAGCAGATAGATTGGGAAGAGCAGCATGTACGCGTACACTTTCCAAGACTTCACGTTTTCCAAAATCATGGCTACGAAGAACACCGCAACTTGAGCCAGGATCGCACCGGCAGCCACCCATAACGGAAGGAAGCTGTACATCGTCACGATATGAGGTCCGTTAAACAATGCGATGTCGCCGTACAGGACTGCCGTAAGAAGAAGAGTCAACAGTACGATATAGACGTTAACCGCGTACAGCGCCATATCGAACTTCACGATGCTGCGGTCACGGATACTTTGCCACAACAGCGGGAAGAAGTATTTCCGCGCTACGGTAAAGTGTCCTTGCATCCAACGCAGACGTTGCACGGAGGAAGCTTTGAACGTCAACGGCTTCTCGTCGTAAATTTTAGCGTGATAGTTGAACTTCGGATATACGCCGCGCTTTACGCAACGCATCGTGAATTCCAAGTCCTCAACCAAGCTTGTCGCGCCCCAGCCCATATCCTTCAACAATTTATTGTCGAAGCACATGCCTGTACCGCCAAGGAAGTTGGCCATGTTCAGGTTATGACGGGACAGCTGCCACAAGCGGTTGATGTACCAGTAGGAAATTCCGTAAGCAGCCGTGATCCACGAGTCGTTCGGGTTTTTCGTGTCGATATAACCTTGAATAACCTTTGCGCCTTTGCACAGATCGTCGTTCATGCCGATCAGGAAGTCCGGATGTGCCAGGTTGTCGGCATCCAGCATGACGATCCCGTCATACTCGCGGTCCAGCTTCCACAGTTCCTCCAGCATCCACTCGATCGCATAGCCTTTACCGCGCAGATTAGGATTTACTCGAACACAAGCGTTCCAACCGTGCTGACGCACGATATCGGCTGTCTGGTCTGTACAGTTATCGCAAATGACGAATACGTCGTACAGTTCTTTCGGATAACGCAGCTTTTTGAGGTTCTCCATCAGGGCTCCGATAACTTCTTCTTCGTTATGCGCAGCGACCAAAATGGCGAACGACTTTTGCGGCTCAAACGACTTTTCCTTTTTCCTTTTGTACAGTCCGAACAATGCAAATCCGAACTGATACACTCCGATTACGGCCAGCAGCACCTGGAGCGTCATAAATATTCCTTGCAGCATGGTTGGTTGAACCCCCTTTTTTTACCCCTATGTACACAGAAAGCTTGTTTTTTTGTTTTTGTCTTCTGTGCCTTGTTTTCCATAGCGACTTTGAATGACCCATTTTTTGTTTTATGCTTGGCATAAATCGTTCTTTTCGATTCTGGCGATTTTGCGGACATTTGTCAAAACCGTGAATTCGCGATGCAAGGCAAAAAAAGAGTGCCTTACCGTCAAATCCAACGCAGCGGCCTGCCGATTCGCTTCCGCACCTCGTTTTATGTGCGGTTTGCTCCGACTTTCGTGCTTTTGGTCCCGTTTCAGCTTTCCGAATCAAGGGACCTGCCCACCTCCCGTTCTTCTCACTCTTAATTAAACGCGAGAGCACTGATAAAAGTTGGGCAATTTCGGTTAATTTTTTTTAACCCTATTATAATTGCCTTGAATCATTGTATAATTCGGGGTTGATAGAGTCAAAATTGCAACCAGATGTGGAACTGCCGTTCCGCTTGCCCGTGGCTCAGGCGTCTTCGAAAAATAATAAGCGCCTTGACACGGCAAGCTGCGGTAGCAAAAAAAGACAGCCCCGTCACCTTCTCCAATTGCCCGGGCTCTTTATCCGGAGGGATGTTATGCGTAGTTTGCTGATCAAGCTGAGCCAATTGGACCAGCGCATTTTCAAATGGGTCAACGGACGTCTGCACCATCGCGTTCTGAGTGTCCTGCTCTACTACTTGACTCACCTGGGTGGCGCTACATTCACCATTACGGCGACTGTGCTCGCGTCCTGGCTCGCGCCGGCGCCGTGGAACTCCGCCGCCCTGCACTCGCTTGTCGCACTGGCTGCGAGTCACGTACCGGTCGCCGTTGTCAAAAAGCTGTACCCACGTGTTCGGCCTCATTTGGCGCTGCCCGAGACGAACACATTTCGCAACCCGCTTGTGGACCACTCGTTCCCGTCGGGACACACAACCGCAATCTTTTCTGTCACGGTTCCGATCATGCTGCTCATTCCGTGGAGCACAGCCATACTGCTTCCGATCGCCTTAATTGTAGGAACTTCCCGCATGTACCTCGGTTTGCACTATCCATCCGATGTACTGGCCGGCGGCGTCATCGGTTCGTTGACCGCTTGGTTGACAGTTGCATTATGGCCTTAAAGCGGCTATCGTAGAGGGGTATGAAGCCTGCCATTCGGCAGGTCTACACACCGCTCGAACGAACAGCCGAACCTGCCTGATCGTTGAGGCAGATCGAAAAATCGGCCCGTCTTCCGCGCTGCATAGCGTCGGCGACGGGCTTTTCCGAAAAAGGTGACGAAAAACGTGTCCAAATACAGAGTCCTGATCCTGTCGGAAGGCTTCGGCGCCGGACATACGCGGGCTGCTTACGCCCTGTCCGGCAGCCTTCGCAGGCTTTGCCCCGACGTTCAGACCCGCGTGCTCGAACTCGGAAGCTTTCTGAACCCCAAGGTCGCCCCGCTGTTCATCAATGCTTACAAAAAAACGGTGGTGACCCAGCCCCGTTTCGTGAGCATGATGTACAAGCAGCAGTATAAAAAATCGCTCAATCGCCTGACGACGCTGGCGCTCCACCGACTTTTTTACGCGCATGCCAGAGAAGTCATCGAACAGCTCAGACCGGATCTGGTCGTATGCACGCATCCGATTCCGAGCGCGGTGATCTCAAGGCTCAAGCGTTTGGGACTGCGCGTGCCGCTATGCACGGTTGTGACGGATTACGACGTTCACGGAACGTGGATCAGCTCCGGCGTAGATCATTATCTGGTTTCTACGCAGGAAGTGAAAAACAAAGTCCTGCAACGCGGCGTATCCCCTTTTCGCATTGACGTGACGGGCATCCCGGTCGATCCAAGCTTCTGGGAGCATCCGGTCAAGGCAAGCATTTTGCAGGAAATGGGTCTTAAAGCCATGCCGACCGTGCTTGTGATGAGTGGCGGTTGGGGACTCATGAACGGTGATGTACTCAATCCCTATCTGACCCGTTGGCGACAGGATGTCCAATTGGTATTCTGCGTGGGGAGCAACGAGAAAGCCATGCGCAAGTTAAAAAAAGATCCCCGCTTCCAACATGAAAACATTCATGTGATCGGGTACACGAAAGAAATCGACAAGCTGATGGAAGCTTCCGATCTGCTGATCACGAAACCTGGCGGCATGACCTGCACCGAAGGCTTGGCCAAAGCCCTTCCGATGCTGTTCCACAATCCGCTGCCCGGCCAGGAAGAAGAGAACTGCGAATATTTCACCAGCAAAGGCTGGGGAGAACGCTTGTCTTCGCTGGAAGTCGTCGGGAAATGGATGACGCGGCTAACGGACGAGGAGCAATACGCGGAACTCGCGAGCAGACGCGCCGAAAGCCGCCGCAACATCGAAAAACTTCGCCCGATGCAAAGCGCGAAGCGCATCATCGAAATCCTGGAAACTACAAACAAGGTGCCCCAATAAGCGTATTCGCTTGGGGGCGCCTTTCTTTTTTGAGTTCCTGTTCGTTTTTTGGGGAGGAAGGCCTGGGGGGCGGCTCCGGGGGTGTTTCGTTTCGGTCGCGTGTTGAACTGGGGAAGCCGGATTGGAATTTTACAAGGAGGCTTCCCCAGTTCAAAGGCGAACGCTAACGCTCCTACACTGAAACACCCCCTCCGCCTCTCGGCCTTCCTTTTTTACAAAAAAAGAACGAACTCCATAAAAAAAGACGACCCCGCTCATGGGGTCGTCAAAGAATAAGATCTGCTTGGATGGGTTGTTCCGCTATGAAGCGGAGGGAGAAATTCAGTTCGAGACGCCTTTGAAAGCGGAAAGCCGTAGGCTTTCTGCTTGAGACAGCGGCTCGTAAAGCATTTCGAAGAAATGCACTTCGGAAGCATATGCTGGTAATTTCTCCCGCAGCGGCTCAAGCGTAACTAAACCCACCCCGAAGAAGAGCTTATTCTTCTTCGGCCTCTTCGGCGGCCAGGGCGGCGCGTTCGTCGGAGGAGATTCGGTAGGGCTCCATGCGGATTTCGTTGTAGCGTTCCAGCGCGCGCTCGCCGATTACGACTTCGCAGCGGTGGATGTTCATGCCTTTGCCCATGAATTTATGCTCATACTCGGTCATGACGTGTTCTTCGTTGATCCCGTCACGGTGCAGGTTCAGGCTGATGTTGGTCATCTGAAGACCCGAATCCGCGAACGAGTTTAGCGAGAACTCGAACAAGGTTTCCGAGTCGGTCTTAAAGTGGATTTGTCCGTCGGTGTTGAGTACGCGCTTGTACATATCCAGGAAACGCGGATGTGTCAGACGACGGCGAGCATGTTTTTTCTTCGGCCACGGATCGCTAAAATTCAAGTAGATGCGATCCAGTTCGCCAGGCGCAAAAATATCTTCGAGCTTTTCCACATTGGCACGTGCCAGCATCAGGCTCGGCGGCGTCTCATGGCCTTGCTCTTCCCAGGCCGCTCTCGCTTTATCGCTTGCACGTCGAACGAGTTCGTCGTACATATCAATCCCGATAAAGTTGGCTTCGGGCATGCGTACGCTGGTTCCGCTGATAAAGCGGCCTTTGCCCATACCCAATTCTACAAAGATCGGATGGTCGTTACCGAACAATTCGGCCCAACGTCCCTTATACTGTTCCGGTTCGAGGACAACCAATTCCGGCTGTGCCTGCAGGTTTTCCAGGATTCCTTTTCTTCCGCGTAAACGCATGTCATTCCTCCGCTATAAAAATCTCGGCTCGGTGATCTCGGTGTCGCCCTTGCTTTTGCTCGGCTGAGTGCCAATATCCCTTCGATCTGAAAACATGCCGTAGCCTCCGCCTTATTGTGCCGAACTTCCCGCTAAAAGTAAAGATAAAAGCGGGCCTGATTCATGAAAAAGAAGCCCTCCGGGAAGGAAGGGCTTCGTGGGACGACTTGCTTTTGCGAGCAGGCCGTCGATCTATGCCGGGATAATAATCCGGTTAACCGAAAAGGGGCTTATTGCTCCCTGTCCTCGTTTACTCCGTGCGATCCGCGGCAATATCGAATGTCTTTTCAAAAGCAGTACGAATTTTCTTACGGGCATCAATTTCGATTTTATGACCGCTATGGAAACGTACGCCAGTCAGTGCCAGCGCTTCTTCGCGAGTCAGCTCAACCGAGATTTTTTCTTCCAAGTGATCCGGTGCAAATTGAGTCGTCATTGTCAATCACCTCTTCATTTCTATAGAATAATCGGCCTGTGCCGGGATAAAAAAGAGAGCGTTACCATCGTTGATGCGACGCTGTTTTCCCGTCTTCCGATCTTGAGATAAATATAACACATCCATGTAATATTTATCAAGCGCAAAATTTATTTTTTATTTCTTTATTTTTAAGTTTCAAATCAATATTCACGGAATCAACCTTTTTTAACGAACGCAATTTTGCTAGAATTAAAGATTGAGTAATAGTGTCCATATCGAAAGGAGCTCGACTCTTATCATGAGCATTTCTTCACCTGTTTCGACTCTTGAACCGCAATCGCCTCTTTTATGGAGCGATAAACGATTCCATACCTGGAACACCGAAATGCACGATCAATTCGGTGATAAAGTATTCAAAGTCATGCTGGATGCCGGCTTTTCTTGTCCGAACCGCGACGGTTCCGTTGCCAAAGGCGGTTGTACGTTTTGCAGCGCACGCGGATCGGGCGACTTCGCAGGCAGCCGACGCGACGATCTGGTGACGCAGTTCAACAATATCCGCGATCGCCAACATCTGAAGTGGCCGAGCGCGAAATATATCGGATATTTCCAAGCGTATACCAACACGTATGCCCCGCTTGAGACGCTGCGCGAATATTACGAAGAGATTCTGAAGCAGCCCGGCGTGGTCGGTCTTGCTATCGCTACCCGCCCCGACTGTCTGCCCGACGACGTCGTGGATTATTTGGCCGAGCTGAATGAACGCACGTACCTGTGGGTCGAGATGGGCCTGCAAACGATCCATGAGTCTACATCAACGCTCATTAACCGCGCTCACGATACCGCCTGCTACGAAGAAGCGGTCGCCAAGCTGCGTGCACGCGGCATCCGGGTTTGCGCGCATATCATCTACGGCCTTCCGCAGGAAACGCACGAGATGATGCTGGACACCGGACGCGCTGTAGCGAATATGGACGTACAAGGCATCAAAATCCATCTATTGCATCTTATGCGCAAAACGCCGATGGTCAAGCAGTATGAGGCCGGACTGCTTCGTTTCCTGGAACGCGATGAATATATCAAGCTGATCGTCGATACGCTGGAAATTTTGCCGCCGGAAATGATCGTGCACCGATTGACCGGAGACGCGCCGCGCGACCTGCTGGTCGGACCGATGTGGAGTTTGAAAAAGTGGGAAGTGTTGAACGGCATCGACGATGAACTGAAAAACCGCAATACCTGGCAAGGTAAGTACTGGAGGGGCTAACGTTATGGGATTTGTATCGGTACTCAATTTTGCCCAACAGTTGATTCAAAAAAGGTTGCAACCCGGCGAAACCGCGATTGATGCGACAGTGGGTACGGGTGCGGATACGTTGTATCTCGCCCGGACGGTCGGCGCGCGCGGAACGGTGTACGGATTCGATATCCAGCAGGCGGCTTTGGATCAGGCGCAAGCGCGGCTGGAAAAAGAAGCCGAAGCCGGAACGCGATTGGCGGTTACGGAATTGCTTCTGCGCAGCCACGCGGAAATGGCGCAAGCTTTGCCTACAGAACGTCAAGGAAAGGTCGGCGCCGTGATGTTCAACCTTGGCTATTTGCCGGGTGCGGAGGACTTGAGCGTGATGACAGTCCCGGCTTCGACATTGCCCGCTCTCCACGCAGCCCTTTCCCTTTTGCGGCCGAAAGGGATTTTGACTGCGATCTTATACCCCGGGCATGAAGGTGGCGGTGCCGAAGCTCTGGCTGTCGAGCAGTGGGCTAGCGGGCTTCCTGTCACGACCGCACGGGTGATTTTGTATCGGCAACCGCAAAGACCGGACGCGCCTTACCTCATTGCAGTAGAAAAAAGTTAAAGATTCAACCACCCTCTTTTTTCATCGGCAAAGTTAAAAGAAAAGTCGAAAGTACGGGACAATCCCCGCACTTTCGGCTTTTTCTCCGTCTTGCGACCGTTCGAAATCCTTACTCCAATCCGATTAACCACTCCCAAAGCGGGTATACATGATCTAAAGACATTGATCGAAACAACAATCGAACCAACATTTGGACTCCGGCAAAAAATCGGCCCCATTCGAACCTAGGGAGGGACGACATGTTATTCAACCGATCACGGTTACAACCAACTTCGACTCGCCTTGAGCCTAAACGTAAAGCACTTTTAAAACAAAGACGCCAGCCCGTTAACCGCTCTCACTCTCATGAAACGGAACGCTCTTCGTTCTTCATGCTGAGCGGCACGGACGAGGTCTCGATCTGCGTTAATGTATGGCCGATCCCGAAACCAAAAGCGATCGTCCAGATTTCTCACGGTATGGGCGAGAACGGCGCACGGTACATCGAACTTGCCAACACTTTGAATGCCGCCGGATACACGGTATACGCGGGCGATCATCGGGGACATGGACGCACGACGGGCCATACGCCAGCCGGTCCGCTACGTCAAGGCTACGCCGGACCCGATGCGCTAAACGGAATGTGCCGCGATCTGCTGACCATAGCAAAAGAAATTTCCCAGCGCCATCCGGGCATCCCCATAATTTTGTTGGGCCACAGCATGGGCTCGTTTCTGACCCAAAAGCTTATGGCCGACCACCCTTCCATGTATGCCGGATTTATTTTGACGGGCAGCAGCGGACCACGCGCGGAAAGGCCTCTTCGACTGGGTCGTGCACTGGCCGCTGCCGAAGCAAACATGCTTTCCCCGGCATTTGCCTCGCCTGCGCTAAACGCCCTCGTATTCGGTCCATTCGGACGGGGATTGGGTCGCCGCCGTACGTTCTTTGATTGGTTATCCCGCGACGCGGAGGCTGTGGATGATTTTATACGCCGCTATGGACGAACATTGTTCAGTTGCGGATTTTTCCGCGACTTTTTCCGGCTTTTGCTGGAGATTCATATGCCGGACCCTGCCAAGCGCTTTGACCGATCCAAGCCCGTATTGCTTTGCTCGGGCGAACATGATCCTGTCGGCGGCACGGAAGGACTCGCGAAGTTAAAAGAGTTCTATGAGGCCGCGGGAATCCATGACCTGGAATGCCGTCTTTATCGCGAAGCCCGGCATGAACTGGCTTTCGAGACGAATCGCGGCGAAGTGACCGAGGACTGGATCGCTTGGCTGGATCGACGCTTTGCCAAATAGACCCCAACCTCCATTTTCACATGGACATTGGGGTCTTTTTCCGTACAGCTTTTTAATTACTTATCGTGATCCTCATAGTAAGCAAACAGATTCGAATCGTCTTCGGGCGGCGCTTCCATCTCGTAATATCCGTCATCCGTCCCGCCGCCTTCAGAATCGCCTTCGCGGTTTTGGAAAAATTCGAGGAACGGCTGACCGTATTTACGATATTTCACTTCGCCTACGCCTTTGATCCGCAGCATTTCGAACTCCGTTTTCGGCTTATGCACGCTCATTTCGCTCAAAGTCGCATCGTTGAAAATAATATACGACGGCACATGCTCTTTGGACGCCAGTTCCCGGCGGATCAGACGAAGCTGCTCGAAGATGGTCACTTCCGTCGCCGACAGCTTCACTTCCGCACGCGGATGGCTGCTGCGCGATCCGGACGACGATGCGGCAAACGAAGCTTTGCGCGCTTCGCGCTGGAACACCTGACGGCCGCCCTTGAGCACTTCCGTGGCGAGCGGGCGCAGTTTCACGACCGGATACTGCCCTTCGGTCAGCTCCAGATAGCCTTCCGAAGCCAGCACATTGATCATATCGACGATTTCTTTCTCCGTTTTGCCGTTCAACATACCGTACGTGGACAATTGGTCGAATTTGTATTGCAGCACTTTTTTGTTCCGCGATCCTTTGAGCACGCCTGCAACCATCGAAGCGCCGAACCGCTCGCGCATCCGGTAAATGCAGGAAAAGATTTTTTGCGCGTCCACCGTAATATCGATGATTTCCCGATCGTCGCGGCACGAGCTGCATGTTCCGCAAGGCTCGTCGCTGTGCTCTTCGCCGAAATAATCGAGCTGGGCGCTGCGCAGGCATCGGGTAGTATAGCAGTAATCGACCATCAGTTGAAGTTTGCGATACTCGTTGTGACGCCGTTCTTCCTCTTGCCCGTTTTGCTCGATCAGGAACTTTTGCACCACGATGTCCTGCGCGCTGAACAACAAGATACATTCGCTCGGTTCGCCGTCACGACCCGCGCGACCGGCTTCCTGTACATAAGCTTCCATGTTTTTCGGCATATTGTAGTGAATAACATAACGTACGTTGGATTTATCGATCCCCATCCCGAAGGCGTTGGTCGCGACCATCACCTGCACATCATCATACAAAAAGGCTTCCTGTGCGCTTTCGCGCTCATCGTCGGTCATGCCTGCATGGTAACGTCCGGCGGCCAGTCCTTTCATCGATAATTGGGAATATAGCTCGTCGACTTCTTTGCGCGTAGCGGCGTAGACGATTCCGGCTTCGTTGGCATGCGTTTTGGCGTAATCGTAAATGTATTCTTTTTTGTTTTCGCCCCGCAGCACGGAAAACGCCAGATTGTCGCGGCCGAGTCCGGTGACGAACATTTTCGCTTCCTGAAGCGCAAGCAACCGAACGATATCGTCCATGACCTGCGGCGTAGCCGTCGCGGTAAATGCGGCAACGGTCGGGCGCAGCGGCAACGAATCGACGAACGGCGCGACCGACAGGTAACTCGTACGGAAATCGTGCCCCCATTGCGAGACGCAGTGGGCTTCGTCCACCGCGACGCAATCGATACGCAGATTCGCCATCTCGTCGCGGAACCAGTCCAGCTCCAGACGCTCCGGCGCAACGTAGAGAAGCTTCAGCTCGCCACGCTGCGCCGCACGGATGCGTTCATTCACTTCGCGTCCGCTCAGCGTGCTGTTGATGTAAGCGGCCGCGATTCCGTTCGTCACGAGCGCGTCCACCTGGTCTTTCATCAGCGAGATCAGGGGCGAGATCACCAGCGTCAGCCCGTCCATCATCAACGCCGGAATCTGGTAACAGATCGATTTACCGCCGCCTGTCGGCATGATGCCCAGCGTATCGCTGCGCGTTAGCAGACTTTCGACGATTTTCTTTTGCCCTTCGCGGAAATCGGGATATCCGTAATACTTCTGCAAAAGCTCGCCGGCCTGCTCCATCAGTTTATTTTCTTCGATCGCCATTATGCAAAACTCCTTAAAGGGAATGCCACAGTCGGCATCCCCGAGTATTCGTTGCTTTCCAAGCGCCCGGCTGGAAGTCCTTCTTCTTGTGGAAACTTCGGCAAGGGTGGCACAATCAAGCTGCTTGCCTGATCGGCGCACGGGACGCGTTCTTCCTATATTTTACCGGGCATCATGGTTTGGGGCAACCGCTGAATGCGAACGAATATTCTTTTTTTGAAAAAGTCGTCACGATAAGAAGGGGTGTTTTGTCTTATTGATCGACAAGGGGAGAAAAGTTCCTGTTCGTTAGAGAAGCTCGGGCGGTGGAGGGAAAAATTCGTTCAATACGCTGTCTCACTTGGAAAACTGGATTGAAATTTTAAAAGGTTGTTTTCCAAGTTCAAAGGCGTATTTCACTGAATTTCTCCCTCCGCCTAACGCTTCGCTGACGGACAGAACTTTTTGAAATGTCGATCAATACGACAAATTTTAGGATAAGGGAGATTAAAAGATATGGAACAAAGAATGAATATGCAGCAGGTGTTGCCGGAAGTTTACGGGAAGATGATGGAGTTCGAGATGTCGGTCAAGGCTACGGGGATCGACAAGACGTTGTTGGAATTGATCAAGATTCGGGCTTCGCAGATGAACGGGTGCGCGTTTTGCTTGAACATGCACACGAGGGACGCGCGCAAGCTGGGGGAAAGCGAACAGCGGATTTACATGCTTTCGGCTTGGCGCGAAGCGCCTTTTTATAACGAAGAGGAACGGGCGGCGTTGGCATTGACGGAAGCGGTAACCCGGCTGGATGGGCACGGGGTTGCGGACGATGTCTATGACGAAGCGGTGCGCCTTTTCGGCCAGGAAGGCACGGCGAAAGTCATGATGGCGATCGTCGCGATCAATGCTTGGAACCGGATTGCGGTATCGACGCGGCTGATGCCGGTATAAGGGGAAGCATTCAATATCCGATACTTGGTACGGAAACGAGTTTCGCGCCTGAGCAGCTTATTCGGATAGGAAAAAGCTATCTATTATTTTGTTATGGGCAGTACCTTGACCGCATCCAATCCAAGGTTTGCATTCATCGGAAACACGCAAGGGTTGAGCGGATTTCCGGGGGCGTACCCTAATCTCTTAAGCGGTCAGGGTACTAGCCTTTTGACGTTGGCTCTGGTATAGTGGGTTCGGCGAATCGCGGCTGTGCAAAAGGGTTTTGTGCAGCGTCCGCGCTTGCGCCGAGATCCTTTTCCCAGAATGGAGTTTATCCGATTATGGCTTATACGAATAAACGGCCGGGCGGCAAGAAACGTCCTCCCGGCGTCGCAAAAGATACGTCCTACGCTGCGCGCGAACAAGCAAGAAGAGAAAAAGCGGACGCTCAATCCCGCAGTTTTACCGTCAAAGAATCTGCCGAACTGCTGGCCTTTCTGTTAGAAGCCATGAGCGGCACAGGCCGTAACTCGGTCAAGTCGATGCTATCGCACGGTCAGGTTCGCGTAGACGGCGTAGCCGTTACGCGACACAACCATGAACTGCAACCCGGACAAACGGTGGTTGTAGGCAAAGAACGCGCAAAACCGAAAGCAAGACTAACCGGTTTGCGCATTTTGCATGAAGACGATGACGTAATCGTGATCCGCAAAGAAGCCGGACTGCTGTCGATGTCTTCTTCCCGAGAAGAAGACAACACGGTCTATCGTCAGCTTATGGGACATATCCGCTTAACGGATGCCCACGGTCGCCTGTTTGCTCTGCAATTGCTGGAAAAAGACGCTTCAGGCGTAATGCTGCTTGCCAAAAACGAAGCGGCCAAAGAAGCCATCCTTGAACAATGGAACAACGGCATCGCCAAACAAGCCTACACCGTGCTGGTGGAAGGCAAAGTGAAACGCGAAGCGGATACCGTCACGTCCTGGTTGCGCGAAACGAAAACGCTCAAAATGTACGCCAGCCGCAAAGAAGGCGACGGCCTGCACGCGGTGCTTCATTACAAACTCCTGAATGCAGCCAGCCAGGTATCCTTGCTCGAAGTCACGACGGAAACGAATCGCAAAAACCAGATCCGTGCCCAGTTCGAAGACATCGGCCATCCGATCGTCGGCGACAAAAAATATGGCTCGACGCTGCGCAACCTGGGTCGGCTGGGTCTGCATGTGCATGAGCTGACGTTTGTTCACCCGACTAGCGGCCGCACGACCAAGTTCGAAACGGAAATTCCGAAGACGTTTTTGGCATTGTTCCAGGAAAACCAGAACTAAATCAGTATAGCTCAAAGCCCCCGAACTCCGCGAAAAAACGCAGAGACCGGGGGCTTTCTTTTTTTAAACCACGTAATCTCCGAATCCAACCGTCTGCCCATTGATCTGCGCCGATGCTTCGCCCTTCTCGTCCACGGCCAACTCCAATCGACGACTGTGCAGACTCCGGTATCTCACACGGCTGCCGTCTTCGCCAAAACTCGGCGCACGCTCGCGCATCAGCTCGGCAAAGCCTTTCAGATCCTCGACGTCCAGACTTTCCGCTTCCTCCACGCTGGCCGCTTCGATCACGACGGCGTTGGACGCTCCCGTGCTGCGCACGTTCACCCGATCCTCCTGCTCCGCCGTTTCGTAACCGTGACGCAGGAACACAGCCAGATAGACACCGCCGACCAATCCGAACAGCGCGTGCTCGTCTTCAATCCATTCCCCTTTCGGCAGAACGCCGACGATACTTGGGTCTTCTCCCTCCGGCACCGGATACAACGCCATGACTACGCTTCGATCCGGCAAAATGCGTGCGTACGGACTTTCGTGACGCAGATCTCCTTCGCTATACCCTTTGCCCGGATGGATAAAATATGCCTGATTGACGCTGCTGCCCAGCTCGTACGATAGCGGAAGCGTCACGTCCCAGCGATGCTGTTCGTTATCGAACTCTTCCGAGCGCTCCCACATCCCGCCCGCCGCGTACGCATCGGTCAGATACGTGTAGCTGTGTAGTTCAAGATCCGTTCCGTCCTCAAGCGGCTTGAGCACTTTCTTTTTGACCTCGACCGGAACCAGACGATCCATCGCCGCGATCCGTGCTTCTTCCGGCGCTTCGTAGAACAGGAATCCGGCGTATTCGGCACGAACCAACTGCGGCGGCAAACGGAAATCTCCGTATTGCAAATAATCGAACGCGACATTGCCGTCTTTCGGCGCATCGGCGGACAACCCTCGCGCATGCGGTCCGGCCCAGGCGCCTCCGATATAATGCAACGAACGTTCGCTCCACAGATAATCAAGCATGCTGTTCAGATCAGCCGTAATCTGCGCGTCGTCGAGCAGCAGCCGAGCGCATGTGAACGCCTGTACCCAATGCCAGAACCAGGGCTGCGAACCGTATTCGTGCATGCCCCGTTCCCGAACGCGCGCAAGCAAGGCTTGAAGCGAACGGCGTCCGTTTTCGAGCAACTCGTCATCTCCGTAAAACGAACCGAACAACAGCTTGGCCGCTGTGTATTTTGCTTCATGATGCCCGTATTCCCGCAGCGGTTGATCATAGAAACGACTATCGTACACGGCTTTAAGTGCGATCTCGAACGCGGTCCGCAACTCCTCAGGCAACGTCTCCCCGCTGCGTTCGGCGAAGTACAGCATCAGACTGCCCATCAGCTCGACCGGAAGCGGATGCGGCGACGCCTGTTTCGGATCTTCGCCAAGTCCAAGCGGCCAATGGCCGTAAGTCTCGCTGCCTTCCCGGCGATCTTGCAGCTCTAACACAATGCCGAGCACTTCCTCCGCCGTCTCTTTGGCCTGCTCGCGATCGAAACGAACCCGAATATCCGGGTCGAGCGAAGCGGCATGCAGATACGAGGCATAATAAAAATTGTTGCGGATATCGTCATGGAACCATAATCCGCTCGGCAGACGCTCACGCGAAGCAGCCTGCGCAGCGACCTTCCCGACAAGTTGACGACTTCTTTTTTCCAGACTCAACATATTACCGATTCCAACTCCTTTTTATCATTAATGGCGGCTTCGTTTCGGCTTGAACTCCCGTGCGCACGTTTCCAGCAAAAAGCAAAACGAACGGTTCTGCCCCAGCATAAACGAAGATAGATCATAACGATGATGGGATGGTTCGTAGGAAACAAGCAGTCGCCGCCCCATCCGTCGTGACGCATAGTCAATAAACTCCCGCGCGGACTCGCTTTCCAACAAGGTGACGTAGGCATATAAGGAATGTTCTTCCGGTTCATCGAGCGGGCTTACGCCCGCGCAGGAGAATTCGGTGACGATGCCTGCCGCGTTCAATCGCGTTAAAGCTTCCAATAATTCGATATCCACCTCAACACCGTCCAATAGACCGACCTTTTTCGGAAAAAGACGAATCTTCTCGCGTTCCGCCCAGCGCCCAAGCTCCATTCTGCGCCGCTTCCATTGTTCGGTGGTCTGAGTGCTGATGATGATTTCATCCGGCATCGCTTGATCCGGTTGTCCGCCTTCCATATCACTCGCTCCTTCCGCAACCCAAAGACCGGCAGACCCTTTACGCTCGGCCGCCAGTCCGGTCTTTCCATTATGCCATTCCCGAAGCGGCGACGCTATCCTCTCAGGCGCAGAACGCTTGATTCGCTTTTACGTCTCCGACTGTTGCTCTGCCGCTTGCTCCAGCGCTTGCATGACCTCGTTCAAAGCCCGCTCTTTCAGCCGTTCGGCCTGGAACATCAACCGGTCCGCCCGATCGCCGTAATCTTCGCGCGCACGTTTATCCGTACACGCGGGCAGATTGATCCGGACGGTCAGGTAAGCCGAACGAACCGCCGCTTCGAACATGACTATGCCGATGCCCAGATCCGACAAGACATGCTCGCGGGTCGCTTCGGCGATTCCCCGGGCACTGTTCAGACCGCGTACCCCGATCTCCATCAGCTCCAGCGGAACTTGGATCGTCCGTTTTGCGGCATGAAGCAGAGATTCGTCCTCTGCGGACTCCGCCTTTTCGCTGACCTCGATATACTCGGCGAAGCTGCTTATATCCGCCTGCATCAATCGCTCGCAAGCCGCCGCGATCTCTGTCATTTCCTGTTCTGCGATGTCAATGTTTGCCCGTTGCTCGGACGTCCGCTCCCGGTGCGACAACCGTGCGGCCATCGACGTCATTGCCGAACCCAACGCTGCCGCGAGCGCCGAAGTGCTGCCTCCGCCCGGCGTGGCTTTGGCGCTTCCGGCACGCTCAGTGAATTCTCGAATCGATAGATCCCAAGGGGATTGGTTTTTCATGATGGCTCTCTCCTTTTTCGCCTGGATGACTGTTCGGACTTTATTCTCTTCTTATTACCCCGGATTGCAGATCGCACTGGAAACGGTTGTATTGTCAACAAGTAAACTTTCTTCTAAACTAACCGGTGATCCCTGTTTAAATTTTCTCTCTTTGTAAAAAAGGAAGCCGTATTGGCGTTCAGTCTGCTGGGGGAAGGACTTCGGCGGCGGTTTGACGCGGTCCAAAAAAATGAATGCTAACTTGACCGTTCATGTTATGATGGACAGGAATATTATCGGATTTTTCAATATGTGGACTGGGAGTGGATTTATTCATGATTCGATTCGGAATGATCGGCACGAATTTTATTACGGAACGCTTTATTGATGCGGCGCAGCAAGCGGAAGGCTTGGAGCTGACCGCGGTGTACTCACGCACGGAAGATCGCGCGCAGGAGTTTGCGAACCGTTACGGGGTCGGGCTTACGTTTACGGACCTGGATGAAATGGCCGCTTCGGACCGAATCGACGCCGTTTATATCGCCAGCCCTAACTCTCTCCACGTGGAGCAGGCCATTTTGTTCTTGCAGCAGGGCAAGCATGTGCTGTGCGAAAAGCCGATGGCCTCCAATGCCCAGGAAGTTCGCGACATGTTTGCTGCGGCGCAAGCAAGCGGTGCCGTACTGATGGAAGCGGTTAAAACAACGTTGCTCCCTTCCTTCGCGCTGCTGCGGGAAAACCTGCATAAGATCGGACCCGTTCGCCGTTATTTTGCCAACTATGGCCAGTACTCGTCCCGCTATGACGCTTACAAGGAAGGCATGGTGCTGAACGCGTTCCGCCCGGAATTTTCCAACGGCGCGCTGATGGATCTGGGCCTGTACTGTATTTATCCGATGGTGCTGCTGTTCGGCAAACCGGAAGAGGTCAAAGCGAGCGCTTATATGCTGGAATCCGGCGTCGACGGCGAAGGCAGTCTGCTGGCGCGTTACGCGGACATGGAGGGCGTCGTTACTTTTTCCAAAATTACCGATTCGCATGTACCTTCGGAGATCCAGGGCGAGCTGGGCAGCATTCTGATCGACAAAATCAGCGAACCGCGCAGCGTACAGATTCGTTATCGGGACGGCAGCGTGGAAGATCTCAGCGAACCGGCCGGCAAACCGGTGATGACTTACGAAATTCAGGAGTTTGTCGACGTGATCCGTTCAGGCGCAAGCGAGTCTTCCGTCAACTCTCACGCGTGCTCGTTGGCCGCTGCGGAAGTGATGGAAGAAGCCCGCAAACAGTTCGGTCTTGTTTTCCCGGCCGACGAAAAATACTCGCAACTAAAATAATCAAAAATTTGACTAATTTGAAGGTTCTGTCGCGCGTTTCGTTAAGGTATGATGAATGTGAGGACTTTCACGTACTTTTTTTCCGGAAAAGGTACACCGATGAAAGCTCCATTCTAACGGGACGGTGACTTCACGATGTGGAAGCATGCAGGCAAAACAATGAAAGCGGCAGCGGCAGTTTTGACCCTCGCAGCTGTATTAAGCGGTTGCGGACAAGCCAACGACGGAGCGGCTACAGCCGCACAAACGAATTCCGAGCCGGTATCGGCAACCTTCTATGTATACGATACGGTAGCGACGATCAAGATTTACGACGAGAAAGCAACAGAGCAAAACATAGACGAAATCCGTGATCTGTTAAGCAAAATCGATCTGGAACTGAGCCGGACCAACGAAAACAGCGATCTGTACAAGGTTAACGCGGCCTCCGGCAAAGAAGCGGTCAAAGTCTCGCAAGGCACATTCGACGTGGTGAAACTTGCGTTGGACTATGCCAAAGAAACGGACGGATTGCTCGATCCTTCGATCGGACCGCTGATCAATCTGTGGGATATCGGGCATGAAGGCGCGAAAGTGCCGGATAAAAACGACCTGGAAACGGCTCGCAAACTGACCGACTACCGCAAAGTGACGCTGGACGAAGCCAATCTGACCATTAAACTTGAAGAACCCGGTATGGTGCTTGACCTGGGTTCGATCGGTAAAGGCTATGCGGCCGACCAAGTGTCCCGGTATATGCACGACCATGATCTAAGCAGCGCTTTGATCAATCTCGGGGGCAGCAGTATCATTGCGGTCGGTAGCAAGCCGAGCGGCGCGGATTGGAACGTCGGCCTGCAAGATCCGGTCAAAAGCCGCGGCAGCCAACTGGGAACGATCAAGATCAACAACGAGACGATCGACTCCTCCGGCGTGTATGAACGATTCTTTATGCAGGACGGCGTCCGGTATCACCATATTCTCGATCCCCGTACCGGCTATCCGACGCAAAACGGCCTGATGAGCATTACGATCGTCAGCGACAATGCAACGGACGCCGATGCGCTCTCCACCGCTGCTTTTGTGATGGGGCTGGAAGACGGGATGGCTTATATCGAAAAAAAACCTGGCGTCGAAGCCTTTTTCATCATGGACGACAACAGTATCCATGCAACGAGCGGCTTGAAAGATCGAATCAACCTGACCTCGGATTTGTATCATTTGGCGGAGTAAGAATACCGGTCGGAATGTGAGGCGTTGAAATAAGTGCTCAAATACACTTATTTCGTTGCATCGGCTCCCCGATCTTCAAATAGATGCGAATCTGCATTTATTGGAAGAAAAAACGCGTAAAAGCGTAGAAGAACGAGCAATTAAGTGCATATCTGTACTTATTATTCCCCAATCGCAAAATTCGAAGCAATTAAGTGCATATACGCATTTATTATTAAAAGCCCGGTCGGAATTTATTCCGATCCGGGCTTTTGAGATTCGGATTTTGAGATTAAGCTTTTTTGCCTATTCTTGTATCCGCGTAAAGGTGTGATGCAGGTATCGCACGGAAATGGGCTGCCATGCCTTTTTGCTTCAAAAGTCTTTGCAGAACCGGCCGCGATTCAGCGTTTGCGCTTCGGACTCCCTTCAGCCGCAGGCAGGGACTCCTCGTTGCCCGTCTTCGTCCGTTGCGTGACCAATTCGTTCAGTTCGACGATCAACGTTTCCAGTGCTGTAAAACTGTCGGACAGATGGCCGGTCACGCTGCGCTGTTCTTCCATCCCCGCCAAAATCTGCTCGGCCGCCGCGCTGGACTGCTCCGTGATGCCGGCAACTTCGCTCATCTCCTGCACGATCTGCCCGGAAAACGCGCGCAGTTCGGACGAACGGTGTTCGACCTGCTCCGCTTGTTCCCGAACGCCGTGCGCGCTTTTGCGAACCGACGCGAATACTTCTTCGGTGCGTTTGGCGGACGTTTTACCCGCTTCCAGCATCTGCACGCCCGCTTCGACTTGCGCCGACAGCGACTCTACTTGCGTTTTCAACCCGGACAGAATGCCGTCAATCTCGCTTGCCGCTTCGCCGGAATGCTTGGCGAGCGAGCCGACTTCTCCCGCCACGACCGCAAAGCCTTTGCCGTGTTCACCCGCGCGTGCCGCTTCGATCGCCGCGTTGAGCGAAAGCAGGTTCGTTTGCCGCGAAATCTGGTCGATCTGCGCCAAAATATCCGACATCGAATGGCTCGCTTCCGCAAAATTGCGCATCTGGCTCGACGTGCGGTCCATCATGCCGTCGAGATCGTCGATGCGTCCGGCAAGCTGATCCATATGCAGATTGCCTTCGTCGCCCGCTTCCGCTGCCTGACGCGACAGCAAGTTCATCGCTTTCGCGTATTCGCTCACGTCGCCGATATGATGATCCGACGTGGACAGCGCATCGTTGATCCGCGTGATGCTGCCCGCTTGTTCTTCCACGCCGCGCGCCACTTCCTGAAAAGCGAGAATGACTTCGTTCGTGATCGCGTTGACGTTTTCGACTTCCTGCTTCGTTTGTTCGGAAAAACCGCGCAGCGCTTCGGCCGCTTCGCGGACGCGTCCCAGCAAATACTGAACCTGCTGCCCGGCCGCTTCCGCTTCTTCGCGCTGCCGTTCGCTGGAACGGTACGTGCGCTTGTTCAAAGCCGCGACCACGATCAGCAGACCTCCGATCATGGCGAACACCACGACGATGCCGGTGAACAGTTCGGTCCGGTCGGTCAATGCCTGCGTCTGCGCGCCGTTGAAGATTTGCGCAAGCAGCGTGACCGTCATGGCCGCAAAAGCGACGGTGAAATATTTATAGTGTGGATAAATCAACAAAAAGACGCAGAACATCAGAAAAATAGGCGCTTCCAACGAAGCCAGATTGAAAAACACGCCGAAAAAGATCATCAGACCGGTAAACACCCACGGAATGATGTAGATCGCTTTGCGTTTCCGATTGCAGATCTCGATCCCCAATCCCGCAAAAAAAGCGATCGCATTGGTCGTCCACAGCGTCGGTTCCAGCAAAGCCAGCAGCAACGACAGCGCCACCACGACCCATAATACTTTTCCGACCAGTTTGTTGCGCTGCCAAATCATTTCTTCCGCTCTCGTCATCCGTTCTTCATCCTCCGCGATCATGATGGTGCCCTATACGATTTTGGGCAATACGGTTTATATCGTCAATATCGCCTCATCAGTTAATGCTTGGTCAATAGATTCTTTTTCAAAAAAACACTTCGCTTTTCCGCGATGGGAAAAAGCGAAGCCCTGTTCGGTCGAAAGCCTGTTTCTGCTGAATCTATCCCCGTTTACGCGATCAAGAAACCGGATGTTCGCCGCGATGCCGCTGCACCAGACCGTCCAATTCGATAATCAGGCGCTCCAGTTGGTCGAAGCTGTCCGCCATATGCCGGGTGACGCCGCGCTGCTGCTCCACGCTCGCCAGAATTTGCTCGGCCGCCGCGCTCGATTGCTCGGTAATACCCGCCACTTCCGACATCTCCGTCACCATCCGTCCGGAAAAAGCGCTCAACTCCGTCGAACGATTCTCGACCCGCTCCGCTTCTTCCAGCACGCCGTGCGCGCTGCCGCGAACGGTCGCAAAGCCTTTTTCCGCCAGCAACGCCGACGCTTTGCCTTCTTCAAACATGCGCACGCCCGCATCGAGCTGACCGGCCAGCGCTTCGATCCGTTCTTTCAACCCCGACAAGATGCCTTCGACCTGTCCTGCCGCTTCGCCGGAATGTTTCGCCAGCGCGCCTACTTCCCCGGCTACGACCGCAAAGCCTTTGCCGTGTTCGCCCGCGCGCGCCGCTTCGATCGAAGCGTTCAGCGACAGCAGGTTCGTTTGCCGCGAAATCTGTTCGATCTGCGCCAAAATATCCGACATCGAACGGCTGGCATCCGTGAAGCTGCGCATCTGCTCAAGCGTGCGCGACATCGTGGCGTCCAGTTCGGCAATCCGTGCAGCCAGGCTCTCCATATGCGTATTGCCCGCATCGCCCGCGGACGCCGTTTCGGCGGACAAAGTCTTCATGCGGCCCGCGTATTCGCTCACGTCGCCGATATGGCGATCCGACACGGCCAGCGCATCGTTCATTCTTGTGATGCTGTCCGCTTGTTCTTCGGCGCCCCGCGCCACTTCGCGCAGCGCGATCATCACTTCGTCCGTGATCGCGCCGACGCTGCCGACTTCCTGCTTGGTTTGCGCCGAAAAGGTTCTCAATGTCTCGGCGGATTCCTGTACGCGCAGCAGCAGTTCTTCGACTCTCCGCTCGGACTTTTCGCTATCGGCGCGCCGACGCTCGCTAGCCCGGTACGTCCGTTGATTGAGCAGCGCCACGCTGACCAGCGCGACGCCCGTCAACAGAAACATGGCGAACACGTCGGAATACATGCCGCTCAGCGACGTTACTCCGGCCATGCGCGCGCCGTTCATGATTTGAATCGGCATATTGATCAGCACCAACCCGAAAGCGGTCGCGAAATATTTGTAATTCGGATAAAGCAGCAGCACGGAGCAAAAAATAAGCGCCGTCGACGTTTCGATCTTGCCGATATTGAAATAGATCGAAAAAGCCGCCAACACCAGCGTCAAGATCCACGGGATAACCATGACGCCTTTTTTTCTCGCGTTCATAAAGTGAATGATACCGCACAATACCGCGCCCGAAATATTCGTTACCCATAACGAAGCGTCGAAAAGAGCCTGCACCGTCGCGATCGCAAGCACCGACCATAAAATCCAAATCATTACTTTGTTGCGTTGTCCGATCATTGCTGTCTTGTTGTCCACTTTCCATCCTCCGTCGTTTTTGCTCATGATGCGGACGCCGTTTGCACGGCTTGGCTGATCCGGTCCGTCCATTGCTGAGATTGTGTTCTTGCTGAATATGGCGGCAAAAAAACGAGACTGCGGAAAATCAAGACTCCGCTGTCTCGCTGTCATTGTATCGAATTTGCCGCTGTTTGCCATCAAAAAAATGGTTCCGATTCGCTGCGCTTACTTGGTCGAAGGCACGATCTCTACATTGAAGCGCGCAAAACCGTTATCTGTCATCCCTGCAAAAGCTATGCCATCGGGCATATTTTCCCGACGTGCGTCGGGCGACGACAACAATTCGACTTTGAGACCCGCCGGAATGCCCGCAAGCGTCCAATTGTTGTCCGCTTTCGGCGCCAACGTACCGGAAGCGCGAATATAGTCGGTCAGGATTTGCCGGTTTTCGTCCGGCGAATCGAGCACGACCCGCTGACCGTCGGGATTGGCGATCGGCGTGGAAAAGGCCCGATAGTTGTTGGTGGCGATCACGAATTTCTCTTCCTCCCCGACCGGACGCCCTTCATACCGCAGATTGCCGATCCGCTGCGCTTGCGGGTTCGATAGTTCGCAAGAAGCCGAATATTTCGCCGGCTGTGTCACGTCGATGGTGTAGGTGACGCCGTCGATAATATCGAAGTTGAACGAAGGGAAATCCGGATCGATCAACGGCTGGCCGTCGGCGCCTTGCGGGTCGATCGTCAGGAATAGTCCCGCCGCCCATTCCAGCCATTCTTTCAGTTCCGCGCCCGTCAGCAGCACCGCGCACAGCGTATTCGGATAATTGTACAAATCGGCGATATGCTTGACCGCAAGCGGACCGGCCGGAATATTCGTGTAATACGCCGGGCCGTAGCGGCCGCCGGTTTTGAACGGCGCGCCTGCGGCAAGAACCGGCAGATTCGCGTACGGCGTGCTTTGCAGTTCTTTTTTCAAATACCAGCGCTGGGCGTCGTTGACGATCTGCACGGACACGCTGTCTTGCACCAGAGCGAAAAAGCTGTCGATCGGCTCGGTCGTCTCGCCTACCGCGGTCCGAATATAGGTCAGCGTTCCTTCGTGCCCTTCGCGTACGGCTTCTGCGGTTTCGGCATCTGTACGCACCAGCGATACAGCTTTGGAAGCATCGAAAACCGGGCGTGCTTCAGTGTGAAAATCAGCTACTTCCCATCCTTTTTCGCTCAAAGTCAACTCCAAGTCAACGACGCCCAGATGATCGCCTGCATATCCCGCTTCGACCGCCGGAATCCCGTTGATCGAACCTTTTTGCGCGTCGACACCTGTTTTTCCTTCGAAAGCAGCGCTTGGAAACACCTTGTGCGCATGACCGAACAATATCACGTCTACGCCCGGAATCCGGCTAAGGTGCAGCACGGCATTTTCCGTCATCGGCGCTTCGGAGACATCTTCGTAGCCGCAATGGGCCAGCAATACGATCAGATCCGCGCCTTCGGCTTTCAGCTTCGGCACGAAAGTCTTCGTTGTTTCGACCATATCTTCGGCTGTCAGCCTGCCTTCGAGATTGGCCTTATCCCAGCTCATGATCTGCGGCGTCACCAATCCGATCACGCCGACTTTGATCGGGTGCAAATTCCCTTCGTCGTCCTCGATCGTGCGCTCCAGCAGCAGATACGGCGGGAGATAATGCGATCCTTTCGGAACGTTTTCGCCGTCGAGAAACAGATTGGCATTCGTGTAAGGGAAAGCAGCGCCTTCAAGCACTTTATCCAAATAGTCCAATCCGTAGTTGAATTCATGGTTGCCCAGCGTCGCGGCGTCGTACCCGAGCGCGTTCATCGCCTGATAGACCGCATGGATACCTCCGTTTGCCTCAAGTCCTCCCGAAGCCATGTAGTCTCCCATCGGATTGCCTTGCAGCAGATCGCCGTTATCGAACAACAGAACATTCTTTTTTTCCGCTTTCGCTTGGCGAATCAAGGTTGCCGTCTGAGCGAATCCATATTCCAGTACCGGTCGGTCTCCGTAATAATCATAGTTCGTCATATGGACATGAAGGTCCGTTGTTTCGAGTACCCGCAGGCTTGCTTTAATATTCAGTTTACTCTCCTCCAATATGTAAGCTAAAATGACACGGTTTTGCGATTGCACGCGTTTAACATTTTTTTCCGTGACTTTTTCAGATAAAACTCGTGCAATTTTCGTTTTTTGTGGTACTATCTTTTATGAAGATTAATTTACCGGTGGTAGTTAGTAAAAAAACTAAACATTAACTAACATTCGGTGCTGGATTGTTCGCTTCTCGAAACGTAGATTAGAAGCGTCCCTGTACTTTCCGACTTGATTAGAATGACATTTAACTATGTTTTTCGCAAGAGTGGGATGTTGAATTTTACGTAGTTTTAACAAAAATCGTCCTCCCACTTTACTCAGTCTTAGGAAAATGCTGGTACACTTCTTTTTGTCGGCTTCGAGCCGCGGAGATTGCAAAAACAACATACCTACTCAAGGGGGAAAAGATTTTGTTCAAGAAAGTACTTACGATCTGCATGTCTCTTGCAGTGACGGCGAGCCTGGCAGCTTGTGGAAGCAGCAACAATAACGCAGCAGGTGGGGATACGGCAGCAGGCGGCGACACGGCGGCAGCGGGTTACGTGCCGACCGAACTCAAAGTACAATTCGTGCCTTCGCAAAATGCGGAAACACTCGAAGCCAAAGCGAAACCGCTTGAGAAACTTCTCGGCGACAAACTGGGCATTCCGGTCAAAGTCAGCGTTTCGCCTAACTATAACACGATCATCGAAGCGATGACCGCCAAGCAAGTCGACGTAGGCTTCCTGCCTCCGAACGCGTACGTGCTGGCGCATGACGTAAGAAAATCGGCTGACCTGCTGCTGCAAGCGCAACGTTACGGCGTTGACGAAGCGACAGGCCAACCTACGGACGAAAAAGTCGACTTCTACAAATCGCTGATTCTCGTTAAAAAAGATTCGGGCATCAAAAGCCTGGAAGATCTGAAAGGCAAAAAGATGGGATGGCAGGACGTTACGTCTTCCGCAGGTTACGTATTCCCGGCCGCTGCCATGATCAAAGCAGGCCTCGACCCAGGTACGGACGTGCAAGGCGTAACGCTCAAAGGCCACGACCAAGCGGTACTGGCTCTGCTGAACGGACAAGTTGACGCGGTTGCCGTGTTCCAAGACGCGCGCAACACGGTTAAAGGCGACGTTCCGGATGTATTCGACCAAACGGAAATCCTGTTCTCGACCGACCCGATTCCGAACGATACGGTCAGCGTACGCAGCGATATGACGCAAGAATGGAAAGACAAGATCGCTGACGCGTTCATCGCTTTGGGCGACGATCCGGAAGGCCAAAAAATCATCAACGACGTGTACACGCATGTCGGTTACGTTAAAGGCGACGACGCCAACTTCGCCATCGTTCGCGAATCGGCTGAAGCCGTAGGCCAAAAGATCGAATAGCACTCTTCACCATTTCAGGGGCCTTATGGTATAATCTCGACAAAACCAACTTTTATGCGCCCTCTTCATGCTTATATGCAGCGCCGCTTGCGGTTTTTCCAGCCGCAAGCGGCGCTGTGCGGCGTTTGGAGACGGGACGAATCTGACCGGTTCCTCTCTGACCTACAGAGAAGGCAATCCGGAGAAAGCGGGCAACGATGATCGAATTTAAAAATGTAGTCAAGCAATATCCCAATGGCACTATCGGCCTGAACAACATCAATCTAACGATCAAGGAAGGCGAGTTCGTCGTGATCGTCGGTCTGTCCGGCGCGGGCAAATCGACGCTGCTGCGTTCGATCAACCGCCTGCACGATATTAGCTCGGGCGAGATTCTGGTCGACGGCAAATCCGTCACCAAAGCGAACGGCAAACAGCTTCGCCGTATCCGTCGCGATATCGGCATGATTTTCCAAAGCTTCAATCTGGTTAAACGCGCGACGGTGATCCGCAACGTGTTATCCGGCCGCGTCGGGTATCACTCCACGTTCAGCACGATGTTCGGTTACTTCCCGAAAGAAGACCATGATATCGCGCTGGACGCGCTAACCCGCGTCAATATTCGCGAAAAAGCGTACACCCGCGCCGATCAACTGTCCGGCGGACAACAGCAGCGCGTATCGATCGCCCGCGCATTGGCGCAAAAACCGAAAGTCATTTTGGCCGACGAACCGGTCGCTTCGCTTGACCCGCTGACAACCCGTCAGGTTATGGACGACTTGCAGCGTATCAACCGCGAACTAAAAATCACGACGATCGTCAACTTGCACTTTATCGATCTGGCCCGCGAATACGCGACGCGCATCATCGGCCTGCGAGCGGGCGAAGTGGTATTCGACGGTCCTGTCTCGGAAGCGACAGATGCCAAGTTCTCCGAAATCTACGGCCGTCCGATCAACGAAGACGAGTTGCTGGCAGCCGACGCTCCGAAAGGAGGAGTCACGGTATGACCCCTGCTCCTACGCCGGAAGCGGCGGCGAGCGGGGCACCGACTCCTCCGCCGTCCAAAAAGCCGGCGCCGACTCTGGATTCAAAAGGACCTCAACGCTATAAAATGTTGGCGACCTGGCTGTTGTTCATCGTCGTTCTTGTCGTCTGCTTCGTCGGAGTCGACGCCGACTTCATGGCGCTGTTCAGCGAAGGCGCCCGTTCCAATATGGGCCGCATCCTCGGCGAAATGGCCCGCCCGGATTGGAGCTACGCTTCGCATATCTGGAAGCCTATGGTCGAAACGGTTCAGATCGCGATCGCGGGCACGATCATCGGGTCGGTGCTTGCCGTGCCTGTCGCCTTGCTCTGCGCAGTGAATATCATGCCCAAGAAAATCGTTTCGATTCCGGCGCGCATGGTGCTTAACCTGGTTCGTACGGTGCCTGACTTGCTGTTCGCGGCGATCTTCGTCGCGGTATTCGGTATCGGCGCGTTCGCCGGTATGCTGGCGCTCGTATTCTTCTCCTTCGGTCTCGTAGCCAAGCTGACCTATGAAGCGATTGAAGCGATCGATCCCGGTCCGCTCGAAGCAATGACGGCGTCCGGCGCCAACAAAATTCAATTGATCGTATTTGGTGTTATCCCGCAAGCTCTGCCTTACTTCTTCTCGTATGTACTGTATACATTCGAGGTTAATGTACGGGCGGCTGCCGTGCTCGGTTTCGTCGGCGCGGGCGGTATCGGCCTGCATCTCGATCAACAGCTCAACTCGCTGCGCTATGACCGCGCTTCGACGATCATTCTGCTCACGCTCGTGATCGTGCTGCTGATCGACTACGCGAGTACTTACTTACGGAGGAAATTGCTATGAACCAATCCGTTCCTTCCAAATCCCGTTCTGCCCTGATCCGCAACTGGATCGTCGGCGCCGGGATCATCGTTTTGTTCGTCTGGTCGCTGTCGTCGCTGCAATTCGACGGCATTCAAGAATACGGCGCGCAAGTCATGAAATCCATCTGGGAAGGCTTCACCCATCCCGATTGGGATTACGTTTATCTGCCTGACGGCGAAGATCTGCTGCGCGGCCTGCTGGAAACGCTGATTATCTCCATTCTGGGTACGTTCATTTCCGCGTTCCTGTGTATCCCGTTCGCTTTCTGGGCTTCGAACAATATGAGCCGGTTGCAAATCGTTTCCGGCAGCGGCAAATTCGTTCTGACCGTGATCCGCGTATTCCCGGAAATCATCATGGCGATCCTGTTCATCGTCGCCGTAGGCCCTGGCGCGTTCGCAGGCGTACTGGCACTCGGCGTTCACTCGATCGGCATGCTCGCGAAACTGTATTCCGAAACGATCGAAGCCGTGGATAACGGCCCTCGCGAAGCACTGGTCGCCAGCGGCGCGAGCAAACTGCAAGTGCTGCGCTTCGCGGTACTGCCGCAGGTCATCCCGCAATTCATCTCGTACGCGCTGTACCGCTTCGAGATCAACATCCGTTCCGCGACCGTCCTCGGCCTCGTCGGCGCGGGCGGTATCGGTACCCCGCTGATCTTCGCCCTGCAAACCCGCAACTGGAGCCGGGTCGGGATTATCCTGCTCGGTATCGTGGTGTTGGTCATTATTATTGACCTTATTTCCGGGTGGTTGCGGCGTCGGATTATCTGACTTTGACTTTGGTGCGGGGAGACGCGGCTGCGGGAGGGATTCGTTTCGGTCGCGTGTTGCATTTGGGAAGCTGGAATTGGATTTTAATAAGGAAGCTTCCCAAATACAAAGGCGAACGCTAACGCTCCTACACTGAATCCCTCCCTCCGCCGCTACCGCGCAGCAAATATTTTTTAGGGTAAGAGGAGTCGAATCTTAATTGGATTCGGCTCTTTTCTTTTGTGGTTTTATCTTTTCCTGTTGTCTACTATCAACTCTCTACTTTCTACTTTCTACTTTCTACTTTCTACTTATATTCTCGCTTTTCTTCTTGCTTCTGTCTTTTCTCTTGCCCTTCTCCTGCTCTCCCCCTCAAAAAGTTCCTTTTTGAGGGCTTTTGTTGTCGATGAAATCCGACAACCCGGAAAAGGCGGTGTGGCTGTGGGTGGGGTTCAGTGTAGGAGCGAAGCGTTCGCCTTTGCCATTGGGAAGCTTCCTTTATAAAATCCAATCTAGCTTCCCAATGGCAACACGCGACCGAAACGAATCTCACTCACAGCCACACCTCCCAGCCTTTTCCCCGCACTAGGGTTGTCGAGTTGAATAGAGTCCAACAAAAAAAGCGCCCCGAAATCCTCGGAACGCTTTTCTTCTTCTATTATAATTGAAAGCCGATCCCGCCGCTTTTGGCGTCCATCCAGCTGCCTTTTTTCTCTTTGTTCATCTCGCCGCCCATCGAGCGGATAATGGCGGCGATATCGACTTCGCCCTGCTCGTTCCACTCCAAAGCGGCCGAGACGTAAAGCTCGCCGAGTTGCGCCATGCTGAAGCCTTGAGTGAGGGCAATCGCGCCTTCCATCGCTTCCGCAGATACGAATTCGAGCAATCCGCGGCGTTCCAGGAAGATTCGGCGCATGTCTTTATCCGGTAGCATGATTTCGTACGAACGGTCGAAGCGTCCGGCGCGGTTCATCAGGCCCGGATCGATCTTTTCCGGGTAGTTGGTCGTCCCGATCAGGAAGATGCCTTCTTTGGAAGTCGCGCCGTCCAGCGTGTTCAGGAAGAAGGAACGCACGCCCTGCGGCATGGAGTCGATGTCTTCGATCACCAGCACCATAGGAGCCAAGCGCGCCGCGGTCTCGAATACTTCCTGTACGGAGCCGCTGGACGTGTACTCCGTGATCTGCCAGTAAGCGGCCGGACCCGGCACGCTGCCTGCGATCGACTTGACCAGCGTCGTTTTCCCGTTACCCGGACGACCGTAAAGCAGAATGCCGCGTTTGAACGGAAGATTATGCTTACGGTAAAAACTGCGATCCGAAGCAAAGAACTGATCCAGCGAGCGGTAGATTTCTTTTTTCAACGGATCGGGGAGAATCACATCGTCCCGCGATACGGCCCGCGTGATCGGTTCGCTCTCGCGCTGCATGCCGTTATTCGTATCGGTAAACACCGTGATCCGGTCCTGCTCGCGATTACGTTGACGAATACGCACGCTGCGCAGAAATTCGCTGATCGCCTCGTCTCCCGTCGCAAACACGAAGTCTTCGCTATAGATGCCGTGCTGGCGGAACATCGGGATACGCGCCAGGGCCACGCCTTGAGCGGCATATACGAACACGTTATTGCGGATCGCGGGATGAATCGTATATTCCGGCGTCAGACTGTCTTCGTCATAAGCGAACGTCCGACCTTCGATCCCTTCATAGATTCGACCTGCGCATTCGACGTCGGGAGAACCTTTTTTCACGTCTTCCTCAAGCAAATCCCAGTAATCGTTGTTCCCGTCATCGCTGGCATACAACGTATACGTGACGCCGTACCGTTCCTCCAGCATCGCTTCGATTCCCCGCGTTACGCGGGCATACGATTCGTATTCGGCCATATTCACATTGCCTGGCTCATATGCCACTATGGTTCGTTCTTGATTAGCCGGAATATCGATTCCCGCGATTCGCAGGCCTTGGTCCGGTTGTACTTTTCGTTCCATTAGGATTTCGCCCCTTTCACTGCCGCAAGCGGCTTGCATTTGGCTACGACGGAAGCAAGTCCTGCCCCCGTCACGCTGTTAATAATACGATCTACGTCTTTATAAGCTTGAGGCGATTCATCCAAAATAACGCCCAGCGAATTGTGATTGACGATGACTTCTTCTTCGGTTCCGACTTTCAGCGCCGCCGCGAACTCGTCCACCGTCACCAATTTTTTGGTCGCGGTCCGCGAACGGGCACGTCCCGCGCCATGGCAGATCGAATGGTAGTTGTTTGCCCCGCTCGGCTCTCCGACCATGATATACGAAGCCGTGCCCATCGAGCCGGGAATCAGCGCCGGATGGCCGGTCTGCATGTAAACGTGGGGGTTATCGGGGTGACCGGCCGGAAGCGCGCGTGTCGCTCCTTTTCGATGCACAAACCAGTCTTGACCGCCGTGATGTTCGTCCCAAGCGTAATTATGCATCAGGTCGTATAGAATCTTCATATCGAATTTGGAGCCGAAGATGTCGAGAAAAGCTTCACGGATCGCAAAAGCGATCAGATGCCGGTTCACCACCGCTACGTTCAGCGCCGAAGCCATCATATTCACGTAGCGCTGTCCTTCCGGCGAATCAAGCGGCGCGAAAACGAGTTTGGGATCGGCCGTGCCAAGTCCCAAACGCGTCATTGCCCGGGCAGCCATCGAAGTATAATGCTGGCTGACCATCGCTCCCCAGGCACGGGAACCGGAATGGATCATCACGACCACCTGACCGTCATACATGCCCCATTTTTCGGCAAGCTCCCGGTTTTCCTCCGCGATCTCCAGATACTGAATTTCCGCAAAATGATTGCCGCCGCCGAGCGTGCCAAGCTGACGTAATCCTTTTACCCAATAATTATCGGCTACCGCGTTCAGTTCTTCGGGATCGAAGTCAAAACGCGCTCGCTCGACATGGGTCAGGGAAGGAGAACGTTTGGCGGACGCTCCGTCAGGCAGGTATTTATTCGGTAATCCTTTGAGTCCTTTTTGCACGATGTTTTCCATCTTCAAATCGGAGAATGGACTGCGTTTATGAGCTTCCATCGGCAAATATTTTTCGATCCGGTTAACCAGCTTGTGGCGCAAACGCAAATCTTGTACATCGCTGCGATGCAGATTCGTCAGATGCACACGCATGCCGCAACCGATATCGCTGCCTACGATCGACGGGGACACGATTCCGCCGTCTTTGTTCCAGACCGCCGTTGTACCGATACAAGTGCCGACTCCAACATGCACGTCCGGCGTATAACCCATGTAACGGATATCAGGAATTTGCAGATTGCGTTCGGCCATATCGAAAATTCTCGGGTCCAGTTCCGCAAACATCTCTTCGTCGGCATACACATGAACATGACCTGAAGCAAGCTGTACCTGACGATAAAAAGAAGAGTTCGTTGATGTTAGATTCATTGGGTTTACATTTGACATAAAGTAAAAATCCATTCCTTCCTATAAGGCAAATCGAGTATTTTTGAAAAAAAGCATAACAAAAAACCGCGAACCTTCCGTCCGCGGTTATGCCGATCCAGATTGATTGACATCAAAGCCGCGCAAACTCCATCTACCGCGAAAGTGAGAATTCCGCAAAGATCGATTGCACCGCTCGAACCAGTCAAGCCAGACCGTACCCGTCGAGGACAGGCAGAACGAAAAACGTCTGTTCAATTTTCAAATGAGCTTTCAAACGATTAACAACCATCATTGCTGCCATCCTCCTTTGCCAAATAGTAAACTTATCATAGCCTTTTCTTTTGATCGCTGTCAACCCTAGGGCGTGCACGCAAACTCAGGCGACGTGCATCTTACCCTGCCTTTTCGCTCTCTGCTACGTCACGCTTTCTTGCATAGATCGAAAATTCAGGTCAATCTGCTTTCTTCGGAGTTTGCGTACACGCCCTAATACTGGAAGCCCTTATGATTTTTTTGGCCGCTGGCTGAATCTTGGTCTATAATAGACAACGTACAGGTTACGCAACGGAAACTGAATGATGATGCAAAATGAACAGGAGTGAATCTTTCATGAACGATCAACGTTGGAACAAAATCAGAACGCATATGGATGAACACAAGCTTGACTGTCTGCTGATCACGGAACCGAAGCATGTCGGCTATCTGACCGGCTTTTTCTCGAATCCGCACGAACGTTTCCTCGGACTCGCCGTTCCGAAAAACGATGAGCCGTTCCTCGTCGTGCCTGCCCTCGATCTGGAAGCGGCCAAAGCCGTATCCTCGGTATCCACGATTCGCACACACAGCGATACCGATGATGCGTACGCCCTGCTTCAAGGCTGGCTCGGTGGCGGACAAGGCATTGTAGGGATTGAAAAAGACCACTTGTCGGTGTCTCGTTTCGAACGCTTAAACGCTGTGCTTGGCGTATCAAGCTATGCAGACGTAGGCGGCGTGCTGACCGCGCTTCGAGCAGCCAAAACGCCGGAGGAGATCGAGAAATTGCGCCGCGCCGCGCGTCTGATCGAAGCGGTGCTGACCGAAGGACTGAAGCATGTACGCGTAGGCGCTACCGAGATCGAGATCGTCGCCGAACTGGAATACCAGATGAAAAAGCTCGGCGCCGAAGGCCCGTCTTTCGATACGATGGTGCTCACGGGCGATAAAACGGCTTTGCCGCACGGCAATCCGGGCAACCGCAAGATTCAATCCGGCGATATGCTGATGTTCGATATGGGCGTGTATTTGGACGGTTACGCTTCGGATATTACGCGCACTTTCGCCGTCGGCGAACGTCCAAACAACGAGTCGGTCAAAATTTACGAAACGGTACTCGCGGCGAATCTGGCGGCTATCGCGCAAATCCGTCCGGGCGTTACGCTGGCTTCTGTCGATGCGGCGGCACGCGAAGTCATTACGGAAGCGGGTTACGGCACATACTTCATGCACCGTTTGGGTCATGGACTCGGTATGGATGTGCATGAATATCCGTCGGTACATGGAGCCAACGAAGAGCTGATTACGGAAGGGCTTTGCTTCACCGTAGAGCCGGGCGTTTATGTCGCGGGCGAATGCGGGGTTCGGATCGAGGACGATATTATCGTGACTCAAGACGGCGTCGACGTACTCACCACGTTCCCGAAAGAACTGACGGTAATCGGCGGATAATTTCTTTTTTAAAAACACGAAAAAGCCAGTCTCCGACCACTCGGGAACTGGCTTTTTGTATAGCTTCATATCTGATTCTTCGCGTTATTACTCGTACTCGACCAGATCGGTTTCCTGGAAACTGCTCACTTTGGACTCCCAAATTTCGGCTACGTATTTCGCATGTACGGGATGCACATTGTACGCTTCAAAAGCCGCGCGATCCACAAAGTTCATCGAGAATCCGTAATCGTGATCGTTTTTGGCGCTGACCTGGCGAAGCACCTTGAAATCTTGCACACCGGGAATAACCGCTAACAGCTCTTTACTTTCACGCAAAAAAGCTTCCGCTTCCCCGTTATCCTTGCCTGCGTGCAGGGTGAACGTCACCATGTGTATGAATGCACTCATATTGCCGACTGCCTCCTTCGATCGATTAGATGGAATACTGACGCATCGCCGCGGCGATACGCGCATGTTACCAGTTTACCACAATCGATATGGAAGCCCTACCATTGTCGGCAAATCCGATTCATGAACCTACATAAACTTAAAGCAAGTCACGAGTCTTTATTTGGATGCGATGGTCGGTAGGCCCGAATCCGCTTCTACAGCCGGGACTTTGAAGCTGCGCGCCCAATAAAGCACAGGCGTGCCTGCCGCTGTGAGAATGAATTTGAACAAATACGTCGAAATGAACAGTTGAATCCACACGGAAAAGCCTCCGTATTCTGGTCCCGTGAACGCAATCGCGCAGAAGATCAACGTGTCGATAAACGAACTGACGACCCCGCTCCCGTTGTTGCGAATCCACAGTTGGTTGGCTGAGGCAAAGCGGCGGCGGATGCCTGCATACAGATAAACGTCGAGCAGTTGGCTGACCAGATAAGCGGCCAGGCTTCCGAGCGCCAGTCTAGGCAGCAGACCAAACAACGTTTGCAGCGGTTCTTGGGCAAAATCGACTTCCGACGGACGGAAAAACAAGACCATTTGCATAATGACCGTAGTCATGATCAGCATAAAAAAGCCGAACCAAACGGCTTTACGCGCGGCTTTGACGCCGTACCGTTCGTTGAGCAGATCGGTTGCCATATAGATGCTGACGTACATGGTATTGCCGAGGGTCATGGTGATACCCAGCATATCGATCGTTTTGGCAACCTGAAGATTGGCGACGACCGTCGCGACTCCGACCCAGGCATACAGCCCTTTTTGACCGAAAAACTTGAAGCAAAGCAAGAAAAACGCAAAATTGACCAGGACGAAAAACACGCCCCACGTGAAATTGAACAAGGTGAATCCCCCTAGTTTTGGTATCGCGGGATGGTTACGAACCGCGTAATGGACGTTTTAGTCTACCATGAGAAAGTGGGATGATGCTATCTTTTTTTGAATGGGTTGGGATAAATGCTATTCGTTTTAGACAGTTGGAAGGGCTGCGGGAGAAATTCGTTCAATTCGCTGTCTCACTCGGAAAAGTTGAATTGGATTTAAATAAGGGATTTTCCGAGTTCAAAGGCGTCTTGAACTGAATTTCTCCCTCCGCTCAATCGGCCAGCGTAAAACAAAAAAGCAGGATCTACATTTTCTCATGTAGATCCTGCTTTCATTTGATGCAGCTTAGGCCGCTTTGGGCTTTTCGCTTAACAGCAAGTTAAGCCTGAGCCGTTTCGAGTTCCGGGGTGTCGTCGGAGTCGTAGACGTTTTTGTCGAGTTCGCCCGTGACTTTGCCGGTCACGACGCCGGCGACCATCGAGTCGTTGACGTTCAGGGCTGTGCGGCCCATGTCGATCAGAGGCTCGACGGCGATCAGGAGGCCAGCCAGGGCTACAGGCAGGTTCATCGTCGACAAGACGATCAGGGCCGCGAAGGTCGCGCCGCCGCCGACTCCGGCTACGCCGAAGGAGCTGATCGCGACTACGGCGATCAAAGTCAGGATAAACGGCAGATCGACGGTGACGCCCGCCGCCGGAGCGATCATGACGGCCAGCATGGCCGGGTAGATGCCGGCGCAGCCGTTTTGGCCGATCGTGGCGCCGAAGCTGGCGGACAAGTTCGCCACGCCTTCGGATACGCCGAGTTTTTTACGCTGCGTTTCGATATTGAGCGGAATGGTTGCCGCGCTCGAACGCGAGGTGAACGCGAATACGAGCGGAGACACGACTTTTTTCAAATACGTGACCGGATTCAGACCGAATGCCAGCAGAATGACCAAATGAATAACGAACATCACGATCAGGGCCACATAGGACGCAATCACGAATTCGCCGAGGCGAATGATGCCCGAAGGTTCGGTCGTCGCCATCATTTTCGCGATCAGGGCCAGAATGCCGTAAGGCGTAATGCGCAAAATCATGGTCACGATCCGCATAACGACGCCGTGCACCGCATTGACGATGCCGCGGAACGTCTCGGCTTGCTGCGCGTTTTTACGATCCAGTCCGAGAACGGCCAAGCCGATAAACGCCGAGAAAATCACCACGGCCAGCGTCGACGAAGGCCGCGCGCCCGTCATGTCTTCGAACGGGTTCGTCGGGATAAAGGACAACACTTGCTGCGGCAGCGTCAGACCTTCCACGTCGCCGAGACGCGATTCCAGCGCTTCGCCGCGAGCTTGTTCCGCGTCGCCGTTCAGCAATTCGTCCGCGTTCAGGCCGAATGCCGTTGCCGACGCGATACCGACCGCCGCCGCGATCGCAGTCGTTAATACGAGAGTAAGCAAGACGGACACGCTGATCTTGCCGAGCTTTTTGCCGCCTTTAATATTCATGATCGCCGTAATGATCGAGACCATGACGAGCGGAATGACGATCATTTGCAGCAGACGAACGTATCCGCTTCCGAGCAGGCTGTACCAATCCATCGACTTCGAGACGATTTCCGAATCGGCCGTGTAAATCCATTGCAAAGCGATTCCCAACAGGATACCCAGGCCGAGTGCGGTAAACACCCGTTTGCTAAACGAGACATGACGCTTTTGCATGACATACAGCAAAACGGCCAGTCCTGCCAAAACCGCGATATTCAGAATGACGAAGAAAGTTTCCAAGATTCAATCCCTCTTTTCTTTTTATTTTTCGAACAGTGGTCAACCTCGTCGCTTTATGTAAGCTTTTTCAAATTCGTGAATCATAATACCATTATTCCGATCATTTTGATAGACTTATTTTAAAATTTGATAAATCGGTTTCGGTAATTGTCGGAAAAGTCACGAAAATATTCGGAATTTGCGAAAAGAGCTTACATGAATCTGGTCAAATTTGGCTATTCTCATGTATGATAGGGATTAACCAAGCATAACTTCCGAACGTTCCACCCGCTTTTTCTATTCTTTGGCCCTATTCCGCATTGCGTCTTTACGAACTTTGGTCCCGGTTTTCGTTTTTTACATAGTCCCGATATCCGGGATCGTTCGTATGCAAGCCTCAGGCGCCGCGTTCAGGATTGCGTTTTGCTTTTCATAATGAAGGGGGAGCCTATCATGTTAAAGCGTTCCATCAGCCGCAAGATCATCGCTTTGTCGGGAGCCATCATCCTCGTTGCAAGCCTGCTGCTGTGCGGGAGTTTTTTCGTCATATTCAATAATACCCTGCACAGCCGAATCATACCGGAATTCAGCAAAACGATGGATCTCAGCGTTTCCGAAATTCAAAGCGGGGTCGATCCGACCCAGGCCGGCATGGCCGCCAAAGCCAACGCCGCCGCGTCGATGAAACTGCAAACGTATCTGAACGATTCCGCCGCGGAATACCGTCTCGACAACGTGTATATCCTGAACGTTCAAGACAATGAAGCGACGGTCGTACTCGCGAGCAAGGGAGCCGCGATCAAGACCGGGGACAAGCTGCCTGTCAATCCGCAGATGCAGCAAGCGTTGAAAAGCACCAAAGAAGCGGTCGTTACGCCGTTGAATCAAAATAACGGCGAAGCGCAGATCGAAGGCTACCTGGCGATCTCGGGCAGCACGATGCTCGTGGCGGGAACGATGGATGCCAACTTCGTCACCGAAGTGACTCAAGCGATCCTGTGGACCAGCGTGGCGATCACGGCGATCGTTATCGTGATCGGCGCTCTCGTCGCCGCAGGCGTCAGCCGCCAAATGACGAAACCGCTGGGCCGACTGGTGAAGCACGCGCGTCTGGTCGCCGAAGGCGATCTGCAAGAAAACATCCAAGTCAAAGGACGCGACGAAATCGCCCAGCTCGCTTCCGCGTTCCAACAAATGACAAGCAATCTTCGCGGCATGATCGGTCAAGTGCTCGAAGCGACGGACCGCGTGAAAAACGATTCGATCGAATTGTCGCGCGGCATCGGCTTACTGTACGAAATCGGCGGCCAGACCTCTTCGTCCGCCGTCGAAATCGCCCAAAACAGCGAAGCGGTCGCGACAAGCGCCGCGGAAAACGCCAAAGCGATGGAAGAAATCAGCGGCGGCATCCAGCATATCGCCGAATCGGCAGCCGAAGTTAACGAACAGATCGCCCGGGCTTCCGACCAGGCCGTATCGGGCAACACGCTGGCTCAACAAGCTGTCGGCCAGATGAACCGCGTGCAGGAGATCACGGTCGAAGCCCGCTCTTATATCGAGTCGATGGGTTCGCGTTCCGACGAGATCACGGAAGTGCTGCAAGCGATCACGAGCATTTCCAAACAGATTCAAATGCTGTCGCTGAACGCTTCGATCGAAGCGGCTCGCGCAGGCGAACATGGTCGCGGCTTCGCCGTCGTCGCGGACGAAGTGCGCAAATTGTCCGACCAATCGCGCGAAGCGACCGGGCAGATCGAACAATCGCTGTCCGCGCTGCGCGAAAATTCGGAACGTTCGGTAATGGCAATCGGCTCGGTGCATCAAGAGATCGTGTCCGGCGCCGAAGCGGTACGCAGTGCCGGCGGAGCCTTCGACGAACTGATGAGCCTGATGCAGCAGTTCAACCAATCCGTGCAGGAAGTATCCGCTTCGACCGAACAAGTTTCCGCGGGCAGCCAGCAGGTGACGGCATCCGTGGAAGAAACAGCCCGTATTACGGAGCGTGTGCAGATGCGCGTACTGGAAGTCTCCGAAGGCAGCACGCGCCAGGTCGAAGAAATGGAAACCTACGCACGTACCGTCGGCGAGCTGACTCGCCAGGCGGACGAGCTGGAAGAAACGGTTAGACGCTTTAAGATTTAATCGCGTAGCTCTGATGCTCTCGATGAATAATTTCACGACATGACGAAAAGCCGGGAAAAGGGAGTCCCGGCTTTTTGTTATTCAAAAAAACAGCGATCGGGCAGTTACGCGGACGGGTACTTGGGATAGGATCACTTACCGCTTTTACCCGACCGTGCACGAAACAACAGTTGCGGGACACCAATCTCCTCATGCCCGACTTGGATCGGCGGCATCACTTCATACAGATCACCCACAACCTCAGGCGTAAGCACTTCTTCCGGCGTACCTTCCGCTACCCGTCTGCCTTCGCGAAGCAATAACAATCGCTGCGCATACTGTGCGGCCAGATTAAGATCATGCAGCACCGCAACCACAGTCAACCCCTCTTCTGCCCGCCACTCCTGCACCAACTCCATCATGTCGAGCTGATAATAAATATCCAGATATGCGGTAGGTTCATCCAATAGCAACACTTTCGGCTGCTGCGCCATCACTTGACCGAGCGCTACGCGTTGACGCTGCCCGCCGCTCAATTCGTCCAATCGACGCGATAACAGCCCGGTCAATGCAAGCCGCTTCGCGATCCGAGCCAACAGCGCTTTTGCAGCCTCTATATCGGATTCACGCCCAAAACGATCCCGGTAAGGAAAGCGTCCCATCTCCAGTGCATCTCTGACCGTGATCCCAAGCGGCGGTAAGCCGTCTTGAGGCAGCACGGCCAATTCGCGGGCCAACTGACGTCGACTATATTCAGCCAGAGGACGACCCTGTACGTTTACGACACCTGCCGAAGCACGCTCTGCCCCCGAGATCAGCCCGAGCAAACTGGATTTTCCGCTTCCGTTAGGTCCGAGTATTACCCAGAACTCTCCCGGCTGAACGCTCCAACTCAACGGTTGAACAGCCTGCTGCCCGTCATAGGCGCAAGCTGCTCCTTGCAGCGAAATGGCAGGCGAAGCTGCCAAAGGATCGCTGTTTCTCTGCTGCCGTTGCTTCCGCGAATTCCTTTTTTTCATCCAGTCCATGATCCGCTTCCTCCCTTCCCGCGCTTGCTTCGTTGCAGCAATAACGCAAAGAACGGCGCTCCGGCAAATGCCGTAACCACGCCCAGCGGAATTTCCGTGCCTCCAAGTAACGAACGAGCCAGCGTATCTGCCCACATCAGGAACAAAGCTCCGCCCAGCGCGGACAACGGAATGAGCAACCGGTAATCAGGTCCCGCGATCAATCGAATCATATGCGGCACGATCAAGCCTACAAAGCCGATGACGCCCGATACCGATACCGCGGCAGCCGTGACGAGCGTAGCGACCAGCAAGACGTTCATTTTGGTTCGTTCCGTATTCAAGCCCAATTGCCCGGCACGCCGTTCCCCCAATGCAAAAAGGTTCATGGCTCCGGCATTTGCCCAAAGGAACACTCCTCCGATCAGCACGTAAGGCAACAACACGAACGAGTAGCTCCAACCTCTAAGATTCAAGCTCCCCATCGTCCAAAACAAAATTTCATTGACCGGGCGATCCGACAGGGCTGACAGAAAGGTTACGATCGCGCCGAGAAAAGATTGCATCACGACGCCAGCCAACAGCAAACCGTAAATCGGCAGTTTCCCTCGATCCCTGGCTAACGCCAATACAAGGATTAAAGTAAGCGCTCCGGTAAAAAATGCGGTCAAAGGCAACGTCCACTGGCCGATCCAAGCCGTTCGCAGTCCGAAAAAGATAATCAGGGCCGCACCCAGCGAAGACCCGGACGAGACGCCCAACGTAAAAGGATCGGCAAGAGGATTGCGCAGCACTCCCTGAAAAGCGGCTCCCGCTACGGCCAATGCCGCGCCGACCAACGCCGCCAGCACGATACGAGGCAGCCTGACTTTTAACACAATCTGCGCTTCCCCGACGTCCCAGGTCTGAGGAAACCATGTTCCCGCTCCAGGCAGTTCATGGATCAGGATTGAAAAAATTCGCCCCGCAGGAAGCTCGACCGACCCGATCCGAAGTGTGAGCACCAGACTGAAAAGGAGCAGTAAAATCCCCGCTCCTCCGTAACCGCCCAGTCTGCGTATCATTGCAAGGCATCAGGGTAGATCGCGTTAAATACTTCGATCAGCCCTTCCGACAAACGGGGACCCGGACGGCTCACCAGATTATCATCAATTGCGAACAATTGATCGTTTTCTACAGCCGCAATAGTTGCCCAGCCGCTGCGATCCTTGATCGTCTGCGGATCGACGGACAATTGGCTGTACAAGATCACGTCCGGATTAGCCTGAATGATCGCTTCCGCGTCGACTTCGCTCCACCCGGTCGTCGCATTGGCTGCGTTGATCGCACCGGAAGTGCTAATCAGCTCATCCATGAACTCCCCTTTGCCGACGGTCCAGCCCGGGGAAAATTCCAGATACACGGTTTTGCGGTCTGCTTCGTCGATCGAAGCCGCCGCGGTGCGAATTTTCTCAATATCGGTACGCATTTTGTCCGTCACGTCTTTCGCTTCCGCTTGCCGATCCGTGATCTCACCGTATGTCGTCACGTCGTTGATGACGTCTTCCAACGTATCGGGATTGAATTTGAACACGTTCAAGCCCAGGCCACGCAATGATTCGACCGTCGCGTCGTCCGTCACATCGGCCACAAATACGATATCCGGCTGCGCCGCAACAATCGCTTCCGTATTCAATTCGAAACCGCCCATCTTCGGCTTGGACTTGGCGGCTTCCGGGTAGTCGTCGTTATCCGAGACGCCGACAATCTGCTCATCCAACCCTAACGCGAACAAAGTTTCCGTCTCCGACGGCGCCAGCGATACGATCTTGGAAGGCGCGGCGTCCAACGTCACCTCGGTTCCCGTCGCATCGGTCAATGTCAATGGATATACAGTTTGGCTCGCGGTTTCGGCCGCTTCCGTCGTGTCAACCGCTTCTGCCGGAGCCTGTTCAGCGGTTTGCGTTTCTGTCGTTGTCGGCTCTGGCGCCACAGCCGATTGACCTTGTCCGCAAGCGGCAAGACTCAATGTCAGCAGCAAAGCCGCCGTACCTGTTAGCAGCATTCGGCCAAGTCGATAGGCTGAAGCCCTGCGCTCTCCTGCATGAAAGCTTCCGCTTTGCATCCCATTTGCTTCGTCCTGCGATACTTCCGTGTTTTGCTTTTTGGCTACATCTGTCTTCATCTTCACGTTTCCCCCTTTTGATTCGATTTCGGGTACAGTCTTCGTTTTCCGTCTGACTCAGCGTCTGTCCCCGCTAATCGAAACAAAAAAGCCCTCCCCGGGACACAGCCTGCGGAAAGAGCTTGATCTGGACGCACGCCAATGAAAGCCCAAATTCTGCTTAAAAAAGCGAATGGACTAAAAATCGGCGTACGTGCGTGGAGCGCTCTTTCCGCGAAGAACCGGACCGGCATCGGGTCTGCGAGGCAGGTCTCCTGACTCACGGGCTGCCCGACATCGGTATGGAGGCCTCGGTTGCGCCCGCCAATACGATGACGAATCAGATGAACCGGAATCCGCCTTCTCGCACGCTTGCGGCGCGCAATGGCTGTTGGATTCCACCCGTGTTACAGTGGCGGGACCGTGCCGGACTTGCACCGGCTTCCCTTTTAACCCAAGCGGCGATCCGAACTTTGGCGATTCATCGAAAGTTCGGTTCAAGGCGTGTTTGAAAACTCAACGACGTGCACCTTTTACCGCCTTTTCGCCCGCACCGGCGTCACGGTTTCTTGACGTGCCCCGGCACGACTGCGAAACCCTTCCTTGTTGCGAGCGAAAATTCGGCAAAATCTGCTTCCTTCGGAGTTTTCAAACACGCCCTAGCCGCTTGGGACCTCGGCAGCTGTACATTTATGAAATCGTGAAGGTCCATTTGCGGAACCTCGTCCCCCGATTATATTAGATTGCCGCCGGACGCACAATACAGACAGCTAGTAGCTTGTCTTGCTTTAATCCGGGGTTTGCGCTTTCCTGAAACGTGCATGGTTCTAGTACGTTTCAGGAAAGTGTAACCCTACATTAATTCGAGACAAGATGCTAGGCATAAATCGCATAAAAAACCGTTTTGCGCCTCTCCTTCTGTTCGGAGTCCCGCAAAACGGTTTTTGTAACGATTTTCAACAATAGGGTAACAGCGTCCGCTCCATGTGGCTACTTGCGCATATTTTGAGTGTCTTTGAGCCTGTTTTGCTGGTCTTGCATCTGATCCTTGGTAGCCTCGATTCCTTCAGGAACTGACTTCCCCGTTCCCTCCACCTGATTCTCCACAAAACTTCTCAACTGTCCGCCATGCTCGTTTTCCTTTTTCCGGTCAAGCAGTGCTTTAGCCTTTTCGTCCATTTGTGTTCAACCTCCTATGCGTCGTCCGCTTCTCGCGTCCATCGCGTATTGGTGTTGGGTGAAGATAGTTATGTATTACCCTACCGTATCTATTCAAATCAGAAGGTTCTGTTGAGTGGGACAAAGTGCTGGGGAATGGTTTACAATGATAAAGGCGAATCAATAGCTATACCGAATCCTTATCACTTTGTCAAAACGGGAGGCCATATCATGCTTTTTATCGACAATCAGGGCATTAACGATCCGCGGATCAACCTGGCGATCGAAGAATTCGTTCTGCGCCATCTTCCGATGGACGGCGACAGCTACTTGCTGTTTTACATCAACGAACCGTCGATCATCATCGGCAAGCACCAGAATACGGTCGAAGAGATCAACGCGGAATATGTCAAAGAAAACGGTATCCATGTCGTGCGTCGTTTGTCCGGCGGCGGCGCGGTCTACCACGATCTGGGCAACCTGAATTTCAGTTTCCTGACCCAGGATGACGGCCAATCGTTCCATAACTTCCGCAAGTTCACCGAACCGATGACCGAAGCGCTGCGCGAATTGGGCGTCGAAGCGGAATTGTCGGGTCGCAACGATCTTCAGGTGGGCGAAAAGAAAATCTCGGGCAACGCCCAATTTTCCACGCGCGGACGCATGTTCAGCCACGGCACGCTCATGTTCGATTCCGAGCTGGACAACGTACATTCGGCGCTGAAAGCCAACCCTGAGAAATTCAAGTCCAAAAGCACCAAGTCGGTCCGCAGCCGCGTCGCCAACATCTCGGAGTTCATGAACGAGAAGCTGACGCTACAGGAATTCAAGGACAATATTCTGCGCCACATTTTCAAAGTCGAGCCGAACGAAGTCCCGCAATACGTACTGACCGAAGAGGATTGGAAAAAGATTCACGAAATTTCGGAAGAACGTTATCGGAATTGGGATTGGAACTACGGGCAGTCGCCGGAATATAACGTCAAGCACGCGAAAAAATTCTCGGTGGGCATCATCGACCTGCGTATGGACGTGAAAAACGGACATATCGAGGACATCACCATATTCGGCGATTTCTTCGGCGTCGGCGACGCGTCCGAAGTAGCGGATCTGCTGCGCGGCAAACGTTACGAGGAATCCGAGATTCGCGCGGCGCTGGACGGCGTGAACCTGAAACATTATTTCGGCAATATCGAGACAGACGACTTCGTCGGACTCGTATTCCTGGAAGATTAAAAAAATACAGACAGAAACAGGAGAGAAACCATGACTTACAAATTGATTGCGATCGATATCGACGACACGCTGATTAACGACGACAAACAGGTAACGCCCGCGACTCAAGCGGCTTTGGAGCAAGCGGTAGAAGCCGGAGTGGTCGTAACGCTCGCCACCGGACGCGCTTACGCTTCCGCCAAGCAGCTCGCCGCCCAAACCGGATTGAACGTCCCGATTATCACGTATCAAGGCGCGTTGGTGAAAAACTTGCTCGACGGCAAAGTGCTGCTGGAACGCCACGTTCCGGTCGAAGCGGCGCTCAAATTGGGCAAATACTGCCTGGAACACAATCTTCACCTGCAAACGTATATCGACGACAAGCTGTACGCGCGCGAAGAAAACGAAAAACTGGTCGCGTACGCCCAGTTGAACAATACGCGATTCTATCTGGAGCCTGATTTCGAAAAGCTGTTCTCGCAGCCGACTCCGAAAATGCTGATCATCGACGATCCGGCATTCCTTGACGAACTGGCTCCGAAGCTGCACGAATTGCTTGGCGACCAAGTGCATATCACCAAGTCCAAGCCGCATTTCCTCGAAATCATGCACCGCGAAGGAACAAAAGGACATGCGTTGGCTTTTCTGGCGGACTACTTCGGTTGCACGCTGGAAGAATGTATCGCGATCGGCGACTCGTGGAACGATCATGAGATGCTGGAAGCCGCAGGCCTTGGCGTAGCGATGGGCAACGCGATCGAGCCGCTCAAAGCGATCGCCGACTTCATCTCGACGAGCAACAACGAAGACGGCGTGAAAGTCGTGATCGATAAGTTCGTGCTGAATAAATAGACAAAAGTCCGCAAGCCTGTTGCTTGCGGACTTTTGCTGTCTAACGGTTCTCAACGGTTTCGCGTCAATGAATACTGAACGAGTGGATCGGTCCCCCGTCGTATTCATAGCGGAACACGAGTGAAGCGTTGTTCCAGCGGTAGATCATCGCGTAACCGCCTTCCAAGTCATCCTCGTATTCTTCTTTCGGGGCTCCCAGCCATTCTTTGACTTGATGAGTCCGCATGAACGTTCCGTTCAGCTGGGTAGTCAACTCGCCAACCCGTGCATGGGCAGGGATTTTGCCCTGGTTCATGTAATCGTTGAACCCGACCCACAAGTTGCCATAACCGAAATAACCGCCCCACTCGCCGTTTTCGACGGTTTTGGGGCTACCCATGATCGAGCGCACCTGTTTTTCCGTCATGCCAATCTTCACTTGGGGTTTGTCGCGAAGCACATGCTTCAAGGCAGACTGCTTGATCGAATCAAGCAGCGCGTGCGAACCTTGTCCGGTAGGCCAAGCATTGGACGGCGCATACAAATCGTCGATATGCCGAAGTTTCAACTGCTTGAGATCCAGCTTGTAGATATCGAACCGGTAACGGCCCGAGGAATTGTCGTAAACCCGTGTCTGTATCCGATCGCCGCTTAATCCTCTCATCGCGTTTTTTTGAGCAGCTGCTGTTTCTTTGCCCCAAACTTTGCCGTTTCCGTCAGCAATACTGAGAGAATGCAACGTCCCTCCGGTAATCGCAAAACCGCGAATAAGATTCACGTTAGAGCTTGCCGCTTCGGACAGAAATAACAAATCAGGCCGATTTTTACCGTCCCCCGGCAACCGGAAACTTTCATTGCGCGTGGCGTTGAAGAAGTCGAAATTCAGGTTGATATTTTGTACGCTTCCCGTCTTTTGCCCGTGTTTCAACAATGCCGCTCGGTACGTGCCCGAATAAACGACATCTCCTACGTTTGCTCCAGCCCAGGCTCCTTCCTGCGTCGTTAAAGTTTTTTTCTCGTCGGTTGCGAACAAATATAGCGTATATAACTGCTTTTTTTCATCCCGCATCGGAAAATACAAACGGCTGATCGATTTCAGCTTGGTTGCATCGATCGTCGTGCCTGCCGCTTCCGCCTGTCCGGCGGGCCAAAACGCAGCCGTAGACAACACGAGAATCAAGCTCAATAACAGCGCAAGTCCCCGTGTGCTTTTCTGATTTTTGCTATCCGTTGAATACAACGCATAACTCGCTTTTCGGTCTGTCTTCATTCTGTTTCATCCTCTCTTTATCGACTTGCGATCTTTCTCTAACCTACCAGCTTACCATATTCGTACAAATCAGAAGTATATATTTATGCAAAAAAAGCCCGAAAGCGATAAGGGCGCGCTTGAACATACACCCTAGTCTTCCGGACTTGCTGGTTCTATGCCGTATCATTTATTCCTTCCATGACGCTGCCATTACGGGGACATCGGGCTGCTTTTGCCTTTTCGCCCGCCGTACAGACGGATTGCCCAAGCTACAATGGCCCAGCCGAGACTCACAGCCATCAACGGGAACATCGCCAATAACGGAATATCGATCATCGCTCCGATATAATCGGGATTGAACAGCTGATAAATCCATCCCGGTAAAGTTGCCAAAAGACCGATCGCGAGCAAAACGCCGCAGCTGATCCAGGCACGGCGCGAGAAACGCATCGCTGCGGCGATCAGAGCCAGCAAAACGAGCAGCTCCGCTATCCATATCAAACGAAACAACGGATCGGGAAACGCTTCGGCAGGGTTAATTAACCACATCGCCTCTTCTCCCCTTCCTTAGAGTCAACTATTATGTTTTCTCAAAAAATCCCGGATACCCGCGCAGCTTGCTTAACGCTTCCACGAAGAAATAATCGCCGTAAATAATCGGAACATTCAGATGACGGCGCTCCGGGTAATGGACGGTCCCTTTTACCAACAGCCCTTCTTCGTGATCCGGCGTTGAAAAGTTCCGATACAAACCGTGCAACAAGCTCGATGCCGTTTCCCGGAAAAAGGCTCCACGGGACGAATGGCGAGCCAGCTCCAGCAACCCGCTTGCCGTAATGGCCGCTGCGGACGAATCCCAGGCGACACGATGGTCTTCAGTCGCGCGGAAATCCCACACCGGAACAATATCCTGACCAAGCTGCTGCAAGAAAAAGTCCGCGATACCTTCGGCAGCCGCTAAATACTGAGGCTTGCCCGTGTATCCGTAAGAAAGGGCAAACCCGTGCAGCGCCCAGGACGTCCCGCGTGCCCAAGCCGAGCCTTCCGCAAATCCCTGACCGCCATGCTCCGCAAGCTTCATTCCCGTCTCCGGATCAAATTCGATCGCATGGCACACAGAATGATCATGCCGGACAAAATGCTTCAGCACCATATCCGCATGCAGCATCGCGGCTTGTTTGAAACGCGGGTCGTTGCTTTCTTCCGATGCCCAGTATAAAAGCGGCAGATTCATCATGCAGTCGATAATCGCCACGCCGCGCGTATCCATATTCCGTCCTTCGAAGTTCCACGCCCGGATAAAATGACCTTGCACGTTGAAGCGCGCCAGAAGCAGGTTCGCTGCCAACAGCCCGCGACGGCGCGATTCGCGATCGCCATGCAATTTGTAGTTCGCCACGCCTGTCGGCAGCCACAGAAACCCGAGATCATGATCGACCTGTTCCGGATCGCGCAGCACCTGCTCCAACTGCCGTTCGCATTCGTCCGCGATTCCGCGCAGCCGTTCGTCCGCCTGATCTTGTTCGATCAAACGCAAGATTCCCGGCCAAAATCCGGCTGTCCACCACGCCGGGGATTCTTGATCATAACGACCGTTCGGTGCGGCGTGCGGAAAAGAAGCTCCGATTCGCTCAGCCAGCTTTTCCGTTTTTTGCAGCATATGCCGCCAAGCCTCGTCTATCCACGAATCGCTCGATAAAGCGGAGGCTTCGGATTGAGGCGGCATGGATCTGCCGAGCATACGCGGGTCTACTTCTCCGATGGTCGTACCGATATGAGCATCCGGACGTTCGCCAAACGAATCATGAGGCGGCATGGCTTGCTGTTCGTTGGAAGAATCGTCTCTGAGATTCGTCGCTTCTTCCAGCGTCTTCCCGGCCGATTGTTCTTTTTGGCCCATTCCGCTTACTCTCTGTCCGGGGTCGGTCGATCAAACGATTGCCGACTCGCGTCTTCTTGGTCGTGCTCGTTTTTGAAAGCTGCCGCCGCTTCCTGCATACGGGGATCGACTTCTCCCGACGTCGTGCCTTCATGCGAGTCAGGTCGTTCGCCGGGAGGCGTTTCTTTTTCGACATGGGTAGGGTGCATCGAACCATCGTCTCTGAGATTCGTCGGATTGTCTTCCGTCGGGTCCAATCTTTCTTCCAAAGGATCTGTAGTGTTTTGATTGTTCTTCTCGTATTCGCTCATGATTATGTCCCTCCGTAAATTGGATTGAATTGCGCCTTCATTTCACCAACTTCACCCGAAGCCCGGTTCTGGCTGCCGATACATGCGGAGGAAGACCAGGCAACCGATTCAGATCGACGTCATGCGACATATGGGTATACATCGCGCGCTTCGGTCGAACCTCCTGTAAAAGCTCTGCCGCTTCGCGCATATCGTATACCGATCTCGTCGAATACTCTGCATCTTCTTGCACAAAGCTCGTTCCAAGTACCAGCAGATCGGCATTGCGCATAGGCTGGATCTCCTCTGCGGACAAGCCGATCGAGTCGGGACAGTACACCCAGGAGAAGTTTTCTTTTTCTAACCTATATGCATACGAATACCCGTTCTTGCCGTGATTGACCCTCCAATTTGCAATCGACCAACCGCCCAGTGTCAAATCGGACTCGACTCTGATCAGCTCCAAATTGCGTTTCAGCCACGGATAACGGTCGGCAATCGCTTCCAATACTTCGCCAGGAGCGTAAAGTTTGCCCCGCGTTTCTGTCCACCGGCACTGATCCGCCCACTCCGGCAGCCCGCCGATATGATCGAAATGCGGATGCGTGACCAAAATCGTATCCACGGTGCGAATCCCTCTGGCTTCCATCTGCACCCGCCAATCCGGACCGCAGTCGATCAAAAACCGGTTCTCGCCAGCCTCCACCGATACCAGCGAGCGCAATCTCCGGTTGAGTCCAGTCGTTCTCGCCTCCTCGCACACGGCGCATTCGCAATAAACCCGAGGAACCCCCATCGCATCCCCGGTCCCCCAAAAAACCAACTCGTCTTCCGCCATCCTTCTCACCTTTCCGCTACGTGTTGTGTGTTATTCCTCAAAATTATAACCCAAAAAGTCCTATTCGTTGAATGAACAAAAGGGCTGCGGCTGCGGAAAAAATTCGTTCGCGATGCTGTCTCACGCAGAAAGCCTTCGGCTTTCCGCGTTCAAAGGCATCGCTCACTGAATTTTCCCCTCCGCCTCCGGTGTTTGTTCTGAAAAAGAATAGGACGTTTTTTGGGGGTTGTGGAATAAAAAAATTATAATGAACCAAGAAAAACGTCGGGTTTGCAGTGTAAGTGCAAACCCGACGTTTTTAAAATATCGTTTAACATGCTATTCTCTACTCTTTTTTCCCTTCCCTAAAAAAACCACCGCGGGCGATCAACGTACCAGGCTGGGTGATTTCGAATTGAGCGACTTTCGGCTTTCCGCAAGGAAAACGAGCATAAGCGAAAGTCGAAATCACCCAGCCGCGCCCAACGCTCAGATCCCCCGCATTCAGATCCCCGCCAATACCTGATACCAGACCCCGCGTTTCGAATAAAGCGTTTCTCTCACTTCGCTCCATCCGCCCAAGTAACCGATATCGAACAGTCCCGGCGGCACAGGGTAATCTTTTTCAAACTTCGCGTACACAGCCGGATCGGTAGGCCGGAAGCCGTTTTCCGCGAATACCTGTTGGGCTTCCGCTGACCACAGGAAATCGAGAAACGCTTCCGCGACTTCGCGCGTGCCGTGTTTGTCTACGTTGGCATCGACGACAGCGGCCGGATTTTCGATCAGGATCGTATCGTCCGGCACGACCACTTCATACTTGGCGCCCTGCTTGATCCGCGCGACCAGTTCATTTTCATAGGTTACAAGCGCATCGCCTACGCCATATTCGAACGCCGCCATGGACGCGCGTCCGCTTTTATCCAAAGACTCGATATTGGCGTGTACGGATTCCAGAAACTTTTTGGCAAATGCAGGATCCTTTTGTCCCGTCTCCCGTTCCGATTCTTTCAGACCGGCTCCGTAGATCGCATTGATATCCCATTGCGCGCCGCCCGACGTTTTCGGATTCGGGTAAAGCACTTTGACGCCTGGCTTCGCCAGATCCGCAAAACTTTTAATGCCGAGCGGATTGCCTTCGCGCGTACCGATTACGGCGACCGAACGGGTAATCATGCCGCCGTCCGGCTTTTCTTTCCAGTTCTCGTTTACCAGTCCGGCTTTGGTCAGCTTGTCGATATCGCCTTCGAGCGACAACAGCGTCACATCGGCTTCGAAGCCTCCGACAATCGCCCGGGCCTGCGTGCCTGACGCTTCGTATGATTCCTGAAACGTAACGGTCTGACCGGTTTCTTCTTTCCACTTTTTCTGAAACAGCGGGATGATGTCCTGCACCGAGTCTTTCACCACGCTGTACGCGCCGATGACCAACGTCACATCGCCCTGCTGCGTGGTTCCTCCGGTGCTTTCTGCTGTGCTTTCGCCCGAGCTGCAACCAGCCAGCAGGGAACCGAGCAAGGCCAAAGACGCCGCGACAGCAGGCCAGCGTTTACGTTTGCCGATCCGTCGCTTCTCGGCCTTTTCGCCATATTCGTATCCATGTTGCATCTTTTCACACCCTCGCCTAATGAGTTGCTGCCGCAATCAGATCATCATGGACATCGGATCGACTTTGAAGCGGTTTTCCGCGATCCAGCTACGCTGTTCGTTATACAGATAAGCCCGATGCACCATCACGCGAACCGGATCGCCGACCTGCAAAGGTTCTTTTTCCAGCGAACGGTACGTAATCAGCTTTTGGTCGCCGACCTGTACTTCGACCAGCCATTGACTCCCGCGAAAATGCAGATGTTGCACGACGCCTTCTTCGGTTGCGGATAGCAACGGGAACTCGCTTGGACGTCCAACCTCTACATATTCCGGGCGAATCAAGGCTTTTGTTCCCGCCGTTTCGGCAGCGCGATCAAATCCGTGAAGCTTCACGGCGTGCTCTACCTGCGTCGATTCCCCGATAAACGAAGCGACAAAAGGCGTAGCCGGTTCTTTGTAAATGTCCCACGGCGTCCCCTTCTGCTCGACCTGACCCTGGCTGATAACCATGATCTCGTCGGCCACCTCGATCGCTTCATCCTGGTCGTGCGTGACGAAGATCGACGTGATGCCCACACGTTCGATCAATTCCCGCAGCCATGAACGCAGCTCTTGCCGGATTTTGGCGTCGATCGCCGCGAACGGCTCGTCGAGCAGCAGCAATTGCGGCTCCGGCGCAAGCGCCCGGGCAAACGCCACGCGCTGACGCTGGCCGCCGGACAACTGCTGCGGGTAACGCTGCTCGAATCCTTTTAACCCGGTCAGCTCGACCAATTCCATGACACGTTCACGGATTTGCGCTTTCGGCGTTTTTTTCACTTTCAGGCCGTACGCGATATTTTCGAATACCGTCATATGCTTGAACAGCGCGTAATTCTGGAAAACGAAGCCGATGCCACGCTCCTGCGGCGGAAGCTCGTTGACCCTTTTGCCGTGAAAAAGAATCTCGCCCGCGTCCGGACTTTCCAGTCCCGCCAGCATCCGCAGGATCGACGTTTTGCCGCCGCCGCTCGGGCCGAGCAGGCCAATCAAATGCCCTTTTTGAATATCGAACGAGACGTCTTTCACCGCATGGAAACTGCCGAAATGCTTGTCGAGTCCGCGGACCTCCACATGCTGCATATTAGTGCACTTCCCTTCTTTTCTTCGTCCATTCCATCAACAGCAGCAGACCCGCCGAGAACGCGGCCAAAACCAGCGCGATTCCTCCGGCGGCGGCGATATTGAAGTTCTCCACGTCCTGATACACGAGCGTCGTCGCGGTCTGCGTGCGGTTGATAATATTGCCCGACACGACGAGCACCGCGCCAAATTCGCCCATCGAGCGCGCAATCGTCAACACAGCGCCATACGCCACTCCCCAGCGGATCGACGGCCAGGTCACGCGGCGGAACGTCGTCCACCCGTACGCACCCAGCGTCGCCGAAGCCTGCTCCTGATCGTCGCCGATTTCTTCGAGCACCGGCATGATTTCGCGCACCATTAACGGAAACGTCACGAACAGCGTCGCGATGACCATTCCGGGAAACGCGTAAACGATATTGATCCCGATCTTGGCGAAAAAAGCACCTATCGCGGTATCCGGTCCCACAAGCAGCACGATCATCAAGCCGCCGATGACGGGAGACACGGCGTACGGCAGATCGACGATACTGTTCATCACGCTGCGCAGCCTTCGGCCGAGCCATTTTCCGCGTACGAGATACAGCGCAGTCATGATGCCGAATATCCCGTTCAGCACCGTGACGCACAGCACGACCAGTCCCGTCATCATCAAGGCATGCAGCGCTTCGGGACGGCTGATTGATTCGACGAAGCCCGACCATCCGTCAGCGAACGCGCTTTGCGTCATTTTGACCAACGGCGCGACCAGCAGCACGGCAAAGACGAGATAAGTGAGGACGATCCATAATTTTTTCATGAGTTATCCTCTCCCTCCCCGCCGCTGCACCCGGTTAATGAACCAGAGAATGAGCAGCGATAAGGTCAACAGCAGTACCGATACGGCAGCCGCGCCCAGATTGTTGTCGCTCTCGACCTCGCCGTAAATAAACACGGAAGCGGTGAGCGTTTTGGCCGGAATATTGCCCGCGATCAGCACGACCGCTCCGAATTCCGCCAGCGCGCGGGAGAAAGCCAGCATGGCGCCTCCGGCGATTCCCGGTACAATCTGCGGCAAAATGACCCGGAAAAACGTCGCCGCGCGCGAGGCTCCGAGCGTATACGAAGCTTCTTCGGCGGATGCGTCCATTTCTTCCAGCAACGGCTGGATCGCGCGGATCACGAACGGAAACGTCACGAACACCATCGCAATCACGATCGCCGGCTGGTGAAACACGATGTCGAAGCCGAGCTTTTCCGCGATTCCGCCTACCCAGCTATTCGGCCCGAGCAGCAGCAGGATCATCAGCCCGCCTACCGCGGTCGGTAGCGCGAACGGCAGATCCACCAGGCTGTTGAGCACGGTTCGTCCGTAAAAGCGATAACGCACCAGCACCCAAGCGATCATCGTTCCGATCAGCACGTTGGCGACGGTCGCGATCAGCGCAAGCTTGAGCGTGAGCAGCACGGCTTTCCAGGCGATCGGATCGGAGATGCTTTCCCAAAACGGCGCCCAGCCGTCGGTGAACGCATAAACATACACGCCCGCGATCGGAAGCACGATCAATATAACGAAATACAGCAGGACCGTCGTGCGAAAACCGTAGGTCCAGCCTTTGTGACGCAGCCATGACGTTTGCACCGGATCTTCCTCCAATTCCGAGACTTGTACGAAGTGTAACGATTGCGTCGTTTTTCGCAAGAAGCCTCGTCGCATTATTCCCATTAGTCTAGTCGGTTTAACTTACTGCATAATGTATCAGGGTTAACGATTAGCGTCAATATGCTTTTTTTTCAAAACGGAATAAACGTGTGCGTTGTCAGAGTGGAATCATTGTATCAGAAGGGGAACGATTGCGCGCGGAGGCGCCGTGAGCGTGTTTCGACCTGCGCTTCGTTGTGCTTTCCCTTTTTGATTGGATAAAAGATTTAGCGGTAAAGGGAAAGTAGAAAGGCGCTTCGGTTCGAAACACGCTCACGGCTAGTAGCTTGTCTTAAACCATTCATCAATCCAAGATAAGCTACCCGTACGTTGTCGACTCTTGATCGGAGGGTTACGTTCACTTAAAGCTCATACGCTTTAGGCGAGTTTTAAGCGAACGTAACCTTACCTTTAGCGTTGGCAACGTACCGGGTGCGATCGAGGAAAGACATGGGTAATATAAAGAAAAGTCATTCACATTCAATGGCCGCAGCACTCTCGTCATAGTCGAAGATTCTCTACATCACAAGGAGGAAAAGATGTGTTACATACGCTGAAGTTGTCTACGTCGAAAAGGGACGAGATCGTGGATATTACGCCGCAGGTACGGGAAGTGGTGCGTCAGAGCGGGGTCGAGAACGGGATTGCGATGGTCTATTGCCCGCATACGACGGCGGGGATCGCGATCAACGAGAATGCCGATCCGGACGTGAAACGGGATATTTTGATGATTCTGGACGAGGTGTATCCGTGGGAGCATCCGAAGTACCGGCACGCGGAAGGCAATACGGCGGCGCATCTGAAAGCGATCACCTGCGGGTCTTCGCAAACGATTATTATCGACGGTGGCAGACTGGTGTTGGGGACGTGGCAAGGGATTTATTTTTGCGAGTTCGACGGGCCGCGTTCGCGGGCGTTCAAGGTGAAGATTATGGAAGGATAGCGGGAACAAAGACTTTTACGGCGTATTGGATAAAAAATGATGTAAAAACGTAATTATAGCGTATATTCAACATTTCGACGCAATCTGTTCGTATGTTTCCACTCTATTTTCTTTTATAATAAAAAGAAAACGGAGCTGATGGAGTTGGAATTGCTCGATCCTCGAAACGATTTTTTATTTAAGCGCATCTTCGGCAGCGAAGAAAATCGGGATGTGTTATTGGCGTTTTTGAATCGCACCTTCACTGAAGCCGGACAACCGCCGCTAAGTGAGATTCTGCTGCTCAATCCGTATACGGACAAAGATTCTCCGACCGACAAACAATCGATTCTGGATGTTCGCGCGCGTACGACCGAAGGTGAATTGATCAATGTGGAAATGCAGTTGTTTAACCGATATGATATGGAAAAGCGCACATTGTTTTATTGGAGCAAGCAGTACGGTAGTCAGTTGGTAGAGGGTCAGTCTTACGATACGCTCAAGCGCTGCGTGACAATCAATATTTTAAATTTTTCTCTGCTGCCCAACAAATTGTATCACAGCGTGTTCCATCTTAGGGAAGATCGGACCGGAATCGAATTGACCGGCGATATCGAGATTCATTTTTTGGAACTGCCCAAGCTTGAAGAACGTACGGTCGATCTGCAAGAAGGCGGGCTCGCCAACTGGCTGTTGTTTCTAAAAGGCGTCGATCATAACCAATGGGAGGTGCTAACGATGAACGAACCGAAATTGAAAAAAGCTATGAACACACTGGAGTTTCTGAGTCAGGACAAGCAGCTCAGAATGGAATACGAAGCGCGGCAAAAATTTTTGCACGACCAAGCTTCTATGATGAACGCAGCCAAAAATGCGGAAGCTTTCGGATTTAAACATGGCATGCAGCAAGGCATTCAAGAAGGCATCCAGCAAGGGATTGAGCAAGGCATCGAACAAGGCATCCAACGCGGCATCGAAAATACCGCTCGCCGTCTGTTGAAGATGGGCCTAAACATTGACGAAGTAGCCGAAGCTACCGGACTGACAAACGAGCAAGTTCAGCATCTACAAACGGCACCCTAAATAAACGACAGCATGAAAAAACCGTTAGCATTCAGGCTTGTAAACAAGCTGGGACGTTAACGGCTTTTTATTTTTTCAAAACATACTCTTCTGCACAATATACTTCCGCGCAACAACGCATCGAAGCGTTCTCTATGCACTATTTCAGCGCCGTGAAGCAGGCAAATGCAGGTTTTCGCACAAAATGCGTACATGCGCCAAAGCTGCCGGACGGATTTCGTCGAATGAAGCTTTTTCTTGAATGTAGTAAGAGACAAAACCGTGCGCAGACAAAAAGAGACTGAGCGGAATGCTTTTCAATGACTCTTCGGTATGCCGCCCTTCCTGATCCAGATGTCCGCGGACAATGGATGCAAATAACTCCAGACATCGGCCCTGTTCGTTTCGACAGTAAGCCAACAGCTCTTCGTCGCGCGTCATGAACATGATCTCGTACTGATGCGGATGATCCAGCCCGAAGCGAATGAATTCCAGCAGCAACAGCTCGGTGCGCGTGAATCCTTCCATCTCCGGCGCGTTCACCACGCTGTTCAGGCAGCTCGACAAATAGCCGAAATCTTCGATGACGATGGCGTAAAACAGCTCCGCTTTTTCTTTGAAATGATAGTAGAGCGAACCATGGCTGTAACCGAGATGCTGTCCGATACTGCGCATGGAGATGGCACGGTATCCTTTGGTGATGAACAAGTGTCTCGCCGCTTCCAGGATTCGCTCACGCGACAGTTCCTGCTCTACTGCTCTTCTCGCCATAGTCGTTATTCCCCTTCGATGTAATAAACCGGATCTCCCTGCACGATGTCGGCTTGCCCTTGTGTCAGATCGGTGATCCAGGAAATAAAACGATCGGTGTCCGCAAGCGGAGGCAAACAGAGCAGCGTTACTTTGTCCGTAAACGTAGTTTCGCCTGTGCGAACTTCTCGCCCGCGCAGCTCGTTCTCCACCTTGCCATGCCACGTATAATCGATCGTCACAAACACTTGCGTATGCAGCACCCGAAGGATCTCGTCGCCAGCCTCGACCGCAGCTACCGCTCCGTCCGCATAAGCCCGAATCAGGCCGCCCGCGCCAAGCATGATGCCACCGAAGTAACGAGTGACGACCACGGCTACGTTTTTCAATTCCCGGTTCTTCAATACTTCCAGAATAGGCTTGCCCGCCGTTCCGCTTGGTTCTCCGTCGTCGGACTGTCTTTGAATTTCATCACGCTCGCCGAGCAGGTAAGCCGAACAATTGTGGGTAGCGTCGCGATGAAGTTTTTTGATTTCGTCGATAAACGCGATGGCCTCTTCTTCTGTCTCGACAGGGCGAATATGGCCGATAAACCGCGATTTACGGATGACGATTTCTTTCTTCCCCTCGTGCCTGACTGTTTGATAACGTTCCAGCATAAAGTTTTTCGAACCTTCCTTATAGTAGAAAGCAGTTCCCCGCGCTTGCATACGCGCCAGAGACGCGATGCACACGGGTGAACTGCTTTCTTCTGTTTGGTCCGGTCATCCCGCCGTATGGCGAATTAACCGGTGGTTATTCTCTTATTAAAACAGGAATTCACGTTGGCGTAAAGATTGATGTCAGAATTATTCCGCAGAATTATTCGGACAGACGCGATTCCAGTTCCGCTTTTTCTTTTTCGAAGCCAGGCTTGCCCAGCAACGCGAACATGTTTTTCTTGTACGCTTCGACGCCCGGCTGGTCGAACGGATTGACGCCCAGCAGGTAACCGCTAATGCCGCAAGCCTTCTCGAAGAAGTAGACCAGGTAGCCGAACGTGTACGGGCTGAAGTCTTTGATATTGACGATCAGGTTCGGTACTTGGCCGTCCGTGTGCGCCAGCATCGTGCCTTGGAACGCTTTTTTGTTGACGAAGTCCATCGTTTTGCCTGCGAGGAAGTTCAGGCCGTCCAGGTCGTCCGCGTCTTCTTCGATCGTGATTTGCTCGGATACGTTTTCCACTTGGATCACCGTCTCGAAGATGTTACGGCTACCTTCCTGGATAAATTGACCCATGGAGTGCAGATCGGTCGAGAAGTCAACGGAGGATGGATAGATGCCCTTGAAGTCTTTGCCTTCGCTTTCGCCGAAGAGTTGTTTCCACCATTCCGATACGAAGTGCAGCGATGGCTCATAGTTGACCAGGATTTCCGTGCCTTTGCCTTTGCGGTACAAAGCGTTACGAACAGCCGCGTATTGATACGCTTGGTTCTCGGCCACATTCGGGTTCGAGAATTCGTCCGACGCGTCGGCAGCGCCCTGCATCATCGCGTCGATGTCTACGCCAGCCGTTGCGATTGGCAGCAAACCTACGGCGGTCAACACGGAATAACGACCACCGACGTCATCCGGAATCACGAACGACTCGTAGCCTTCTTCGGTCGAAAGCTTTTTCAGAGCGCCGCGAGCGGTGTCCGTCGTTGCGTAGATGCGTTTGCGAGCTTCTTCTTTGCCGTATTTTTTCTCCAGAGCGGCGCGGAAGATACGGAAAGCGATCGCAGGTTCCGTTGTCGTGCCGGACTTGGAAATAACGTTAACGGAGAAGTCTTTGCCTTCTACCAGTTGCAGCAGATGCGCCAGATACGTCGAGCTGATGCTGTTGCCCGCGAAAAAGACTTGCGGCGTTTTGCGCTGCGACTTGTCTTGCACGTTGTAGAACGAATTCGTCAGCATTTCGATCGCCGCGCGCGCGCCCAGGTACGAACCGCCGATACCGATTACGATCAGCACTTCGGAGTCGCTTTGGATTTTTTCCGCGGCTTTTTTAATGCGTGCGAACTCTTCTTTATCATAGGCTTTCGGAAGATCGATCCAGCCGAGGTAATCGGAACCTACGCCTGTTTTATTGTGAAGCTGCTCGTGAGCAAGCTTGATCGGCTCTGCGAAGTAATCAACTTCGTGCTGCCCGACGAAACTGAGCGCTTTGCTGTAATCGAAATGAACGTTTTTAGCCATAATGGAAAAGCCTCCTCTGAATTTACTGCTTGAATCGCCTTGCAATGTCAAACATCCAGAACCAGCATACTGGATTTCGCGGGGACTGACAAGCGCGACAGGTCACACTTTGCACATAAAAACACCCCTGACGTCATCCAGCAGGAGTCCATCACCGGATGCTCACTTTCGCTTGGACGCCGCAGGGGCGAATAAAAGCAGGGCAAAGCTTGTTCATCGCTGCAAAAGCCGATCAATAAGCTCAAAATCCCAGTCGAAATTTAGTTAAGCAGTGCTTTGACTTTGGCTGCTACGTTATCCGGCGTGAAGCCGTACTCTTCGATCACTTTGTTGCCCGGAGCCGAAGCGCCGAATGTGTCGATGCCAAGAATCGCGCCTTGGTCGCCCACATAACGCTCCCAGCCGAATGGGCTAGCCATTTCAACAGCAAGGCGAACTTTAACGTCGGGCAGCAGGACAGAATCCTTATACGCTTTGTCTTGCTTCTCGAACAGATCCCAGCTCGGCATGCTGATGACGCGAACTTCGATACCTTCTTCGGCAAGTTTCGCTTGGGCTTTGACAGCCAATTGAACTTCCGAACCGGTCGCGATGATTTGCGCGGCCGGTTTGCCGTCTTTGGCATCGGATACGACATAAGCGCCGCGTGCCACGCCTTCCCATGCACCTTCGACCGTTCCTTCCAGAATAGGCAGGTTTTGACGAGTCAGCACTAGCGCAACCGGATTTTCTTTGTTTTGCAGCGAGTATGCCCAAGCCGCGGACGTCTCGTTGCCGTCTGCCGGACGGATAACCGTCAGACCCGGAATGATACGGATCGAAGCGAGTTGCTCGATTGGTTCGTGGGTAGGACCGTCTTCGCCGACTGCGATACTGTCGTGCGTCAGCACGTAAGTCACAGGCAGCTTCATCAGGGAAGCCAGACGAATGGCTGGACGCAGGTAGTCGGTGAATACGAAGAACGTACCGCCGAACACTTTGATCCCGCCATGCAGGGCGATACCGTTCATGGCGCCCGCCATACCGAATTCGCGTACGCCGTAATAGATGTTGCGTCCTGCGCGGTCCTGCGGCGTGAACACCGTGATATCGTTCAGGTGCGTCATCGTGGAGCTTTCCAAGTCGGCCGATCCGCCGAACAGTTGAGGTACGTTTTGTACGACGCCGTTCAGTGCTTTACCGGAAGCTACGCGAGTCGACAGATCTTTGTCGGCAGTCGTGTATTTCGGCAGGTCTTTGTCCCAGCTTACCGGAAGGTCGCTATTGAAAGCGTTCAGGAATTGAGCAGCCAATTCCGGATTTTCGTTTTGGAATTTCTCGAATTGTTCATCCCAGATTTTGTTCGTCAGCTCGCCTTTTTCTTTCACTTTAGCGAAATGTTCGCGGACTTCGTCCGGCACGAAGAAGTTTTCTTCATGAACCCATTCGTAGAATTCTTTGGTCAGCTTGACTTCGTCGGAACCCAGCGGGGAACCGTGAGGACCGGCGTGGCCGCCTTTGCCTTGTTTGTTCGGGCTGCCGTAGCCGATGATCGTTTTCACTTCGATCAGCGTCGGGCGTCCGGTGTCGAGCTTCGCTGCTTCGATTGCTTTGGCAATCGCGTCCAGATCGTTGCCGTCTTCGACGCGCAGCACTTGCCAGCCGTAACCTTCAAAGCGCTTCTGCACGCTTTCGGAGAACGACAGGGAAGCTTCACCGTCCAGCGTGATGTCGTTGGAATCATACAGCATGACCAGCTTGCCGAGTTGCATATGGCCAGCCATCGAAGCCGCTTCGTGGGAAACGCCTTCCATCAGGTCGCCGTCGCCGCAAATGGCATACGTATAGTGGTCGATCAGTTTATAGTCGCCTTTGTTGTATACCGAGGCAGTGTGGGCTTCAGCAATCGCCATACCTACTGCCATCGCTACGCCTTGACCCAGCGGGCCAGTCGTTGCGTCGACACCAGCGGTGTGGCCGAATTCCGGGTGACCCGGCGTTTTGCTTCCCCATTGACGGAACTGCTTGATTTCTTCCATCGGAAGATCATAGCCCGACAGATGCAGCAGGCTGTACAGCAGCATCGAACCGTGACCCGCGGACAGCACGAAGCGATCCCGGTTAACCCAAGTCGGGTTCGACGGGTTGTGGTTCATTGTTTTGGCGAAAAGTTGGTAGCCCATCGGTGCCGATCCCATCGGCATGCCCGGGTGACCGGAATTTGCTTTCTCGATCGCGTCGATCGAAAGGGTACGTACGGTTGCAATCGACAGATCGTCGATTTTGATATTGTTAGCCATGTTCTAATATCCTCCTCGGTCGTTTCCGGCTTTACCGAAAACGGATTGTGAAGACTCCTGTGCTCCAGTATATCATTTTGAAACATTCATTTCCATAGGATTCGAAACAAAGCTGCGAATTCATGGATTCCTTCTCCCCTGCACCTTTACCCGCGTACGCGGATTATGATTCGCCACCGAACAAAGTTTCCCTTTTCTCGCGTTCCGGATCATGCTCGGGCAAAATGGCCGTTCCGAAAATCATCGTGGTTCGCTCGTCCGTATCATAGGCCGCCCATGGCAACAGGGCCGTAGAAGGATCTCCGGTCACAGCGAACGATTGCCAGGCTCCGCGCATCGCGTCGGCCAGATTCTGCATGGACGGTTCGACTCTGACGCCCATGCGGGGCAGCAGCACCAAGTTGCCGAACACGAACGGAATTTCGGCGGCATGCGCCGCTTTGCCGAAAAACGGATGACCGGGCAGACTCCAGTCAAAGCGATACATCCATACCGGCGCGTGGGCGCTTTGCGCTTCCGCGAGCTTCAACGCCGAACGCCAAAAATAAAGATCGGTCATCAAAGCGGCCTGACCTTCGATGTCCGCCGGATACTGTCCGATCCAATTCTCCACGTCGTCCAAACCCGTGATCGCCCGCAGCGTACGGGCAAGTTCGTCCGGTTCCAACCGCTGCGATTCGTCGCGGAAAAACATGGCCCCTTCTTCGCGGTTCGTGCCGATAATCAGCGCGATATTAGCGGCGTTGCCTTCCGATATCGCTTGAAGAGGTTCAATCGGCAGCGTCGCGGGTTCAACGACCGGCTGGAACGGCATAGCCGGAAATTCTTCGTTTTCCGTTTGCAATCCGGCTGCGGCAGACAACAGCATTTCCGCCGGAAACGCTTTGAGCTTTTCCAGATTGCCGCCGTCCACGCCGAGCCGGCGCAAATAAGCGGCGGCAATGCTTTCGGCCTGTATAGCCGGCAGCGATTGGGCGCCTCCGCTTTGCATCGCGGCGCGGTGGAACAGCCCTTTTGCCGCAGGCATCGCGAGCAGCGAAGCGATGCTCATCGAACCGGCCGATTCGCCGAAAACGGTTACATTGTCCGGATCGCCGCCGAAAGCGGCAATATTGCGCTGTACCCATTCCAGGGCAAGCACCTGATCGGACAAACCGGGATTGGAATCGAAGCCTTCGCCGAGAGGCGAAAGATGCAAGAACCCGAGCGGCCCCAACCGATAATTGATCGTGACGATAACGCAGTCTCCGCGCAATGCCATCTGCGTGCCGTCGTAGAGCGGAATATTGGAAGAACCGGCCATAAAAGCCCCGCCGTGAATCCAGACCATGACCGGCAGCGGGTGTTCGATCTGTTCGGGCGCCCATACGTTCAAATACAGGCAGTCTTCGGACATGACCGGAGCTTCGGCGCCGAAAGAAAACATTTCGTCCGGTTTGGCTTGCGGGCAAATCGGCCCGAACGCAAACGCTTCTCGGACGCCTTCCCAACCTTCCGGCGGCTGCGGCGCCTGAAAACGCCATTCGCCGACAGGCGGCTTGGCATACGGAATGCCTTTCCAGGAAACGATCCCGTTTGCCGAAATCCCCTGAATATGACCTTGTGTAATCTGTACGATTTTATTTTCCATCGTCTCTCCTGCCTTTCCGCAATGAACGATTGATTGTTGAACTTTACATGTTCATTTAAACATAGGCAGGACCGTCGGTTCAAATATTCGACAAGGGTTGCGGAAAAGGAAAAAAGCCTTCCCGGTTAAGGAAGGCTTCTAACCGAATCGTTGGACCGTCCTACCGAACCGCCCTCGATCAGCTTAATTTGCATCAGTTCGTGGTCGATCGGGTCCCCGGCCAAAATGCGCAGCAAATGTTCGGCGGCCGCGGCTCCCCACTTGGCGCGGGAATAATCGACGGTCGCCAATCGGGGCTGCAAGTATTTGGTCAGCTCGATGTTATCGAACCCGATCACGTGAACATGCTCGCCGACTTTGAGTTCCGTCTCGCTCAGCACGTTGCAGATACCGACCGCCATTTCGTCGTTCAGGCAAAATACCGCGACCGGCTCACTATACTCATCGATGATCCGCCGCGCGGCTACGGCACCGCCTTTTTTCTCGAAATTGCTGGCGATCTCCGTCAATTCCACGTCCGGGTGTTCCGCCGCGATCTGACGCACCACGGCCAAACGCTGATTGGAATCGTACGAATCTTCCGGGCCCGTGACCACGTAGAGCTTCCGGTGGCCTTGCTCCAGCAAATGGTTCATGGCCGCCGCCGCGCCGGACCGGTTATCCAGCAGCACCCTGTTGATATTCGGATGAATCAATTCGCGATCCAGCACGACGATGCGATGCCCGCGATCCGCGTAACGCAAAATTTCTTCGCTGTCGAAACCCGAATCGAGAATGATCGCCCCGTCGATCATCCGCTCGGGCAGCATCCGATGCGACTGGACGCCGCTACAGACGATAAGATCGTAACCCTGCTGATTCAGCACATCCTTGACGCCGTCCAACAGATCGCCGTAAACGTCGCCTCGGAAATCGGTCAGGAACACGCCGATGATGCGGGATTCTCGCTTCTTCAGCGTACGTGCCGCAGCATTCGGCACGTAATTCAGCTCCTCGGCAATAGCCAAAATGCGCGAACTGGTTTCTTCCGTCACCTTGCTGCTGCCATTTAACGCGTAAGACACCGTTGAAATCGATACTCCCGCCTTTTTGGCGATATCCTTGATACTTACCAATCCACTCGCTCCCCTGTCTGGTTGCCTTTTAGTTCTTATACCCATCTAACAGACAACAAAGGCGATCCGTCAAGATCGCCTTGTGTTTTTTGGTGAATTTTATACGAAAATTTCGATTTTATTGCTATTTTTGTCAGACAAATCTTCAAATTCGGTGCGGGCGATCCGAATTCCGCCTTCGCGGTAACGGTTGTCTCCTGCTTTTTCGCCGATGAGTTGACCGTTCAATTTGACGACTCCGGATTCGCTTGCGCCGATTCGGAACACGAACGTGGCCGGAATTCCGTCATAGCTAAAGTCCAGGTGCAAGCCGTCGAGCGATGCCGGAAGAACCGGATCGACGATCAGGTCGCCGCCGTCTTGACGGATACCGAGCACGTTGCCGATCAACTGGTTCATGTAGATCCCTGGGCCGCTGGAGTAGATTCTCCATCCGCCCTTGACCGCAACCTCTCCGTTTTTCAACTCGCCGAACCGCTCTTGCGCGTCGTAACGGTTATTGAATTTGCCGTCCGAGCTGCTGAAATACGAGTTGCTTTGACGCAGTTCCGCATTAGGCACCACATCGCGGATTCCGACCGGATTGATGATGGCAAGCCCGTTCCATGTCTCGTCGGCCAGACCCAGCTTCGCCATCGCTTCCACGTAGCGGATATGGGCGTGCACGTATTGCAGACCGATCTCGCGGCCGAAGTTCGAAGCTTGCTCGGCACGTTTGAAATGGGTGCTGACGCCGCCTGCGTACTGCGCAGGGCGGTTCATCAGACGCACGCCGTCCGGGCAGAAGAATTCGCGCTTAATCAGCTCATAGTGCGACTTGGCCTGCTCAGGCGTCAACAGTTCCCCGATCATGCTGCGCGTCATCGGCAGCAGGCGGTAGTTGATGCCCGTTTCGTCGTCGCTCGGATGCAGCATCGGTTTCGGTTGATCGGCTTCTTCCATATAAACGAAGCCCGGAATGACGTCCGTGTTCAGCATGTACCGGTTGAAGTCGGCTTTAATGCCTTCGGCCATAGCCGCCAGTTCTTCCGCGAACGCGGAATCGGCGTCTTTGAGCGCTCCCGACAACACGTTAACCGTCTGGTACGTCAGCGCGACCGTCCAGCTGCTCACCATGTACTGCTTGAGCTGCGCGTTGGCCGGTTGCAGCGTATCGTCCCAATCGCCGTCGCCGTACGAAGACAGGAACGTATCGTGCAGGAAGTTGGTTTTGATATACTCGATTTCTTTTTTGGCATGGTCGAGAACGGTGTGCGTATCTTCGGTAAAACCGAATTGATGCTTGACCGTATACGGGACTTTTTCTTCCAAAATCCCGAAGTCGCGCGTCGTTTTCAGATAATCGCCCAATACTTTCAACGGCCAAACGATAATATCGCCGTGGCTTTCCTCTTGCTGGATCGCAAAGTATTTATCGAACATGAACCACTGCGGCCAAGCGCCGTCGTCTTCGTATTGGTGCGAATAAACGGTTTTGAGAATGTCTTTGACCTGCCCGTATTTTTGCGTCGCCATAAAGTATTCCACCGGTCCCTGGCAGACGTCGCGCGTTCCCCACGCCGCGCCGCCGTACTGCTCCAATCCGTGCGGGGACGAGTAGTGAACGAGCATGTTATGCGTGTACCACCAAGCGAGCGCGTTGACTTTGAACAGGTCTTCGTGCGTTGCGTCGCCGTCTTTGGACAAACGGAAGCCGTTCATCACGTTCCGGTAAAAGTCTCGGTAAGCCGCGATTTCTTCGTCCAGGGAACGTTTGACCGGAGCAATCGCCGTGCCGTCGAGCAATCCCTGAATCGTCAGCGTCCACTCCGTGCTCGATGCGAGCGTCAATGCCACCAGGGAAGCATCGCCCGAGTTTACGCCCTCCGCGATCGCCGATTCGTCGCTGACCGATACGTCCGCGCCTTCGACGCCCATCACGTAAGCCAGGTTTGGATAAGCGCTTGCGCTCAGCGAAGCCGAATCCGCGGTAAACGTCAGTTTGCCATTTTCTTCGGTCATATGCAGCGGGAATTCGTATTCGTTGACGTTCATCGTGATCTGCGTCGTCACCAGGTAACGGTAGGCTTGGCCGCTTTTCGACACCACATGCAGACGGACTTCAGGGCTGTCCACGGTCGTCGAAGTCGTCACGAAGATCGTGTCGCTGTCCGTTTTGTACGTCCAGCGCGCATAGTTGAAACCGATCTCGAACAACGAAGGCAGCGTGAGCAAGCGGTACTGACCGTCGATTTCGATATAAATGCGCTGTCCCGCCGTTTTCGGCACGTTGAGCGCATTGCGCGCGTTACTCATCATCTTGTTGAAGTTGGTGTTGCCCAGCACAAGCTGCGAGTTGAAAATGCCGTACATATACGCGGTCGACGCGAGGACGGGCACGCCAAACTCCACGTTGCCGCCGCTCATCAGGATATGGCCGTGAGGGCGCTCGACGAGACGTTCTTTTTCTTTTAAAACGACATGTTCGTACGTATCCGTGAAGAAAGCCAGCAGCTTGCCGTTCTCGCGTTCTTCTTCATAGCGGTTCGGGAAAAGGGTTTCGATCTCTTCGTCGGCCAGATCCAGCGTTTGCAGCGGCTCGCCGATGGTCGATCGGAACGATACGGACGGCAGTGGACGCAGCTCGCCGACTTCTTCCGCATCGTAAGCGTCCCAAGCCGCCTGGACATCCTGCGTGAACTCGATTTCGGTAATCGCTGCCGGATGATCCGCACGGTACAAACCGTAGAACACGAAACGCTCTTCGCCGCTCAGCGGAACCAATTCCGATTGAAGAGCCGTGTAGGCGAACTCGTATTGGTAGACTTCGTTCGCAAGCTGGCCGTGCGTCAAAGCTTCCGGCACGTTCGTTTCTTTGTAGGATTTGCCGAAGAACTGGAAGCCGTCCGTCGAATATCCGGTTGCGCGCGTAAGCGAACCTTGCTGCATATACGGGAACGCGCCGCCTTGCGGTTGGTTCTGGCGGGAGCATACGATATAGCCTTTGTGCTCGTCTTGGAAAACGGCATGGTCGATGTATTGCGACAGGTACGCCTCGTTGCTGCGCACTGCACCCGGATCGGCGTCGCCCACGTCTTGGCCGTATACGATGTCGATATCGACACCTTCGCCGCGCGTTTGCACGTCCCAGAACCAGACATCCTGTTCGGTTACGGCAAACGTTACCGTGTAGGCCACCCCGCCTGCTTCGCCTTCCCATACAACGCGTTTGCCGTTTTGGCTGACTTTGCTGGTTGAATGGATGCCGAGCAGCGGGTAAAAGGCTATGCCCGATTCGCGGTGAATCCGCAGGAACAGATTATTGAGCGAGCCGTCCAGCGGGGAAGACAGCAGTTGGTTCAGCATCGTTTTGCCGCCGAGTGCCTGATACAGATCGCCGCTCGGCCAGAAGGTAAAGTTCAAGCTTCCTGCCTGAACGTTGAATTTCGAGTTCGTGTTTGCGATAGTCGCCATAAATGCGTTCACTCCTAAGTTGATCAATTTAAGATGAAAGAATCATTTAACGTATCCTGACTGTTACGGCCGACAAAAACTTCAAAACGGCCCGGGTCGCTTTTAAAACTGAGGTCTGCATGGTGATAGCGCAGTTGTTCTTCATTTAAAGTGAACACTGCCGTTCCGCGTTCGCCCGGAGCAAGCTCCAATCTGACGAAACCTTTTAACTCGCATACCGGACGTACCACCTCGCCGGATACGTCTCGGACATACAGTTGAACCGTCTCGACGCCTGCGCGCTCACCGGTATTCGTCACGTTCACGGAGATCGCAAGCGGGGACTTCTCTGTCATCTGACCGGAGGAAAGCTTGAGTCCGTCATAGGCAAAAGCGGTGTACGACAGTCCGTAACCGAACGGCAGCAGCGGTTCGTTCGGAGCGTCCAGATATTGCGAGACGTAACGAACTTGCGCGTCGGCTGCTCCCTGCGGGCGTCCGGTATTGAAATGGTTGTAATACACCGGAACCTGTCCGACGGAATGCGGGAACGACATGGTGAGCCGTGCCGACGGATTGACTGCGCCGACGAGAATATCCGCGACTGCGGCCCCGCCTTCGCTGCCCGGATACCAGGCTTCGACTACGGCGCCGACTTTGTCGTACACGCCGTGCAGATCGAGCGGGCGGCCGTTGAACAGCACGGCCACGGTCGGCTTGTCCAGCTCCGCGATACGCGCGATCAGCTCCAGTTGGATCTGCGGCAACCGGATATCCGTCCGGCAGCCGGCTTCGCCGCTCATCTCGGAAGCTTCGCCCAGCGCCAGCACGACGATATCCGCTTGAGCCGCCGTTTCTACGGCAAGGCGCAGTTGTTCTTCCGTTCCTTCCTCGATGCCGCAGCCGACCGCGACGCTTACGTTCGTATCGCCCAGCCGCTCGATCAAGGCGAAGTCCAGCTTCACGGCGTCTTCCGTCGAACCGCTCCACGACCACGGGCCGAGAATATCGCCGCTTTGGGCGAACGGTCCGATCAGAGCGACTTTGGCTTCCGCTTGCAGAGGCAGAATGCCGTCGTTTTTCAACAAAACGGTCGAGCGGGTCGCCAATTCGTAAGCCGCTTCGCGGTGCTCTCGGCTGAACACCACTTCCGCTTCGCGCTGTGGATTCGTGCCGCGATGCGGGTTATCGAACAAGCCCAGTTTTTGCTTCAATTGCAGGATGCGCAGCACCGATTCGTCGACCAACGTTTCGTCCACGCTGCCGCCGCGAACGAGTTCCGGCAGTTCGTGCACGTAGCAAGCCGTCATCATCTCGATATCGACGCCGGCGCGAATCGCTTTATAAGCAGCTTCGCGCTCATCTTCGGCCACGCCGTGCGGAATCAGTTCTTTCACGGCGCCCCAGTCGGAGATCAGCACGCCGTCGAAGTTCCATTCGTCGCGCAGCAGATTCCGCATCAATTTCTCGTTGCCGCTGGCCGGGATGCCGTCGATCGTGTTGAACGACGTCATGACCATCTCGCAGCCTTCGTCGAGCGCGGCTTTGTAGGCCGGTAAGTAATATTCGCGCAGTTGGCGTTCGGACAGATCGACCGTGTTGTAGTCGCGGCCGGCTTCCGAAGCGCCGTAAGCGGCGAAATGCTTTACGCAGGCCGCGACGCGCTCGATTTCTTCCATCAAATCTTCCCCTTGCAGCCCGCGCACGAACGCTCGCGCGAACAGGCTGTTTAAGTAAGGATCTTCGCCTGTCGATTCCATCACGCGTCCCCAGCGGGGATCGCGCACCAGATCGACCATCGGCGCAAAAGTAACGTGAATCCCGGAAACGGCTGCTTCGCGCGCGGCGATTTCGGCGCTTTTTTGCGCCAGGTCGGTGTCCCAGGAACAGCCGATCGCCAGCGGTACCGGGAAGATCGTTTTGAATCCGTGCACAATATCCGCCATGAACAAAAGCGGAATGCCGTGCGGATTTTTTTTCATATGAGCGTCCTGCACGGCAATGGCGCCTTCCGCGCCGGCATAGCCAAGAATCGAACCGCTGTTTGCGATCATGGAGTCGGTGATTCCCATCGCCTGCATCGGTCCGGTGATTTGGCCCTCGTCGCCTGCTCCTTCATAAAAAGGAGCTGCGAGCTGGACGAGTTGAGCGACTTTCTCTTCAAGCGTCATCTTGCCAATCAGGTCAAGAAGCTGCTGATTGTCCATGTCGAGTCCTCCAAGCGTAGTGAAATTTAACGTTTTTTATTGAACGGTATGAAAACAAACATTTTTGAAAATGGTGATGAGTGGGTTTCTCCATTTTTCAGGATTTTGCACAATTGGTGGTTTATTTGATTCAATCCAGCTTAAAACCGGTACGTGCTTCTGTTTTTTCTTCGAAAAACGGGAAGTACGTTAATTATGCAAATTCCTCATCGTAGAAGACTTATCTCAAGAACACGAAGAAGAGAAAACCCGGTTCGTGCGGAAACTCCGCGCGCACCGGGTAAGAAAAGCAGCCGGGCCTATAGGCGAGGTGCCGTCCGGACCCGGGTATTGCACATTTCGGACTTTTCAAACATCGAAGCTTGCACGCGGGCAGGATCGGCTCGACGAATCGAAGCCGGTCCGTGTCCGACGCAAAGTCATTACTTCGCGAATTCGTTGTTCAGCTCGTCGATAACCGGTTGAACGATGGATTGTTTGCTTTCCACCCATTTTTTCCAGTTGGTTTCGAGGTCGCCGTCTTGCAGGATCAGGTTCGCGTATTCGGTTTCGTACGTGAAGTTGGCTTGGTCTTTGGCTTTGGACGTGTACAGTTGGAAGTCCCAATCGTACGTAGCCATCGCGCCGCCTTCGGTGCTCAGGGAAGCTTTTTCTTTGTACAGTTCAACCGAACGGTCGCGGAATTCTTTTTTGATCGCAGGGTTGATTACGCTGAAGTCGTCGCCCAGTACGTACAGACCTTCGAAGCGGCCCGGGTATTTGTCTTCCAGCGTCGTGCCTTCCGGCAGCAGGCTGGCCAATTCGCCGTTTTCTTCTTTCCAGTCTTCGCCTTCGAAGCCGAGGTTCAGGAATTTCTGAGCGTCTTCGGTAACGGAGTAGTCGATCATGTCCATGATGCGCTCGAACTTTTCTTGAGAAACGTTCGGCGAGAACACGATGGACGACCAGAAGTTGACTTGCTCCAGGTTGCGGTATTTGCCGTCTTCGCCGACGATCAGCGCTTCGTGCACGACGTCGGAGCTGTTCAGGTTCAGGTTCTTTTTCATCGCTGTGTCCATGTCTTGTCTGTACGAAGCCAGACCGCCCAGACCCGCGATTGCGGAAGTTCCCGTTACTTTGAACGCGTCGCCGCCTTCGCTGTTTTTCCAAGTGTAGAATTCAGGATCAAGCAGACCTTCTTTGTACGCTTGTTGAGCCAGTTTCAGGCCTGTCAGCGTGGACTCGTCCGCAGGACCCCAGTGATATTTGCCGTCTTCGCCTTTGTAGAAGGCCGATTCGACGCGGGCATGCGCATTGTTCGACATCACGAATCCGGTCAGGATATCGCCTGCGTTGAACGACATCGGGATCAGTTGGTTGCCCACTTTGCCCGGATCTTGTTCTTTGATCAGTTTCGCGAATTCCATCAGTTCGGTAACGGTATAAGCGTCTTTCAGCTCGAAACCGACTTTTTCCGCCCAGTCTTTGCGGATCGCGATAACGCCGATTTGGTTCAGCAGCGGATCGGCCGGTTTGTTTTGGAAGTAAACCGGTCTAGGCAGAACGTAAGTACCGCCGACTTTTTCTTCGAGACGCTCGCCCAGGCCTGTCGATTCGTAGGCTTTGGCGGCGTTCGGCCAACGTTCTTTCCAATCGTCCGGGAATTTGTAGAACAGACCCTGGTCGATATAGTTCATGGCGTCGCCGTTCACGTAGTTCCAACTCGCGAAGTCGGGCAGGTCGCCGGAGTTGATCCACAGGCGAAGCTTTTCGCCCCAGGAATCCCAGTCCACGTAGTTGTAATCCCAAGTGATATTGAATTTGTCGCTGAATGTTTTGTGGAACTTGTCTTGCAGGTTCGCTTTGGAGATGTCGGTGATGCCGGCATACGAGATGGTCAAGTTGTTTGTGTACGTACCGTCCTCGTTTTTCTCGTCCGCGGTTCCTGTTGCCGATTCCGAACCTTTGGAGCAGGCGGTCACGAGAATCATGACCAGGGACAACGCGAGCAGGAGAAGTGTTTTTGCCGAAAACATTTTGTTCGCTTTCATGTTTTACCCCCATTTTTTCGTTAGGATTTTTAGACCCTTTGTTTACCCCTTGTACAGCATGTATTGGTGCATCAGGTCTTGATAGCCCCTGTCAATACCCCTTTTGCGAAGTGCTTTTGCAGCAGCGGGAAAAACGCCATAATCGGAACCATGGTAACGAATACCGCCGCCATTTTCATGCCCGTCGAGAACGATTGCGCGGTGCCTTGCCCTACGCTTGTCGCGTTGGAGGCGTTGGTTTGCGATTCGACGATGATCGCCCGCAGCACGTTTTGCAGCGGAAGCTGATCGGCTTTGCGCAAGAACACCATCGCGTCGTACCAGCTGTTCCAGAACGCGACCCCGTAGAACAACGCGATGGTTGCCATGATCGGAGCAGCCAGCGGAAGCACCACGGACAGCAGGATTCTCCATTCCCCGGCACCGTCGAGTCTCGCCGATTCCATCAGCGATTCCGGCAGCCCCTGGAAGTAGTTCATCATAAGGATCATATTGAAAACGCTGAAACTTCCGGACAAAATGACCGCCCAGAGCGACCCCGTCAAATGCAGGTCTTTCATCACCAGGTACAACGGCACGATACCGCCGTTGAAGATCATCGTGAACAATACCAGAAAGAAAATCGGTTTTTTACCCGGGAATTTCGGACGGCTCAACCCGTAAGCCATGCTCACGGTAAGGAACATGCTGAGCGGAAGCCCTGCGGCCATCAGCTTAAGTGTGTTCCAGTAACCGCTGCCGATGCTTCCATCCGCGAACAGCGCTTTGTAAGAACTGAGCGTCGGTTCTTTCGGCCACATCAACAACGGGTTTTCCGCGTATTCCCTTTGCGTCGCGAACGAGATCATGATGACGTTCCAGAACGGAATCAGGATCGCCAACGCGCCCAGCGTCAGGACAATGAAGATCAAAATATCGAGTGCCGTCATTCGGCTCGTGCCGAAGTTGGCTTTTTTCTTTTTTCTCGCCAAAGTGCTCATAAGGCTTACTTCTCCTCTCTTATCGGAACAGACCGTCTCCGCCCATCCATTTCGCCGCCCGGTCAGCAAGCAGCAGCAACGCCATGTTCACGAGGGAACGGAACAAGCTGACTGCCGACGAGAACCCGAAGTCGCTGGAAGACTGGAACGTAATCCGATAGATGTACACGTCGAGTACCTGCGATACATTTTGCGTTGCGGCGTTCGCCAAGTTGAAAATCTGGTCGAAACCGGACGACATCAGGCCGCCGACCGACAAGATGAACATGATCGTGACCGTCGGCATGATATTCGGAAGCGTGACCCGGAACATTTGTTGCAACCGCGTCGCGCCGTCGATCTGTGCCGCTTCGTATTGTTCCTGATCGATCCCCGAGATCGCGGCCAGGAACACGATCGCGCCCCAACCGGTCGATTTCCAGATATCCGTCAGGATGATCATCGGATAGAAGTTTTGTTCGGAACCGAGGAAGTTGATCGTCGGCAACCCGAGCAGCCCCAGCAAACTGTTGACGAAACCGTCGTAAGCGAGCACGTTGATGATGATACCCGACACGATGATCCAGGATAGGAAGTGCGGGAACGTATACGCGGTTTGCAGCACCTTTTTGTAACGGCGCATCCGCAGCTCGTTCAGCAGCAGCGCGAGCAGGATCGGGAACGGGAACGTAATGAACAGTTTGATGATATTGACGTACAGCGTCCGCCATACCGCCGCGGCGAAAGCCGGGTCGCGGAACAGGTACGTGAAGTTTTCCATCCCGATCCATTCGCTGCCCCAAATTCCGTCGTTGGCCCGGTAATGTTTGAATGCCAGCGACAATCCGCCCATCGGCATGTAAGCAAACAAAATCAACCAGATCAAGCCCGGAATCAGCAGCGTGTAAGTCATTCTGTACTTCCACATTTCAACGAACAATCGCTTGAATTTCGATTCTTCCCCTTTGGACGAACCCGGGGTTATTGTTGCGGGTTTCACACGGCATCTCCTCACTCTACTTGAGTCTTTATCTTGCTGTTGACAAAACGGCTGGATCGCTAGCGGGCGAAACGTTTCGATTAACGCGGGAATGCCGGCCGATCCCGTTGCGTGAACGGTTTCAGCAAGCGTTTACTTCTTGGTCCGCCCCAAACGTTTCGCTTTTGGCTTCAGCCGGTCTCCGCTTCACGTGACTTTGCGGCTGGACCCTCGCTTGACGAGCATGGATTCGAATACCACGTGTCGGTTCGCCGTCTCTCCCGCGATCAGATCGAATAAAATCTCGACGCTGACGTGGGCCATTTCGACGCCCGGCTGGCTGATCGTATCGAGCGACGGGTGATAATACTCCGCCATCTCGATGCCGTCGAAGCCGACGATGGATACATCGCCCGGAATCGACAGTCCCGAGGACAACACGGCTTTGGCCGCACCGATCGCAATGGCGTCGGATGCTGCGAACATCGCCGTTACACCCATGTTTTTGCTTAGCAGACGCTTGGCAGCCGCGAAGCCGAAACTCGGTGCGTACTCACAATCTTCGACGAGAGCCGGATCGTATTCGATTCCGTGCTCTTCAAGCGCTTTCTTATAACCCAATAACCGGCGGCTGCCGATCGTGTTCGCCATAAAAGGGAACCGGGCCAAAAAACAAATGTTGCGGTGCCCCAGCGAGATCAGATAGCTTGTCGCTTTGTAAGCACTCTGCACATCGTCGATCGATACGCTGGAAAACGCGGCTGGATCGACATCCTTCATCGTCGTGATCGTGGTCAGTACAAAAGGAACGCCCAGCTGATTGAACTCTTCTTCGGAGTGATCGTACGTGCCGCCCATAAAGATGACGCCGTACAGATTTTTTTCCCGGATCAGCTGCATCGCCGCGGCAATCTCGTCGACTCCGTCTTCGACCTGTTGAATCATCAGCGGGCAACCTCTTAGGTGCACCTGACGTTCCACTTCTTTGATCATGTTGGCGAAAAAAGGATTGGAGATGCCTTTGACCATCAAAGCGATCGTATTCGACTGAGTCTTTTTCAAGTTGCGCGCATTGCTGTTCGGCACGTAATTGTACTGCTTCACAACGGACAGAACCTTGGCACGGGTAGTATCGCTGACGACTCCGCTATTGTTGAGCACTCTCGATACCGTCGATATGCCCACTCCGGAAATTTTTGCAATATCCTTAATGTTCATCTCGTTCGCCACTTCACCTCGGTTGTCAGTCGGCCACTTGAAAATCAAGGTAAAAGCCGAGCTGGTTCTAAAATTCGTCGAGTTCTATGGGAAACGTTTCCCATCATGCAGGAAGCGTTTTCTCAAGCCTTCGAATCGTTTCGATACACATCATAAACCCGAATATTCGAAGTGTCAACACCGTTTCCATGATTTTTTAAATTGAAAAACCGCTTTCTTTGAACCGCTTCCAGCCTTATCCATAGAAAGCATCGCGATACCCGAAATTTTCAAGATAGTAAACGGTTCCATTTTAACTTTTTGCCATTTGGGATACTATCGAAAACATTCAAATTGATTTTTTCACTTCTCTCATAGGAAACGTTTCCACCTCCTTTTCACTTCCCTATTCACCCATTGCAATTTTGATGAATCAGGTTACGCAAAAAAAGCCGAAGGCAGCATCGCTGCTCCGGCTTTCAAAATCTGAATCCCGGTGTCTCGAACATCAGAAAGACGATCGGGAAAAAGCGTTCAGTTTCAACCACGAAGCGCATTCATCCGTCCAGCGTCGAACATGCTCGTCTCCATCGGCCATGCCCATACCGTGCCCGCCCAACGAATAGACATGCAGGTCAAACGGTACGCCGACACGTCCCAGCGCGGAAGCAAACAATAGACTGTTTTCCGGCGGAACAAGACCATCTTCAGACGTGTGCCACAAGAAAGTCGGTGGCGTATCGCCGGTTACGTTGCGCTCGCTGGACAGCGATTCGATCTCCTGCGCGGTAGCCTCGGCTCCAAGCAAAGCAATCCGCGATCCAGCATGCGTATACGGTTCTTGCAGCGTGATCACCGGATAACAAAGCATCAGCAGATCCGGACGGCTGGACTGGCGCTCGATCTCATCTTCCGCCCCTGGCAAGCCCGCATCATACAAAGTCCCCGCAGTCGAAGCCAAATGCCCGCCGGCCGAAAAGCCCAGCACTCCGATTTTTGCAGGATCGACGCCGAATTCCGCAGCGCGATGACGAACGGTGCGCACGGCACGTTGCACATCGGATAGCGCGCTTGGATAACGGTAAGGGGCTACCCGGTAGCGAATAACGAAAGCCGAAATCCCCAGCGTGTTCAACCACAACGCGATCGGTTCTCCTTCATGGTCAGCGCGGAACTCGTAGCCGCCGCCCGGACACACGATCACGGCCGCGTTAGTGTCTCCTTCCACAAGGTAAGGAAAAATCGCAGGTACATCTTCATCGGTGGTGCCCAACGCATTCGGCGCACCTTCCGGCCATAAAATTACGGGATTCATGATTTCATCCTCCTAAAAGTCGCTGACAAACTCCCAAACCGAATGGTCAAGCCCAGTCTGAAACTCGGCCTTACCTGTTTGGCTACTCGTTATATTATACGCTTTCAACAAAAGAGGTATAGTCATTTCGCAAAAAAACGAATACGGTTTCGATTTTGGCTTATACATATTGCCTTTTGACATTATTCATCGGATTGAAGTGTCTGCGGGAACCCTTGTGTCGGGGTCTGTGTTACAATAATGCCGATGCTGCATAAACCGAACAGGTGTAGATAAGGAGGGATTGCATGGCCAGCAATCGCAGGCTCGATACGGAGCTGGATTTTCAGGAAGCGATGGATCAGGAACGAACGGTCCGTGTGTTCCGGGATGATGAAATGATTAATTCAGGCGGATTGATCGTTCGCTTCGAAGCTTCTATGGTGGCGATTCAATCCAGTGTTAGCGATCTGGATTATTACGATCGACAGGCTTGCGAATTTTTTGAATTACGCAGGTAATAGGTAGGTAGAAGCGCTTGTTTTACGTAAGACGTAAACGGTTACGGAGATGAAAAACGCCTTTCGAAATCGCCGGATCGGCAGATTTTCGAAAGACGTTTTTTTGTTTTGAACCTTTTCAAGAAAAAAGCAAAGTCGCTGACGGAGGTTTTATTTTCCGCCGCGCTTCTTCGCGGCCAGCAGTCGCTCCATGGCGCTGCCGCCGGACTCTGTCGGCGGGGAAGGCTCGCCCGGCGGCTTCGCCGGGCCGGGCGTGCTTGCGCCGCGGGAGGCTTCGCCCGCGGCTTTTGGCGCGGCTTCGCGCGCGCCCTGCGTCCCGCTGGCGGCGGGACGCTCAGGCGGCTTCGCGTCGCCGCCGCTTCCGCGCTCCGCGCGGACACGGTCCACGGCGGAGGCGATGCCTCCCTCCGCCGCGGGCCCGGACTCCCCGCCTGCGGCGCGGGGAGTCTTGCCCGGCCGCTCTGCGGGCCGGTCCGCCGCGCCCTGCGCAGGCGCGGCGGAGCCCTCGGCGGCGACTTTCTCGCCGCCGCGGAAGTTCGCGCTGCGCCGCTTGGCGGCGGACAGGCGCGCGAGCGCGCCTTCTTCCGCGGGAGCGGCTTCGCCTGACGCGGCGCCGGAGCCCCGCCGGCCGGCCGCCGCGAACGGTGCCGCCAAAAATGCGGCAACCCGTCCCCAAGGGACGGCCAGGCGGCGGATCGCAATGTCCGCGATCCACAAGGCCAACACGACGGCCAGCAAGAGCGAGGTCCAATCCCGCATTTGTTTATGCGGAGCGGCCGGCTGCGCATAAACGGCCGCCGGATCTTCCCAGGACAGCACGCGTCCGCCTGTCAGATCGGCAAGCTCGGTCAGACGAGCCTCCCCTTCGTCCGAAGCGGAAGAGATTCGGTATTCCGGTGAATACGGAATAACCAGTCCGGTTCCGGTCGAGGCCGAAGCGGAAGACGACGCTCCGGAATCTTCCCCGCCTGTTCCTGACGGTTCCCCGGATTCGGAACTCTTTCCCGTATCCGGTTCGTTCCCCGAATTCCCGCCGTTCTGATCACTTCCGTCCGACGGCGACAGATTGAGCAGATACGCGCCCGGCTCACTGGCCGGAAGCATGCCCGTATAACGCCCCGGCGAAGTTTGCACCAGCGTCACGGGCTCAGCCTGTTCGCCGCCGTCTCCTCCTATTGAGGCGATCAGTTCGTCCGGCAGCGGCGAGGATTGTTCCTGCGAAGCTGTCACCACCAGTTCGGTTCCGCCTTCGGCAAGCGACGTTTCGATCCGGTAAGGCGAAGCACTGAACTGCGGGAACGTCCACTTGACCGTTTGCGTCAGCACATTGGCGAATTGATCCCAAGAAACCCATTGCCCCGACCATTCGCCTGTCAAGTCGCTGGTCCAGGCTACGCTGCGTCCCGAACCGTATTGCCATCTGACAAGCAACGGGTCCGGTTCCGGGCTAACCAATGCGGTCTGCGCGGAAGGCTTGGCGCTTGTGGCAATATACCCATTGATTTGCGGCACGCCCTCCGCAAACAGCGACGCCCATTCTCCCGCATCCGCTACGGCGGGCGTGAACGGTTTGTCAACCACGTAAGTCCGGGCGAGCAGAACAGCTTCGCGGCTGAAGATTGCGGGCAGCGTCGTCTCGTCCTGCACATCGTAGAAACGTCCTTTTCCCAAATCCGCCACGCGTTGCAGCAATCCGCGATCCGCATCGGAACCCACCGCTACGCTCGATACGGTTACGTTTTCCTCGCCCAGATCAGACAGCAGTTGCTCATAACTTCCGCCTCCGGCAGACTGTCCGTCCGTCAGCAAAATAATATGTTTACGCTGTGCATCGATTTCTTTCATGTATTCCGCAGCGGAAGCCATAGCCGGATAGATGTTCGTTCCTCCGCCGCTCGGGATCGACTGAATCTGTTCCAGCACCGCTTCCTTATCCGTCAGCTTTTGCGGCTCGACGACCCACCACGGCGCATCGTCGAACGCGACGACACCGACCGTATCTTTCGCCCGCATCAGCTCGACCGTGCGCATCGCCGCTTCTTTAGCCAATTCGATCTTGCTGCCGCTCATACTGCCCGAACGATCGATCACCAAAATCAAGCCCAGCTCGGGAATTTCGCGCTTGCCTTCCAGTTCCATCGACACAGGCAGAGCCTGCTCGATCGGCGTATCGAAGTATCCGCCGAGCCCGAAACTTTGGTCGCCGCCGCTCATCATAAAGCCGATCCCGTAGCTGCGAACCGCCGTTTCGATCGCGTCCATTTTGGATTGTCCCAACGAGTCGCCCGATACATTATTGAACAAAATGCTATCGTATTGCGCATAGTCGGCCAATTGTACAGGAAGCTGTCCGGGCGCGATCACCGTCGTGTCGATCAAGCCGGCATTCAACGCGTTGGCGATATTGGCCGACGTATCCGGTTTGCCCTCGACCACCAGAACAGAAGGATTGCCGGATACGCGGGTAAACGCAAACGCCGCGTTGTTGGCGGATTGCCCGTCGCCCGTCAAGCTGAGTTCCGCCCGGTAACGGTGCAAGCCCGCGCTTTTGGCAAGTCCTTGCAGCAGCACGCTGCTTTCTCCCCGCTCGACGCGTACCGTTTGCGAGCCTATTTCGACATTGTCTTCGTATAAACGGATTTCTCCCGTGCCCGAGAACGTGCTCCGCAATGTCGCTTCGACGGTAAAAGCTTCGCCCAGATATAATTTCCCCGGCAAAGACAATGAATCGATCGCGGCATCCCGCTCCGTATCGGTTTGCTTTTCCAATACGTCTACCGTGATTCCGCGATTTTTGAGCAGCCGTCCCGTTTCCAGCATATTCCCGATATTTTCATCGCCGTCACTGATCAGCACGATGCGCGGATCTCCCGCTCCCAGCATCCCCGAAGCCAATTGAAGCGCTCGTTGGACGTTGGTATAATCCGGATCGACCGCCGCGTCCAGTCCGCCCAGCGCGGCTTCGCTGCTCAAAGTCTGCTCGGCCGAAGCTTCTCGCCCGAATGAGATCATTGCATAATCGTCGCCCTGATCTTTATTGGCCAGCGAAGAAGCAATCCATTCCCGATCCTTCTCGTTGGCGTCCGCGCTTGAAGAACGGTCGACGGCATACACCACTTGATGCTGCCGCTGCACCGTGTAAAGTTGAACGCCCGCGAGCAGCAAGACAAGCAGTAACAGAGCGAGTGTGCGCAGCGAAGCGGCTATTCGATGCCGGAGCATGGAGACTCGGGACGGTCCCCGAAAAGCGAAGACCGCGAAAACAGCCAACGGAATAAGCAGCACTAACAGCCAGGGATGCTCAAATTGAACGCCCACGTCGGTACACCCCCCATTCCGTCAACATGATAGCGATAATCAGCGCAGCCAGCGGGATCGTGAGCGGCAGTCGGCTCCGATGATCTCCGTTAGCCGTATTTGGAGCCATGTCGTCCGATACGCCTGTTGTACCTGTTGCCGCCATAGCGCCGAATACCGGATTTTCTGCTGTTGGTGCAGTCGATTCCGAAGCATCCGCCCGAACGTCAAGCAGATAAACGGGCGCCTCTTCCAATCCGTTGCCGCTTTGTTCAAAGGCATACAACCCCGGAACGCTCGGCGCAACCTGCGAAGAAGCAAGACCCGCATGTTCGCCCGAACCGGACGTCGGATTTCCGTTGACGGCCTGCGTTGCTCCGCCGTTCTTCTCAAAAGCAGCCCCTTGCAGCGGACGCCATAGCGCCGATTCTGCTCCGGTTGCAATCGGCACTTCGACGACAGCCCCCGAAATTGCTCTGCCCAGCCCGCCTCCGCGGCCACCGGATAACCAGGTTGTCGCATTGCTCACCAGCACCGGGAACTCGCTGTTCAACGGTAAATCCCCGCTTTGCAGATTGAATCCGAACCAGAGCGCACGCTGACCGTTTTCCGTACCTGCCGCGATCGCAGGACGCCCGCCGATACTCAGCAGCGTTTGCAGTCCGGCTGGCCTGCCTTCCGTCAACGGCCCGAAATAAGGTTCGGTCAAAGACAAATAACGGGTGATGGGATGGGCCGTTAACTCTACCCGCCGATTACCGGGCTGTCCGGCTTCTTCTTTTCCGCCAATGGTCCAACGCGCAGCGTTGCCGAGCCATTGTCCCCAGGTGCCGCTTCGCAAAGAAGCGGGCAGTTCTCCTTCAACCACAACGATATCCGGCTGTTCTTCCGGAAGAGGCGGCGCCGTACTTTCCGTTTTTCCGGCACCCTCTTCCGTATCCGAAGCTTCGGTATCCGCTGTCGGCGCGTTGCCTGACAGATCAAGCCGGGTCACTTCCGCCCCAGACAAACGAAGCGCCTTTTCCAAAAACAGATTGCCGTCGGATAACAACAGCACCTTCACGGCGCCCCCGCTTTCCGGGAAAGCAAAAGCATCGTCGTCGGCCGCATAATCATCCGAAAGTCCTGCCAGGCTGAGCCGATAAACCTCCGCGGCTTCCGCACGGTCGAACGTCACCGTCTGGCGCTCGCCCGGCTGAAGAGCCAGCGTCTCCTTGCCTTGCGCCCGTCCGTCACCCGATAATTCGACGCCGACTTCCAGCACCGAATTTCCGGTGTTCGCGACCACGCCGACTGCCCGGTTGCCGTCTGTACCGAACTGTTCGATCGACGCATTGCGATAACGTTCTCCGCCGATCCGGCGTACTTCGACCGGCACGGATACGGGCAAATCCTCTACGCGTTCGCTCCATTGCCCGTCCGTATACACGATAATCCGTGCATCCTGCTGACCTTCCGCTACCGCCGACGCCAAAGAAATCGCTTCGCGATAAGAAGTACGCGCGTAGTCGGGTTCCAATTCCTCCACGGCACGGTTCCACGAAGCCTGATCATCCGCGGCCGAAGCGACAACCTGCGGACTGCCTCCCATACGAATCAGGGTCAGATCTCCGTCCGCTTGCCGGGTATCGGCTAAAATCTCGCTTTTGAGTATATCCAATCGCGTCGGCGCAACCGCCGTTTCGCTATCGCCCGGTTCCGAAGCATATATGGCGCTCATGCTCGCCGACACGTCAGCCACCACGACTAGAGTCCCACCCGTCCCCGCATCTGTCCACAAAAAAGGACGCATCAGCGCAAAAGCGAGCAAAGCCGCAGCCAGAATCTGCAACCACATCAATAATCGATTGCGCAGCTTTTGCCAGGGACGATTCGCTTCTGTATTTTCCAGCACCCTTCTCCATAACAAATGACTGGGCACCGGGGTGTCGATAAACTTCCGTTTCAGCAAATACATCATCAAGATCAACGGAATGCCGAGTGCAAACCACAGTCCTGCCCACGAACCGATTCCCATCGTTCGCACCTCCTTCCTTTCCTAACGGACTAAGCCCAATTCCCGCATCGTACCCAGCACCGTTTCGCGGAGCGGAACATCAACCGGAGCCAGCACGTAAGCCACGCCGCGGCGCGCGCAAAACTCCGCCAGTCTTCCCCGGTAAGCCGTAAATTCTTGCTCGTACGCTTCAATCAGACGTCCGGTCAACGCCGCTTCCTTAAACGTGCCCAGCTCCGCGTCGATCAATTTCAAATCCCCGCTCAAGCGCGGCTGGATCTCTCCTCGCGTCAACACTTGAACAAGCACCACTTCCTGACGGGCCGCCTGAAGTCTCGCCACCGCTTCTTCCAGTTCTTCTTCGCCCCGTTCCGTCCAACAGTCGGAGAAAATCCAGGTCATTCCCGGCAACTTCGGCAAGCGGGATCGATCTTTGAACGCTTCGGCCAAATCGCCGCGCCCTCCGGCTTCCGAAGCCGCCAGAAATTCCAGCAAGCGATGGGTCGCGGGACGTCCGCGCAGTAGCGGCATGCCGTCTCCGATCCGCTCATCGACCCGATATACGCCCAGCCGATCGTAGGCGGCAAGTGTCATATAGCCGATGCTCGCCGCAAGTCTGGAGGCATGCAGCAGCTTCGAGGCGCCTCCATCATCGGCGAATGCCATCGACTGCGAGACGTCCATGTACAACGTAACCTGAAGCTCTTGCTCGTCCAAATACTGTCGAACGACTTTGCGCCCCGTCCGTCCGTATACGCTCCAATCGAATCGGCGCACGTCGTCTCCGGGCGAGTATTCGCGATAATCCGCGAATTCGAGCGAAGCGCCCAACTCCCGGGAACGACGTCTGCCCTGCCGGGTCCCGCGCACGCGCTGACCGGTCGATAAGGTCAACCGATTCAAACGTGCGATCCAATCTGCGCCGAGCAGCTCCTCCGGCTTCATCTTGAAGACTCCAAGCGATCGGCGATATCCGTAACCAACGTATCGGGCGAGATTCCTTCGGCTTGGCCTTCGAAGTTGAGCAGCAGACGGTGGCGCATCGCCGGCTTGGCCGCGGCCAAAATATCGCCGGTCGAGACATGCATACGGCCTTTCGCGATCGCGCGAACCTTCGATACGGCGATCATGGCTTGCAACCCGCGAGGTCCCGAGCCGAAGCGGACATACCGTTTCACGGAATCCGGCGCGGTCGCTTGATCCGGATGCGTCATCATCAGCAGCCGTACCGCGTAATCCAGCACGTCTTCGGCTACCAGGACTTCTTTGGCGCCGCGCTGGATATCCAGCAGCGACGCCGCGTCCGCTTGTTTAACGGCTTGGCGGTTCGTCGAAGACGTCGTGCGCCGAATGATCTCTTTCAGTTCGTCCGGCGAAGGATAATCCACGTCCAACTTGAGCAAAAAACGATCCAGTTGCGCTTCCGGCAACGGATACGTGCCTTCATTTTCAAGCGGGTTCTGCGTAGCCAAAACGAAAAACGGCTCCGGCAGCCGATGCGTCGTTCCGCCTATGGTTACGGTCTTTTCTTGCATGGCTTCCAGCAACGCGCTTTGCGTTTTGGGCGTAGCCCGGTTAATTTCGTCGGCCAGCACGATGCTGCCGAACAGAGGGCCTTTGCGGAACTCGCCGGAAACGCCGCCTTCTCCTCCGAAATGGATCACGTCCGTGCCGGTAATATCGCTCGGCATCAGATCGGGCGTGAATTGTATCCGCGAAAAAGGCAGGTCGAGGGTATCCGCGGCCGCACGGACCAGCATCGTTTTACCCAATCCCGGTATGCCTTCCAGCAGCGCGTGTCCGCCTGCGAAAACGCACCATAACATCTGTTCGACCGTTTCCGTTTGTCCGACGATGACCTGGGCGATCTCCTCGCGTACATCGTCCATCGTTTTTCTCCAGGTCTCGATCCGATCGGTTTCTTGCAACATGGATTTTCCCCCTTTGACGGCCTCTTACGGGCCGGATCGGTTATTGTCTAATTACGATTCAGGCCGGATTTCAGTAAAGTAGCTCTCTACCAATCCCTGCACGCTTTGCGGCAGATCGCTTCGGCCTATCGAGTCCTTGGCACGCTCGGAATACTCGCCGTACACTTCTTCGTAAGGACGGCTGACCCCGTCGACCGTCGGCGAGACGCCACCGGTCTGCTTGTCGCCTCCGCTGGATGGGCCGTTGTCGGATTGAATATTACCTTCGCCCTGCAAATCCCTCGGCGTCGTCACCAATTCGCGTCCGCCGTTCCCCCATCCGGCGCCGCTGCCTCCTTGCCCGTTTCCATTGCCTCCGGAACCTGAGCCCGAACCGCTGCCGGAACCCTGCCCGCTTCCTTGACCATTTCCTTGGCCTTGACCGGATCCTTGACCGGAAGCCGTTCCTTGCGAACCGGAGCCGTCTCCGTTGCCCGAAGAACCCGATGCTCCTTCTTCTCCGCTTGAACCTTCACCCGAGCCCCCTTCGCCGGAAGAACCTTCTCCGTTGGCGGAACCCGCATCCGCGAGCGCTTCGGCGGTGCCCCCGCTCCCCCAGGTGTCGGACACGGATACTCCTGCTGCCGCAAGCTCGCCCGCCATGTTCATCCCGCTTTGAGCAAGCTGGGCGGCGGCCGCAGCAGCCAGCTCGCTTTGTTCGCCGAGCGATCCGGATTCGGCCGCCGCAGCGGCAAGTTTCTCCGCCAGTTCCTGAAGTTGCTCATCCGTCAATTGCCCGGAAGCCGCCAATTCTTCGGCTGCTTTTTTGATCGCTTCCTGCAAAGCCGCCGTTTCTTTTCCGCTCTGAGGTGCCTGTTCGGCGAGGTTTTTTAACGCGTTCGCCAGCTCTTTTTTTTGCTGCTCGGACATTTTGGACATCGCGTTCTTCAACGCTTCCGCACGTTCCAAAGCATCCATAGGCGTAGACTTGGCCGCTTCCTGTAACGCTTGCTGCGCGGCAAGGCGACGTCCCCAATCCTGCAATTCCTTTTGCTGCTGATCCGCTTCGTCCGCTTGGCGCCCAAGCTCCTTCATCGCTTCTTCCATCTTGTCCAGCGCTTCCTCGGCACGCCGCGAATCGCCAAGCTCTTTGGCCAGATTAGCTGCCGTTTCCGCCAACGGCGCACGGACTTCCGGTTCGATCGGAGCCTCGCTTAATTGTTGGGCTAGAGCTTCCGCCTTTTTTTGCTCCGCGTCGATCATCGCCTGCTGCTCTGCCCTTTGGCGAAGTTCCCGGTCCATCGGATTCGGCAATACAAGCAATATTACGCAGATGACGACAAGCGCCGAACAAGCCGTTGCCATCCTGCCGAACTTCCAAACGAACGGAAGGCGTTCTTTGCGTTTGGCTGCAAACTCACGGCCATAAGCCTCCGCCTGCGCTCGCTGCCAGTTGGCCGCGGTCGACTCCTGTTGCCGAAATTCCAGTGCCGTCATCATCAGATCGCGACGCTCTTCCGCCGGATCTGCCGCATCCATCGCCCGAGCCGCTTTTTCCGCACCGACAGGTTTCAAAAAAGCGGCGGCCGCTCCCAGCACTGTTCCCGACAGCGCGCAAGCCAATGCCCAGACCATGGAATACGGGATCGGCACCAGATACGCCACGCCGAGCAGGATCGCAGCAGCAGCCAGACCTACCGCCAGACCGCGTATGGCAAAAGATCCTGTTTTGGACATTTGCAGCCTGCGCTGTACCGAACGGATCGAAGTCATGATATTCTCCATGTCGATTCCCCTTTCGCGTTAGCCAGCCGATCACGACTTCACGATCACAATTTTGGTGTTTCTGTCGGCTTCATTTCCGCAACTTCGTCTGACGAAGTCCTATCGCCTGCGCTACCTACAGTCTGATTTCCATCGTCCGTATGTCTTTTGCGGCGCACCGGACGAATACGACGAATCGCGACCCAAAGCGCACCCACGGTCGCGACCGCGTAGACCAACAGGAATTGCAGCCAAAGCGCGATCGGCGCATCGTCTTGCAAATTCCCGCTATTCACGAGAAAAGCTTGCTTGGAAATATTCGGTTCGAAAATGCTGATTAACGCGCCCACCGGATTAAGTCCCAAAATAAAACCGACCCACGAATATTTCGGAGGTACCGAGCCGCTGTAATACGATTGCTGCACCACGGCATACAGCAGGAGGTAAGCAACGCCCGTGACGACGAAAATAGTTAAGGTGATCCCGTACGTCATAATGACCGAAATGATCGTTCGTTTGAACAGCGTCGAACACATGATCCCGATCGCGCCAAGAAGCAGCATCGTAAAAAGATAGAACAGGAACACCAACATCAACTGCGAAGGCGAAATGCCTCCGTACAAAAACACGATACTGTACACCGGCAAGGTCGCCAGCACGATCAGCACCATGAACGCCAGCGACGAAGCCAGTTTGCTCAAAACGATCGCGGATGAGCTTTGTTGGGTCGTAAGCAAAATGTTCAGCGTCTGCTTTTCCCGTTCGCCGCTGATAACCCCGGCCGTCAAAGCAGGCGTCATGAACGCGATCAGTACAAGCTGGGCAATACTGAGGACGTAGAACAGAATGCGGCTGACCGAAGGATCGAACCGCATGCCCGCCTGTTGACTTTGAAAGCCCATGCTGACGTAAATGAATCCGATCGCAAGCAGTCCCAGAATCAACACATACGATAACAGAGCGATAAACGAGCGCGGCGTGCGCATCCGCAGCCGAAACTCTTTGTCGAGCACCGGATTGATCCAAAGACTTCCGCCGTTGCCGGGTTTGTTTTTCACCTTCATGTCGCCGCTCCTCCCTTCGTAATTTCGAGGAAGACGTCCTCAAGATTGGTCTGTGCTTCATTAAACGATACGACTTCGTATTCCCATTCCAGCACGCGCCGCAATAGCTGCATTTGCTCCGGATCTTGTCCGCTAAAATGAACCTGAATCCCATTGGCGTCGCTCAGCACCCGATTCACATGCGCTTCGTCGCGAAGACGCTCTGCCAATTCGTCCTGACGCCCAAGCGTACGAATATGCAGTACCCGATTGACCCGCATCCGGCTTTGGATATCGGAAACTTTGCCTTGCGCGACCATTCGGCCGTGCTCGATCACGCCGATCTGATCCACCATTTCGGCAAGCTCCGGCAAAATGTGCGAGGAGATAATAATCGTTTTGCCCATCCGTTTGAGCTCTTTCAAAATCTCGCGCATTTCGATCCGGGCACGCGGGTCCAGACCCGAAGCCGGTTCGTCGAGAATCAGCACTTCGGGATCATGCACGAGACTTCTCGCCAGACAAAGACGCTGCTTCATCCCGCGAGACAGCCCGTCCACGTAAGCATCTTTTTTATCCGACAGATTGACGAGTTCCAGCAGTTGAGGAATCAGCTTCTCCCGCTCCGAGCGCGCAATCCCGTAACTGGCTCCGTAAAAATGAAGATACTCGTCCGTTTTGAATCGGTCGTACACCCCGAAAAAGTCGGGCATATAGCCGATTCTGCGACGCACTTCTTTCGGATGCCGGGTCACGTCGAAACCGCTGACTTTCGCGATGCCGGAATCCGGCAGCAGCAGCGTAGCCAGAATCGACATGGTCGTTGACTTGCCGGCCCCGTTGGGACCGACGAAACCGAACACCGTACCTGCGTCAATATTCATGCTAATATGATCCAACGCCTGAAAATTGCCGTAGCGCTTGCTTAGATCTTTGATCTCAATCATGGCTGCACCGCTCCTTTCAGTTTGATTTGCGGCATCGCCAGCGTGGTCCATTCATTTACCCGAACGCGAAGCTGCATCAAATTGCCTTCATTCACGTAATCCGCGGCATTGTCGTACGTTTGGGACACGCCTCCGGCTTTCCAATCGACCGGCTCCCAATCGCCTTGGGCTTCGTTCCACAGTTCAAACGTAGCCGTCTGGGTCTGTCCGTCCGGCAGATTCACGTCCAACTGCCCGTAATCGACTTCGCCCACAGACGGAAGAGCATAACCGATCGTCATCGTGCCCGGCGAAGCGCTGATCCGTCCCATTCCGTCATCGCTGACCTGCGTCGTATTGGTATGGATAACCGAACCGCCGACGTAACCGTAAGGGATATTGATTTCGCCGTTCTGCACCAGGTCCACCGATACCGGTTGCGTGTACATGCTGATTCGGTCGTTGGTGATCGACTTGCCGCCGACATCCAGCGTATTATCCGAATTTTCCGCAAAAGCGATCAGGAACGCGCTCTCAATGCCTGTATTGCCGTTGACCGGACTTCCGACCTGAACGTTTTGCGCCATCGAGCGCTGACGGATATACGGATCGTTCGCCGACGTTTGAGAAGGGAACAGGTAACTTCCGATATCGTAATAACCCGAAGACAACAAGATCGAGCTTCCGAGCGACGCCGATCCGCCCGGCTCCAAAGTGCCCAGCTTATACAATTTCCCGCCGGCAATCAGCGCAGCATCGTTAAGAGGCATCTCTGTTTCGTTAACTACGGTGCCGCTGACTTCGCCTGTTTCGTCAGCCGCAAGTTTGGTGCTCAACCGGCCTGTTTCGATACTGCCTGCTTCTTCCACGCCGAATTTCGCAACCGACCAGTACGACATGTCGCCCAGGCGAAGCTGCGTAGCATCCGGCTGTTCGCGGACGAAATTGCTCAACTCGCCGCTGACTGTACCCGTGTTCCCCATCCAGGAATCGGTACTCATCATCGACACCCGCGTTCCCTTTGGAAAATTGACCGTATAACTGCCTGAATTCGGAACGAACAAAGCGGTCGAACTGCTTCTCACCCCTTTGCCTTCGCCGTCCATGTTCACATAGCTGATCGTATGCGCAAGCTCGCTCGTTTTATCCGACGAACCGGCCATATAGATCGCGGCGCTCGATACGATCGCGACCAACGGAATAAAGACCCACGCCCATTCGCGCTTGTCGAATTTGCGCAGCACGAGATACAGAATCGGCGCGACGACAATCACGTAGACCAGCAACATCCATACCAGCCCGCTCAGTTTCGGCATATGCAGCGACGGAAAATAATCGAGCAGGTATGACATATTGTAATAAGCGTTCCCGTACATGCCCCCGTTTATATTCACGGTCTGAAGATCGGATTGCAGCAAGCCGCCCCATAGATCGGCACTGCCCGCCCAGGAAGACAACGGTTCAAGCGCGAGATCGTACGCCGAATACCAGACCTTGCCGGCTTGAACCGGCATCGAAGCGATCAACGGAACACCGTCGTTATCGTAACGGACGTCCGCTTCCGGCTTGGCGGAAGCTTGCGTCGCCGTCAGTGACGTGCCGGCGGCAAGCGTTTTGCCTCCGCCTCCGGATGCCAAAGGTGCTGCGGACGCCGCTGTGGTTCCGCCCGAAGCTTCCACCGGCGACAAATCAGCCAGTGGGCCGACCGTTTTGGCGTACCCCGCGCCGCCTCCGATCACAAGGGCGCCGCCGCGTTCTACCCAGGTCCGAATCGCGTTGCTTTGCCCTTCGCTCAACGTATCGGAAGCAAAATCATTCATGACCAATACATCAAGCCCGTCAAGCAGCAACGGATCGTCGCCGATATCCGCCGCTTCGAGCGGCGCGATGCTGACCGGCTGACCGCTGCCTTGAAGCAGATTCAGGAAATTCATCGTATCGGGATCGGACGCCAACACGCCGACGAGTCCTCCGTACTGACTCGAACTCGACAGGTAGGCGCGCCCTTCGCTGAACGGCAAAGAACTGCCTTTTTCCACCGACTCCGGATAAAACCGGATCATACTCGTATTTCGGGAATAAGAACCTCCCGGAATCGCCAGCGTTACTTCTTTGGCCGTTCCGGCCGGAAGCTCGACATGGCGCACATATGTACTTTCGCTCATTCCGTTTTGCGGCGCGACTTGCACGACCAGATCGCCGGATAAATCGCGATCGCTGGCCAACGTCACTTTCAACGGATTCCAACGGCCGTCATTGATTTTGCCTCCGTAACCGAATTCGGTCGTCACGTTAAGGTGGGCCATCAGATCGACGGCGCTCGCTTTCGTCGGCAGTGCCGGCAGCAAAGCCGCAATCAGCGCAAACGGGAGCAGCAACGCCGCACAACTTCGGACGATCCGTTTCATCCATGCAAACATAATATTCTCCTTTCGTTTTCAAAACTCTTCTAGCGACCAAGCGCCATAAATAACTAAATTTTACAAACCCAACAACGACAGCAGCCTGTTGATCGCTCAACAGGCCGCCTCTATGCGCCTTTCGGCTGCAAAATGATATGGGATCGGCTGCTGAGACTTCCCCTTATTAAAGACGACCTTCAGCAGCTGTTTGTTACGGAAACAATAGTTTACGGTTTTGTCTTAATTAAAAACGACGGTTTTGTTATGGTGCACCAGAATGCGGTCTTCCGCATGCCATTTTACCGCACGCGCCAGTACGACCCGTTCGATCGTGCGTCCGATCCGCTTGAGTTCGGGCACGTCGTCGCGGTGGCTGACCCGCTGTACGTCCTGTTCGATGATCGGGCCGCCGTCCAGCTCTTCCGTCACATAGTGAGCGGTCGCGCCGATAATTTTCACGCCTCGATCGTAAGCCTGCGCATACGGCTTGCCGCCGACGAACGCCGGGAGGAACGAATGGTGGATATTGATGATACGGTTGCGATAATTTTCGATAAAGTACGGCGAAACGATCTGCATATAACGCGCCAAAACGATCAGATCGATATCGTCGCCGACCGCTTCCAACTGTTGACGCTCCGCTTCAGGCTTGTTGTCTTTCGTGACCGGAATATGACGATATTCGATACCGAAAGACTCCACATATTCGCGCATATCCGGATGATTGCTGACGACGACCGCGATTTCCGCATCCAGATCGCCGGCCTGCCATTGCCACAGCAGCTCCACCAGGCAATGGTCTTCTTTGGACACGAAGATAGCGAGCTTTTTCTTTTTGGCCGCGCGGTAGATTTTCCAATCCATCGAAAAACGCTGCGCGATCTCGTTAAAGTCCGCTTCCAGCTTCGATTGCTTGTCTGTCAGACCTTCGAGATCGAACTCGATGCGCATGAAAAACATGCCCCCGTCCGGGTCCATCGTATACTGATCGGACTGTACGATATTCGCTCCGTGATCGAACAAGAAACGAGATACGGCCGATACGATTCCAGGACCGTCCGGACATGAAATAAGCATGCGTGCACGGTTTTCCGGTTGTTGTTGACCTGCGGAACCCGCAGTTTTGATATGAAGCTCCATGATTCGTGAATCCCCCTTAGGTCTGGTAAAAACGCTGGTGTGCCCAAAAAATCAAAAACGTGCCAATGCTTCTTTGCCTGCCAGCACGCCGATCAGACGTTTGTTCAACTCTTCTTCCGAAGCGTTGGGCAGCACTGCCGCTTCTACGGCCAAGTCGTACAACCGATCAAGCGGCTCGCGGGGATCGGCCTTTTTGGCTTTGGCATCGTTTTTCAGCACCGACCATACATCCAATGTGAATGCACGAGGATCGATCCCCTGCGACGCGAAAAACGCATGCAGCTTCTCGACGTCTTCCGCAAAGCCCGGACCAAATCGCTCACCTACGGTGCCGCGCAGAAGCGCGATCTCGACTTCGTACATCGGACGCTGCGTTTTGACGTCTTTGCCGATCCACGGCGTTTCCAAAATAAACGGAAGATGGCTCAGCGACGAATGGTTCACGACCTTATTAATAGCGTCAAACCCGATCCAGCCTGCGCCAATCGGCGTGTGACGGTCTTTTTTCGCGCCGGACGGATTTTTACTATCATTAATATGCATCACGGCAAGGCGATCCAAGCCCACGATATCGTCGAATTGCTTCAGCACGCCGTCGAAATCGCCCGCAACGTCATAACCCGCGTCGTGAATATGGCAGGTGTCCATACAAATGCTCAAACGACCGTTATGCGGCACTTTGTCGATAATCCGCGCCAGTTCCTCGAACGAGCGGCCGACTTCCGTGCCTTTGCCCGCCATCGTTTCAAGCGCGATATTGACATCCGTTTCCGCGACGCCTTTCAACACTTCCGTCAGGCCAGCCGCGATACGTTCAATGCCGTATTCCACGTCTTTATCCGTAAACGCGCCGGGATGCAGCACGATTTGTTTGGTTCCGATTGCATGCGTGCGACGAATTTCTTCCTGCAAAAAGCTGACGCCCAGCTCATACGTCGCGTCTTTGTACGAGCCCAAATTGACGATGTACGGCGCATGCACCACGATCTCGGGCACGCCGTTTTTCTCCATCAATTGTCGGCCTTCTTCAATGTTCATCGTGTCGATAGGCTTGCGCCGCGTATTTTGCGGAGCCCCGGTATATATCATGAACGACGTCGATCCGTAGCTGTTCGCTTCGTTCGCCGCGCTCACCAGTCCCTTATCCGAAAAGGACACATGGGAGCCGATTTTAAGCATGATTCATCCTCCTCTTTGTCTGCGGTCGTTGCTGAACTCCAACAACCGTCCAAACCTTGTTATATTCTAACGTGAAGCGGGCAAGAAATCCATGAGTAAGTACAAAGAGGAAATAAGCGCAGCGAAATTTGTATTGTATCGAAGAACGGCGTTTAATAGAAAGAAAGCAGCAAATTTTACGGATACGGCAGCGGACACGCAGCTGTCGAACAAGGAGGCCCGACATGAAGATCGCGATCAGCGGAGGAACAGGATTCATCGGAAAAAAGTTAACGGAAAAACTCAAAGCGGCCGGGCATGAAGTCGTCGTGATCTCCCGCAAAAAACCGGAACAAGGCAACCCATCGGGGACTTCGGTGCTGACCTGGAACGAAATCGCTCAAAATCCGCGCGTTCTCTCGGGATGCGACGGTATCGTCAACCTGGCTGGATCGTCGCTCAATCAGCGTTGGACCGACAAAGCCAAAGCAGAGATGGAGCGTTCGAGACTGGAAGCCACGCAAAAGCTGACCGACGCGATTCGCAGCCTGGAGCATCCGCCGTCGGTATTCGTTCAAGCTTCCGCGATCGGCATTTACGGAACCGACGACAATCAAATTTTCGATGAAAGTTCGGCTCCGGGCGGGCAGGATTTCCCTTCCCAGTTATCGATCAAATGGGAAAATTCGGCGAACGCGATCGGCCAGATTCCCGGCGTTCGGTTGGTCAAAATGCGTATCGGATTGGTTTTGGGCCGGGAAGCCGGCGTCTACCCGACGCTGAAGCTGCCTTATAAACTGATGGGCGGAGGACGTCTGGGCAGCGGGCGCCAATGGATGTCGTGGATTCATATCGACGATCTGACTTCGCTATTCGAGTTCGCTTTGACACATCCGCAGGTGGAAGGTCCGGTCAACGCCGCAGCTCCGAACGCCGTGAGACAAAACGAGTTGGGCCGAACGATCGGACGCGTGATCCATCGCCCGCATTGGTTCCCCGTCCCGGCCCCTCTGCTGCGTACCGTACTCGGCGAAATGTCGGTCATGGTCATCGGCGGCCAGCATGTCATTCCCGTAGCCGCACAGGAAGCAGGTTTCGTTTTCGCGTATACGGATGTGGAGCAAGCGATTCGGGAGTTGGAAAAAGAAGAGGATTGAACCTTATTCGTAATAGATCTGCACATACAAAAGAGTCGGTTCAGAATGGCTGAACCGACTCTTTTCGCGATGTATTAGTAGCTTGTCTTGAATAAATTGCAGGTTTAAGTTCGGCTAAAACGCGCACGGTCCAAGCGGGGTTTTGATGGACGTAACCTAACATCGTAAGCGGTCATGGTACGAGCAGCTTGTCCAACCTTACCTTTATCGATTACAGGGTATTGGATCAAACCGCTACTCTTTTAACGCCAAAACCTCCTGCTCCGTCAAGCCGGTAGCCTGGATAATCGTATCCATATCCAAATTCAATCGCAGCAGGTTTCGGGCAACTTTCTCAACGCCCTCCTGCATACCCGCATGACGCATTGAAGCCTCATCGTGCAGATAACATTGACGGGCTTCGTACAAACGACGGGCTTTCGAATCCTGGCTCAAATACTGCAACGTATCCATCGCTTTGTCCAATTTCGGTTCGTTCGTTTTCAACGCCTCCCAATGTTCGAATTCTACGCCGCTAAGGAACCATAACCAGTTTTCCAAGCCGCCCTGGCTCGGCAACGTATCGTCAAGCTTGGGCAATTCCGAAAAACGAATCTCCATATCGTCGATTAGCTTGATCGCCTTCGAGAAGCTGCGCTGCATAGCGTTTGAACGCGAAATCGATTCTGGGATCAAGCATTTCCACGAACTTCAACCCCGCTTCTTTTCTTTTTTTACTATACCAAATTTCGGACTACCCGCACCGCAGAGTATAAGAAATATCCGCGATTTTAAAGGTATCTCCTTCATTCAAATCGTAAGCTTTGTACGGAGTAAGTGCTTCATCGTTCAGTATCGTGCCATTGCGCGAACCGATATCCTTGATGGTGCATTGTGCGCCTGTCAGCTCCAACTCGACATGTGCCCGAGATATACCTGCCGCCGTTTCGACATGTTGCGATACGTCTTCTGAACGACCGATCGTAAAGCTGCCCATGGGTAGAACAATACTTTTAGGCAGTGAACCATTTTCCAGACGTTCCAATCGATATCGGGAACTGCTAGAAGGACTACCTGACTGCCCGGCTCCACGGCCTCCATCCAACATTACCGTGGGTTGCGAAGCTGGAGGTACCAGCATTCCCGTGCCGGGAAACGCAGAAGGTGCAGAAGATGGGGCATGGAATTCATCACTTCGTCCTCCACCGTAACGCTGCGAAGGCTTAAGAAAATCCGGAAGCTGAAATCCTTCATTTCCGGAGTCTCCTGCGGCATTCCATTCTCCAGCCGCGTTTCTGTTTACGGCCGGAACAGATTCATTCTCCTGCTGTCCATAAAAGACGCGATGACCGGAAGCACCTCGCGGCTCCTGCCAGGAAGCGGAAAGAGCCGCTGCTTCCTCTTCCTCCTGCATACGATCTGCGCCGCGTTTTCCGAATTTCAGTTTGCGCGCCCAGCCCAGATAAGCAAATACGAGCAGAATAGGCGTCGCCACTACACAAATCAATAAATTCATGGTTCCCGGGCTATCCAAGTATAAAAATTTCCATAAAACAACCAGCAGCATCACACAGATCAACGGAACGACTAAGCGTCCATTTTTATTGTCTTCGACCGCTTCTTCGGACGGCACTCCACTTTCCGGGTTTTTCTCCGACAGTTGTCCCTTACCCTTATTGCTTCGACGACTACCGCTGCCAAATAGAGCACGACGCCCAGTGGTTTCTTCTTGCTCTACGGTCGAAGCTTCTGCCATGGGTCCCGATCTCCATTGCTCAGCAGGCGCTTGAGCATACCTATTTTTAGTTGGAGTCGCTTGTTGGTATGGCATACTAGTACGATTATTCATCGAAAAAGCAGACGCAGATTCTCCGTAAGCCGCCCCTCCGCTTGATGCAGCAGAGTATCCTCCATAAGAGTTCTCTTGCGGCCAGCTTCCTTGTGGCGCAGAACCATCATAACCATTACCATTGGAGCCTCGTGCTCCATGTTGTATATCCCGGTAGTCTCCCATCGCAGCAAACGGTTTGGGAGCCGCGGCACCCGCAGCCGCCAAGCCTCCGGTGGGTTGCTTACCGCTGCCCGCCAACAAACCGATCAACAGATTTTTCAGAGATTGTAGCGAAAATGAAGATTGCTCGCACATTTGCAAAATACGCTGAACTCCACTACCTCGCAAATCATCGACGGAGGCCATCCAACGTGCCGCAAGTCCGCCGATCCGTTCACGACTAGGCGCAAGTTCAACCGACTTGTTAAGAGGCAAATACGTCAGATACACCGTTCCTTCCGACAACGGCCCTTCCACGAACATATAGTCCTCTTTAAGCAAAAATCCGTTTGGATTCAGCATATAAGTCATCCCGTATTCAAGCGCCGTCACGATTTGCAACAGCAGCGCATAATATTCGACCAAGGTGATTTTTTCCGTTTTCATGCAAGTCGATAACATTCTTTTGCCGCCGATGTTATAATGCAGTTCCGCTTCGGCATCAACTTCGCGCACATGCAAATCGAGTACATGCGGAACATTCGATGATGCCAACATCTTGACTTGAATACGGTTCAAATCGTCCCCGCTCAGTTTCCGTTTGTTTTTCAGCACCATATAAGTCGTATCGCTTTGGATAAAATCGGTGACAAACTCTTCCACATCAAACACTCCTTAGTACATATAAAAGTATCCGGCCAATGCGCCGGGCAGAACCGCCCACATAAAAGGAAACGTCAGATGATTAGCCCGATCCGAAGCAAGCGGCGTGAGACTGCGAAACATAAACACGCCTACAAAGCTGCTGAAAATCCGTTTGATCCGGCGCATACTTTCACGACGCCAGATTAAAATGCCAAGACCGATCGCTCCCGCAAATAAAATCGAATACAGCAACGTTTGGGCAGCAAACAAAGTCCCTGTCCAAGCTCCGATCCCGGCAAACAATTTCACATCTCCCGCTCCGACCGCGCCAAGCAAATACAATGCGAACAGTACAACAAAGCCTATCGCGCATCCTTTCGCCGCAAACAACAGCCCGTCCAGCCCGTGAACGGCACCTTGATAAATCAGCCCGGTAGAAACAAAGGTCAGATTAAGCCAGTTCGGGATTTTCCGGGTTCGAACATCCGACATAAATGCAACAGCCAAAAAGCAACCACAGCCGATATAGGCCAGAATATCATTCATTTTGTTCCCTCGTTTCTTTTTCCTTACTTGCCCCAACGCCCGCGATACCGGACCGGTTCTTGCGTGCGATATCCTGTCCGATCTGCGGTATCGCCGGTGTTGGTTGCTTGTCTCTTTTGCTTAGTCCGGAACCCGAACCTCGAAGGAGGCTTCCGCCGTCGCTCCACTCCCAGTGTCTACAACAAGCGCCCATTCGCCGGGAGTCGTATTGCCGCCAACCAACCAGGTCCAGGAAAGATTCCCCGAAGCATCTGCGGTTTGTTGTCCCAGATAACGCGCCCGGCTATTACCGCTTTTATAAACGACCTTGATCGTAGCTGTCTGACCCGGTTCAATCTTCGCCGTAACCGTGGCCCGGCTTCCCCGATAAGCGGGACTAGGTACGGAAGTAATCGTGGCTGTTCCGCTACCTGCACTCGGATCTGTGCTGCTTGTGGCAGCTGTCTCTCCCGTATCGCCAATCCACGCTCGCTCCTCTGCTTTGGCACGTATGGACATGGCTTTCCCTGTAAAAGGAACCCGAAGCGGCATTTCATAAGTCAGTTCCACGCCGAAGTACGGTTGATTACTTGCCCCCGTTGTCGGAATCGTAATCCCGATCACATGCAGCTTATCCATATCGAGCGGACCGTCCTTGATCAGAGGCTGGAGTAGCGGCTTAATGACAGGGTCAAGTACAGCCGAAGATATTTCATCCTTTAGCGATTGAAGAGGAACGTCCCCGCTGGCTGCGGCTTCCGCTACCCAGCCTCCGATCGGCTCCGGAAGCGAAGACGCATAAGTAGCCGCCAACTCGCTGAAAGAAATCTTCGAAAATCCTTGCAATCCCTTCGCAATAGGCTCCGTTTTGCTTAAATGATCCGCTGCCATCTGTACCGGATACAAATGAGTGGACACTTGCTTCGCAGCTTCTGAGGCAGTTGTTTGCAAAACGGTTGAGTAGGCAGTCATTTGCACAATATAAGCCAAGAAAATGAACGTAAAAAGGAAAATAGGCAGGACAAGCGACGCTTCTACAGCGATGCTGCCCCGTTCACCGGCAGCCCGCCGGAGCTTTTTGTACATTCGCTTCATGTTCCGCCTCCGTCAATCAATAAGAATAGTCCGCTTGTAGATCGACCGTGTACGCTTTGCCTGTCCAAGTACCTCCGCCAACACCGAACGTTTTCATGACGCCTGGCAGGAACCAGATCGGTATTGACATCGCCGTATCGCCTGACAGGTAGGTATAGTGATCATCCGGGTTGACACCCGTATCGAAACGGATCAGTGCCAACATTCGGGACAGACGGTTATCGTTCCCTGGATGTGCGAATAAGAACAGTCTTAAGTGGTCTTTGTAGGTCAGTTTGATCGGAAGGGTCTTGGCCAAATCAATATGTCCTACGGTGATCAGCGTTGTCATATCGGCAACCGCCGCCCTCAAGCCTTCCAAGATCGCTTTTGCCAGGATTACGAGTGGATTGCCGAACGCCAGGATTGTCGGATCGACCAATGCTTCCATCGTCCGAATCGCCAGACGCATAGCGAAAATTTCGCCGTAAGCCGCTGCAAGATTCCCTGCCGGGTTGCCAAATCCATAAAGGATATACTCCAACTCTTGCTGATCGATCGAGAGCAGTTCTGCGGCCGCCGCTCCGTCAATTGAAGCACCGGGTTTCATCAATGCCTCTACTTTAGAGAAATCAAAATTGGAGAAATGATCGGAGGCGTATTCGTTTTGCAATAGCCGATCGCCTGTCGCATCCAACATCCCCGAAATTCCTCCGAAAAATCCGTCCATTTTTTCCATGGAATCTTTTCCTGCCGCAGCAGGGTCCTCTTCTCTGGCTGTTGTCTCAAGAGCTTCGACGGACGCGCGATTCAGATCGATGTTTTCCTGAAAGTATTTCTCGACCTCTTGAAAATCTTCAAGATGGCCTTTTGATTCGGAAAGGAATTTAATCAGCTCATTCGCTTTTTCAAGCTCGCCTTTGGCCTGCTTTTCAAATTCTTTGCGTTGTTCCTCGTGCGTGCGATGTTCCGCAAACCTTGCCTCAATCGCTTTGATCACGCTGCCTCCGCTTCCGTAGCGACCGTTGTATTGGGAAGAAGCCTGACCGGCGGTAGCCACATTAAGCTTTAGATTGTACGCGCTCATTCCTGAATCGCCAAAGGCACGAGGGAGTATGCTTTCCAGCAGCTCCACTTTGGATTTCATGAAGACGAAGTCCGTTTCTTGATCCGTGATATGTTTCTCCATTTCAGTAAAGAACTCAGCGTTTAAAGGCAGCTTTTTCATTTCTTCGCGAATCTCTGACGTAGTGCCGGACGGACCGCCTTCTGCACCCGGAATATCCGAGCGCGTAACGGTATCATAGGCTTCGTCTGCACTCCTTGTTCCTATCGTCGCGATAACCGCAGACATTTCCGCGTTATACTCTTTGGCTTTGAGCAAATGCTCTCTCGCCTTGATCAAGTCATTCGTATGAGGCGGAAAAGCAGTTCCTACGGCATGATTGACGCGTGCTATAGCACTTCCCGACTCCCTTTCGTACTGATCGATTCTTAATAACAAGTTCAGCCATTCCAAAAAACTCGGATTGTCTTCTTCTCTCGTTTCCTCATCCAGCCCTACCGGTACAGTTATTTTTTCCGGAGGCGGCGTTTCGGAAGAAACCCGGTCTTTTTGTACCTTATAATCGTGGTATTGCGCAGCCATATCGGTTGCTGTCGATACGCTTCCGCTAAGCGGAGAGTCAGCGATGTCGCCGGTTCCGCCGCTTCCGGCCGTCCCGATGCTCGTGACCACGCCGTCTGTTCGCTGCCCGGCTTTCTTCATTAATTCGAGCATTTTATCTAATTCGGCTTCACGCTTGTCATATAGCTTCTGTACTTTTTCAAGCACTTCAACCGCACCCGAAGCTTCCTTCATCGTCTGCGACATTGGTTTGAATCGTCCAACCACTTCAATCGCAAAGTTAACCGGTGCTTTATATTTCATTTCTTCATTAATTTGCGTTTTAAAAACTTCGTAATTGCCCAGTTCACGACTGAGTTCTACCGAAGAAGACACCAACTTGGCATCCATGATCGGTAGCATATCCTCTCGCGCCTTGTACTCAAGGCTTCGCTCAAGCACGCCCGAGAAAATCAAGGACGGATCTGTTTCACCATAGGCAAATAGTCCATAACTACTTTGTAATTCCGGTATGTATGCCGACATTACCGAGCGCGTGGCGGCATGTACAAGCCGTTCACTTTTGGCCTTCAATGCCGCCATCCGTGAATAGTCAATAAAGATCGCAACGAATGCCAGCATGACTGCCAGAACCAAGCTTAGAAAAATAGTGATCGAACCGTGCTCTTTCTTCCAAAGACGAGGCTTCGGTGTAAATGGGCGCCAACCTCTACTTTTTTTTGATTTAAATTTCAACTTTTCACCCCCAAGCCGGAAAGCATCCCCAATCGTACATCCCGGCTTTTGTTCGTTTTTCGGTCACTTCTTTTTTGCCACCTTGCTCAATTGAACTCCGGCATTCTTGGGCGTCATCGCTACGGCTTCTCCGCCTTTTTCTTCGGCAGGTACAGCTTCGTCTGCTTTAAACTTGCCCGCATAATAACGCACCAGTTCGATATTGCGGATAAATTCCACAGGTTCGACGACCGTCGAGTATTGCGCGCCCCCCATTTTATCTCCCGCGATCCGCTTGATCGGAGTCAGATTGAGCGGTGTGTACAATACCGTCGTAATCGGATGCAGCAGTCCGCGCTCGCTGGTCATCGTCCCGTCCATGCCTGCCGGAAGCTGCGTTGCCGCCTTTGCCATTTTGGTTGCACTCAGCGATCCGCCTGGCCCTCCCGGAACACGGATCGTTTCTGCCGCCGTCTCTCCGCCAACACCGCTGAACAGCGCTGCGAGCAGTTGGTCGTCGGTCAGACGCCAGTAAAGCCCTTCTTTCTCCTCAGGATTTTCACCAAAACTACCCGTACGCGCGTCCTTATGTTGATTGTTCCAGCTATATGCGGCGCGTTCGGACGTAATCGCTGAGGCTTGGACGAGCATCGCGCTTTGGTAAAGGTAGAGGCAGAGCATAAGGATCATGATGACGCAGAGCATGATCATCGGCATGACTAGAGCGGATTCAACAGTAAATCTACCGCTAGAGTCGTGTATGAATTTTGTCGTTGCAGGTTGATGCATACGATCACTTGACGTCTTCAAAGAATTGATTGGTTTGCGTATTCAACTTAGTGAACAGGTTGTTCATAAGAGTAGCAATTTGTTTTCTGAACAAAAGCGCGATAACCACCGTCACCGCAATAATCAAAATGATCTCCAACGTCCCCAAACCATCTTCTTCCTTCCAAAATCCTTTGACCTTGTTACCGATCGCTTGCAGCATGAATATTCCTCCTTAGAATAGAAAACTCAAAATAAAAACTTGAACGTTCCTTACATTTGAATCAACATCATAGCCGGTCCCCCGACCATCAGCATCACGACCAACAGAATCAGCACCATCGGAAACACCAATTTCGACGAAGCTTTCTCCCCTTGAATCCTTCCCAGCGCCTTGCGCTTGTCCCACAGCGTTCTCGACAAATCCCTCAGCGCCATCGCGAACTCTCCGCCTCCGCGCTTATGATTGAGCAGAACCGTAGTCACGAAGACCGTCGCATCCTGCACGCCGCAACGTTTGCCGAACTGTTCGAACGCCTGGTGGAACGGATCGCCGCTACGCCATTCCGTCACCATCCGGTCAAGTTCCTTATACAGCGGATGGTCACTGCCTTCTTTTTGCTGCGAACAACGTACGATCGCTTGCTGGACCGTCTCACCTGCACCGACCAACAGCACAATTTTGTTCAACATTTCCGGTAGCTCCATCAGGATCTTATCCTCACGTTTTTTCACTTTGGCAGCCAGGTCTTTGATCAGGGCAAAAGGAAGGACCACAGCCATCCCCATCCCAATCGCCAACCAGGCTACCGAACCGCCGTTGCCGATTGCCATCGCACAGCCGAATATCAATAGCAGCACTGCATACAGCAGCATTTGCGCCATAAACAGCATCGTCCGCTCCGCGCTATCGCGCAGACCTTCGCCTCTTTGCACCGAAGACTGAAGCTTGTGGAAAAAGATCGGGAACCTTGCGGCAACCCGCATATGTTCAACCAATACCAGCATCAATGGCAGCAGACCTCTTAAACGAATACCATCCATCGGCAGCGCGGCGATTTTTTTGTGCGCTTTCGTTCTTTTGGTTGCCGCTATCAATAGCACAACTACCAAGACCAACAGCAGAACTCCCGAAATCAGTGTTACAATCATGCCTTCACCCCGCTTAGATTTGAATATTCATGATGCGTCCCATCAGCCAGGCACTTAGAAACAGCAAGCCGAGGCCGACGCTAGCCAGAATAATCCCCATCGGAGTGCCATACAGCGGAGCCATAAATTCAGGCGCCGAAGCGTTGATAAACAGAATGAAGATGAACGGCGTCGCCAGCAAAATATTCGATTCGAATTTTTTCTGCGCGATCATGACCGAAATATCCTGCTGGATATCCATCTTCTCCCCGATTACGGTTGATGTGCGCCGCACAACTTCGATCAAGTCGCCGCCGGTGCGTTTGCAAGTCACGAAGACATCGATAAAGTTGTCGATATCTTCGATCTTCGCTCGCCGACCAAAGTCGAGCAGTGCCGATTCGATCGGTTCGCCGTACTCCAATCGCGTCGTAATGACGTCCAGCTCGCGAATCATGTCGCTATTTCCCCCAGGGTACAACAGCTCCAGATCCTTCGCGGCTTCCCGAAACGCGTTTTCAACAGACCGTCCGGCTGCCATCGACGAGGACAGCGAGTAGAGCGCCTGCTTAAAATGCAACTTCAACAATGTTCGCTTGCGTTCGATCTGTCTTTTCTGCCACATCTTCGGCGCTTTTAACGCGGGGATCGTCAGCAGAAAAGCAAGCAACCACATGTTGTAAAAGATCATGCCGACCGCAAACAAAACGCCGGCCACAACGATCATGCTCAAAACTTTCTCGTATCCCGCCAGCTTATACGTCGTATAGTCGCGCAATTTATCCGCTGGCGAAGCGGAAGTTGCGGATGACGTCCCCACGGGACCAGGCGGGCCTCCGCGCTGCGGAACTCCTTTCCCGGACGCGGCTTTGCCCGTGGCCGGCCTGCGGGCTCCGCTTGCGTTCATGCGCAGCAATAGATTCACCCCCTTTCAGGCAGCCCGGCAACCTCTCGCCAGTCGGCCGCTCCCGCGTCCTGTAATTTGCCGGTATGCATCATCGGTTCCGGGCGTCGCCGCAGCTTTCCGACAATCTTGCCTTCCTTCTCGCCTTCTTCCTCGAAGCGGAACAGTTGTCTCAGCTCAACCTGTCCGTTTTTCATGCCGAGCACTTCGCTGATCTCCACGACACGCCGGGAACGGTCACGCAGTCTCGACAGATGCACGAACAAGTCGATTGCGGAGGAGATCTGCTGCCTTACCACTTCAACCGGCAGATCGGCTCCACTCAATACCATCGTTTCCAAACGGCTGAGCATATCCTTCGCGCTGTTGGCGTGACCCGTGGATAAACTGCCGTCATGGCCCGTGTTCATCGCCTGAAGCATATCCAGCGCCTCCGCGCCGCGCACTTCCCCGACCACGATCCGGTTAGGACGCATGCGCAGCGAGGAACGGATCAGATCGCGGATCGAAATTTCGCCTTTGCCTTCCACGTTCGCGTTCCGCGTCTCCAGCGAGACCAGGTTGGGCACGGTGACAATCTGAAGCTCCGCGGAGTCTTCGATCGTAATCACCCGTTCATCCGGCGGTATATACTGCGACAGCGCATTGAGGAAGGTCGTTTTGCCCGAACCTGTTCCTCCGCTAATAAAAATGTTGTACCGACTGCGCACCAACGTTTTCAAGAAGTCCGCGGCCTCTTCGTCCAACGCTCCCCGTCCGACTAGATCGTTCATGGTCATCGGCTTCTCGGGAAACTTACGGATCGTCATCGTTGGCCCTTTCAACGCGATCGGAGGCAGCACCACGTTCACCCGCGAGCCGTCTTTGAGACGTGCATCGACGATTGGCGACGATTCGTTCACGACACGGTTGACGCCGGATACGATCGTTTGCACAATGTCTTCCAGCTTTTCCTTCGATTCAAACGTTTGCGGTACACGGCGCACTTCGCCGTGACGCTCGATAAAAATTTCCGTATGCCCGTTGATCATGATCTCCGTTACCGTCTTGTCATCCACCAGCGGCTGCAAAATATCGAGTCCGCGGAACGAGTCGTATACCCTTCGAACCAGCGCACGCTTTTCTCCCGATGTCATCGTTACGGCGCGCACGTCGGACAGCACTTTGCGCTCGATCAGCTTCATCAGCTCTGCATCGTCCGCCGATTGCGTGACATCCAGCGAAGATCGAACCTCGGCCCGCATCGTGCGGAACATTTCCTCCCGAAGCTGCTCCTCCTCGGCCGCACTTTTCATTGCCAACCTCCCGCAGCCTGTGCCAGTTCTTTGCCTGTAGCGCTGCGGTTTCCCCGATTGCCCAGCCCTAGCTGTTCGCACAGCGCAAGAATATCGCGTTGGAAAATGGGGGAACCCAGCAGCACGTCCTCACGCGACAAATACTTCCAAGACGGGATATAAGACAAGAAGGCAAAAGGACGCATCTCCGGTCTGGGCAAAGGATTCTCCAAATGATCGCTGTACCGATTCATGATAAAATGACTTTTCCCCAGCAACGTATAGAAACGTTCCGGTTGACGGGTTTCCCGGTAGCTCACCCAGCCTGCCACTTTCTGCATATGCAGCAAATCATCGGTCAGCAGCCAAAGCACCCGATCCGCCCGATCCAAAAGCGCCTCGGAGCGTGCATGGTTTTCGGTATCCGTATCGGCCACGATGATGTCGCACATCTCGCTCGCAGCCAGATAGTCGAGCAGAGCCGTCGTGTCCGCTTGATCCATCTGAAGCAGCTCGTCCGGGCGATCCAACGGCGGGAAGGAAGCACACTTCATCCGTTCTTGAAAAGACGCATATCGAGATAACGGCGAGTGACAAACCTCCCCGGTCTCCCGGGCAGCGCGCAGATCGTAGAGCAACTCGGGTAAGCCGCCTTCCTGCCCTTGATGTCCTCCGCTTCCGCTTCGGAACGTGACCGAACTGTCTATCGTCTCCAAATTCAGATAAAAGACCCGAAGTCCCCGGCCTCCAAGCTGTTTAGCCAAGTTTAGCGCCACCGTCGTCTTGCCAGCTCCAGCCGCCGCCGAATACACAGCAAGCACTTCCGCTTTTCCGGACGAAGTCAGCATTCCTTTTGCCGAAACCTGCGCGCTGCCCGCCAAGTCCATTACCGCCGTTAGCAGCAGGTTCAACGGTTGGAACGGAAGCAGTACCGGACCACCTAAGGCAATACTTTCTTCCCCGCCTCCAAGCACGGCCCAAGCAATGCCTTTTCCCCTCTCGGACGCCAGCCACGGTGACAGGAAATCCGGCTCGCCCAGCACAAAGTCCGGCCGTGTCTCGCCCATCGCTTCCAAAAAGGCTTCCACCTTCGAAAAAGCTCTTACGCTCACCTGTTTGGCAAATTCTCCGGTGCGCGCATATAGCAGGAAAGGTTCGATATATTGTTCGTCCGCCACTGCCAACGTAATCTGCAAATTCCGCATATGATGTCTCCTCGCTCTCCACGCAACACAAAAAAGCACCGCTCACAAACCTGCCATTTTGGGCAAGTAAGGAGCGGTGCTTCCGCCGTGTTCCATTCATTTGATCTCACAATAGCATAGAGCCTGCGAGCAGGCAAGACCCATTTTTTTCTTTTTGCTTATTCTTTTAAACCTGGCCCGTATCCAAAAATCGCTCTCGCACACCCGGCGGAGGAAGCGGGCAAACGTCGTCTTTTCCGAACCAACGATACCGATTGCGCGCGATATAGCGATATACGGCATCCCTCAGCGGGCGTGGCACGATAATCAAAGCATACAGCAGCGGCCATGGAAAACGCAGCTTGCGCGCAATGCGCAAAGCGGCGGTCGAGCGTACGTATCGTCGTCCCTTTTCAACCAATACCAACGTATTCGGTTCGCCCGATGCTTCAAAGCCTTCGCCGCCGGATAGTTGCGCCCCAAGCTCGGATTGAAGAGAAGCGAAGCCAAAAACGCCTTTCGGATCCCGCTTGACGATAAACCGAACGGCTCCCTGGCAGAAATGGCAAACGCCGTCGATCAGTACGACAAAAGAGTGTTCCGCTTGAATTCCGGATTTGGGTTTCATCTGTATCCCCCCTCTTCGCTCCAACGTTTCGCTTCTATTTTCTTTACCCTTAACCCCATCGTATGCGCTGCCTGTCGGCTACAAAAAAACGAACGCCAGGAATATTCCCGACGTCCGTTTTGGTCCGTTTGCGTTTTCGACTTTCCCTCAAGCCTATGCTCGACGGGCAGCTTGTCCGCCTACGCGAGTTGTTCGAGTCTTCCATCCTGCATCTGCGCGTCAAGTTCAACCTTGAACTTTTCGAAACAGTTGCAGATATAGTCTTTGCGGCAGATTGGGCAAGGCGTTTTGAGCAGGCGGCTGACGTTGGTCAACTTCCACTCTGGGAAACGGTTATAGAAGACGCGGCACATCGTACCGTCTTCCAAATGCAGAACGAATTCGTACAGTCCGTCTTTATCGTTGCTTCCGGCCTTGTCTACACCTACGACTTTCGGTCTGTAAGCCATTTTAATATCACCCGTTTTCATAGTCTCGACATGGGAAGAATGCTCCACCCACGCCGCGTGCTTATATAGCTTAATGAATTTCACTCTTTGTGTCAACCGCGCAAAAAGCCATTTCATGATGAAAAAAGGCCGGAAGTTCCCCGAGTCAGGGAGAGCTTCCGGCCTTTGCAAAAAACAAAGTTTAGATCACGCTTAACTCCACGTCGATATTGCCGCGCGTCGCTTTGGAATACGGGCAAAAAGCATGCGCTTTTTCCACCAATTCTTTCGCTTTATCGGGGTCTAATCCGGGAATGCGCACTTCCAGTTTGCCTGCCAGCTTGAAGCCGCCGTCGGACTCGTCTTTACCGATATGGATATGGCAGGTCACTTCCGTGTCCGGAATATCGATTTTTTCCTTGCGAGCGATGTTTGATAGGGCACTTTCGAAGCATGCACTGTAACCGGCTGCAAACAGCTCTTCCGGGTTCGTGCCTGTACCGCCGCCTCCGCCAAGTCCTTTGGGCACGGAAAGTTGCAGATTCAGCGCACCGTCCGCCGATTCCACTACGCCGCTTCTTCCGCCTCTGCGCGCTGTCGCTTTTGCTGTGTACAAAGCCTCCATGTATCCTTCACTCCTCATATGGAATTTGAGCCATAGCCCGTTTGTCAAACTATCTAATGTATAAAGCAAACCAAGCAGAATGAAACGAAAAAAGCGATTTGCAAAGCTCTATTAAATTGTTTACAATCAAAAAGAGAGTAATCATTTTCTTCGAGGAGGAATTTTGATCATGTCCGTTTATGAATACGAAGCTCGTACGTCCAAAGGAAACGAAGTCAAGCTGTCCGATTACCAAGGTAAAGTTGTGCTGATCGTGAATACGGCAAGCAAGTGCGGATTCACGCCACAATTCCAGGGTCTGCAAGAGCTGTACGACAAGTACCACGATCGCGGCCTGGAGATCTTGGGTTTCCCGAGCAACCAGTTCATGGAACAAGATCCGGGCAGCAACGAAGAAATTTTGGAGTTTTGCCAGATCAACTACGGCGTTCAATTCCCGATGTTCGAAAAGGTGGACGTCAAAGGCGACAATGCGCATCCGTTGTTCCGTTATCTGAGCGACGAAGCTCCGGGACTGATGGGCTCCAAAGCGGTCAAATGGAATTTCACCAAGTTCCTGATCGACAAGGACGGCAAGCCCGTTAAGCGCTTCGCTCCGCAAACCTCTCCGGACCAGCTCGAAAAGGATATCGAAAAACTTCTTGGTTAATAAGCAAAAGCCCACCGTTTAAACGGTGGGCTTTACTGGTGCAGGATGAAAAAAATAAAAGGCCGGGAAACCCTGAATTCAGGATCTCCCGGCCTCTTCGCATGCGGTAGAGAGGACTCGAACCTCCACGGGTATACACCCACTACCCCCTCAAGATAGCGTGTCTGCCATTCCACCACTACCGCACATCAAAGAATTGAGTCAACTTCTATATCATACTTGGTTTTAAGCATGCAGTCAATCAATTTTTTCTGATTGTGCTTTTAAGTTATATTTAGTTACATATAATGATAATTTAATTAACACATAAGAAATAATCCGCAAGAATTCTGTAATATTAGCTTGACCTTTTTCAAATAACCATGTAAAAATGAATCCATAAACCTTTTTGCAACGATAAAAACCCAAAAACCTAACATTCAAATAACATATCTATTGATCTTAAATTCAAGGAGGTACGGCATATGCACAGCGGACAAAAGCTTCTCAGCTACATGACTTTGCTCGAATCGTCGTCCCCATCCCCTATAGGCTGTATCAAGGAAGACTTGAATGGCAAACGCCTTACATGTACCGAAGCTTTCGAAGAAGTGATGCGCTCTTATATCCATCCTCGACTGACGCATATCGAGGGCCGCGCTATCGAAGATACGTACGCAGCTTTGCAAAGAGTCGATTACGAGAGCGTATTCCGGATCGATCGCAATCTCCGAACACGCACAAGCCCGAATGAGATCGACAGCGAAATGCGGCGGGCGGGACGCAAGCTGCTCAAGCTATCAAAATCGCTCTACCCCTGGATGAACTTTAATCCCATAGCAGAAGCGCTGCAAGCCGAAAAAGCTTTCGGATGTCCGGCAATCTTCTACGCCTGGATCAACTTCCAACTGGAGATCGAGTGCAACGAAGCCGTCCCCGCTTATCTTTACCACCACACGACGGCTTATGTCGAATATTGCTCGCGGTTACTCCAACTCGACGATGTCACTCGCCGCAAAATATTGATCCGTATGATCGACGATGTATCCGAACGCTGGTTACACGCTCGTCAGTCAACCATTCCTTCCTTCATGTCTGAAACGATTTACGAATCTCCTATCAAAAAAACGCTTTGAAGCCGAGGCTTCAAAGCGTTTTTTTGCGCAACTCCGTCATTCCGTTCTATGTAGACGTTCCGCTTGGCCCTTCGTCCGACGCTTTACGTTCGCGCCGATAAGTAACGAAATCCATATACTCGCGCACAAACGCCTTTTCTTCCTCCGAAAGCTCGTCATTCTGGCAATCCAATTGCCGCGAACCTTCAAAAAAATAACGGTTGCCCGCTTCTTTAACCCCTTCAGGCCGCCATTCTTTCCCCGTCATCAACCAATCCAGGCTCACGGAAAAGAAAGCCGCGATCTCAATCAGTTTGTGCGTGCTCGGCGTGGATTTCCCTCTACGCCAATCGCCAAGATTCCCTGCACTGATCCCCAGACGTTCACCGAATGCCTTTTTCGTCATGCCGCTACCTTTGATCAATTGTTCGATCCGAGCGTAAATCGACTGCAAAACACCATCCCCTTCAAAACCGTTTCCACTCCAATATTACGTAATTACGCAACATTTCATTGAATGTTTACGTATTTGCGTATATAATTGGTTTTATGGTAAATGATCCCTCATTCGTCTCTTTATCGATTATAATTCATCTTTTTGCGCATGAACAGGAGGAGCGCTACATTGCAAAGAAAAAAACCAATTACTCCATTCGGCTGGGAAATCAAACGGCGCTTGGCCGAACTTGAGATGGACCAGAAAACATTTTGCGAACTTTACGATATCCCACCTTCCCGCCTATCCAATATCATTAACGGAAGCCGAAAAGCAGCGAAACACCGTAAACAAGTCTCGATCCTGCTCGGACTCTCCGACTCGTCGGCAACCTCGCTTTTTGCAGACGAGGATTCCCGAAGCGCAGAAGCAGCCGGAACAGGAAGGTGAGCCATGAATATCCCGAAGTCGTTGCCCCATGGAGCTTCCATTTCCGCAAAAACAAAGATGTCCACCTGGAGCTCGGTCTGCGCTAGCTGCGATCGCATCCATTCTCCCGAAGGCTGGCGCAAGCCGGCCTCAGGCGAGCTCGACCATTCCCAGATCACGCACGATATTTGTCCGGACTGTATACGCGATTTGTATCCCTCATATGCGCATATTGCAGATCAACTGTCTGCCCGTACACCCAAGCCGAACCAACGTCGATATTCGTAAAACAAAAGACGCAGACCCTGTGAAGAGTCTGCGTCTTTATCGTATGCGGTAGAGAGGACTCGAACCTCCACGGGTATACACCCACTACCCCCTCAAGATAGCGTGTCTGCCATTCCACCACTACCGCATATTCAATAATTCGTTTTGCGAATTTCAATCACCATTTCGATCTGAGGAGAAAAAGAAATGGTGAGCCATGAAGGACTCGAACCTTCGACACCCTGATTAAAAGTCAGGTGCTCTACCAACTGAGCTAATGGCTCAAAGTGACCCGTAGGGGATTCGAACCCCTGTTACCTCCGTGAAAGGGAGGTGTCTTAACCCCTTGACCAACGGGCCTTGATGTCTTGCGGCTCGGCGTTTCTCAACTGAGCACAAGTAAGAGTATATCAAATATCCAAGCTACAATGCAAGTGTTTTTTTATTTTAATTTCATTTTATTTTTAAGAGCTTTTTTCTACACTTAACAGATACAAAAAGAGGAACCTTTTCAGGTCCCTCTTTACTTTACGTATGTAAATTACTTTGTTTGAAAAGAAATGGCGGAGAGAGAGGGATTCGAACCCTCGCACCGCTAACGCAGTCTAACCCCTTAGCAGAGGGTCCCCTTATAGCCACTTGGGTATCTCTCCATAAAAATGGCTCCCCGAACAGGACTCGAACCTGTGACAACTCGATTAACAGTCGAGTGCTCTACCAACTGAGCTATCAGGGAACATTGTGTGGCGTTGAATGTTGGCTAACGTTTCAACAAGAAATAATATACCATGCTAGGACTTTTTCGTCAACTGTATTTCAAAAAAATCCTTAAAATAAAAAGAACCCTCATCACCTCCGGTGAAATTAGGGTTCTTATGACGTCCTTTACGCGCGATTTGATTCAATAGATCCTGCTTTGTTTTGGTTCTGCGCATTCGCATATCCATTGCCGCAAAAGGGCTTCTCCACTCCGTCACGTCTGCTTTGCCTTCTCTGACTCGCTTATCCCGCATTTTTCTGGATGCCGATTTGGCCATGTGTCAAACCTTCCTCTCATTCAAAAAGATATCGAATCCCGCAAACGGGAGTCTCCACTATTATATCGGATTCGGAGAGGAAAAAGTCAATCTCCCACAGTTTTAAGCTCCAGCGGCATCCCTATGCCTCTTTGAATTCTTCAAGACGAAGCTTGCCCGCACAACGTCCGCAGCGGTAGCGAGAAGCATCCATCCGCCGCTTGCGTTTATACTCCATGCCGCAGGCGCAGCAGATCAGCTTGTATTTAAACGGTAGCGTCCTTTTCGCTTTGTCGGGAAGCGCCTGGCAAAAGCGGCTTCCGCCTACCTTTGCCAACAAAAGCTTGAAGTCGGCATCCCGATGACGGTACCCACGACCCGCAATATGCAGATGGTAATGACACAGCTCATGCTTGATGATCCCCTCCACCGCTTCAAGTCCGTGAGCCTCAAGTTGATGCGGATTAATCTCAATATGATGGGATCGCAGAGCGTAACGTCCACCCGTCGATCGTAATCTTCCATTGAAAAAAGCACGATGCCGGAACGGTATGCCAAAATGTTCAAGCGATACGTTTTCGATCCATTGTTGAAGTTCTTCGTCCGTCATGCTTCGTTCAACTTGCACATCCATCCCTCTTTCTATGCGTCCTTATATTGAATTGTAACTTGAGATTGGACTACACTGTCAAGGAAAGGTCGTAATATATCCACTACTCAATCAAATCTATTTCTTTGGAGGAACTTATTTATGCCATCAACGAAACTCCCAAGACGTCGACCCGAAGAAGCCGGTGTCGATCCGCAAGGCATTATCGATTTCTTAGACGCCGTAGCCGAGCAAAAGTTCGATCTGCGAAGTTTTATGCTGCTGCGTCGAGGCGAGGTGCTTGCCGAAGGCTGGTGGGCCCCGCACGCTTCCGAAGACCGTCACGCCATGTATTCGGTCAGCAAAAGCTTTACGTCGACCGCGATCGGCATGGCCGTTGACGAAGGGTTGCTTACCGTCGAAGATAAAGTCGCCGACCTGCTTCCCCAACTGATGCCGACCGATCCTCATCCGAATTTGTCAAAAATGACCGTACACGATCTGTTGGTCATGGGCACGGGCCATAAGCAAGATCCGCTTGAAAAAGCACGCCCGAACCCGGACTCCGATTGGGCCCGAATCTTTTTGGCCGCCGAAGTCGAAAATGTTCCAGGCAGTACCTTCTCGTACAGCAGCGGCGCAACCTACATGTTGTCCGTGATTTTGCAAACGTTGACCGGAGAAAAAGTCGTCGATTACCTGGAATCCCGACTTTTCGCCCCGCTGGGTATCGAGCATAAGAGCTGGCAGGAAAGTCCGCAAGGCTATACGACCGGTGGCTGGGGACTCAAGCTATCCAGCGAAGACCTCGCCAAGTTCGGACAGTTATATCTCCAAAAAGGAATCTGGAACGGGCAACAATTAGTGTCGAAAAAATGGGTGGATCTCGCGTCATCGAAACGTATCGATAACGGAGACGACCCGCAAGGAGACTGGGGACAAGGGTATGGATACCAGTTCTGGGTCTGTCGACATAACGCTTATCGCGCCGACGGAGCGTACGGACAGTTCTGCCTTGTCCTTCCCGATCAGGAAGCCGTCGTCGTGCTGACTTCCGCTATCTCGCGTACCAAAGAGCTGCTGGACGAGGTCTGGACGCATCTACTGCCTGCTATGCAGGATGGTTCTGTTTCCGTTAGCGAAGTAGGCGATCAAGCTGCCCGGCGTTTGAAAGAGCTGCGCAATGCGCCAGATCCAGCCGGAGATTCCACAAACGACGAATCGTGGTCCGGTCGCACGTATCGCTTGAGTGAAGATCAAGATGAAGGCGTCAAGCTTAGAGGAGTACGTTTTACCGCAAATGAAGAAGGTTCCGTCCAGATTGAAGCTTGGATGAGCCTAGATAAAGCAAGTGTACCTTCAGATGAATTTAAATTCTCATTACTCAGCGGTGCAGGACATTGGCAGAAAAATGAAGCGCCAGTGCCAGCCAATACGCCATTCTTTCCTTCAGACATGGGACCGGCTTATGCCTGGAACAGTCGGCGCCCGGATGGTTCCCTGCGCCTGGCAATCCGTTTCGCGGAAGAACCGATTCTTTTTGATTGGACACTTACCTTCGATGGCGACAAGTTGCAATTAAACGAACACGCAAATCCTGAACTGCACAAGAAAGAAGCGAAGCTGACGGGAGAAGCCGAAACTTCAAACGAATAATCGGAAGCAGGCTGGATTACTGGCAAAACGCTACCTATTCGACACAAGGATCGTTTTGCAACTTATCATGAATTGCCAATTTGACGTCCAATCCTCCTCATTTGGATTTTTAATAAAACTTTTCATTCCGGCCAACCGTTCTTTCTATAAAAGCTTTCTTCATTCCATTTTGCTTCATAAGAAAGGACGGTGCTCTATTGAAAATGAGTAAAGCTTCCAAAACTCTTATTGCCGTCGGTTGTTCGCTTCTTTTGACCGCAGGCACTTTTTCGTTCTTTGTTTTTTCCGTAGAGGCCGAGCCGGAAATTTCCGTTTCCGACAAAAAAGAATTGGCTCAAAGTTGGGCGGAAGCTTGGAAAGCACGGGACGGTTCGGTGCGTACCGCAATTATGAGCGCCGACATGCTAACCGATTTTCGCGAGACTCAACTTCAGCAAAACGGAGACGCCGACAGCACCGTTATTCGATGGTCCAGCCCGTGGGTAACCGACTATGACTTGACACTCAAAGGCGAAGGCATCCAGATCGACTACACCTATACCGATTCCTCGCAAACCGAATACTCAAGCAGCGAATTTTTGGGTTTTTCTTTGCAGCAAGGAATTCCGATCGTATCGGCTGTCGAATCGTTAGCCGAGCTTGAGGCCAAGTAAGTCCTTCGATGACACACGAAGCGGCAAAGCATTCGGATTCCACATATGGAATCGAACAGTGTCGGCCGTCTCGGCAGCAGACCTTACAAATCGCAAAAAAAGCGTTCCGGAAGTTAACTTCCGGAACGCTTTTTTTCATCCCTGCTCGGTTTCGCCACTACATATGAATCTTCGGCACTCAGCCGTTTTCTACGGGTCCACGCATGGTCAGACCGACGCGCCCTTTTTTCAGATCCGCATTCAGCACCCATACCGTCACCGTATCCCCGACAGACACCACATCCATCGGATGCTTGACGAATTTCGAACTAAGCTGCGAGATATGCACAAGGCCGTCGCTTTTGATCCCGATATCGACGAACGCGCCGAAGTCGATCACGTTGCGTACCGTGCCTTGAAGCTCCATGCCCGGCTTCAAGTCTTCGATCTTCAGCACGTCCGTACGGAAGATCGGAGCCGGAAGTTCTTCGCGCGGATCTCGGCCCGGACGCTGCAAGCTTTCGATGATATCGCGCAGCGTCGGCAGACCGACTTCAAGCTTGTCCGCCAGCGTCTGAGCATCAGCCGATTCGAGCGCCGACGTCATCGTTGCCGTGCCCAGATCCGCCGCTTTGACGCCCAGCTCCTTGAACAAAAGATCGACAACCTTGTACGACTCCGGGTGAATCGGCGTGCGGTCGAGCGGGTTCGTGCCTTCGATACGCAGGAAGCCTGCACACTGCTCCAGCGTTTTCGCGCCGAGACGCGGTACTTTTTTCAACTGTGCGCGACTTTCGAACGAACCGTTCTCGTCGCGGTATTTCACGATATTGCGAGCGGTCGTCTGGTTGATCCCCGCTACATAAGACAGCAGCGACGGAGAAGCCGTATTGACGTCTACGCCGACGTGGTTAACCGCCGACTCGACAACTGCCTTCAACTGCCCTTCCAGCTGCTTCTGCGACACGTCATGCTGATACTGGCCCACGCCGATCGCTTTCGGGTCGATTTTAACCAGCTCGGCCAACGGATCTTGGACTCGACGGGCAATCGAAGCGGCACTGCGCTCCGCGGCGTCCATGTCCGGAAATTCTTCTTGGGCGACTTTGGAAGCCGAATAGACGCTGGCTCCTGCTTCGTTGACGATCAGGTACGCCAGTTTACGCTCCTTGTAATCGCCGATCCAGTCCGCGACGAATTGCTCGGTCTCGCGCGAAGCGGTACCGTTGCCGATCACGATCAGTTCCAGGTTATACTTGTCGACGAGTTCGCGGAATTTCTCCGCAGCTTCGCGAACCTGGCTGCGCGGCGGCGTCGGATACGTAACGGCCACTTCCAGCAGCTTGCCTGTCTCGTCGAGAGCGGCAAGCTTGCAGCCTGTGCGGAAAGCCGGGTCTACGCCGAGCACGCGTTTCCCGCGTACAGGCGGCTGAAGCAGCAGGCTGCGCAGATTCCCCGCGAAAATGGAGATCGCTTGCGCGTCGCCTTTTTCCGTCAGCTCGCCGCGCACCTCACGCTCGATCGACGGCGCAATCAGACGCTTGTACGCATCTTCTATTGCCCCCTCCAACAGCTCATGCACCGGAGAAGATCCTTTGATCAAACGTCTGGACATGTAGCGCAGGATCGGAGCGGAGTCTGTCTCCAGCGAGACTTTAAGCACATTCTCCCGTTCTCCGCGGTTGATCGCCAAAATGCGGTGCGGCGGCATTTTTTTGGCCAACTCGCTATATTTGTAGTACATCTCGTACACGGATTCTGCCGAAGCGTCTTTCGCTTCTGTCACAAGAATGGCATGATCCAGCGTGTAGGTGCGTACCCAGGCTCTGATCTTCGCGTCGTCCGCCAATTGCTCGGCCACGATATCCAACGCGCCTTGAAGAGACTCTTCGGCGGAAGATACCCCTTTTTCCTCTGACACGTAACGAGCGGTTTCTTTATCGATGTCGGCACGGCCCGGTTGGCTCAACAGCCATTCCGCCAGCGGCTCCAAACCTTTCTCTTTCGCCACACTGGCACGCGTTTTGCGTTTTTGACGGAACGGACGATACAGGTCTTCAACCTGCTGAAGCTTCGCCGACTCCAAAATGGAACGTTTCAGCTCTTCCGTCAGTTTTCCTTGCTCGTCGATAATGCGCAGCACTTCATTTTTGCGTACATGAAGATTACGCGCATACTGCACGCTTTCCTCAATGTCTCTCAACCGGTTTTCGTCCAGCTCCCCGGTCATTTCTTTACGGTAACGCGCGATGAAGGGCACGGTGTTGCCTTCGTCAAGCAGCGATACCGCCGCTTTCACCTGTTTTGCTGCAATATTCAATGCTTCCGCCGTCCGGCGGAACATCGCTTCAATCTCGGTTCCCGTCATTTCGGACGAGCCGATTGCTGTAGTCTGTTCCAGATCCGACACAAAATCTCCCTCTTTCTGCTACCGCTTGTTCTCCAAGTATCTATAAAAACGATGTTTTTATTATGACAGACGAACATTCATTTCCGCAAACTAAAATCATCTTCGCCTCTACTCAACCAGCCAAACATACCGGGAAAAACGTCCTTTGCGCACGATGCAGGATTCAATCACCGAAAAGCCCGACGTCCCAAGCTCCGAAACGATGTCCTCCGTCGCGACAAACACACAACGTGATGCCAACCGCCGTGCGCTTACCAGCATCTCGATCCGCTCGTCAGAAGCCAGAACGGAACATAAATTATACGGCAAATCGAGCACAAGCGCATCATAGCGAACTTTCAACGTGCGCATATCCGCTACGGTTACCGTACCCGGCAAAGCGAAATGCGCCAGATTTTCCCGCGCCCCGATCGCCGCCAACGGATTCAAATCAAAACCGTCCATCGCGATGCCCATCGACTGCGCAGCCAATAAGACAGTCCCGATGCCGCAGCACGGATCGACAGCCCGAACTCCCGCAGGCTCCGGCACCGCAATGTTGGCAATCGCTCTGGCCGTACGCGTGCCCAGTGCCGTCGAATACTGCCTGGGCTTTTTGTTGTGCTGCAACCAGATCGATTGGCTTTCTTCGTAAGCGCCCAGCAACCACTCGCCGTCGATGCACGCAATCCCGTACAGCCGCTGCGGATGCTTCATGTCGGCTGTGCCGCGAATCTGCGCACCTACCAACCGTTCAATCCGCCGACACTCTTCGTAATCCGTGCGCAGATCCGTTTTTACATACCGCAGCTTAAAAGTATCCCCGTTCAGCTCCAGCTCGGCAGCCTGCTTCGCCAACTTCTCCAGACTTTCGCTTCTCCGTTCAATCGTGAGCCGCCCATGTACAAACGGACTTCGGGACGGATCGATTGCCCGTTTTGACCTTACATAATGCTTTTCAGGCTGTGCATTCAGCAGGACGCGCAGTTCCATCCAGCATAACGAACGTTCATCTTCATGACAGGCATAATCGTACACATACCTATACGGTTCCATTCCAGTCTCCCCATTTCCTATCCATCAAAAAAAGGCGAAGCGCTCGGCTGTTCAGCAGCCGTGATCCGCTCCGCCTTTCCTCATTATTCGACCGTCTGCCCTGCCGGCTCTTCCGTTTCCGGTTCCAACGGCTTGCGACCGCGCATCAGGTTCTCGGTCAGCTTGCGTCCTGTCGGCGTCTGCGCCAACCCGCCTTGTCCGGTTTCCCGGTGCCCGCTCGGCATGGCCGCGCCCACTTCGAGCATGACGCTGACCACTTCGTCGGACGGGATCGCGCTGCGAACGCCCGCCAAGCCCATATCCGCCGCCGCCAACGCGTTGACGGCGCCCAAGCCGTTGCGCACGATACACGGAATCTCAACCAGACCCGCTACCGGATCGCAGATTAGTCCCAATGTGTTTTTCAAAGCCAATCCGACCGCGTGCATGGCTTTTTCGGCATCGCCGCCGCGAAGCTCGACCAACGCCCCTGCCGCCATGCCGATCGCCGAACCGACTTCGGCCTGGCAGCCGCCTTCCGCTCCGGAGATAAACGAGTTGTTCGCAATAACGTAGCCGATCGCGCCTGCGGCGAACAATCCGTTGACCATATGCTCGTCGCTCCAGCCGAAACGTTCCTGCGAGCTGACGAACACGCCCGGGATAATACCGCATGAACCTGCTGTCGGCGTCGCGATAATACGTCCCATCGAAGCATTCACTTCCGATACCGCGAGCGCGTACGCCATCGCGCGGGAAGACGGATCGCCGGACGACGGCGTGCCGTTTTCCACCAGGTCCAAGACCTTGACCGCGTCGCCGCCGCTGAGTCCGCTGCGCGATACGTTTTGCTCGCTCAACCCTCTGCGTACGGCTTCCTTCATTTTCTCGTAATAATCCGCCATCTGCGCCACGATCTCTTCGCGCGACGCTCCCGTCTCTGCCGCTTGTTCTTCGATCATGACCTCGGCCAGCGACTTGTTTTCGTCCAGGCTGATTGTCGTCAATTCTTTTAGCGTCCGAAATCTCATTGCTGCTCCGCCTCCTTGCTGTTCAGGTTGATTACGGTCACTTCCTTAACGTCTCCGATCTCGCACAGCTTGCCGAGCAGATCGGCGTCCGGCACGGAATCCAGTTCCATAACCGTAATGGCTTCGGCGCTGCGTCCTTTGCGGTCGACACCCATATAACCGATATTCGTTTTGCTTTCGCCTAAAACGGTCGTCAACGAAGCGATAACGCCCGGACGGTCATCATGCAGCACGACAATTGTCGGATACTCGCCGCTGCACCGTACCGTAAATCCGTTCATTTCGTGAATCATGACGTTGCCGCCACCGATCGACGCGCCGATGACCTGAGCCGCTTTGCCGCTTTTCGAGACCAATTCCAGCTTCGCCGTATTCGGGTGAGGCGCCAGGCCCACGCCGCGAACGAACGTAATCTCTATCCCGCGACGCGCTGCTTCTTCCAACGCTTCGGCCACGCGAGAATCGTCGGTCGCATAGCCCAGCAGACCTCCTGCCAATGCCAGATCCGTTCCATGTCCCCAATACGTATCGGCAAACGAACCGTAGAGAGCGATTTTGACGCTAACGGGCTCTTCGGCAAGCAATTGTCTGGCAATCAGGCCAATCCGTACCGCTCCCGCTGTATGTGAGCTAGAAGGACCGACCATGGAAGGTCCTATAATAGAAAACACATTTTTAAACCGCATCGACAAGTTCTCCTCGCTTCATGGATCATAGTCATTCATGCTCGACATGATGAATATAATGGTTTGTTTTCAAGCTTTATACCGCTATTTTACACGTCAAATGCTTTTCCGTCGACTACGGCACACTACTTCGATACCGTGGCGAAGTTCCGTCAATTTGTAAAACGAGATCGAGCTACCGAGACACAAATGTTAGCTTTATGTCAATTTAGTTAGTTTATTCTACAAAATATTGATTTTTCTCTGCACGCAAAAAAGCGAAAAAGGAGCCGTTTGTGCGAAATGTATCGCACAATCGTGCTCCTTTTTCGTTCCGTGTGAAGTCCGAACCCGCCACCAGGCTCGGGCCCCTCTGCCGAACACCGCTTGCGCAGCGCTGTACCCTTGATCAAAAATCAACCAGGCTCAGACTGATCTGCAAAGACTCGTCGACTCTTTTCATCGTCTCTTCGCCGAGACGCGTAATCCGGTCCGTCAAGCGCTGCTTATCGATCGTTCGGATCTGTTCAAGCAGCACGACGGAATCCCGGTCGAACCCGTGCGTTTTCGCATCGATCTCGACGTGGGTCGGAAGTTTGGCTTTCTGAATCTGGGCGGTAATCGCCGCGACGATGACCGTAGGGCTAAAGCGGTTGCCGATATCGTTCTGGATCACCAGAACCGGACGCACCCCGCCCTGCTCGGACCCCACCACTGGAGACAGGTCCGCAAAAAATACGTCACCGCGTTTTACAAGCAATAGTTACACCCCGCTTACTAAGCGAACCAGAGTGATGTCTGCATCTTCCTCCGCATGAAACGCTTCACAGGCCATCGACAAATTGATATGGGCCATTTCCATGTACCCTTGCTGCATCGACTCGCGGATATACCGCTTTTTACGGTCGACCAAATACTGTCTCATTGCCAGCCGAATCAGTTCACTGCGATTGGAATTTTCCAAAGCTGCGATACCATCCACTTCTTGCAGAAGATGATCAGGCAAGCTAATCATCACTCTCTTGGTGCTTTGCAAGTTCGCCACCGTTCTTCCACCCCCATGAGCTTTTACCCCGTCAACGGTTCCTTAAAAAACAGCCGTTCATCGGGAACTGTTGAAAAAGCGTATATACGATGCGTATATCACCTATGCTGCCACCCATTATAGCCTACAATCTGTTATCCGTACAGCCTATTTCTTCACAATCTGCTCGGAAAACGTGCGGGAAGCCTTCGGAGAGGCATTTAACAGGGGGTTGGACTCCGCGATAACCATGCCTTTTCGAGTATAAATTCGCGGAATACGATGCGCGAGCATGCACACCACTTCGTAGTGGATGGTTCCGAGTTTGTCGGCAATTTCGTCGGCTGTAATATGCTCGCCGGACTGGCTGCCAAGCAGAACAACCTCCTCGCCTGCTAGGATATCTTCCGCATCCGCGAAAGATTTGAGCGATACCATACATTGATCCATACAGATTGTTCCGGTGACGGGAACGCGTTTGCCGCGTACCAGCACTTCGGCCTTGCCCCCTAGCATACGCGAGTAACCGTCGGCGTAACCGATCGGCAACGTCGCAATCCGCTCGCCTGCTTCTGCCGTATACAGCGAACCGTAGCTAATCCCCATCGGCTCTTGCAGGGTTTTCACAAATACGGCACGGGTCTTGAGCGTCAGCACAGGTTTAAGAGCTACAACAGTGCGGTTCACTTCGCAAGAAGGATAAAGACCATACAGCGCAATCCCGATTCGAACCATCTTGGGGGATAACCCCGGCATGTCGATCGCAGCGGCACTATTGCCAGTATGTATCAACGGGATATCGATGCCTTCCTGAGCAAGTGCGTCAACCACGTTCCGGAAATTTTCGTATTGGGTCCATGTATAGGTTTTGTCAACTTCATCTGCTCTGGCAAAATGGGTAAAAAGCCCTTCGACTTCAATCGTATCCGCCTCAATCGCCTTCTTCACAAAAGACACCGCATCCGTTCCTGCCATCTGACCCAGGCGTCCCATGCCGCTATCCACTTTGACATGAACTTTAAGCCGAGAACCGTAAGCAGAATGTTCCAGACAGCGAGCCGCTTCCAACACTTCGTCGCTAAACAGCGCCACGGTGATGTCATGTTCCCGCGCAACAGCCAGTCCTTCCGGAGGCGTATAGCCCAATACCAGAATCGGAAGACCTATACCCGCGTAACGAAGCTCCAACGCTTCATCCAGAAAAGCCACACTCAAATAATCAGCGCCCAGGCGCTCTAACTCACGGCTAACCTCTACAGCTCCATGCCCGTAGGCATTGGCTTTGACGCAAGCCAGAAGAAGGGTCGAACGATGTAAATGCAAACGAAAAGCCTCGTAGTTGGCGCGAAGCGCATCCAAATCCACAACGGCTTCGGTAGGACGATACTGCATGGGCAAAACAGCCACCTCTTACGTAAATTTATTAATTCCAGCGTAAACTCGGGAAGCGGGGCTGTCAATGCAGCAGACCAGTCCACACCGACGAAGAATAGGGAACGAAAAGAAGGCCAGAGAACAAAATCCGCCTACAATCAAATCATTACCCTGACTGGGTTTTTTAGAAGCGCCGAATCAAACGGTTGTTTCAAAATAAATCAGGAATCCGAAAAGCACCGAAAACGGCGCGGCTAACGGAAAAGGCTTGGCTTTGCCGCTGTCGCGGAGCCAAACCTTTTTTGAAAACGAAACGTTTCGATTCATTAGGCCGCGATACTCAGGTTTCTCGCGGTACCAGATCGAAAATAGATCCGTCTTCCATCGTGTCGATCAAGCGGTCCAACCAACGGTAATAGCGGTCGGCCTGACGAATTTTTTCCAAATCCTTTTTCAAAACGTCGGCTATAAATTCGCTTGTGTCCGGTGCTTCCAACAATCGTTCAATTTCTTTCATCGCTCTGCGCAACGCCTGAAGATTGCTTTCCACCGCACGTCTCCATTCATTGGCAAAATAGTCGGTGAACGTCTGGTACCAATCGTACTCCACTTCATATAGGTCTTTTCTAGATCCTTTTTCCCAGACCTTATTAACCATATTCAAATCAAGCAGCGTTCGTACGCCAGTACTCATACTGGTCTTGCTCATCTGCATCTCGCTGCCCATCTCGTCGAGCGTCATCGGTTTGTCCGCAAAAAATAACAATCCATAGAGGTGTCCTGTCGACAACGTTACTCCGTACAGTTCCATATTGCGCCCGACAACCTCGATTACGCGTTTGCGGATCCGCTGCACGACGTCGTGTTCTTCTTCGCTCCACTGCTTCTGGTCCAAGGCCATGCCTAAAACCTCCTTAATCTCTTTCCGTTCGAACTCGGTATATGAGTCTTCGTGTACATATTCGTATCGATGTTTGATGCGCGTTTCTTCTATATAAAAGAAGGCTTATACGTTTTCGATACGCGCTTCGCGAAAACCTGCTCGGTAAAAGCTATTTTCCCGTACCGGCAAAAAGGCACGCGATTGGTCATTTTTATTCTAGGAGAACGTCTGTCAATTGTAAAGATTTCAAAAAGCGAGCATTTAGGAGCATAAACGAGCATTTTCGACCATAACTTTGTACAGTTTTTTCTGTACGAACTTAATGAACGGATATGAAGGTTGAAAAGAAAAAAGTGCTTTGTTACAATTTAGGACGTTGGGTTCACACAGCTCGGTTGGTTCCGGAAGCCTGGCTTTTTGCATCTCGCATCTGTGCCGTTTGCTTCCGAGCCACTTTCCGTCATAGGCGTTTCGCGCCGAAAGAGATGTCCAACGGGCATATGCGCAAAGCTTCGAACAGCCTGCAAACGATAATGTTCGATCCGTTTGATTGACAAGACAACTTGTTGCAGGTTTCTCTTTTTTCTTCCATATCAATAAGAACGAGAGAAACGCTATGATGCTTTGCCCATGTGCCGCACGCCGAAAATCCTGAATCGTAATTTGGATAGGAATTTCGTTAAACAAAAAGAAGGGGTGAACGAAATGCCGATACTCAGTATCCGTAATGTAAGCAAATTGTTCGGACCTAACGCCGCCCAGGGCGTCAAGTTGCTGGAGCAAGGTCAAAACAAGCAGCAGTTAGCCAAGGAGAAACAAATCACCGTTGGTGTCAACCGAGTGAATATGGACATCGAACAAGGCGAGATTTTCGTCATCATGGGCTTGTCCGGTAGCGGTAAATCGACGCTTGTCCGCATGTTCAATCGCTTGATCGATCCAACCGCGGGGCAAATTCTCGTACATGATAAAGACATCATGAAAATGAACGCCGAACAGCTGCGCCAAGTACGCCGTAAAACGATCAGCATGGTGTTTCAAAAATTCGCGCTTTTCCCGCACCGTAGCGTAATCGACAACGTTGAATACGGGCTGGAAGTTCAAAAAGTGGAAAAATCGCAACGCCGCGACAAAGCCAAACAATCGCTTGAACTGGTTGGACTCAAAGGCTGGGAAGACAAAATGCCGGACGAGCTCAGCGGCGGTATGCAGCAGCGTGTCGGCCTGGCCCGCGCACTTGCCAACGATCCGGAAGTGCTGCTCATGGACGAAGCGTTCAGCGCGCTCGATCCTTTGATTCGCCGGGACATGCAGGACGAACTTCTCGATTTGCAGGAAAAGATGAAGAAAACGATCATCTTCATCACGCACGATCTGGATGAAGCGCTTCGCATCGGCGACCGTATCGCTTTGATGCGAGACGGCGAAGTCGTGCAGATCGGTTCCCCGGAAGAAATACTGATGCAGCCGGCCAACGGTTATGTCGAACGCTTCGTGGAAGACGTCGATCTGTCGAAGGTACTTACCGCTTCGCACGTCATGCGTCGTCCCGAAACGATTACGCCGGACCGCGGTCCCCGCGTCGCACTGGAGCTCATGCGCGAACGCGGCGTATCGAATCTGTTCGTTATCGATCGCGGCAAACGACTGCTCGGTGCGATTACAGCCGAAGACGCTTCGCGTGCAGTCAAAGATAAATTATCGATTCAAGATATATTAATTCCGGAATGCCCGGTTTGTCCTCCTGACAAGCTGATCGGCGAAATGTTCGAACAAAGCAGTACCTCTCCGATCCCGATCTCGGTCGTGGACGAAGAAAACCGCCTGTTGGGCGTTGTGGTCAGAGGCAGCCTGCTGGGCGCGATGGCCGGAGAAGTGAACAACGAAGGAGTGAACGCAAATGCTGAACAACTTGATATCGGCTGAGATGCCGAAGCTTCCGATCGCGGATTGGGTAGATAGCGCGGTCGACTGGATGAGCATGAATCTGGAGGGGCTGTTCGAAGGCATTTCCGTTTCTATTGAAAACGTCGTTGACTTCTTTACCTGGATTTTTATGCTGCCTCATCCGATCCTGTTTATTGTGATTTTGGCCGCTCTCTCTTACTTGGCCGGAAAATGGAAAATGGCGCTGTTTACCGTGCTGGGTTTCCTGCTCATTTGGAACCTCGGTTATTGGGACGCGACCATGAATACCCTTGCGCTCGTATTGACCTCCGGCTTGATCTCGATCATCGTCGGGATTCCGATCGGAATCTGGTGCGCGAAAAGCCGCGGCGCTTCCAATATCATCACGCCGCTACTCGACTTTATGCAGACGATGCCGGCGTTCGTCTATCTGCTGCCGGCCGTTACGTTCTTTAGCTTGGGGGTCGTTCCCGGCGTTATCGCGTCGATCATCTTCGCTATTCCGCCGACAATCCGTATGACCAACCTGGGCATCAAGCAAGTATCCGGCGAACTGGTCGAAGCCGCCGACGCTTTCGGTTCGACAGGTGCGCAAAAGCTGTTTAAGGTTCAACTGCCGCTGGCTATGCCAAACATCATGGCAGGCATCAACCAAACGATCATGCTGTCGCTGTCGATGGTCGTGATCGCATCCATGATCGGTGCGCAAGGCATCGGCGTCGAAGTGTACCGCGCCGTTACGCAACTGCAAATCGGTAAAGGCTTCGAAGCCGGACTTGCCGTCGTCGTACTCGCCATCGTACTCGACCGTCTTTCGCAAAATATTTTCAAACCCGCTCAAAAAAGGAGAAATGCGTAATGAAAAAGTTTAACTTTGGAACGAAGAAATGGCTCGGCATGACAAGTCTCGCTGCTGTACTGGTACTCGGTGCCTGTTCCTCGGGCGGAGGTTCGTCTTCCAACGCCGCCGGTTCGGACGCGTCATTGGGCGATCAAGTCGGACATAAAATTATCGGCATCGACCCGGGCGCGGGCATCATGACCGCTACGCAAAAAGCGATCGAAGACTACGGCCTGAGCGATTGGAACCTGGTTGAAGGTTCCGGCGCGGCCATGACGGCTACGCTCGACAAAGCGATCAAAAAAGAAGACCCGATCGTTATCACAGGCTGGACTCCGCATTGGATGTTCTCCAAATACGATCTGAAATACCTGGAAGACCCGAAAAAATCGTACGGCGAAGCGGAAGAAATCCATACGATCGCACGTCTGGGACTTAAAGAAGACCAACCGGAAGCTTATCAATTCCTGAGCAACTTCCAATGGACGGAAGAAGAAATGGGCGAAGTCATGATCGCGATCCAGGACGGCAAGCCTGAAGCGCAAGCCGCAACCGACTTTATCGCCGCTCACCCGGATCGCGTAGCGGAATGGACCGACGGTATCACGCCAGTTGACGGCAATGAAATCACGCTGGCCTACGTCGCTTGGGATTCCGAAATCGCCAGCTTCAACGTCGTCCAGCAAATCTTGCAAGACAAGCTCGGCTTCAAGGTCAAAGGCCTGCAAGTCGACGCCGGCCCAATGTGGCTGGGCGTAGCCCAAGGCGACGCCGACGCCAGCCTCGCGGCCTGGTTGCCGCTGACCCACGCCGACTACTTGAGCCAGTACGAAGGCAAGATCGAAGACCTCGGTGCCAATATGACCGGCGTCAAAACCGGCCTCGTCGTTCCCGCTTACGTGGACGCGAATTCGATCGAAGACCTCGTTTCTGCGAAGTAACGCCGACTTATTTTCTTGAGAAGCGACCCTTACCAGAGGGTCGCTTTTTTGTAGTTCCTGTTCGTTTGGGGCAGCGCGGGGCGGCGGCTCCGGCATGGGGTTCGTTTCGGTCGCGTGTTGCCTTCGGGAAGCTGATTTAAATTTTACAAGGAAGCTTCCCGAAGACAAAGGCGAACGTTATCACTCCTACACTGAACCCCATGCCTCCGCCTAGGCGCTACCTGCCTACTCGAGGCAACTTCAAAAAATATAGGGCATAAAAAAACAAAAAACGCGATCTGGTTAGAGATCGCGTCGTGCTTTTATATTACTTTTTTTAAAAAGGCGTAGCCGTTTTGACAGCGCCAGCGGAGGAGATGATCCAGTGTAGGAGCTACAGTCTTTTCGAAGAAAAGGCACTTCGGAAGCCTATGCTATAGTTCGCCTTTGAAATCGGGAAGCCTCCTTATAAAATTCCAATCAGCTTGCCAATTTCAACACGCGACCGAAACGGATCATCTCCGAAGCGCCCCGAGCTGTCAACCGCTCTACCAAGAGATTAGGCTTTTTCCCCCACGACGCTGAAGCGGGCATTCAAGTGTTTCCCGTTTTCGATCTCGTCGACGATGGCGATGGCGTAGTCCGGGTAGCTGATGTAGCTGTCGCCTGCGGCGTTGACAGTCAGGACTTCGCCTGCGGCTTGGTAGCTGCCGGTTTTTTTGCCTTCGGCGTCGAAGAAAGCTGCCGGGCTGAGGAATGTCCATTGGACGCCTTCCGAAGCTTGCAGGTCCAGCAGGTTTTGCGTTTGGCTGGAAGCCGTAGGCTTGTATAGGTCCGGGAAGTCCGGCGTATCGATCAGGCGAGTCGTTTGAGCCTCATCCACGAACAGGCTGCCTGCGCCGCCGACTACGATCAAGCGGGATTCCGGGGCGCTTTTGAACACTTCGATCAATTTGCGGCCGGCTTCGACGTGGCCCGTTTCTTGACCCGGAGGCATGCTGATCGCGTTAACCACGGCATCGAAGCCTTTGACGTCTTCGGCCGTCAGGCTCAGTACGTCTTTTTGCACGGCGGTTACGCCTTCTTCGTTGAACTTGGATGCGTCGCGAACGAATGCCGTAATTTCGTGTCCGCGTTCTTTCGCTTCTTTGACGATCAGGTTGCCTGCTTTGCCGGTAGCGCCGATAACTGCGATTTTCATAAGTAAAACCTCCATTGGGATTTAGATTGGGATGCGACTCTCGCTGCTTTTCATCAGAGAAAATGGAGCGATCCTCGTATCGGTTCATTTGTAACTATTATAGTTACATTAGTTCGGTTTTGTCAACTCCCTTTTTGAAAATCAAAAAAAGCAGCCTTTCCGCCAACGATTTGCTCGTCGTGAAAGACTGCTTTCCCCTTCATTCTACACCTGGTCCTTCGGGCCGCGGTACAGCGCTTTGCCTTCCAATACGCGCAGCGGAACGGTCCATTCTTCATTATCCGGCATCATATCGAGCGCATCCTCGGCAGCTTGAAGCTTGGCATCCAGCTGGTCGATATAATGCAGCGCGATGGCTTCGGCCGTTTGCGGCTGGACAGGGCTGCCCCACTCGCCTTTGTTATGATGCGCCAACACCAAATGCTGCATCAAAATGACTTTTTCCGAAGCCGGGTCAAGTTCCAACTTGATCGCCGCTTCCGTAATCCACGTCGAAGCCAGTGCCAAGTGACCGATCAATTTGCCGGTAAAGCTATATTCGGAAACAACGCCAAGCTCGGCAGTCATTTCTTCCGTTTTGGCAATATCATGCAAAATGATTCCCGCCAGCAGCATGTCCCGGTTCAGGAACGGACGCTGCTTGCAGATAAATTCAGCCAGCTCCAACATACGCACGGTGTGATAAGCTAGACCTGCGTAAAACGCATGGTGCATCCCTTTTGCCGCCGGATAATGCATCAGCTTGTCGCCGACCTTCTCCACGCAATAATCCACGATGCGGCGCAGATCCGTATCCGCGATACCGGCTGCCGTCGTTTTGATCGCATAGACCAGATCATTGGGCGGCACCGGAGCAGAGCGAATAAAATCGGTCAACGTATATCCGTCTTCCGGATCGGCAGCGCGAAGCTTGGTCACTTTGAACTGCGGCTTTTCTCTATATTTTTGTACGATTCCGCGCACTTTAACGAGCATCGGCGCAAAAAACGTCTCCTTGTCCACTGTGCTGACGTCCCACATTTTCGCCGGAATCTCGCCGCTCGCATCCGCCAGCACAAGATCGAAATAATCCTTCGGCGGCGTAGAGTTGGTTTGCTTCAGGTCCGCCGATTTTAACAAGTAAAACCCTGTAATATCATCGCCTTCGATAAATTCCTTGATCGTTTTCATTTTCCCTCCATAACGGTTCACCTTTTCTTCAACCCCTCCGGGCAAGAAGAAAAGATGAACCCGCGCTAAGCGATTGTAGTTAGATGTTTCTCTGTAGTTAGATCTTTCTCTGTAGTTAAGTCTTTCTTTGCAACTAGGTCGTTCTTTTGCACTTTCTTCTATTATATAGCCTAAACTCGCAGGAACAAAATGCGAACATCTCCTTCTTTTAAACCTGCGTGATTTTAATGTACAAAAAGCTCCGCGGCAAGCGGTCCGGGAAAACCGGAACCGTTTTGCTACGGAGCTTTATATACCGGAATATCTTTTCGATACTCCCGATTTTTTGCGATACGTGTTGCAAGTCAATTAAACGCCACTTAGACTCTGCTCCACGCGCGCGACCACGTCGTTGATCGAGAGCCCTTCAATGCTGATCACCGGAAAATCGAATTGGTCGGTGTTGCCATCGTTCAACGCACGTACCACACCGAGATCGAACCCGCTGATGTTTTCATCGCTCTCAAACAGCTCTACTTCGTATCCTTTTTCTTCAAGCGCTTCTTTCACGTCTGCAAACGGTTGTTCTACTGCAATCTTGGCCATGGTTGGCACCTCCGGTGTATGAGTAAGTTAGGCCATGTACGCAAACTCAGGCGACGTGCATCTTGAGCTGTCTTTTCGCCCTCTTTGGCTTCATTTTCCTTCGATGTGCCCCGGCACACCTTCAGAAAAATTCCTTGCTGAGAACGAAAATCCAGTTTAATCTGCTCCCGGCGGAGTTTGCGTACACGCCCTAGACACGGAATGATTCCGCGCCGTCCGTCATCCATTTCCCCGTTTTGCCTTGTCCTGAAACCGAGAGAGCGGCCATATCCCTTTACTTTTCCGTCAAAACCCATTATCGAAAAAGAAAATTTGGGGATTGAATATCCATTCAATATCGCGTTACGCGGTGTGTCTAAACGTTCAGTCGAATCTCTCCGCCGCTAGCCGATACGTTAAATGCGGTATTGCCGTCCTCCGTCTCGAATTCGATCGACTGTCCGTCCAACGTAACCGATGAAGCGACAACGCCATGCACCGCAACCCGAATCAGACTGTAGCCTTCCGCGTAACCCGCATGAACTTTTTCCAAGTTAAGCACAAGACCGCCGTCCTTCTCTTCCTGCGCAAACCGGTATTCGTTATATCCGCCGTCCCGATACGCGTAACTCTCTCCGTCATCTTCGAAATGGGTATACTCGCCGCTTCCCGGATACACGTACAGCAGCAATTCATCGATCTTCCGTTCCCCGACATAACGCCGATCCGGATAAGCCGGCAGCAGCGTCCCCGCGCGCACGTACATCGGGCAAATGTCCAGCGGCGCTTCGGCCAGAATCGTTCGACCGCCTTCCAAGCGCTCACCGGTACGGTCATCGAACCAAACGCCTTCCGGCAGGTACGCCGCGCGGTGCCTTTTCCCTTGTTCAACGACAGGCGCGACCAGCAATCGGCTGCCGAACAAGAATTGGTCGTCGATCTCATGCACGTTCGAATCTTGCGGATATTCCAACACAAGCGGACGCAAAGGTGCCAGCCCTGTTTTCTCCGCTTCGACCATCAGGTCATACAGATAAGGCAGCAGCCGGTAACGCAGCTTCATGGCCTGGCGATACGCATCCAATGTCGCTTCGTCGTATGCCCACGGCTCCTGGTCGCGCGTGCCGATTGCCGTATGGTTGCGGAATAACGGGCTGAACGCGCCGACCTGCACCCAGCGCACCAGCAGTTCCGGCGTGCAATCGTGCGAGAATCCGCCCACGTCGCAGCCGCTGAACGCAAACCCGCTCAGGCCGAGGCTCGTAAGCTGAGGAATCGACATCCGCAGATGCTCCCAAAAGCTCTGATTATCGCCTGTCCATACGGTGGAATATTTTTGCGTGCCCGCATAAGCGGCTCTCGTGATAACGAAAGGCCGTTTGCCCGTCGCTTCCAAAAGACCGTCGAACGTCGATTTGGACATCAGATGGCCGTAAACGTTATGAATTTCGCGGTGGTCCGCCGGGCGACCGTCGTTTTTGAACTTTACATCGTCCGGCAGCGGTCCCGTAAAGCTCGCCGGTTCGTTCATATCGTTCCAGATTCCCGCAACGCCAGCGTCGAGCATGATCTTCTGGTTGTTTGCCCACCATTGGCGTACCGGCTCGTCGGAAAAGTCCGGATAGACCGAATCGCCCGGCCACACCGTGTTCACGTACGTCACGCCGTCTTTGTCGGTCGCGTAGTACCCTTTTTCCAACCCTTCGTCGTACACGGAATACCCTTTATCCTTTTTTACGCCGGGATCGATAATCGTGACCAGCTTGATGCCCATATCGCGCAGCCTTGCCGCCAATGCCGCCGGATCGGGGAAACGTTCCTTGTCCCAAGTGAACACGCGGTACCCGTCCATATAGTCGATATCCAGATGGATGGCGTCCAGCGGCAGATCGTGCTCCCGGAACTTTTCCGCGATTTCGAGCACTCTCGACTCCGGCGCGTACGACCATCTGGACTGATGCGCGCCAAGCGTCCAAAGCTGCGGCAGCGGCGTGCGTCCGGTCAGTGCGGTATAGCGCGTCACCACGTCTTTAATACTCGGACCGTGAATGAAGTAATAATCCAGATTGCCGTTGTCCGCGCCGAAGTAATAATAAGCCGGATTTTCTTTGCCGAGATCGAAGAACGTTTTGAACGGGTTATCGAAAAAGAGTCCGTACGCTGCGCGCTGTTTCAACGTGATAAAAAACGGGATACTTTTGTATAGCGATTTATGGCTCTCCACATGCGGCGACGGGTCGTCCGTGTTCCACATTTCGTACTCGTAGCCCCTTTTGTTGAGCGGACCCGTTTTATCGCCGAGGCCATAGAACTTCTCGTCGCCTTCGATCGCTTTGAGCACTTCGATCTTGTGATGGCCGCTTGTGCGCATCGCTTCGTGGCCTTCCCCTTCGGCGATGCTCACGTTGCCCCGGCGCAGGAACGGATCGCGGCCGCCCCGGTAATCCAGACACAGCGGCGTGCCGGAAGCTTCATAGATATCCACGTAAAAATGATCGTATACGCGCACCGTCAGCTTTTCCGTCGAAATCTCCAATAGGCCTTCGCGCTCGCTGACCCGGTACTCGCACACCTCGAACGCCGGATTCGGCTGCTCCACCGCACGCGATTCCAGCTCCTGCGTATGCAGCGGCGCAAACACATGAACCACCCAAGGATTGATGATCTCGATCCAGCCTTGGCCCCCCTCGTATCGAAGCGTTATTCGGCGGCCTTCTTTTTCGTACCCCGTTCGTTTACCCCACATGGCTTGACGTCCTCCTTCGGCGGAATGTCTTGCTGGTTATGTATTAACCTTGACGGATAGAAAAAGCGATGTCAAATTTGCTTTTATGATCTCTGGCGTTTGTTGATTAATTCAAAAAAAGCGTCACCGCCCGAACTCGGACGGCAACGCTTTTCCTTTTACCACTTTCCAGGCACGACTTACCGATGCTTCTCGATCAACTGCTTCAACGCCGCTTTGCTCTGTACGCCGACCACGCCTTCAACAGGCTGGCCGTCTTTGAACAGAACGAGCGTCGGGATGCTTTTTACGCCGATCGCGTCGGAGATTTGCGGATTCTCGTCCACGTTCAGCTTGGCGATTTTGGCGGAGCCTGCAAGTTCGCCGTCCAACTCGTCGAGAATCGGAGCGATCGTGCGGCAAGGACCGCACCAAGGTGCCCAAAAATCCACCAGGGTCAATCCGTTTTGAATATCGTTCATGAAAGTCTGATCAGACGTATGGGTAACTGCCATTGTTAAGCCCTCCTATGCGGTGTTTAAATCTTTTCATTTAAGCATAATGTTCAACGATACGATCCAGCTTCTTTTGCAGCAAACCGAAACGCACAAAGCGGTCTTCGCGCAAATATTCTTTACCTTCAATCAAAAGGAGCATGATCGGAGCCGCCAAAACCAGAAACCGTTCCGCCACTTCCTCGACCTCGGTCGCGTCGGCATGTCCGAAAGAAACAGAAGGATAATCGTTCAGCAGTTCCTGAAGCTTCGGCAGCAGCGCATGACAGGTACTGCAATCGGGCGTCGATACATATAAAAAGCTTAAGCCCGGTTCCTGAACAAAAGTATCCACTTCACCGATAGTGTTCAACTTCCGGATTTGCTTCATTCCGATCTCTTCTCCTTTTTTAGACTTTTCAAGCTCGAAATTTTCAATTAACTAGTTAAATAATCATTTATACATATAGAATAATCATATTGAGCAAAGTTGTCAAGCCTTCAAGCTCGGCTTCAGCGTACGGCTTGCTTTTTACGGTATTCTTTTTTAAACTCGAAATATCTAAATCGCTAGGGCGTGTACGCAAACTCAGAAAGTAGGTCATGATGTATGGAACATTCGGGTCCGCTTTTCACGATCGATCCCGACTCTCCGCTTCCTCTTCATATTCAGATCAAGGAGCAGATCAAATGGCTGATCGGAAAAGATCTGCTGAAACCGGGAGACTCGCTGCCTTCGACGAACCAATTGGCGGAGCAACTCTCGATCAACCGGAATACGATTCAGAGCGTATACACGCAGTTGAAAGAAGACGGCTTGCTGCTGATGCAAAAAGGACGAGGCACGCAGGTCGCGGGCGAAGCGCAGATTGCTCGATTTAAAGCAGCCAATCCGCACTTTGCTTTCGTGGAACGCATCATCGGCGAAGCGCATCAGGCCGAGCTTCCGATTCGGGATTTGCTGCTCTCGGGCTTCGCTTATATTCAACTGTTCGGACAAAAAGAAAAACATCTGCCTCGCTACCTGTTTATCGAATGCAAAGCCAGCTCGTGTATTTTCTATCTGGATGAAGTGCGCCGCCTGACTTCTTCGGAGATTCGAACCATCGATATTTCTTCGCTGTCGGATGAGGCGTTTATGCAGGCAATCCATGAAGCGGACGTAATCGTGACGCGGTCGGATCTGGCGGAAAAGATGAAAAAGATTGCGGATGATGCGGGGAAAACGGTGATTACGGTGGGATCGACGCGGGATGTGCCGTTATTATTGAATATGATTCGGCGGTCTTGATCGAATTGAGGGAAGGTCCTATTCGAGGGAAGCGTGGGGGCGGAGGGAGAAATTCGTTCAAGGCGCTGTTTCACTCGGAAAATTGAATTGGATTTAAATAAGGAGTTTTCCGAGTTCAAAGGCGTCTTTCACTGAATTTCTCCCTCCGCCCTGGCTTCGCTGAATAAGACCGTTCAAATTCGAGAAAGACCAGCTTATGGGCTGGTCTGTTTGGGTGGGGATTTAAGATTCAGTCAAGATGTGTAGATAATATTGCTTTAGACGCGGGTTCCGACGAGTTCTTTGGAGAAGAACTGGGGAAGGTATTCTTTGTGGGCTTCGAGCAGTTCGTCGAGGACGGCTTTGGCGATATCGCCGCTGGTGACGAGAGGATTCAGCGTGAAAGCTTGAAGAGCCGTGGCGTAATCGCCGGTGACTGCGGCTTCGACGGTGAGTTCTTCCATGGCTTTCATGACTTGGAGCAGACCGCGTTGAGCGGGCGGGAATGCGCCGAAGTGAACAGGCTCCGCACCGTGCGCGGTGATCAGGCTGGTGACTTCTACGGCGCTGTCGTATGGCAGGTCGCTGACGGAGCCGCGGTTACGGGTATTGACGACCATCTGCGTGCCTTTGTTGTTATAAATAGAATTGATGATCTCGCAGGCTGCGTCGCTGTAGTAGGCGCCGCCGCGTTGTTCCAGCTCTTTTGGCTTATAATCGAGATTCGGGTCTTTGTACAGTTCGAACAGGCTTTCTTCCAGCTTCTTGACGACTTGGCCGCGCGTGCCTTCATGCTGGGCTTCTTGCAGTTCTTCTTCCAGCATATTTCCGGTCATGTAATAGTAACGGTGGTAGGGGCAAGGAAGCATACCCAATTGGGCGATCTGGTCGGACAAGAAGCGCATATCGCGAATATTTTCGACGATCTTGCCTGGGTCGGCATCGGGTCCGTACAGCTTGTCGATCAGCTCCGCTGTCACTTCGCCGCCGTCTTTATCATAGACACGGTGCCAGTGCAGATGGTTGATGCCCGCGAATTTGAAGAACAGGTCTTTTTCTTCTTTTTGCAGCAGTGCGGCTTCTGTTTTGACGGCCATTACCGGAACGTTGCATAGACCGATGACTTTTTCCCATTGTCCGTAACGCAGCACCGCTTCCGTCACCATGCCTGCCGGATTGGTGAAGTTGATCAGCCAAGCGTTCGGACAGAGTTCTTTCATATCCTCGACGATGCCCAGCACAACCGGGATGGTACGGAACGCTTTTAACATGCCGCCTGCGCCGTTCGTTTCTTGTCCGATCATGCCATGTTTCAGCGGAATGGCTTCGTCCTTGATCCGTGCGTCCAGCAAGCCCACCCGGAACTGCGTCGTCACGAAATCCGCATCTTGAAGGGCATGGCGGCGATCCAGCGTCAGATGCACGTCGCAGTCGATGCCCGCCGCTTTGACCATCCGTTTCGCCATTTCGCCTACGATGTTAAGCTTTTCCTTGCCCGCTTCGATATCGACCAGCCATAGCTCGCGTACGGGAAGCTCGGCATGTCGTTTGATAAATCCTTCGATCAATTCCGGTGTATAGCTGGACCCTCCGCCAATCGTAACGATCTTCAGTCCTTTTTTCATCGAAAATACCTCCTGAATATAAGTTTTGAGTCGGTGATCAACTTCATGCCTTTACCTTAATTTGTGTAATGCATTACAGGTCAACCCCTTTTTTTAAGCGGTTTCAAAAAAATGCGGCAAAGGGGTTTTACGCGGTCCCGAATCAGGTATGGTATGCTTAACCGAGAGGTGAAACCTATGACAAATATTCGTGAAATCGCACGTTTGGCCGGCGTTTCGACAGCGACCGTATCGCGTGTGATCAACGATCACCCTTATGTCAACGCAGAAAAAAGACGTAAAGTGTTGGAGATTATCCGCCAGTTGGACTATGTGCCGAATTCCAGTGCCACTTCCCTCAAAAAAGGCATGACCCGAATCGTTGGAGTCGTAAGCGCCTCTTATACCACTTCTTCGACGCCGTTTATCCAGGCTTTTAACATCATCGCGCAGCAGCACGGCTTTAACGTCATGCTGTTCTTGACCGATAACGACTGCGAAAAGGAACGGATCGCTCTGGAGATGCTGCGTAGCAAACAACTGGATGCGCTCGTCTGCCTGCACCGCGCCAACGAATGGCCGATCATCGAGTCTTATGCCAAATACGGACCGATCGTGACCTGGCAGCGACTGGTGAGCGAGCATATCCCGTCGGTGTTTATGGATCAATATCAAGGTTACATGCTAAGTCTTGAGCACCTGTATGCGCGCGGTTATCGACGTATCCTGAATGTGTACTCGTCGAGAGGCTTGAACACGCCGCAGCGGATCAGGGCTTATGACGATTTTGCGAAAAAATATACATTGGACGACATCGGCTTCCCAGATCTGCATCATATGATGTCGATCGCGGACGGCGAACATATCGCGCGTTGGTGGATAGAGCAGAGCCAGAAGCCCGAAGCGATCGCCTGCTCCAACGACGACGTCGCCGCAGGTCTGCTGACCGAATTCAAACGCGTAGGCGTCTCGATCCCTGGCGATGTCGCGATCATAGGTTTCGACAACAATGATCTGGCCCGTCTGCTTGATCTGACAACCGTTCATTATCCGTCCGATAAACAAGCCGAGAATGCCTTTGCCATCCTGCTTGATCGACTTGGCCAAAAAGCTCCGCCGCTGCACGCGTTGGAATTCGAGTTGATCGAACGTCGTTCCACCTGAACGACGGAACGCTCGCAGCGGATAGATGACCTTACCGATCGGATACCGTTGTACAGCCCAGTCAACGAAGCGAAGTCCGGCCTGGAGCTGAGTTCGTTGGATACATAGATTGAGCCGATGTTTGTCAAAAACAATCCTTGCACGCAAAAAACTGCCCGCATGACCAGCCTTTAGGCCGAGCATACGGGCAGTTCTTTTTTTATCGATCCTATTCAAGGTTTAAATATCTTTAATGATCACGCCGTTGCTTTCCGCCGATTCGAAAATCGTTTCGATCAGCGTCAGTACGCGGTGTACCTCATGGTTCGGAACCGCCTGCTGGGAAGCGCCGCGCAGCGTGGATACGAGGTTGGCGTAGAAGCTATCGGACAAGTCTTCCACCTTTTCGATCGGGCGACGGATAGTCGATTCCTCGGACGGCGGCGCCATCGTTTTGGTAAGTCCTTTTCCCGCTTGGATCGGTGTCGGTTCGACATGCTCGACTTCGCGGTTGCGCGTCACGATCTCTCCGCTCAGATCCCAGTCGTAGATCACCGCTGTGCCTTCCGTACCTTTGACATACCAGCGCGGAAGCTTGATGTAGTTGGTCGTGCCCACTTCGATTACGGCGGTGAGTCCGTCTTTGAACTTGATCGTCGCCGTAAAGCCGTCGTCCACTTCTGTACCGAGAATATAGCTCAGATCCGCGTGCACGCTCTCGATCTTGCTATCGGTGAGCAGCAGCAGTTGGTCAAGCAGATGCACGCCCCAGTCCAGCAGCATCCCGCCGCCGTACGCTTTGAGCTGACGCCAGTCGCCCGGAATGCCGTTCGCGCCTTGCACGCGGGATTCCACCTGGAAAACATCGCCGACTTTTTTCTGCGACATCAGGTCTTTGATGATCAGGAAATCTTCGTCCCAACGGCGGTTCTGGTGTACGGTGAACAGACGCTGCGCCTGTTCCGCCGCTTCCGTGATCTCCAGCAGCTCCGCACCTGTGACCGTAACCGGCTTTTCGCAGATTACATGCTTGCCTGCTTGCAACGCTTGAATCGCCAATTCTTTATGTACGTCGTTCGGCGTTGCGATCAAAACGACATCAACCTCTTCGTCACTCAGCACCGCTTCAAAACTTTCGTACGTCCGGAAGCCGCGGCTGCTCGCCAACTCCATCCGGTATTCGATCGGATCGTATGCGCCGCGAACGGCGATCCCTTCCGCTTGTTCGACTAATTGTCCGTGGTAACTACCCATTCCGCCAAATCCGACAATGACAAGCTGAAGCGTTTTTTCACTGTTCATAAGCTGATCTTCCCTTCCTTTGTAACGCTACAATTTAGAAGTTTACCCACAACCCTTAATATAAAGGACTGAATCAAGAAAGCGTTAGCATTTTTTGAGCATTTTGTGAAAATATAAAGTTTGTAAATAAAAGCCTTCGAAAGTTACGTGGGTGGGGGAAGCGAAAAGACTGCGAGAAAAATTCGTTCAAGCCGCTGTCTCACTCGGAAAAACCGATCAGAATTTTTAGTGGAATTTTCCGAGTTCAAAGGCGTCTTGACCTGAATTTTTCTCTCCGTCTTCTCGCTTCCAGCTACGTTAGGCTTTTTCGACACATTGAAAAGCGTAAGGCTTTTATTTTTTTAGGAATTTGACATTTGTCTCGACAATCTTTAAAGTTGGATGTGAAGGCGTTACTTTGATCAATTTCATATTCATTCATGGGATGTTACCATTTGGGCATAACCTGAGCTGACCTGAACTGCGTTTATATGCAGCCGGGCTGGTTCGGGTTTTTTATTTGTCCAAATGTGTAGCGACCGATCAATCCATCATTTGGGAGGAGAAGTAACATGACTAACTACGCGTTTCCGAAAGACTTTTTGTGGGGCGGGGCGATTGCGGCGAATCAGGCTGAAGGGGCTTATTTGGACGGGGGCAAAGGGTTGACGGTTGTCGATCTGCTGCCAACCGGGGATAAACGTCGTGCGATCATGAAAGGCGACGTGCCTTCGCTGACTCCGCTTGAAGGCGAATTTTATCCGTCGCACGAAGCGATCGATTTTTACAACCGTTATAAGGAAGATATCGCGTTGTTTGCGGAAATGGGCTTCAAATGTCTGCGCGTTTCGATCGCTTGGGCACGTATTTTCCCAACGGGCGAAGAAACGGCGCCGAACGAGGAAGGTCTGCAATTTTACGACGATCTGTTCGACGAACTGATCAAGAACGGTATCGAGCCTGTGGTCACTCTTGCCCACTTCGACGTTCCGGTACATTTGGTGGAAAAGTACGGAAGCTGGCGTCACCGCAAGCTGGTTGGCCTGTTCGAGACGTATGCCAAGACCGTGCTTGAGCGTTATAAAAACAAGGTCAAATACTGGATGACGTTCAACGAGATCAATATGCTGCTGCATTTGCCGTTCCTCGGAGCCGGTCTTGTGTTCCAAGAAGGCGACAACGTAGAGCAGATCAAATACCAGGCGGCTCACCATCAGCTCGTCGCGAGCGCTTTGGCGGTCAAGGCTTGCCACGAGATCGCGCCCGACGCGATCATCGGCTGTATGCTGGCGGCAGGCAGCTTCTATCCGTTCACCTGCAACCCGGAAGACGTGTATCAAGGAATGGAAAAAGACCGTGAATCGTACTTCTTTATCGACGTGCAATCGCGCGGCGAGTATCCGGGTTACGCGAAACGCTTCTTCCGCGATCACAACCTCGATATCGAGATGGAAGACGGCGACGCCGAACTTTTGAAAAACAACACGGTCGACTATATCGGCTTCAGCTACTATTCCAGCCGCACGACCAGCACGGACCCCGAAGTGAACAAAAACATGACCAGCGGCAACGTATTCGGTTCGGTTGCGAACCCGTATTTGGCGAAATCCGAATGGGGCTGGACGGTTGACCCGCTCGGTATGCGCATCACCGCGAACCAATTGCACGATCGCTATCAAAAGCCTTTGTTCGTCGTGGAAAATGGCTTCGGCGCGCATGACGAACCGCAAGCAGACGGCAGCATCAACGACGAGTACCGCATCGATTACCTGAAACGCCATATCGCCGCGATGGGCGAAGCCATCCAGGACGGCGTCAACATCCTCGGTTACACCTGCTGGGGCCCAATCGATATCGTCAGCGCTTCTTCCGGCGAAATGCGCAAACGCTACGGCTATATCTACGTCGACCGCGACAACGCAGGCGAAGGTACGCTCCAACGTTCCAAAAAGAAAAGCTTCGACTGGTACAAAACGGTCATCTCAAGCGACGGAACGGATCTGGAAGGCTGATCTTGAGCCGATCAGATATCTATCGGGCATAACATTCAGCCGATATGATAGTTGAATCTTGATTTGATTTTAGGTTTGATTTTACGTTTGATCTTAATTTTGTTCTTAATCTTTTTAACCCACACACAAAAAGAAGCTCGATCCTATGCGGATCGAGCTTCTTGACGTGAATATCTGTTGAATTGCGAAGCCACAGGCGGAGGGGGAAATTCAGTGAAGGAGCTGAAGCATTTCGAAGAAATGCACTTCGGAAGCCTATGCTATAGTTCGCCTTTGAAATTGAGAAAAACCCTATAAACTTTCAATCCTATTTCTCAATTTCAACACGCGACCGAAACGAATTTCCCCCGCAGCCGCCAGGCTTCCAAACGAACAGGATCTTCAAGGCCAATAAGCTGCTCCCCCTAAGATCGAGCTTCTTTGACCTACTTACTCAATAGATCAATCAAATTATCCGCCGCCATACTCTGGCCCAGCGACGAGTAATCCAACCACTTCTGTCCGTCCGTTGCATACACATGCCCCGCTTTGACCGCCTTCAGGTTTGTCCACAGCGGATTCTTTTCCAGCTCTTCGAAGCTTTTTTGCGCGTCCGCGTCGTTGTTCACGAGCAGCAAAATCATGTCCGCATCAAGATCCGGCAAGATTTCCTTAGAGATGACGGCGTATGGCTCTTCGCCTGTCATTTCGACCAATCCGTCTACGGGATTCAACTGTAGGTCGTCGTACAGAATCGGGCCCAGCGGGCGCTCCATGCTTTGAATACGCAGCTCTTTTGCGGATACGCGGATTGCAGCTACTTTCGGCGTCTCAGCAAATTCCTGATCAATCAACTTGCGGGCCTGCTCGATTTTCTTTTCGTATTCGGCAATAAACGTTTGGGCGATGTCTTCTTTTTCCGTGCCAAAGTAGGACGCGGTTTGCAGCAAATGCTCGCGCCACGTGTCTTCATCCAGATCGGTCGAAATGACCGGCGCGATCTTTTCCAATTGAGGCAGGAAGTCGCCGCCGAAATGGGTATCCGTGAAAATATAGTCCGGCGCCAGCGCCAACACGGCTTCGATATCCGGGTCGGTGACGACGCCCAGCTTCTCCGTGCCTTCAAGCTGATCCGCCACATGCGGCAGGAAATCACCCACGCCTCCGCCGATCGCGGACCCCACAGGCTTGATGCCGAGCGCCAGCAAGTTGTTGGTCATGTGGATCGACATCGACGCGATTTTGGCATCGGGACTCACTTGAACGGCTTGCTCGGTTTGTCCGGTAGGTGTTGTTTCCGCAGAAGCGGCTTCGGAAGTCGGCGTCGTGCTTGCAGCCTGACCGCATGCGGACAGAGCCAGCATCAGCAGCAGACCGGACAGGCCCGCCCCCAGCTTGGTACGCATGTTTTTTCGGTTCATCAGCATGTTCGTATAGGTTTTCATCAGGATTGATCCCCTTTATTTTTTATATGGGTTGTGCATGTATCGTTAACGAATATTCTTTTTACGAAGCAATAAATACAGAAAATAAGGACCGCCAAGCGCCGCAACCATGATTCCGGCCGGAATATCGTTGGGATCGAACAAGGAACGCCCCATCGTATCGGCCAGCACCAAAATATTGACGCCGACCAGGGCCGCAATCGGCAAAGCGTAGCGATGCTGAGGGCCGACCAGTTTTCTCGCGATATGCGGCGCGGCCAGTCCGATAAAGCCGATGCCGCCCGCTATCGCGACGCAAGCGCAGGACAAAGCGACAGCCAGAGCCAGCAAGACCAAGCGGCCTCGCGTCGGCTTTTGACCCAGCCCCAGCACAAGCTCGTCGCCGAGCGCGTACAAGTCCAACTTCGCGGATTGGGTATAGATCGCGATCCCGGCGGCAAGCACCCAGGGAAACAGCGCCCAGACGTGAATCCATTCTCTCCCCCACACGTTTCCCGCCAGCCAACGAGCTGCGAAAGCATACGTATCTTCGTCCAACCGCAAAGACAGGATCAACGTAGCCGCACTCACTCCGGCCGCAACCGCGATTCCGACCAATATCAGCCGCATAGGCAACAGCCCGCGATGGCGATCGTAAGACAGCAGGAACACAGCGGCCGCAACCGCGGAACCGCCGCCGAACGCGAACAACGGAATCCATAAGGCCGTCTGCCCTCCGGTATCGACGAAAAAGGAAATATAGATCATCAGACCGAATGCGGCGCCGTTGTTGATCCCCAGGATTCCCGGATCGGCCAGCGCGTTTCTCGATACGCCCTGGAACACCATCCCCGCGACCCCGAGACCGGCTCCGGCCAAAATCGTAACCAGAATGCGCGGCAGGCGAATATCGTACAACGCCATCGTTTCCGCCGCCGTCCCGTTTCCCAGCAAGGTCCGGATCACTCCGGAAGGCGAAACCGGGAGCTTGCCGGTGTTCAGGCCGATGCCGATCACCAGCAGGGCAACCGCAGTCATCAGAACGGATACCAGCCAGATTCGCCGGGAACGAGCTTTTGCAACTTGTTCGGGAGTCATGGAAGTCATGCTACAGTTCCCTCCTTTCGCGGCGCGCGATATAGAGGAAAAACGGTACGCCGACCATCGCAACCATTGCGCCTATGGCGAACTCACGCGGCGGGTTGACGAGTCTTGAAGCAAAATCGGCCCACACCAGCAGCATCGCACCCAATACGGCGGACATCGCGATCCTTTTCCGATAATCCACCCCGACCATCCATCTGGCCACATGCGGTGCGACCAGACCGATAAAGCTGATTGCTCCGGCAACCGCAACCGCCGATCCGGCCAGCAATACAGCCAGCACTAAGCAAATGATGCGCACTCGCCAGATTCGGATACCCAGGTTAATGGCCGACTCTTCGCCGAGCGACAGGAAGGTCAACGGCCGTCCCATCAAGATGGCGCCCAGCGTTGCGATACCGACAAGCGGCGCCAGGATTTGTAGATGCTCCCATACAATCCCGGAGACACCGCCCGCAAACCAGAACGCGATATCCTGGCTCAGTTTAAAATAGATGGCGATCCCGGCGCTTAACGATTGCAGCACGGCTGCGAGCACCGCTCCGGCAATCGTCAAGCGCATGGATTGAATCCCGCCAGCCGCCGCTCCCAACAGCATAACGAATACGGTCGTTAGCGCAGCGCCCAGAAAAGACAACACAATCAACGCTTCGTACGATAATGACGGCAAAAAAGCAAAGCTTAACGCAACGACGAAGGACGCGCCCGCATTGACGCCGAGAATGCCGGTATCGGCCATCGGGTTGCGGGTTACCCCTTGCATAACGGTTCCTGCGACAGCGAAGGCCGCTCCGACCACCGCCGCTCCAAGCACGCGGGGCAAGCGGATATCGTGCACGATCTGATGCTCGGTAAGCGTCGGATCGTAGCGGAATACGGCATTCCATACCTCACCGTAGGCGAGGGCTTTGGCTCCGTAAGCGACGCTGATCCCGACCGTAACCGCCAGCCCGAGCAACGCGATTACGAACCAAAGCGTCGCAGCCGCCCAATGTCCGGATTTCATGACGTCAACAAACTCCATCCTTTTTTATTAATATTAATTATGATAATCATTATCAATTGGATTATAAGACGATGCCCAGCTTTTGCACATGGATGATTTCTGGCTTTTAAATGGAGAAATTTTAGATTTGTACATGAGCCGGAATCGAAGATAGCAGTCTCCCCGCTTCTTCAAGCTGCTTTTCGATTCCCATAGGCGCATAGATTTTCCATTGATTTGCATCGACAAAAAAGACTTTTCCGCTGCGTACCGCTTTGTGGTTGATCCACGCGGGATGCGTCTGCATCCAATACTCGACGCGTTCCCGGTCTTTCGGTGACGCTATGGCTACAAACAAAATGTCCGCCGCATGCCGAGCGATACCTTCCGGCGTAAGCGACATCCAGGTGAAACCGGTGCCAGACGGGAAACGCGACATTTCCCGTCGTATCGGCTCCGGCGGTGTTAATTCCAAAGCGCGATACAATACATGTCCGAAGTTGCGCGCTCCGTACATCCGTAATCGTTCTCCGTCGCACAGGCAGACCGCAACGGTAGCCGGGCCGATCGCCTCACGCACCTTTTCCCGCCAACCGTGCACTTGCTGTTCATGGGCTTCCAACCAGCGCGTAGCTTCAGCTTGCCGATCCACAATATTCGCAATATCATGCAGATGGCGGAACACGTCCCGATCACTCCACGGAATCGAAATAATCGGCGCAATATCATTGATATGCCGGCGCGCGTTTTTTTCTACGTTGTTTTTGCAGAGGATCAGATCCGGACGAATGCCCAGAAACAAGCTGCGGCTAACGCGCCACGGTTCGACCTCGTGCTTGGGCAGCGTCAGCCGGGGAACGTCCGGCAGCGCCGTCGCTTCATGAACCTGAGCCGCCGCAAGCGGTACGCCAAGCACTGTGAGATGTTCCGTATAAGGAGCCGACAACGAGACGATGATGCGATTCTTTTCCGAAGAGTAGGCGCTCGGCGCGTAGCCATGCGTATCTTTGAACCGTCTGCTGAAATAAAATTCGTCGTCGTACCCTACCTGCTCCGCCACCTGGGCAATCGGACGTTCGGCAGGCAGCAGCAGTTCTTTGGCTTTGTTCATGCGCAGATGCGTCAGATACACCGTCGGCGTCTTGTCCATGTACTGCTTGAACACCTGCGAAAAGTAAGCCGGATGAAAATCCCCCCATTTCGCCAGCGCAGCCACCCGAATCGCACTCCGGTAATGGAGCTGCATATAATCGACCGTCAAACGAATCCGTCCGAGCGAATCGTCGCCGGCCTGCATTTCCGCATGACGCAGCAGCATCGAGAGCAGATCATGCAAAAGCTGCTGCGTCGCAAATCGGCGCGTCTGCCCATGCTCGGCCACCCTCGCGACCAACTCTTCCATCATCGGCAGCGCGTCCTCCCCGCCGATTCGGAATGCTCCTTCTGCCGGGAACTCGCCTGTTTTGGAAAAGCGCCGCTCGTCCGAATGTCCTTCATTTAATGCAAAGCTATCGAAAGTAATCCAATACAGCCGGGTTTGACGTTGAAGCTTCAGCTCCACAGTCGTACCGGGCGAATAGATCAACAGCATATTTTTACCGATCGGATGCGCTTGGCCATCCATCGCGACTTCGCCTTCGCCTTTCGCTACGTATATCAGCAAATGTTGGCGCAAAGGCTGTCCGTCGGCTTGTTCCGGCAACGTTGGCGACTTGCCGACAGCCTCGATTTCGAACCATAATTTTTGTAAAAAAGCCTGGCGATCTATCGATTGAATCATGGTATACTCCCTTCGCACATATGGCCGAGATCATCTACTATTTTTGCATTATATCAAATTTTTAATGAAGCGCTGGAAGACAAAAAAATCGCCTGTTAGACTCTCCTGCAAAATTCCTGACATCAACTTTACTGAAAGCGTTGACAGCCTAACCCCCTCCGGCTACACTAGATGATAACTTGATAAGTCCAACCGGGATTGTTACTGCAAACGCAGGCAAAACCTAAGTCGCAGCAGATCGAGACGCCAAGCGAAATTGCGAGTCTTGCCGATTTGCCGTGCCTTGGGTTTATTTGCGTGGAAAGGGGAAGCAGCGTGAAAATAGCCAAGGTCATCAATAATAACGTCGTTAGCGTCTATCAGGCGGACGGCACCGAACTGGTCGTGATGGGCCGGGGTATCGCTTTTAAAAAGAAGCCGGGCGATCCGGTCGACGAACGCAATGTGCAAAAAGTATTCGCGCTCAAAAACAAACAGACCTCCGATAATTTCAAAATGCTGCTGCGCGAAGTGCCGATCGAACTGATCGTCATCGTCGAAGAGATCATCGGCCATGCCAAAAGCACACTCGGACGCAAACTCAACGAAAATCTGTACGTGTCGCTGACGGACCACGTGAACTTCGCGATCGAACGGCACAACGAAGGGATCGAGATCAAAAACGCTTTGCTCTGGGAAGTGAAACAGCTCTACAAAGACGAGTTCGGAATCGGCTTGAACATGCTGGAACAAATCCGCGCGAAAATGGGCCTGGAGCTTCCCGAAGACGAGGCCGCGTTTATCGCGATCCATATCGTCAATGCGGAGATGAACGAGGACGTCTCCACGACGATGAATATCACCAAATTTATGCAGCAGATCATCAATATCGTCAAATACCATTTTAAAACGGAATTCGACGAGGAATCGCTGAGCTACTTTCGCTTTATCACCCATTTGAAGTTTTTCGCGCAGCGGGTGTTCAAAGGCACGCATTACGAAAACAACTACGACCACCTCTACGACGCGATCAAGGAAAAGCATCCCGAAGCCGCGCGCTGTACGGAAAAAATCCGCAATTTTGTGCTGAAAGAATATAATCATGAGCTAACGAACGAGGAAATGCTATATCTGACCGTACATTTGCAGCGTGTCGTCAACCGTTGATCACACTCGCATCCGAACGATTTTCTCGAAAAAAATAAAAAGAATCGCAATGTATGCGTTGACAAGCGGTTGAAAGCGTTATATCCTAAACACATCGAAATTGAATATCATCAATCGGGATTGTTACTGGTGATGCAGGCAAAACCTAAGTCGCGAAAAATAGCGGATTTTTTCTTTCTGCTCTTTTTCGAGGCTTAGGTTTTTTGTTTGCCAAAATCACCCAAAATGTTCATGTTTAGAAAATATTTGGAGGTGCAACTCATGAGTCAAGAAAAATTGGCGCGCGAAATCGTGCAAGGCGTCGGCGGCGAAAGCAATGTCGTTTCCCTGGTCCACTGCGCAACCCGGCTCCGCTTCACGCTGAAAGACAATGCCAAAGCGGACAAAGCGGCTTTGGAAAAAACGGACGGCATCATCACAGTGAAAGAAAGCGGCGGTCAGTTCCAGGTCGTCGTCGGCAACAAAGTTCCGGAAGTCTATGCCGCAATCGGCGAAGTCTCCGGGATTCTGAACGAATCGAAAAACGGCGAGAACTCGAAAGACAAAGCATCGGCCGGTAAAAAAGGCTTCGGCGCGGTCATCGATGTCATCTCCAGTATCTTCGCTCCATTGCTCGGCGTGATGGCCGGAGCGGGTATTCTGAAAGGACTCCTGCTGATCGCGGACAACTTCGGTTGGCTGCCTAAAACAAGTTCGACCTACATCATCCTGTTCGGCGCGGCCGACAGCTTATTCTACTTCCTGCCCGTATTGCTCGCCGTTACGACAGCGCGTAAATTCGGAGGCAATATCTTTACCGCGATGACGATAGCCGGGGCGCTGCTTCTTCCTTCGGTCACAGCACTCAACGGCGCCGAAACGGATGTGACTTTCTTCGGTATTCCGGTCGTCATGATGAGCTACTCTTCGACGGTTATCCCGATTATCCTGGCCGTGATCGTCATGAGCAAGCTGGAAAAGTTCTTCAACCGCGTGATCCATGAGAGCGTGAAAAACTTCCTGACGCCGATGATCTCGCTTGCGGTTATGGTTCCTCTGACCCTTCTGGTCTTCGGTCCGTTCGGCGTCTATGTCGGCAACGGCATCGCAGACGCTTTGCTCGCTGCCTTCTCGTTCAGCCCGCTGATCGCGGGCGCGATCCTCGGCGCAGGTTGGCAGTTGCTCGTCATCTTCGGCGTTCACTGGGGCCTGGTTCCGGTGTTCATCAACAATATCGCTGTATACGGACGCGACGGCATCAAGCCGGCCGCTACGGCTTCCGTGTTCGCCCAAACAGGTGCTGCGTTCGGCGTTATGTTGAAAACGAAAAACAAAAAGCTCAAAACGCTTGCCGGTTCCGCTACCCTGTCCGCTGTATTCGGTATCACTGAGCCTGCCGTATACGGTGTAACTTTGCCGCTGAAACGTCCATTTATCGCAGGCATCATCGGCGGTGCGGTCGGCGGCGCGATCATCGGTCAAGGCGGCACGCAAGCTTTCGCTTCCGGCGCTCCCGGCCTGCTGACGCTGCCGATCTTCTACGGCCCCGGCGGACAAGGCTTCCCGGCTCTGATTATCGGCATCGTGGCTTCGTTCGTTATCTCGGCTACGCTGACTTACATCATGGGCTTCAAAGACCCGGTTGAAGAGAGCGAAGAAGACAAAGCTAAATCCGATACTTCCGCTTCCGGTAAAAATGCAACAACACCCGCTTCGAGCGTCGCTCCGGCAACGGCAAGCGCGGCAGGCAGCATCGGCGAGACGGCTCTTAGCCCGCTTAGCGGAACCGTTATCCCGCTGGCCGACGTCCCCGATCCGGCTTTCGCCGCCGAAGCGATGGGCAAAGGCGTCGCGATCGAACCGAGCGTCGGCCGCGTGGTCGCTCCGTTCGACGGGACCGTAACGGTCGCTTTCAAAAAGAAACACGCCTTGGCCGTCGTATCCGACACAGGCGCGGAAATTCTGGTCCATGTCGGCGTCGATACGGTCAAACTGGACGGCGAACACTTCACTTCGCATATCCAGGAAGGCGACCGCGTCAAAGCCGGACAACTGCTGCTTGAATTCGATATCGAGAAGATCCGCGCCGCGGGTTATCCGACCGTTACGCCGGTTATCGTGACCAACACATTCGATTACGCCGACGTGCTGCCGCTGCAACAAGGCGAGGTACAAGCTGGGGATGAGCTGCTGGAGACGATTCCGGGGCACGATGCGGACGGAGACGGCGGATCGAAGCAGAGTGCTTAAAGTGTTACTTCAAATAGAAGAAACAAGAAGCGTCGTCCCGAGGGACGGCGCTTTATTTATACATTCTCTGCTGGAAAAGCTTTGGCAGTGAAGGAGAAACGTGCTTTTCTAAAAACTCGAGTTAAGAGGTTCCGGTTCCGTAGACCCGATCTAGTACATCAACGATGGTAATTGCTGATATATTCATTCCCCAACTTTTTGGATCGCTAGGCTCTTGCCGATAGGCTTCCATAAACTGCTTCATATCCTGCATAACAGTTTCGGGTAACGCACAGTGCTCCTCACCCGACAAAAGCATAGCTAATCTGGCTATATCGTTTTTATGCTTTTTGATATCTTTGGAATCAACATGTGATCCCTCTAATTTTTTCAAGGTAAGATCGAGCCACGCTTTGGCTTTGAAAGGAATTAGATATAATTCTGACAATACTCTTATTCCTTCAATCGATTCTCTTCCTTCCAACAGCATTCGATAGTAATCCTCGTCGATCAGAATTGCTGATAGGCTAGATACTTCTTCTCCAATCGGCAAAGGAGTTAACGTGCTATCCTGATCGTCTAATTCAAATCCGCTTCGACTAAACAACTCCAACATAAACGGAAAACCATGTTGGGTCGGATGACTAAAACGATAAAACTGTGGGAGGCCCGTACTTTTTACAGTATGCTCATACCCTCCTTCACGGATAAATGACCAGAAAACTCTGCCAAACTCCGGATTAAGCGCCTCCACGATCAACACCAAATCCAAATCTTTGGTTGCTCGAAAAGCAGTACCGTTCTCCACATCAAAAATGAGATCGCAAGCCGCCCCGCCGATCAAAACATAGTGTTCTTCGTAAGATGAAAAAAACGTTTAAATACATCTATGCCTTTCACGCTTTCAACACCTCTTCCAATAATTTTTCCACTTCTCCTTCAACACGGATATCTTTTTTTTCTTGTTCCGATAAAGATAAAATTACCGATAATGGGTCAACCGTCTTATTATCGCCAAAGTTTATTTGATATTTAGTAATCTGAATCACACAATCAGGCGTTTCCTCTCGAGGCAATTGCACCCGTTTTTTTAAAGCCAGCAATTCTTCGTTTTCCCGTGTCGTACTAAAAGTCGGATACTCGTTATCGCTAATCATGCTATACCTGCTAAGCGCGGACAAACCGCCTTTCATAAAACCTTGCTCAGTCTGACACGCCTCAAGTCGATATTCGCGCATAACAGGATTGAATAAAAACGGTTGTAAGGTGTTCCAAAAAATTTCCGGCTCACAGAAGCGATTAAAGATTCTAAGCTTCCCTTCCTTAAAAACGAAACGTGGATCAATAGCTTCCATCTCATCAAGTATGCGGGAAGCCGTCATTCTGGATACACCTAATCTTTCAGCAAGTTCAGGCATTGTGAGACGAACCCAACGTTCATAGATCGTCAGTAGCACGAATTTTTGAGCGGAAATGGATAGTTTGTTGATCTCCGGTACTTTCCGCATTTTTTTTTGATTTAAAGCCATACCTAAAAAAGGCAAAAAGACAATCTGTTTGTTCAGAATAAAAGGAATCGACTCCTCTTTCATTTTGGCAATTTTGTAGCGACTGCTTTGCTCAAAAGCGAACAGAATTGGCATATCAAATAAAGATTCTAGTTTGTTTTTATGTTTGTGTAGTGCCACAACTCCGATATGGCCTATTGGATAAGCAACAAGCATGGATATCTCATGAATTTGCCACTTTTCAAAACGGTAATGTTCTTTCAAGTAAAGAGGCATGGCATCATGAAACTCATCCTGTTGGATAGCGGTGTGCAGCATCTTTTCAACGTATTGTCTCACCACAACCAACTCCTTAACGTCTTTTTTACATCTTAACATATAGTATGTTAAGATGTAAAAAAAGACGTTAACATAGATTTTCGAACAAAAAGCTCAAATGAGAAACTTTCCTCCAAGCAGAAAGCTTTTCATCTGAGCTTTAATATTATCCGATTCACGCACTCGTTTTTCCCGTCTTCCTTTCTCCGCTGTTGCGATTACCTGCTGCGCTGCGAGCTTTCATTTGCAGCAGCATTTCAATCAATTCGTCGCGGGCGATAAGCCGGACTCTGTTGGAGCTTGCCAGCTTTTTCGCCTGCTCCGTGCAGTTGCTGTTTGTAACCACCCAGGCTTCATTGGCGCGATAATGGGCTTTGGCGCTTTGCACTTCTTGTACGGCTTTGAGACCGACGTTTTTCTTATACCGCTTGGCTTGTACAACAATGCGATTATTCCCTTTGGTCAAAACCAAATCTGCGCCGTAATCGCCTTGAGCTTGCGTAACTTCGGCTTTGTAGCCTTGAGAGCGAAATAAATGGCCGAGATACTGTTCAAAACGAACGCCGTCCATCTCGTCGATTTCTCCGATTCCGGAACGTTTTAGACGCTCGTTGCGGGAGATCGCCATGTTAATCAGAAGGGCGATTGCCACAGCGATTCCTACGCCTGCGGCAATAAACCCAACCTGTATCGATCCGCTCAAGACCCAGCCTGCTCCGCCCGGTACGATCGCCGCAAGCCCGATAACCCCTTTCACTAATTCCTCTTGCTGCTTGGCTTTGCTTTGTCTTCTTGCCATAAGGACCCCTCCGCGTTGTGGAATGCTGACTTGCTGTAAGTTTAAGCATTCGACGATACGAAGAATATACCTTCCTTTAAATAGATAAAAAGAAAATAATTAATATCGAGACGTTTTACTGCTTCGGTGCGTTTTGCGCGTCCATGCTTTGTCTGAATTCGTCGGCAGGGATAGGACGGCCGAACAGATAGCCTTGGACTTCGTCGCATGCGTTCGCTTCGAGAAAAGCCAGCTGCTCTTCGTTTTCCACACCTTCTGCGATTACGGTGATCTTGAGGTTATGCGCCATCGAAATGATCGCTTTTACGATATCCCGGTCGCCCAGATCGGTCTCGATATCGCGGACGAACGAGCGATCTACTTTCAATCGGCTGATTGGCAGTCTTTTGAGGTAATGCAGGGAGCTGTAGCCGGTTCCGAAGTCGTCGATCGAAATATGCACGCCCATATCGCGAAGCTGCTTCATTTTGTGCGAAGCGGCTTCGACGTCCAGCGTCATGCCTTCCGTAATCTCCAATTCCAAAAATTGCGGCGGGTATCCCGTCTCTTCCAAAATAGTCCGGATCAGCTCGACCAGATTGCGCTGCCTGAACTGTCTCGGAGACAAATTGATCGCCATAATAAAAGGCTCGTAGCCATCGTCGATCCAGCTTTTCCCCTGTCTGCATGCCGTTCGCAGCACCCATTCCCCGATCGGAAGAATCAAGCCGGTTTCTTCGGCCAACGGTATAAAATCGGCGGGCGATATCCATTCCTTTCCTCCACGGTGCCAGCGCAGCAGCGCCTCCGCGCCTATCCGACGCTGCGGGAATAGCGAAATCTGAGGTTGGTAGAACAGATGCAGCTCGTTTTTTTCGAGCGATTTGCGCAAATCGTTTTCCAGCAAAATTCTGGCTCCGGTTTTCGTCTCATTTTCAGGTTCGTACAGCGCGTAGGTGTCTTTGCCTGCTTCTTTGGCTTTGTACATCGCGGCGTCCGCGTGTTGAAGCAGCGCCGCCGCATTGTCGCCGTGCTCGGGATACATGCTGATCCCTACGCTCGGCGTGACGAACAATTCGTAGCCGCCGACTTCGAAAGGCTCGACGAACGCATGCAGGATGCGCTGCGCGGTCACGGCCGCTTCCGACATTTGGCGATCCTGCGTTAAGATCGCGAACTCGTCGCCGCCGTGACGGGCGATACACGAATCCGTATCCAGCGCGTTTTTCAAGCGGGCCGCGATTCGCGCCAGCAACGCGTCTCCCGCGCCGTGCCCGAGCGAATCGTTAACGGTTTTGAACCGGTCCAGATCCAGATAAAGAATCGACAGCTTTTCGCCGTTGCGAGCCGCTTCGGCGATCGAGCTTTCGAGCTTTTCCTGAAAAAATCGCCGATTGGGCAATCCGGTCAAGCTGTCATGGTATGCCATACGGTAAATGATCGAAGCGGAACGTTCTTGTTCGATCGCCAAACGGGCCAGATACCCGGTTTTGCGGATCAATTCCATTTCTTTTTCCGTCGGCAGCCGTTTCACTTCGTAGTACATCGCAAACGTGCCCAGAATCTCTTGCTCGCTGTCGATCAGCGGAAGCGACCAGCCTGCCCGCAGACCGTTGCGAAGCGCGACGTCGCGATAGTTTTCCCACAACTCGCTGCATTCGATGTCTTCGACGACCACGACTTCTTTTCTCGAAACGGATGCGCCGCAAGAACCGCCTTTTTCGCCGATCGGCACGTTTTCGACCGCGTTCATGTAATCGCTCGGCAAGCTCGGCGCCGCAAGATTGGATAACGTGCGGCTTTTTTTGTTATACCGGTGGATCGAGCATTTGGCTCCGGTCTGGTATTCCGCCATACGCAGCAGATTGTCGAGCGTTTCTTCGAGCGGCGTCGATTTGGCGATCATCTCAAGCACTTTGTTTTGATCGTCCAAAATACGCGCCGACTGCTCCTGTTCCGTGATGTCCCGCGAAATGCCGAGCACGCCGACGACCTCTCCGTTTTTCAACAGCGGCACGATCGTCACATGCACCGTGACGACGCCGCCGGTTTTGGAGCGGAACGAAAATTCGGTTTTGTCCGTGCGCTTTTCCGCAAAAACCGCTTGAAAGCTCGCTTTGGATTTTTCGACGTCCGCCGGCAGCAAAAATCGGTTGAAATCGGTATACCGAAGCTCCTCCTGACTGTAGCCGCTCATACGCTCGCCGCTCGGATTAATATCCATGATATACCCTTCGGCATCCAGCAAAAAAACGGCATCCGTGCTGTACGCGTACAACGAACGGTAAATGCTTTGTTCTTCCGCGAGCAGCAGAAAAGCGGATGCCCGCTCTTTCGGCGCGATCAAGTCTTTTTTGGCGTTGCGGGCAGGGTCGGAATCGCGTGCGTACAGATCCGGTCTTGGCCCTTGGCTTTTGGATGGGTTCATGGTCATCTACCTTTCGCTTTCCCTCTTACCTCAAAATACCTTTATTTGCGGTCGTTGTAACAAAAGATAGATGGAAACGCACAATTTTATCCAGATCCGCGCACGAATACCGAAATCGGTCACCTACTATTTTCAAAACAAACCAAAAAACCGGACACGCCGTAAAACGCGCATGTCCGGTTTTCGGTTTCTTCCGTTAGCTCGGAACGTTCAAGCCTACCTTTTTCAACAGCTCGATCAACTGCTCTTTTTCTTGCTCCGACAACACGGAAAACTGATCGGAAATCGCTTGAGCATGTTTGGGAAAAATTTCGTCGAACTGCGACTTTCCTTTTTCCGTCATCTCTACTTTCGATTCCCGTCCGTCTTCCGGATTTTGCCTGCGGATCACCAGCCCTTGCGCTTCCAGCTTGTTGATCACGTAAGTGATACTGCCGCTCGGAATCGCAAATTTCTCGCTGATTTTTTGCACGGGATGCGGTCCCTTACTGTACAGCAATTCCAAAATGCGAAAACTGTCCAGGCTTAACCGATAACTTTTGATCTCTTTTAAAATATGGTTGGAGATCGCTTCGGAAGATTTGCCCCAGATCCGAAACAATCGAAGATCCAACTCCGTTTGCTGCCGATGGGTATTGATAAAAAGTCCTCCCCGATAAGCGGCCTGCCGCCGGTTATCCGAATAAGTGTTGGATATGAAGCCAAAGCACGACGGCGCCGAGCACCAACAAAATGAACGGCATCATCATATTCTGTATTGTGTCCTTAATTTTGAGATGCGTCAATATGGCTCCGACCATCGTGGCTACCACCAAAAGCGCGCCCCAAGCGGCTAACGTTTCATTCCAGATGCCCGCGATCAGCAGAATTGCGGCCGCGACTTCCACCAAACCCGAAAAAACGCGGAACCACGCCGGATAACCGTATGTTTCGAAATTGCTGACCATTTGCTTGGAACCGAACTTCATGACGCCGAACAACGTAAAGCCGACGCCCAGCAGAATTTGCAACACGATAGAAAAAATAGACATGATCGTAAACCCCTCTTTTTCGATTTGCCCTATAATTAGGATAAATAAACCCTAACACTAGGCTATTTGGTTTGTCAATTTGTTTTTCCACCTTTTCTATCTCTCAAAAAAAGGATTGACCGAATTTAATCCTAATGTTAGGCTAATTTCGATTTATCCAATTGATTTTTACTTTGCCGAAAAAGGAGTTCGATTATGCAGCCTTCGTCTTTTGCAATGGAATTTGGAATCAGCACTTTTTTGGAGGCTAACCCGAGAACCTCTTCGATCACCCATGCGGAAAGAATCCGTCAGTCGGTCGAAGAAATCGTGCTTGCCGAACAGGCGGGATTGGACGTCTACGCGATCGGCGAACATCATCGGATCGAATATGCCAGTTCCGCGCCTGCCGTTATTTTGGCTGCGGGTGCGGCAAAAACGAACAGTATTCGCTTATCGAGCGCGGTCACCGTGTTATCTTCGGCCGATCCGGTACGCGTGTATCAGGATTTCGCGACTGTCGATGCGATCTCGAACGGCCGGGCCGAAATCATGGCGGGACGCGGCTCTTTTATCGAATCGTTTCCGTTGTTCGGTTACGACCTGGAGCATTATCACGAATTGTTCGAGCAAAAGTTGGATCTGCTGCTGCGGATTCGCGCTTCGGAAAAAGTGACCTGGTCAGGCAAACATCGGCCGCCTATCGACGATCTGGGCATTTATCCGCGTGCCGAGCAGCATCCGCTGCCGGTATGGATCGGCACGGGAGGAAGCCCGGAATCGGCCGTTCGTGCGGGAGTGCTGGGATTGCCCGTATGCTTTGCGATCATTGGCGGGATGCCGGAGCGTTTTGCTTCTTTGGTCAAATTGTACAAAGACTCAGCTTTGCGCGCCGGGCACGATCCGTCCAAGCTTCAGGTATCGGTTCATTCGCACGGCTTTATCGGAGAAAACGACGGGGAGATTGCCGATCGCTATTTCCCGGCTACCGTCGATCTCGCGAACACGATCGGCGGAGAACGAGGTTTTTCGGCCTATACCCGCCAATCGTTCGAAGCAGCCCGAAGTCTTCGCGGAGCAACCTACGTCGGCGATCCCGAACATGTGGCGGAAAAAATCGTATTGCTGCGCAAAAACCTGGGCCTGACGCGCTTTTTGATGCATGTGGATATTTCCGCTTTGCCTCATCGCGACGTGATGCGCACTATCGAACTGTTCGGTACGCGGGTCGTGCCGATCGTGCGCAAAGAATTGGCACGGCTCGAAAGCTGATATCGGCATATTGAACAAAGCTAACGAAAAGAAGCTTTTCGGCATCTTTGGCGCGCCGAAAAGCTTCTTTTTATTGTTGTACATTGTATCTCGTAGGTTCTATATCTTTAGTCGGAATCCACGCTTTTCGTCAAAATCGCGACCCCGTACGCCGGAAGCTCCAACGTCTCTTGTTCGATCGAAGCACCGAGCAAATCGCTGTAGTCGCCTTTGACTTCAACCCGCGCGGAATCGGCTCCGTAATTCAGCAAGAAAACGCGCTCCGAGCCGTCGGCCGCTTGCCGAATTCCCACTTCGACCTGTTGAGGGGCCTGCAACCACGACGAAACCGGCGAGTCCAATCCAAGCAGATCCAAGATGATGCTTACCGTATCGTCGCCGAAGGCGGCTCCGTAATACCAGGCTTCGCCCGATCCTTGCTTGCGTCTCGTCAATGCCGGACTTCCGGCATAATAGTCGCTTGCGTATTCCGCCAACACCTCCACCGCATTGTCTTCGACCCGCAAAATATCGTTGAACGATTCGGCGAAACTTTCCGGTCCTCCGGCATCTGTCGTCGTCCAGCGCAATGCCGGAGCTTTGACCGTTCCTTTGATCAATGTGAAATCGTCTACCGTAATTCCGCACAGTTCCGCGACCGGTCCCGGGAAAGGCTGCATCCGGCAATGCCCGTGAACGTTTTTGTATCCCGTTCGCGCGCCGAAGATTACTTTTCCGCCTTGCTCGACGTAGGTTTTCAGCAGTTCTGCCGTTTCTTCGCTCAAAATCGCAGCATGCGGATACACGAGCACTTGATACCGAAGCAGCTTTTCCGGATCCGTGCCGACCGCGGACAACGAGACGTAATCGACCGGAATATGCCGATATTGAAGCGTCTTGAACCAAGCATTCGTGCTACGCGCGGTCAACGGTCCGTGCCAGACATCGAATTCGCCGTCCCATTCGTTGTCGTAGTCGCGCAATATCGCAATATTCGCTTGATACGCCGTTCCCGCGATCTTATCGCCGATCTGCGCAAACTCCCGTCCCACCTGCTCCGCTTCGCGCACTCTCCGATTCGGCCGATTGTGGTAATCGTTTAATCCGTGCCAATAGATTTCCGTGCCGACCGTCGCCGTGCGCCAGCGGAAATACAGCACCAGATCCGCGCCATGCAGTACCGATTGATACGTCCATAACCGCATTTGCCCCGGACGAGGCGACGGCATATCTATCCGGTTGACCCAACCTCCCGGCCCTGCCTGCTGTTCCATGATGCAGAAATTAGGCGAGATATCACGGGCGGCGCTCAAGTTCAGGCTCCATTTTCGATCCAGCAACGGATTTTCGTCGGCGCTTGGGAAAATGGTCGAAAACTGTGGGTACGAATCATAGGAGAAGAAGTCCAGCAGTTCGTCGGTCAACGCATGGCTGTCCAAATGGCCGAACAGCCCGTTGGTCGTGATCCAATGATTCGGCGCGACCTCGCGCAAGATATCGGCTTGAATCCGGGCGAACTCAATTACGCTGTCCGAAATAAACCGCTTTTCGTCCAGAGCCAGATGCGGGTTCGGCGAATCGGCAACCGTCGGACGAGGCAAATAAATCTGCCCCCAATCCGTATAGGTCTGACTCCAAACGACCGTTCCCCAAGCCGCATTGAGCGCATCCAGTGTGCCGTATTTACGCTGTGCCCATGCGCGGAATGCGATATGATCCGCTTCGGCATAGAAAACGTTGGTCTCGCAGTTAAACTCGTTGTCGAGCTGCCAACCGACGATTGCCGGATGACTTTTGAAATGTTCGGCCATTTCCCGGGTAATGATCGCACAGAGTTCCCGGTATTTCGGGCTGTTATAGTTGTAATGGCGTCTCATCCCGTGCCGATACAGCGTGCCGTCAGCGGCTGCATTCAATACTTCCGGGTAACGGTGCGTCAACCAGGCCGGAGGTGTCGCCGTCGGCGTTCCCACGATCACGTTCAGACCGTAGCGACGAGCGGCGTCCAAAGCCCGATCGAACAGCCCGAATTCAAACACGCCTTCTTCGGGTTCGAACAGCGCCCAAGCAAATTCTCCGACGCGAATCGTGGAGATGTTCATCTCCCGCATCCGCTTGAAATCGTTTTCCCAGAGTTCTTCCGACCAATGTTCCGGGTAGTAACAGACCCCCAGTTGCAACGTATCCAGTTTGATTGATTTGACCATAATCCGCAGTCCTCCGTTTTCTGTTCATCTATTTTGATTGTAAGCAGATTCCGGAAAACGCGATATAACGGATTCTTGCGCATCTATCACTTTTTTGCGATTTCTTTTCTTAGTAAACCTTTATGAATGATATAATCTCAAAAGAACGTATCAACTCTTTCTCATGACAGGAGACTTTCTTTATGCAGGAGCATATCTTCTTCCCAGCGCCTTCTTTAACGCATTTGCTATGCTATCCCGATTTTATCGGCGGCTATCGCGAACACCCTGCCCATGCGGTCGATCGCCCTGCTCAGAGCGACGATCTGCAACTCAACCGGCTGTACAATTTGCATTTGGTGCAGGGAGGAAAAGGAACGGTTGTATCGGGTGGCCGGAGCTTCGAGTTGGGCGCAGGGAACGGATTTCTGTATGGTCCCGGCGTTGCCCAGCGTTACGCGTCCGGCTTTGCGGAACCGTGGGATATTCGTTGGGTTCATTTTTCCTGCCCGATCGCGGACCGGCTGCTTGGCAACCGAGGGTTGGGCGAAGTATGGATGTTCAGCTTGCCGGATCGGACAGGAATACATGGATGTATGGAGAAACTGCTTGCGCTTGGAAGAGCTTCTGATTTCGGAAAAGAAGCCGAAGCTTCCGCGCTTTTGTATGAGCTGCTGGTACATCTTGTGCACGAAGCTTCGCCGCTGGCTTTGCCTCGCGATCCGTCGATCCCGGGTATCCACGCCGCTGCGGATCGGATTCGCAGCCAGTGCGCAAATCCCGAACTGTCCATTGCCGAGATCGCAGGCTCCAGCGGCTACAGCATTCCTTATTTCAGCCGTAAATTCCACCAACTGATGGGACGAACGGCGAGCGTCTATTTGCTGGAAGCCCGAGTGCTGCGCGCCAAGCAGCTTCTGGTATCCACCAACCTGACGGTAAAAGATATCGCGCTTGCTTCGGGCTTTTCGCAAAGCAGCTATTTTATTCAATGTTTTCGAAAAGTACAACGAATGACGCCGGAGCAGTTTCGGGTGAGCAGACGGGCCTAGCTATTCAACCTGCCGCTTGCCTGCGGATCGAACAGAACGGAGCGCGCCCATTCCGCAGGCAAGCGTAAGCAACACTTGAACGTCACGCTTTGAAATAATCCCCCTGTTCCATTTCTTCGCTCAAGCTTCGCTGCTCGGGCTTCCATCCCAGCCGTTCGCGCGTCTGTTCGGAAGAAACCGGATTGTCCGCCGCCGCGAAAGACGCCAGCCAGCCGAAATATGCTCCGGCTTTTTCCGGTTGCAGCGATCGCACCGGTTTTCCGGTATGCCTGCCGATGCTTTCGGCGATCTGCCTGAACGGCATGCCGTTTTCTGCGACGGCATGAAACCGCGAACCGGCTGCTCCTTGCTCGGCAGCCAGCGCGAACAGCTTCGCCGCGTCCGATCGGTGCACGGCCGCCCAACGATTCATGCCGTCGCCGACGTAAGCAGCCTCGTTTTTCGATCGGGCGATCCGGATCAATGAAGGCAAAAGACCGCCCCGGTCCCCCGTTCCGTACACGATCGGCGGCAAACGGACCAACGACGGGGAGATTCCAAGCCTTTCAAGCTCGAACAAGGTCCGTTCGGACGCCACCCGACCGCCTCCGACCGAACCGGGTTCTCCCGCGTCGTTTTCTTTTCCGACCGCTCCCGCTTTCAACGTCATCGTGGGTATCGCGATAACGATCGTACCGCCGTTTCGCGACAACCCTTCGCCCAACGCGCGGATCGCCCGGCACTCCGCTCCGACCGCCTCCCCCATGAACCGCGTCGGAATATTACTTGGGCTTCCGCCGAGCAAAATACGCGTTTTCGCCGCGAAACCCGCCTGCGAAAACTTATGAAAAAAAGCCGTATGAATAACCGCGTCCATTTCTTTCGCCGCGTTTCGCAGCAGCTCCTCGCTTTCGATCGATCCCCGGATCGTTCGAACTCCGTCTTTTTCCAAACGCTCGGCCGCTTCTTTTGACCTGACCAGCCCGACCGTTTCATGACCGCGTTGCTGAAGTTCCCGTACGATTGCGGAACCGACGAATCCGTTTGCTCCCGTTACCAACACTTTCATATTCCCATCTCCTTCGATGATCGATCCCGATGCTTTTTTCGGATTGTCTTTTCGGCTTGCGATCAGTATATAAGATTCGCTCGAACGATCTTTGACTGTTTCGCGCCGTTTTTTGCCCAATCCGACGAAACATCAGATAAACCGAATAACCCGCAAAGCCTGAGGCTGCGGGTTAAAGGCGATAAAAGATCGAAGCAGTCGGAAGCGGCGGACAGCGATTGTTTTACAAACTCGTTTCGGTTTGTTTCCATTTGGCGATATCCCGGTTAGGCGGACTGCCGAACAACCGACGGTAATCGCGGCTGAACTGCGCGTCGCTGATATAACCGACCAGCCCGCAGGCCGTTGTCGCATCGTGTTCGCCCACCAGCATCAAACGGCGCGCTTCCTGAAGACGCAGCTCTTTTTGATACTGAAGCGGGCTCATGGACGTGACGGATTTGAAATGCGCCCGAAACGACGACTCGCTGAGATGAACGCGCTGCGCCAACTCCGCCATTTTCAACGGTTCGGCAAAATGGCTCTGAAGCCAGGCGATTGCTTCGGCAATACGCCGTACGTTTGATTCCGCCAGCGCCGTCTCCGCCACATGGACGCCGATCGGGCTGCGCAGCAAGCGGATAAAAATTTCGTCTGTCGCGAGCGCAGCCAGCAGACCTCCGTCTTCGCGGTCATCCAAACAGGCGACCAAACGGGAGATCGCGGCAATCAGCTCCGGTTCGGATTCCAGCACGTATTTGGCACGATACGATTTGGCTGTCGGCAACCCGTCCGGAAAAACGCGGGGAATGAGCGCGGCGATTTTTTGCGGATTCAGATACACGCCGACGCCCAAAAAAGGCTCTGTCGCGCTGGCCTGAACCGTTTGCATCCGTACCGGGATCGCGACGGGCACCACAATGATCTTCGAACCGCCGTATTCCGTTTCCTCTGCGCCGACTTTGACGGTTTTTTTGCCCTGCGCAACCATCCCTATCGTCGGCCAATACATCGTATAGGAATAATCGGAAGGTTCCACCTGCGAATAACGGTTCAGATACAAGCCCGGAATCGACGACTCGCCTGTTCCGTCTTTATGAATATGGGAAGCGATCAACAAAGCCAAGCGTTTCGTTTCTGATTCGGCTTGACTGCGTTTTTTTTCCGAAAAGGAACCGTCGCTTTTATGCAGCATATGGATCTCCTCCCGCTTAACAGATTCGAAACGACAATCACTACAAAAAGCCTGTCGATCCGCGACAGGCTTTTTTTTCAAATACGTGTGCTCAACTCCAACTGGATATCCAGCTCTTTGACAATTTCCTCGTATACTTCCGGACCGGTACTTTGCCACACGATCGAATCCTGTCTCAAAAAACTGAGCACGCGCTCCCCGCTTTCGTTGAATCGGTTCAATAGTGCTCCGTCCAGCTTTAGATGAATCGTTTGCTGCAAAATCACCGTGTACTGCTCGCAAATCTCGGTCTGGTCGAGCTTTTGTCCGGGTGTCAAAGGCAACCATTCGTAAGCGCCGCTCTCCACAATATCGGACGATCCCTCAATATACGTCATCGAAGAATCTTTCATAAAAACTTTAATAAGAATCAAAATAGCTTGCAATTTTTTTCTCAATACTTCTTTGTCGCTCATCTTAGGGTCCCCTTGCACATTAAGATCGAAGCGCCCCATCGCCCTCATCTATGTACCCGTCCATTTTATAAAAAGTTAAGCAACCGTTCAATAGCAAATAAATAAAATTTCTTCATTGTAAAATAAAGTATCGAGCCTTTTGCGAAGCCAAAAAGCCATTACGGTCTTCAAAGATATAGTTTACACGTTGCAAGCAAGCGGAGACAAATTCATGACATTACGGCTTTGAAAGAGTGCTGAGCTAAAATCTGCTAAAATATAAATAACTGGAACAGGCAAAGGAGAAATACCACATGAATAAAAAACCGATACTTGGCATTTTTGCGGCATTTGCCCTACTCTCGGGTTGCGGCTCTAACGCCAACACGACTAACCTTGAGGAATCGACTGCCCAGACTGCCGAATCTTCAACAACGACGCCTACGGACACGACCGAAACAGAAGCGCAAGAACCGTCTGTTGAGGAAGCCCAAAAGCCTACTGCTTCGGAGAAACTCGCTCTGGACTATCTGAATACCTATGTAAACAACTCCGATGTAGAAGAAAAAAAGAAATTTGTCACCGAACATATCCATCCCGATGCACAGGCTTTATTCGATACCGACAAACTAGCGGAGACAGAGTCCGAACTTAAAGTGCGCCATCCTGTGGTGATCGAGTCCGTCGACTATACAGATGAAGACGGAGTGCAGACCGACGCTGTGCTGCTGCAAGGCGAAACCCGGCATAGACTATATAATGAAGTCGTCGTTTTGGTTGCGGATAACAAAATCAAATGGGCCACGGAAACTCCGCGAGGAGCCGAGTTCGCAAAAATTCGCAGCGAATTCCAAACTCCTGTTCCAGCCGAAACAACGCCGCCTTTGACTGTTTTGGACGAGCTAGTCAATTTTATGATTGTCGATATATGGAACGAAGGTTTTGCCCAGTTCCATTATTATACGCTCAACGGTAAAAATGCTTACGGCGAGCCGTTGGATCAAGAAGCCGTGATGAATCATCTATCCACTGTCATGAGCAAAAAGCAAGAATATGACGTCTACATCGACACGTTGGACGAAAATTACGAGGATGTGAAAAAAAGCTGGGCGCCGCTGTCGCAAGAGACCGACCGCTTGTACGCCCAACTTTTAAAGCAGCTCCCCAAGCCCAAAGACCCCGACACCGATTTTGATACCGCATCTTTTCAACAGAATCGGGACGATTTTCAGCAGATCATCGACGACAAGCTTGCTCCTTGAGGCATTGCAGCTTTCTCGTTGTTAAAGGCCGCTACCGAACACTTTGACCTCCCAAAGCTGCGGCGTATACCAGTTCCCGGGGTTGTTCCAGAGATCGGCGTCGACCAGATTGATTCGGACGTAACGCGCCTGGGCGCTCAACGTATCCGACGTGAACCCGTACGTTGTATTGCCTGTGCGATCGAGCGCCACCGTCCAATTTACGTTGTCGGTACTGGTCTCGATCTTATACTTGTAAAAAGCTTCCGAGCCGTTCACCATGTACCAGGAGATCTGGACGTTTTTGATATTATTCACCGCACCCAGATCGACTTTCCACCAATGCGGCCACGTTGCTCCGGAAGCGACCCATTTGCTCTGATAGTTCCCATCATTGGCATACGTAGCCGGAGAAGCGGCCAACTGCGTTTGCGCGGTGGCCGTTTTCCCTTGCGACAGCAGCGTGCCGTTCGATATCCCGTTCACGGCTCCCGTCGCCGCATCCAAACTGATACTGTCGTAATAATCCAAAGACGCGGTCGTTCCGTTTAAAGTCAAAGGCAACCAGACATACCGGGAATCGCCCAGCGTCGACGGATTCCAACGGTCTCCCACGTAGACGTACGAAGTCGCGCTCGACCCCTGCACCGGGAAAATGAACGCCGGTTGCGTGTAAAACGTCGACGAATTGCCGAGCGGCTTCAATTCCGACCACGGCCCGTTCAAGTTGGTCGCGGTGGAGTACATCGCCTGATTCGGATACCAACCGCTGGCGCCCGACGTGATCAGATAATACGTGGAGCCTTTTTTGGCGATCGCCGGCGCTTCGCGGTGAGCGCCTTGGTATACGGTATTCATTTGCTGCGCGATCCCGAGATAATCCGGCGTTAGCCGGTACATTAACAGGTCGTAATTATTGTTGGACGAGGACACCAGATAAGCTTGACCGTCGGTGTCTTTGAACAACGTCATATCGCGGGACGCGTTCTCATTGGGCCGGAAGCTGCCGCGGTAAGTGAACGGTCCTGTCGGCGTCGGCGAAGTCGCTACCGCGACTCTGGCCAGCGTGTATCCGGCCCCGTCTTCGTAATGCGCCCACATCACGTATTGTTGGGTCGATTCGTTGTAAATGACTTTGGGTCTTTCGATCTTGGCGGATTGCAGTTCCGGATCGGATGCAGTCGTCAACGCATAACTGCGCCAGGTCCAGTTTTTCAGGTTCGTGGACGAATAGACGGTAACGGCTTTGAAATTGGCGCTGTTATGAATCTTGTCTTCGCCGTACCAATAATACGTATCGCCCACTTTGAGGATGGAACCCGCATGCGCTTGAAGCGAAGCGTTATTCACGTCTTTCCACGCCGTGCCATTCGCGATCGTTTGCGGCGCGGCCCATGCAGGCGTCTGATTCAGTGGTAAAAGAATTGCGACAAGCACTACGACCAACAGCATATTCAGGCTCTTTTTCATCGTTCGACCTCGCTCTATTTGGGATTTTATATCGGCAATCGTTTGAAGCTTGAAAGAAGAATCCGGACGAAAGCGCGTCCGGCACCGATTTTTTCCGCTACCTTTAGTTTATTGAATACCGGCTTTCTGAAGATAAGTTTCCCACTGCTTTTTGTACTCGGCCTGGATCTTTTCCAGTCCCGCCTGTTTGGCTTTCTGCATGAAATTGGCAAGGCCGCCTTCCACGTCTTCGACCAGACCGGCTTCCAGCGGATAAAGATATTGCTTCTCGACCTGCTCAAGGGCCGCTCTTTCCGCCGCATAAGTGGAGTAGTCCTCGGCGAAACCGGTGAAAAGATCCGGCGTCTGCACCTTGTCCAACTCGGCAAAAATTTCTTTTACTTTATCGTAGGATTTGTCGAATAACATATAGTCGGGATTACGCCACGCCCAGCCGTTCATGGCTTCGCGCGGGAATCCGTTTGTTTCGGCCGTGCCCACCATTTTGTAATACCCATTCTCTACCGTATAGTTGGTTCCTTCGAATCCGTATTCGGTCAATTGATTGTAGCGTTTATCCAGTACCAGCTTTTCATAGAAAGCAAGCGCACGTTCCGGATTCTTGCTGCTGGTCGGAACGGCGAAGCCGTTGTGAACCGGATGAACCGGCATCGCGTATCCCAGTGTCTCGGCAAAAGGTGTATACCCCAGATCCCAGTCCGGATGATTGGCCTGCATTTGGCTCAACATCTCGCTGTAACGGTTCGGGTTGTCGCCGAACATGCTCGCTGCTTTGCCCGTCGACACCAGATCTTGGGCCGAATCTTTGGAATTCAGCACATTTTTTGAAATGTAACCGGCTTCCTGCCAGCGTCTAAAGGTCGACAATTCTTTTTTATGCTCGTCGGAGCCCCAGTATGAATAAACATTTGCCGGATCCTGCTGTTTGATTCCGATTCCGTAAGGCATGGCGCCGATCATGCCATTAAGAGACTGATACGTATCGGCAAGCACCGCGTCGACGGCGCTTGTAAAAGCAGCCGGCATCATATCCGGTTCGTTGGCTTTGATTCCCGCCATATACTCTTCGTAACTCGCCAGGTCTTTAGGAACCGGAAGATCGTATTTTGCGCGCAGATCTTCGCGATAAACGAATCCCGGCGTTACGTATTCCTTGTAGGTTGAAGGTACCGTATAGATTTTGCTATCGACTCGCACCGCGTTCCACATATCTTCCGGCACGAATTTTTGCAACTCGGGCGCGGCTTTCGGCAGCAGATCATCAAGCGGAAGAAAAGCTCCACGCTTGGCGTAAGCCGAATACTGCGTCCAGTCGGCAGTATAGATCAGATCAATATTTTGGCCGGTAGAGAGCAGCAGCTTGTACTTTTGATCCCAATCTGTCCAGGTCGTATAATTGAAATGGACGGTCGTATTCAAGTCCTCCTTTGCCATTTTATTAAGCTCCGCTTCCACCTTCCCCATGTCTTTCGGAGCATTGCCCAGCATATACACTTGAAGCTCGACGGGCTTGGCGTAAGTCCCTTCTTGCGTGTTACCGCTTTCAACAGTGGAGTTGGATGTTCCTCCTCCGCAGCCTGCCAGCAAACCGAACGACAACGCGGCGGTTAAAAGTAAAGAAAAGCGTTTGCCTGTTTTTTTACTCATGTTTATCCTCCCTTTTGTTTATACCTTATATGTCAGCCGGATGCCCGTTCAAGGGCATCCGAACATAACCGAACCGGAACCCAGCGCCTCTCAGCCTTTTACCGCTCCGATGGTCAAGCCTTTGACGAAATAACGCTGAATAAACGGATACAGGAACAAAATCGGTCCCGTCACGACAATCGCCATCGCCATCTTCATTGCTTCGGTAGGCATGTCCGCTCCCAGCGAAATGCCAGTACCGGCTCCCATTTGCGCCATAAAGGAAGCGGAGTTGATTACGTTATATAAGTAGAACTGCAACTGGTATTTGGAGGTATCGTTGATGAAAAGGGACGATAGGAACCAATCGTTCCAATACCCCAATGCAAGAAACAAGCCCACTGTGGCAATACCCGGCATCGAAAGCTTAAGCACGATTTGCCAGTAAATCCGGAAGTCGCCCGCACCGTCGATCTTCGCCGAATCGAATAATTCTTCGGGCACGGCAGACCGGACAAAATTTTTCATCAGGATAATCAGAAACGGCGTCATCAAATGTGGCAGAATCAGTACGGCGTAAGTATCCATAAGATGCAAATACTTGGTGATCAAAATGTACCAGGGCACAAGACCGCCGCTGAACAAGGTAGTAAAGTAAACAAAGAACGAGAATTTATTGCGGTATTTGAAATCTTTTCGCGAAAGGACATATCCGGCCATTGTCATAAAAAACAATCCCGTTGCTGTACCGATTGCGGTCGTACCGATAGTAACGGCGTAAGCGGTCAGCACCTCCTGCGGAAAAGCAAAAACCATTTTGTATCCTTCAAGCGAAAATTCGCTGGGAATCAAACTGTAGCCGTTGCGGATAATGGCATCGTTACTGGTGAGAGAGGCGGAAACGATGAGCAAAAACGGAAGCAAACACGCCAGTGAAATCAGAATAATAACGATATAGGCAATCACGCGGAAAGACCGCATATGGGAATCATCTTGAATTTTCATCGCGAACTTTCCTCCTTTAGAATAAAGCATACTCGTCATTGATTTTGCGGATAATATAGTTCACTGTCATGATCAAAATAAAACCGAACATGGACTGATAAACGCCAGCAGCTGTCGCCATCCCCATATCGAACGTAACTTTCAGCGAACGGTACACGTAGGTATCAAGAATATCCGTCGTATTATAGAGCAGGCCGTTATTGCCGATCATTTGATAGAATAGATCGAACTGGCCTTTCATAATGCTTCCGAGCGCAAACAGCAGTAGAACGATAAATGTGGATTTAAGCATCGGCACCGTAATATGGAAAATGCGCTGCCAGATATTAGCTCCGTCCATTTTGGCCGCTTCGTAGTATTCTTCGCTGATTCCGGTAATAGCCGCAAGATAAATGATCATGTTGTAGCCGAGATTTTTCCAAAGGTAAAAGATGATAATCAGGAAGATCCAGATCCAGGGCTTGTTGTAGACATCGACCGGAGACATGCCGAACTGTTTCAGCAAAGTATTCAAAAAACCGCTATCATAATTAAAAATGTTATAGACGATAACGCTCAGAATTACGAAAGAGACAAAGTAGGGTAGGAACATAATCGACTGGGTGACTTTCTTGAATAGTTTCCCACGCAATTCGGTCAGCAAAATCGCGATCGCGATTGCCAGCGTATGACCAAGCACAATAAAAGCGATATTGTATCCGATCGTATTGAAAGTCAATTTAAGAAGCGTTCCAGACTGCCATAAAAATTTGAAATTTTGCAATCCGACGAACGGCGCGTTAAACATGGTTGTATTGAAATCGAACTGAACGAATGCATAATAGATGCCCACCATCGGCGCGTAAGAAAAAATTAGAAAAAAAACGACTGTGGGAAGCAGCATCAAAAATAAAACGCGGTTGGTTACAAGTTCATTCAGGAAGCCTTTTTTCTTTTTGAGGCGCGTTCCTTTTGCTTCAGCGTTCCGATTAAGTTCGGCTTCCAGGGAGGATACACCCGTGGACGAAGTCTGGTTCAATTGCTTTCACTCCCTATTAAATAAATGATATCGTTTCGCGGCCAAATACTTTCGACACCTGGTTCTGCAGAACGTCCCGGAAACATGTTCACCATACTTCGCCGGAAGAAAATGGGGAAGTCAAACCTGCGCATTATAGTGAACAAAACCAAAAAAGCAATTATGTACATAAATGTATGAGAAGTGCACGGCACGAAAAGTATCAAAAACGCAAAAGCCGGTTGATCGCGCTTTCAAAGCATTTTAAGATAGAAATGAAGAATCGCCCACCGGCCTTTATTCCAGAATCGGCGATTTGAAAGGAGATGTTATGCGAACCGGTATTTCGCTTCCCAAAAGCCTGCTTTACGGAAAACTGTTAATTACCATTGTTTTGTGCATTTCGATTACTTTGCTGGTTTCCACTTTCATTTACTATACGTACTATACGGGAGTCGAGAAAAATCAAGTATTTGCATCGGATGTAGACAATCTGAGTCAAACAAGTCGGGAAGTCATCAACCTGAACGACATTTCGCAGTCGCTTTCTTTTCAAATTTACAGAAATAGCATGATCGCTAACCTCCTGTATTACCGTCAGCCTTCGATCTATGATGTGAACGCCTCGATGATCGATCTGCGAAACTATCTGAACGCGATGCCTTTTATCGATTCGATTTATGTATACAATTCCGCCAACCGTTCTTTTTACGTCGTCTCCAAGACTAACGAAGACGGTACATTCTTGACGGAAAATATGGCCGATCAAGATGTCGTCGAGCGTTTGGAACGATTCAAAAAGCTCAAGCCCTTCGTGCCGATCCCCCGGCTGTTGGGCGAAGCGGAAACCAACGTCTCTCCGACTCCGGTTTATACCTTCTTTTTATTCGATGCGATCAATCCCGAGCAAAAAGTCGATTCGGCGGTCGTCATCAATATTTCGGCTTCATGGGTCAATAAAGAATTCAGCGGCTTCAATCCCGACTCTAATTCCTATATTCTGGACGACCAGGGACATTTGCTCTCGGGAAGCACGCTTGCCGAAGCTTCGCTCTCTTCCAAAGAAAAAAGCACGCTGACCGCTCATATCCGAAATGGTAACCAGGGATATTACGTCGACGTGGTCGGCGGGCAATCGTCGCTGGTTTCCTTTACTTCGAAGGATTCGCTCGGCTGGCAGTATGTCCGTATCACTCCATACGAACAGATTATTTCCAAAACCAAGTCGATTCGAAATATGACCCTATTCTTCGCTCTGTTGATTTTGTTTGTCGGAATTTTTGTTTCCGCTTTGCTTTCCAGACGGCTGTACCGACCCTTCGAGCGGATGGCCGACGAGATGAAACTGCTGCAAAGCGAAAAAAGAGACAATATGTTCACGCTGAGGCAAAATTCTTTGCGCGATCTTATTCTAACCGATAAGAACGGAGTGTCTTCCGCAAAAAAAGAAAGACTGCTACGGCTCGGAATCTCAACTGATTTCGATAATGGTTACCGGATCACGGTGCTGCGAATCGATCATTATCAGGAACTGTTGTCCGAAAGAGGGACTTCTATGGCTTCTTATAAATTCGCCATTATGAATATTGCTTCGGAAATTTGCGGACAAGACTATCTGGTAGAAGGCGTGGATATGAACGACGACTCGGTTGTGCTGCTTCTGGCAGCCAAATCGGACGAGCCGACGGTGGGGGACGAGCATTTCCAGACTTTGCTGCTTCAGTGTCACGAAGCCTGCGGCGAATATTTGAAAATCGGCATTTCCAGCGCATATAGCCCGTTATCCGCTCAGACGGACACTCCGGCCGGACGGTATGCGGAAGTTCGGGATGCTTCTTTATACCGCTTCTATGCCGGCCATGGAAGCTGCATAAGTTCTGCTGAGATAGCGGCATTGCATAGGGACGATGACTACGTGTATCCGGCCGATATGGAAAAAAAAGTGACGGATGCTCTCGCTGCTGGTAAAGCAACCGAAGCAGCCGAAGTCTGGTACGACATCATCATAGAAACGCAAACGTATCCTTATTCGGCCCTCAGCCTCGCCCTGTCCCGGCTTGTAGTAACGATTCGTTCCGTTTCCGAACAGATCCGCCGACACAGCGCACTTTCGCTGGAAGGAATGAGCGAGATTCCGAACGCTGCCGATTATGAGACTTTTGAAGACCTTCATTACGCCTATCAAGAATGGTTTGAGGAATTTTCCGAAAGGTTGGCTAATAAGCGCAGCGGAAAGCAAAGTGACTTAATACATTTGATAGACAAAAAAATTATCGGTTCATATGCAGATCCCAATCTAAACCTCAATCAAATTGCCGATGAATTGGAGATGTCGCCTGTTTATATCAGTCGACTGTATAAACAACAAACATCGACAACTATTATGGATGTCGTGATGCAAATGCGTTTAAAAGAAGTCTGTCGACTGTTGGAAGAAACGAATCATTCGGTTTCTACGATTGCCGAACAAACCGGCTTTACAAGCAGCTCCTACCTGCATCGAATATTCAAACGCCACTTCAACGTCACACCGATCGAATATCGCCGAACGGCGCGTATATGAGTCGTGTTTCATAAACAAAAATAAACCCTGTTCCTGAACAGGGTTTATCGGATTGCCTTGTCTTCACACTTTGATTTTCCGCCCTTTCCAGCTCACGGAATGGAAAATATTCACCCTGATAAACGAATACAGATAGATGCCTATAAAAAACGAAAACCAGATCGGATATACAACAAAAATCGCTTTTTTGAAATTCCCTACCCTGCCGGCGAACCATGCGGTTTGAACGATGTACAAAAGATATAAAAACCCGCTCAGCAGCACTGCCGTGAGATTAGGCTCAAACAACGAAGAAATCAGAAATCCCGCTGCCGTGAACCCGCCGACGATCCAGAAAACGACCATAAGCATCACGGCGGGATGCGTCGATTTGGAACCGACGGCAAAACTTTTGCACCAGCCTTCGATCAGACTGCCTATGCCTTCCGGATACATGCGCAAAGAAATAATCCCTTTGCCGCCGAGGCAGCGGACAGGCAACCCTTGTTCGACAAACGCTTCCCCCAGCGCCAGATCGTCCATGATCGCCCCTTCGATTTTTTGATGTCCGCCGGACAAAAAATAATCGTTCCGATCGCATAAAATGCACGGACCGAACGAACCGGCGGTTTTGAAGCGCGAGCCCCAAACGGTGAACAAATTCATTCCGACCACGACGATAATGTTGAAAATGACAGAGATATGCTCGTACAACCGCTCGACGGTATGAAAAGGTTGAAGCGCCATGATGCCTCTGGCTCCTTGATCCCGATAAAAATGCAGCAGATCGCGAAGTCCGTCCGTGCCGACGAATTTCGTATCCGCGTCCAGAAACAACAACCAGCTTCCTTCGGCCTGCCGGGCGCCGTGCCAGCAAGCCGATGATTTCCCGGCTCCTTCGCCGCGCAGCACTTTGGCGCCGAAACTTGCCGCGACCGCCGCGGTGCCGTCCGAAGAATCGTCGTCCACTACCAGAATTTCGAATCGGACGAACCTTTGCTCTTGCAAAGACTTCAACAAAGGCACGATCCGGCTTTCTTCGTTTCTGGCCGGAATGATAATAGACAAAAACGGCAAGCCTTTCGAAGATCCCGCGGAGGAAAAAGGCACCGGCAGCGACCAAAACATTAGAACGCCGACGATCAAAGCCGCAAATCCGATGATCCACCTGACCATGTCCAAAGACGTCATGCGATTCCCTTCCTTTCTCTGATTACGCGCATTACAGCAGCCACTTTCTCAACAATTTCAAAGCTTTCAGGTTTCGTTCCGAATAAGGCGGGAATTTACCGGGAAAGCGCAAATAGTGATAAGTGCGGACGCTCGTTTTTTCGTAGCCGAAAGCGCGGAACCCGGCTTTGCCGTGGTAAGCGCCGTATCCGCTTTTGCCGACGCCTCCGAACGCGATATGGGGACTGGCGGCATGATGGATCACTTGGTTGATACTGGTCGTCGAAGAACGCATATATTCGTTGAAGCGTTGAATATGATGCTTGTCGGCGCTAAACAGGTACCCGGTCAGCGCATCGCGCTGAAGGCCGCCGCCCGAATACAACGCGTTCAAGTCGGTATACGGAATGACCGGAAGAACCGGACCGAAAATTTCTTCTTCCAAAACCGGACTTCCCGGCGGAATATCGGTTAACACGGTCGGCGCGACGAACCGGTTGGCGCGGTCATGCCCGCCCCCATGCCGCACCGTGCCCTGACCGATAAACCCGATTACTTTTTGAAAATGGTCGTCGGTACAAATTCTTCCGAAATCGCCGCTGTTCTGAGGCTGTTCTCCGTAAAAAGCGGACAGCGCGGCCGAAATTTCGTTCAGCGTTTGCTCGTAGACGGATTGATGGACAAAAAGGGTATCCGGCGCGATGCACGTTTGTCCGGCATTCAAAAATTTTCCCCAAACGATGTCTCTGACGGCAGCTTTGGAAAAGCCCGTTTCGTCAAGAACGCACGGATTTTTTCCGCCCAATTCCAGAATTACCGGCGTCAGCCGCTTGGCTGCCTGATCGGCGACCCGTTTGCCCGTTCGTCCGCTGCCCGTGAAAAAAATCAAATCGAACGGAGCCGAAGTCAGCAAGCTGGCGGTATGTCCGTCTCCTTGGATGACATGGATCTGTTCGGGAAGAAAAGCCTCTTTAATGATTTTTTCCAGCAGATCGGCTGTTGCGGGCGCGTATTCCGAAGGTTTGATCACGCACGAGTTTCCGCCTGCGATCGCCCCGATCACCGGCATGAGCGTAAGCTGAACCGGATAATTCCACGAACCGATAATCAATACGCTGCCGTGCGGTTGCCGCTTTTTGCGAAGAACCTCGATATAGCCCAATTTGAGCTGCGCGGAGCCGGTCGATCGGTTCCATCTGCCCAAATGTTTGCATACATGATCGATTTCGTTCAACAAAACGGCAAGCTCCGACGAAAACGATTCGAAAGGCGGTTTGCCCAAATCGGCATGCAGCGCCTCGGTCAAAGCTTGTTCATGTTCCAAAAGAATGCTTTTCAGCTTCAGAAGCTGTTTTGTGCGCATTTGATTCGAAGGAATTCCCCGGGATAACAACGCTTCGCGCTGCTTTTCAGGCCATACGGCCAAAAAACGGCTTTTATCGTCCGGCATGGGAAACGTCCTTTTGCACGATTTTTTTGCTGACAAGTTGTCCGCTTAACGTAACCATAGGCATTCCGCCTCCCGGGTTTACGGTTCCGCCCACGAAAAACAGATTGGTGTAGCGTTCGCTTTGTTTGGGATGTTTGAATCCTTTATTCTTTTTGCGATCCGACACGGTTCCGTAAATCGCGCCCCGGTCGGAACCGTACGTGTTTCGGATATCTTCCGGCGTCCATACGTCTTTGGTGACGATATTGGCGCGCAGATCGTGCAAGCCCATTTTTTCCAATTTGATCAGGACGCGCTCCGCAAATTGCTCGTACTCTTGCCGGCTGATCGGTTTCTCATCCTGAATATACGGAATATGGGGCAGCACTTTGATATTTTCGTGGCCCGCAGGAGCTTGCGACGGATCGGTTTTATTGACGTTCACCAAATAAATGACCGGATCGTCGGGCAAGGTGTGCTCATGGAAGATAGACTCCATTTGCTGCTTCATGTTTTCCGCGAAAAAGAAATTATGATGGCGAAGCTGCGGATAGCTCGTTTTGACGCCCAAGTGCATAACCAGCCCCGAACTCGCAGGTTCGAATTTTTTTTTCAATTTATCCACGAAGCGGCTGTCTTCTTCCAGCAATCGCTCGTAAACCGGGATGACTTCCATATTCGACACGTAGTAATCGGCGGTCAACCGGGTTCCGTTCTCCAAAAAAGCGCCTGTGATTTCGTCATTGTTTTTGTCCAGCTTGGCGATCGGCGTACCGAGATGGAAAACGACTCCTTCTTCTTCGGCCAGCTTCACCAAACCGTCCGCCAGCTTATTCAATCCGCCCGGCACATACCATACGCCCTGGTCATGCTGCATGTAAATCATCATATTCAATACGGCAGGCGCGTCGTAAGGCGACGAACCCACGTATTTGATAAAATAAGACAACATATCGCGCAACTGTTTGTTGCTGATCCGTTTGTCGATGGCTCCGTGAACGCTGGAAAACAAATCGAAATTTTTCAAGGCCGCAAACAAGCTCGTATGTTTCATGATCTCCATCGTTTTATCCGCGCCGTGCTCGAAATACGTTTTGTCCGTCAGATCGTAAATCTTTTTCGAATACTGAAGCAAATCCCGATACTCCCGCATGTCTTTTTCGCTCAAAGACGGATTTTTCTCCTGCATGTCTTGAAGGTCTTCGTACAGATCGATCCGGTTGCCGTCAGGAAAAAACGAGCGCCATTGGTGGTCCAGCCTTTCGATAGGAACGTAATCTTTCATTTCTTTGCCGCTGGCGGCGAACAAATTTTCGAAGATCTTGGGCATCGTCAAAATAGACGGACCCAAATCGAAGCCGAAACCGTCCTGATCCAACCGGTTCAGCTTGCCTCCGATATGGTCGTTTTTTTCGTATAACGAAACTTCGTATCCCGCTTGCGCCAAAGAAATAGCCGCCGACAATCCTCCCAGCCCGCCTCCGATAACCAATACGCTTTTGTTTGTCGTTTTCACTTGTCGGTTTGCTCCTTTTCGTGGTGCGAAAATGCCGTTTCTTTGAGGGTGTTCGCGATCATGTCCCAAGCTTCTTCCGCTTTTTCTTTCGGACCCAGATGGGTAAACGCATGCTTGCAATCCGCGAAGATCTTTTTTTGGACCTTGACTCCGGACGTTTTCAATTTCTCCGCGTAACGTTCCGCTTCGGGTCTGAACGCGTCGTATTCCGCGATCAGAATAAGAGCGGGCGCCAAGGTATCGCTGATTTCCGCGTAAACGGGAGACGCGAGCGGATTTTCCGCCTGCCCTTTTTCCGGAACGTAACACATATTCAAAAAATGGGCGGCTTGAGGAAAGCGCGCACGCATTTTCAGCGGTTCCGGTTTGTCCGCATGCGGGGTAACGAAATCCAGCATCGGATAAGTCAGCACCTGAAGCAGCGGCTGGGCTTCGCCTTTTTGTTCCAAATAAAGACAAAGGGCGGCAACCAGATTCGCGCCGGAGCTTTGTCCGCCGACCATTATTTTTTCCGCATCGATATTCAATTCTTCGGCATGGGTCTTGATCCATCGAAATACTTCGTACAATTGTTCGATCGGTTTGGGAAACGGATACTCCGGCGCTTTGGCGTACTCCATATTCACGACGACGCATCCCGCGATATTGGCCAGGTGACGGCAATACGGATCATCCATGTCTTTTTTATTCATAATAAAAGCTCCGCCGTGGAGATTGATATAAACGGGGAGCTTTCGCGTGTCGGCTTCCAACGGATAATACACGGAAATGTCAGCCGTTTTGACGGAGGTTTCGATTTTCATCTCTTTTTTTTCTTGAACCGGCTGCAACGAAACCATCGGTGTTTTTTGGGCTTTATTGGGCTGAAGACGAAGAAGTTTCGCAGCCATTAAGGTGAACAATCGCATAACCTCGCTTTTATCGTCGGAATAGAAAACTGATCGTTGCCGAAAAAGGTTCTCTGCTGTTATTACCCTTTATCCCGTCGAAGGGACTCACACAGCAAAAAAAAGCGCCAAACCCTGAAAGATCAGGATTTGACGCTTTTGCGTTTTGAAGAATGCTTACATCATGCCGCCCATAGCCTAAGCGCTTTGCAATACCTTTCCTTTCATTATATAACGTTGCACGGCGTTGCGGAAATATAGGTTTTTCGCACGTCTGTAACTGTCACATTTTTAACGATATTTCACAACGTTTAACGAGAGTGCGTTAAATTCTCGTTAAATTTAACAGGAGGAGAAAATAAGATGAACGAACAGGAAACTAAAACTGAACAATTGGAAAGTTTGCTCCGGGTTTACGGACAAAGAGAAGGCGGAATCGATGAAGCAGCAAAGGCAATCGTTAACCGACTGTTCGGAGCGATCGTCGGCATCGAAAGAAAAAACTCGCCAGGTCTTTCGACTCGCGATGAAAAAGATGCGATGATCGCCACGTATGCCCGCGCCTTCACTGCGGCGTATGATGAGTTTGTTGACGAGAAGCTGAAATAATAGATAGCCAACTCCCCCTCTATTCTGGTAAACTTTTGATGGTTTATAACAGATAGAGGGGGATTTATTTTGACAGCATTATTTGGTATTTTCTTTCTTGCTTTTATCGTATTTTTCTTCATGTGTTGTTTTAACATTTTGCGAAAAAACGCAAAGAAGCTTAAACGAAACGGTTTAATTGCGATAGGTTGTTTTGTGATCTCCATGATTGCGGTCAGTCTTTCCGGATCGGTCACTGTTACCCCTAAAGAAGAAGCTACTGCTGCATCGAAATCGGCAGCCGAAACCGTTGCGACGCCAGCAGCAGAACCAGCGACCGAACCAACGGCAGAAGAAGCGACTACGGCCGAAGCTCCAGCCAAGGAAGAAGCGGCAGCTAACGAGCCGACACAAGAAGAATGGGAAGCCAGCTATCGAGAAATCGTTCTGAACGAGACTGAAAGCTATATTACTTCAAGCGCGAAAAAGGCACTGTCCAAAGATGGCTATGAATCAGCGCTCGGCGTCATCGAAATGTATTCGGCCAGAGTGGGAACTGAACAGCTCGACGGATACTCGCGATTGGCCGCCGCTGTCAAAGCGAATGATCTTGATGAAACGAAGGCGATTTATAAAGAGTTGGGCGGAGAAGACTTTCCCGAATTGAGCCAAGATGCGGAGCCGGTTGACTTTACGGCAGCGGCGGAGGCTCCGGTCGCATCCGGCGAAGCGGCAACGATCAGCAAAAGCGAGTATGATCGAGTCAAAGATGGCATGAGTTATAAAGAGGTCGCAAATATCATCGGCGGTGAAGGCGAAGCACTTTCGGAAAGCGGAAGTCCTGGCGAGGAGTATTATACGATCATGGTCATGTACTACGGGGACGATGCCTCAACAGGCGCCAATGCGAACTTTATTTTTCAAGGTGATAAATTGATAAACAAAGCTCAATTCAGCCTGAAATAAAAAATTCTAGCAAATAATAAGCCTGCTTAGGAGAAACCCTGTAGCAGGCTTTTATCTGTCATGAATTTGTTTCAACGTCTCTTTCCATCTTCTCTTTTATAGCCGCGATTACGAAAGCGTTACGACTCTCGTATCCTTGCGCTTTCCAAAATGCGTCCAACTCCGCTTTGCTTCCGGTAGGCCCCAAAAATTCAATCCGGTCATACGTCTTATCCCGGTATTTATTTTTTGCGCGTGTCGACGCTTTCCCTATTTCCTCCAAAAACCTCGCCCCCTTTTATCTCATCATACCACAAAAAATATACGTACGGAAGTATAAAAAGTACTTGCAATTATACTTCCGGAAGTATATAATAAAGATATAAGGAGGTGAGACAAATATGAAGGACTGGGTAGTCCTCGCTACAGCAATCATTCAAGCAGGTACAGCATGGATGTTGTTGAAGAAAGCGAAGGAGGATAACAAAAAAGGAACCCCGAAACGTCGCGTAGGCCGCAAGCGTAAGTAAGGTTCCCGGAGAGAGGATAGCCCCTCTCTCCACCTTATCCTATCATACCCAGAGTTAAAAATCACTGCTGCTCGTTGTTATAAGCCCGAGAGGAGTTGTCCCATATGTTGGATGTTTTGACCTGGATCATATCTTTGGCGGCATTGGGCATTTCGGTTGCCGCCCTGGCCGTTACTTTGCGTAATCGCAAGAAATAAAAAAAGCCCGCTACAGGTCTATGCCTGAGCGGGCTTTTACCGATGCTTTCGGATTTGCTTAAATAATACATCTTCGGAAGCGTTGCGTCAATCTACGGGCATCCCAGCGGCGCGGCGCAGGTAGTTGGCTCGATTGTGTACGTAGTCCGCAGACTCCGCGTTCCCGGCCGCTTTGGCGGCGTGCCAGGCAGGTGAGAGCCAGCGGAATACGAGTTCCTGCACATTACTCTTATGCAACTTGATTGGCGCGGCCAGCGGCTTGAGCTGATCGTCTACGCCGGCGGCCGAACGAAGATTTACGGCCAAGCGGTGGAAGTGATCGGCTTCCAGTTGCTGATTCGCCGCACGAGCTGCCGCCCATGCCGGACGCACGTATTTGTCGATCAGCTCCGTCGCTACCGATAACGGCAGCACTTGGAAATCTAGTTCGGCAGGTGTTGGCGTTGGTACCGGAGTCGGCGCCACGGTAACGGCCATTTCCGCCGCGACATCGTTCACCAGATCCTTCAGCGTCTTTCCGCCGAACTTGAGGGCGTTGTCGCAGTCGATTTTCCGCGCCGGATCGAGCTGCTTGTGGCTCGGGATGAACAGACGAGGGTCCTTATTCCATTTATTGCAGCAGAACGCCAGGTACCACACAAAGCGCTTGTACGCCTCTGCGAAATTGATGTCTCCGCCATAGCATAGCTCTACGCCAAGCGCGGCATTATTGGCATCGTAGCCAAACCGCTCGTTATCGGTCGTCACGTTGTACAGCACATGCCAGGCCTTTTCCGCCGGATCCGGACCGGTACCAGCCGGGACGATTTCCAGAATCTTTTTGTCGTCGATAAATGTATGTGCCGAAGCCGATCGCCCGACCAATGTATTGAAATAACGGTAATGGTTATCCGAGCTCGCCCCGGGATTCCCGGTATCATGCGCAACAAAAAAAGCCGGCACTCCGGTTGTGAGCCGGGTGCCTGGCCTTGTGTTTGAGCGCTTGGTGATGTAGCGGCGCTCGATTGGATATTTGTTCAGGTTCAAAGCGATTCCTCCTTGGCCGGTCAGGCCGTCTTATTTTCTTCGGCTGCCTGCGCTTCCGCCTTCTCGACCTTGATTGCCTCCGGCTGCGCTTCTGGAATCAACTGCGGATTCTCTTCGACCTTCGTTCGGTTCTCGAAAATGTGAACCGCGTTCCGAATGATCGGCGGCATCGGCACGCCCATCTTGCCCATATTTTCGACTACAGACAAAAGTTCGTTTGCGAGGTAGAAAAAGATAACTGCATCGCGGAACGTGTGCATATCGCCCAGCACGCCGTCAATCAGATGCGCGATCGCGACCACCGCAAAGATGGCCACCTTCCGCACTATTCCGTTGAATCCGACTCGGCTACGCAGTTCCCCGCGCATCCACGCCGCAGCCCAACCCGTCAGCCAGTCCACGACAACGAGGATTAGAAGTAAATTAATAAGCATAGACAGCCCTCCAAATAGGAAGCCGACTACGGCACCGACGGCCCCAGCCGCCCCCTTGATTATGATATGATCCCCCATCCTCTCTATCTCCCGTCACATAAAATGAGCCCCCGGGAGTCCCGAGGGCATAAAAATAACCGCGATCCGTGAGAATGCGGTTTACTCTGGCATATAATCGCCAGCCAAGAATTCGACTCCGTTGGCCTTCAGTTCGTCATAGACTTTAGCTTTGATCGGGTCCGGAATTTCGGAGAACGGCGTTGCTCCGCGCACAACGCGGCCTGCGAGCATTACGATCAGCATAGTTTCGTCACCTCCCTTCGTGAGCTTCAAGATCATCCAGAACAGCAGGCGGACGATCATAATTCTTCCGGCGATCCACCGAGCGCCAGCTTCATCACGTCGACGATCGCTCCCTCATGTACATCAAGCGTTTCGCCCGTGGTCTGAGCAGCGTATTCCAGCACCTTCGTACGCTGTTCCAGGTCGGCAATTTGTTTCTGCGCCTTTTCTATTTCTGTTTCGGATTGGATTGGCGGAACTTCGTTCGGCTCCGGCCAATCTTCGAAAACCGGCTGCCTTGTTTTCGGATCAATCCGTGCGAGTTTTTTAGTCGAAAAATCGTCCGTGTACTCGCTCCATCCGTACTGCTGCATTTCGATCTCTTCGTTGCCAACCAGATCCGGATGCCATTCGCGCGGATCAGCATTTTCCCAATACGCTTCGACACTCGTTTCGATATATCCGGTTTGATACAGCACTGTACCATCACGATCAAAATAAACTCGTGGTCCGTATCTGTACATGGTCCTCCGCTCCCCTTTACTTATAGGCTTTGATAATACAAGTAACTGCGCTTGAGCTTGTGTTTGCCACAATGATTTGTTGAGGGATAGTCGATGAATCCGATAGAGATGAGCCAGCAGAATTCCACAGCAAAAAGTAATTAGTCAGTCTTCCGCCTGTAAAACTCTGCAAGCTTGCACCGCTGTAAACGTAAGTCACTCCAAAAAAATCTCCAGAATCAGCAGACGTCAGCGTTATCGACGACGGCGCAAAACCCAAATCAATCACAGCCGACCTACTGTTTGCTGGGATTGTGAGCGTCAATCTGGTATAAGAGCGTGGCTCAAGTGTACCGACGACACCGAAAATATTGACGCCCGTGCGAATATTTGCGGCTACCAGATCGCCGTCGGCTGCTTGTATTTGAGCAACCGATACTCTTAACTCCGACCCCGGCACCGGATAATATCCATCCGGCAAGTACACGGCCAATTGCCCGTCGCCCCATTGAGCTGCGCCTGTCGCATTGACGATCCCGCTCCTAACCGGGATCGTACCGGACCCTCCATCGGGGACAGCCTCGGATTGGAATGTCGATCCCGCCAACACCTGCGCCGCCGTCGCCGTGCCGATGGCCGGGGCGCTACGTGCTAAAAAATAACTGCCCACCTTGACGAGGGATAACGGAGCGCCCGCTTTAATCGTTCCAGCAGCGAACGTTCCGCCGGATTGCCGCCGGATCGGCAGCGCGCCCAGCGTCCCGATCTTGAGCGTAGGATCCGCGGCCGTATTTGCCGTATGCGGAACGATCGTAATCGAAAGTCCGTCCACGAGCACTGCCGGCTGCGGATTGAGCGCTGCTGTATAAGCGGCTCCTGTGCCTGCGGTGACGGCGTATCCGGGCTGACGGACATAATCGAGCAGATCTACCTCCGTAAGCATACGCGTCCAGTCCTGCCAGAATGCGTTTGAATCCCGTTTGGATCGGGTCCAGAATCGAGCCGTCTTATCCGTTTGCGTCACTCCCGTATACATCTCAAAATAAAGCTGAAATCCGCCGCTACCAGCGCGCATCGTGACGACATAGCCGTTTGCTGTCGGCCAAGCTCCAGCGGAGCTGCTGACCTTGAAGAACGAGAAGCCGTCCGGGTATACACGACCTTGTGAGTCGGCTGCGGCGTTGACCAGTACCGAAGCAGCCAGATAGTTGTCAGCCAGGCGGATCGTGTTTTGCTTCAACCCGAGCGCTTCAGCCATGCTTTCAACTGTCCGGCGAAGTGCGTCCGCAGTCGGAGCCGATGTCTTGCTCGTGCTGGTATTGCTGTCGATCAGCGGGATCGCGATCTTGTTGATCTGTTCTTGGACCCATGCCGTGCTCGCACCGTTTTCTTGCGCATCCTGCAAGAATGCCGAAACGCCCGCCATAAACCAGTTCAACCAGCCGGCAGGCACCAGGTCGTCAGCCTCGAACCCGGTATCCTTTTTCGAATCCGGGGGCTCGATGCCAGGAGCGTTCCATTCCGGCGGAATTTTATCCGTCAATGCCATGTGTGTTCCTCCTTAATTGATAGGCAGTGCATAGTCGTCACCCGGCACATATACTTCACCGAGCCGACCGCCACGGGTCATTTCGTCGTCAGCCAGGCCGTTCGTTCCCTTCACGACTTCCGCGTACTTTGGAGATAGACGGAACGTGCCGGCGAGCTCAATCTGCGCGACGCGGACGCCGGCGGCAACGGTCTGCTGTATGATCTGCGCAAACTGAAAAGGCGACATACCTACTTCGTTCAGTCGACGAATGGGAACCTTGATCAGCGAAAGTGCTGCGGGCTCCGGATCGTCCTTATCTGCCCACTTTGGCCGGATCTTGACCTCGGACGGGTCCGCGTCCAAAGCGAGTGCCAATACGCGAATGATCGTATCAATGTCAGACGTAGACAGGTTCCGCGCAACCTTACTTTTCAGCAGCACCCGATAAACCTCGTCCGTAGATGCGCCCCGCGGCTGCACAACGTTCTCGCCGATCCGGTCAAGTCCGACCCCTTCGGCAGCGTCAATACTTTTCCATTCTCGCGTCCGCTCAAACGTAGCGAGCACCGAGGCGAGCTGCCCGTGTAAGATGCTGATCAGTAGCCCGATATTGCTATTCGGGTCTTTGTTGTACACGTCGGTAAACCGGCGGAGCATCGTCTTTAAATCAAACATGACTCGTCACCTCGACCAGCGCCTCGGATGTCTGCGCGACTTGGTAGCGCGCAATGTCGACGTTTTGTGCCGTCTGCGCGCTACCTGTACCCGCCGTGATCGTCACATCTTCGACGCCCGGCACCGAATATACGGCGCTGATCAGCCGCGTATACACGACGTCAGCCCCCATTGTCAGGCCATTATAAAAGGCTCCGTCGTATTCCCCGCCGATGTACCGGACAATGGCGGAGCGGATCAACGCATCGCCGTCCGCCGGGTAGCTCGCGTTTTTGGTCACGTCCACCACGACGGAAACCTGCACTTCGGCGGCGCGGGAAAAGTAAACGTCCTGCAGCTCGCCGGAAAGATCGGTCACGACGCGATGGACGTCGCCGTACATTTCGATGCCACCCGGCGCCCGCGAAAAGATAGCTTCCGCGATCTCCTGATCAGCGCCGCCAAGCGCGTATACTTGGTACGAGTTCGGCGGCCTGCCGTCCGCGTCCGGCTGGCTGGTTCGGTTGTTGATGACCGTCGCCGCTCGCACGCCGGAAACGCCAAGCACCGCACCCAGAACCGAATCGCTGGTTCCGCCTCCGCCGCCAGCGACCGATTGCGTGTATCGCGTCCGGAATTCGTCATCTGTTTCCTTTGCGCGGCCTCCCGTGACTGCCGCCTCATTGATAACTGTGGTCAGCTCCGCGGTAGGATTGACGATAATCTTAATTGCTCCGGCTGCCACGTTACCGGATAATCCCGGATCGAGCGCGTCGACCTCGACCGTTACCGTCCCTGTCGCGCCAACCTGTGCGTCGACTGCGGTCTCGAAGTACACATCCGTTTCGGTCCGGACCTGCGTCTCGGCTGGGACCAAATAACCCGGCGTGCCGGTAAACGTCACGTATCCGGTCGCGTACTGCTCGGTGTCCCGCGTGATGCCCGCGTTCGGCCCCAAGCGATCCAGATTGTTCCCCTCGGCCGTATTCACGTAGCCCGAATTGTATACGTCCTCCGCCGTCGCCCAAATCGCGGCGAGAAACCAAGCGAAGATTCGCAGGATGATTCCGAGCGGCGACGCCGCCGACGTGTTAATCGTCTCGCCCCAGGCGTCCCGCGCCTTGTCTTCCATGTCGGAAAGCAGGTCCTCGAATCGCTGCCGCTTGAATCCTGTTCGATCAAGCATCGACCGTCACCCCCGATGCCAGCCGGTCGCCGCCTGTGGACGTCGCCATGAACGAAACAACCTGCTTCCGATTGACCTTGTCCTGGACGACGGTCACATCCTCGACCGTGTCGATCCGATCCAGGCGATGCAGCCCTTCGCGGATCTCGTCCGCCATTTCATCCGGATCTGGATTCTTTCCATTGAACCGGTCAAACCGGATGCCCATGTCTGGATCAAGGAACCATTCACCTTTATTCGTACCGAGTTCAGCCGCGCAGCATTGCGCCAACTCATCGGGTCCGGAAATCATCTGCAGCTCGTCGTTCGCGAAAACCAAGTCCCCGTTTACGAGTTTCAAACTCTCCATATCGTCACCTCATATCAGCGATCCCGGGAATATCCCGACGATCACCGCATCATTTAAGCTATGCTGCCGGGCTGTGTCCGGCTTTGCAACCTGACCGGCCAGTCCATTCTTGATTTCCCGATCGGCGCAAACAACCAGTACGACGTCGCCCGGCTCGAATACGGGGACGAATGTTTGCTCGGCTCCGCCGTCAACCTTATAACGATTGCCCAGCACCGGAACCGACGTCAGCGGAGCCGGCTGGTTCTCGTTCGCCTGAATCAACGGCTGAACAGATGCCCGCATTTTCGCTTCATCAAAGGCCAGCACACGGCAAATAAGCGCGACATTGATCTGCCCCGCCCCTTTGTTTCCGTGTCCCTGCATAAGCAAAGCCAGCGCCCCGCCTGGGTCTGCTTTTTTCATAAAACCGCCTCCGTTACGGTTGTGAAGTCTCCGGTTCGGCTGAACGAATGCTGCCCGCTGCGAACGTAAACTCGTCCTGTAAAAGCCAGGCTATCCAAGTCGATTACGGACGCCGTTGTCACCCGATATTGGAGCTGCTGGGTCACGTTGTAGCCCTTAACTCCCTCGCCCTCGAAATACTCCGGCGCGCCGATCAGGCCCGTCTTCGCGGATAGCTTGAACAGATCATCCTTGCCGCGCCGCAGATTGCGGACGTACAACTTGCCGCGGTTAACGTAGACCTGAGTCTTGCAATCCTCCGCGACCTTCGCAATGATCTCCGTAGCCTCGCCCGACGCTGTATACCCTTCCAAATACCGGACGTTCTGGTATAGCTCAAATTGCGCAATCGGAAGTCCGATCTGCGCGGCCATATCCCGGATAATCCGTTCGGCTAGTGTACCTTCCACATAGGCAATATCTTTGACTGTACGCTTGGACAGATCCTCGCAGTCCATGACGCGCAGCGTCGTGACCTTGTCCGCGCCGTCTCGCAGCGTGCGAACATCTGCCACGTATCCGTGCAAAATGACGCCGACGTCGCCCTGGTAACCGGCATTGATGATTAAGTTTTCGTTCCGTTTGAGCCACGTGATTGTTTCCGGCGCCAAATTCCATATTTTGATCTCGCTTTCGTTCGGCAACGTGTCGTTATCGAACGGAACTGTACCTTCGATCGCATATTTATCCATGCTGAACGTCATGCCGGCGACCAGGACCTCGACGACGCGGCCAAAGTTTTTAATCGTCATCGTCCAGATCCTCCTCGGTTGGCGTAAACAGGAAGCACGTTACGCCCAACGTTTCCCATGTAACTGCCGTCGACAGATTCGATTCATCCCAGGGCAGAATCGTTTGTGCAGGGAAACGGCTATCCCAAACATCCGCGAACAACGGCGTGCCGTACACGATCTTTTCGCCTACGACCAATACTTCACCGTCCTTCTCCAAGTCGACCGTGAAAAAGTCGCGTTCGGGGTTGTAATTGACCTCGAACGTAAACAGTTCATCGTCCAAATCGACGTCAAACCGATACGGCACGAGGTTCTTTTCAATGTCAATATACTCCATGCCGCATCCCTCACTTATTCCATTTACTTCCGGCTTTGAATTTGACCTTCTTCACCGTTTCTTTTTCCTTTGTCTTCTTTTCAGCCTTGTCTTTTTTCTTCTGTGATTTCGTTTTCGGCTTAGATTCCTTCTTGCCGTTTTTCTTTTTGGAGTCCTTTTTCGTCTTTTCTGCCTTCTTGGGCTTCGATTCTTTTTTCTTTTTGACGCCGCTATTGATGATGGGCGCGGCCTGTGCGCGGGTCGGCGGGTCCAACTTCTCCGCCGGCGTGCTGGTCGCGATCTGGATCTCAACGATCGTCAGGGAGAAACCGAATCCATTTCCGACGTTGCTGTCGTGCGTAGTCGAAAAGCCGGTTATGACGCCCTGCATCGTCGTGCGTCCGGTGAACCAAACAATTTTACCGCGATCTGATGCCGATTTAAGGAAAGCGAGTGTCTTATCAGAAGTAGGGCCGGCGACAAAGCCGGAGATCGCCAGCAACCGTGGCTTACGCTGCACGTGATCGCTGACGTTCACCCCTTTTTCCACCGGCTGAGACGGGACTTCATTTTCGAAGGAAGGATTCTCAGACTCGACCAGCACGTAAAAGTTATCAATTTTCGCCATTAGGCCGTTCCTCCTTGCACGTTCAATCGGCGGCCAGCCGACTCGATAACCGCTTGGAGCTGCCGCGCAACTTCGGCGGCAATCTCTTGCGGAGAACCGGATCCCCCGGACACTTCGACGTTGATATTGAACACGGGAGCTGCGGCACCACCGGAAGCGTATCGAGCTGCCGCTGGTTGCGCTCGCCGCTGCCGTGCCTCATCTGCGGTCAGGACTTCTTCGCCTTTGTGCAGCTCGGCTACGTATCCGTCGTACGGAACGTAATCCAAGCCAGTTTTGTGGCTGCCGTCGATGGTTGGGATAAGCGGGATATTTACGCCGGCGATTTGCTCCCCGGTAAACGGGTTGCTGATGCTGATCGAATTGAGGCGACCGATCATGCCGTTAAACTTGTTGATGATCCAGTTTATCGCGCTGGAGAACGTCGTTTTAACGCCTTCCCAAGCTCCGGAAAGCGTCGATCCGATAAAGGTTCCGACACCCGATACTGTGCTTTTCACGCCCTCCCACGCGCCAGACAGGAAGGAGACGACGCCATTGACGGCCGTTGTAATCGCACCGACTATCGTATTCCATGCTGCGCCGATTGCTCCCGTAATCGCCGCCCAGGTCGCAGACGTTGAGGCCGTGATCGTGTTCCAGGCATTCGTCACCCAGGACACAATCGAATTGAACACGGCCGGGATGGTCGTCGTGAAGAAGTTGGCCGTAGCCGCCCACGCGACTTTGATCGACGCCCAAACACCGTTGACGATGTTGCGGAAGGTCTCCGAACGCTGATAAGCGACGACAAAAGCTGCGACCAGCGCCACGATCGCCGCAATAACAAGCCCGATCGGGTTCATCGCCATCGCAAGACTCCAAGCTCTCGTTGCCGCAGTCATCGCCCATGTTGCTGCGGTCTGAATTTTTGTTATGGACGTCCAGACTTGCGTGGCAATACACGTCGTTACAACAACGGCCTTATAAGCGACGATGCCAGCGGTCAATCCGGTTACGATCGGCAGGAACGGCTTCCACGTAACAACTGCTTTTCCGACGTCGTACATGCTTTTGGCGATGCTCTGGATATGCGGCCAAAGCGCGACAACGGCCCCTACCAAATTGACGGCGATCATTTCGGCTGTCGGCTGAATCTCCGTCCAAAGATTTTTCGCCCATGTTACCGCCGTCCCGAACGCCGCGGCCGCTTGAGAGCCGAACTGTTTCAGATACGGAACCGAATACGAAATGAACTGCCCTGCTCGCTCGAATGCACCGCCGAGCTTATCGCCTACCGCGTTACCGAACGCTTCGATTTGCGGCCGATGATCCGCAAGCCATTGTCCGAACTTGGTCATGATCGGAAGGATTCGCTCGCCGATCGGGATCAGGATACCTGTCTCCAACGACCTTTTGAACATTTCAAATGCCTGGCCGGGCGAATTGAATTTGATTTTGTTCAGTTCCGCCATCTTGTCGGCCGTCATATCGAATTGCCTTCGCGCTCCACCCATAGCCGCGATTGTCTTTACTTCAAGGTCTTCAAATTGTGATCCCATAAGTGCAACGCCAATATTGTTACGCTGAACAGGGTCCTCAATGTCTGCGATCATGGAAACGATGTCGGAAAACGCCTGCTTGGCTTCCGGACCGCCGTTGGCGAACGTTTGCATCATTGCATCGGCGTTCAGCCCAAGCATCTGAAACGCTTCAATCGACGTCTTGGAAGCATCCTTCGAACGGATATTGAACTCTTTGATCGCATCGCCGACCTTGTCAATCATGAAAGCCCCGTTCTCACCGCCTGCTCCGAGCGTATCGAACATTTCTTCTGCGGTGAATCCAAGACTTTTAAACTGATTGGCGTATTCGTTCGCGGTGTCGATCAGGTCGCCCGACTTGTCCAAGCCGTTTTCTGCGCCCTGCGCTAGTAACCCATAAGCCTGTTCGGACGTGATTCCGAACTGTTTCATCATCGTATCAGCGCCCTTGATGCTGTCGGCGACCTCAAATCCGAATGTATCCCGTAGAAGAAGCGCATTTCGCGTTGTGTTCTCCAACTCAGATCCGGTCTGTCCAGTAATCTGGGCAACGGTCGAAATTGAGCTGCCGAGATCGTCCCAATCTGCGCCGAAATTGTTGCTGTACAAATTCTTCGCAATCTCGCGCGTCTCTTCCATTTGCGCTGCTGTCTGCCCGGTCGTGCCAGCTACTTTTGACATCGAAGTTTCGAATTTAGATGCCGCACTTACAGCAGCCACGCCCAGACCGGCGAACGCTGCTACACCGGCAGCCCCCAAACCAACGACCGATTTCGTAAGCGCTCCAATCTTCGAATCGGCGTCCCTCAGGCCGCGATCCTTGACCTTGAATCCGACGGCGAACATTAAGTTGCCGATAATTCCGCCCGCCATGTTTCCTCCTTTCCCGAACAGAAAAAAGACGCCCGGAGGCGTCTACTTTGTTTTGTTCGCTTTTTTTATCAGTTCTTCATGGAAATCAAGAGCGGCGTTAGCTTCGTCAATGTCGTCAGGGTCCATATTATCCAAGTCTGAATAGGTAATCCCCATATCGGATAAGAGAAGCCGCCACATCGACCAATTTTCTAACGCCCTATTCTTCGCCGCTTTCTTCGCTTCCGGCGTCGAAATCCTGTCCTGTAAGAAACGAGAAGGCTTTGTTCACCACTTCCACGTACTCAGCGTAATCGTCTCCGAAGTCATCGACTTTCATTTTCGGCGAAACGACAACATATTGCAGCATTTCATCGCCTAACTTCTCGTCTGATGCGACGCCGTGTTTGTTTTTCACACGGTCGATGATCTTTGCTGCCGAGCGAACGCCCGGGTGTTGCAGTGTATATTCTTTGCCGGATTTCGATTTGAATTTCGTTTGTTTGAAGTTTGCCATTATGAATTCCTCCTGTTTTCAAAACGTATTTTTAAGCGTAGTTCATGTCCAGCAATTGGATCTCGTACTCGCGATCAGCAAGTTCATTGCCATAATTACGCTCGGGCGGTTTGACGACAAAAGCTTCTTCGGCCGTGATCGTCTCTTTGTTGTCCCCGTCGTAAATCACCGTAAGCGGGAAAGTATCTCCAGTGTTAGCGAGCTTATCCATCATCGGCACCTGCGGGCTACCCGCCAGCAATGTAAGTGTCGCCGTGCCGAGCGGGTTACGTACGCGCGTGCGGAGCGTGTCTCCCTGGGCGCCAACTTTCACATCCCAGTTGTTTTCGTTCTTCTCGACCGTGATCATATCTTCGCCGAATGCGGTCAAATAAGTTCCGTCAACAATGACGCTGACGTCCTGCGGATCGTATTCCATGAATATCTGGCCTCCTTATGCCGAAATGCGGACTTGGCCGCGAATGATGGAGTCGTGAATCGCTCCGGCTTCTCTGTACCAGAATTCGCCGCCGGTGTAGGTGCGCGCTGCGATCTCGGCCGCGTCGGAATTGGCTCGGCTCTTAAACGTTGTCCCGTACTGCGGGATATTGTCCACAATGTCAATCAGACCTTGCTTCGCTGCGCGTTGCAGCACTGTCCGGACCTTGGATTCGATTTGCGCAATACCAGCATTCGTGTACGGTACCTTCTCCGCTCGGTTGAACAGTTTTTGTACTTCGTATTCAATGCTGTATTTGATGTAATCCTGCCCGTGAATGCTGTCGATGAAATCGCCGGAGACAGTTTTTCCTTCACTCGTAACGTTGTCGCCGGCTTTGGTGACGTAGGTAATTGCGCCGCGGTCGTGAATCGCCTTGAGTTCCGTCCCGTTGATGTCCATCGGTTGAATACCGGCGAGCGTTTTGCCCTTCCACGTCAGCGAACCGACCGGCGCAGATCCGCAGCGGCCGATCAGGGCGGCTTCCGGATACTTAACGATGTCGTCATGTTCGAACATCGTCGAGCGCTTGTACAGCTTCGCCTTGAACGCTGCGATCCTGACCGGGTCGTCGCTACGTGTGAAGAACTGGCGGTAATTCTCCAGGTCCACATAGGCCGCAATCGCATCGACTTCCGCATCATCCGTCGTCGTGGCCGTGAGGAAATAAAAATCCTCACCCCATACGCGGGCGAGGACTTGGTCGATCGTTTCCGGTTCAGTGCCGTTCTTGCGCTGTGCAATCGCGATTTCTTTCGGAGCGTGATCGCCCTGTGCGTAAATCGCGGCGGCTGCCTTATATTCTTCCGTTCCTACCCCGTAATCGGCCTTCACGCCGTCCAGGCTGTCCAAGTTATACGTTTTGTACGGCTTGCCTTCTGTACTCGATCCCAGAATCAACGGCTTGCCGAAGCCCAGGAGCGGGGTGGGCCGCTCGACGTCGATGATAACGGTCACGTCTTTAATTGCCAAGTGGGTCAACCTCCTCGATTTTTGCCGCTTCGATTGCTTCGAGCGGCTGAATAATGGTATTTGTAACGCGCAGTTCAATCTCAATGCCGTGCCGGTATTCCCATTCCGCGCCGAGCGCGATCGCTCGGTCATCAATACCGCCTACGTTCGCGACGCCGATGCCAAACCGATCCTGGAGCAGGCGCGACGTCCGGAACCAATCCCTGACCTGATGTGCGAGCCTTGCCGAGACGTCCGGGTCTTCGGCTTCGGTTTGGAAATCAATCGTCCAGATAACCGTTTCCGTCGTCCTCAACACGTTTCCGACGACGACCCGCGCCGGATGACCGATCGGTTCGCCTGAAAAGTCGTTGAATCGGATCACGACGAAGGGATAAGCAGGCGCTTTGTTTATCTGGTCGGCCAAAATCACCGGTACGCCCAAATACGGGTTCAGACCTTCGTCGATCATGACTTCGCGAATCCCTTGCGTGTCGATCATGGCTTCACCCGCTTCAAAACGTATTGGTAAGCGTCGCTATAGTCGCTGCGGTCGTCGTCATCCGTCACCGTGTACCGCTTCCCCTTGTACTCGACCACGTCGCCAGCAGCATGCGTGTTCGTTGTGTACAGATTCCGGTCGTCCTCGTCGTAGCGACCGCCGTCTTCTTGGAGGATTTTACGGCCCAGCGGTTGGATGACTCCGCGCAGCGCGACGCGTTCTGGCTCGCCCTCGATCAATTTCCCGCCTTTCCAAACCCCTTCCGTCTTCTTCAAAAGCGTGTAAGGGCGGAGATACGGCCGCATAATTGTCGCAAACCGGTGCTTCATGACTTTGCCACCACCTTAAATACAATGGAGCCGCGCAGATCCCGATCAGAGACCAGCAGCTTGCGACCTCGTTTTCGACTGGCGTAAATCGGCGATAAAGGCGGCTGCTTGATGCGGTCAAAATTTTTCAGTGTCTTGTCGAGTCCAATTTCCCCAAGCTGCTGCAAAAGCGAAGTCGGATCACGAGTTCCGAGTGCGATTTCCGTCACGCCCGCCCGCACCGCCTTGCTGATTGCCGCCTGCGCCTTCTTTTTCGCGGTCCCAATGTACGACCGGGCAGGAATGTTCATTTTGGCGCTGCCGAACTCGTGAACTGCCGCGATGAGCGCCAGTTCCCCGCCGCCTTCCATCCCGATATGCACCTCGTTCTCAACGAGGCCGCGCAAACGCTGAATCATTTCCGGGATCAGCGTGTTGTCGTCGACCTCAACGTTCGCGCGCCGCACCCGCTGCCGCGGGCTCATGGAAGCGGGTTGCGGTACGGCGCGAGCAACGAGCGCACCGGACCCGGCATATCAGCGCCGTCCTGGGCATAGCTGACCGAAAGGTCGCCGATCCTCACGCTCGTCACGCCCGGTTCGCGCATCGCGTATTGGACAAAGAGGATGCACGCATATTCAAGCGAGCGCGGCAGGTTCGCCGGCACTTCTTCGGTAGCGTCGCCAGGCAGGACGTACCCAGCCTCGTACTCTACGGACACGTCCGGCGGCCAGTCCTCGCGGATCAGCATGCCTTTTTCTATTGCTTCCGACCAGCCTTTTAGCTGGCCGCCGTTGCGGTTGACGTTTGTCACTTCGATGATCGGGTAATTACGGAGCTGCAAGTATTGGCCGGCAGTCCGTTCGATCGTCTCCGTGTGCACGCGGCGGCCGAACTGTCGGCGGCAGTAGGCTTCGATCGCATCCGTACCGACCCCGATCAGCGCTTCGATCTGCGTGTCCTGGCTATCGTCCATAATGCCGAGCATGTCTTTCGCTCGCGAGACGGTTGTCAGCATCGCTTATCCCTCCTTTTCCAGAGCCGGCTTTTCGTCATCCGGTTCGTCCGGCACTTGGCCGGGGTCTTCGATCGCGCCAGCGGCTACGAGTTTGAGAACCCGCTTCGCGTCCGCCTCGAATTGCGTGCCTACCTTGATCGTCTTTCCGGTTGCCGCATCGGTAAATTCTGCGATAACCGGGTACTTTTTCGGCTTTGCCAATACGATCACTCCTTTCTTAAAAGATCAGGAGCCCAAAGGCTCCTGCTTAGGCGGTCGGGTTGCCGAGCTTCACGAATGGCGATACCTGGTACCCGTTGGCGAGTGTGAACGGACCGTTTACCCACGGCTTACCGTCGACGTTCCAGAATGCTTTGATGATCGTCTTGTTCTGCGTAAACAGCGGAGCGTCCGACGCTTGGATGAAGATGCCCGCACCATCTTTGATGACGTAGTAGCCGAAGTCCGACAACGTCAGATCGCCGATTCCACCGAGTGCCACGGCGTTTTCCGTGAACCGAATCGGGTAGCCCAGCAGAGTTCCGCCGATTTCTACCGCGATGTTCGGCTGGAAGATCAGATTTCCGGCGTCGTCTTTCATTGTCAGGAGCTGCGGCAGGATGGATTGCGAAGCCGTCCAGACCAGCGATCCGCCAAGCTTCGCTTTCGCCAGCATCGTTACGACGTCCAGGTACGTAATAACCGCCGCTGTTTTGCGCGCGACTACCGTCGCAGCCGGCGATGCAAGTGCGCCATGAGGCTTACCTACGCCATTCCCGAACATGAAGGCTTGATCTTCCGCTGCGGCGATTGCCTGACCAAAGAGGCGACGAACGACCGAATCAATAGCCGGCGCGTTGCGCAACAGCTTGTCGGTAACAACGATGTGCGCAGCGACTTCGTGCGGGTCAAGTTTAAGATCGCGGAAGTTGACGTCTGTTTTAGGTTTTTCTCCACCCTCTTCGATCCATTTGACCTCGACGCCGCCGTACATGTTCGAACCGGCACCTTGATCCAGCGCTGGCAGATTGATCGACGCATCTGGGGATGTTTCATCGGCCGGAATCACGACTGCACGTGGGCGAACGACCGCAAATTCCGTCGCGATTTGCAGCAATTGATCGGAGTATTGCGGAGGAACGAAGATTCCGCCGGAGATGTTTGCGCCCATTGCCAGTTCGCGGTATTCGTTCAATCTTGGATCGGACGGATTCGTACGATAGGTTGCGACCAAGTCGCCGAAGCTGCGAAACTCGCCTTCGTGATTCGGGTCGTCCGGAGTCCTTTGGCTACCTGCGCCGCCCATCGCGATCGCTTGAGCGCGTTCTTCGAGTTTGATTTCCGATTCCAGACCGCGCATTTCTTCTTCCAAGCTGGAATACTTCGTTTCTTCTTCGTCCGTAAATCCGCGCTTCTCTCCCTGTGCCGCTTCGATCATACCGCGCATTTCTTGTTTCTTCGCCGCCAGTTTTTGGCGGAGCTCCATCAGGTTTTTCAAAATATTTTCCTCCTATAAATCCAATTTTTTGAGTCTCATATCAAAATCGAGCATTGCAGCAGCACGCTTTTCGGTAGCTTCATCAGTGTCATCTCTACCCGGTGGCTTGGGTCGGGATTGGAAAGTATCTTCGGCGGAGCGGATACCGACCGAAGACTGCGGGTATGCAGGCGTTGTAACTGGCGAGACTTCGAAAAGGTCCGCTTTGGTCACGCTGCGGATCGCTATTTCGCCCGTTTCGTCCCATTCTTCTTTGACTGCGCGGAAAATAAAAGACGACCCCCGCACGTCTCCGCGCTCGATCGTCTCCACATGTTTATCCGCCCAGCTCGGTGGCTGGATTTCGTAGCGCAGGCCCAGGTCGTCCTCGAACAGTTGCAATGTTCCCGGCGTGCGTCCCAGGACTTCGCGGCTGTCGTGCTGCCAGCTCGCATAAACGTCCGCGTTCTGTAACGCTTCAGTAAAAGCGCCACGTTCGAACTTCTCTTGAAACATCCCGAAGATCAGATGTGATAACTGTCCCCAGCGGACGGCGTACCCGATGATCTTAGTCGGTTCCCCCTCCGCTTTCCGGATCTCCGGCTTGGTTTCCGGCATCAAGAGGTCCCGTTGCTCCTTTGTTTCCTTGACCGTTGTCATTGTTGTTATCACCTCCTTCGCTTGGTTTACCGACTTCCGCCATATTTAGCGGCCGCAGGTATTCGTCTCCGCCCTCAATTGGATTCAGATTCTCCAACTCTCGAATCTCATTGACCGAAAGCCAGCCGCCGTTTCGAGCGATGTTGTATGCTTCGTACCGCGCTTTCGTCTCGCCGCGCAGCAGACCCTCGACTAAGAACTCGGTAAAAAGCTTCTTCTGCTCGTCCTGACCGAATAATCGCATATTGACCGTCTGTTCAATGCGGACCAGCCACGGCCGGATTGTATGCGTCACGAAGTCGATGCCCTGTTGCTCGATATTGGAGAAAGTCGCCCGCTCCAAATCACCGAGCATATGCGGCGGGACCCGGAAGATCCGCGCGATCTCCAGCGTCTGGAATTTTCGTGTCTCTAGGAACTGCGCGTCGTTCGGCGGGATTGTGTTTTTACTAAACGTCATGCCCTCTTCAAGCAGCATCAGCTTATGAGCTTTTCCAAGACCCGAGTATGAGGAATGTAAGGACTTGCTCAAGCGATCAAATGCTCCGTCTGACAAGGTACTCGGCGTCGTGACTACCGCTCCGACGTTCGTGCCATTCTTGAAAAACTCGGCAGCGAAATTCTCTGTCGCGATGGCGACCTCGACCGCCTGCCGCGCCCAGCCGATAACCGATAGCCCCTTTCGTCCGTCGAAGCTCAGGCCCGGTACGTGCAACATAGCGTAGAACGGGATGTCCTTTTGCTTGCCGCTTTTCAAAGTCAGCCGGAAGTATGGATCTCCGTCCGCCGTCTCGCGGTGTTCGACACGGTGCGGCGGTATCGGCCATAGGGCAGTGATGCTACCGGCACTGTCGTACTCAATTTCCGCGTAAAAATTACCCCAGAGCATGATGTGGGACATGAGCGTTTCCCAAAACGTGAACGCGGTCATGTACGGATTCGGAGATTTACCGATCAGATCCCCGATCGAATGGCTTACCCGACGCTTCCCACGCGGCTTGAGGCGCTGATAGACCGGTTTCGGCAGCGACGCGACTGTCTCGGCTATGACCCGTACGCTCGCCATGACCGCCGTCGAGCGCATGGAGGTTGCTTCCGTGACCGCGATCTCGTTCCCGTACGGCACGCCAAATGCTCGATATAGCCACGGCGGAGGGTCAGATAACGTTCCTGTAGCGCTTCTTTTCTCCAAATAACGAGAAATAAACGGTATTTTCAGTGTTTTCACCCCCTTTTCGTGCTGAATTCCGATTAAATCGTTCGAATTCCACGTTCCTCGTACACAGATCGTGTGCTTTTGGACGCCAAAGCCAGTGTCAGTTTGTGCGAATCAATCACGGCGTCCACCGGGTCGATCCGGCGCGTCTTGGACCGTGGGTCCTTGTCGATCTTGATTTCGCCGAAGCTGTTGCTCGTTGTCTTAGCGTTTGCCATTGACCAGGTCAGCAACTTGTTACGCTTGTCGTAAATCACGTTCCCGGCCTCGACCTCCAACCGGAAATCGACCGTGGCATCGTTCAGGCTGCGTGCGCTCTGCACGACCTCGATCAGATCGACGCCGAACTCTTCCAAGTCAGACAAAAAGGCATCCGCGTTATGAGGGTCATAAGCGATGCCTTTGAGTTTGAGGTCGTGTTTTTTTATGACGTCCCGGTAATAAGCCAGAATGTATTTGTAATCCGTCTTGACGCCACCCAGCGTCTCGGTCGGTGTGATCAGTCCATCCCGAATCCACATGTCATATGGAGCGTGGTCCGTCCTCACATGCTCGTCGATCCGCGCTGCCGGCATGAAGCTGTGGGAGTCGATGAAAAATTTCCGTACGCCGTCTTCGTCGATCGGGAACTCCAAGTTTCCGGTCGTCAAGTCGCCGCCGGACGAAAGATCGAGTCCCAAATAACACTCGCGCCCCTCCATGTCTGCGAGGGTTGTGTCAGACTCGCAGGCCCGCCAGTGCTCCATATTCATGTACTGGTTGTCAGCGAATTGCACCCAGGTATTAAGCCCTTTTGTCATAAAGTCCCGCAGCTCGCTGCCCTGCATCTGCTTCGCTTTTGTAGCTTCATCCCGCAGGCTTTCCAACGTTTGTTCTGTCCAAAGAGGATTTGGCTTCGGCCAGTTCGACTCATCCCAAATATCATCTTCCTTGTCCATTTCGCAGATGAATACGAATTGTGTTTCATCGCTATGAGCCTGATCGAGAATGAGTTTGCAATATTCGTACAGCTCGAAGCAAGGCGAATTGATGTCGAACCCTGCCGTCGTGATGACGGACACGAGGCATTGTTTTAATTTTTTCGTGCCGCCCGTCAGCAGTTTATACATTTGGTTATCCTTGTGCATATGATATTCGTCCACGCTGCCGAAGTAAGGGCGGAATCCGTCGATAGATTTTGTATCGCGCCCGAGCGCTCTGATTTCTCCCTGCGATACGTTACATTCGATTGTGCTCTTGTAATCCTTGATCGTGAACATTCCGTCGGTGTACTGATCACCCGATAACTCCGGCTCCGCATTGATGAACTTGATACATTCTTTGAGGACGATCCGAGCCTGTGCCTCTTTGGTCGCCGTACAGTAAACTTGTGGGTATTTGTAACCGTCGAAATTGGAATAAAAAAGCGCCGGTACCGCATTCTTGACGGACTTCCCGTTCTGCCGCGCTACCTGAACGTACGATGTGCGGAATCGTCGGTAGCCGTCCATGCGCAACCAGCCGTTCCAACTCCCCAAAATGAAGTCTTGGAACCCCCATAATCTTAAAGGCGCCGGGTCATCGCCTTCGGCCAGCGTCAACGATTCGGCGAAATCAATGATTTCTTGCGCTTTATCTGGATCGAATCGGTATGGAAAGTCTTTCGTTCCTTGTCTTTCCAGATCGCGCATATGCCGTTCGCACGCCTGACGCTGTGTCTTGCCGGCGACGATCCGACCTTCGATTACTTCAAGCGCATAAGCCGTTACGCGATCCAACTCGGCCGCCGTATTGTACGGATAGATTTGCGGATTAACCACTTCGAGCGCCGCCAAACTTTCCGAACTTGCTCGGCTTCTCGTCCGGCTTCTTCGTTTCTGACTTCGGCACGTTCTTCACCTTCGATAACGGGTTCAAGAATAGTCGATCCTGCATCTTAAGCAGCGAATCCATTTTCTTGTTGATCGCCGTTTCGATCCGGAGAATACCGTCGATGCTGGCGAGCTGCGCAAGATATTGCTGCGCTTTGATTCCGAAAGCTCTCGGGTCGATGTCGTCCGCTTCCGCCTGTTCGAAAATCTTATCGAAGTAATCGTCAAAAACGGACTCGTTGACTTCGATATTCTGGATTCGCTGCCGAGCATCAAGCAGGTGCTCGTATTCGGCGTATGTCCGGCAGTACATCGCCAGCACGCCAATGTCGGCGGACGTCAAAAGCACGACGCCATTCTCGGCTGCCGCTTTGTAATCCTTCATCAGCGCAGTCCAATGCCGCTTCGCTATCTTATCTTTGTTCACGATCGCCGGCGCTTTGATCTTCGAGAGTTCATCTGCCCCCAATTTCACTTCCGATTCCTGACGCTGCCGGATCTCTTCTTTCGTGAGCCGGCTTGGGTTGCCCTCCGCCAAGTGAAGGCCGATCGGTTTTCCATTACGGCCCATTTCGCAACACCTCAATTCTGAAAAGTTTCATTTCCCGACTTTTTACGCAAATAAAGGGCAGCGTGGTCTAGCCCGGCTGGATTTTCCAGAGATTTGACCGGCCCCGGGGGTTTCGGGAAAATTTTAGAAAAAAATAAAAGAAAAAATTTTAGATTTTTAAGCCAGGATTGCCGAACCCGCCGTCTTCCTTCGCAGTCTTCTCGCTGTGATGTGTCGCGCAAAGCGGCTGCCAGTTGGCTCGATCCCAGAACAGCGTGCGATCGCCGCGGTACGGAACCACGTGGTCGACTACGGTCGCGGCTTGGACTCTACCAGCACGCTCACACTCAGCGCACAACGGATGCTGCTGTAGGTAGACTGCCCGAGCCTTGCGCCACTCGTGGCCGTAGCCTCGCTGCGCCGCCGTGCCCCGCTGCTGGTCATAGCTGTGAGCTGGCTGCTGATGCTGATCGCAGTACCCACCGCCAGCCACTACCTGCTTGCATCCTGGCTTCCGACAGAACTTCTTGAGCGGCATCAGCCTCGGCTCTCCAATCCTTCCGGCTGGAACCCAGCGACAGATTGTCGAGGGTTGCTGACTTGCACACTGACACCGACCACTTCCTGTGCCGCGGACTCGCACGCTTGTTGCGCTGCTTCAACAGGTACACCGAGCTCGACCAGATCCTCTCCCATCTTGGCAATCCGTTCGATTGCCGGATTGATCCACTCGGCCGTACTGATCCGTACCATGATTCCTTTTGTATCCATCGTGTATCAGCTCCTTTCGGCATAATAAAAAGGCACTCCGCGGAGTGCCTTCGCTTTCGACTTAATTTATCTCACAGGGTTTCTACCTATATTGTTTGGCTTATTTCCGTATTGCACCTGTGCGCAATAATTTCTATACCCGCCGCCAAATTCAATTACATCGAACTTAATATCTATGACTTCGCGCCCCTCAAGTCGCTGCAAGAAACTATTAACTTCCTTTTGGAGATCCGGAGCATTGGAAGCTTCGATATATTCTACATATTGCATATGGTTTTCACCTCCCTCTCACCTTACTAATTCGACAGAAGGGAGATAATTCCTTTGCTTGGTGTCTGATCCAAAATAAAGGAGCTGTCCAGTTAGGCGACTGTTGATGGGTTAATCTGCTGTAAGTTGTTTCTTTTTAATATATCTCGAACCACCGGGTTCGATAAGTAAGGTATCTATAGGGCCGCCTACAGTTGCCGCTCTTGGTTCAAACCTCATTTGATCTATCGTTGCCCGGATTAGATGTCTTGAGTAGTCAATAGCATCTTGTAAATTCATTATGGTGAACTGCGGCAAGTAGTCTGGATTGATAAGTCGATTTGCGATCTCGATATCTCCATTCCTCGTAACCCCGTAAGCCAATGCAGATTCGTCGTCATTTAGATTCGTTCTTTGAAGTTCTTCATTATCGCTATACTTTTTAAAAGTGTTAAATGCATAAACGTAGGGTTCGGTTCCGTCATAAGCGCATACCAGAAAGTTCACTGAGCCAATTCCAGGAATCTCTTCTAAGTAACTTTTCAAATTTAAACAAATTGTATACGGATGTTCCTCTTTAAAACCTTCATGACGCATTTCGAATTCTTTCACGCATTGTTCAATTGACTTTGTTCCGGCATAGGCATTTCCGGTAGTTGCTATTCCTATTCTTTCAAAAAGCAAAAAAACTTTGTTGGTCCGATCTGAATGCACGTACCCACTCCCTGTTGTTCTACTATCAGCAGAAATGACCAGCCCATTTGGAACATATACACATACATACAAGCTCATATTTTCGTCTCCTCCTTCTTGATATTTAGTAATCTAATCCCAGATTACTAGTTAGTCAACAACAAAAACCCGCCCAAGTTACGGACGGATCAGAAGGAGTCGAAAAGGTATGAAGCGGCACGCCGCTCGTACGGGTATGGATGCCTGTAGCCAGCGTGTCGCCTGTTGATTGCCATCTGTGGCACAATATCAGTTTAGCACATGCGTTCGCAGGATAATGCGCCATCTTTGCGTCTCTTTTGCGTCACGAATGCGTCAGACCTGCAAGTTTGGCATATTCATCGACGGCACGCTCTCGGTATCGGTCATAAGTCTTCCGTGAAATATTCATACGCCGCACGACTTCTGCCACCTGTCGACGCTCTGCGTAACGCAACTTGAGCAGCACTGTATATTCGGGCTTAAGGTCAGACACTTCATCCAGCACGTTATCCAGATTTGCGCGCTCTGCTTGGAGTTCTTGCAGTTCGGCGATCCGGTCGATCACTTCTTCGATTGTTCCGCTTCGCACTACTCCGCCAGTGCGTGCCTCGACAACGCGCTGTATGCGCCTTTTAAGCTCAATCACGTCTCGGTGTCCCTGTGGGTCTTCCTTCTCCGGCGGCGTTGTTATGGCTTCGATCTCCCGCCCCTGCGCATAGATTCCAATCGGATAGCGTTCCAGATTGATGTGAGCCGTCATTTCAAGCTCTTGTTCGCGCGGACTCAGGTACATGTAAGACGGCTGCCCTTTCAGTTTCTCGTGTAGTTCCTGTAAACGATCGTCTTCAAAGATCGTATGCAGGAGCACGCCGGAGCCAATCGAATAGGTTTCAAGGATTCGGATGCGGGCATTCAACCAGCGGTACCGGTCCATTTGTTCAGCTACTTTCTGTTCAATTAACATATCTAATAATCTCCTTTGATTCAATATTGACATTATATGCGCTTTGTGATATATTTAAGCGGTCGGGGCATATGTTAAAGCCTTGAAAAGGATACCTCTTTGCTCTTTGACAAAAACATACAGAAAAGAGGAATGTATCATGGGAAATCAAATTTACTACACTACAGCCAGAGGTAATTCGGAGGTCAAGGACTTCATAGAAGAACTCGATGCTAAAGCTACGAAGGGAAATGTGAGGGCCAAATACGATGTGGAACAAATTACATACGCAATGGAGCGTATAAAAGACGGTCCACCGCACATGGGCCCTCTCCGTGGCGGAGTTAAAGAACTACGTCCTGGACGTTGGCGAATCATCTACTTCGAATGGGAAGGGAGTATCGTTTTATTGACCTGTTTCAGAAAAGAGACTAATCAAACTCCTGACCATGAAATCGACCGAGCAATCAGTCGTAAAAAAGATTGGATGAATCGTCACGACAATTAAAAATGATTGGTTGAGGGGCTAAAGCCTTCTCAACCTTTTCCCTTTAACAAACAACGAAAGGCGGTGACATGACATAGTGAGTACATTCAAAAACGAATTCTTAACTTGGGATCAAACGCGTCGAGAGATAAAATCTCTCAATGATGTCGAGAAGAAAGCAATCTCGGGAATGGCTAAAATAGTCAACCAATTAATGCTGAGAAGAAAAGTATTAGGCTTGACTCAGCAGGAGGTAGCTACCAAAGCCGGCATCACACAAGCGCAAGTAGCCCGAGTCGAAAATGAGCATACTATCCCTAAACTAGATACAATATTAAAAATAGCTTCTGCCCTAGATGTCAGCATTGAATTAATAGCGAATGGTGAATCCCATTCATAATAGGAAATAAAATTTATAGGTATATAGGAGACGTTGTGATGTAGCTAGTGTTGAAGATTTGATCTTTTGATACCCCTCTTTCTATATGTTTGAGAGCCGAAAGGCTCTCTTTTTTTGCGCTCTCCGCTATTAGATTCAATATGGATCTTTACGCTGTATACATTTAACGTAATGATTCACACCTGTTACTTTCTGCATTTGCTGAGTCGTTCAATTACATTTATTATCGCGTTCTCCTTTTGATGCTTTTCGGCCTGGGTCCGCGGTGCCGCTCTATGTCCTCGCCGATCACAGCCAGGCGATCATTAATCTGTTGATCTGTCCAGTGATAGGTTGTTACCGGAAATACGGATGCCGGGCGAACCGGCTTATCGAGGAACCGATCTTTCGGTTGCTCCCCAATTGGCGTTGTCGCAGCGAGTTCCGGTTTCCACCTTGCGCGGAGCCGGTTATAAAGCTGGTTGGGTGCTATTCCGTGTTTGCGGGCAAGGTCTTTCAGTTCCTGCGGCACGCGCGTTCGTTTGGTCATTGGTTTATTCCGCTCCTTTCAAGGCTGCATTTGCAATCGCTCGCATCTGCATGGCTGTTTCGTTTGATCGCGCGACCGGGATCTTCTCGAATTGTTCCAGTGCCGCCCGCAGCCGCTCAATCTCCTTGCCTTGATTACGGATCAGTTCTGCGTCTTCCTCAATCCGCGCTTTCTGATCCCAAACTTTGCCTTCCAACTCCGCAACGGCCTTGTCTCGCTTTACCGGACGCCGACTTATTTTTACTGACCAAAGTTCCGCTTTGTGTTTATCAATCAATTCTGATACTCTTTTATTTCTTTCTTCTAACAGGACTTTCAGTCGCTCGATCTCCTGTCTAAGCCCGTGAATACCGTCTTCCATATTCGCCAGTCCGCCTTTTTTTCCAAACTCCAACTCGGTTGTTACTGCCATCCTCAGCAAAGCTTCGTCCGACCGTTGGTTCATATGATCCATTGTGTTCGGCGTAGCCCAAAATGAAGACTCGGTATCTCTGATGCGGGGCACCGACACTCGCAGCCGGAATAACAAATGTTTGTGTGTCGTAACCGATGTCTGCCAATTCATCAAGCACGTCGTCGAGCCCCAAAGTGATGTGCCCAGCAACATTTTCACCAAGGAACCAACGGGGCCGGATCTCACGTAAGAGTCGAGCAACTTCCGGCCAGAGGTGGCGGTCATCCTCCTTGCCTCTTCGCTTCCCGGCGTTGGAGAAAGGCTGGCAAGGATATCCGGCGGAAATAAGGTCAATTGTTCGGGTTGGTCCAATGATTCCATCCTCCTCTAATTTTTCGCGTGTCAGAGTGCGTACGTCGTCGTAGATCGGGCGGCCCGGCCAGTGCTTTTCCAGCACCTTGCGCGGAAACGGTTCCCGCTCGCAAAACGCTACCGTCTCCATTCCTGCCCATTCGGCGGCCAGGTCGATACCGCCAATTCCGCTGAACAGACTGAGCTTCCGCATCATTCCCGGCATCGCGAGCGCTCCCTGCTCCCCACGGTGTCCGCAGGCCGGGCAGGCGTACCGATCTCCGTCACGCTCCATTGCCGATCCACAATCCGGGCATCCGGTTGCCAACGCACTCATATCCCAAAGATTCCGGACGGCCGCTTTTTAATGTTACCTATGCGTGCCTGATCCATCACCAGAATGGCGACTTCTTCGGGTTTTCTTCCAAGCCGGCGCGCAATCACTCGTACGTCCCGGCCTTCTGCCCACATTTCCCGAAATGCGATAAGCTGCGGCTCTCTCCATGTGAAATTGAGTTCTTCACAAGCAATATGGATCGGTTCAAGATCGGTGTTTGCCCGTCGCAGCTCCTGCTGCATACTCATGTCGTCTCCTCCAATGCCTCAATCATTTTGATAAATCCGTCCCGCCCAGCCACCGCCTCGGCGTATACACGCTCAGCGCGCGCCTTCCACGCCGCGGGCACGCTTTTACCGCGCAATCGGTTGCGTTCGGTCGCTGCGGCTTTTACAGCGTTCTCCTGTACGTGCAGATGACGGCGCAGCCTGCGCAGTTCGTACTCTCGATCGACTACCATCCGATATACAGCCGTTCCGGACCGCCTCCTATACCGCTCCACTCTTCGACATGAAAGCCTTTGCTCCGAAATAACAGACCGAAGGTTGTCGAATCGCAGCCGCTCTGCAATTCGATAACGACGTAGCTTTGATTTTTTATCTGCGCGGTGTGAATCGCATCGGTGATCCTGTTGTAAAAGCGTGTGCCTTCTGCCGTTTCACACATAGCCGTAGTAATTTGTTTCATTTTCCAAGTCCCTCCGTAACTGCCATCGTGTGCAGGTTCAGCAGCGTACCGCAGGCACGGCATCGCCGCGTCATTTCGTGATTCTGATAAAACAGACCGAACCTTGATCCGCCACATCCGGTACAGCGCCCGATCTCAGCCTTCTTCGGAAGCGGAATGATTCGTCCGCCGCCGCAGTCTGGGCATACGGTGCGTTCGGGCAGACGTACAGTCGCTTTGATCGTCTTTGCCTTCTTCCCATTCCAACTACACGATTCACATTGGAGCATCATCTTTCCCCCTGGCTGAGGTCTGCTTGTCCGCGCGTCGCGCTTCTGCCGCCCGAATTCGTGCCTCGAACTCTTCGTCCGTCGGCGCTTCGGCGGCGTTATTGGATATAATCGGAAGTGTCGGTTTATCAGATCTTCCAGCGCCACCCGTTTTCCGCTGTCTCTCGCCGACGTTCGGAGCGGGCATGACATCAACCGTTCTCGTTTTACCTTCCGCCGCCCAGCCCTCTAACGTTTTGATCGCGTAGTTAACATGCTTGCCACTGGATTTTTTGACGGAAGCTTCGATCACTCCGGTTTCAACAATGCCGATAAACGCATAAATCCTTTCAAGAGCGTGAAGGTTCATATTTTGTAGGTCACATTGTGTAATGAGTTGATTTAATTTATCTCGTTCATCATCCGAAGGGGGCGAATCCGGCGACGCCGGAGTTCTTTTCCCTTCCCCTTCTCTTCCCTTCTCTTCAGTTCCCTTCTCTTCTCTTCCCTTCTCTTCTAGGGGAATTTCCTGACGGTTCCCGGAATTTCCCGGAATTTCTGTAGGCGGGGCGGGGAATTTGGGCTTTGTTCGCTTGTGCAGACCAGATTGATGCTTCTCGAAATTCACGATCTGGATGACACGATCGCCCTCCGCTTCGTAAAGAAGAATCAGTCCAGCGTCGGCCAAAACGTCCAGAGACCGCGCTACATCAGCGATTCCTTTGTCCAACATCGGAACGACCAGCGCCTTGATCTTCGCGGGCGATCCGGCCATACGACCGAAATCGTCCGTATGAGGGATCATCCAAGTGAAAAGTAGCATGTCAAAAATGTCAGGCAGAAGGTTTACTTTTTCCGATATGGAGATTACTTTGGAGAGCATTCGTTTTTCAGCCATCGACAAACGTTCCTTTCGTTTCCTGCGCGTTCTCGGAAGTTCCGGGAAATTCCCGGAATCTTTCGGAAGCGTAGTTTATGAGCACGGCCATAAGATTTCGCGCCCGAATTCCGGTTGGCGTTTCGTCCAACCAGACGTGGCACTCTTTGCAGAGATGTACGAGATCCAACGCGGACGTTTTGTGCTTGATATGCCGTCGTCCGGTCAGATGGGCACGCTCCGTCGCCCAGGCTTCGCCGCAGAGTTCGCAGATACCGAGACTTCGCGCTTTAAGTTCTACGTCCGCGGAATCGCCGATTTCGCCGAGCTGGCGCTGCGACGGCGCGCTGCGGCGGGTCTTGCCCGGCTTCGGTACCGGGCGGTGTTCGATTTTCATTGCGCGCTCGCTCCTTTCGTGATAATCTTGCCGTAGATGTTTACCAATGGGTCCCGTTGCCGCGGGACCTTTTATTTTTGGATTAAGCCCATTTCTTCTGCCTGTGCACGGTAACGATCGTGCTGCCGCTTGGCGTGAGCGGCGATCTTTTCACGGCCGTGTACGCGCTGATGCCGTTCGAAGATCAGAAAAAACATACAGTTCGACAAAACGCGCATCCCTTCCATCACGCTCCCTCCCGCTGGATCGGCACCCATGCCGCTACGTAAGCGAGCGCATCCTGCAAATCAATCTTCCGTACGTCCTTATAGCTGGCGACCTGCCAGCGGTCTTTGATTTCGCGGTAGAGCTGTTGGAACATCGGACGCCGAGAATCTTTGTCCGACTCAACGCTGCATACTCGCTTGGCGACAGCTTGTTGTAGCGTCCGCTGCTGCCCGCTTGTCAGCGTGATTTCGTTGTCGAGGCGACGCTCCACATCTTCCATCCGCTCGGTGATAATCAACTGGCTGTTAAGCAGGTTTTGGGTAGCTTGTAGGATCGCCTGAACGCCTCCTGCTGCCGGCTTATTCAACTGCGCCATTCTCCCAAACTCCCGAATGTACATTTCCTTGAAACGCGCGGCTTCTTTCCCTGTAAATCCCATTGCCAAGAAAGAAAATCCGTCCTGAGTGATGATGTAGCGCGGCAACGATCTTCCGGATGGATCGGCGTAGGTACTGAGCGCAAAATTGCGTTCAGTGAATTCGGCGCTGCATTCCATATGGACAATGCTCCGCATCACATCCGCATGCCGCTTTCCGAATGTTTCCGCCACCGTAAGGCTGTCTGTTACCGTCTTTCCATTTTCGATGTAGACCAGTTGAGTCATTCTTCTTCCCCCTCGAATTCGATTTTCGTTGTTGGCGGATCGTACGGCGGTAGTCCGGCTCCGGCCCGTGCCTTGTTGAGCGTGATCCGTCCAGATTCAATCGCATCCAGCAGACGCTGCGGCAGCTCCGGCTCGTCAAGCGTGAACGGGATTACGTATTGCGCTTCGAGCCGATCGAGCAGTTTCGTCGCTTGCATCGACCATTGCCACATACGACGGAGCGACACAACTACCGCACCGATCGCTTCCGGGTCAATCCCGACATCATGTAAGCCGAAAACGATGCCCTCAATTCCGTCAAGACTTGCTGTGCTGATTTTGTTTTCAGTCATTTGCTTTTTCCTCCCGTTTTCTGATTTTCGACCCAATCAATGAAATCCGATCTTTCAATCCTTTTCGAAGCCCCGAATTTAGCGTGTCGAATGCCGCCCTGCTCTGGTTCAAGCAGCAGGAATTCGTAAACGCGGCGGCGGGAAATCTTGAGATAACCCGCGATGTCGGCTGCCGTTAAAATAGCCGGTAGTTTTTCCTTCTCCATAATGCTCTCCCCCTTCCCTGGAATACTTACGCAATACGTAAGTTGTGGCTAAAAAAAATTCTTCCTGCTTCTTCCGGCTGGATTCCCAGCACAGCAACAAGCTTTCTCATGACTTCCGCCGAGGGTTGAACTTTGCCTTTAAATACGGCGGAAAGCGTATTTCTGTTAATTCCTGAAGCTTCCGACAAGGCGACGATAGTCGGAATGTCCTTATCAATCATTTTCTTTTTGAGCGCAGCTACGTCTGTTTTATATTCCAATCTAATCACCTCCAATTATTCTTACGTATTGCGTAAGTCGATAATAGCATCGTATTCGCAAAAGAGTCAATACGTATTGCGTAAGTTTTTATTTGAAATGCAATAAAATAATTGCATATTGCGTAAGTTTACTTTACTATCAGGTGTAGAGAGGTGGTTTAAAATGTCATCTATTAATCAAAGAATTAAAAGCCGTCGACTTGCTTTAGGATTGACTTTAGCAGAAGTAGCCGAAAGGCTCGGCGTAAAAGAAGCAACGACCCAACGTTACGAGAGTGGGGAAATTAAAAATATCAAACACGAAACTATAGCCGCTTTAGCGGAAATTTTGAAATGTTCACCAGCGTACATAATGGGATGGGAGGAAATCGTCCAACAAAATGATTCACTCATATCCGAATCAGAAAGATCATTACTCGACAAATATAGAGTCTTGGACGAAAAGGGAAAACATACTGTGAACACGGTGCTCGATATGGAATACTTCCGTATCGAAAAACCTCACCTTACAGTTGTGGCCGCACATAACGACGACATGTCCGATGAACAAATCGGTTTAATGGAACAAGACCTCGCCGATCTGAAAGAGCATCATAGAAAAAAACGAGGTGACAACGAGTGAATTTATACGAGGAGCTTATCCAAGAATCTTTCCAGCTAGGGCTCATCGTTTATGAGCGAGAATTCCGCTCCGGCGCTCGCGGTCTTATTGACGGAAACCTCATCGGCATACGTCGTTCGCTGACAAGTAGAGAAAAGAGCGGCATATTAGCCGAAGAAATAGGGCATCATTATACAGGCGTCGGTCGTTCGCTGAGCCGAAGCTTAAACAGCAGACGACAAGAAGTGCGCGCGCGGCAATGGGGCCACATTCGAATTATCCCGTTCTCTCGTTTTCTCGACGCTCACCGCGCGCGTATAAGCGGCAGATACGACTTGGCTGCCTATTTAGATGTGGCTGAGGTATTTTTACAAGAGGCTGTTGATCGCTACAAGGACAAGCACGGCTTGTTTGTGGAGCTGGACGACGAACACACCCTTTGCCTAGATCCACTGTTCGTAATCGAGCCTTACGCGCACGCTTATAAGGAGGTGGTCTGTTCTGCAAAATTGGAGTAATCAAAAATACAAGAGAGGTGGATGCTTTGAAGGGACACGTTTATAAGCCTGGATGCAAATGCCCAAAAGCTCAAAAATGTAAATGCGGAGCGAAGTGGGGCTTCTTGGTGGACGTAGGAATTAACCCCGCCACCGGAAAAAGAAAACAAAAATTCAAGGGCGGGTTCTCTACAAAGAAAGAGGCAGAGGCTGCGAAGGTCACATTCTTGGCGGAAGTACAAGCGGTAGGATTTGTCGATCCTTCCAAGGCTATGTTCGCGGATATAGCAAACGAATGGTTGGAGTCTTACGCGGCTGATGCCGAACTGAAGCCTGGGACCATACGAATACGCAAGCACGAAATCGGTCGATTGAATTTGCGGCTCAAATTCGCCAGGATTAAAGACATTTCGGCGGGCCAGTACCAGGAAGCGCTAAGGCAGCTTAAAGAAGAAGATGGGTTCGCGGATAATACGATGAGCGGCCTGCACGGAACGGCTCGGATGATATTCAAGTATGCAAGAAAAATGGAATACATCAAAAAGGACCCAACTGAATTTGCTCGCGTTCCTCGGAGCAAAAAGACCGTCGAGCAGATCGAAGGCAAAGCTGAATTACCAAAGTATATGGAAAAGCATGAGTTGGCGCAGTTCCTCAAAACTGCCGAAGAGCGAGGATTGGATCGGGACTACGAATTTTTCTGTCTTTTGGCATATAGCGGCATACGGGTCGGGGAATTGCTCGCGTTGAAATGGTCGGACTTGGACTTCGAAAAAGGAATCATTTCGATAACGAAGACTCTTTATAATCCGAAGAACAATCCACTGTCATTCGAATTGCTTACTCCAAAGACGAAGCGCTCGGTTCGGAAAATCGTTATGGACGACGAAGTCATGAAGCTGCTAAAGTCGTTGAAAATTCGCCAAGCAGAATTTAAGCTGCGTACCCCTGAATATTTTGACGGAGGATTCGTTTCGGCGATCATAGGAAATCGAAAGAATCCGGGTTATCCTGACGTTGTGAAAGTGATAGCCTTACGAATGCAGCGCATAAATAAACTTGCAGGTTTGAGTGAATCATTCACTCCTCACACTTTCCGCCACACGCATACTTCGCTTCTCGCGGAAGCTCGTGCCACGCTCGATTCAATCATGGAGCGATTAGGCCATGCGGACGACGAAGTAACACGCCTCATCTATACCCACGTTACACAAGACCTCAAAAAAGAAGCCGCCCAGAGATTTAGTGATCTCATGAACGGCTTACGTTAAATATTCGTTAAATTATTGATCTGTCGATTAAAGCGGTGCTAGATGTAGCAAGGGTTTGTGGCCCTTACTTACATCATGCCGCCCATACCGCCCATGCCGCCCATATCCGGAGCAGCCGCGCCGGCCGGTTCCGGCTTGTCCGCGATTACGGATTCGGTGGTCAGGAACATCGCCGCTACGGAAGCCGCGTTTTGCAGAGCGGAACGCGTAACTTTCGCAGGGTCTACGATGCCTGCGTCGAACATGTTGACCCATTCGCCCGTTGCAGCGTTGTAGCCAATGCCGACTTCTTCTTTTTTCAGACGGTCCACGATAACGGAACCTTCTTCGCCGGCGTTAGCCGCGATTGTGCGGATCGGCTCTTCCAGAGCGCGCAGAACGATGTTCACGCCTGTTTTTTCGTCGCCGGATACTTCTACCGCAGCTACCGCTTTGTATACGTTCACGAGGGCTGTACCACCACCGGATACGATACCTTCTTCAACGGCTGCGCGAGTTGCGTTCAGCGCGTCTTCGATCCGCAGTTTGCGTTCTTTGAGTTCGGTTTCCGTTGCCGCGCCGACTTTGACAACCGCTACGCCGCCGGCCAATTTAGCCAGACGCTCTTGCAGTTTTTCTTTGTCGAACTCGGAAGTTGTTTCTTCCAGTTGCGAACGGATTTGGTTCACGCGTGCATCGATATCGGATTTGTCGCCGGCACCGTCTACGATCGTCGTGTTTTCTTTCGTTACGCGTACTTGACGAGCCGTACCCAGTTGATCCAGCGTCGCTGCTTTCAGTTCCAGGCCGAGCTTCTCCGTGATCACTTGGCCGCCTGTCAGAGCCGCGATATCTTGCAGCATCGCTTCGCGACGGTCGCCGAAGCCAGGAGCTTTAACGGCAACCGCGTTGAACGTGCCGCGCAGTTTGTTCAGAACCAGCATTGGCAGCGCTTCGCCTTCTACGTCTTCAGCGATGATGACGAGGGCGCGGCCTTGCTGTACGATTTTCTCCAGCAACGGCAGGATGTCCTGAGTCGTGCTGATTTTTTTATCGGTGATCAGGATGTATGGGTTCTCCAGAACCGCTTCCATCTTGTCCGTGTCCGTGATCATGTAAGGGGAAATGTAGCCGCGGTCGAATTGCATGCCTTCCACGACTTCCAGTTCCGTTGCGAATCCGCGGGATTCTTCAACCGTGATTACGCCGTCTTTGCCCACTTTTTCCATCGCTTCAGCAATCAGTTCGCCGACTTCTTCGTCCGCTGCGGAGATTGCCGCAACCTGAGCGATCGATTGTTTGCCTTCGATCGGCTTCGCGATGTTTTGCAGTTCAACAACAGCCGCTTTTACCGCTTTGTCGATCCCTTTGCGGATGATCATTGGATTAGCGCCAGCCGTTACGTTTTTCAGACCTTCGCGAATCATCGCTTGAGCCAGAACCGTCGCCGTAGTCGTACCGTCACCGGCTACGTCGTTCGTTTTGGTCGCGACTTCTTTGACCAGTTGAGCGCCCATGTTTTCAAAAGCGTCTTCCAGTTCGATTTCTTTTGCGATCGTTACGCCGTCGTTCGTGATCAGCGGGCTACCGAATTTTTTCTCCAGTACCACGTTGCGTCCTTTTGGACCGAGTGTTACTTTTACCGCGTTTGCCAGTGCGTCCACGCCGCGAAGCATCGAACGACGAGCTTCTTCTCCGAACAGAATATCTTTAGCCATTATCGAATAACCTCCCTGGAATTATGGATGAGTCAGATCAGATGTTACCGAGCATCTTATGTGTAAGGATGACACTTAAGCCAAGATGGCGTGAATGTCGCTTTCTTTCATAATCAGGTATTCTTTACCTTCGTACTTCACTTCGGTTCCGGCATATTTGGAGAACAGGACACGATCGCCTTCTTTGACTTCGAGCGGAGTGCGCACGCCGTCTTTCAGAATGCCGCTGCCTACAGCGATAACCTTGCCTTCTTGCGGCTTCTCTTTCGATGCATCCGGAAGCACGATGCCGAACGAAGTCGTTTCCTCCTGCTGGATTGGTTCTACGAGTACGCGTTCACCCAAAGGTTTAATCATGAAAAATAGCCTCCTTGTAAAGGTTAAATTGAGACAAGCATTGATTTTTATCGTTAGCACTCGACAACCCAAAGTGCTAACAGCCAAGTTTTATATTACTAGTCTCTCCGCAAAATTTCAAGTCCCCCCGCACAAAAAAAGACTCCCTGCACTACATAGGGTCGTCCTTCTTGTACGGCGTGCCTGTCAAAGGCCGCAAGGGCCTGTTCTGCCGCCTACTGTCGGTATTGGCCCGTCACCATCAACAGGGCTTCCGGCAGTTGATCCATGATCGCTGCAAAGTTCTCGTGCACGCCTTTCGGCGTTCCCGGCAGGTTGACGATCAGCGTACGTCCGCGAATCCCGCAAATGCCGCGGAACAGCATCGCCGCGCGGTTTTTTTGCATCACGTTCATCCGCATCGCTTCCGCCATGCCCGGTACTTCCCGCTCGATGACACGCTTGGTCGCTTCCGGCGTCACGTCGCGGTTGGCCAGTTCCGTACCTCCGGTCGTGAGGACCAGATCGGCTTGAAAATAATCGGTCATTTCGATCAATGCAGCCATAATCTCGTCCAGTTCGTCGGGTACGATCCGGTATTCGATAATCTCTCCGCCTACTTCTTCTTCCACCAGTTCCCGGATCACCTGCGCGCTCGTATCCTCCCGCTCGCCTCGTGCTCCCTTATCGCTGGCTGTCAAGACTGCCACTTTCCACAGCATGAGGTCACCTCTTCTCATCCATCACTCTTCTTGCTCCTGGCGTATTACGCAAAGATACATTCATTTCTAAATCTATATGGCGCTGCAAAGCCGACAGTCGGATGTTCAGGCATTTCCTGTCATATTCGTCATGCCGGCCGGCACAATCAGAAGTTCCAGCCGAAAGTCGTGCGGCTCCATCGGTACTTCCTCCACAACCTGTTCATCGAAGGCCAGAGCCCAGTATCCGGGTTTTGCCCCGGCAACTTGGAAACGCTGAGCCAAACGATCATAGAAGCCGCCCCCGTAACCGATCCGCCCTCCTTTAAGATCGAAGGCCAATCCCGGTACCAAGACCACGTCGATATCGCCAAGCCGCTCTTCCGGCCACTCCGGCAGTTCTGGCTTCGGTTCCGGAATACTCCAACTGCCCGACGCTTCGTCTGTTGCATCGCTCATTTCAAGCAGCCGCATGCGGCGGGTTCCTTTTTCGATCCGCGGTGCCAGAACAATATCGCCGCGCAGTCGGCACTCGGCCAGCAGCGGACGTACATCCAGCTCACTGCGAAAAGACAGATAGCCAAGCACGACCAAAGGCTTTCCTTTGCGTTCGCGCAGTGCACCCAGCCGACTTGCAGCCAATCCGCATACGGTGGTTGAACATAACGGACGCAGCGATTGTGGCAGTTCCTCCCTGATTCGCTCCATTCGGCGCCGAAGCTCCACCTTATCCGCTACAGGTTCGATACCGCTCGCCTCCCGCATTCTCTTCTGTTCTCTTTTTTGTTCTCACATGCTCAAGTTTATCATTGTTTTGCGCAAATAACCACCGCTGACAGGGCGCTTGAGTCCCCTAGGTGGCTTTTTCTACTTAAATGTCCTGCTTCCTTTTGGTTTTTCGGCGCTATTAATGTAAAATAAAAAAATAAAAGACCTGCGAGAAGCAATGGAGGATACAGAATCATGCTACTGCAAGCTACGGGAATTACCAAAAGATACGGCGTTCAGAGCATCTTGGAAGGCATTACGTTTCAAGTGCTTGAACGCGAACGAATCGGCCTGGTCGGCGTAAACGGCGCAGGCAAATCGACATTGCTCAAAATTCTGGCCGGAGAAATGTCTCATGACGAAGGTCAGATTTTTAAAAACAAAGAAACGACGCTCGGCTATCTGGCCCAAAACAGCGGCTTGCAGTCGGATCGGACCATACAAGAGGAAATGCTGGATGTGTTCGCCGATTTGCTCGATGCCGAGAAAGAAATCCGCGAGATGGAGCTGGAAATCACCGAAGGTTCATCCCACTCCGAACAAGACAAAGCGTACCAGGATCTGCTTAACCGCTACGCGATGCGCTCCGACTGGTTCAGAGACCGCGGCGGTTACGAGATCGGCACCAAAATCCGCAGCGTGCTGCACGGCATGGGCTTCGGCGAATTCGACCCGGCTACCATCGTCTCGACGCTCAGCGGCGGCCAGCGCACCCGGTTGGCTTTGGCGAAAATGCTGCTGCAAGCGCCCGACCTGCTCATGCTCGACGAACCGACCAACCATCTGGATATCGAGACGCTAACCTGGCTGGAGGACTATTTGCGAAGTTATGAAGGCGGCCTGCTGATCGTGTCCCACGACCGCTATTTCCTGGACAAAACGGTCACGGCGATCGTGGAGATCGAACGTCACCGCGCACGTCGATACACGGGCAATTACAGCCGCTATACCGAGGTCAAAGCCGCCGAATACGAAGCCGACCTGAAGCAGTATGAAAAGCAGCAAGGCGAGATCGCGAAAATGGAAGCGTTCGTTCAGCAAAATATCGTCCGGGCCTCCACCACCAAGCGTGCGCAAAGCAGGCGTAAAGCGCTGGAGAAAATGGAGCGTCTTGACCGCCCGGCGGGCGATCTGAAACGGGCCAACTTCTCGTTCCAGTCTGCTTATAGCTCCGGCAAAGACGTGCTGCACGTCGACGGACTGTCCGCTTCCTATGAAGGCAAAGACAAGCTGTTCCGGAACGCTTCGTTCGCGCTGAGCCGCGGCGAGACGGTTGCGTTGATCGGACCCAACGGCGTCGGCAAATCCACCCTGCTCAAAACGTTGATCGGCAAGCGTCAACCGGACGAAGGCCGAATCACCTGGGGAGCTAAAATCCAAATCGGCTACTACGATCAGGATCAAGATACGTTGAACCCGCAGAACACGGTATTGGAAGAGCTATGGGGCACTTATCCGCATATGGAAGAAGCCCGTATCCGCACGGTGCTCGGCAGCTTCCTGTTCAGCGGCGAAGACGTATTGAAAAAAATCTCGGCACTTAGTGGCGGGGAAAAAGCACGCGTGCTGCTGTCCAAGCTGATGCTGCTCGAAGCCAATACGCTTGTACTCGATGAGCCGACCAACCACTTGGATCTGTACAGCAAAGAAGTTTTGGAATCGGCTTTGATGGACTTTGACGGCACGCTGCTGTTCATCTCCCACGACCGTTATTTCCTCAACAAAATGGCCGAACGCGTGATCGAGTTGAGCCCGAACGGCATTGACGGCTACCTCGGCAACTACGACGACTATGTGGAGAAAAAGCTGGAACTGGAAGAAATCGCGCGCGAAGCAGCCGTACTGAGCGGCAACCGCCCGAAGCCTTCCGCGTTCAGCGCAGCCTCGGCGGTCGCCAACGAAGCAGTGGACGATTCAAAAAATACACAGGCGTCATTCGAGGAAAGCAAACAGGCCAAGCGCGAAGAACGTAATCGTCAACGTCGTCTGGAGCAGCTGGAAGTGTTGATCGCCGAATTGGAGAGCGCCATAGCGGCACTTGAACTGGAGTTGACACTTCCGGAAATTTACGAAGATTACATGGCGATTCAAGAACGTCAATTGTCGATCGATACCAACAAGACAGAGCTTGCCGCTGCTTTCGATGAATGGGAAACCTTGGCGGCGGAATAATTTTTTTTGTCAAGGCACTTTTTCATCTATCCCTGTTATCCACCGTCTTATCCACAGAAAATAGAGTTAACTCGCTATCTTACCGGCCTTTTTGGTCGGTTTTTTTGTTTTCTTACGGCCTTTTTTAACTTCAAACCAATTTTATCCACTTACTTATCCACGTTATCCACAGATTTAAAGTTTGTGATTTGAAAAACATATCCCCTTTTGCAAACAAAATGAAGATGGCGTTTGGCGGGACTTTGAAGCGGTTATCCACTATTCGAAGGGGATATGTGGATAAGTTTATTCAGGGATTGACAAGCAGAAGTAAAATGTGCGTAAAAGTCTCTAATGGATTTCCGTAATAAAAAATATCCCGTCAAACGCAAATCGCGTTCGCAAGGATACTTTTAAAAGGTAGCCAAGTGCTTTAGGTAATCTCCCCGTTTCGCCAGACCGCGTCCGCTTCGGACTTCAGCTCATCTATAGAACTTTTTATCCGGAAAGCCTCAACAAGACTTTCCAGCCTGCCTGCACGCATATAATCGATCAGGTTTATGCGTTCGATCTGGGCTTTAATATTCATCCCGCGGCCTCCTTTCACGTTCGGACATAGCGGATCGGATTAAGAGCGGCTAGCGGTTGCTTCGACCGACCAGTCTTCCAGCGACATCCCCGGCTCTCCTTTGATATACAAATCGCTGACTTCGCCGCGCGTCCATTTCACATAGGCTGCCGCTCCGATCATTGCCGCATTATCCGTGCAATACTTCATCGGAGGGATCAGCAGCGGAATGCTTTCTGCCTCACATCGTGCCGTCAACGCGCTCCTCAAGCCGCCGTTCGCCGCAACGCCGCCGCACAGCAGCAGCTGCTTCGCGCCGAACTCGTGCACGGCACGGATCGCTTTGGCAACCAGCACCTCGACCACGGACTCCTGAAATCCTCGCGCGATGCCGCCTTTATCGACTTCTTCGCCTTTCATGCGACTCTGATTGACCAGATTCAGCACGGCCGATTTCAAACCGCTCAAGCTGAAATCGTAAGAGCCTTCTTCGAGCCATACCCTCGGCAGCGTCACGGTAGATTCGGAAGCCTGGGCCGCTTTATCGACATGAGGACCGCCCGGATACGGGAAACCCAGCGCGCGCGCCACTTTATCGTAAGCTTCGCCGACCGCATCGTCACGCGTCTGCCCCATGACTTCAAAACGTCCTTCGCTCTCCATCCGCACAATCTCTGTATGACCGCCGGAAACGACCAACGCGATTGCCGGGTATTGCACGTCTGCGATCAATTGGTTGGCATAGATATGTCCGGCGATATGATGCGTGCCGATTAACGGCTTGTCCAGCGCAAAAGCCAACGCTTTCGCCGCCATGATGCCGACCAGCAGCGCACCGACCAGTCCGGGACCTTCCGTAACCGCGATCGCGTCCAACTCGTCCGGCTGAAGCCCGGACTCGGCGATTGCCTGTTCGAGCAGCAACGTGATGCACTCCACATGCTGCCGCGATGCTACCTCAGGCACGACTCCGCCGAAAGCTTTATGCGTTTCGATCTGGCTTGCCACGAGATTCACCAGCACCTCGCGGCCGTTCTTGACGACTGCGACCGATGTCTCATCGCAGCTTGTTTCTACCGCCAGCATGTACACGTCTTTGTCTTGTACAGGCCGAGCTTTTTCATTTGACACCTTATTCATGCTTCTTACACGCTTCCTTCCGTATTTCCGGCCGTTCGCGGATGGTCCTTAAGATCAATCCACATAATGACGGCATCCTCGTTGTTATCGGAATAATACCCTTTGCGGATTCCGATTTCCCGAAATCCCATTTTGATATACAGATTGCGGGCCACGTCATTGCTGACTCGAACTTCAAGCGTCGCCCGTTCAAGTTCCAGCGCTTGCGCCATATCGAGCAGCTCACTCAACAATTGCTCGCCCAGCTTGCGTCCTCGGTATGCGGTACGTACCGCGATATTCGTAATATGCGCTTCGTCGACGACCGTCCACATACCTGCGTATCCGGCAGGAACGCCGTCGACTTCCATCATCACGTAGCGGGCAAAATGGTTCATGGTCATCTCGCTGCGGAAAGCTTGCTCCGTCCACGGCAGCGAAAAAGATTCGTGCTCGATGACCATCACATCCGGGATATCTTCGAGCCGCATGGCGCGAAAGGTGACAGACGGCCGGCCCGAAGGCTCTGCCGATTCGGTTTCTCGATGCTGCATATAATGCGGCCCCCTTTTTTGTGTGTATCCGATTATTGAGAATTACGAAGCAGGTTTGCTTCTGCTTCGGTCACCTGCGTATAGTTCGGCAGAAGCGAATGCGCTTCGGTAGTATCGCCCGCGGCAAGCTTGCGCTGCCCGATCCGGCCGATCCAGCGTGCTTCGGTTACGCAATCCTGCAACTTCACCTGTTCCGCAGACACTCCGGCCAACTCGGCGATCGCAAGTACGGTTTCCGCATGTTTGACCGTTTCTCCGGTAAACAGGATATGGTCCGGCCGCTCGGATGGAACAAGTGCGTTGAATCGTTCAGCAAGCTTCGCTGTCCATTCGCTTGTAAGCAAAATAGCATCGTCCGCCAAGCGCTGCATGGAAAAACCGTCTTCTGATCTATCGGAATCCGATTTCTTTTCCCCCGGCGCCTTAGCTTCAAATAACGCAGTATAAGCTTGTCCGCGTCTGGCGTCGACAAGCGGAATAATCCAGGTCTTTCCACGAAGAGCCGCAATCTCCAATCCGGAAGCCGCTTGCGCTTCCAGGCTGGACACGGCGACTACGGGAAGCTTCAAAGCCCAAGCCAAAGTCTTCGTCGTCGTTACGGCAATACGTACTCCCGTGTACGAACCGGGCCCCACGCCGACCGCAATAGCGGCCAGATCGCGTTTGTTTGTCCCCGAATCGTGTAGGGCGCGTTCGATCTCCGGCAGCAGATTAACCGAATGATTGCGCTCCGCCAGATTATTGCTCTCGATCAATACGTTGGCCTCGTCCAACACCGCTACGGCTTGCGCGGCGCTGGACGTATCCAACGCAAGAATCCGACCCTGCGATCGGTTAGGCTTTTCCATCTTATAATTCCCCATCCTTCTTCGATTCTCCTTGCGCTGCGCCTGCTTCGTTCGTTATTTGTGGCGGTTCGGGCAGCTCTGCGATCCACTGTACATAAGGAGTGCCGACACCTTTGCAATGAATGGTCCGGCCTTCGCCTCCCGTATGCTCAATATGCAGGTTCAGACGTTCTTCCGGCAGCAGGTCCGGAATGATCGAAGCCCATTCGACCAGCGAGACGCCCTGGCCCTCAAAATATTCGTCCAAGCCCAGATCCTCCGCTTCATCCTGCGAGATCCGGTAGACATCCATATGGTAGAGAGGCAAACGCCCTTCATATTCTTTAATTAACGTAAAAGTAGGACTGTTCACGACACCTTTGACGCCCAGCGCAGCGGCAAAACCTTGCGAAAACTTCGTTTTCCCCGCGCCCAGATCGCCATCGAGTGCCACGACCGTCCCCGGCTGGGCCAAATTCGCAAAATACGCCGCTAAAGCTGCGGTATCCGCTTCGCCGTGCGATACCCACGATTTCGTTGCTTTTTCATATGCGTGCACGCTTTCTTCCACCTTCGCTTCCTGTCCGGTCAGCCGCTAACTTGCAAGCCGACCGGTTTGTTGATCTTCTCATTATAGCGCAAATATGTGATGCTCAACACTCCCGCTTTACGCCACGTCCCTTTTCCGAAAAACCCAGAAGGTCAGGCCCAGGAACACCGCATAATAGACGGCCAGCACGGCGATCGAAAATCCAAGCGTGGTCACGCCGTAGTTCCCGGTATCGGAAGCCAGGTACTGACCCAGGTTCAGGTTGGCAAAGATCAGGTAACGACCGAGTTCGTATTTGGAAGGGTCGGCCAGCAGCGTCACCAGCGAGCCCATGAAGATCAACACGATGGTCAATGCCACGGACAGCGAGTTGCTGCGGAACAAAGAAGCGAACATGAAGGCCATCGTCACATAGATCAACGTATCGACTAACCGATAAAGCAACGCCCACCAGAAATAGTCGGCCAAGCTACCCGCGAGTTGACCCAAAATATCGCTTGAGCTGGATGAAGTATCGAACAATACTGCGGACATGCCCAGGCTTACCAGCATAAGCAGCGCGTACAAGGTCAAAATAAACAGCAGTATCGAGACGTACTTGGAAAGCAAAATCTTGATCCGGCTCCACGGACGAATCAGCAGCAGCTTGATCGTTCCCCGCGAAAACTCGCCCGCTACCGAATCCGCCGCCACGGCGATCGAAAAAACGGTCGGCAGGAACCAGAATTGCAGCATCGTATTCATCGAACTCCACATACCGATTCCATCGCTCACGAAACGGAACAAGACCGGCATCAGAATCGCGACTAACAGCAAGATGCCCAGCATAATCCATGTTCGTGGCCGGGCATGGATTTTGATATTTTCGTTATGCACCAATCGGAAAAAGTTAGACAATCTGTCCGCCTCCCGTCATCTCCAGGAATTGATCTTCCAGCGAGCGCTTCTGCGGACGAATGCCGTATACCGCGATTCCCGCTTGTACCAGACGCGCATTGATTTCGGCAATCCCTTCGCGATTCGTGCGCACGACCAAACGGCCCTCGCGAATTTCGCCTCCGCCGAGCAGCGCGATCGCTTGCTCGATCTGCGAGACGTCGAAGATCGTTTCCAGCAGCGTCTCCGTATCCGTTTCGCTGTTCAACTGCCGCACGTCGATCAACTTGCCTGCCTGAATGATCGCGACCGAATCGCACATCAGTTCCATTTCGCTGAGCAAGTGACTCGATACGAACACAGTCGTACCTTCTCGGCGCGTCAACTCGCGCAGATAATCGCGCAATTCGCGGATACCCTGCGGATCGAGACCGTTGGTCGGTTCGTCCAAAATCAGCAGCTTGGGCCGATGCAGGATCGCTTGCGCGACGCCCAACCGTTGACGCATGCCGAGCGAATAGGTGGATACCTTGTCATGAATCCGCTGCTGCAAGCCCATAAAACGAACCACTTCGTCGATCCGCTCTTTGGATACGTCGGAGCGCATTCGGGCATACTGCCGCAAATTCGCGTAGCCGCTAAGATAGCTGTACATTTCGGGATTTTCGACGATAGCTCCGACCTGCGCGATCGCCCGCTCGAAGTCTCCGGCAATACTGTGTCCGCAAATGGCAATATCCCCTGCGGTCATTTTCATCAAGCCGGTCATCATGCGGATCGTCGTCGTTTTGCCCGATCCGTTCGGTCCGAGGAATCCGAATACCTGCCCCGGCGGAACGTCGAGTGTCAGTCCTTCGATGATCGTTTTGCGGCCGATTGTTTTGACGATGTTTTTGAAACGGACGACCGGTTCGCTGACTATAGAAGCCTTGTCGTTTGCTTGAGTGATCTTTTCGCTGATCGTTTCCATGTGCATGCCTCCTTTGGATGATCTCTGAAAAACGCTACGTTAACAATGTAACATAGCTGGGCGTCACATCCGTTATTTTCAGCAAAAAAGCCCACCTGTTTCTCCAAGAGAAACAGATGGGCTTTGGAAACGATAAAAAGTAAAGCTTCAAGCTATCGGGGTCATGCCTCGAACAACAACCCGAATCAGCCGCCTGTACGGGCCAGCTCGCGCATATTGGCTTCAAACGCTGCCAGCAATGCGGCTTCGCCGGTCAGACCTGTCGATTCCGCTTTCTCGATCTGCTCCAGCATCCGTTTGTAATCTTTCGGAATGACGCGGACGAAGCGTGCCGACGTCTGTTCCCAACCGTCGAGAATCAGCTTCGCTACACCGCTATCGGTCAGCTCGGCATGGCGTTCGATCATGCCGCGGACTTCTTCTTTTTCCGCCGCGTCTTCGATCGTTTCCAGCAGCACCATCTCCAGGTTGCAACGGTTGACGAAATCGCCTGCTCCGTCATAGACGTAAGCGACGCCGCCCGACATGCCTGCCGCGAAATTGCGTCCCGTCGCGCCGAGCACCACCACGCGTCCGCCGGTCATGTATTCGCAACCGTGGTCGCCCGTGCCTTCGACGACGATTTTTGCGCCGGAGTTCCGGACCGCGAAGCGCTCGCCGGCAATACCGCTGATGTACGCTTCGCCGCCTGTCGCGCCGTAAAGGGCCGTGTTGCCGATGATGATGTTTTCTTCCGACTTGAACGTCGATTTCGGATCGGGCTTAACAATAATTTTGCCGCCCGAAAGGCCTTTGCCGACATAGTCGTTGGAATCGCCAGTGACTTGAAGCGTGATGCCTTTCGGCACGAACGCCCCGAAGCTCTGACCTGCCGAACCGGTAAAACGCAGCGTAATCGTGTCGTCCGGAAGTCCGGCCGCACCGTATTTACGCGTGACTTCGCTGCCCAGAATCGTGCCTGCCGCGCGGTCCACGTTGGTGATCTTGAACTCCGCTTCGACCTTATCCCCGTTTTCCAAAGCAGGGGCGGCGGCTGTCAGCAGTTCGCGCATGTCGAGCGTATGCTCCAGGCCGTGGTTCTGCGTCTGCGTACGGAACGGCGAGCTGCCTTCCGGAAGCTGCGGGATGTGCAACAGCGGCGTCAGATCCAGCCCTTTCTTTTTCCAATGGTGCGAAGCGTCTACCGCGTCCAGGCAATCCGTGCGGCCGACCATTTCTTGAATGGTGCGGAAGCCGAGGGTAGCCATCAGTTCGCGCAGATCTTCGGCCACGAATTTCATGAAGTTCACGACATGATCCGGATCGCCCATGAAGTTTTTGCGCAGTTCCGGGTTCTGCGTGGCTACGCCGACCGGACAAGTATCCAGCTGGCAGACACGCATCATGATACAGCCGACCGCCACGAGAGGCGCCGTCGAGAAGCCATATTCTTCCGCTCCGAGCAATGCGGCTACTGCCAGATCGCGTCCCGACAGCATTTTGCCGTCTGTTTCCAACACGACGCGGTCGCGCAGATTGTTCAGGATCAGCGTCTGATGCGTTTCGGCAAGACCCAGCTCCCACGGCATACCCGCGTGACGGATCGAGCCTTGCGGCGACGCGCCCGTACCGCCGTCGTAACCGCTGACGAGGATAATATCGGCGCGGCCTTTGGCAACGCCTGCCGCAATCGTGCCGACACCGACTTCGGATACCAGCTTCACGTTGATGTCCGCGCGCGGATTCGCATTTTTCAAGTCATAGATCAGCTCGGCCAAATCTTCGATCGAGTAGATATCGTGGTGCGGCGGAGGCGAGATCAGACCTACGCCCGGCGTGGAACCCCGCACTTCGGCTACCCAAGGGTACACTTTACGGCCCGGCAATTGTCCGCCTTCGCCCGGTTTTGCGCCTTGCGCCATCTTGATCTGAATCTCGTCGGCATTGACCAGATAGTTCGAAGTGACGCCGAAGCGGCCCGAAGCGACCTGTTTGATCGCGCTGCGGCGGGAATCGCCGTTCGCATCCGTCACGAAGCGCGCCGGATCTTCGCCGCCTTCGCCCGTGTTGCTTTTGCCGCCGATCCGGTTCATGCCGATCGCAAGCGATTCGTGCGCTTCTTTGCTGATCGAACCGAACGACATCGCGCCGGTTTTGAAGCGTTTCATGATCGACTCGATCGGCTCGACTTCTTCCAAAGGAACCGGTTCGCCGACAGGTTTGAGGTTCAGCAGCGCACGCAGCGTCAGATGCTTTTTGGACTCGCCTTCGACCAATCGCGCATATTTTTTATACGTTTCGTAATCGCCCGTGCGAACGGCATGTTGCAGCAAATGGATCGTTTGCGGATTGAACAAATGTTCCTCGCCGTCACTGCGCCATTGGTAATCGCCGCCGGAATCCAGCACCTTGTCGATACCGTCTTTGTCGGAGAACGCGCGGTTATGTTGCAGCAGCGTATCGAATGCCACTTCTTCCAGGCCGATACCGCCGATACGGGTCGGCGTCCAGGTGAAGTAACGGTCCACGAAGTCCGATTTGAGACCTACAGCTTCGAAGATCTGCGCGCCGCGGTAAGACTGGATCGTCGAAATGCCCATTTTGGACAAAATCTTCACGACGCCCTTGGTCATGCCTTTGATAAAGTTTTTAACGGCTTTCTCGTGCGAGATGCCTCTGAGCATGCCTTGAGCGATCATGTCTTTCAGCGTCTCGAATGCCAGGTACGGGTTCACCGCACTGATGCCGTAGCCGAGCAAGAGCGCGAAATGGTGCACGTCGCGCGGTTCGCCCGATTCGAGCAGCATGGTCACTTTGGTACGCGTGCCTTGACGGATCAAATGGTGGTGCATCGTCGCAACAGCCAGCAATGCCGGAATCGCCGCGTTTTCGCGATCCACGCCTTTGTCGGACAAGATCAGAATGTTGTGGCCTTTGTCGATCACTCGGTCAGCCGCTTTGCACATGGCGTCGAGCGCATCGCGCAAACCTTCCGCGCCGCGAGCCGCTTCGAAAAAGATCGGAATCGTCATCGCGCGGAAGCCCGGACGGTGACGGTGTACGTGACGGATCTTCGCGAAATCTTCATTGGAAAGGACCGGCGTGTCAAGCGAGATCATGCGACAGCTTTCCGGTTCTGCGACCAGCAAATTGCGCTCCGCACCGATTGCGGTCGAAGCCGAGGTTACGATTTCTTCGCGGATCGCGTCGATCGGCGGGTTCGTCACTTGGGCAAACATTTGCTTGAAGTAGTTGTACAGACGCTGCGGCTTATCCGACAGCACCGCGATCGGAGCGTCGTAGCCCATCGAGCCTGTCGCTTCAATGCCCGTGGAAGCGATCGGTTCAAGCGTTTTGCGCAGCTCTTCGAACGTGTAGCCGAACGACAATTGCAGCTGCGTCACGTTCTCGTGCTTCGGAGCCGGCGGCTCTTGCGCGTCAGGCAGTTCGTCCAGATTGATCATATGCTCGTTCAACCATTCGCGATACGGCTGCTCGGACGAGATTTGTTCTTTCACTTCTTCGTCCGACACGATGCGGCCTTGCTTGGTGTCGATCAGCAGCATACGGCCTGGACGCAGACGGTCTTTGTACAGAATGTCTTCAGGCGCGACATCGAGTACGCCCGCTTCGGAAGACAGGATGATCCGGTCGTCTTTGGTTACGTAGTAGCGTGCCGGGCGAAGTCCGTTACGGTCGAGAATCGCGCCGATTTGCACGCCGTCCGTGAACGCCATTGCAGCCGGTCCGTCCCAAGGCTCCATCAGGCAGCTATGGTATTCGTAAAAGGCTTTTTTCGTATCGTCCATCGTTTCGTGCTTGCTCCACGGTTCCGGCACCATCATCATGGCAACGTGCGGCAGCGAGCGTCCGCTCAGGTACAAAAATTCGAACGTGTTATCGAACATCGCCGTATCGGAGCCGTCCGGGTTGATGACCGGTTTTACTTTGTCCAGATCAGGACCGAATACTTCGCTCTCGAACAGCGCTTGGCGTGCGTGCATCCAATTGACGTTGCCGCGCATCGTGTTGATCTCGCCGTTGTGGATCATAAAACGATACGGGTGTGCACGATCCCAGCTCGGGAACGTATTCGTACTGAAACGGGAGTGGATCAGCGCGATCGCCGAAGCCAACTTTTCGTCCGCCAGATCGGGGTAGAACAATCCGACCTGCGCAGTTGTCAGCATGCCCTTGTACACGATCTTGAGGCTCGACAAACTTGGAATGTAGAACGACTCCGCGCCTTCGCCTTCCGCATAGCGGATCGACATCTCGGCCAGACGGCGGATCACATACAATTTCCGTTCAAAAGCCAGATCGTCCGTTCCGTTCACTTCTCCGCGTCCGATAAACACTTGGCGAACGCAAGGTTTGGCCGCTTTCGCGGAGAAGCCCAGCGTGCTGTCGTCCGTCGGTACGGTGCGGAATCCAAGCAGCTTTTGTCCTTCTGCCTGAATGATCTCACCCAGCAGATACTCGTGACGCGCACGGATCTTGTCGTCCATAGACAGGAACAACATGCCGACCCCGTAGTCCCCGGCTGCCGGAAGCGTGAAGCCCAAGTCCTGGGACGCGAAAAAGTCGTGCGGGATTTGCAGCATGATGCCCGCTCCGTCGCCGGAGTTCGGCTCCGCGCCTTGACCGCCGCGGTGCTCCATGTTTTCCAGCATCGTCAATCCGTCGCGAACGATATTGTGCGCGGGCGTTCCTTTGATATTGGCAATAAAGCCCATGCCGCAGGCGTCTTTTTCGAACTGCGGATCGTATAGACCCTGTTTCGGAGGCAATCCAGTCATTTCATCAAACAACCTTTCTGTAATGAAATTCATTCATCCCGACAAAGAGATAAGGCGCTCGCACGTCGCAAGCTGCTGAAAAGCCACGGATATAAGAGAACAGACTCCTTTTCGCACCCAACGGAGGCTCCGCAGGGGTCAAAAAGCAGTCTTCCACATCCTGCAAAAAGCAGGGTCGCAGTTGGATTTTTAGTTCCCCCATTGTAACATTCGGCTCGTAAGACGCGCAATTTAAATCTTTGATCAGCCTGATCAAAATTACTGGTGCGGAGAAGCATTAGTACAGTGATGCGTCAGACGGGACGGCAGCCTGCCGCAACGATTACAAAGAAAGACAGGTATGATTTTGAGTCATTATACGACAAAAAAAAGGCTTTGCCTATGCTTGCGGCGATTAGTCCAAGCAATGATGCAAAATGTGCAAAAAAGGAAGGCGCCACGTTGTGGGCTGGGCTGACGAAAAGTTTTGTGCGACTTTGACGGAATGAGCTTCATCCGGATACTTTCCGATCGGCGTTTTAAAAATAAATACGGATATACACTTATTTTCTTCAGATTTTGCGATTTCGGAAGAATAGATACGAATATGCAGCTAATTGCTCCATATCCCGATCTTTTACCCGTCTTTTGTTCAAATAAGTGCATATTCGTATTTATTTAAAGATTCGGGAGCACATCGAACGGAATAAGTGTATTTTTGCACTTATTCCAACCGCTTTGTCTTTTCCCGATCTCCATACACGACTTATCTCCTCAGAGAAGCGTATTTCGGAAGCTAGGAAGCCTGGTAGCTTGACCGCTTAAAAGGTTAAGTTACGCCCCCCGAAAACCCACTTGAACCGTGTATGTTTCCGATGAACGTAAACCTTAGATTGGATATGGTCAAGCTACTAAATCAACGAGTTTTTCCAGAAGTCTTTTCTTGCTTCCGCCTGTGTGGCTTTCTTAACGAAAAGACCACCCCTTCTGTCGAAGAGGCGGTCTTTGACTTGGACGCTTTTTATACTGGACGAAGAACGGAATCGAAGACGCGTTCAACGCGCAAACGACCATGTCCGCCTATGGTACACGTTTTAACAAAATCGGCTATCTACCATTATATAGGGCGCATCGTACGCCGCGATATTTCCAGCATGCTTGCTTGGTTCTCAGCGCGATTAAGCGTGCGCTTGCGCCGGAACCGTTTTTACGCTCGTCTCCGGCGTGCGAACATCGCGGTTACGCAAGAAGTAGATCAGGGTCAGAATCATGCAGACGACGCCGATCGCGGCCATCAGAAGAGTCTGACTCCATACATGTTCGGTCAAGCCCGTGGAGATCGCCGCTTTATAACCAATTACGGTATGGGTCATCGGCATCCATGGGTTGAAGCCTTTCATCCAGTCCGGGATTAGCTCAAGCGGGAATGTGCCCGCGCTGGTGGTCAGTTGGAAGATCAGCAGCAGAAGCATCATGAACCGCCCCGGATTATCCAACCACGTGACGAACGCCTGAATCATCATGGTGAACGAGAAGCTGGTTACCCATGTGAACAGACAGAACAACGCGACGCTTTGAACTTCGAGTTTCAGTACAAACAACGTTACGACGATTGCCAAAGCCGATTGCAGCAAGCTCATGCCGAAGAACGACAGGAAGCGGCTGACGAACCGGTTCCATCCTGTCGAGTCAGCGACGGAAGAACCGCGCAGTGGAACAACCAGCGTCGAGATCAAAGCCCCTACGAACAGACCCAGCGACAGGAAGTAAGGCGCAAAGCCGGTACCGTAATTCGGCACGTCGTGATAGACCGTCTCGTTCAATTCGACCGGAGCGGCATACATTTGCGCGTTGGCGTCGCTTTTATTGACGTCCGCCGTCTCGACAGCCGCATCGTCCAGCTTGGTTTGCAGTTCGCCCGAGCCGTCGGCGAGTTGGGTTGCGCCGTCTTGCAGCTTGCCCGCTCCCTCTTCAAGCTTGCCTGCTCCATCCTGCAACTTGGTCGCTCCGGCAGCCAATGTATCTGTTCCGGCACCCAGTTGCGCGGCACCCGAAGCCAATTCGCCCGCACCGCCGCCAAGCTTGCCTGCTCCGGCACTCAGCTGCCGAGCACCAGAGGCCAGTTCTCCGGCTCCGGCTTTGGCTTGACCCAATCCGGCAACCAACTGCTCGCTTCCGTCAGCAAGCTTGCCTGCTCCTGCGCTCAATGTTTGACCGCCAGTCGCCGCTTCATCCAGCTTCGCACCGAACTGCTTTAGGCCTTCGCCAAGCTTTTGCTGTCCGGCAACCAGACTCGCTGCACCGCTCTGAAGCTGCGTACCTCCAGCAGCAAGCTGTTCGGCGCCACTCAGCATTTGCTGTTGCGCGCCATCCAGTTGCTCTGCTCCTGCGCTTAGTTTGGCCTGGCCTGCACTCAATTCGCTGCTACCCGCAGCCACGGTCTTCGCTGTAGCCAGCAACTTCTGCGCATCCGGACTTTGTGCCAACTGCGGCGATGCTTGAAGCAACTGCTCCAGCCCGTCGGCTACGCCTTGTGCGCCTGCATTCAGTTGCGCGCTAGCTGCGCTGGAAGCGACAAGACCTTCTTTTAACTGCGCACTGCCGGAGGCACTTTGTTTCAAGCCATCCCGAAGGCTGCCTACGCCCTCAGCCGCTTGACCGATTCCGGCTTGAAGCTGCGTCGCTCCCTGCACCAGTGCTGTCGAACCTTGCTCAATCGTACCGTGTGCATCCGATAATTGACCGAGGCCGCCTGCCAGTTGGCTAGCGCCTGCTTGCAACGAGTCTGACCCCGTTTTCAGCTGGGTTGCGCCCTTTTCGAGTTTGGCTTGTCCATTTTGCAGAGTTACCGCCCCAGCAGCGAGCTTATCCAGATTCTCCTGAATCGTCACGGCACCGCTTTGAAGTTGAAGCGTTCCTTTTTCCAATCGGCCTGCTCCATCTTTCAATTGCACAGCTCCGTCGCCGGCTTGTGCCAAGCCATCCTTCAACCGGGTAGCGCCGTCTTTCAGTGCTCCCGCTCCGTTGCCAAGCTCTCCGGCTCCCTCCTTCAGTTTGCCGGCACCTTCGCCTGCATCGCCGAATCCTTCGGAGATCGTGTCCAGCTTGACGAACAATTTCTCGGTGTAGGTCTTCGTGACTTTTTCCGATACTTTCGCTTTGATTTCTTTCATCGCGGTCTCGCCGATTTGACCTGCGAGGAAATTGTACCCTTTGTTCGGCGAGAATTCGATCTGTGCCGTCTGCGGTTGTTCATCGAGTACAGTCGTCGCTTTTTGCGAGAAGTCTTCGGGGATCGTGATTCGCATGTAATAGGTCTCGTCTTCCATGCCTTGAGCAGCCGTATCCGCGTTAACGAACTGCCAATCGAACGATCCGTCTTTCTTTAGCTCATCGACCAGATCCTGTCCGGCCTGCAAGGTCGTCCCATCGTACGTTGCGCCTTGATCCAGATTGACCACAGCAACCGGAATCTCATCCATTTTGCCATAAGGGTCCCAAAAGGCTTTGAGGAACAATCCACTGTACAGCACCGGAATAAACAAGACGACAATAATCGGAATCAGAATCTTCGGATTTTTCAAATGCGTCTTCAAATCGTTGAAAAATACGGCTAAAGATTTCACTTCGTTTCTCTCCTCGGTCTCAAACTTTTCTATTTTTTTATCAGAACTAAATGACCGAATTAATCATTTGGTCATTTTATGGCAAAAAAACGGCCCGCTTTTTCAGCAGGCCCGTCGTTCCCGAGACTAACGCTCAGGGTGCGGCGGTAAATCCTTGCGTCAAAAAAGTAAACATATGACGCTTCAATTCTTCCTTCGACATCGGTGGATGATGCATCTCCCATTCCCCGGTTAACGCAATGAATAGCTTCAACATGCCAAAAGCGATTACCTCGGCATTGCCTTCGCGGATCGAGCCTTTTTCCATCGATTCGCGAATGACATGTTCAAGGAATTCCAGGACAACCCTTTCTACCTTGAATAAGGCGGCCTTCGCCTGCGGCGTTCCGATATCCCGCAGTTCCTGCGATAGCTTCAGAAACAACTCATGCTCCTCGCGGAACTCCAAAATCGCGTCCAGCGCTTGGTAGACATTTTCGAAAAAAGGTCGTTCGGCGTGAATCTCGGCCTCGGCCCGGCGACGTAACTCATGGATCGCCCCCAGCAAGATTTCATCGAACAGCTCTTCTTTGTTTTCGAAAAAAGTGTAGATGGTTCCTTTGCCCACATTGGCGATCTTCGCAACCTGGTCCATCGTGGTCGCTTTGTAACCAAATAGCGAGAACGACTGGGCAGCCGCATGCAATACCTGCTCACGGCGGTCGACGACAGCCATATTCCCCCTCCTCTTTGTATTTACTGGTTTGACTAAAAAAATAAAACGGTCATTCGGTCATTTATAATTTATCATAGCCTTTTCTGCGTGGCAAGGGTTTTCTGTGTACATGCTCCTTACCGTTGAAAAAAGGTCCCTTCCGCTGAAGCGGAAAGGACCCGTCGGAAGAGTCGCGGCAGCCCCTGTATGATCAGGACTTCGATCTGCCGTTTGCTTCCGTTAAACTTCGACGCTTTCGCGATTTTTCAAAGGAATCCCTTCGATGCCGTCTTCTTTGAGCCCGGCGCAGAAGGCGTCGACATCCTGCTTAATCGGCGGGAACGTATCGTAGTGCATCGGAAGAACTTTGGGAGCCCCGATCCATTTGGCTGCAACGCGAGCATCCTCGGGACCCATCGTGAAGAAATCACCGATAGGCAGAGCAGCAAGATCAATCTTGTTTAGCTCGCCAATAATCTTCATATCGCCGAACAATGCCGTATCGCCTGCATGATAGAGTTTTTTTCCGCCCAACGTCAGCAGAATCCCTGCCGGTTCGCCTCCATAGATAATGCGATCCCCAACGGTCAACGAGGAGCTATGGAAGGCTAACGTATATTTTACTTTAAAGCCATCGAATTGATGCGAGCCGCCGATATTCATGCCGATAGCCTGTACACCTTGCTCTTGACAATAATTCGCCAGCTCGACAGGTGCGATGACCGGGCAGCCATTCGCTTTTGCAATCTCTAAAGTGTCGCCAAAATGATCATTGTGCGCATGAGTCAACAGTACCGCGTCAACTTTGATATCCGCAGGATTAACCCCCGAGTTGGGATTGCCGGACAGAAACGGATCGATGATGACCGACTTGCCTGCACCTTCTACGAGCAATGCGGAATGTCCGAAATACGTGATTTTCATAAACGACATGCTCCTTTCGCGTTCGAATGGACGTGTTTGAATAACGTGCGGTCACGTGTTCAAAAAACGGTTTTGCGTATACGGCTTTCGCTTAATTATAACGCGTAAAGGTATGTATACCAAATTCGCAATCGTTTCGCTTGAAGCCTTAATGCCGTATGGAGCTTATTTGAAAAAGGTATGATGCCCGATCTTTTTGACGGGTGTGCGCGTGTTTGGAATCGTCATATCGGTAGCCAATGAAATCGACACAAAATAATACGTATCGTCCGGAACTTCCTTGCGGCCGTTTAGCGCTTCGGCAACGGCTTTAACGGAATCTTCGGAAGGCGTAACGCGGTCGAAACGTCCGTTTTGCACAGGCGAGAACTGGTATCTCTGATAGATCACGGTACGAACGGTATCGGGAAAATTGGCAGACCGAAGACGGTTCAGCACAACGTTGGCGACAGCCACTTTGCCTGCGTACGGTTCACCTTCCGCTTCTGCCATAACGATTCTTTCGAGCAAAAGCAGATCTTCGTTAGACAGATCATAGGTCCAGGTGGCCTGGGAAGCCTGATCTTGACTGAGCAGAGCAGTTCTAGTGAAAAATAGTTGGGTTGGGGGAGTAAGAGATGTTGCCGATTCTTTAGCAGCAGCTTTTTGGGCCTTTGCTGCGCTTTCTTGCTTCGAATCGACTTGTGCCGCGGATGCGGACTTCTGAGCGGAAACGGGCGTGGACGTAGCCTTTTCCTGTGTGCTCTTTTTTTGATTAGAGACGTTCGATGTAGTCTCTTTTTGAGTAGTTTTCGAAATTGCGGTTGTCGAGTTTTCGGATTTTGTTTCGGAAGCGGCTTTTTTCTCGGAAACCGGTTCTTGCCCGGAAACGGACTTTTCTTTGGCAGCGGACAGAAGATCGGTTTGCTGCTTGTCCGCCGAAGAGCCTGCTTTCTGCCCTTCATGTTGCGTCCAAGCGGCGGTCCTTGCCTTAAATTCAGGATGCAACACTTCGTCGAATACCAAGTCGGTCAATTCACAGGCCCCCATGCCTGCGCTTGTTACTTCTGCAGCTTCCGCGTAAGACGTGCGTACGTCATTTACGGCCCATACGGTTCCTGCACAAACGAATATCAAGATCACGCCAACCAAAAGCGCGACCCAACGGTTATTTTTAAGTTGTTCCATAATGTCCTCCTTGCCTCCTTGCTCTCGGCATACTCCCTTCCTATGTAACCGTTCAAATCGGATTTGAATCCGATTTTTACCGAAAGTACGTTCGTCTTTTTTGGTGTTTTTACGGTTAGAAAGGGAAAATCAAAAAAACGCACAAGGCCTATTATAGCTCACATGTGCGTTTTTTTCATCTTTTTTTCAATTTTCAATGTTTTCCAGTACACTCAAAGTAGCGTGTAGCACCGCTTTTTTCGCTTTAAAAAATTTTTTTATTGAGCTTTTGTAAGCGTAATCTCACCGTTGGAAGCACTCCATCCGACCGTCCATCCAAGAGCTTGCGTAACGGCCCGAACAGGAATTTGCGTGCGTCCGTTTTCCGCGATCGCGGCCGCTCCCAAACTTTGCTTGGTTCCGTTTACCCAGAACGTGTCTTGACCGATTTGGAACGTCACCGTAGCGCCGCCTTGGGTGAGCTGGACCGTTTTGGAAGATTTGGTGTATTTCAATTGCGCACCTACGCTTTCCGCCAAATAACGCAGCGGAATATACGTCGTATTGTTGCGAATCAAAGGCGATACGTCCATCGTCATCGCCATGCCGTCCACGGTTACCGTGCGGCTGCCGACTTTAAGCTTGATGACTTGCGGAGTCATATCCATACCCGGCATAGTCGGGGTTCCCGGATTCGTTGGCGTAGTCGGTGTCGTCGGCGTGGTTGCCGGTTCGAACTTGGCCGGGAACTGCTTGACGATCGCTTCGCTCAGTGCGCCCGAGAACATGAACATATGATGGTAAGCTTCGCGCGCAGTCGGATATACATTGGTGTAATTGCCTGCCGCATAGCCGTCGAAAGCGCTAATCAATTGGTCGATGTGTTCACGCAAACCGGCTTCCAGCGTAGCTTGCGGCAGATTCGGATTGGCTCCGGAGAAGAAGGTTGCTTGTTTGACGATGTAATCAGCCAGATTGGTTTTGGCGAGCTGTTGGTTGGCCGTATTTTTGGCGCCTGTTGCGGTTACATAATCAACGAGGAATCCGATATGCGAAGCCCAGATCGGTTTGAACGCCGCGCCTGCATCGTTGCCGTATACCGAAGCGACCGCTGCGGTCAATTCGTCCGTATTTTGCGAAAGGAGCGCGGCCGCGTTTTGGAAGTCCGGCGCGCCGTCGATTCCTTTTTGCATGGCCCAAACCGCCAAAATCGCGTGTTCGCCCAAGATTTGGTCCAGTCCGGAACGAAGATTCGAAGACGCGCTTGTCAAATCCCCCGGGAATTTTGCCGGGAATTGTTTGACGATCGCTCCGGCGATCGCGTCTCCTGTCATATACATATGTTTGTAGGCCATATCGGCTTGCGAGTAAGCTTGTGTATAATTTTTGGCTACATAACTATCGAATGCCGACAACAAATGATCGATATGCACTTTTAAACCTGCTTCGATCGCCGCTTGGTTCAGATTCGGGTTAGCATCGGCGAAAAATTTCGCTTGCTGCACGCGGTAAGCATCCAGATTATCCAATGCTTTTTGCTTGCCCGCCATATCGCCCGATTTTACCGCTGTGACATAATTGACGAAAAATCCGATATGCGAAGCCCAGATCGGTTTGAACGCGGCTCCGGCTTCCGTGCCGTACACCGAAGCGATCGCGGCAGTCAAATCGTCGGTGTTTGCGCCCAACGCGGCGGCAGCCTGAGCGAAATCACCTTTTCCGTCGTAACCTTTCTGCATCGCGATGACCGCAAGCAAAGCATGTTCGCCAAGCACGCTCCCCAGCGCGCTGCGCAAATCTTCCGCTTTTCCCTGTGTCGTGGGCGCAGCGGATGCAAGGGTCGGAATCAGAAGCAAAACCACCAACAAAACCGATATCGACTTCGCCAATCTTTTCCCCATTCTCTGACAACTCCTCTTTGTAGACTAGGTCCGCCCGAAAAAAGGCTCACCACTCCCTATATAACCATTTATATCCTTTTAAACCATTAAAAAGTTTTTGCAAGGAATTTTATTTGAAAATAGGGTCATCCATAGTAAAAGATTTTGCGAACGTTATAATAGAAGGGAGAATACTGAGAGGAGCTCCTGGATGAACGAACAAGCGGAAGACCTGCAACTGATCCAGCGGATAGCGGATCGGGACGCGGGGGCGCTCGAACACTTATACGACACTTACGAACGACCCGTTTATGCGTTTGCTTACCGGCTGTTGAACGACTCGATGGCAGCGGAAGAAGCGGTACAAGAGCTATTTATGCGGATTTGGAACAATGCGGAACGTTACAACTCCTCACACGGCAAGCTATCGACCTGGATGTTCGCGCTCACGCGAAACATTTCCATCGATATGCTTAGACGGCGCAGCGCGAGAGCAGCAGCCATCCCGGTCGAGGACGAACACTTGAACGCCGTACTCGACGAAACATCGGATACCGAGTTGACCGTGGAACGAACGCTGGAAGGCGAAAGAGTCCTGGCCGCGCTGCAAGAACTTGGCGACGAACAACAACAGGTCATCAACCTGATCTACTACAAAGGATTAACGCAACAGGAAGTATCCGACCGCTACGAGATCCCGCTCGGAACGGTCAAAAGCCGGGTCAGACTGGCTTTGAAACAGTTGCAGAAGCGACTAGCGGGAATGGAAAGGGGGGAAACGCAAGCATGAGCGAACGCAAAGAATCAATGATGGAACTCGCCGAAGCCTACGTGCTTGGCGGATTGGACGAAATGGAAAAAGCAGAATACGAAGCTTATTTGTACGAAAATACCGAAGAACAGCAACGGATCACTGAATTGCGTGATACAACCGGCATGCTGGCGCTTGCCGTAAAACCGGCGGCTCCCCCGGCAGGAATGAAAAGCCGAATTCTGGCAAATGTGTTGGGCAGCTCAGGCGCATCGAACCGAACAACCGAGCCTGCTAATGAACAGCAAGGACATGGCCCGGAAGTCTTACTGGAGCAAGCAAGACAGACTATTGAAGCAGATTCGAGCCGCCGAGCCGCTGAAGAAAACGTAAGTCAGAAAGCAGATGTAGTCAGTCTGTCTGAGCGTGCTCAAAATCGGACAGCCGCTCTTGGTGCAGAGGTCGCCCCCCTCTCCAAGGCCCAGACCGATATCGAGCCGCGAAGTGCCAAGGCTCGAATCAGCCGTAGTCTATGGGCGGGCGCAGCTACTCTCATGGCCGCAGCAGCTGTTATTTTGGCGATCTATTCCGGTCAGCTTCGCAGCGAGATGAACGAGATGCGCTCCAACCTGACGGCAATGGAGCAACGCACATCCGATATGCAGCAGCAATTGGCGGCGGTTAACGAACCTGCTGTCGGCGCCCAGGTCGATCGTACGGTCGCACTCGTCGGAAGCGAAGACGATCCAAACGCTTCAGGCATGGCCGCCATGGTTCAAGACGACACAGGAACGCGCCTGGTTGTTCAGGCCAGCGACTTGCCCGCTTTGAGCGGCAGTGAAGCGTATCAGGTGTGGCTCATTAAAGATGGACAGCCGATCAACGCAGGAACCTTCCTGTCAGGCGACGGCAAAGGAGCTTTGACCTACACGATGGAGCCGGGCGATTACGACATGGTCGCGATCACACTGGAACCGGATGCCGAAGGCGATCAACCCCGCGGACGCATGGTTCTGACCGGGGCTTTGACTTAAATTTACTTCTTCGTTCTTATTATTGAAAAAATACGGTAAAAAAAGAACCCCTGATCGTTTTCGCAGAAAATCACGGAAACTCGGGGGTTCTTTTTATGTTTTTTACTAAGGCGTGTCTTCAAACCTGCCAATGTGCATCTTTTGCCGCCTTTTCGTCCTCTGCTTCCATCGAGGTTTGAAGACACGCCATAACACGAGCTGATATGAAAAGTTGGAATCAGAACGCAATCTTCAATCCCAAGTACGACAATAAATGCGTATATACACTTATTTGATACGAATTTTGCGATTTAGAGAAAATAAATACACATATACACTTATTTTCTCGTTCTCGTGCGGTTTTGCGCATTTTTTCTTCAAATAGCTGTATATTTGCGCTTATGCAAAAAATCAGAAACCGATCGAAAGAAATAAATGTACTTGAGCACTTATTTCCGCAAATTTCGCTAATCCGACAGACGATTCGGAAAAAACGACTTGACACTTGCCTGGCTTTTGGATGCTACCAAACTGTTGTTGTGCCATTCAGCATTCTGCCCGGCTTCATCCGCCCAACGGAAACTCTGCAATGCGTTCATACATAGGACGCTGATACATATGCGTCCGGTACAGCACCGCTTGGTCCACCGTCCCAACGGACAATACCGGAGCCGTCTCAAGCTTCGACGACTCAAACACCTTCTCGCCCGCCGCATATTTGCGGGCGAGCGTCGAATGCGCGCGGAAGCTTCGCTTTTCCCGCGCAAAGCCCAGCGGCGCAAGCGCCGCTTCTGTCGCCTCGGCCAGGCGACACAGCCCCTCCGAGCCTTCGGCCGGCTCGGCAAACAACACGCGCGGCGCTTCGGCCAAGCCGAAAGTTCCCGCGCCTGCCACCCCTAGCGCGAACGGCGTCTCGCGCGCCAAAGCCTCTTTCAACGCGGCCTCGATCGCCGCGATCCGCTCCTGTTCCACATCCCCCAGGAACTTCAGCGTAAAATGAACGTCCCGTACGTCTGTCCAGCGGCGAAAGCTGTCCGCGCCGAACGTCGTCTCCGCCCATGTGGAGAGGGCCGCTCCGACTATCGGCCCGACCGGAACCGCGACGAAAATACGCGGCCGGTCTTTTCCCGCTTTTTGGGATTCAGGCATTTCTTTTTCCGCCTCTTCTTGCCGTTCGATCATCCCTACACGCTCCTTTTCGTCGCATGACGCACGGGAACCCGTTCGCTTTTTCCCGCTTTGAGCGTGGCATTGACTTCGCCGCCGACCATGATGATGATCGAACTGAGATACAGCCACGTCAGCAAAATGATGATGCCGCCGAGGCTGCCGTACGTTTTCGTAAAATTGCCGAAGTTGTTCACGTAAAACGAAAACGCCAGCGAAGTCACGATCCACCCCAACGTCGCGAACACCGCGCCGGGAACCGCTTCGCGCAGCTTAATCTGCCGATTGGGCGCGATCCAGTACAACGCCGTAAACACCGCGATCAGCACCACCAGCGGAATGCTGTACTGCAAAGGTCCCCATACGCTATCGAATCCCGGCGGGTTGTCCAGCAGCGTTTTCAACTGATCGCCGATCCAGCGCCCGAATACGAGCAGCAGCACGCTGACCAGCAGGACGATGCCGAGTACCAGCGTGGACAGCAGCGAAACGAGTCGGATCTGCCAAAATTTGCGGTTTTCCTCGACGTCGTAGGCTTTGTTCAATCCTTTGATAATCGCGTTGATTCCTCGGGAAGCCGTCCACAGCGTCGCGATCATGCCGACCGACAGCAGCGCGCCGCCGCCTTGCGTGACTTCGCCCAAAATCCCTTCCACCGTATCCATCGCCGCGCCGGGCACCACCTGCCGCGCCAGATTCATCATTTGCTCGATCGAAAGGTCGACGTAGCCGATCAAGGTCACGATAAAAATCAGAAAAGGGAAAAACGATAACAGCAAATAATAAGCAAGCTGGGCGCCGATCCCGCTCACTTCGTCGTCGCGAATGCGTACGTACAGCCGATAGCCGAAATCAAAAGCGTACATGGCGTATTTTCCGATCATTGGATCTCCTTAAAGGTTATTCGGCCGGATACGTCCAAAATATGTTCCGCTCCCTTGCCTACCCGTATTATACCCGTTTTCCCCCTGTCCTCTCGCGTCAACATGACGGCAGGAAGATTTATGAAGCAAACTTTGCTAAGATAAACAGGTAGATTTTTTCGAAGCCGAAGGAGGAATACCCGAAATGCCGACGATTTTGACGCTGTATGAATTTTCCGATGAACACGTGAAGCAGATCCAAGACATTGCGCCGGACTACGAGCTGAAGACCGTTCCGATCAAGGAGGTTACCCCCGAACAAATCCGTGAAGCGGATATTTTGGTCGGCTGGAACCGTAAACTCGAACAAGCGGCCGTAGAAAGCGATACGCTCAAATGGGTGCAGTCCTGGTCCGCAGGCGTCGATTATTTCCCGATGGATCGTTTTGCCGAAAAAAACGTGCTGCTGACCAATTCCGGAGGCGTGCACGCGATTCCGATCTCCGAGCATATCTTCGCGGTACTGCTCTCCATGACCCGCAGCCTGCACCGCAATATCCGCAGTCAGGTTCATGGCAAATGGGATAAGAGCGGCACATACGGCGAAGCTGCCGGACTTACGATGGTTATCGTGGGTACGGGTCATATCGGACGCGCGACCGCGAAGCTTGCCAAAGCTTTCGGCATGCACACGATCGGCGTGCGCCATTCGGGCCGTCCCGAAGAGTATATCGACGAAATGTACCAAACAGACGGCATCGAAGAAGCTTTCGGCAAGGGTGACGTGATCGTGAACATTTTGCCGCTGACGGACGATACCCGCCACTTTTTCGACAAAGCCAGCTTCGGTTATATGAAAAAAGGATCGTTGTTTATCAACGTGGGCCGCGGCCCGAGCGTCGATACGGATGCGCTCGTCGCCGCGCTCGATTCGGGTACGCTATCCGGCGCCGCGCTTGACGTGTTCGAGCAGGAGCCGCTGCCGGAAGACCATCCGCTGTGGAAACGCGAGGATGTCATCATCACGCCTCACGTAGCGGGAAACACGGACCACTACGATATGCGCGCCACGGAGATTTTTATCGACAACCTGAAAGCCTTTGTAAAAGGCGAGACACTGCCGCGCAACCTGGTGGATTACTCGCGCAAGTACTGATGGACAGCAACCTGTTATTATAGAAGAAAAAAGCACGGACATCCGCATGAAAACGTCGGATGCCGTGCTTTTTTAGTAATACCAGACTGTCCCGCCTACGCCGAATCCCGCGATTCACGGCGTACGGCTACAGAAGCTTTGCGTGCGCGCAGCAGCGAACGGATCGATTCCGCGTTCGTCAGTAATACCCCGATCAAGACGACCAACGAGCCTAACGCCGCATTCCAGTGCAGAGGCTCGCCGTACAGACGCGCACCAAGCGCCAGCGCGATAAACGGCGAAACGTACAGCCACGTCGTCGGGAACACCGGATGTGTGCGGGATACCAGCCAATAGAACAGCGTATGTCCGGCCATCGAACCGATTAGCGTCAGGTAGAGTAATGAAACCATCGCCTGCGAGAAGTTGCTGATGCCGGCGGCTCCTCCCTCGGTCAGTACCGACAACAGCAGCAGCATCCAGCCTCCGTGCATCATCTGCGCGGCGTTAAGCGAGATCGGCGAAGCTTCAGGCATCTTCTGGCTGGCGTGTTTGGCCAACAAAGCGCCGCCTGCATAACCGATCTCTCCCGCCACGATGACCAACCCGGCGATCAGCCACATTTGCCCATGCTGTCCTTCCGTGCCCGGCAACAGCAGCAAAGCGACGCCGGCCGTACCGATCAGCGTTCCCGTCAGCGCGATCCGGGGAATACGAATCCGAGACACGCCCGCTTGCAGCAGCAGGATAAAAGCCGGGCCTGTCGCCGACAGCACGGAAGCCAGTCCGGACGAGATATACTGTTCGGCCCAATATAACGCCGCAAACGTAAAGAAGGTAAGGCCGAAGCCGGTGAACAGCGTCTCTTTGCGCAGCAGCAGCGAAAAGCTGATCTTGCGCCGAGCTGCCATCCATAGCATCATCAGCAAGCCTGCCGCGAAAAATCGGAGCCCTGCGCCCAGAAACGGCGGCAAGCCGGCTTCTACGCCAAGCTTGATCGCCAAAAAAGTCGTCCCGAAAATCAGGCACATCGTGACATAGCCGAGAATAATCATCTGTTCTTCCCCCTTCGTTTGCTTTATTGTAAAGGGGTGTCTATAGAACAGATTAACAAACGCAGAACAGACAGGATTCACAGCGATACAAAATCGGCTATGATGAGTATACTTTTTAAAGGGAAATCCAAACTTCGATCCGGCGGGTCCGGAAGCAGGGAGTAACGCTCATGGAACATAACTCTTCCGTTCATTCAAAAAGACGCGATCGCGCGGCGGGCAATACTTCCGCTCGCGCGAATTCAAGATCGGGACGCTCCGCGGAGGTTCCCGACGGTTTTCTGCTGCCGCTCGCCAATTCGTCCGAACTTGCGGTCGAGCTGCGAATCCGGATTGCGCGCGGCGACTGGATTGAGGGCGAGAAGCTGCCTTCCGTGCGCCGCATGTCGGAAGAAACGGGTCTGCATCGCCTGACTGTATACAAAGCCTATAATCGCCTCAAGGACGAAGGATTGATCGAATCCCGCGAAAAGTCGGGGTATTATCTGACCGTGCCTCGCCGTCCTGCGGAAACCGGATTCGGCAGCATTCAGCGGTTTCGTTCACCTGAGCAGACCGATAGCGAAGCTTCCGGCCTGGAAGCTCCTCAGCCTGCGCTGCTTGGAGAGCTACACAGCGTGGAATGCCGCTATCAGTTCTCCCAGGCCTTGATCGACCCGTTGTTGCTGCCCAATTCCTATCTGTCCGAGGAAGCCAAGCATGTTTTCGATCTGTATCCACGCGTGCTGGGCACGTATGCCCCGCTGCAAGGCGACGAGGAACTGCTGAACGTGCTGCGCCGCTATATGTCGGAGACCTGCGACTTCGTGCCGGAAGGACAAGAGCTGTTGGTGACGAGCGGCGGGCAGGAAGCGATCCATCTGACCTGCGAAGCGCTTGTCCGTCCCGGCGACGCCGTGCTGATCGAACAGCCGAGCTATAGCGTCGCCATCGAGATGTTCAAGCATCGCAACGCGCGGCTGCTTCCGGTCGATATCCATCCCGACGGCTATCGGATGGATGAGATCGAAGCGCTGATGCGCCGCCACCGTCCGGTTCTGTTCTACCTGAATCCGACGTTCCATAATCCGACCGGATGGTGCGTGCCTGCCGAGCAGCGTAAACGGCTCGCCGATCTGGCCGAAACGTACAACTGCATTTTGGTGGAGGACGATGCGTTCCGCGATGTGTATTTCGATACCCCGCCGCCTCCGCCTGTGTATAGCTACGATACGGCGGGCAATACGATTTATATCCGCAGCTTCAGCAAGTATGTTTTTCCGGGTCTGCGCATCGGCTGTCTCGCCGCCCGTGCCGACCTGATGCGCCGTCTGCTGACGGCCAAAGCACGCAGCACGGGCGGAACGCCGCTGCTCAACCAGAAAGTGTTCGCGCATCAGTTTCAGTCGGAACGCTCGCGCCGCCATCTGCATAAGCTGCGTACGGCGTTGCAGCTGCGCAAAGAAGCGATGGAAAAAGCGTTGGAAGGCTCGGGTTGGACGTGGCATTCGCCGCAGGGCGGGCTGAATTTGTGGATCAAGCTGCCTGAGGGGATCAGTCCGCAGCGGTTGCTCGCTGATGCGCTGGGGAGCGGGTCGGGCGAAGATACGATTTCGTTTGTACCGGGATCGTTTTTCGATCCGGAAAGCCGGCCTGATCCGCATATTCGATTGAGCTTTTCGATGTTGAACGAGCGGCGGATCGCGGAAGGCGTGGCGCTACTGCGAGCGCACGCCGAAAAGCAGGGTTTTCGTTGAAGCGAAGCTGGGGCGGCTGCGGGAGAAATTCGTTTCGGTCGCATGTTGAACTTGGGAAGCTGAATTATGTCTATAAGGAAGCTTCCCAAGTTCAAAGGCGAACGCTAACGCTCCTTCACTGAATTTCTCCCTCCGCCTCTCGCTTCGCCTACCACTAAAATCCTGCTTCGGTTTGCTCGTATCTGTTTTGCGTATAGAAATAAAGATAGCGTCCGGGCCTGAGGCCGGACGCTTTTCTGTTTTGTTGCACGGTGTTCGCAAAACTGATCGCTCGGCCTATCGTCTATTCCGTTCGTTCCTCTTGCTTCGATTCGTTCAACCCCGCCGCTTCGGCGATCAGGCGGAACGACTCCAGGCGTTCTTCGTACCCGATTCCCGGGCATACGATCATGATCTCGTCCGCTTCGTAAGTTTCCTGGATTTCCAGCAACCGTTGACGCATGCGCGTCACGTCACCCACGATCAGCGCCATGCGGTCGTCCGTGCCTTTCAGCTCGGAACGGCCGAGCGGCGATTCCGGAAACTGGTCACGGAACTGCTCCGCCAATGTCAATGCCTGACTGTCGGTCGATGCGCAGATCGCGTTGACCGCGACGATCACGTAAGGCTTCTCGCGCTGCGCCGACGGCTTGAACGAATCGCGGTACGTCTGTACGATCTCGGGTCCGTCGCTACTGCTCATAAATTGGCCGAACGCGTAATACGAACCGCAGGAAGCGGCCATATCGGCGCTTTTGACGTTGGTGCCCAACATCCACAGCTCCGGCGGCTGCTTGGGCTGCGGACGCGCACGCACCGATTCGCCGTCGTAACGGTAGCTGCCGTCGATCAATTCGCATAGTTGATGCACTTTATCGGGCATTTCCCCTACATGCGCCAGAAAATTGCCGCTGAGCGCCATCGTCGTGTGCGCATCGCCGCCCGGCGCGCGGCCGATGCCGAGATCGATCCGTCCCGGATACAAGGTAGCCAGCAAATTAAAGCACTCGGCCACTTTGAGCGGACTGTAGTGCGGCAGCAACACGGCACCGGCTCCGATACGAATCTTACTCGTGCGTGCTCCGATATGCGCCAACATCACTTCCGGTGCCGTACAGGCCAGCGAGTCCATCCCATGATGCTCGGACAGCCAATAACGGCCGTACCCCCACTTTTCCGCGCTGCTTGCAAGCTTCGCGGATTGGATCAACGCTTCTTCATCCGAGGCACGATCGAACCGTGGCGACATGTCCAGGATTCCCAATGCCAATTTCGTCATGATGACTTGCTCCTTCCCAGACGCCCAGGTTTATCCTGTTCACCGTGGTGTTTCCATCATTTTAAGGTTGTTTTTGATTCCTGTTTCTTTTGACGTAAAATTCCTGTTTTTGTTGCGCGAAGCAAGCTTAATCAATATCGTAAATAGAGCCGACTTTCAATCCGTACAATTCGTTGTAGATTTTTTCCGCAAACATATCCGTCATGCCCGCAATATAATCGATAACCATGCGTTCCCACGTCCATACCGGCGTCTCTTGCCGCTGATCGCGCTCGAAACGGTGAATCCAGTCGCTTGGGATGATTGAAGTCGCCGTTTTCGGATCGACAAACGCGTCCCACAACCGGCGGATAATCCATTCGCTGCGTTTTTGCAGACGCTGCACGCGCAGATCGCGGATCATCGTCACCCAAGCAAAACTTTTGAGCACGCTCACGGTACGCAGCATATCGTCATTTTCCGCGCCGTCTTTGACGAACGTGATTTTTTTCCAATTGCCGTCGTCGATCACGCCGAGATTGCTGACGAAATGATTCACCCAATAAGCTTTAACCTCGCGCCGCGTCCGTGAAAAGTCCCGATCGCACACCGGCCATTTGGAATTCCACGCTTGCAGATAATCGTCGAGCACCGCGCTGACCTTCATGCTGATCGCTTCGCGGTCAACACCCTGCCATACCCGGTCTTCGAGCGTTTGGATCTTTTCGAGAATCAAGCGGTGCGTGCCTTCGTCGTGCATAAAATGCTCATGGACTTCGATCTTGCCTGCTTTGATCCCGTCTTCCAGATCGTGCGCCGAATACGCGATATCGTCGCACAGATCCATCAACTGGGCTTCCAGCGTCGTTTTGCGTTCCGGGATCTGCCATTCTTTGCGGATGCCCGAAATATAGTTCCATTCGTTGCGGTACATGCCTTTTTTATTTTCAAGTCCGGAGAACGGGTATTTGTTGATCCCGAGCAGCACCGCGTCCGACAGATTCAGCCCGTCGAGATTTTCCCGCTTCTCCAAAAACATCATTAACCTAAAATTGTGCGCGTTGCCCTCGAAATGTTCGTAGCGGTAACGCATTTCGTTCTGTTTTTCCCGTTTTTTCTCGGCGTTTTCCTTTTTGCCCCGCAGCGCTTTGCGCGTGCGTTCTTCGATCAGTTTCTCCAAAATATCGGCCAGCACTTCTTCGCCTTTGTGCCCGAACGGAGGATGGCCGAAATCGTGGGCGATCGACGCGCATTCCACGACTTCCGGATCAAGCACGAGTCCCGGGCTGTCCGCCCGCGCCAACGTGATTTCCGGGTATTGGAACACGAGATTTTTCGCCGCCTGACGCGCGATCTGCGCCACTTCGAGCGAGTGCGTCAACCGCGTGCGGTAATAATCTCCCGTGCCCGCGCCGAATACTTGCGACTTGCCTTGCAAGCGCCGGAAGGTCGGGGAGTGGATCAGTCTCGAATAATCGCGCTCGAACGAAGAACGCGAAGCTTCGTGCTTGTCTTCGGCATGCTGCCGGTGTTCTCTTTTTTCCGTCAAACTCATATCGGTCCAGCCCGCCCTCTCTATCTGTTCAATTCAGTTGGAGTCGATTATACCCGTTTTCCCCGGTGTGTAAAAGAGGGCGGGTGTTCGGCTTCTATTATAACAGAGAGAGCGACAAAATCCGGCATCCGTACAGAGCAAATTCGAAAAACAACAATGAAAAGCGGCAGGGATTTTTTATAACGTAAATACATTCGCAAAAGGAGCGGGCTTGGATCAGAAAAAACCCCATTTTGTCGAATTTTCTCTTTTTACCTCTTTATCAAATCGTTGCGCACGGAAGGAAGCAGCGTGACGATCAAAATCGCCAATCCCCACCCCGTATAGATCATATGCACGGGATAAGCAGCGTTCATTATGTACATTTGCGCCGAGATCCAGATGATTTGCCCGAAGCCTATGTATAACGACAGCGCCCAGGCGGGATGCAGTTCGTTTCGGTACGGGTTGAACATCTCGATGGCGGGCCAGTCCGGGCGGCGGTAAATCGCGTAAGCGGTCAACAGTGGAAAAATTCCGAAAAGGATTAGCAGCAACAGACCCGGAATCAAATAGTCGGGAAAAAAAGACCGTTCCAACATGGATAACGGCATTCCTATCGCTTGTCCGCTCGGATCGACGATCAACAGAACACCGCCGACCCAGGCTCCGAGCGCAAGAAAAACATGGAGCACGATCAGCGCGAAAACGGCAGGCGTTCTTTTTTTTGGCTCGGAAAAAGAAGGGCGTGACTGTTTCCGTGTTTGCGTTGAAGATAGCGTTTTCCGGTTGCGAATCTGTTGAGGATCGGTCATGACGGGCCGCCTTTCGATTTGGGATCTCGTTCGTTTTTTTCCAAAGAAGTCGGTCGGTGAGTGTCTATGCCCAGCGTAACGGATCAGGCGAAATCATGCGCGGACAAGAATCACAGCAGGGTTCCAGACACGGCAAAAAACCTCGGTACGCCTTCCTGTAGAAGGTCGTACCGAGGCTTTATTTTGAGTTCCTTGCCGAATAGCTTCAAAAGACTATTGTTTAGGCAATCCGGCGGAAAGACGCAAAAGATTGGCCCGATCGTGCGCGAGTTCCGCCGCTTGGGCGTCGCCGACTTTTCGCGCTTGATACCAAGCCGGGGACAACCAGCGAAAAACCAGCTCCTGCACGTTGGATTTATGCAGTTTGACGGCAGCGGGAAGCTTGCGGCCAGTCTCGTCGATGCCGGCTGCGGAGCGCAAATTGACCGCAAGACGATGAAAATGTTCGGCTTCCGGCTGTTTGTTCGCCGTCCGGGCCGAGGCCCAAGCCGGACGTACGTATTCGGCGATCAAAGCCAAAGCCAGATCGGCCGAAAGCGGCACGAAATCGGTCGGCGTGCTCGGAACGGAAGCGGGAGGCACAGCGGGCTTCGGCGAGGTCAGCGTACCGGCACCGCCGTTGCCCGCTGACGGAGAGTGTCCAGCGCTTTCGCCGCTTAAGGCATTCAGCTCGGCCGTCACGTCGGCGATCAGATCTTTGAGTGTGCGGCCGCCCGACTTGAGCGCGTTATCGCAGTCGATTTTCCGCGCAGGGTCGAGCTGTTTGTGGCTCGGAATGAACAAACGAGGGTCTTTGTTCCACTTTTTGCAACAGAAAGCCAAGTACCAGACGAATCGCTTATACGCTTCTTCGAAGTCGATGCCGCCGCCGTAACACAATTCTACGCCGAGCGCGGCATTATTGGCATCGTAGCCGAACCGCTCGTTATCGGTCGTGACGTTGTAGAGCACATGCCAAGCCTTCTCGGCCGGATCGGAGTCCGTGCCGGTCGGGATGATTTCCAAGATTTTTTTGTCGTCGATAAACGTATGCGCCGAAGCGGAGCGGTCCGCGAGCGCGTTGAAATACCGGTAATGGTTATCCGCGCCCGCACCCGGATTGCCGGTATCGTGAGCAACAAAAAAAGCCGGCGCTCTGGTTGTCAGCCGGAGGCCAGGCCTGGTGTTCGAACGTTTGGCGATGTAGCGGCGCTCGATGGGGTATTTGGGTTTGTTCAATGTAGTTCCTCCTTCGTTGCGTCAGGCGGTCTTGTTCTCTTCGCCTGCCGAAGTTTCCGACTTTTCGATCTTGATCGCTTCCGGCTGTTCTTCGGGAATCAACTGCGGATTTTCTTTGACCTTCGTACGGTTTTCGAAAATGCGAACCGCATCCCGGATGATCGGCGGCATCGCGACTCCCATTTTGCCCATGTTTTCAATCACCGATAACAACTCGTTCGCCAGATAGAAAAAGATGACCGCATCGCGAAACATGTGCATGTCGCCCAGCACGCCATCGATAAAATGCGCAATCGCGACGACGGCGAAGATCGCGACTTTAAGAACGATCCCTTTGAATCCCACCCTGCTGCGAAGCTCACCTCGTATCCAAGCCGCAGCCCACCCTGTCAACCAATCGACGATCACGAGGATCAGCAGTAAATTAATAAGCATAGACAGTCCTCCAAAAAGGAAACCGATCGCGAGTCCGACGACCGCGGCCGTTCCTTTGAATAGTTGCTCCCCCATTCTGCGTCCCCCGTTGTGCAAAATAAGCCCCCGGAGGTCCGAGGGCATAAAAATAACCGCGATCCGGGAGGGATGCGGTTTACTCAGGCTTATAATCGCCAGCCAAAAATTCGACTCCGTTTGCTTTGAGTTCGTCATAGACTTTCAGTTTGATCGGATCAGGGATTTCAGAAAACAGTGTTGCTCCGCGCACAACGCGGCCTGCAAGCATTACAATCAGCATAGTTTTGGTACCTCCTTTTGCGAGTTTAAGCAGGGGTCATATCAAAATTCAGACGATCATAATTCTTCCGGCGATCTACCGAGCGCCAGCTTCATAACGTCAACGATCGCTCCCTCGTGCACATCGAGCGTTTCGCCCGTCGTTTGGGCTGTATATTCAAGAACTTTAGTTCGGTTCTCCAGCTCTGTGATTCGAGCCTGCGCCTTTTCAAGCTGGGTTTTTTCAGGCTCCGGCAACGGTAGGTATTCGTAGATAACGCCCGTAACTTCTTCGTCTTCGAACGTTACGTAATAAACAGGCATGTACCCTTCCTTTTCCGGCGCTCTTTCAAAATCGATGTGAATGCCTCCCGGCTGCGCTTCTTCGATTCTCGGAAATGTATTTTCGACCAAAGTTGTGAACAGCGCTTTATCTCCCATTCGGTCGCCATATGTTATATAAAATTCAGGCATATTAATCCTCCCTTATCCATAAATTCCGATCCAATCGCCTTGCCATCTTCCCGGCGCTTGGCTGTTGTTGACGACAACTATCCGAATAGGGCCGTCAAATCTAAAATTAGCAGGAACCACGGCCCCGGCCATATCCGCATTAGTCGCAAATCTGAATTGAACCGTTCGTTGCGTAGCATCAATAAACAATGCCGTCATTCCTTGCCCTGCATTTACTGTTTGGAAAAGGAATATCGACGTTCCTGCTGAATCAAAAAGATACAAATTGATATACCCAGCAGCGTTATAGTTTGTATAAATGTATATGCCCGGATTACGCAAGCCGACTAAAGATAAATAGCGCGATATCGTAGGCAATGTTGCGATTGTGGTGCTGCTCCCGGACGCTACCTCTGCGCCGTATTGCAACCCGCCGGAGAACCGTTCTGCTCGTTGAACACTATTTACTCCCGTTACTAATTCAGCGAATGTCGGCGTACTCCCAGCCTGGGAAACCGTGCCGCCTTTGCCGCTAATGGCCGTTTTCAGGCTGGCTTTTCCGTTAGCGACAGATTGAAAAAGGTCTTCAGTCCAAGGTCCCCAAGAATTAGCAGTACAAATACGTTGTTGATACGTATTTGTGAACATATTTCGGGCGATTTGTACAATATAATAATCTTTTGTATTTGGATGAACTTGAACTTCAAAATGATACCAATCAGTATTAGGGGCATTGACAACTGAACTTCCATTATAGAAACCTACTTTTTTAATATCATTAAGATTCTGTCCCGATATAATTAAACTTAATCCATTATCTTCTGTCAGCTTATGCTTCTGCCACGGATACCCGGAATGGATTTGCTCAACCCAGCCGTTCCAACCTGTTGCATCTTCTTTTCCGGTTCTACGATACAGCGTTCCCGTTGTTCCTCCGAACCCGATTTGATGAACAACGCCTCCGGAGACGTCCATCCACGGCTTATGCGTTTCAAGTAAAACATGAGTTTGACCATCCAAACCAATAGCGGCTCCTACCTTGAATTCTCTCGTCAAACCTTGCACATACGTGCTCGGAGCTGCATTTACGTTACGAGTATCTTTCACGCCTACTGCTGCCCAAGTCGCTTCGTCTTTCGCGCGCCTTACCGCATCCGCCGTAGCAGCCTTTCCCTTACTCGTACTGCTCGTCGTATCGTCCAACTGCACGAGCCCTTTCTGCGTCGTCGATGCATCGGGGATTTCCGGTTCGATCTCCCCAATCTCCGTGCGCATTTCCCCAATTGCAGTGTCCAGCTTGTCCCAGTTCTCGTTCAGCAGCGTGTCGATATTGAAAGTCTGATCCGCGTCGGCGACTTTGTCCGCTTTATGCAGATTGATATTCGGTGTTTTCGAAGACATGCTTTCCCCTCCTTCAAATGTAGAACTTTTTAATTAAAAGCAAACTTGTCGAGCGCCGTCCGATCCAATTGTCCCAGCGTCATTACGCCGTCCACATCGCGAATCAGCAGATAGCTGAATTCGTACTCCACCGTCATATGCGCCGGTTTGATGTCTTCGATCGCGGCTTTCAGGTCGTCCAGATTCGGCGGTAGGCCGATCGTGTCGACGAAATGAATCGTAAACGCCCATTCATCCGGTTGAAAGGTCACATCGACCGTGCCGCGTTCATACGCCGCCGCCACGTTACGCACCATTTTCCCGGAAAAAACGCCGCCGCCACGCAGCTTCGACTCCACGACGGAACGGCGCTGTTCCACCGGCTTCGCCGGATCGACCGCAATATCCAGCTCCCGCTCCCAGATGTCCAATCCCCAGGTCGCCGTACGCACGAAAAACTGATCCAACGTTTCCTCCAGCGCCTGATGCAGCAGATCCATTTCCCGGCCTTTTGCTTCGGCATCCGCACGCATGATCCGGGAATTCTCGTAATAATGCGGCAGATAGGAAAAGAGCTCCTGCCCTTTCGGAGAAAGGGGGAGCTCGTCGAAATTCACAGTATGAGGCGTCGAGACGCCTTTACCTGTCATTTTTACATCCTCACTCATGAACCGTCACCGTCCCCAACACCGCCACCTGATGCTCCTCCATCTCGATATTCCGGTCGCTGGCGCCGCCTACGATCAGGTCGGTATAGTCAATCAGAGGCGGAATATCGAGCAGGATCGCGGCGATCCGCGTGTAACGAACCAGCGGATCTTGAAAAGCCAACTGTTTCAGATACGCGGTCACGCCTTCTTCGATTTGCCTTTTCACATCCGCTGCGGAAGCTCCGCTAGCTAATGTCGGCGTCACTTCGATATCGATCGTCACTTCTTCCGCCGGCATAACGGTCACGGTCGGGCCGGCCGGAGCCGTACCTTCGCCCTGTCCGTCCTGCGTCGGATCGATATAGGTTTGGACCGCCGATACGATCGAAGGGCTTGCTGCGCGTTTATCGTTGTCCAGCAGGTAGATCCCGACCGTGCCCGGACCTTTCCAGAGCGGAACGACCCGACTGGCGCCGACGCCGGGAATCTCGCTCGCCCATTGTCTGTACTGCGCTTTGTTGCCGCTCGTGCCTTGGTTGCGAACTTTGGCGTAAAAGCGCTCCAGCAGCGAGGCATCCGACTCGATGTCGGTTCCTCCTGTCAAAGCTGCCGCATTACTGACTCCCGTCACGCCGGAAACCGAATCGGAGATCAGCGAGATCGCGCCAGGCGGAACATTTCCGGGTTTCCCGGCGATCACCGCACGTACGCTGACCGCTGCTTTGCCCGTTTCACCGATCGTGACTGCTGCCGTCGTCTCATATTCCTTCGACGCTTCGCCGATCTCTTCGTCCGAGGGGGATGATACCGTTGTCCCGGCGGGTACGATCTTGCCCGGCTCCCCGGTAAACGTAACGCTACCTTCCGCAAACGTCGCAGTCCGCCGCGTCACGCCATGCTCGGAAGCCCGCAAGTCCAACTCCTCCGAACGAAAATTTTCATCCGTGCTGGCTACCGTGCTCGCAAACCCTCGCCGCAACAGCTCCTGTGCCCACAACGCCGCTTCCGACAACATAAAAGCCGCCGGGGCCTGCGCATCCCACAAAAAAGACCCCTCCGACTTATCGAGATCATCCGGCAAACGATCCAACATCCGGTTTCGGATCGCATCCTCCGTTTGTTCCTCCAAATAATAAGGAAACTCAGCCAAATCCAATCACCTCGCTTTCCAAAATTTCAATATCCTCCTGCACACTGGTCACTTGGCAACTGAACGTACAACCGTCCCCGATCCAGGCAAAAGAAAACTGATCCACCGAACCTGTCCGATCGTCCGCAAGCAGCGTTTCCGTGACCATTCGTTCGACTTCGCTTTCGATAACCGAACGTGGATGATCGCTGCCGAGCAGGTCTTCGAGTTCGCTGCCGTAGTCGCGGGAATAGATGACATGCCGATAGCGCGGCGTACGGATCGCTTTTTCGCACCATTCCACCCAAGCTTCTCTCGGATTCGCCGCCGCGATCCGTCCGCTCGGCGTCGTCATGAACTCGCCATGCTCATAGTCGAACTTCCAGCTCCGGCCGAACGTGACCGCAGCGGAATCGACTTCGACGTCCGTTTCCTCGTCTCCCCAGAAAAAACCGCCGTTATCCGGAAAAAGATTAGCCATCCGCGCCCACCACCTTGCACAGCACAACCACGTCGCTGCCGCCGTTCACCCGAATCGCCAATACGCGGTCGCCGGGTTGGAATCCGTTGACTTGCAGCGTAACCTCGCCTCCGATCCCCCCACTGCCCATGGAATCGTCGGCGTCTGGTACAGCAGTTCCATTCCCGCCTTCACCAGCTTCCATCGTGCCCGGCAGTTCCGCGACCATGTAATCCTGAATCTCATGCTTGAAATCGTCCAACTTCACGCCGGAAGCCGTCATCGTTCCCAACACGCCGCCGAGGCCGCTTGCCATCTGCTTGGTGTGCCCTTTCATCGCGGAACTCATCATATCGGCGAATTGCCCATACGGATCTTTAGTCAAGATAAAACCTCCTTTTTACCGACGCCTCGGTCGCCAGTTCCAACGTCATCGTGCCCGGATTGCCGAGATCGTGACTGACCGACGTGACGAGCAGCTTCATCCCGCTAAGCTTCACGGCATCGCCTGCCCGAATCGTATTGACGTCAGGCGCCGTTACGGTAAACGTCTCCTGGATTCCGGTCAGATAGCTTTGCGCGAGCTTTTTCGCCGCTTTCGCCGTTTTGACCTGATCGTCGGATACTACCTTTTGCAGCGTGCCCAGCTCTTTGGCCCCTTTTTCCTCGACGGTCAGGATCTTGGATGCGACTTCCTTTCCGTTCGAAGATTCGGCCGCCGCAAGTACCTTCACCTTCGTGACCGCTCCTTCCAACGTACGCATCTGCGCGACGTCGATCAGGCGATCCAGCTCATGCACTTGCGTGTTGCTGCCGAGCTTGAACAGTTCCAGCCCGCGGCTCGTCATCCGGGGATGGTACATGTCGCCGCCCGATTTGGACGTTTCCTTGAGATCCGCGAACAACATGGAAAAAATCGTTTGCGATCGATACACGGCCTTCGCCAGTTTGGTTTTGGTGTCCACCGGATCGCCGAGCGTGATGCCCCAGTCTTTAGCGTACTTTTGCAAACGTTGCGTAGCGGTCTGGTCTTTGGGAAAAAGGTATTCGTCTTCGGATTTCTCCAGGTAGATCATCCGATCGTACAGCGTCAGCGAGATACGTTTGGTGCCGCTGTTCGTGCTTTCCGCTTCCCAGATCACGCCGGGATTCAGCAAAGGAAAGATCTGCGCCTCTTTGCCGAAAGGAACGCCACTTACCCGAATCGGCGTTCCCGGCGTAAAGTCGGGCAGTGTCTTCGCTGTGGACACGGCCAACCGAACGCTCGCCTGATACGCAATTTGGTCGAGCGCGTCACGCATGCTGATGGTCTCGACCATGGGCGTGATATCGGTGTTGCTGCCTACGATCACTTTGTAACTCATTTCGGCAACACCAACTTTTGTCCCGGCTTGATCAGGTTGTAATTGGGGCCGATCACGCTTTTATTTAATACATAGATCAATTGCCACTTGTCGCCCGAACCCAGTTCGAGTTTGGCAATTTTGGACAAGGAATCGCCGCTTTTGACCGTATACGTTTTGCCTGTGGGCTTAAGATCGGTTCGTTTAAGCGCTTTGACCCCGCCGGACTTGCTTTGCAGCTTGGCATCGCGCCAGGTGCGGAACGTCAATTCGAAATAAATGTCTCCCGGCTCTCCGCCTCTGAACGAACTGTTATAGCTGATCAGGTAGACCGGCACGTTGATGCCCGTATGGGAAATGACCAAACGAACCGGCTCAGCCGAAACGAGAAAACGATTCAGCACATTGACCGCAACCATCGGATCGGGAATCTTGCGGAAGCGGCAATAAGACGGATCGTATTCTTTCGGGAAAAACGAAGAAAAACTGATCTCCTTGATCTTGTCGCCCTGCGCGAAATCGAACTCCCCGTGTTGCAGCATGTTGACCGTCTCATATCCTTTCGAACGCGAGAAATTGATCTCTTCAGGATTGACGGGGAAATGAAAATACTTTTTGTCGCCGTAAAACAAATAAATCTCCACGGCTGTCCTCCTTTCCGGGATCGCGGCTGCACAGCCCGTCCCGCTTTCTTACGTCGCCATCGTTCGCGCAGGTCCGGCCGAACCTCCGCCTCCGCCGGACGGCTTGTAGTTCTGGAACGCTTGGCGTACCTTCGCCACGATCGCCGCCCCGATCTTGCCCTCGATTTCGGCGTAGTCGATCTCTTCGTGGATATCGAGCTGTACCGCTCCTTGAGGAATCGTAATCGAGACTTGATTGGTCACTTCTGTTTTGAAATCTTTAAGCATGCCGGAAATGGAACTTAGCTGTGCTTCGCTCAATTGAACAGCTTCCGTTCCTGCTTTAGCCCCATTATTAACGGGAGTCCCTACTTTTGAAACCATGTTCGCATGATCAATCGTAGGAACACTCAAACCGGTCGAAGCCATCGTTGCACCGACTGTTACTGCCTGCATTTGCGGATATTTAGCTTGTGTTATTGCAGGACTTGAAGCGCTGGATGGCGATGCAGGGAGTGCCGCAGAAGAGGGTGCTGTAGTTTCTTCGGCAGACTTCTTGCCAAAAATATTCTTGAACTTCTTTCCAATCCAGTCCACTCCGTCACTGATCGCTTTTCCGCCTTTTTCGAACACTTTTGTCTGTTGTATTAGCTCGCCTGCTTTTCCGCCCAAATAACTTCCTACTACAGCTCCGGCTGGACCGCCAAAAAAAGCTCCGGCTGCGGTACCAACTACAGATCCAATCGCTTTGCCTCGTTCTTCTTTTGGCGCTTGAAATATGGAAGCCACTCCAGATGCAACGGCAAGAGGTACAAATGCTTTTCCTAAAATCTTGCCTCCTGTTTGCAAAAGCTTTTGTCCAGGGACTTTTCCAAGCAAACCTTTACCAGTACTTTTGAAAGCATTAAACTTTTCCCCTATAGAACTCATGAAAGATTTCTTAGGTAGTTTGGTTATGGCATTTTTCTGAGAATCTGCCAGAGTCTTCAGCGGATTGCTTAGCGACTTAGGACCGGCCGGTTTATCTGCTTTTAAAGAAGTACTCTTGCTTACTTTTGGATCGCCTGTTTTGATCGATCCATAACGAGCATGGTAGGATTCAAGCTTTTTGGAAAAAGGCTTAGAGGCAGAAGGCGCTTTGGGGTCACTTGTCTTCATGGGTCCATAGCGGTCGTTATAATTTTTAAGCTTGTCAGAAAAAGGTTTGGGAGCAGGGGATGCTTTAGGCGGCAGCTTTTCTGGCGTTTGAAGTTTCACAGACCCTGGTCTTCCGCGATTCGGTCTGTTTAAACCGCCATTGCTTGACGTCTTGTTTGGAGTCCCTCCACTCTTATTTCCTGTCCCGGCATTTGCGTCAGGGTAAAACTTTTTCTGCTGTTTAATTTGACGCATTTTCGCAGATCCGCGATAAGAAAAGTCCACCAGTGCCAAGATCGTATAAAGGCCACCCAAAACCCCCATAATCTTACTTCCTATACTTTTCGGCTCTTCATCTTTAGCAGTGGATTGAGCAGAAGATTGTGGATCAGCCAAAAAAAGCTGCATCGTGTTACTTCGCGTAGCTTGTGTATTTGATTCAATAGCACTAGCCAGTTTCGAAAAATCGTTATTTGAATCGGAAGCTTCTGTTACACCGGTTTTTTGCTTTTCTGACGTTTGCACTTTCACAGTTCCGGTCGCGTTCAGATTAAGACTATTGAATTGCTTAATTTTTTCGGTGATGCCATTCAGTTTGCTTGTAAGGTTGTCATTGAGCCCGATTTGAACACCAATCTGCAATTGGCTTAATTTTGAAGCTGTAAGGTAAAGAGCAGAAAACTCCCGAGAAGTAGAAACTACTTGCCGTCTCAATCGCTGAACGCCTGCATCGTAATTAATATTTTGTAATCTGCGCGCCGCTTTATAGACCTGATCAAAATAACGAACAGTAGATTTTAATTCGCTGTTCAACTTAGTGATATTCTGATAGCGCGTTTGCCCAAATCGATCAGAAGCACGTTGTATCTGGTCAAAATAACGAATCGTAGCCTTAAGCCCGCCAGCATTTGCCGCAAAGTCTTCTGAATTTGCCATATTTTCACCTCCTATGTCGTTAAATTGTTCATTTATGCTCGCTCAGCGCTTCCAACTCCTCTTCCGAAAAAGCCAAAAGCAACAGCCTCTCCCCGCGCGGCAGCTTCCAAAATTCTCCGGGACGGAGATGGTGGCGTACCCACATGTGGTACATCATCGTCGTTACCCCGCCGGAGTGGATTAGTTTTTTACGTCAGCCAGCTCCACGCCAAAGCCGGACAGCTCCAGCACCTTGTCGCCGACGGCATCGAGTTCGCCTGCCAGCAGCATGCGGCGCACGGCCTGTTCGCCGCCGGACAGCTTAAGCCGGCTCGTGATGCGGGGATCGCCCCAACCGTTCAGTTCCAGCCCTTTGACTTCGAGTTTCGCTGTCGCTTCGGAGATCAGCAGGGCGTTGAACGTCTCGCTGTCGACTTTTTCTTCCGTGCGGCCTTTGACGGTCTTGCGCACCATGCAGCGCTCGCGAATACTGTCCACTTTGCTGGATGTCAGGCCGCGCAGCGTCATGCGAAGATCGAGACGGCGGATAACGACCGTTTCTTCAGGGAGTTTGTCTGCCGCTTCGAATAGCACGTCCAGGATTTGTTCTTCGGACAGGTTTTCGTTGATACTCATGAGATAATTCCTCCTCGGATTTGGGTATGATGATAGCTGAGCGAAAACGCAAACGGCGCGCCGGCGAAGACCTTCTGCCGCACACGCCGATTCGTTTACGTCAAAAAGATCGCGCACAGGGCAGCTCAGCCCTTTTGACGGCGATCTTGGTCAAGTTCTTATCGATGATGCTGCTTTCTTTTGTCATACGCCTATCTTCTCGCAATCGGCAGCTCGGCTATCCTTTTCAATCATCAAGCAACAACCGATCTTACGCCGAATCAGTTCGCGCGGATCGGATCGACCAGCTCGTAGCCTTCGAAGGTAAAGGTCGTTTCTTCCGCAACTTCTTCGCCGGCCGTCCAGTTCGCAAGCTGGATTTTGTCCGGCATGCAGCGGATCAGGCGAACGCGTTCGTGACCGTACGATTCCGGGTCGTCGAGCTTGGAGATGATATCGAACTTCTGGAAGCCGCGGCGGATCATATCCGACGTGACTTTGTAACCGCTCATGGTACCGGTACCTTTTTTCGCGCCGTTTTTATGCACTTTCCAATCGGTTCCGGTCAGGTTCAGCTCGCGCTTTTCGATCTCCACGCTAGCTTCCAGTTTGTTGATATGGGACTGCCATACCCCATCGATATGCAATTGACCGTACGTGCCAAGAATGACTTTCGAAGCATCCAACATAATATTTCCTCCTTGAGATCGTTAATGGTTTATTTTAATGAATATCAGTGTTGAAAAAAGGAGCTGTTGCGCGGCATTCCTACTATGCGCCAACGCTCCTCCGTCTATTTTTACTGGACGTTAAACGTACCGAACAATTGCTCCATCACGTCGGCCAGCTTCACGTTCCATTGCAGGAAGACCTGATCCGCCTCCGGCTTGATAATCGGAGCATCGCCGTAGTAGGCAGGGTCCGGGATCACGTCGAAGCCGTTTTCTTCGATTACGCCGCTTTGGGCGAGCAGGGCCAGGTATTCTTTCATTGCGCCGATCAGCGCCAGACGGCCTTCTTCCGTGTTGTTGACCTTGCCGATGTACGAGTCTTCGGCCGTACGTTGCAGGTCGCTGCTGATCGCATCCATCACGCGGACGGAGCGAATCTTTTTCCAGGCGTTATTTTGACCGGTAGCCGGCGTGACCAATGTGTTGATTCCGCGCAGCGTTTTGACCTGGCGACCGTCATGGAACAGCAGGAACACGCCGTTTTTGACCGCTGTTTCTTGTTCGGAACGCGTCCAGCGGCGAGTCACGTCTTCGAATGGAGCCGCATGGTACGTCGTCGATTCGTTCAAACGCTGTCCGGCGATCAGACCTGCGACATAAGCGCTTGTCTGTGCGGAACTGTAAGAAGCCGAGCCCAATTTGACGCCTGTGCCGACGTTGATAATACCTTCGTGGTTGAGCGCCGTCGAACGAGCGGAAGCCAGCGCAGGTGCATTGACAGCTTTATCGTCGGCTTCGGTACCCCCGACCACCAGCGTTACGCCGCGACCTTCTCCGCGCAGACGCTTCACGAATGCCGCAAAGCTTTGCAGAAGTGCCGAATCGGCTGCGAAATCCAGTGCCAACACATCAAAGTCCGCGCCTTCCAGCGCCGACTGCGACGCAATATAATCCGCATTGCTCAGCTCGCCGTTGCCGCTTGCGCCACCGGTAAACGCCGCACCGGAAACTTGCGACAGAATCGATTCCGGCGCCAGCGCTTCTGCTTTTACCCAGACATTTTCTACGTCCGAGTTAATCGCCTCGACGAATGTCGCCACGCTGCCGGTTTCCGAAACGAATGTACGCAGCAGCTTCGCGCCTTCGTACAGACGCAGTTCCAGTGCATTTTCGTTCGTGACGTTCGGCTGAACTGCAGCACGGAAATTGTTGCCGCGGCTACCTGTATACGAAGCGGTCAGACGCAGCACGTTGGTTTCGCCCGTTTTGAGCGCCAGCGACGCCGCAGCGGCCGTGTCATCGGCGACACGGTAAGCGAGCAGCTTTTTCGGACCGCCCAGCAGAGCCAGATACAACGAATCGTAAGCCGTCGCTCCGCCTGTCGCTTCGTTCGAAAAAGCACGGCTGATCGCAGCTTCGCTGCCGATTTCGATAAATTCCCGTTCAGGTCCCCAGTTGCCTTTGACCAATACCGCTACCGTTCCGCGACTGCCCGGCTGTACCGCCGAAGCCGCTGCCGCCTGAAAATTCATATAAAGTCCCGGAAGGACCGGTTTTTCTGTTGCACTCCAAGTTCCGCCTGCCATATTACTTCACCTTCGCTTTCATAAATTGTTTGATCTTTTGCCTTACTTGTTCGACTGTAAAACGTTTTTCCGATTCGCCGCAGAGCGCAGCGTGCACGACTTCTTTGCGCACGCCGAATAGGTCTTCCGCATGCGGCATCAGTTCATCTGCCGTATACAAAGCCGCTTCTCGGCGAGTATCGGCTTCAACCTTCGTCATACCTGCCATATTCATCCCGCCTTATTGTCCATCTTGATCGGTAGGTTCACAGGACGCTTCAATCTCCATGCTTCAGTCCGACTTCACCGATCAACACTGGTGGTTCGGTCTCTCCGGGTTGACCTCCAGGATCAACCACGCGCTCCAGCACATCGAGTCGAAATTGACCTTTCAACATTCCGTCGGCTTCCAGATCCGCAACTACGTCCGCAATCGTTGCTCCGCGACGCCCCGGCGCCGTAGGCTTCAATCGCGGAGTCGCGCTAAGCCGTTCGGCCAAAAGAACAAGTGCCTCACGCTCCTCGGAGGGCACTCGCCCCAATACATGTGCAGCGTATGTCCGCCTTACATCGAACGCAGAAGGCTTGGCCGTTACTTTTCGACTGCCCGACAGCCGCCATAATACGCAAGGTCTTGCAACCGCCGATGCCCAGCGATCCGTATGGATCTGCCAGTCTGTTCCGAGCAGATCGGACGTCAACTTGGATAAGCTGCTTAATTCTGTCCCTGCTTCGTTTGTATCCGGTACAACAACGGCGCTAGCCGGCTGTCGATACACCGCGAACCGCAAACCGCGTGTCAGACTTCCGATACCAAGTACAGCGTCTGTACGATCCCCGTCCGCCGATCCGGCAAAGACGCAGGTGAACGGGGATTTGATAAGATTACTCCCGCTACTTGCCGCTTGCTCACCCGAAGTCGATGCGTCTTTTGCCGCCGAATCACCGCCAAGCACCGACTCGTGCAGCGCCGCTTCAATCTTTTCAGCCAGCTCTTCCACCTTGTCAAAACCGCCAGCAGCCTCATCGGCATAAGGCCAAATCTTCACGATGCGCCGATAACCGGCCCAATCGTTTTTGCGAATCTCTTCGCCGAAAGTGACCACTGCACCGATCCCTGTATAGATTTGGCCAGTGGAAGGCAAATCATGCACGCGGTCAGCCAATTCCGGAATTCGTTCTTCCAATGCTTTTTTGATCGTCTCGCGAATAACACATCCTCCTTCCTTTCCCGCTCCATGCCCAAAACCGCCGACAGATACTCCGACGACGGGTTTGATATTTTCGCGTTTATTTCTGTTTATGTTCCAACTTCGGGAGTCTTGCCAGAACCTGTTCACGCCGCCTGTTGCATGACAAAAACGGCTGCGTCGCCCGTAAGGGCCGCACCCGTCTTTTCAGCGGATATGAGCTTCTCTGAGCTTTCGGCGCCTGGCCTCTCGCTCAACTTCCCGATGATATAATCTTACCGCCTTTTTCACCAAACGGAGACGGTGAAGCGTCCGGTTTCTGTCCGATAAAAGGTGGGAAAAAGACGAACCGTAGGTGGAAAAAGAGCGGAATACCTCTGCCGACCGCGTAGCTACGGGGTTTGACGGCTCAAACATTCCATTTCCGTTGATTCGAATCCTTGAGTGATCCGAAAACCTCTTAATTAGAAGAATTACAAATCCATGCGCTCAAGCACCCGATTCTTCTATATAAAGATATGCACCTTCACTCCGTCATATGTATATACTTCGTGTTGAGCTACTCTCATTTGAATTACCTCCATTTTAGGTTGCTACTTAGGTATTCTACTATAGTAATTCGATAAAAAAGGAATTTTCCAACCCGAATCTTGAATCTATTCTTTATACTGCTTCACGAGAAAGGAGTGACGTTTGTGACATTCACGCCGAAACAGATGCTGCTGGTTTGCAAAGGTGACTCCGAAATCGAGGACGTCTTCACTCTAATTTTGGAGAAAAATCGGATGCTACGTGAACAGGTACAGCTTCAAAAGCTGAAAAAACGCATGCATTAGCTGGAACGACAGCTCGGTTAAAAAATTCAAAACAGCAGAAAGCCTACGAATTCCCGAATCGTCGGCGATAAAAAAGAGGCCCCTCGCGGGCATGACGTCCACACGCTCCGCTTTGCGGATTGCTCGTATGAAATCATCCTCCACTCGCTCGAAACTCGACCCGGCTATCAAGCGACGCTTCGAGATGTTCCGGCTCACGCTCATGAAGTCCGACAGGTTGAATACCTGCCGAGCCCATGCATGGTCGTGACCGAATTGCCAATCCGCGCACAAAATCGTTCCCTTACTACGACGTCAAAGCTCGGGCTCCCTTTCTGAAAGGCTTGCGTGCCTGAAACCAATACGGCCTTAATTTTTCTCGGCTTGGACGACCTACTTGAGCGTGTACCAATTGCTGCTGGCGCGAGGGAAGCTGGGTTCAAAACGAGCACTGGGAAAAAATAGGCCTCGTGGACGAAAAATGGGTAGCAAAGCGAGCAATCTCAGAAAAAGAATGAACGCGCAAAAACCGGCGTTCCTCCGCTTTCTTTCCGATGTCCGGTTGCCATTTGACCACAACCAGGACGAACGAGACATTGGCATGACGAAGGTGAAACAGAATGTATCCGACTGTTTTCGGACCGAGCAGGAAGCGAATCAATTTACTCGGCTGCACTCGGTTATTTCAACCATGATGAAACAGGGCAAGCCACTTCTCGACTCGTTGACCTAAGCCTTATACCAGCGTAACTCGCTGGTAAGGGGATAAGTAGGAACTGAAAATCTACTTAATTAGCTTTAGAACTACTCATAATATTGAGTGTAAAAAAAGAGCACCGCTACGTCTCGACATCAGGGATGCTCCCATCTTCATTGTACTTCCTAATCAATCGTCACTAATTGCCATTTACCATTTCCGTCTTTTTCAAAATAGTAATAATAACCACCAGTTTGAACAGAATCACTTCCTGCCATCAAAACATCGTGATCCACCTTTACAAGAACTTTATTATCTTCTTCTCTGACATCTGAAATACTTTTAAAATCGTATTGGTCTTTGAGCATATAATCAAACGCACCTGATGCATCCGGCATAACTTCTTCATTTAACTTCTTTGCATCCTTTTGAATAATTGCATCGAGGGTTGCTCTTAACTTAGTTTCAATATCTTGGTTCCATAGAGGACTAGTGACTGCACTCCAATCCACATGGACACCTGCATCAATTGCCGTTTCATTTTTCGTATCACTAGTTTTTGTCGTAGCTTCTTGAGCTGCAACCGGCTCTTTAGTGTCCGATTCAGCTCCACAGGCTATTAAGAAACTGAAACCTAACATCGTAATACTGATAGCAGAAATAATTTTTTTCATGTCGCACATCCTTTCAACAAAATAGACATTTTAAATTTCAAAAAGATTCGCTTTTTGAAAAAATAAATTCCAAAAACAAAAAACCCAGATGCCTTTAAAGGCATCTGGGTTTTTTTTATAAACTAAATATTTATTTCAAACTGTTTTGAGTCAAGATCTCAAAGCCAACATTTCTGGAACCTTCCGTGAACTTGCTGCAATAGTAGTCGTTCCTGCTCTCATTTGTGAAGATCCCCCACTATCTAAGAAGATTCCGTTAACAAGTGTACCAAAACCGATACTTCCAAGAATAGCAGTTCGGAATTGCTCAGCTGTACATTGAGTCGGAGTCATGATGAGCCAAATATTATTGGTGTTGTTGTAGACTACGCCCGATCGCTGAGTATCACTATCAATACCTTGCATGTTCTCATTCTGAGCTCTTTGTTTCCAAACGCCGGGATTTTGGAATGTCATACTGATGCCACCCTGTGCCCAGTATTGGTTTCGACTAACTACATTATATACATCTATGTCTTCTCGCCTATCACCGCCTGTCTCAAACAAATTCAATCACTTCTCCATATTTCAATATTGTCAAGATGCTTGCCCTATGCTACTATATAGTGTATGTGATTATTGATTATTTTAAGAAGGAGTTGAAAATAGATGAAACAAGGAATTCACCCGAACTACCAACCGGTAGTATTCATGGACACGAGCACAGGACACCAGTTCCTGAGCGCTTCGACTCGTAAATCCAATGAAACCGTAGCTTGGGAAGACGGCAACACGTACCCGCTGATCAAAGTGGAAATCACTTCCGATTCGCACCCGTTCTTCACTGGCAAACAGAAGATTCTTGATGCCGGCGGCCAAGTCGAGCGTTTCAAAAAGAAATACAACTTGTAAGATCAAGCTCGCGCAAGCGAACTTCTACGACCAGGCAGCGGAATCTTCCGACGCCTGTTTTTTTTTGCGTTTTTTTGGGCGCCGGGATCTTTATGCAAAAAAGCCGCGATTCCCGATAAAGGGAGTCGCAGCTTTTGCGATTGCGTTTCGGACCGATCGAGATTCGATTTCGGTTCGTTTTTCCGTTTGCTTTTAACCTGCGAGATTCGGCCACGCGATTTTGTACAGTTCCAAAAAACTCGCTTTGCCTGGCACGTCTTTCAACACTTTCCATCCGTCCGCTCCTTTTTCCATGCGGATCGCGCCTTTCATCGGCAGCGGTTCGCGATTGCCGGAGAACACCAGATTCAGCTTGTAATCGAACGTGACCTGATTGTTTTCAAGGTCTATGTTTCTCGTCGTCATCGTCAGATCTTCGACCGTCAATTCCGAATCGGTGCGGATCGCCGCTTGATACGGCATATCTCCGGCCCGGTTGGCGAAGTAACTCGACAAAAACTCGTTTTCCGCGTATGCGGATAACTCGGCATGACGTTTTTCGATCCAGGCTTCCATGCTCGACGTGTCTTCGTTTTCTACCCGAAACTCGCGTTCGTATACGTCCAACTTTTCCGGAGTCACTGTCAGATCTTCTTTTTTGAAGTCTTCCGCGACCTCTCGCGCCTGCGCTTCGGCTTCCGCGGCCAAAGTCTGCGCGTTCTGCTCCGTCTGTCCGCCGCCGACCGCGCCTCCCGCATTGCTTCCTGCCGATCCCGGATCGGTCTGCGATTGCCCGGCCACTTGCGTTTGCGCGGCGTTCGGCGTCCCATTGTCCAGCCACCCTGCGGAATTCGCTCCCCAGATACCTCCGAAAATCACCCCGGCTGCCACGATTGCTCCAAAAGCCGTTTTGCCTTTGTTTCGTGTCGGTGCGTATGCGTGTTTCATCGTCGATTCCTCCTTGATCTTGCGCATTTGCGCGAGCGTGGGCTCCTGGCTCATCTGCCCCGGCTCGCGGCTTAGCGTATCGTACCAATTTGGCCGCACGTCCCGATCTTGCCTCTTTTCCTGACTATCGTTCAGTCCCTTGAATCGGTTCATGCCTGTTCCTCCCCGTTCATCATGCGCTCTATCCGGCTTCTTGCACGCGACAATCTCGATTTATACGTGCCTTCGGGGATGCCCAGCATTTCCGCGCCTTCGCGCGCCGTCATGCCGTAATGGGCTTCGAGCAGCAGCGTCTCGCGCAATTTGTCCGGCAGCCGGAACACCAACTCCCAAATCCGCCGCTCGCCCGCTTCGGCCAGATACGCTTTTTCCGCCGACGCTTCCGTCCCCCCATGCTCCACTTGCGAAAAAGGCAATACCCGACGTACAAACGCGGAACGCTTATGGTTGATGTACGTGTTTCGAGCGATTTTCATCAGCCATGTTTTGATCGAAGAGTCTCCTCTGAACGAGTTCCATCCGCGCAGCGCCCGAATGAACGTATCTTGAGTCAGGTCGTCGGCCGTAGGTCGGCTTCCTGTCATGAAGAAGAGATATTTCCACACTTCCCCCCAATAAGTGCGTATGACGGTATCCGGATCGGCGGCCTGCATCTTCGCGTCCGGATTTCCTCTCATTTTATCCATCTGCTCACCTCTTCTACCCTTTTAGACAAGACAGACCTGAGATCGTTCCCTTTTTCCGAAAAAAGTTCTGTTTTTTTGAATATCCTTTTGCTTTCGTGCAGTTGTTCCGCTAAGCTCGCTGCTTCTCGCCCTTGCCGCGTCCGCTTTCCGACGTTTTCGCCAACAATTCATCCAACGGGATCAACCCCATTGCCGACAGCGTCAGAGCCATTTTGTAAAAAGCGCCGGTACGCACCTTCACGTACGTATCTTTGCTGATCGGCGGGTCGAATACGTGGTTGTACACTTTATAATCGAATACATCGTCCTGCTTCATATAGCGTTCGCGCAGCAGCAGCCGTTCCCGATCGTTCAACCGCTCCACGATCCGCTCGATCCGTTCGCAATAAGCGACACGGGCAGCCGGCATATCTACATTATATATAGCGGTTCGAGCTGTGGAGTCGCTGGTCGTACCCGTGTAGCCCGAAGGCGTCTCGTTATAAGAAGATGTGACGCGTGCTTCCCGTTCCTCGAACGTAATCGTTTTGTAAATGCGGTATTTCTCCATGGCGGCCTCGATAGCAGCCTGCGTTTTTCGGCGATCGAGCTTGGGCAAATTCAATGTGGCATCCATTTTGATCTCTCCTTTTGTTGTCTTTTGGCAATAATTAAAGCAAGCAAGTCCGTCTTCTTAAGATTTTGTTCGCATCTTGTTCGTATTCATGTTTTAACCTTACCACATCTTTTCCAAACTCGTAAAGAACCATTTTGACGTTTTCTTCCACTTGAACAGCTTGTCCCGCTCAAAAATGATATTTACGTGCGAATGATTCGTTTACGGTTCAAGAACGAATCCGGCAGACGAGCTCCGTATTCATTCGGGACAACCTGCTCGCGCCAGACATGAATTTTTTGTAGACATTCCGTACTTTCCGCCTTTTGGCAATATTTTTTATTCACACATTTACCCGGCACCGGATATTGGGTATATTAAACAGAGAGGGAACGCCGGGCGATCGGCTAAATTGACGAAGCGAGGAAGGATGCGCATATGGAAAAGCGATTCGGTAGTTATTTGAGACAGGTTCGCGAACGCAAAGGCTGGAGCATTAACCGTCTGGCCGGAGCAGCGGGTGTCAGCACGTCGCAGATCTCCCGCATCGAGCACGGCCTTCGGGGCGTGCCCAAGCCGCAGACGATCACGAAGATTGCGCAAGCGCTCGGCGTTCCGTACGAAGAGATGATGAACGAAGCCGGCTATCTGCCCGATGCCCATGAAGGAACGGCGCCGGAATGGGCCAGTTCGCGCGACAAACGGGATTTCAAAAAGATGCTTGAAGAAGACGGCGAGCTGATGTTCGACGGCATTCCCCTGGATCGCGAAGACAAGCAGCGGATCAAAGACGTGCTGACCGGACTTTTCTGGGAAGCCAAGCAAATGAACAAACGCAAAAGCTGACACACCCGAACATTCCGCCAAAAGGAGGGCACGGACGGTGGACTCTATGACCCAACTCGTCGATCGACTTATTCGCATGACCCGCACGACCGATCCGTTTGCCATGGCTGAATCGCTCGGTATCCATATCCGTTACATGGACCTCGGCAAATCGACCAAAGGATTGTATTATCGCAAGCTTCGCAGGCGTTTCATCGTCATCAACGAGCAGCTTCCCGAAGAATGGCGGAATTTCGTTTGCGCGCACGAGCTTGGACACGACCGCCTGCACAAAGGAGTGAACCGGTTTTTTATCGAGGAGCATTCTTTTTTCAGCGCGGGCAAGCTTGAGCGTCAAGCCAATCGCTTCGCTATGCTGCTTCTGACCAGCAAGACCGAACCGATTCCCGGCGAATCGTTCGAACGGTTTCTGCTGCGCAGCGGAATTCCGGCGGAATGCGTTTATTTTTTTGTCCAATGATCGAACATACGTTCCAAACCTTATTAGGACCTATTACCTATTTCCATTTTTTTATATTCAAAACGTAACGTTCTGGGGTTTTTTTCCGATAATAAAGGAGACGGAACGGCTGAACCCGCCTTCCAAAACGATTCCAAAAACTTATTTATTGAAGGAGAAGATCATGATCCGACAAAAAAGAGTGATGAGAACCCTGGCCCTGCTGCTGATGATTGCCGCGATCGCGTTCCCAGCGAATGCTTTTGCCGCCACGGGAGACGTCACCTCGATTTCGTTCGACGACGCCACGAAAAAAGAATTGGTGATCGGCCAATCGGCTAAACAGTTGAAGGTTTATGCGACCATCGAAGGCTCGACTTCCAAAAAAGATATCACGGCAACCGCAGCATGGACTTCTTCCGACGAAGACGTCGCACAGGTTGTCAAAGGTCTGGTAACGCCTAAAGAAGCAGGCACAGCAACCATTACCGCCACTTACGAAGGTGCAGTCGCAACCGTAGAAATCGCAGCTTCGTATCCGTATACGAAACTCGCCCTTGAACCGGTCAAAAGCGGTACATATCTTTTGGGCGATTCCGAAAGCGATTTGAAAATCGCAGCCAAGCTGACAGGCGGCGCGGAAAAAGACAAAGTCACCGATGTCACTTCGCTCGCAACATGGACCAGCTCCAACTCTTCCGTGCTGACGATCGACGCCGGACAAGTTACATTGGTCGGCAAAGGTACCGCGACCATCACAGCGAAATACCAAGGTCAGACCGGTACGTTCAAAGCTACGGTCGAACTGCCTTACTCTTCCCTTGAGATTCGCGACGACAAAGGCAAAGCATCCGATCTGGAACTGCTCGTCGGCGATGAAATCAAGCTGAAATCGATCGCTCCCGCCGCTGGCGGCAGTGGCGAGCATGATGTAACTGCGAATGCAACATGGACGACTTCCAACGAATCGGTTGTCGCCGTCGAAAAAGGAACACTTACCGTAAAAGCTGCGGGTAAAGCCACGATTACGGTTCAATACTTGGGCGTAACCGGAACGCTGGACGTCTATGTACGTTCACCGTATGAAGCCTTGCTGCTGGTTCCTTCCGAAGCCACTACGATCTTCCTGGGCGAAACGCTTGATCTGAAAGCCGAAGTACGCGACCGTGCCAACTCTTCGCTCGACGTATCCGCTTCTTCCAAATGGACATCCAGTAGCCTGCTGGCCGCTACCGTTGAAGGCGGAAAAGTTACAGCAAAAGCCGTAGGCAGTACAACGATCAAAGCCGACTACGGCGGAATCTCCAAAGAAATCAAAGTGACGGTTTATCCGACGCTGAAGTCGCTTGAAGCAGCAAAAACCGAAACAGATCTGTACAAAGGCGAGTCCGAGTCTCTTCCAAAGGTCAATGCACTGAAGCTTGATGATTCGAAGCTTGATCTGAGCAACGACGTAACATGGACATCCGGCGACGAAGAGATTGCTTATATTGAAAATGGCAAAGTCATTGCGAAGTCGGCGGGTACCGTTACACTGACTGCTTCCCTGCCTGACGCCACCTCCGTAAACACGCCTTCGGGCGACGTTTCCGTACGCGGCAAAACGGTTGAATTCAAAGTCACGATCAATGAGAAAGTTCTGGTTCTGATCGGTCCGGATGAAGCTCTGAACCTGATTATCGGCGAATCTTCCGATCTGCCGACGGTGAACGCAGTCTGGGAAGACGGGCAAGAGAAAGATATCTCTTCGCTGATTACCTGGACCGTAAGCGGCACGAATGCCGTAATCAAAACGACCGGCAAAGACCAAGAAATCAAAGGCTTGCTCAAAGGTTCGGCAACGCTGAAAGGCACGTACCTGAACAAGTCGATCACGGTTCCCGTGAAGATCGAACAAAAAATCACCAAGATCGTAGTCGAACCGACTTCGATCGAACTCAACGTTAAGTCCAGCAAATCGATCAAAGTTACCGGATTCTTCGCGGACGGCTCCAAAATCTCGCTGGGCAGCAAGGTAGGTTGGGAATCTTCCAATCCTCAGGTAGCTTCGATCGCGACGACTTCCGTAAAAGGCGTGTCGGAAGGTAAAGCAACGCTGAGCGGCTCCTACCAGGGCATCGCGGTATCTGTCGACGTTACCGTCGTACCGAAACTGACCAAGCTCACCGTTGACGAAAAGTCGTTGAAACTGGCTCCCGGCGCCGGAAAAACAGTTGTGGTTACGGCTGCTTACGACACCGGAGTAACAGCTAGCGTTGCTGCACAAACCACATGGACAAGCTCCAAGCCATCTGTAGCGACAATCTCGGCAACAGGTCAAATCTCTGCCGTGGCCGAAGGCAAGACTACGATCAAAGGCAAATTCGGCACCAAAACCGTGACCATCTCGGTAACGGTGAAGAAATAACAAGCGTTAAAAACCTTTTATGATAGGCTAGTTTGCCAAAGAAATGCCGTTCCTTCTTCCGAAGGAACGGCATTTTTGTTTGTGTTCATTTTCAAATCCCAAAATATAGTTTTTATGGATTTGGACTTTGATTTAAATTTTGCGTATCTTTGTTTTTGAGATTTTTATCACAGCAACTCCCTTTGCAATCTTGCACGATATGAACGTATAACAACTCGACTCCAATCCCCTCGCCCTCTCCGATTTATTCCGTTTCAATGACGGCAGCGGTAAGCACGACGTTGTTCAACGTACAATTTAGAGGGGGATCAAATTCATTATGAAACTCGCCGGAAAAATTACAACGGCTATCGTATCCTTATTTCTTGTGATCGGATTAGCGGTTGGCCTGCTCGCCTATCAAGCGGCTTACGGACAAGTTGACGAAGCCGTCGGAATCGAGCTAGTAGGCTGTGCAAATATCACGACCGGACTCGTAGCTCCCGCTGATATCGAAGCATTAGCCGCAGGTGACACCTCGAAACTGGAAGAAATTCAAAACAAAATCGACTGGATTCACGAGCACAAACCTATTTTCAAAGAAGCCTTTATTTTATCTGTAGACGGAAAAATTCTGGCGGCTGACTCCAATCTAAGAGAACGGGGTTACAAGGCAGGAGATAGCTTCTATTTCACTGATGAGGATCGGGAAATGGCAACAACGATGTCACACGGTGTCTACTCGAAAGTATATACCTATGATGGAATCGGACTCAAAACCGGCTATGGCCCTATTTATGCCGGCGAAGGCGAAAATCAGAAAGTCGTCGCTTTGATGGCCATCAACTTCGATTCCTCGATTATTCAGGAGCGCACACTCTCCGTGTTTGAACTTCCTCTCCTGATTGGAGCCATCCTGCTCACCGTCGCCCTGATTGCGGTATATTTCATCATTCGCCGAATGATTTCTCCTGTCGTTCACTTGTCTGAACAGACTCGTTTGCTGGCACAGGGTGACCTCAGCATGAAGACGATTCCGATACGAGGACGTGACGAGGCTGCTATGCTCGCTTCCGACTTTAATGTAATGGCTGGCAGCTTCCGCACCATTTTGACCGAGGTTCGGGACAGTTCGTATCAAGTCGCTTCCGCTTCGGAACAGCTTACGGCGAGCGCCGGACAGACGGGCGACGCCGGAGAACGCATTCACGATGTGGCCATGGGCCTGGAAGAAGAAGCGTCTCTCCAACTCCGTTCGTTGACCGAAAGCTCGAAGCTGCTGGATCAAATCACAACCTTTGCCGAACAGGTATTGGGACGTGTCGAGGATCTGGCATACCGCGCGTCCGAATCGGAACGGCACTCGCGTACGGCTGGAGGAGACCTGGATCAAGCCTCCCATCAGTTGAATCTGACAGGGGTTGCATTGGACGAATTGAAAACGGCTATCGAAGATATGCGCCTGCATTCGCAAAAGATTCGTCAAATTCTGGGCGTGATTACGGAAATTTCGGAAGAAACGCAGTTGCTTGCCTTAAACGCCGCCATTGAGGCCGCTCGCGCAGGCGAGTATGGACGCGGCTTCGCCGTTGTCTCGGATAATATTCGCAAGCTGTCGGACCGCTCCGGATCGGCGGTGCGGCAAATCCATGGAATCATCGAATCCACACTTGGCCAGATTGAAGCCGCTGCGGGTGCAATGGTGTCCGTATCCTCTGCGGCTGACCGCGGCACTCAGACGTTTGCCTCGGCCTCCGCATCATTCAGTGCTATTCAAAGTGCCTGGTCTGTCTCCAAAGAAAATGCCAGCGCAGCGATGAACGATGTCAAACGTCTAGCCCAAGATGCCACTTCCGTCTCCGAGCGAATAAGACTTAGCGCCTCGATCGCCAATGGTACGCATGAGCGTGCGCGATTATTGGCCGGCTCCTCAGGCGATCAACATGCCTCCATGCAGGAAATTCAGGCTTCGTCCACGATGCTCTCGCATCTGTCCGAAGACCTGTTTACGTTGGTAGACCGATTCAAAATTTAAACCAAAAAGCTGCTTGCCCAGTCCGTTATTTGAACGGATCTGAACCAAGCAGCTTTTTGGTTTGTGTCTTGCGGATGATCGGATAGATTTTCACATCATCAATGCTTCGAAGCCACTTTGCTTTCCATTTCAAGCGTTGCCGCTTCTGCGGTAACCGGGCGGAAAGTCACGCTATCGAGCAACAGTTCGTTACCGACCGGCTCCCCGTTGACCGTCACCGTAATTTTTGTGAAATTCGAGTTTGTGGTATACATATATATTCGCTCCCGTTCGATGATTAATATAGGCGTGCTTCATCGTACGGCCAGAAGTGATCTTTTTTAACCGAAATTGGTGTTTGTTCGGAAACTTCGGTACACTTAATGACGTACAATCTTAGGCACTGCAAAATACGGACATATTCGGTACAAAGTCTTGTCCGCTTATTGTTTATGTATACCCGATTGACTGCGTTATCAAACATTCTCCTTATCAAACGCTTTCTCCTATCAGGGCCTGTACATTCTGGATTGGCCCTACTTCTATTCGACATCTTAAATCGAGGTGACCTTCTCATCATGAAGCATAGATTCTCTTTCGCTTTACGCAAATGCGTTCCTGTCGCCCTGTTAGTCGGAATCCTGTTCCTGCCTGCCGCTCGTCCCGCGCATGCCTGGGAGCCGTTCGATAACTTCGTGAATGGGCTGGAAATGTTCGGCGAATTGCCCGGCGAAGTCAACCAACTGCGTCAAAGCTACCAGGAAACGGTGAATCAGCTTGAAGACGCCAAAGCCGATATCCAAAGCTACCGCGAAGACATGGAAGGGTATCGGGATCAGGTGACGCAGTTGAATGAACAAAATCAACGACTCGACCAGCAAAATCAACAGCTTCAGCAGACCGTCACAGCCTTGAACGCGGCACAGGAAGAACGCGATCGCAGCGCACGCACCATGAAAATCATCATTTTCGTTCTGATCGGCCTTTTCGTCGGTTACTTCCTGTTTATTCGCGTGCTTCGCCTCGGTCTGCGCGGCAGACGATGAACGGAGGATTTGCATGAACATCATTCACGAACAATCCGGAGACTCTTTCGGTGCTCAAGCTTATACCTTCGAGCTACAACACGATGACGGCGTCCATATTCTGCATCCGCAGCAAGTGATGTCGTACCGTGGAGATCCGCGGGGACGGAGCGACCGTCTGCTGGAAATCAGCCGTATGATGCGCAAGCGCAAACTGATCCGGGCTGACTTCAAAGGACGCTGTACTTTCACTGCGGTGCTGCCTGCCGGCTTCGGTTTGCAAATGCTCGATTTGTCCGGCGGCAGCGATATGCTGTACGACTTCCGGCAGCTGTTTTATTATACCGACGGTATCGAGATGAAAAGCCGGATTTTGAAGCTGAAAAACATGCTTATCACCCAGGATGCCATCAAAATGAAATTTTCCGGCGACGGGCAAATCGGCATCATGACCCAAGGAACCGTATTCCAGGCCGAATTGCACGAGAAAGAGCCTCTGTTCGTCAATGCGGGAAGCATCCTGGCCTATCCGGAGAACGCCAAACTGAACCTCGCCGTCTACGGCAACCATCTCGCCAGCCAACACATGAATTTTCATTGGAAAATGACGGGGCGCGGCCATGTGCTGCTTCAGGCGGGCGGCACGCGCAGCCAGGAGCTTCGCGAGCATATGGAAGACGACGGATTGGTCAAGCGTATTTTGCGCGAAGCGATTCCTTTCGGGAATATTTTTATCAAGTAGGGCGCGTACGCATATGAAAAAGGCCATCTTCGCCGCGATTCGCGGTCAAAGTGGCCTTTTTGTGTTACCCTGACGTACCCAGATCAGGATTCCTCCGGCTCCATCGAATCCCAAGCCGCGTCGACCATCACGTCGAACGCTTCGTCATCGTTTTCGATATGTTCCTCGAATGCCAGAATTTCCTCTTCGGGTCCCGGTTGTTGCAAAAAGTGGAGGCTGTACTCCCACGCATCTCCACTCTTACTGTAGATCGTCAGCTCATAAGGCTCTTTGTGGCCCTCAACCTCGGCTTCGACCTTCCCTATATAGCTCTTGTCTTCCCTGCGCTCCATACGTGCATTTAGTATCTTGATGTTCATCCCACGCAGTCCTCCCTCTCATCTTCATGCCTGCCGAGCAGACCTTGTACCAATTGATACGTGTTTGTTTAATCTAACAAATTAGAGATCGACTGCAAGCGCTGATCGTCGCTCTGCTGACCGGCTGTAACGCGCGCAGGCTCGGCAGAATCGCCTTTTTGCATCAGCCCCAAGCGATCATTCATCTTCTTGTTGATCTCCGTCATACGGCCTGTCTGCTCCGTTGCCGACTTGATAATCGTACGGTTGGACTGCTCATATAGATCCATGGCCGTGAACAGATCGCCCATTGCACGTTCCACGGCTTCAAGCTGCATTGCCGGTTTGCCGAGCAGATCGTTCGTTTTTTGCGTCGTTTCTTTCAACATGCGGGAATTCTCCTCGAACATGTTCTGAAGCGTCTGGTTCGCCGTATTGACGGCCTCGATCGTCTCCATCTGATCTTGCAAAGCCATCGCGATCATCGCGGACACGGTGATCAAATGCTGCGTTTTGTCGATCGTGGCGTCGACGGAGTCGATCAGCTTGTCGTTATTGTCATTGATGATATCCGTACCCGCAATCGCTTGCTGATACAACATGATCATTTCCGTAAAGGACTGGATACGCGTTACCACCTTGCGCAGTCCGCGTTCCAGCGTCGTTTTGCGGCCTGCGTTTTCCGGTTTGGCGATCTCTTCTTCGAACAAAATCTTCAAGCGGTTCCCCATGGCGATCCGCATTTGCAGATTATACACTTCCTCGATAGAAGTCCGCTTCAGGTTGCGCATATAAGCCATGTTTTCTTCCAGCGTGTCTTTGCCGTTGCGCAGCGACACGACAATGGCATCGACATTTGTTTTCACGGATTGATATTTGTAGATATAGTTTTTCAGCGGCGTCTTACGCATGATCTTGTCGAAAAAGCCCAACTGCTTGCTTTTGCTGAGCGAGTCGATCTCGGTACGCAAACGCAAAATGTTGCCGCCCACTTCGGAACGCTTGCCGGATACCATATCGTTGACCGGACGCTGAAGCATTTCCAGCGACTGGCCCGCTTTTTCCATCGTGCGTTGGCCCATCCGGCCGATCTGATCCATCAGCTCGTCGAGCTGGAGATTATCGGTATTCGCAACTTTTTGAATAACCTGTTTCGCTTCCTGCTCGACTTTGGCTACATCGTCTTTTTTCAAATCTACCGCAAGGTTCATCGACATAAAGATTCCTCCTTTTGATCCGTTATGCGTGAATTGATCTTATCGCTTGGCGCGTCTTGCCCGGGAAAGCGAAGATGTGAACAATCAAAGATATCGCTTATCGCGGGTCTGCTTTTTCTTCTTACCCGGAGGGATTGAAGAAAAAGCGATCCAGCGATCCAGCCATCCTTAGTCAGAAGTTCGGTAGCGTTGTTGGATCAGGTCGATCCGGCTTTGAAGCTCGATCAAGTCGCGGTGCTCAATCGTCTCCACATACAGCGATAACCGGGAATTGATGTCTTTGATTCCGTCCAGCAGCAGTCGGCGGTTTTTGCGTTTGGCTTCGCCGCTTAGCTTCAGGAACGGATTGATCGCGCCGTTCAGGTCTTTGAAGACCAGGCGCTGAATATTGTGATTGACTTTGCTGTCGTTCAATTCTTTGAGCTGAGGGATCAGGCGGGAGATCCGGGCCAGGAGCGACATCGTTTTTTCGACGATCTCGTCATCCAGCGAATTTTTCTGCCCTTCCGAAATAATCAGCTCTTCGATCACCGAGATATACTCGTGAACCGGGTCCCACATCTCGTCAGGCTCCGCAGCAGGCTTGGGAGGTGCCGGAGGATTCGCGGCAGCGGCCGCTGCCTTGCGGCTTTCCTCTTCGCGCTGAGCAGCCTGCTCTTCGCGCAGACGGCGATCTACCGCCTGATCGACTGCCGGAATGCCTGTGCGTCTTCCGCTCGGCGGAAGTACCTCAGGCTGCGGCTGAGACTGTGGGGATAAGTCGATCGGTGTCGGCTTTGGCTTGCGACGTTTAAATGCACCGATACTCAGCAGCACCGCACCGCCGGGAATAAGCGCCGAGATAAACACAGGCAGAAAATCCTGTCCCACAATCGTCAGCGCATAACCCGCGATAAAGGCCGTAATCGCCAGACCGTAACGTTTGATATAATCTATCATGCCTTAAACACCTCCAGCTTGATGGCAGAGCATAAGCCGCCCCGCCCACGTCCGCCTTAGCAGCGTTCTTTTTATCGAATGTTCTATCAGATCGGCTACTTGAGGCCCGGCGTTCCCGCCTCGCTGCGAACAGGGTCCAGCCTTACGGCTTGCTCTACGTAACTCGCTTTGATTCCGAATCGCGGCTTCGGCGCCGGGAATGTCTCGCCAAATGCCGATTTGACAGCCAGGTAAGGGAAATTCACGCCGGACAGGCAGGTGATATACAAACCTCCCGACATGCGCGGGTTGATTTCCAGCAGTTTGGGAATACCTTTATTGTACTTCACCTGAACGTTAAAAGCATAGGGAATGCGGCAATTTTCCGCAATCCGGTGCGAGATCGCCAAGAGTTCTTCCGAATACTCCAGATGATACACGCGTCCTTCCGATTTGCGCCGGGGAACGGCCGTCAACAGATTCCCCGCCGCATCCGCCAGGCAGTCGATGCTATACTCTTCGCCTTCGAGCAACTCCATAACCATCAGATCGTCGAAGTTGTCTACCGAAGAGAGGGTGCGGAATGTCTCTTCATAGGTCGTCTCCAGTGTCACCCAACCGTACAACTCTTGCATCGGGTCGCCGGCTTCTTCCTTGATGATCCGGAAGCCCATTCCACCCTCGGCTTCTGTCGGCTTGAAACAAACGCGTTCTCCGGCCTCCGTCAATTCCTTGTAAGCTTGCGCAAACTCATCCGCCGTGCGCACAACCCGATAATCCGGAATCTCGACGACTCCTTTTCCTTCGAGCGAACGATAGAATTTTTCCTTATTCATCATATTTTGCAACAATTGCATATCGCCGCAGACCATGACTTTCGTTCCGGCTTCTTCAAACCGCTTAAGATTTTGTGCGATCAATTCCATATGCAGACGCGGAATAAATAAGTCGATTCCATGCCGCTTGCAAAAATCGAGGCAAAACACGATGTACTCTTCACCCTCGACTTCCGGCTCGACTTCTTTGACGTCGCTTGCTCCCAGCGAGACATGATCGATATTGGGATGCGTCCCGTAAAACTCGAAAGATTCTCCGTCTTCGTTTTCGCGAATCAGATTCACATAATGGTAAGCGACGGAAAACCAGCGATTCATCCATATTTTTCTCATTGTCATCTTCCTTTTCAGCGTTTCGGGTAAACAAAAGAAGCTCGTAAGCTCATACTGTCCACGCAATGTATGATGTCGGAATTACGGTGTATTACGCTTGAAAAGGCGGCCTGGTTTCGCTTCGGCGCATTTTCGGGGACTCTACAGCCTATTTCTGTGCAGGCAAAGCAAACCAGTCAGCAATCTTCGCGATCAAATCCTCGGCGGCGCCCATTCCGTCACGATCCGTGAACGTGTACACGCCTGCCTCCATATACGCCGCATAAATCTCTCCATGCTTTGGCACGATCGCGTAATCCGCAGCTTTGAGCAGACTTTCGTCCAGCAGCGAATCGCCGGAAGCGGCAATGCGGGAAGCGCCTGCCAGAGCTTTCACATGCAGCAGTCCGTCCCCTTTGCTCACGCCGTCCGGAACCAGATACATTTTGCGGCCTTGTACAGACAGATTCCAGCGCATGCCCGCCAGTTCTTTTCGAAAATCTTCAACGACGTCCAGAGGCATACTGTCCCGCTCCAAAATGATGGAATAGAACAGGCTGTCCGAATGACGGTACGACTTGACCCATTCCGGCGAAGAAATCCGATCGAAGGCTTCAATCACCTTTTCCGCGTTCTCGCTGCGAGTTAACGCCTCCGCCACGTGGCGCTGCCAATCGGGATCGGGCACGCCGTCGATCAGTACATTGCCTCCGTTGCTTGTCACGGCGTACTTGGGCTTAAACGTCTCCCTTATGTAGAAAATACGCTCATACTGCTCGATCGTTCTCGTCGTCACAGGCACGAACAGCGCAGTCTTGGACAACTCGGCCAACAATCTTGCCGTTTCCGGCGACATGAACGAAATATGCTCGCCCTGGTATAGCTCAACCGGAATGACTTCCGTCGAGCCAAAAGCTTCGCCCATCGCTTTTTTCGAATAAATCAGCGTGCGGTCGAGGTCACTTGCAAAAATCATGAGGGTCCTCCGTTCAATGGCTTGATAATCCCGCAGCAGGAGTAGGTCAATTCCGGATACACTTCGACCGGCACGCCGCGGTCTTCAGCCAACAGCAAAATATGACGGAGATTCGGATTATCGAGACGGTCAACCAGAATCTTCCACGGCACGCGTCGCAGCAGTACGCGAGTCGTCTCGCCCACGCCCGGTTTGACCAGGTTGACGTCCGCGATTCCGTAATCCTGCTGAATGCGCGCGATATCCTTCATGCCCTGCCAGCTCGATACATTGGCTTCCGGCAGATTCTCCAGACGCGCCGCTTCCGCCTTGGCTTCTTCACGAATCTCGTCGAAATAGCTACATACCACGTCTACGAACAGATTGGAGACATCGTCTTCCAGCCATTCTTTGTAATATTTCGCCCCGTGAAAATCGTCCGGTCCGATCAAATCGTCGCGCAGCACGGTACGGCTCATCAACCCGGACACCGTCGAGTTCAGACAAGCGCTCGGAATCAGGAAGTCTTCGCGTGTACCGAACGTTTCGGAGCAGCGGCCCGGATCGGCCAGAACAGCCAGATCGTCATCGAGTTCGATGCCGTATTTGCTTTGCATCGTTGCTTTCGCTTCGGCCAACACATTGCGAATCGCGCCTTTGCCCGTCCAACCGTCCACGAACTGAATACGACGCCCCGGATGCTCGCGCAGCATATACAGCATCGCGTTCTCGTCGATCCCTTTGCCGCGAATGATCGAGATGCTGTAATGAGGAAGATCCGCACCGTAGACAGCTTTAAAATAACGTTTCATCAGAATCCCGATCGGCGTCCCCGCGCGAGCCAATGAAGCCAGTACGAAGTCCGTACCGTGCCGGGAAGCCAGTCGTTCCGAGACGATGCCCGCATCGCGAGCGACTTTGCGCGCCGTCGCCTCCAACGTCTCATGGAACAGCTTCAGATAGTCCGCGGTCGGTTTGTACTCCACAGGCAGCATCTCCGAATAATGCGTTCCCCCTTGAATCGCTTCTTCGCGATCTTCGGTCCCGCGCTCCAGCTTCACCTCGCTCAGATCCTTCAGCAAAAAGACAACATCGTCAGGGCTATAGCTTCCCAGCCGTTCAGGCAAAGGTAGTTGCTTGTTTGATAAGTGATTCAGCATATTATTGTTCTCCTCCCGTAACGACGAGATGCACAACCAGCACTCCGCTATGTTCCAAAGCATCCAGCAGCGGATTTACGCGATCTCCGATCGGTGCCCGCTCCAGAAAAACAAAAATTTCGTCATATTGGCCTGCCGGTACATTATAGAAAAAGTTTGCAACACCCGGGTCATCCGGCGAAAGGTGCGGGAAGCCGCTGCGTACCGCATACCCATCCCGATCCAGCACGTGAATCGGACTGCGGGTGCTGGATTGATACCAAATCCCGTCCCCCATGCCCGCCGCGATTCGCATAGGCACGTACATAAACTCCCCTGTTCCCATGCACAACGTACGTGTTCCGACACGCTGATCCGCCAGATACGCCGAAGCTTTCGCCACCTGTTCGCTCAACGCCGCGTTATCCGCTTCGTACATCCCGAACCGTCCTGTCCATTCCAGATAAGGAGAATCCGAGACCGTGCCCGAAGAATCGGAAGAACTGACCTCCAGATGCGTGAAAAAGTCCGAAAGATCATGCTGGAGCAGCTTCATGCCACCGTGGCTACGTCGATCCGGCGCAGGCTGTGGCAGTCGGTCGACCGGGCCGCCTTCAACCTCGATCTCGCCTTCGATCAACGCGAGGGTATCGATCGAAACGCTCAGCTCCTTTTCCAATTCGGCAAAACGTTTACGATCTTCCGCGCCTCGCCAGTCCAGCAGACTCGCTACCACGTAATGGCGGCGCGGATGCTTGCTCTGCAAATCGCGAATGATGTTGAGCGCCGTATTCCCGGTCGTCACTTCGTCATCCACAAGCACAACCGTATCTTCTCCTGCAAAAAAGGATGTCTCTCTCGCATAACAGCGGTGTGCCGTCGCATGCGAATGCTCTTCTTCAAAGCTCAATACGGGTTCTTGTCCCACCAGTTCCTCGCGCGTCGTATGCAGGAATCTCGTATCCCCGGAAAAACAGTCATACATCGCATGTCCAAGCGCCGTGGCCGTTTCCGCAAAAGCAATGAAAAGAGCAGGCACCTCGACATGCAGCTTGTCTGCTTGCAGTCTGGCGTATAGCTGGCTCGCCGCAGCGCCATCGTTATGGATCGCTTCGCAGACTTCTTCGAGACTGTACGCTCCCGCTTCTCTCGCCGCGACATCTGCATCGTCATGCGACGCTTCTGCTCTTCGACGCTGCCACAGCAACGCAAGCGCCGCGCCTCCCAATAACGACTTGTGCGGATCAACGGGAATATGCTTGCCGAGGATTCGACTAACAAACAAAAAGCTGCGCTTTTTATTAATCCGGGCCGCCATTTGAAACAGGTCGTCGGGATGAATGTTGAAAGGGTTGGCCTTCAATCGAACACGCACCGTCAATCCTTCCGGCATTTCGTATACATATTCAGCCTGCTCAGAGCTTGTTTCCCGAACGGCAGGCTTTCCGCTTGTTGATAGATGGGTCTCCGAATCATTGTTAGCGAACGAGTAATGCAGTGAAGTTTTGGTTTTCATTCAGCACCCCATAAATTTCCGAACGAATCATGATCCGCCGCGCCCAATTCAGATGAGGCTTGATCTCGTTCATTTTATTAGCATAGCCGCTTTTGACGACGCCGATCTCGCCACCGCTGCTGGACAGAATATGTGAAGCGTCCATGTACTCTTCGTGAGTGACCGTATACATGGCTTGCACGGGACAGATATGGGTAGGATGAATAATCGTTTTGCCTATGATGCCATTCTCCTTATCCAATTCCACTTCGTGAATCAGACCATCTACGTACTTATTGATATACTGCATGCGTAGGCGAAGTCCTTCCGGACCGGCCGTTTCCTGGAAAGGAGTCTCTCTCAGTTGCGGCTTCAGCACGCGGTCGCTTTTGAAATATTCCCAGACTGGGCCCGAGATCACATAGCCGCTGTCTGCTCTGCCGAACAAATTAACGATATCCGATACGCAATCCCGAATAACGCCAATATCGTAGATCGTCATATCCGGCTTGCGACGAAGACCGAATAAGCTGGAAAAGTCGGTGGCTCCGATTCTGACGTTCAGTATGTATTCTCGGTACCGGTCGAGCAATGCTTTGATTCCAAGCAATGTCTGCCGGCGCGTCTCCGCGTAAATCACTTCGGCGCTTTCAAGAATCGGCATGCCGTACAATAAAGGGCTTTCGGATGGCCTGGATTGATTGTAATCGCGAAGGATTTTCAGATAGCGTTCACCTGTGCGGGCCTCAAACTTCGGAAAAACAAGTCCGGTCAAACGAACCACTGCGCAGCCGAGCTGCTCCAAAATCCGTTCCGCTTGCTCGGATGTACGAATCCGGATAAAGATCAGCGGAAGCGATTCTGAATCGATCGTGCCTTCTTTCGCCCATGCGTCCAGACTATGAATCTGCGAGACAAGAGAAGCTTCGGCTTCCTCCACCTTCAGATCCCCTACGGCATCCTCCAGATCGATCACGACGGAGGTTAACCCTTTGTGCTTGCCTGTGCTTAGATCCTGTGCGATCGTCGGCCGCGTGGCCGGCATGTACAGGGCCGCTCCGATCGCATGAGAAAGCAATTCTTTCTCCGAACGGTTGCAGAACGGTGCGGGAGCCAAATGGAACAACGTTTCGGTTTCTTCCACCGACAAATAATCAAAATAATGCATAAATGAGTTCCCCTCCCACAAGCGGCATATTTGAAAAAACTCCGCCGAACGGAGAAAATCTTTCTGCTTGGATAAAAGTCCCGGTTTCGATTCAATGAGGACTTTTTCCTAAAACAGGAAGCCTTTCTCCGTGTGCGGAGGAATACAATTAATAAACCCGGATATTCACCATGAAACCGCCGCGCGCTAAATCTCTGACGCACAGCGGCGGCGATTCATCATGCTCGTTGTTCATTGATCTTTTAATTCGCTGGCCGGCCTTCGTTATCCTCCCGATTTTGCCGCCGCTGACGAACCAGACTGAGCAAAATCGTACCGACGAAGACAGCAATCAGCATCGGGAAAAAGACCGCTTGAGGCAGCTCGTAATCGAATACGGCGGCCACAATCATTTTCAGCCCGATAATCGTAATCAAAATAAATGCCGCGCGTTCCAATTCCGGAAACTTCTCAAGCAGCTTGAGAAACAATTGAGCGACGCCGCGCATCATAAGCACGCCAATCATCCCGCCGAGCAACAGCACCCATACTTCCTGGCTGACACCGAAAGCGGCCAGAACGCTATCGATACTAAAAGCAATATCCATCAGCTCGACGGCAAGAACCGTGCGCCAGAAGCCATAATTCTTCTCTTCGGCTGCCGACTCCTCGTCCGATTCGTTCTTGCGTCCGATCTTCGGAATTAAAGGGATTCCTCCGATGCGACCCCAGTGTAATTCAAGACCAAACAAATTGCTCATCGCAATCCACAGGAGATATACACCGCCAACAATCTTGACCCAGGTGATTTTGACCAGGAACGTTCCGACGCCGATCGCGACGAAGCGGAAGATATACGCGCCGATAATTCCGTAAAATAAAGCTTTCTTACGCTGATTAGGCGGCAAATGCCGAACCATGACGGCCAGCACCAGCGCATTGTCGGCAGACAGCAATCCTTCGAGAATGACCAGCGTGCCGATCACTCCCCAGGTTGCGGGCTGGCTTAAAAGCGCACCGACATGCTCCCATTGAAAATAGTTGGCAAAATTGCCGAAGAAACTCTGAAAAAAGTCCGCCATGATGTCTCTCTCCTTCAAGGCGGTTCAGAGGCGGCCTGCTATGGAGACTGCGGGCATTGCGATGCGGGCAGAGACCGGTACAGGACGGATCGAACCGTCGTACTTGTCTTGATTGTACATAATGTTATTTGCTGCCGGTTGTCCAGCGAAGTCCCCAGCCGTAAGCCTGATCCAGCTCGCGGTGACCCGAGAAATATTCAACGAGACGTTCGATACTGAAGGTCTGGTCGCCAACGTTGGTGATCATCGCTACGGCACACATGCCTTTACGGCTTCCATGTTCGTCCATTCGAACCACGATATCCGGTCCGCCGCCCTTGATCGTGACGACGCCATCGGCCTGCGCCCAGTTCGCCGCCCCATCATAGATGAAGGCATAGACCACGATTCGCTTGATATCGCGTAAATGCGCACCGTTGATACGCATGTTTTCGCCGCCGCTTTTGGTTCCTGTACGGTCGTCACCGTCAAGCATCACGTAAGGCTCGTCGTTCAGAGATCCAAAAGCACGTCCGAGTGCCTGAACCGTGCCTTTATAGCCATCCTTCAGCTCGAACAAACAACCCAGATCGAGATCGACTCCGGATGTTTTGCCGAAAAACCCCGTACCCTGGCGCTGATTCCAGTTCAGGTTGATCAGAATCTCCCCGATCGTATTCGTGCCGGCTTTCTTCTCCAAGCTGATCTTGTCTCCACGCTTGGTCAACTCGATCTTCTGGAGACTCGGCGACGCAGGTTGCGAAGCCGGAGTGGGTGCCGGGACGGGAGTCGGAGTTCCGCTTTGAGTTCCGGGAGCCAAATGACTGCCTGGAGGCGGCGGAATCACACGGGGTGAAGAGTCGTTTTGCGTACCGTTTGAAGATGCAGGCGGACTTCCTCCACCTTGTTGCGAAGGACGCCCCAGATTCAGCGGTGATGGATTGCCGCTTTGAGGCTGTGGTGGCTGAGAAGGTACCGGATTGAACGGCTGCGCCGACGGGGTCGGTGCAGGAGTTGGAGTCGGCGCCGGAGGAGCAGGAGTCGGCGCAGGCTCCGGTTCCGATTGCACATCGATGCCAAAGCTGCCACATAACGCTTCAAGTCCTCCTGTGTAGCCGCTGCCGACAGCGCTGAACTTCCATTCGCCGTTGTAGCGATACAATTCACCGACAACGATGGCCGTTTCAACGCCGGATGTCTTATCCAAGGTGAAACGAACCAATTCCGAACCGCCACGCGCGTCGACAATACGCAAATATACACCATTCACACCGGCGAAATTCTGACGCCGCTTTTCCCCTTCGTACAAGGTCAACGAAAAGGCGATTCGCTCATAAGTAGCCGGTACGCCGCTTAACGAGACTGAAACCTGCTCATTGTCTGTAACGCCCGCATAAACGCTTCGGTTTTCGGTCTGAAGCTGCACAGCACCTTTTGCCCCGGCAGGGTTACCGTAGAAGATCAAATCTTCGTCAGCCGTCGCTTTGGAACCCGGACCAAGCAGAAACGCCGAGAAGTCGATATCGACTCCCGGCGATCCCTGCCAGCCCATTCCGACGACGACCCGGTCAAGACCGGGATTTGTTTTGGTCAGGTCGGCTTTTTGCCCCCTGATAATCGTGGTCGTCACTGGGAATTCCGCCTTTCGCTCTCGTTAGGATACGATCCGATTATTGGGCGTCAAGTCCGTAGTTTTTGCACAGAGCGGCCAAACCGCCCGCGAATCCGGAACCGATCGCTTGGAATTTCCAATCGTTGCCTTGACGGTACAGTTCGCAGATGACAACCGCAGTCTCGACAGAGAATTCTTCACCCAGGTCATAACGCAGCACTTCGCGATTATCGCCGGAATCGACTACGCGAACAAACGCGTTGGAGACTTGTCCGAAGTTCTGTGCGCGAGCTTCGGCATCGTGAATCGTAACCGTAATGCCCAGACGCGTGATATTTTGAGGAACCAGAGAGAAGTCTACGATAATTTGCTCATCATCGCCTTCGCCTTCGCCCGTGCGGTTATCGCCGGTATGCTCGACTGCACCGTTCGGCGTTTTCGGGTTGTTATAGAAAACAAAGTCTTCAATGCCTTTTGCGCGACCGTCTTCATGCAGCAGGAATACCGAAGCATCCAAGTCGTAATCCGCGCCGCTGCTGTATTTGTTCGTATCCCAGCCAAGGCCGATGACGACCTTTTGCAGGCCCGGATTTGTTTTGGTCAGGTCGATACGTTGTCCTTTGGATAAGCTAATTGTCATGAGAATTTCCTCCGTTTCCGTTGTTAAAAAGTTAAATCGAATTCATAATGACGACCGAAGGCCGTCTATGTGGAAGACGGCCTTCGGATTTGACTCTTGAAGCCCTGTTTGGATTTTCTCAAATAGCGGACTTTTTTGAAATTAATTGACAGCCAGTCCGAAGTCGCGTACGAGACCTTCCAGACCGTTTTGGTAACCGCTGCCTACAGCGCTGAATTTCCATTCGCCGCTGTGACGGTACAATTCGGCGACAACGATAGCCGTTTCGACCGAGAAGTCTTCGCCCAGATCGTAACGAATCAGTTCTTCGTTCGTTTCTTCGTTCACGATACGCACGAAAGCGTTCGAGACTTGACCGAAGTTTTGCGAACGGCCCGCGCCGTCGTGAATCGTGATGCAGAAGGATACTTTTTCGACTTCGGCAGGTACGCTAGCCAGTTCAACGGTCAATTGCTCGTCGTCGCCTTCGCCTTCGCCGGTACGGTTGTCACCCGTATGTACAACCGAACCGTTACCGTTTTTCGGGTTGTTATAGAAAATGAAATCCGTATCCGCTGTTACTTTGCCATTGCCGCCAAGCAGGAATGCAGAAGCGTCAAGGTCGAAGTCCGCGCCGCCGTCGTATTTGTTCGTGTCCCAACCCAGACCGATCAGAACTTTTTTCAGACCCGGGTTTGTTTTCGTCAGATCGACTTTTTGACCTTTGGATAAGCTGATTGCCATGTGAAATTCCTTCTTTCGTTTGGTTTTGGGTGAAGCTTGAAAACAGATCTTACTTGAAAAGAAATCTTAGCTGTAACGGCGCGCCAGCAGATCGATATGCGGAGCTTGAGCCCCTTCGCCGATTGCGCTGAACTTCCACTCGCCGCCGTGGCGATAAATCTCGCCAACAAGCAGCGCCGTCATGCCCGAGTAGTCGTCCGTCAAGTTGAAGCGGATCAATTCGCGGCCGTTGCCCGATTCGAATACCCGGATAAACGCTGAACGAATCATGCCGAAATGCTGTTTGCGCGCTTCGCAATCATAGATGTTCACGACAGCCAGCAAACGGTGAACGTCAGCCGGCACGGCGGACAGATCGATATGAATCTGCTCGTCGTCCCCATCTCCTGCTCCGGTCAGATTGTCTCCGCCGTGTACGACGGAACCGTTCGGACTCTGCAGGTTATGGAAGCAGACGACGTGTTTGCCGTTCGTCAACTTGCCCTGTTCGCTGAGCAGCAGCACCGACGCGTCGCAGTCGATGTTCGCCGCTTTCTTCTTCATGCCGAACAGACCACGACTTTCCGACTCGGCTGGGTCCCAGCCCAATCCGACCGTAATCTTCGACAAGCCGGCATTCCCTTTCGTCAGATCGACTTTCTGACCTTTTACCAAAGAAATTGTCATTGCTGTCTATTGCCCTCCCAATGTGGAATGGTGTGATAGAAGCCTGCTTGAATTGCATCACCTGGTTACAACTGGGCTCAATTCAAGATACCTTGAATTATACCTGCTTCCCAGGGTACAAAACAACTTTGCTTCGTGTGGACGAACCGGGTTCGACTGTCCTTGCCTGGTCGCATGGCATACGTATACGCCGCAAGATTCGGCAGGTTTCGAAATTACGCTTTTGTTTGCAAAAAAACCTCCGGCTCAGACCGCAAAACGGACACGCCGGAGGTTCTTCCTCCATCTCAATTCTAAAATACAGTCTTACAGACCGACAGGCTGTCGAGAAAGTTACGTAGGCTTGGGAAGCAAGAAGACTCCGAGAGAAATTCGTTCAATTCGCTGTCTCGCTTGGAAAAGTCGACTGAAATTTTTAGTTGAAGTTTTCCAAGTTCAAAGGCGTCTTGACCTGAATTTCTTTCTCCGTCTTCTCGCTTCCAGTTACGTTAGGCTTTCTCGAAACGTTGACGGTCTTACAGACCGAATTCGCCGGGTTGCAGATTCAATACGTTACAGATATCGCGCACGGCCGCTTTTTCGAGATCGTCGAAATCGCCGTCCGCAGCGCCGATTGCGCAGCATACGCCGACGATCAAACGCGCTTCTTCAGGCTTGGATTTGAACTTCGCAATGGTGCGCAGCGCTTCCTGCTTGCCGACCATTACATCGAATTCCATATTTCCGGCGTGATGTTTGAAACGGTCGATAGCTTCGCTTATATTGAACGATTTCAACTGCTCGCTTCGTCCGATATAACCTGCCATTTTTTGCTGCTCGGTTGAATCAATCGTGCCATCGGCTACCGCTACAATCGCACAACCCGCAACAATCGCGTCCAGGAAGTCCTTGTTCTTAAAACGACTTACCTGACTTTGCAAACCTGTCTTCGTTTTGTTCAGCCAACTTTGGAACGAACTCATTGTATGCGCCTCCGTTTTATATAAAATGGATGGAACTTCGCGTTTGTTCTAAGATGCCGCTTGCTTCTGTTGTAACCTCAGTATAACTCATTTAATCAGCGATTTCTCCTTCGCTGCCTTTAGCCAATCCGGGAACTCGCCAAGCAGTCGGTCATACAGCTCTTCGTCGGAGATTTTTTTGAGATCGTTGACCTGGAAAAAGTTCGCGTTATCGATCAGGCGCCCGTCCAGATCGTCCAACTGTTTCAGGAATTGGAAGTTCTCGCGGCCCACGCCGACAAACTGCCAAAAAATCCCGAGCTGCGACGTTTGGCGTACGATTTCCGCCGCGCGATCACTGTCGAAGCAGTTGCCGTCGGTCACGAAAATCACGTAGACCGGTTCGTCTTCGACCTTTGTCCGATTTACCGCGACTTTGCCTTTGCCAAGCCCGAACAGTCCTTTTTTCACGCTGGTCGCGCCGGGAAAATAGAAGTCGGCGATCCGCTGCATGACGCCCGCGTAATTCGTTCCGTTTTCAAGCGGATAGTTGGGACGGATCTGCCGACTGACGAATTCGTAGAAGTTATCCTTCTGAATTTCGCCGACCTCATAGTCTTTAACGCCGAATAAGAACACATCAGCGGCGCCGTTGTCGTCAAAGTTCATACCAAGCCCCAATGTTCGCTCGCAGACGGCTTGAACGATGCCATTCGAGAACAAGCCCGTCATCGAACCCGAAATATCAAGCGCTAATGCGACCTTGGCCCGTTGATTGCCCAGTCCTTTTTTATCCAGCGAAATCGTGGCGGTTTTGGAGAGACTGATCAGATTTTCTTCTGCCTTTTTGCGCAAATCGATACTCATGCGTACATCCCCTTTCGGCCTGCTTGGAGCGTGAACGCACGATCCAGGCAGACGCCTTTGCTTCTCACTCTAACATTGCAGGGGCTTTTCTAAAAGGAATTTATTGGACGTTTGCTTCTGCTTTTTCCCGAACCGAAAAATGACGGCGTACCGCAATGCCGATCGCAAAAGCCAACAACGACATGCCACCCGCGTAAACGTACAAGTTGACGATTCCGATCGTCTCCGCCAATTTGGCCGTACCCAAAATCGATGCGCAAAAGATCAGGTTCAGCACGGTCGCTTGCGCGGACAGCACTTTCGGCAGATCGTTTTCGCTTGCGCTTTGTTGGATCAACGTACGGCGCGAGATCATGGACAATTCCGCAAAAGGCCCCATGACCAGAACCAGAAGCAACGCAATGGCGGGCGAAGTCGTTTGCGCATAAACCAGCGTGATCGCCGCATAACCGAAAATTCCGGCCAACATGGAGTCGAACAACCGCTGTTGCAACCTTTTCACTAGCGCGACAACCAGTATTCCGCCCAGCACCGCACCGGCAAAATAAGAAGCATTGATGAATCCCCACCATTCTTCGCCCTGTCCCAAAGCCTGTTGAACGAACAACAAGGTAAAAGCGCCGATCCAGACCGATCCGCCCAGCATATCGATCGAGTCGATCAGCGTCAGCGCACGCAGTTTGCGGCTCCGTCCGATCAATTTCCATCCTTCGAGCAGGACTTCGCGGCGCGTTCCCGTATGGACGTCCGTCTCCGGATGCTCTTCAGTCGCCGCCGGTAGCTGGCCTCCGATTGCTTGAAGCCGTGAAGGCTCCCGAATCAAAGCCGTGAACGCGAAAGCGATCATATAAAGCCCAAAAGCGATATTGATCACCTGAGGGGCCCCGAGGAAAGCGACAAGCACCCCGCTAATGCCCCAGCCCGCAAATTGAACCGTCTGGTCGCTGACCGAGATCAGTCCGTTGGCCCGCATCAACCAATCCTTTTCAACGAGGCGCGGAACCAAGGCGTTGCGAACCGGTGTGGTCCATCCATCGAGAAAAGACATCAGGAATACCAGTGTAAAGACCACGAACAACGAAGGCAGACCTTCAGCGAAATGCAGATACCAGGCCAACGCGGCGAAAAAGAGCAACTGGCCCCCCTGGGATAGCAGCATCAAGCGCGGCAAACGAAATTTGCGCAGCATGAGCGGTGCCAAAAACCCGCTGATAATCTGCGAAAAAACACGGAAAAAGGGCACCAGAATGGTGGAAACCACCGATTCGGTGCCTTGGAGAACGAGCACGGTCAACGCCGTCACGTATAAAATATCGGCCGCATTGGACATCGTCTGCGATGACCAGAGCCAATAGAAAGACTGTCTTTTCATGAATAGATTCTCTCCTGTCAAAACTCGAATATGAACATGTCAAAGAGCTTAAGGTTAACGCCAAAGCCTTTTTTTGCCCATTCAAGCTGTCCATTGGAGATACAGACGTGCGCCGTACTCGATCAAACGAATGCCAAACACGGCGGCAAATAGAATGATCGTGATCCAGATTCCGATTCGCTCAATCCGTTTCCCGGACTTTTTGCCTGTTGTCATCAGACCGAAACGAAGTTTCCACTTCAATGGGGGCAACGGACGGATACCGTTTTTGCTAAGCGAATCGCAAATCAGATGCAGCGCATAGCCCATACCTCCAGCGAGCCAGATCGATGGACCGTGCGAAGCGGTTAGCCCGTATAAGAGCAGCGTCCAGGCCGCTGTCGCGTACAATGTATGCGTAATGCCCCGGTGCGGAGCCAAAGAAAAAACGATCAGCAAAATGCCGCCCATGCGGTTCCAAGGAGCGTAATTCTCTCCCAGCACGATGACGGCCAACCCGATCAGGACGAAAGCTCCTTTGCGCAATGCCTGCTCGGGCAGAAACATGGCGACGACCGCAATCGCGGCCAATACGCTGTTCCAGGGCTGTTCGATCGGCGCATAAAACAATAACGCTGCGGCAATCAGCAGCATAGCCGACTGTAAAATACGCAGCAGCCGATCCGGTAAAGCGCGGGTCACCAGGATCGAGTTGGGGTGGTCGATATCCGGCAGCAGCGAGCTAATGCCTGCGATAGCCACCGCTCCCACGGTTACGGGTGCTCCGGTTAATGCCAATAGGGAGAGTGAAACGCCGGTCCCTATGATGAAGTGAGCTTTTCCCATCATAATCTTGGTTGTCCTTTCCTCTTGTCGCCGGCCCTAGCTCCAATCAGGCTTCCCCATATGGAAACATTCATGAGGCTATAGACGGTTGGGATGCTCACGGGGAATTTGTCATTCTCCGAAAATTCCTACAATCGTTCTACTCTTACAACGGAAACACGCTCCTTGGAACGATTTTTTTATTTTTAACCTTTTGGCAAAGTTTATGTATGTTGCGCTGCTCCAATCATATCACAGCGGTGTTCGCATCTCAATACGAACACCGCATTTTTGCGAACGAATATTCGGGGATTTTTCACAGATTCGTCTAGGGCGTGTACGCAAACTCCGAAGGGCGCAGATTGAGCTGAATATTCGTTCTCATTCAGGAACTTTTCCGAAGGCGTGCCGGGGCACGTCAAGGGAACGTGACGAAGCAGAGGACGAAAAGGCGGCAAAAGATGCACATTGGCAGGTTTGAAGACACGCCCTAGGGCGTGTACGCAAACTCCGAAGGGCGCAGATTGAGCTGAATTTTCGTTCTCATCAAGGAAAAGTGACGTAGAGGAGGGCGGAAAGGCAGCTCAAGATGCACGTCGCCTGAGTTTGCGTACACGCCCTAGGTAAAAAATCGCTACGGGATAGACTCTTCTCCGTATCATGCCCCGCAGATTTATGCTATAATATAGCACGCTGCGGAATCATGTTTCTCCATAGCGCACAATCATATACACGAAGAGACTCCGTGCTTTTCCAAGCGCGGGAGAGGTTCGAGAACTCCCTCTATAAAAAACTAATCGCTGCCCCGCCGATACCGAGGCTTTTTCGGCGTGTTCAAAGCGCGATCCTGCGACCCAAGGGACAAGTATGTCCTAAATCCCTGAAGTCGGTAGCTGTTTTTTACGGCAAGTTCCTGGACCTCTTTCCTTCCCATTTCATCATGAAGAAGAAAGAGGTTTTTTGCATGCTCAAAAATGAAAAAGCGGTCGTCGTGTTCAGCGGCGGCCAAGACAGCACGACCTGCCTGTTTTGGGCTAAACAAACGTTCGCTGAAGTTCAGGCGGTCACGTTCGATTACGGACAACGTCATAAGCTTGAGATACAATGCGCACAGGCAATCGCCAAAGAATTGGACGTCAAGCACACGGTGCTCGATATGAGTCTGCTCAATCAACTGGCTCCCAATGCGCTGACCCGCGACGATATCGAAATTACGCAGGAAGAAGGCGAATTGCCAAGCACGTTCGTGGAAGGCCGCAATCTGCTGTTCCTGAGCTTTGCCGCCATTCTTGCCAAAACGTCCGGCGCGCGCCATATCGTCACCGGCGTCTGCGAAACGGATTTCAGCGGTTATCCCGATTGCCGGGACACGTTTATCAAATCGCTTGACATAACGTTGAACCTCGCCATGGACTATCCGTTCGTGATCCACACCCCGCTCATGTGGCTCGACAAAGCGGAAACGTGGGGATTGGCCGACGAGTTGGGCGCTTTCGACTTCGTGCGCGAGCGTACGCTGACCTGCTATAACGGCGTGATCGGCGATGGCTGCGGACAATGCCCGGCCTGCCAACTGCGACGCGCCGGTCTGGAAAAATATTTAAGCGAACGGAAAGCAAGCGTATGAGCGAACATAACCAAGAAAAGCGCCAACCGGGACCTTTTCATATCGTGCAGCAGCTTCAAGTCTTCGGACAGGATATCACGGGCGAGCAGCTTCGCTACCATCGCAAACGCGTGCTGGTGAGCAAGTCGTTCACATTCGATGCGGCCCACCATCTGCATGACTACGAGGGCAAATGCAAAAACCTGCACGGGCACACCTATGAAGTCGTTTTCGGCATCTCGGGAGTTCCTTCGCCTAACGGTATCGCTGTGGACTTCGGCGAGATCAAACAAATTTGGAAAGAACGGATCGAGACTTATCTGGACCACCGTTATCTGAACGAGACGCTCCCCCTTATGAATACGACGGCGGAAAATATGGTGGTCTGGATTTATGAACAGATGGAGCAGGCGCTGACTTCCGATGCTTATGCAGCACTCGGCGCCCGCACCGAATTTGTCCGACTGTTCGAAACGCCCACGTCGTACGCGGAAGCCAGACGGGAGTGGATGGAAGAATGAGCGAATCCTCCAACCATCCGTCCGCACGTCCGATTCCGGTGCTCGAAGTGTTCGGTCCGACCATTCAGGGCGAAGGCATGGCGATCGGGCGCAAAACGATGTTCGTGCGCACGGCAGGCTGCGATTACCGCTGCTCGTGGTGCGACTCCAAGTTCACTTGGGACGGCAGCGCCAAAGACGAGATCCGCATGTTGTCCGCCGACGAGATCGTGACCGAGTTGTTGGAGATCGGCGGAGACTCTTTCGACCATGTGACCATCTCCGGCGGCAACCCTCTTCTGCTTCCGCAAATCGCTTTGCTTACGCAGCGGCTGCACGAAAAAGGTATCCGTATCGCTGTCGAAACACAGGGGTCGCGCTGGCAAGATTGGTTAGTCCGGATCGATGAAGTTACGCTATCCCCCAAGCCGCCAAGCTCCGGTATGGAAACCGACTTCGAGGCGTTGGACACGATCGTTTCCCGTCTGCAAGCTGCGCCGGGGCGTCGCGAGGTCTGTATCAAGATCGTGATCTTCGACGAAGACGATTTGACCTATGCACGGGGGGTTCACAGACGTTACCCGGATGTTCCTTTCATTTTACAGACCGGGAATCCGCAGGTGGCGCATGAGTCGGACGATCACGTCGCTTCTCTGCTGAACCGTTATGAATGGCTGATTGGACGCCTGTCCGAGCTTTCCGATTTGAAAGACGCCCGTGCGCTCCCACAGCTGCATACGCTGGTCTGGGGCAATAAGCGCGGCGTATAATTTTTTATATAAAGGAGAAATGACAGATGAGCCACTCTCGACAAGACGGACTGGAAGATTTGACGCTGCTGGGCAACCAGGGCACGAAATATACGTTTGAATACGATCCAGGCATTCTGGAATCGTTCGACAACAAACACGCGTACCGCGATTACTTCGTGAAATTCAACTGTCCGGAATTCACCAGCCTGTGCCCGATCACCGGTCAGCCGGACTTTGCCACGATCTATATCAGCTACATCCCGGACGTGAAAATGGTGGAAAGCAAATCGCTCAAATTGTACCTGTTCAGCTTCCGCAACCACGGGGATTTCCACGAGGATTGCATGAATATCATCATGAACGACCTGATCGAGCTGATGGACCCGCGTTATATCGAAGTCTGGGGCAAATTCACGCCGCGAGGCGGGATTTCTATCGACCCCTACACGAACTACGGCAAGCCCGGTACGAAGTATGAAGAAATGGCGTTTAACCGATTGACGAACCACGATCTGTACCCGGAAAAAGTGGACAACCGCTAAACCGGAAATCCGGGCGCTCCCGCTTCTGCCGGTACAGCGAAAATAACAACAAAAATAACAATGAAATAAACGGCCGCCTTGCACATCGGAATTCTTTCTGGTGCGCGAGGCGTTTTTTGTGTAAAATAAGATTTGGCAAAATTTGATCCGAACTGCTTTGGAAGAAGCTGACTTTGGGTAAAAGAGTAACGGAACGGTTACGCGTTTTCCGAAACGCCAGCCGCATTGAAACCTATTTCGAGGAGGATGAATGATTATGGCTTTGACATTTACGGATATGGTCACGCAAGCGAGAAACAATGTACCCGCCGTTTCTTCCCAGGAAGCGCGCGAGAAAATCAACGCGAATCCCGATACGTTCATCATCGACGTGCAAGACGCGAAAGACGCCGGTGCCTGCGGACTGATTCCGAGCAGCGCGAATATTTCGCTCGGCATGCTGCCGATCCGCGCCGATCTGGGCGTTCCTGCCGAACTGCGCGACGAGCGCCTGAGCGACCGGAATCGTCCGATTTTGGTGACTTGCGGGGCTGGCGGACAGGCCGCTCTGGGCGCGTATGCGCTGAAGCTGATGGGCTTTACGGATGTGGCGTTTATCGACGGCGGGACTGCGGCTTGGAAACAGGCTGGGTTTGAGGTGGAGGAAGCGTAAGAGGGGGCGCTGCGGGGGAAATTGCCAGCATAGGCTTCCGAAGTGCATTTCTTCGAAATGCTTCACAAGACGCTGTCTCACCCGGAAAATTCGATTAAAGTTTTTAGTTGAAGTTTTCCGAGTTCAAAGGCGTCTTTCACTGAATTTCCCCCTCCGCTCGGTACGCTTCTGGTTGGCGTGTTGAAATAAGTGCGTATATGCACTTATTTCGTTCGATTTGCTCCCGATTCTTCAAATAAGTGCGTATATGCAACTATTTGAAGAAAATATGTGTAAAAGATCAGGATACGGAGGAATTAAGTGCATATCCGCATCTATTCTCTCCAAATGCGGGAATTCGAAGAAATTAAGTGCATATTCGCACTTATTCTTAAAAATCCGATCGTATAGCGTCTCGATTCGAGCTTTTTGGGCTTGGCTTTCTGCACGTCTGCCTGAGGCGCCGAGACGCGAAAAGCGAGAAAACATCAAGGGAAATCATATCGGTACGCTTCTGATTGGAAATAAGGGATAAGGATTTAAAAGATTAAGGCTCCGGCGTGATTGCCGGAGCCTTTTTGGTGAGTTTTGTTTATGACTCGGTTTCGTCTGGGCGGTTCAGAATTTCGATGAGTTGGCAGGACCGCCTCTTTTCTTTAGTTCGGCACTTAGTTTTGTGTAGTAAGCTTCTCTCGAAATCGGAGTATGAAGGTATGAAAAATGCAGCAGGAACCATAATTCGATACACTCATTTGACCAAGCGACTCGAATGCCTCTCGCTTCCGCCATTTTGATTGCGTTATCGAAATTTTCGGCACGAATGGATTCCTTATCTGCGCCGTGGATGTCGATCGTGTAGGATGCTATAGTGCCTTCGAATTTTCGATTGATGTCTTCTTTGAAGCCGTTGAAGTAATTCACTTCCGTATTGACGCCTTCCGATACGATCAGATGGCCGGACGGATTGGCGTTACGTTTATTTTCTTTACGCGGCTTTTTTCCCGTCTGTATTCTATTCGCCATCTTCTACGCTCTCCTCCGTTAATCTTTTCAGATTCGGAATAGCGTTGTATTTGCCTAAGACGTAGTCTTTCCCATAGCTTGCGTCGTTGCGGGTTTTCATGCCGTTCTCCTGCTTATATTCGGCAAGCGAATACAGTTCGGATACGCCTCGTTCGTCTTTGTCTACAAACCAGATCTCGTCCCGGCGGAAATTGTATTTGTCCAACGTAAACACGTCATGTTAAAAACCGTATGAACGATCGGAATTTTAAAGTTGGCGATCATGGATAAAGAAAGCACCTTATCGTCCAGCAACCGCAAAAGTGCTTTGGCCGGTTCAAGTTCTTCGGCAAGTTCTTGTATGCCTTTATCTTTGCGATAAAGAAGAACCAAATATTTTTCTTTTTTTATATCGGGATCTCTTTTGTACAAATACTCTTCATGAATACGGCTATGGTCGAGCGTAAAAGAAAAGCATCGTTTTGCCCAAAAGACTCTTTCACATAACGCACCATAAACTCAAACGCCTTGAAAACATTACTTTTCCCGCTCGCATTCGCTCCGAATATTGCCGCTACTTTCAGCACTCTTTCGCCAAAAGCGTCTATCGCCACATCCGATTCATGTTCTTTGATCGAAAAAGCGGTCCTATCCAGCGTAGTTTCGTTTTTGAACGATTTATAATTTTCAAACGCGAACTGTAATAGCATGGCTCTCACCTCAATCGAATCATGACACCCGTTGCGACGACGATCATTTTTTTGAGATTTTTTCTCATTTTTCTCCTAAAAAAATAAGCCTTCCTTCGAAAATTGCCGAAAGAAAGCTTATTTTTGCTTGCCTTATTTAAAAGAAAATACTCATGAACGAAAATTTCTCAATCCAACTCCGCACCGTTCGTCGCGATCACGTTTTTGTACCAATCGAAGCTTTTCTTTTTCGAACGGTTCAGCGTGCCGTTGCCTTCGTCGTCTTGATCGACGTAGATGACGCCGTAGCGTTTGGACATTTCGGAGGTGGAGGCGCTGACAATGTCGATGACGCCCCAGACGGTGTAGCCCATGACGTCGACGCCGTCGAGGATGGCTTCGCCGATCTGAGCGATGTGTTGGCGCATGTAGTCGATGCGGTAGTCGTCGTTGATGGAGCCGTCGGCTTCCAGGGTGTCTTTGGCGCCGAGGCCGTTTTCGACGATGAACAGCGGCACTTCATAACGGTCGTACATGTCTTTCAGCGTGGTGCGCAGACCGACCGGGTCGAGGTGCCAGCCCCATTGGGTGACGGGCAGGTTCGGGTTTTTGATCGTGCTGTACAGGTTGCCGCCGGTTACGCCGTATTGGCTTGGATCGGCTGCCGCGACCAGGGACGTGTAGTAGCTGAACGAGATGAAGTCGACGGTATGCTGGCGCAGGATTTCTTCGTCGCCGCGTTCCATAACAAGGTTAATGTTATTTTCCGCAAAATAACGCTTGGCGATCGGCGGGTAAGCGCCGCGTACCTGAACGTCCGTGTGCAGGAGGTTCAGTTGGTTCTCAAACTGCGCCGCCAAGACATCGTCCGGGCTGCTGGTTGCCGGATAGTGGATCATGCGGGCCAACATGCAGCCGACCTGAACGTTTGGGTCGATTGCGCGTGCGGCTTTGGTTGCGAGCGCGCTCGCGATAAACTGATGGTGCACCGCTTGATACGAAGCTTCGCGCGGGTTGCTTTCGCGGTCCATGATCAGTCCGCCGCCTGTGTAAGGCTCGATGATCGTGGTATTGATCTCGTTGAACGTCAGCCAGTATTTCACTTTGCCTTTGTAGCGCGTCAGCAGCGTTTCGGCGTAGCGAACGAACAGGTCGATCACTTTACGGTTTTTCCAACCTCCGTATCCCAGCGACAGATGGATCGGCATATCGTAGTGCGACATCGTCACCAAAGGCTCGATGCCATGCTTGTTCAGCTCGTCGAAGACCGAATCGTAGTAACGCAGACCTTCTTCGTTCGGCTCGGTTTCGGTGCCGTTCGGGAAGATCCGGCTCCACGAGATCGACATCCGGAAGGTTTTGAAGCCGAGTTCGGCGAACATCGCGATATCTTCTTGGTAGCGGCTGTAAAAGTCGATGCCGTAACGCTTTGGGTAGCCTTTTGCGCTTGTGTGAGCGATCGCCTCGGCGATCGAATCGCTGGAACGGCTCATTTGGGAGCTCAGGTCGGTGTAGTTCTGCTTATTGAAGTAAGGAACCATATCCGAAGTGGACATGCCTCTTCCGCCCTGGTCGAAGCCTCCCTCCGCTTGGCTGGCCGCGATTGCGCCGCCCCAAAGGAAATCGGCAGGGAAGTTTGTTGGTTTTGTCATGGGATCGCGCTCCTTTTGAATTTGAAATTCGGGAGTGATGCAGGTGAAGCTTGAAGTTTCAGAGTGAAGCCGCCGCTCCTGCGACAGCTTCATCATTTACTTTGTTCTTTTTACACTTCGACTTTCAGCACAGGCTTGGTCACGGCGACATCGCCGAGTTCCAGTGCTTCAATGACCGCGTAATCCGGCGTGTTCGTCACGACCATCGCGGTCGTCGTATCGTATTCCGCCGCGATTTTCTCCAGTTCGAAGTTCAAGATCGGATCGCCGGCTTTGACTTTCGTACCCGATTCCACTAACGCTTCGAAATATTGGCCGCGCAGCTTGACGGTGTTGATGCCGACATGGATCAGCAGCTCCGCGCCGGAGTCGCTGTGGATCACGATCGCGTGCTTGGTTTTGAAAATGTTCATCACCGTGCCGTTAACCGGCGAAGTCAATATCCCTTCCGACGGAACGAACGCGATGCCTTTGCCCATCAGCTCATCACCGAAGGTCGGGTCCGCTACTTCGGTCAATGGAATGGAACGACCGTTCATCGGCGACAGGATGATTTCGTTGGTTGCCGGGATTTTAGCAGGTTCTTCAACGACTGTTAACTCGTCCGTTGGCGAAGAAGTCGTGGTTTGTGCAGGTTCAGCTTTTTTAGCGCCGAAGTTTGTCGCATCCGGAACCGGAACGTCTTCTTTGATCCCGAGGATCAGCGAAACCACGGTTGCTACCACGAAAGCGATCGCCATACTCGCGATTGCATAACCGAAAGTCGGTCCGATCATCGCGGGAAGTCCCGGCAGACCGCCGTTACCCGCCAACACATAAGCATTGACGCCAAAGCCCATACCGAACGCGCCGCCGGCGGCACTGCCGATCATGCCCGCGATAAACGGCTTTTTGTAAGTCATGTTGACGCCGTACATGGCAGGTTCCGTAACGCCCATCAGAGCGGTGAAGCTGGTCGAAAGAGCGACGGATTTAAGCTTTTTATCTTTGGCACGGAAAAATACGCCGAAGGTTGCACCTGCTTGACCCATATTGGAGATGTACGTCAATGGCAGGAATTTGTCGAAGCCTACTGTTGCCAGATTGCTCAGAATGACCGGAACGATCGCATAGTGCATTCCCGTCATGACGATCAGGGCCATAGCCCCGCCCAGGATTGCTCCGCCGATCACGCCGCCGCTCGCCAGCAGCCAGTTGATACCGCCGGACAGGCCGTTACCGATCAACGTACCCAGAGGTCCGATCGCGATCAGCGTGATCGGGACCACGACGATTAACGTAATCAGCGGAACGAACAGCAGCTTGACCGAAGACGGCATGATTTTATCGACCCATTTTTCCACGTAAGCCATGAGCCATATCGCCAGCAAAATCGGAATGACGGTCGACGAATACGTAACCGCCGTAACCGGAAGACCGAGGAAGGAGACCGGATTCCCGGACGATAACAACGCGCCCATATCCGGGTAAAGCAGTGCGGCGACGACGGCTATCCCGATGTACGGATTGGCGCCGAATTTGCGCGATGCGCTGACCGCGATCAGGATCGGCAGGAAGTAGAATACGCCGTCGCCGATCGCGGAAATGATACGGTAAACGTCGGTATCGACGGACATCCAGTTCCATGCGACGAACAGCGCCACGAAGCCTTTGAGCAAACCTGCGCCGGCAATGGCCGGAAGGATCGGGGCGAATACGCCTGCGATAAAATCGAACAGACGCGAGATCGGATTTTTCGTTTTCTTTTGACCGGACGTTTGCGCGGCGGGCGCGGCATCTCCTTTGAGCGCAGGGAATTCCCGGGTCATCGCGTCGTAGACTTTGGACACATCGTTGCCGATAATGACCTGGTATTGATCGCCCGCGATATTGGTTCCCATGACTTTGTCCAGCTTTTTCAACTCGGCCGCATTGGCTTTGCCGTTGTCTTTGAGACTGAAGCGCAGACGGGTGATGCAATGGTAGACCGAATTAACGTTATCGAGTCCGCCGACGGATTCGATGATCTTTTTGGCCGTTTCCTGATGGTTCATTCTTCGTTCCCCCATACTATGAATTGTGATGCGCAAGTCGCAGGCACAAAAAATACCCGAACGAATAGACGTCTCCCGCGTTGCGGTGCATCTGGATTCATCCGGGTATTGCCTGATTGAACAGTAACAAGCCCTGTGAGCGTGCGAATTGGTTTTTAGATCCGTACGCCTTATGAAGTTCGGTTTTTCATGAGCCGCTCCAGATGCAAAGACAGATACAATTGCTCGGAGTGGGTCATGTCGTACTGGTAATTTTTGCGGATAAAACGTTCGATCTTGCCGATGCACGCGAACGCTTCCGGGTAGTTCTTTTTCACGATCTCGTACAGATATTCTTCGACGTCTTCATGGCTGGAATGCGTGACGACGCGCTGGCAAAAGTATTTGAGATGCGTGATAAAACGGAAATAGTTCACGCTGTCCTCGTCCAGTTCCACGCTATAATGATACTTGACGATATTCATGATCTCCTGCAAAAGCTGCATCAGATGCGTCACGTCGTTCATCGAGTCGTTGACTTCCGCATTGACGAAATGCAGCGCAATGTTGCAAATCTCTTCTTTGGGGAATTCGACGTTCAGACGCTCCTTCAGCACGTTCAGCGCTTCTTTTGCCACATCGTATTCCGCCTTGTAAAAATGCTGGATCTCCCACGACAGCGGATTGCGCACGATCATGCCGTCCTTCATGCGCTGAATCGCGAAGTGGATATGGTCCGACAACGAAACGTAGATGCCATCGCTGATCGTTTTGCCAAGCTGCATACGCGCAAGACTCACGATATCATCGGTCGCTTGCAAAATATCGATAGGAACTTCCATGACCGTAGCTTTGAACTTCTCGTAAAGCACTTCGTCCTGTAAACGGAAAACTTTCTCGACCCGCTTTTCATCGACGGTATCGCCTACTTTCGAATTGAACCCGATTCCCCGGCCGAGGATCAGCAGTTCTTGATTCTTGTCATCTTCGGTGCTGACGATATTGTTATTGAAAATCTGCTTAATTATCACATGGACCACCTGTTTTTGAGGATTAAGCACTTGGGTGAACAAGCACCAAAAAGGGCAATACCTACAATGAAAGAAGCGTACGCGCGGATAAAGGAGCCTGAACTCCTGTCTGTACGTCTCATCAATTCATCGTGGGTATTGCCCGCATTACCGGTAACAAGCCTCGCGGCTATCATAGCACTAGCTGAAAACGGTGTCAACCGAATTTTCCGACTTGCTCGCTTGTTCGAATCGCGCAAAGAAGTCTTGCCGGATACGCGAGCTTGGCCTAAAATGATACACATTCCGAACGTAAGCCTACATAAACGGAAAATTCAGTCAGGGCGGCTATGCGTTCCTAAGCGAAAAGCTTTTTGGCTTCCGCTATTTCGAACGACCTGCGTCGATTTGGAGGATTTCTATCATGCTTGTAAAAAACGGCGACAACGCCGAGCGGCTGCATTCCGACCCCGCGACTGGCCCCGCCATGAAAGGATCTCCCGCTCCCGGATCTTCTGACGGACGCGCTCGCAAAACGGTATACGGCGTGTTGTTCGCGATCAGTCTGGTGCATCTGTTCAACGATTCGATGCAATCCGTTATTCCGGCGATCATGCCGATCTTGCAGGATTCCATGCAGCTGAGTTACGGGCAGTTGGGTTGGATTTTGTTTGCCATCAATTTTACGGCTTCGATCATGCAGCCGGTTATCGGTCTGTTCGCGGACAAAAGGCCGACGCCCGCTTTGCTGCCGCTGGCGATGGCGTCCACGCTGACGGGGATGCTGCTGCTCGCTTACGCGTCCGATTACGCGGCGGTCATCATCGCGGTCATTTTCGTCGGACTGGGTTCGGCGACGTTTCACCCGGAAGGCTCGCGCGTCTCGCATATGGCTGCGGGGCCGCGCCGCGGACTCGCGCAGTCGATCTTCCAGGTCGGCGGCAACGCGGGCCAATCGCTGGCTCCGCTGCTGACGAGAATGATCTTTATCCCGCTCGGCCAATTCGGGGCGATCTGGTTCACGGGGCTTGCGGCGCTGGGAATCGTCGTTCAGATCTTTATCGCCCGCTGGTACGGACGCACGCTCAAAGCGGCCGCGCAAACGAAAAAAGCGGTCGTGCGCAAAGCGATGGACCCGGCGGTTCGCAAAAAAGTCGCTTCCGCGATGACGGTGCTGCTGTTATTCGTGTTCGTGCGCTCTTGGTACGTCATGTCGATCGGCAGCTACTACGCGTTCTTTTTGCGCGACGCGTTCGCGGTCAGCATCGCCGACGCGCAGATTTACGTGTTCTTGTTCCTCGGGGCGGGCGCGGTCGGAACGTTTTTCGGCGGACCGCTGGCCGACCGGTTCGGCAAACGGAACGTGCTGTCGGGTTCGATTATTCTCGCCGCTCCGCTGGCGCTGGCGCTTCCGTACGCGAATTTGGTCTGGACCGGCATTCTGCTGGCCGTGATCGGATTTATCCTGCTATCGAGCTTCTCGGTATCGGTCGTCTACGCGCAAATGCTGATTCCGGGCCGCGTCGGCGCGGTGTCGGGTCTGGTAACGGGCCTCGCGTTCGGCATGGGCGGTCTCGGCGGACTGGTGCTCGGCAACTGGATGGACGTCGCGGGCGTCGCGACGGTCATGCGGTTTTGCAGTTATCTGCCGCTGCTCGGCGTGCTGACCTTGTTGCTGCCGAGCGACGCGAAGCTGAACGGCTGGGCGAAAGACAACGAGACGGAAGAGTGATCAAACAGGGAAGCATAAAAAAGGAAAACCATAACGGTTTTCCTTCAGGTTGAGGTTGCCGAGAAACCCGTTTCCAATCACGTTGGAGTTTCTCGGCAGCTTTTTTTGTTGGTTCTTCGCGTGTACAAAGCCAATTTCGAAAAACTCAAATCCAGGCCTTCTGCGATCTGAATTTTAAGAATAAGTGCGAATAGACACTTAATTTCTTCGAATTTTTCCTTTTGGCGAGAATAGATGCGTATATGCACTTATTTTCTCCGTATCCTGCTCTTTTACGCGTCTTTTCTTCAAATAAGTGTATATACGCACTTATTTACAGATCCGAGAGCAAACTGATCGAAATAAGTGTATTTGCGCACTTATTTTAACCGCTCTCGCTCAAATCCCGCTCCGATTTGAGCCTGCGAACCTCACGTAAACGTAACTTTACGATTGATCACACTTTGTTCTCCAAATTCAACCGCTTCAATTCGGAATCGGAATATCGACGTCCCGCGAAGCGTCCTGTACGCGATACGTACCTGCGTTGATCGAAAATTCGCTGCCTTCCGGCACGTTCGGGAAGACGTCGATCTGGTATCCGAAATCGCCGACGTATTTGTTGCTGGCCTGGTGCGGATCGGATTCGTACAATTTGCCGTCGACTTTGAGTTTCGTTCCGCTCACCATCGTGAATTTATTTTTCGTCAACGTTTGCACATGGATATCTTTACCTTCCCGGGTCACTTTGTAATCCATCACATACTGATCCGGCATCGGTTGTTGAAGCCGCTGCGCTTGATCGGTCGGAGGCGAAACCTTCGTCCATAGATCGGGATATTCGTGCACCACCGCCGCATTCCGCAGTTGCAGTGTCAAAGACCGATCGCGGACATCCTCCAAGCCGTAATCTACAAAGTTAAAATAAAGCGCCTCCGGCGAATCCGGACCGACGTTTGCCAGCAGATTGGCGGTTGTCGGCCAAGGGTTCCATCTTCCTTTGACTTCTTTGTCGTCCACTCGCAAACTCACATCTTCGTAATACAAAAGCTTGAACCCATCTGAAGCCGTTTGTTGCGTACGCGTCAACGGAATTCGTAGCTCGAAAGGACCGATTTCCGCCGGCTCCAATTTCATGCCGGTACGTTGTTCGAACGCCGTCTGGTTTTCAATCGGCAAATCGTACCCGAAGGTGACGGTTTCTCCGTTTTTAATCGTGAAATCGAGCGTCCATTCTTTTTGGATCGTATCGACGATCTGGGTCGTCGAGTAGGTAAGATTGTTCAGCGTCAACCGGTATTTTTTATTTTGGCTGTCCGCGGACAGATTGCTTGCGAAATATTGGATAAGCGTCTGAATAGACGGATTCGCTTCGTCCGGCTGAAACAGGCTTCGGTCGCTTTGCATCGGCAAGCTCTCGCCGGTATCCAGATCGGTCAGCGTCATAGACTCGAATTCAAACGTGTTGAACCCGCGGTTTTGCACATCGGTCAAACTCAGATGAAGCGCGATTTGATTGTCTTGCTCCGAAGGTTTGCGGCCGACCACCACGCTATCCAGCGTAACTTCGACCCCTTCGACTTCGGTAGCGATGCCGATCTGTTGCCCCATCTCGGTCGGAGCGATTTCTTGCTGCATCAACGGGTTGAAATAAACGGCGGCTCCTCCGGCCGTCGCGAGCACGGCAGCGGCGGAAGCGGCAATCGCCCAACGGCGGGCGCGCGACATGCCGCGTTTCGTCGCCGGAACATTCGGCTGCTCGCTCCAACCGGAACGGCGGCGTTTGACTTCAAGTTGTATCCGACTCCACATCTCGTCATAATCCGGGCTGCCGTCCGAAAGGTCGTGCATCCGCTGCTTGACTTGTTGTTCAGTAATTCGAGACATGGTGGTCACTTCCTTTCTCTTTCGAATCCGACGATTTTTCGTACAGCTTCTTGAGCATTTTCAAGCCGCGATTGATTCTGGATTTGGCGGTTCCCAATGGAACGTCCAACGCTTCCGCCGTTTCGGCTGTCGACAGGTCGGCCATGTAATACAGCAGCATGGCTTCCCGCACTTTAGGCTTCAATCGGCTGAGCAATTGCCCGAACTCGTCGGCCATTTCGGCTTTTTCGTATTCGGTTTCTACCGATTGCGACGGTCGCAGCGGCAGGTTGATCGAAAATGCCTTTTTCTCTTTTTGATTCCCGTTCGTTCGACGCCGCATCAGCGAATGGCATTCGTTGGCCGCGATCCGCATCAGCCACGCTTTGATATATTCCACTTTGCTCCGATCCGCCATCATCGCTTTGACGAACACTTCCTGACAGATGTCTTCCGCATCCGTCTGGTTGCGCAGCATATGTAGGCAGTATCGGAACACATCTTCTTTGTATGTTTTAAATAACGTATTATCGTCCACCGTTTCTCACGCCCTTCGCCCCTCTATGTCATTATCCCTTGTATAAAGACTACCAAGCCGAAGAAACAGTTCGCTTTTTTAAAAAAATTCAAAAAACCGGTTCCTTTTATCATACTTAAGGAACCGGTTTGGATCGAGCGGTACAGCCGGATTACTGGGAAATCGGAAGATCCAGGTCGCGCGAAGAATCGTATACGCCGTAAGAACCCGCGTTGATCGAAAAGTCGCTGCCTTCCGGCACGTTTTTGAAAACGTCGATCCGATAACCGAAGTCGCCGGCATATTTGCTGGACGTCTCGTTTGAGTCGCTTTCGTACGTTTTGCCATCCACTTTCAACTGCGTGCCGCTTATCAAATAAAACTTGTTTTCGGTCAGCGTCTGAACGTGCACGTCTTTTCCTTTTCGCGTGACCTTATAAGCCATAATGCTTTGATCGGGCATCGTTTCTTTCACGGATTGGGCTTGAGCGGCAGGCGGTTCGATCGACGTCCATATCTCGGGATACTCGTTCATCACCACCGCGTTGCGAAGTTTTAACGTCAACGATTTGCCGCTCAGATCGGATAGCGAATCCTGTGCCAGATTGAACGTGATCGTCTCCGGGGCTTTCGGATCGATCCCCGGCGGTACGTACTCCTGACCCGGAATCGGAGCTTGCAAACCGGGAATCTCCATATCGTCCACCTGCAAAATCGTCTCCTGATAAAACAGGAATCTTCCGGCAGACTGCTTCGCATCGGCTTCTTGACGGATCACCGGGATTTTGATTCGGAACGGACTCGCGATTGCTTCGGGCAGTTTCATTCCGGTCCGCTCTTCAAGCGATTGTTGACCGTCGATCGAAAGGGTGTAATCCGAAGCGGCCGCTTGCGAACCTTGCACGGTGAAGTCGATCGTCCATTCCCCGTTAGCTTTATCGACCGTTTTGACGTAGGCGTAAAAGAAGGTCAGGTCTTGCGGCTTCTCGCCGTTCACATTATGGAACATGAAAGTCGTGTTTCTCGACCACACTTGCTCGGCGTTGATCGAACCCCACACGGGCGAAGTCAACAACTTTTCTCCGTTTTTGATCGTCAGCTTGCCCGGCTCTTTGGTGAATGTGGACGGCAGGCTGTCGCTTTGCGACTTGGGCCAGTCTTTGTTCGCTTCGTAGGATACGTTAAGACGTTGATCGCCCGATCCCCAATCGTAAGCGTTGATCTTGATCCTCAGGTCGTCTTCCGGAATCACGGCGTATTCTTGACCTTCGACAAGCTCGTTTCCCAAAGGCGTTTCTGCCGTTTCGTTCAAAAACAAGTCTTTCATCGTCAAGCGATACCGCTTGGTTTCGCCGGCAACCGGCAAACTGCCGGCGAAGTATTGCGTCAACGCGTAATCTTCGCCTGGTGCTTCTTGCCGGAACAGATCGCGCTTCGTTCCCGACCGTTCCAGATTTTTTCCGGTATCGAGATCGGTCAATGTCGCTTCCCCGAACTCGGCGGCATCGAAGCTTCTTCCTTGCGTGTCGTTCAACGTCATTCGAAGCGACATCTGATTTTCTTCCGCGAGCGGTTGCAAGCCGATCGCCGCGTTATTCAGGGTCAATCGAACGCCGTCAACTTCCGCCGTCGCTTGCAGTTGTTGTCCGACGTCCGCCGCAGTCGGTTCGGAGCCTTCGGACGGGCTGAAGTAAGCCGCCGTTCCTCCGGCCGCGATCACGACCGCCGCGGCCGACGCCGCCATGATCCATTGGCGGGAACGCGAAACGAACCGCTTATCGTTCGACGTATCGACTTGTTCGTTCCAACCGGAACGTCGGCGTTCTACCTCCGTGCGTATCCGCTGCCACATAGAATCGTAATCCGGGCCGTGGTCCGGCAAAGCTTGCAATCCTTTTCTGATTTGTTGCTCAGCAACTCGAAGCATGATGTTCCCTTCCTTTCCGATACGGTTCCGGCATATTTTCATACGCTTTTTTCAGCATGCCCAGTCCCCGATTGATTCTCGATTTCGCCGTTCCTACCGGAACGTCCAAAGCCCGGGCCGTCTCGTTCGTCGACAGGTCGGCTACGTAATACAGCAGAAGCGCTTCCCGGGTTTTGGGCTTCAGCTTGTTCAGCAACCTGACGAATTCGTTCGCGGTCTCGGCTTGCTCGTACGCATGCTCGACCGATCGCGGCGAGTGCAGCGGCGCATGGATCGAGAACGCTTTTTTCTCTTTTCGATCCCCGGTGTTGCGACGACGCAACAAGGAACGGCATTCGTTCGCGGCGATCCGCATTAACCAGGCTTTCGTGTATTCGACTTTGGTTCGATCCGACAACATGGCTTTCACAAAAACTTCCTGGCAACTATCTTCCGCATCCGCGCGGCTGCGCAGCATATGCAAGCAATATCGGTACACGTCTTCTTTATACGTTTCGAACAGTGTTTGATCGTCCATTCTTTCACGTCCTTTGCCCCTTTTTATCGTTCGTTCTCTATAGAGACTTGCAGACGGCAAAAACGGTTCGCCTTTTCCGAAATTCAAAAGCCCGACCCTCTCGATTTCGCGAAAGGATCGGGCTGATTGGAAGTTTCAACCTGCGTATTCGGTTTGCGGGTCGATCCTGCGCAATCTTTTCTTTACTTGCGCAGCACGATCTTCGTGTCCAGCGAAGAATCGACCTGACTGTAAAAATCCAGCCCGATGCTTGGTTCGGCTCCTTGCGGAACGTTGTGGTAGACATCGACGCGGTAATCGCCTTCGGACCGATAGTCTTCGTACGAAGCATCCGGGTCCGGGGAAAACTCGACGCCGTTCACGCTCAACACAACCGTGTCCAGAAGATGCACGCGGTTGTTCGTTTCCGTCACGACTCTGAGATCGCCGCCTTGGCGGGAATACCGGTAATGCACCAGACTGCCGTCCGGCAGCTTGGCTTGGATGTCGCGCTCCTGCTGCTGCGGATCGGCCAACACCGTACGGAATCCTTCCGGCGCTTCGCGAACGATGCGGGCATCCTGAAGCCGTATCGCCAGCGGTCCGGTCGTCAGATCGCGCATTTGCTCGCTCAGCAATTCGAACATCAAAGCTTCCTGGCCTTGTGCCGCTTCCGGCTCGCGCGACGCTTGCTGATTGATATGCGCGCCCTGCGCGAACTCGTAACCGTCGGCAAGCAGCGTCGATTTTTCGTAATACAACACAAGTCCGTCATGCAGCACGCGATCCTGCGGCTGTCTGTCGATCGGGAGATAGACGCCGTACGCGCCGACGCTCGCTTGTCCCAGTCTCCAGCCGATTACGGTCTCGATCTCCGCGGCATTTTCCGGCTTCACGCTGACTGCCCGTTCCTGCGCAGCTTCGCCGTCGAGGTTAAAATCCACCCGCCAAACGCCTTCGACTTTTTCGACGTTTTCCGCATAACTGTACGTCATGGTCAACGACTGCCGCTCCTGCTCGCTCATCCCGTACAGCGTGTAGGTCCGGCTGACGATGTTCCCGTTTTTTCCTTCCAAAAACGGTTGGATCGAGGTCGCGCCGTTATTGAGCAGCAATTGCGTCCGGGCTTCTTTCGAAACGGAAATCGGATAATTCGTTTCGTTTTCCAGATCGGAACCGCGAAGTTCGTAATTCAAAGTCAACTGCTCGGTATCCGCGTCCCATTGGGAATCCAGCAGCAGCAAAGACGCGCCGTCGAGCGAGGCAATCGGGTATTCCGTCCCTTCCCGGATTTCGCCCTCAAGCGGTACGTTCTGGCGCTTGATCTTGTACAGATCGCTCGTTTCGAGCCGGTAACGCGCCGACTCGCCTTCGGCAGGCCAATCGCCGTCGAGCACCTGGGCATCCTGCGCGTCGGCCGCGCCCGAACGCAGATCGAAGCCAGCTCCTTTCAACTCCTGCGTTTGGCCGTTATCCAGATTCGTCAGACGTGTAGATGCGAATCCCGCGTAATCGGCATCCGATCCGGCCAACCCGCTCAGGTTCATTTGTAGCACGAGCCGATCTTTGCGTTTTTCCAATGCGTCGCCGTCTTCGAGATGCCCTTGAATCACATTATTGACCGTCAACTTGATCCCGTCCAATTCGGCCGAAGCTTCCAATGCTTGTCCAGCGGGGGATTCGTACGCGTTAAGCGTCTCGCTTGAGTTCGTAGCGGGTGTCGAAGCCGGCTCCGGCAATAGATCGGGATTCAGCAAAAAGACTCCGACCGCGGCCGCGCAGGCCAGCAACCCGGCGGCCGTAGACCATGTTCGGATTGGGCGAAAAGATCGTTTTGCGCCCGGCGCGCTTTCTTTCCATCCCGATCTCCGCTTATCCGCTTCCAGCACGATGCGTCTGCGCATAGCGGCATAATCCGGGCTTTCGTCGTCCAGATCGCGAAGTTCGTTTTCCATCGCGGAATCAGTAATTCGAGGCATGGATATCGCTCCTTTTATCGGTATGTTCGTTCTGTTCTTCCATCTGTTTTCTCAACGATTTCAATCCCCGGTTCATACGGGATTTGACTGTTCCGATCGGCAGATCCAACATGTCGGCCACGTCCGCGATAGGCAGGTCCGCCATGTAGAACAGCAGCAAAACTTCGCGGAATTTGGGTTTGATCTGTCCGAGCAGCACCTTGAATTCCGAAGTCGTCTCATGACGCTCGTAAGCGGTCTCGACCGACGGTTCATGGTTAAGCGGATCGTTTTGCAAAAAAACGTTTTGCTCTTTGCTCCGTCCCCGGCTTCTGCGTCGCATCAGGCTATGGCATTCGTTCGCCGCGATTCGCAGCAGCCATGCTTTTTCGTTGTACAGACGGCTTCGATCCGCCAGCATCGCTTTGACGAATACTTCCTGGCATATGTCTTCGGCGTCGCCTTTATGTTTGAGCATATACAGACAGTATCGGTATACCGTCGTTTTGTAATTTTCGAACAACTCCAGGTCGTTCATCCCTCTTCTCACATCCTTATCGACTTCCGTTTGCCTCCTCCACTGTTCATGAATGAGCGCGCGCTTCTTATAGAGGACTTTCGAAACGGCGAAGAGGTTCCCGTTTTTCCGCAGCCGGAAATGTTAATTATGCGCGTATCGGAAAAAGGACAAACCAAAAACCGCCGGGAATTTTCCCGACGGCGGTTTTCGCTTTTTCGCGGATAGATCGTTAACCGTAAATGCCGATCGCAAGCAGCACGGTTACCGCAAGTCCCAAGCCGCCTAGCCAATAGGATACGATATGCCGACGGGTGCCCGGTATATATTTTCGTTCCAACACCGAACGCACCGCGAACATTGCGGTAATCAATCCTGCCATCCAAACATAGCCGCGAGGCTCCGAAAATCCGATTAAAAAAGCCAAGGCTAACACAATGCTGATAATCGTGAACCATACATAAGGCTTGAATCCTTCTCCGTCTACGTCCCACATGCTCTCTTTGCTCTCCAGCAGGATTCGCTCCAGTACCCACTGAAGAATAGCCACACCGACCAGGATCGGAGCAATAGCAAACATACGCTCACCTCTTTCGTGCTGATCTTCTTTATACGCGCAAAAAACCGCCGGGGTTGCAACTCCCGGGCGGTTTTGGGTCGATGCTTTATTTGCGGATGATGACTTTGGCGTTTTTGGTATTGTCGACGGTTCCGTAGGCTTGCAGTCCAAGTTCGAACTTTTGGCCTTGAGGCACGTTTTCGAACACGTATACGCGTTCGTACTGTCGGTTTTCGATATTTTGAACGTATGTCGCTTTGGATTCGTCGGTATCGTGCGCATAGGACTCTCCGTCAACTTCCAAACTTATGCCTTCATACATATTCATGCCTTCCGGGGCTTCAACCTGTACGAGCACGTTTTTTCCTTCGCGGTGCACGATATATTTAATCGGCAAGCCTTCCGGAATCGTATCGGCCGTCGTCTGTTCATTTTCGGTCGGCACCGGAATTTCTTTGCGATAATCGTCGTGACGGTGAGCGACCCAGGCATTATTGAATATCGCGGTCAACGGCTTGCCCCGGAAATCGTAACTGTCCCAGGACTCGTACGCAGCATGATCGGTCGGATTGTTTCGCGCCATGCCCTGTACGCCGAATTTGATGTATTCCTGTTGGCCTTCTCTTTCTTCGCCGGTCGGTATGCCCGGAATCGGATCTTGCGAACCGGAGGTCGTCACTTCCCCGTCCGTAATCGAGACGCTATATTGAACGACTTGACCGTCTTTCAGTTCGGTCGTCTTTTCGGAACCGCTATTGTTGCGATACATGGGGATCGTCACGCCGTACGCGTCCAATTGAGCGTCGCCCAGCGTCCAGCCGGCTTTCTCCGTCAGCTCCGAAGCATCCTCGACAGGAACCGTTTCCGTTTGCACGATTGCTTTCGAAGAATCGATCGTGAAGTCGATGGTCCACGGTCCTTCGACGACCCGTACCGGTTCCGCGTAAGAGAACGTCATCGTCATATCGGCGATCTGATCTTCGGTCAAGCCTTTGACATCGTATTCGCCTTCCGCTTCGCTCACGCCCGGTTCCGGTTCAAGCGGTTGCATCCATCCTCCCGGACCCAGATCCCGATCTCCCAACTTCAGCGTTACGGAGTTGTTCCGATCCATACCCAACGTAGCCGAATCTTTCGTATCCAATACCGGCACGTTTTCGTTGGGCAAGAACTTGATTTTCATCTGCCCCTGCTTTTGATCCCATTGAATATCGGTAATTTTTATTTTGAAATCACGTTCGGGCAGTACAGTATATTCCGCGCCTACTTTTACGTTCCCTTCGATCGGAACCGTTACGCGGCGGATCATGTACAGCCCCGACGTTTCCAGCCGGTAGCGATGTTGTCCTTCCGTGTCGCTGATATCGCCGTTCACTCTCGACGACGTGTTCAGCGTACGGCTCGACGCCCAATCTTCGATGCTATGGGAATAATCCGTATTGAAATCGCCCATCATCAGATCGAGTTTTTTCCCCGTATCCAAATCCGTGATCGAAGCCTGGTCGAAAGCCGCCATACGCACGTCTTCATCGCCGAATCCGCTAAGCGAAAAGTCCAGCATCATCTTTTTTTGCGCTTCGGTCTGACCGTATGCGCGATCCGTGCCTTGCACCACGTTATTCAGTTTCAGCGTCATGCCCTCCACTTCCGCCTGCGCCCCGATCGACTGTCCAAGCGGAGCGGCTTTCGCGTCCGGGATCAGGGTTTCGAAGTAGCCTTGCGAAGCCGCCGCTCCCAGCGCGATCACGGCCGCAAGCGCCGCGCAAGTCACCGGCATCAGCCATCTTTTTTTCGCGGACGGTTTGCGTATCGGCGCAGCCGCCTGTTCCTGCCAGCCCGATGCCCGCTTGTCCGCCTCCAACCGTACCCGGCTCCACATCGCGTCATAGTTCGGATTTTCCTTTTTCAGTCCGCGCAGCTTTTTTTCCGTTTCGTTTTCAGTAGCTCGAAGCACGACCGTCACGCTCCTTTTCCGGCATCGCCGATTCTTTTTCCGTCGCTTTTTTTAACGCTCTCAGCCCTCGGCTGATTCTCGATTTGGCCGTTCCGATCGGTACGCCCAGCGCGTCCGCCGTTTCCAGCGTCGACAGATCCGCCATATAATACAGCAGCAGCGCCTCGCGCAGTTTCGGCTTGAGCCGACTCAGCAGTTCCTCGAACTCGCCCGACATCTCAATCTTTTCGTAAGCCTGCTCTACCGATTGCGGGGAACGCAGCGGCATGCCCAGCCAAAACGCCCGCTTTTCCTTCATCTCGCCGTTCGTTCTGCGTCGCAGCAGCGTATGGCATTCGTTCGCCGCGATCTTCATCAGCCAGGCTTTGAGGTAGTCGATGCCGCTCCGGTCCGCCAGCAGCGCTTTGACGAATACCTCCTGGCATACATCCTCCGCGTCCGCGCGACTGCGAAGCATGTACAGGCAGTAATGGTAGACCGCCTCTTTATAATTTTCAAAAAGTTCTTTGTCGTCCAACGTTTCTCACTTCCTTTGCCCCTCTGTGTAGTGATCACTCGACGCTAAGAACAAGCGGGGATCGAAATAGGTTCCATTTTCGCACAATAAATTTTTCATGGCAAAAAGGACGGCTGGGGGCCGCCCCAAAGGTATGGGTGCGAGAAATCCTGTTCGATGGAGTAGAAGAGACGCTGCGGGAGAAATTCAGTTCTATTCGCTGTTTCACTTGGGAATTCGAATTAAATTTTTATAAGGAACATTCCCAAGTTCAAAGGCCAACAATTACACCTATGTTACCGCAGGTTTTCTTCGAAAACCTGTCTTTCACTGAATTTCTCCCTCCGCTAAGTTCGCTTCTTCAAGGAACAGATTTTTGGCACACCTCTTATTGGGCGGATGAAAGCCGTCCTTTTTGCTAAGAAAAATGAAGCTCACTTCATCATCGAAGTGAGCTTCATTAAAGTCAAACAATTTGAGCAGAATGCGAAATCGACTAACCCGCGGATTTACTTCCCGATCGACTCCAAATATTCGGATACTTGAGTTGGAGTCTTGGCGAATTTGCTGTGCAGGTGGGCGATTTTTTCGCCGTTTTTGAACACGAGCAGGCTCGGGATGCCGCGGACTTCGTTCGATTCGGCGATGTCCTGGAATTTTTCCGCGTCCATCGCGAAGAACTCTTTGTCCTGGTTGTTTTCGATAATTCCGCCGATGAAACGGTCCAGGTTTTTGCAGTCCGGGCACCAGTTGGTGTCAAACTTGATGACGGTCAGGCCGTCGCCACCGATTTGTTGATTATATTGTTCCAAGCTTTCGATTCGTTCCATATGTGCATTCTCCTCTCGGTTTCGGGAAAGGGTCCGTCCACGCTGATCGGATATACTTGCAAAAGGTTACGCTCGCCGCTTCAGTAAGAGTCGTTGTACGAATCGCCCGCACCCGGACGCATCCGGCGTTTGGCCGCTTGAAGCGCGCGTTCCATGTCCTGTACCGCTTCATCCACGATGCGACGGTCGACCAGATAGTCCTGCACTTTCGCTTTTTCCGCAAGTCTCGCGATCTCGGCATCTTTCTTCTCCAGATCGTAGCCTTGGCGGCGCTGAAGCGCATTGTACTTGTCCAACAAGTCGGAGATCACCTGATAAAACCGCTCGTAATCGAGAATGACGTCGTCAAGGAACGCATCGACGTCCTCTTTCGTATACCCGCGCATTTTGACGGGAAAGTCCTTCTCATGAATTTGCAAAGCGTCGAGCTTGATGCCGAGCTGTTTGAACAGCCGCTTTTGCTCCTCAAGTTGGCGCTGATACTGCTCCTCCATGCCCATTCCTCCTTCGTTTAATGTATCATATTATTTCGCGAGATTGATGAATTTTTAATTAAGAGATTTTGCAAAATTAAAATTTAAATCGTCCATTGTCCGGCGCGGAACACAGGCTCAACCGTCCCGTCCTGCAATTCCCCGTCGATGTCCATCTGATTCGAGCCGACCATAAAGTCCACGTGGGTCAAGCTCGAATTGCCGCCGCGTGCCAGCAGTTCGTTTTGCGTCAGATCCGCTCCGCCCTTCATATTGACCGGGTAGCAGCTGCCGAGCGCGAAGTGGCAGGACGCGTTCTCATCGATTCCGGTATTGTAAAAGACGCGGTTCAAGTTGGAGATCGGCGAGTCGTACGGCACCAGCGCTACTTCGCCCAGATACTTCGCGCCTTCGTCGGTATCGAGCAACGATTCCAGATGTTCGCGGCCGGATTCGGCGTCGAACTCGACTACGCGACCGTCTTTGAAGGTCAGCGACAGCTTTTCGACCAGACGCCCGTTCAGGTTAAGCGGCATGGTGGACGTAACCGTTCCGTTAACGCCTGTGCGATTCGGCATCGTGTACACTTCTTCGGTCGGCATATTGGCTACGAAGTATACGCCCGACCGGTTGGTATCGCCGCCGCCGAGCCATAGATGATCCGGTGCCAATTCGACTTTGAGGTCCGTGCCCGGCGCGCGATAATGCAGGCTTTTGTAATTTTTTTCGTTCAGCTTGGCCTGCATGTCTTTCAGCGTCTGAATATGATTCTGCCAATTCTCGACCGCATCGCCTTCGCCGACCCGATTCATTTGGAAAATGGTGTCCCACATCGCGTCCACGCGTTCGTTCTCCGGCAGATCGGAAAAGACTTTGTTCGCCCAGGCGCGCGTCGGGGCTTTGATCAGACACCAGGACAGTTGATTCGTACGGACGAATTGCTGGTAGCCTTTACGCGCCGCCGCCGCTGCTTTGGTTGCCCGCGCCACGCGGGAAGAGTCGATGCCGCGATACAGTTCAGGGTCCGGCACTTTGATATGCATGACCGCCCCGCCTTCGGCTGCCAGCTTTTCCAACGCTTCGGCTTTGAATGTCGGGTAGTAGTCGAACGTCTCTTCCGAGGCATACTCGTAACGCAAACGGGTCGCTGCTTCGTCCTCCCATTCGATCTCGACATACTTCGCTCCCGCTTCGTATGCCTTTTTGACGATCAGCCGCGTAAACTCTGACGCTTCGATCGGAGATTGCAGATGAAGCACTTGCCCCTTCTGAATGTTAACCCCTACCTTTACGACCAGCTCCGCGTATTGTTCCAGTTTCTGCGTAAATCTATCCATTTCTTTTTTGCCCCCAGTTGGTTATGTACATATGAAAAGATAAACCTTATTCGAAAAACATCTCTTTTTATCATAGTCAAAGATTTTGCAAAAATCCACTCAGCGGCCTTAATAAGAGCTTTCGTTGACAGAACAATTCTACCGACAACGGAAGCTGACTACCCACATTCGAACATCATTCAAAATAACGGCGTATTTCCATTTATACTCCCCTTCCTTCTTGCCGCCGAAAAAAATACCTGCATATCTCCATTTATTTCATCTTTTTGTTCGCTAAATACGCACAGCAAAGAGAAATAACTGGATATAAGTCGTTATTTGCTCAAAATGAGCGAAAAGCGATCAAATACCTGTATATTCGTAGTTGTTTTTCCCATACGGTTTACGTGCCGGTCCGCTTGCCTGATTTCCTGCTCGCCCACTTGCCCGCTTCCCTCGATCCTTCGCGTAACTTTGCAAATCAAAGCGCTTTCTGTTATATTCGCGGCAGATATTGACTGACCAAAGGAGCCTTGATGGATGACTACTTTTCGCCTGCTTGAAGCTCATGAGCTTGCTGATGCTGCACGGCTTTCCAATTCCGTATTTCGCCCGAATAGTCAACCGACGATGGGCGACATGTTCCCGCGTCTTTTCGCACCAGGTATTGTTCAATCGTATGGGGCATTTGCTGAAAAAGGGAATCTTGCCGCGTTTATGGGACTTTCGCCTTCAACGCTGCGGATAGGCGGAGCCTCTTCGCTTCGCGCCTTTTCAATCGGTTCGGTTTTTACTTCGCCTGAGTATCGGGGTGCCGGACTCGCTGGCGAATTGCTGAATCTTTGTATCGCCCACACGCAAAAAGCAGAAGCGCCGCTACTGTTTATTTCCGGCGATCGTTCGCTGTATACCCGAGCAGGAAGTGCTTATTTCGGACGCGTTACAAAAGCCTTACTCCATCGCCCGACTGCCGCTTCTTCCTCCTCCTCGTCCTCTCATATGCAATCGTCCATACGGCTCCGTCTGGCCGAACCGCAAGATTTGTTGAGTTTGCACAGCCTTCACCAATCGGGCAGCACCCGTTTCGAAGAAAGTGCCGCAGGCGTAGGTGAATTACTGGGCGCAGCCGCCTACAGCAATGTATTGGGGTTGGCACAGCTTACGGTTATTGCAGAAAACGAACATGGACTGATCGCCTATGCGATAGTGGGAGTCCCTCGCGATGTGCAAAGTTCGCTTCTAAGCGGTTCTGCCGTTCCTTCACCAAAGACTTCACCTGAAAAAGGCAATCCTGCAACAGTTATCTCCTACGGCGGAGAAGCTCAACATACCGCCTATCTGATCCATGCCTTGCTCGACTTCTGTCCGTTGGAGGAACTGCACGTCGATATTCCGTGGCAGGATCAAGACTTGGAAAAGCTGCTTGAACAAAAAGGGGCTGAACTTCAATCCGTCCGCAACAGCGGCACCCTATTCGTAACCGATGTTCGCCTTCTGCTGGAACAGGCTTACGATCTTTGGCCTCTGCCTTGGGAAGAAGCACTGCGCGTCGATCCCGACGGACGCGTATTCGCCACAAGCAGTAATCGCGAATTAAGCCGGGCCGAATGGTACGGAACGCTATTCGATCCCCACTACCCACGCCTCGGCGATATCCCAAGTTGGTTCGAACCCATTCCTCTCCCGAATCCTTATGGCTTGCATTACATCTGATCTTACAAACTTGCCTTCTCCGCAGCGCCGCCTTCCTCCGAACAAGACTCGCTCCCCTCGCCTTTATGCGTTTGTCTTTTCAAGCGAAGGGTAATATGTATATGATGAAATAGTACATTGCTTTTCCGTGATCGTGAACATGAACCGATAGGCTTAGCACGTTTCGAAAAAGAGGCAAGGCGAAGACGCGTAATTGTGCGCCTTCGCTCTGCCTTTTCGTGTCCTGCGCATTTTCGGAGTTCCCCGTGTTCACTGATGTTTTCACCCCATTTCCGACCCGAGTGGCCAACTTCGCCCAAGTCTCGGCGGCCGCCGGGCGGTTCGAAAGAGAGTTGAAGTGGACTTGAAAGGCAAAGAACTACTCAAGGATTATGTTACGGCGCATATCCCCGGGTACATGATGGCCGTGCTGCTGATCGTCGTCGCCAACGTTGTCCAATCCGCACTTCCCCTCGTTTTGGGACGCTTCACTGATGATCTTCAGGCAGGAACGCTCAATTACGATTCCGTGACACAGTTCGCCCTGCTGCTGCTCGGGATCGGCCTTTCGTATGGCGTGCTGTTCGGACTGGGTCAATATCAGGTGATGCGACTTGGCCGACGCTTCGAATTCGAAGTACGCCAGAAGCTGTTCAGCAAATTCGCCACGCTCAGCGAACACTTTTTTTCCAAACAAGGTACGGGCAAGCTGCTCAGTTATGTGACCAACGACGTGCAATTTGTACGCGAATCGATCTCGAACGGCGTGACCCAGACGACCAATGCCGTTGTGCTGCTGCTTTCTTGTATCGTCATGATGGTCATCGGAGACATTCCGCTGTCGCTGATCCTGATCTGCATCAGCCCGCTTGTGTTTATTCCGTTAATCGTTGTCCGCATCGGCCCGAAAGTACGCGAGCGTTCGATGCATGTGCAGGAATCGCTGGCTGGAATGACGGAGTCGGCAGAAGAACAATTCGGCGGGATTCGCGTGACGAAGACATTCGGTACCGAAGAAATCGCAGGCCGTCGGTTTGGCGAAAAAGTAGACCTGATCCGTAGCGCCCAACTGTTCCTCGTCCGGCTGTCTTCGCTGTTTCAGGCGGCTATCCCGTTTCTCGGCGCTCTATCGTTGGTGCTGGCACTGCTGATCGGCGGCGCGCAAACGCTTAGCGGAGCGATTACGCTCGGCAGCTTCGTTTCGCTAACCCTGTATATGCGCATTATCGTGGGACCGCTGCAACAGATCGGTAACGTGATCAATATGATGCAGCGTTCCGGCGCTTCGCTTGAACGGGTCAATCGCCTGATGAATGAAGAGCCTGACGTGCAGGACGAAGAAAATGCCCGCACCCTGGATAAACCGAAAGAGATTCGTTTTGATCACCTGACTTTCTCTTATCCCGGCAGTCGCGAACCCGCGCTGAAAGATATTAATCTCGCGATCGCGCCCGGAAAAACGATCGGAATCGTCGGTCGGACCGGAAGCGGCAAGACCACGCTGGTCAAGCTGCTGCTGCGCATCTACGAACCGCCGCGCGGCTCGCTGTTTTTCGGGTGCACGGATATTCGCGATCTGTCGCTCGAAAGCTTACGCAGCCGTCTGGCTTACGTCCCGCAGGACGGCTTTCTGTTCAGTACGACCATTCGCGACAACATCGCGTTTAGCGACCGGGAAGCTCCGATGGAAAAGGTCGAAACAGGCGCCAAGCGCGCAATGATCTACGACAATATTTCGCGTTTCCCGGAAGGCTTCGAGACCCGGCTCGGCGAACGCGGCGTGACGCTCTCCGGCGGGCAGCGTCAACGAACCAGCCTCGCCCGGGGTTTAACCAAAAAAGCACAGGTTCTGATCCTTGACGATAGCATGAGCGCCGTGGACGCCGTCACCGAGACCGGTATTCTTGATAATCTGGTTCAAGAGCGCCACAACAAAACGACACTCATCATCTCGCATCGGATCAGCGCGGTCAAACACGCGGACGAGATCGTCGTGTTGAGCGAAGGACAGATCGTGCAGCGCGGAACACATGAGGAGCTGCTGCGGCGCGAAGGCGCGTACGCGATGATGCATCGGCTTCAGGAAGAGGGGCTTCAACATGACGAACTTGAATAAAGGGCAAGCCGCCGAGTCCGCAGCAAGTCCTTCGCAGGAACACAAACCGTCGACTTCCTCCACGTTAAAGCTGTTGCTGGGTTATGCCAAACCGCATCGCATGGCTTTTCTAGGCGTCACCGTCTGTGCGCTGCTAGGCATCTCGGCCGAGCTGCTTCAGCCGCTGATCGTCCAGATCGCGATCGACGACCATCTCGCCAAAGGAGAAGGCGGAGGTTCGCTGCTAAGACTAGGCCTGATCTACTTGGGCATTGCCGTTATCAGCTTTTTGTTTACCTATTTACAAAATAATCTGCTGCAATACGCGGGACAAAGCATTATCGCCCGGATTCGCAAAGACCTGTTCGGGCATATTTCGAAAATGTCGATGTCGTTTTTCGATCGGACGCATAGCGGCAGTCTCGTGACCAATGTCTCAAACGATACGGAAACGATCAGCCAATTTTTCACCCAGGTGCTGCTCAGTCTGGTGCGCGACGGTATGATGCTGGTACTCATCATTGTGCTGATGTTCAGCCTCGACCCGCAGCTGGCGGCCTTCTCGATGCTGATCCTTCCGGTCATTTTTATCGTTGCCGCCTTATTCCGTTCCTATTTGCGCAATACGTATCAGCAGGCGCGCAGCCGTTTGTCCCGCCTGATCGCTTTTACCGCGGAAAATCTGTCCGGCATGGGATTGATTCAATCTTTCCGGCAGGAAGAAGAACAATTCGGACGCTTCACGGAGCAGAACCGCAATTACTGGAACGCCAATCTGCGCCAGATGCGTTCCAATGTATGGTTTAACCGTACTTTCGATATTCTCGGCAACGCCGCGCTCGTGCTGATGGTCTGGCTGGGCGGACGCGCAGTGCTTGGGCAAAATATGGAGGTCGGCGTGCTGTACGCTTTTGTCAGCTATATCCGTCAATTTTTCCAGCCGATTAACCAGATCACGATGCAGTGGAATACGTTCCAATCGACGACGGTCGCTGTTGAACGGATTCAACGCGTATTGGAAACGAAGCCGGATGTACGCGAGCCCAGCGAAAAGGAACAGATCCGGCTTCACGCCTCTTCTTTGCGCGGCGAAGTGAATTTCAGCAATGTGACATTCGGTTATCGCCCGGACCGTCCGGTGCTGAAAAATCTTAATCTACGGATCAAGCCCGGCGAGATGATCGGCGTCGTCGGAACGACGGGAGCAGGCAAAAGCACGCTGATCAGCCTGTTGAACCGTTTTTACGATGTGGATACCGGTTCCGTAGAAATTGATGGCACCAATATTCGCAATGTGACGCAACACGATCTGCATGCGGCCGTAGGCTTGATTCAACAAGATCCTTATCTGTTCGCCGGCTCGATCATCGACAATGTCCGCCTGTTCCGTGACGATATCACGCGTGAGCAAGTGATCGAGGCTTGTCGTTTTGTAGGCGCGCATCCGATGATTCTTCGTTTGCAAAACGGCTACGATACGCATTTATCCGAACGAGGAAGCGGATTGTCGGCCGGAGAGCGGCAGTTGATCTCTTTCGCGCGTATCGTCGCTTTCCAGCCCAAGATTCTGATTCTCGACGAAGCGACCGCCAACCTCGATTCGGAAACAGAGAAATTGGTCCAGCAAGCCCTTTCTTCCGTTGCACAGGGCCGGACCACGATCGTGATTGCTCACCGTCTGTCGACGATCATGCACGCCGACCGCATTCTCGTGATGCAGGACGGCGAATTGACGGAGCAAGGCACGCATGCCCAACTTCTGGCGCGCGGCGGTCATTATGCGGAGCTGTATCGACACGCCAGACAGTCAGGGCGGCAGCAGCTTCCCGGCTAAGCCGGATCATGCAGTTGAAGTGCGGAGCACATAATATCATTCACAAAAAAAGCCTCTGCGACCGAAATTTCGGTTGCAGAGGCTTTTGACTATAGCCGGTATTCGTTACCGATCACTTGTTTCGCGACGTTCATTCGGCTTTGCGAATGTCATACGGATCGAACAGACCTAATCAGCGATTCGGCCTGATACGTCGAGCAGCATTCTCATTCGTTCCACAACCAAATCCATATCGAGCGGCTTGGTCAAATAATCGGAAGCGCCGGCGTTCAGGCATTTCTCCCGGTCTTCCTTCATCGCTTTTGCGGTGAGCGCCAGAATCGGGATATGCGCGAGCTCTTTTACCTGCCGAATCCGCCGCATGGTTTCCAGACCGTCAAGTTCCGGCATCATGATATCCATGAAAATCATCTCGAACGGACCTTCTTCGCGCAGTTTGTCCAACGCATCCAATCCTGTCTGCGCGACAGTGATTTCCACGTTGTGCTTTTCCAGCATGCTGGTCAACGCATAGACATTGCGGATATCGTCATCGACGATCATCATGCGCATGCCGTCGAACGTAATTGCTGTTTCGTGTGACGAAGGCGGGAACAACGATAGATTCGACGGATCGGGATCGCAGACGCCGCCTTCGGAATCAGGCACGATATGAATCGAATGATGCGGTTCCGCAAAAAACACAGGTTTCGCATCCCAGATCGAATTGCTGTCGTTTTCGCCAGATTGGTCCGCTTCCAAATCCAAAATGTCTTTCGGTTTGAACGGCGTTCTTGCCCAAGACTCCAGATTGTTGAACGGCTTGAACAGATCGGCCATTTCTCCGTCGTCTTTGACGCAAGGAACGTACAGGCAAAACGTGCTGCCCAATCCGTATTGGCTGTCGAGCGTAATTTCTCCGCCCAACAGTTCGGCGAGTTGCGTCGAGATCGACAAGCCCAATCCTGTACCGCCGTAGCGGCGCGCGATCGTGCCGTCGGCCTGTTGGAAAGCCTGGAAGATCAATTGTCGATTTTCTTCGGTAATGCCGATACCCGTATCGCTAACGCTGAATGCCAACTGATCGTAGGCGGTACCTTCCGGATTCATGCGCTTGCCGGGAACCCGGCCGATTCGCAGAATGACTTCGCCGCGCTCCGTGAATTTGAACGCGTTCGATAGCAGATTGCGCAAAATCTGCTGCAATCGCAGTTCGTCGGTGAAAATCAGGCCCGGCACGTTTTCTTCGATTTCGATCCGGAACTTCAACTTTTTACGAACTGCCAATTCGCCGAAAAATCGGTTCATATCGGAAGCGACGCCGCCCAGATCGACCAGACCGAGATCCAGATCCATTTTTCCGGCTTCGACTTTGGACAGGTCCAAAATATCGTTGATCAGGCTAAGCAGATCTTTGCCCGAAGCATTGATGCTGGAGGCGTATTCCTGTTCTTTCGCCGTCAACGATTTTCCTTCGTTTTCGGAGAGGATCTGCGACAAGATCAACATGCTGTTCAGCGGTGTACGCAGCTCGTGCGACATATTCGCCAAAAACTCCGATTTGTATTTGGAACTGATTTGCAGCTCCTGGGCGAATTTTTCGGTTTCTTCCACGGCGATTTCGGCCGCGTGCTTCTGATCGCTCAATTGTTCGTTGATGCTCTCCAGTTCGTCGCGCTGCGTCATCACTTCCTGCGCCTGCACCTGAAGTTCTTCGGCCTGGACTTGAAGCTCTTCCGATTGCACCTGAAGTTCTTCGTTCAAAGCCTGGGCTTCGCGGTAAAGGCGTTCGATCTCCTGCCTGGATTCGACGGATTGCAGCGTGCTGCCCAGCAACTCGGCTTTGCGCTCCAAGCGCTCGATCTCGTCCGGTTCGAACGGCTTGGCCGAAGCCCATTCGATTACCGCTTTTACCTCGCCCGCGTAAAGCGCCGGCACAAGCAGCACTTCCGCCGAATTGGAAGCGCCGAGCGCCGAAGAGATTTTGACGTAATCGGCCGGCACTTCTTTCATATGCAGCGTACGCCCTTCGCGCGCGCAGCGCCCGATCAAGCCTTCGCCGAACTGGATCTCGACCGCTTCCGTCCGTATCGCGTGTTCCGCGTCTTCGGCGACCGCCGCTTTTTTCACAAGCGTGCCGCGAGAAGCGTCGGCGGAGTAGAAAACACCGACTGGAATCCCGGTCGTTTCGGATACTTTCGACATAAATGCTTCCGCCAACTGCGTGCTCGACGAAGACGCATGCTGCTGAAGCAATTCCGCCAGATGGATCAGGCGTTCTTTGTGCTGGTCTTCCGCTTGAATCTTGGCGAGCAGCAGATTGGTCGATTCGCCCAGTTCCCCGACTTCATCTTGGGAATGGACGTCGATGCGTTGGCGCAGGTCGCCGCCGGCGGTGATCGAGCGGATCGCGTCCGTCACGCGGGATATCGTTTTGGAAATATTGCCGGCTACCGTCAGCGCGGCCACGATCGAGACGAGGCCTACCAGCGCCCACAGCGCGATCATCGCATAGATCATCCGGTCGCTGTTCGCTTTCAGTTCGGCGACCCTCTCGTCGGTCAGCCGCTGCTCCGTATCGCGGAACGCGTCGAATTCGACGCGAAGCTGATCCATCTCGCGCTTGCCCGCATCGCCCGTGTAATAAGCCAACACTTCGGCGTCTTTGCCTTCGGTTTTGAGTTCGATCGTGCGATCGCCCATCTCCGCGATCCAGCTCTGTATATTGGAGCGGATCAAGCCCAGGCTTTGCTGCTGGGACGCGTTGTCGCCGATCAACTCGTACAATCGGCTGTACGAGGTTTCCCATTGCGTGCGACCGCTCGTATAAGGCTCCAGATACTCGCGGTCGCCCGTAAGCAGGTATCCGCGCTGACCCGTTTCCATATCGAGCACGTTTTTTTGCAGCGCGCTAACCTCGTCGTGCACCGCGATATCATGATCGCTGATAAACGCATTGGCTTCCTGCAAACTGCGAACCTGGGACGAAATCGCCAGCAGCGACAACCCCAGACAGACCAAAATAAATAAATATCCCGCTAGTATTTTCGCGCGAATATTGAAACGTCTTTTATTCGGCACTCCCATGCCCTCCGCTTCGCTCAGTTTACTCTTCGATGTTTGGCGGATCGAACCGCCGCGCACGTTGTTCGAACAGCTGATTTTCCAGCATTTCCATACGCTTGCGTTCCCAATCCGCCCTTTGCTCCGCGAATCGTTCGGATGTCTCGTCTTCGAGGATCGTCCAGAGGTCGCTCAGCAGATATCCTTCCACTTTGACAAGGCTGTCCGCGTAAGGCCCCGTTATCCAGGCCAAGCCTTCCGGAAGCAGCCTGATTCGGCGGTATCCGTCGGCCGTTTCCGCTACCTGACCGAGTTTGATCGCGTTCAACATCTGGCCAAACGTATACCAATTCATGCTACTTGCGTTCAATCATTTTAAAATCGTCGTAGTGGAAACCCGGTGCCACGATGCACGTAACCAATACCGGCTCATCGCCGACCGGGCGCGCCTTCTGCCAATGTTTGCCCGGAACCAGTCCCTGGAAAGTCTGGCCGTTAGCCGTATCAGGACCCAGGATAATCTTTTCGCCCTCGACCGGTTCTTCGCCGTCGCCGCCCAGCGTCAGAGCCAGCGGACCCCCGGTATGCCAGAGCCACAACTCGTCGGAATGCACGACGTGCCATTCCGAAGCTTCGCCCGGATGCAGCAGGAAATAGATTGAACTTGCGGCAAAACGGTCCCCTGTGTATTCCTCCGGCAGTACGCTTTGCGGAATCGTAAATGACGATTTCCACAGTTCCTTGTGCCATCCGCCTTCGATATGACCCTCAAGCCCCAGCAATTCAACGAGCGGGGAAAGTTGGGATGATTGATTTGGATTCATAGGTACGGTTCTTCCTTCCTTTAATCAAGATTTCGAGTAGAGATTCTTGATTTCCAGCATACTATACTATCGGCTTTTCAACCAAAAGATTTTTGTGGTTTGCCTTCGGTGAGATCCTATCAAATTTTGCGGGGACAATGTCTGCTTTAAGGGTATATTAAGAACAGAACGAAAAACTTGTCGGATTATGGTTCGTTTCATCTTCAATCCCCCGAGCAAGAAGATGAAACACACCCGCGATAAGCGATAGGTTTTTAGATAAGTTTTTAAAGGAGAGATTCCATGCAACTATCGGTCGAAACGAGGCGGGAAATGCAGCGCGCATTCGAAGCCTGCCGGGAGACGATCGGAGGATTTCCACCCCCCTTCGCCCAACTCGGCATTCGTTACCTGGATCGATTCGATCCAGGACTCGGAAACGGCCCCACCAACTATATCTGTTGCCTGCTCCCCTACTGGCTGCGCGAGTCGGCAGGGGCCACGCTGGAACACTGCCGCGGGATTGCGGAAGCCAATATCTTCGGCATGCTGCATTTCCACCTTCAGGACGAGCGAATAGATCGGCAGTCCGGCTTGGATCGCAACCATATTGCCCTGTCCCAGTTGCTCAACGCGGAGATGGCCGTTCGATATGCCGCGATATTTCGCTCCGCAAATGATTTTCGCGAGGCTCTTGTTTCTTGCACAGCCGAATGGGCAGCAGGACTTGCTTCCGAGCGAAATGCAGATCCCTTTTACGAACACCCACCAGATATTGCAGCCCGATCCGCTCCTCTGCTGCTCTGTCCCCTAGCTTTATTCCCTACTAACCAAGCTTTGCAAGCCCGTGCGCTCCATGCGGTTCGCCAAACGTTGATTACACTCCAAATGGCCGACGATTGGGCAGACTATGCGGATGATCTACAAGACGGCTCTTACAACTGCCTTGTCTCGCTATATCGCAAAGAGTACGCGAGCACCATCGAAGACCCAATCTCTTCTGCGGATATTGAAGCTGCCGTGTATGGAAAAGGCATGCTTGGTCGCTACGCACAATTCTCGGCAGCCAGACAACTTGAACTTGAAGCTTACCGCACGGATTTTCCCGGCCTGATCGGTTTCCATGCTGCTCTGGCAGGCGATTTGGAGCGCATTGCAGCCAGCATCGAAAAAGAAAAACACACGCTGTCATTAGGCGGATTGAACTATTGGCTCCTCGGCCGATAACCCCTCTCTTCATATCTGGTTAAAACGTTGCTTTTCCGCTTGCTATCCCCTTTTGACCATGTTATAATTTTCCACAAAAATAAAACCTTCTCAGTTCGATTGCGATTCTTTGGATTTTCGATCGACCTCAGACGGACCCAACGTCACTTGTCCTCCTGTTCAACAATCATGGATTCGCATGCGAAAGGATGATGTTCAATGGCAAACCTGACAACGGAAACTTTGATCAAAACCCAAGTGATTCAAAAAGCATGGGAAGATCCCGACTTCCGGGCCCGTCTGCTGGCCGATCCGAAAAGCGCCCTGCGTGACGCTTTCGGTATCGAACTGCCTGACTCTATTACTCTGACTGCGGTTGAAGAATCGGCGAATGACTTCTATCTGGTCATCCCTCCGCACCCTTCCGAGATTATTCCAAAAGCCGAGCGAATTACAATCGAGCCGGCAGCCATGTGGGGAACAGGCGGCTAAGCGATATCCATCCCTCATATTGATCGAAACGCGCAAGGAGCGGGACCCCCGCGACCTCCGTTCGGACCCCTTACTCAGAGGCTTCCGGCAAACGAATGGTTGCTTCGGTTCCCGCTCCTTTTTCACTGCTGAATTTCAATGTTCCTTGCATGGCCTCAATGATGCGGAATGTGACCATAAGCCCAAGGCCTGTTCCCTTTGTTTTATTGGAGAAGTACGGTTCGCCGAGCCGCTTCAATTCTTCCGGTCCCATACCTGTACCGTTATCGCGAATGCGGATAACAACCTCACCGTTTTCTTTGGCTGCCATAATCGTAATCTGACCTTCGTCCTGAAGCGCCTCGATACTGTTTTTGATCATATTGATAAACGCTTGTTTGAACTTCGATGAATTTCCTTTGACATAAAGATCAGGCGCGATATCCACAACGATCTGTCCATGATGAATGCTGGCCAGCGGCGTCAATACCCCTTCGATATGACGGAACTCTTCCGCGATCGATAAGATTTTCACATTTTCCGCACCCGGTTTGGCAAAGGTCAGAAAATCAGTAATAATGCCTGAAGCCCGGTCCAATTCATCCAGCGCCATATCGATATACGCTTTCTCCGACGTGGCTGAACGTTCTCCAAGCAACTGTAAAAATCCACGCGTCACTTGCAGCGGATTGCGCACCTCATGAGCAACCGAAGCCGCCAGCTCGCTGATAATCTCCATTTTTTCCGCGTGTTGCAGTTCATTGTTAAACATTTCGAGTTCTTTCGAGTATTGGAGCACCTGATTATGCGTCTCGGTAAAGCGTCGGCCCAACACCACGATCAGCGAAATGACAAAAACCACCATCCCCCATTTCCACCAATACAGATCGTACTGCTCCTCCGTCGCATAATAGCGGAACAACTCGAACACGCCGACTCCCGCAAAAACAGCCAAACCCGCGTTGAAAATCCAGGCCTCCTTGTTCTTTTGCAAACTGTAAACCACCGAACAGACCAGCATCGTCAGCAATTCCACGATCATCAGCACCCCGAGGACGGTCGTGGTCAGAAGATAATAGATCGAGAAAAAGCGCTCGTTTGTCCATACGTTCACAAGAACGAGGATCAAACACAAAAAAGAGTAACCCAATTGAAAACGGCTTAGATACAAAATTGAATTTTTGTACCCTTTTCCAAAAATCAGTTGGAAAAAATACAGGAAGGAAGGCAAAAGCGTAAACAGTGCAATATCGAACAAATGCTGAAGCATTCGACCATATTCGGGATAAAGCGTAAACAAAAACGGGGAATACGATACCACAAGCAGGCCGATCGACAAAATAACAAAGCTCAGCGATAACCAGGACGCAACATAGCTACGATTCAAAAACAAGGCGCATATCAGCATCACGATCCCGATCAGCACAAATGAGCCGCCGAGCATAATGTCCAGCATGTCATGGGTAAGATATACGGTCAATAACTCGTAAAAACTGCCGAATACGATATGTTGAACGATACCCGACCGCTCTTCCGTAAGCTGAAGACGAATATAGATCGAACTTCCGGCATCTTCCGCACGAAGCGGCAGCAGCAGTTCGTTCATCGCATACCGATCCTGCCGATGGGAATCGAACAGCTCGCGGTATTCGGTGTAGGCAACCACGTTGCGCGCATAGGCTTTCTCGATCAATACCGCGGGAATCGCCCAATCCAACCGGGGAATATCGATCCGTACCCAAGCCCAGGCCGCGCCTATCGGACGGGAAGGAGGCATCGATTCTTCGTCCATCATCGTCCAGTCCAGCGAATGCAGAACCCGTTCAGGCGGCGTATCCGAATGCTCGTCCCAACCGCCGGGGTCCCATAAAAATTGCCAAGACCCGACTTCAGAAACTTCGGCTTCTTTTTTTTCGTGCGGATAAGCCTGTACGCCTAGAAATAGAATGACCAATACTCCGATTAAAACAGCTAATATTTTGGTTAAAGTTCGCATAGTCCCTCCTGTCGGTCCAGTTCATCTTCAACCCCTCCGGGCAAGAAGATGAACTGAACCCGCGATAAGCGACTCTTTTGATTGATAATCTCTTGATCTCTAATCTCTTGATCTCTAATCTCTCGATCTCTTAATCTCTCGATCTCTTAATCTCTTGATCTCTTGATCTCTTGATCTCTCGATCTCTAATCTCTCGATTTATACCCTCTTGATCTCCAATCCCTTCAATTCACCAATCTTTCTCACTTACACATTCGCCACCCCCGCTTCGCTTCCCTGCCTGACCCTATACTTCATTTATTTCGACGGGTAAAAAGCCCTTGTTTCAAGGTCTGGAGTCCTGTGTATAAATTATCAACTTAACCGCTCTCCAATCTGGAGCCAAGCGAAACCAAGATGGATCGAGGAGGAATTCAACATGAATAATTCGCATAGAGACGTGGATGTCGAAGAACGCAGAATCGAGAAAAAATCGGATTCGAGCCTGGTCGCTTCAACATTTATCAAATACGCCGCCTATATCATCATCATTTTTGGCATCCTGTATTTTCTGGTCCGTTATGTCTTCCCGATGTTCCAATAAACGTAAAAATAGTCGTTCAAACGACCCAGTATGCAAAAAGACGGATTTCCTTGGCCATTGCCTCGGAAATCCGTCTTTTTTGTCGTTTTATCGGTTGATACTCTAAAGTTGCCAGTCGATAGACCGGTTCTTAATCGCGATACAACCGTTGAGCCGCATGCAGTGTAGGTCCCACGAAGGAATTGATTGGGAAGCCGTGACGAATCGCTGCGGTCACGAATGCTTTTGCATGTTTGACTGCCGTACGCACATCCGCCCCTTTTGCCAACTCAGCCGTAATCGCCGCCGAGAACGTGCAGCCCGCGCCGTGAATATAGTTCGTCTCGATCCGATCGGACTCCAACAGCTCGAAGTCTTGGCCGTCGTAGATCAGATCAACAGCCTTCTCGTGCAGCAGCTTGCCTCCGCCTTTGATCACGACATGCTTGGCGCCGAGCTCGTGAATTTTCACGGCTGCGTTTTTCATATCCTCGACTGTACGGATAGGCGCCGTTTTCGCAAGCTGGGAAGCTTCGAACAGGTTTGGCGTGACGACCGTTGCTTTTGGAACCAATTTTTCCAGAATGGCTTCCGCCGTATCGGGGTTCAACACTTCGTTCTCGCCTTTGCAGACCATAACCGGATCGACAACGAAATGCTCCAACGGGCGCTCTTCGATCTTGCGCGCAACCGCGTCGATGATCTCAACGGTGCTGAGCATGCCTGTTTTGGCCGATGTTACGCCGATGCCGTTCAGCACGGTGTCCAATTGGCTCTCCAGTAACTCTGCCGACATCGGCGTTACATTGTGGCTCCACAGCTGCGGGTCCATCGTAACCACGCAGGTGAGCGCCGTCATTCCGTATACGTTCAGCTCCTGGAATGTTTTCAGGTCAGCCTGGATGCCTGCTCCCCCACTTGTATCGGAACCGGCAATCGTCAAAACTTTAGGTATCGTCATCTTCCAAACGCCTCCTGGGTCTATATTTTAAGCCTGTTGACAGAGCTGGTCCAAATCCAGCCTGTCGGCCTGCTTGTGTGTCCATGCTGCGCCGGATTAACGGAAAACACCGCAGCCTTCGGTAATGGTAAGACGAAGCGACTGTCTTGTCAACCGCTTACCAAAGCGTATGTTGCCTGCTTACTTTGATTGACCGTCCGCGATATTTGTTTTTCGAAACGGAGCGGTCTGGTCGATCTTCTTATAATGAGCAATAAAGGCACAAGCCAGCAGCGCCGCACCGTTAATCACGAATATCCAATGGATAGGAATCACCGCGCCCAGCACGCCGCCGATCAGCGGCCCCGCCATCGTACCGATCTGCGTCGCCGACTGGTTCAGACTGAACGCCCGGCCCCGGAATTCAGGCTTGGTCACCTGTACGATCATGGCGTTCACCGCCGGGAACACCGCGGCGAAGAACAGGCCGTATATGAAGCGCAAAATGCCGAAGCCGACATACCCGGTTACGAAGAATTGCAGCAGATTACCTACCGCTCCCCCGATCAAGCCGATCATAAGCACCTTGCCGTAACCGATCTTCCCGCCGATCCTGCCCCAACGCGGCGCCATGATGACGGTCGCCACGCCTACCGCGGAAAAGACGACGCCCGATATCAACGATATTCGGTCGGACGCAATATCCATGCCTTGCACATAGATCGTAATAAGCGGCTCCAAAATCATGACCGAGAAGTTGCTCATGGCGACCAGTCCGAGCAGAGCGAAAAACACCGGAATCCCTGCCGCCTGCTTCAAATCGTCTTTGACCCTGGAGCGGACCTTCGGCCGTTTGAATTCTTTTTCATGCACCAGGAACGTCGCGACCAGTGCCGCAATCAGCACGATCGCACTCGAAAATAGAAAAGCGTTCCGGTTGCCCAACGTAAAGCTGACCACACCGCCAATCAACGGTCCGATGATATTCCCGGAAGCACTGGCTGTCGCCATGATGCCGAGCGCATATCCGGTCTTCTCCTCCGGCGTGTTCGTCCCGACCAAAGCAATCGCCGCCGGAATAAATCCCGCAAGCAGACCCTGGAAAAGACGCAGGGCCACAAGCTGAACCGGGTCCTGCACGAAAAAGTTGATCAAATACAAAGCTGCCAAACTATAGCCTGAGCGAATCAACATCGGCTTACGCCCGTACTTGTCCGCAAGAGATCCCCAGAACGGAGAAATCAACGCGCTCGACAAAAACGTAATCCCGAACGCCACACCTGCCCAGATCGATAAATACTGATTCCCTACGCCAAGCTCGTCATGCATAAAAATCGGCAAAAAAGGGATCGAGATCGAATAGGCCATGCTACAAAAAAATACGCCGGCCCATAACACGACCAAATTCTTTTTCCATGAAAATTCCATCCGTCCGCACGCCCTTTCGCATGCAAGACGGCGCCCGCTCCTGTCCGGATATCGCCCGATAATCCGGTACTCTGCCCTATCCCAAAAGACGGGTTACGTCTATAAGGGCCAAAATACCAGGGCGTGTCTGAAAAGAGCGGTCCGCCGCCTTGCCAAAGTCGACGTTCGCTTGAATGCGCGCGATACCTCCGTCGGCCCAATCGCCACGCCGCAAACGCCCATTGTTTCTAACTTATTAATTTTACTCCTATTCGATAGAAATTCCCAATCGAACCCAGAGGGATGTAGCGAAAACAAGCACGATTTCAGGTCATATGGCGCAGCAGGCTCCACAAGGCGCAAAAGCATGACGGATCGCGGCCGGATGCTCGGCTTCCCCTTTTCAACATGGAAAGAAGCACGTCGACTCTCCGTATCGAAAACACAGACACCCCCTAGATAAACGGTTACAATAACAGTCTTTCGGGTAAAGCCTATGTATACAACGAATATGATGAACACGAAGGAGAGATGACATCATGGCTTTCGATCCGAGAAACGAATCCGACCGCGCCCACGAACGTTTTCAACTGGAACGCGATACCCCCTACTCCGAGGAGCGCGGCATTCCCGATGAAACTCTGGAGTATGTCGATACCGTCCAAGAAAATGCGCCTGTAGATACTGAACAAGCCATAACCGATCCGGAAGCGTATCCGAACCGGACGGAAGAAGATCCGCATCTGGACTCTCCGCTGTTGGAAGACGTGCCGGACGCCGACGATCTGCACCCGGACAGTCCTGTCGATCCGGCAGCTCCCGCTCAGGACGAACCTCACGGAACCGACCTGCTCAACGGAGCCGGCGGAGAACAGGGACGAGCGGAGCTGGCAGCCGATTCCGAAGACCCCGCCCGTCCTTTGATCACCGACGGCGATCGAGAGACCGTGCATCCGGATAATCTGGTGACCGAACGCGATACCGATCCGGAAAACGGATTATTCCGCGAAGGTTCTTTCCCTGCATCGTTGCCAGACGACGTTCAGAAGAATCTGATCGATTCGGAAACGGATCAAGGTTACCGGGACGAAGTGTATACGGACGAGGATGAATAAAACTTCTTGACCGTCTAGCCTCTCCGCTTTATGATGAACATAACTTTGAGTGCAAAGGGGAAATTTTGATGACGGGGTATGTTCTTAACTAATTAATTCCATACAGGATAGTCTTGGATCAGGAACGATCGAAAAATCGCTTGAAGCGGTTTTATTTCGTGGTACCTGTTTGAAGCTGTCCGGAATTCAGTTAAGAACAGCGAATCATTTCTTCATAAACTTGAGGTGGGTATTTATACTCTTTCGAGTTTTCGGGCCGCGCTGTAGCTGAAGCGCGGCTCTTTTGGTGTCTGCGTATAAGAAAGGATAAGCGGTTTGAGCCTATTTCCTTCCTTGCGCGCAGAACGACTCCTCCGCGCGGACGCTGTGGAGTGTATACGAATCCTTGAACGAGACGAATAGGTTCGGAGGCACGGGAGTGCCGGAACCAGACCTCGGAAGACGGAAGATAAGCTGATTGGAGCTTCTTCGGAATCGGACCATTGATTTCGAAAAGCCGACTGAATCGGCCTGTCTTCCGTCTTTTTTTATTTTCCGGCTATGTCTGTTTGCAGATTCAACGGTATGCACTCCAATCCCAACACGAAGGAGCAATTCCAATCATGAACAACCTTTCAACGATTCAGGCTCACACCCTGGAACGCCTCGAATACGAGCGCGTCAAACACGAATTATCCGTCTACGCTGTTTCTTATTTGGGCAAAAAACACATCGCCGAACTCCAGCCAACCACTGAAGCCCGAACGCTGCGGCGGCGTCTGGACGAGACCGACGAAGCCACAAGCGTACTGCGCCGGGGAGCCAGCATTCCGCTGCCGTCGCTGACCGGAATGGAACAGATCCTGGACTTGCTCGGCTCCGGCTATGTATTCCAGGAACAAGACTTCACGCACCTGCATCAATTTCTGCGCAGTTGTACCCAGCTGATCGATTATATGCGGACAAAAGCCGACTGGGCGCCGAACGCCGCCTCCTATGCTTCCGGCATGCACCGTCTGGAACGGCTGCAAGCGGACATCGAGCGCTGCATCCGCAACAGCCGCGTGCTCGATTCCGCCAGTCGCGAATTATCCAAAGTCCGCCGCCGTATGGCAACCGTCGAAGAACGCAGCGCGCGCCGGCTCGCCGAACTGATGGCGAAGCACCGTTCGATTTTGCAGGAAAGCCTGGCCGTGCAACGCGGAGGCCGCTCCGCGATCCCGGTACGCAAAGAATACCGCAAAATGGTGAAAGGCTCGGTATTGGACGAATCCTCCAGCGGCCAGACCGTTTATATCGAACCGGAAGAAATTCGGCAGTTCCACGACGAATTGGAGCTGCTGCGAACCGAGGAAGCACGCGAAGAAACGAAGATCCTCAGCGAGCTAACCGGAATTGCCGAAGAGTACCGCAGCGAGCTTATCGTCAACGCGCAGTTGGTAGGCGAATACGACTTCCTGTTTGCCAAAGCCCGTTACGCCTTGGCGCTGGATGCCGTCAACGTCAAACTGAACGTGCAGGGAATCATTCGCTTGCGCGGCGCGCGACATCCGCTGATGGGGTCGAAGATGGTTCCTCTAAATTTCGAGCTGGGCGAACGCTTTCGCATGCTGATTGTCACCGGACCGAATACGGGCGGCAAGACATTGGCCCTCAAAACGGTCGGTCTGCTCACGCTAATGGCGCAATCCGGCCTGTTGATCCCGGCCGAGACCGGCGGCGAAATCGCCGTATTCACGGGCATCGAAGCCGATATCGGCGACGGACAAAGCATTCAGCAGGCGCTCAGTACCTTTTCCGCCCATATCCGCCGGGTCAAAACCATTCTGGAAACGGCGGATCGCCAAACGCTGGTGCTGATCGACGAGATGGCGTCCGGCACCGATCCGGGCGAAGGTGTCGGCTTGTCGATCGCGGTGCTGGAAGAGCTGCGCAGACGCGATTCGTGCGTCGTCGTGACGACCCATTTTACCGAAATCAAAAACTTCGCTTCGGCGACGAACGGCTGCGAGAATGCCCGCATGGAGTTCGACGCCGAGACGTTGCAGCCGCTGTATCGGTTAACGATTGGCGAAGCGGGTCGCAGCTATGCGTTCGCTATTGCCAAAAAGCTCGGGATCCCTGATGCCGTGACTCGGCGGGCAGAAGAACTGACAAGACGCACGCAGTCACCCGAAGTCGCCCTTCCCCCGCAAACGGAAGCAGCAACAAAAGCGGCAGATCAAAACTTGGATCATGCAAAGCCGGCTTTCGGCCTCCCGGAAGTCTCGACCGCCAAAGCCATGCGCGACGATCTTTCCCTACTGCCCGGCGCTTCGCTGCGGCGTGCAGAACCTGAGCCGCAAGCGTCCACCCTATCGGCAGGAACAACGGGCGAAGAAGCTTCGGAGCATGAAGCAACGTCTGCCAAACCCGCAACCTTCCGTATCGGAGACAGCGTCTCGATTCCCTACCTGGGCAAAACGGGAATCATCTATGCGCAGGAAGACGGCATGGGCCATATCGGCGTACAGATTCAGGGCAAAAAAGTACGGATCGCCCGCAAACGTCTCCAGCCGCATATCGCTCGCGAATCGCTGTACCCGGACGGTTACGATCTCAGCATCGTCCTCGATTCCAAAGAAAACCGCAAAAAACGCAGTAAAATGGAACGGAAGCATATGGAAGGCGTAACGATCGAGCAATCTCCCGACGAACGCGGCGAAAGTTGGCGGCGATAACGCTTCGCCAAAATCGCTTCGGAAGCGATTCCTGCGTATCAGCAACAATTCGAGATGCAAAACAGCCAAAACAAATGAAGCGCTCCCGCACTTAAGCAGGAGCGCTTTTTTCAATCTTTTACTTTTCGATCCCGGCAACCGATATCTTCATCGCGTTGATCGCGCTCACCCGCAAATTCTCCAGCACGAACGCAATCGGCAGCTCCGATCCGTCCAGCATGGACAGCTCGATCGTACGACTTTCGCCAGGCAACAGATCAAAGTAGTTGTCGCTGAAACGAACGCGTCCGAGCGGCAGCTCCAGCTTCACCATGCGCGCGAACGAAGCGGAAGCTTGCACGGTGACTTGGCACTGAGCTTTTGCTTGTCCGGTTTCTTTTTTTCCCGGCTTGATCGCGGATTCTGCCAACCGCTCGTCCATCAGCCAAGCCGCCCGAATATCGCGTTCTCCCGCCTGCTGTTCCTGCGGAGCCGTGATATCGACTTCCCACGCCAGCTCTGCCGTTCCAAGCTTCAGCTCCCGATGGTCGCGCAGCATATAGGTCTGTGCGAACCCGGCCGCTCCCCCGCTGATCCAGCGCAGTCGAATGAACGTCTCGGCCGCATCGTTCCCGTTTAACGCTTCCGCTTCGCCGACTTCTCCAAGCCATTTCGGCCCATGCAGCGCACCGTCCGAGCGGAAGACGTACTCCCCGACCTTTTTCCCGTCAAAAGACCAGACTTCCAGCGCCGCTTCGACTTCGATCGCTTCAGGCCCGTCGTTCACCGCCCATACTTTCAGCGGCTCGCCCGGTTCGTGCTCCAGCGACAGCAGCAGCGGATGGTAAAACTTTTTCGCGTAATAGTAAGCCGCTTTCGGCAGCAGCTCGTAGTCGATCATCGCCCAGCTCGTGCCCGGCCAACTGTCGTTCAACTGCCAGATCAGACTGCCCCCGCTGCGCGGATTGCGCCGATAATGCTCGACCCCGTAACGCAGTCCTTCCGCCTGGGTCAACATCGAGAAATTCATGTATTCCTCGATATCGCGCGGGATTCCCGTATAACCTTCCATCAGCAAAATGCCTTTGAGATGATTGGTGTCCTTGTTGCGGTACGCCATCTCTTCGCTGCCCCAGACGAATTCGCCTTCCGGCATGTTTTTCTCCAGCGTGTAGCGGTTGGCCGAAGCGTGCATGCCGAATTCGCTGCTGAACAGCGCCATGTCCTGCTTGTAATTTCGGAACGTGACTCCTTGGATGCTGTAATCCAAAATCGGCGCTTCGCCGAACTTGCGCGGGTAAACGGAACCATGCCACACCTGCCAGTTATGCCGATCGCCGGCTTCCGGATCGTTGGCGTCATTGCCGCCGAACGGCGATGACGGCCAGTAGGCGCGGTTCGGGTCGAGCAACTCCAGCACTTCCGGGATCAACTCGTGGTAGATCAGCTCGCCGTAAAAGTCGCTTTTGATATCCCCGCCCGCCGTTTTCATATCGTACAGCCAGTCAATCTCGTTGTTGCCGCACCAGAGTGCAAGCGAAGCCCGTCCACGCAGCCTTTTCACGTTGTATTCAACCTCGGCGCGCACATTGTCCATAAAGTCCTGATTAAAGTCCGGGAACAGCGCGTTGGCGAAAGCGAAATCCTGCCACACCAACACCCCTTGACGGTCGCATTCTTCGTAAAAGATTTCCTTTTCATAAATGCCGCCCCCCCAGATCCGCAGCATGTTCATCCCGGATTCGGCCGACAGCGATACCAGCTCCCGGTAGCGTGAATCCGGAATCGCCCCGATCATATTGTCCGCCGGAATCCAGTTAGCGCCCCGGGCGTAACCCGGTTGATTGTTGAGGAAAAAGCGAAACGCCGCGCGGCCCTGTTCGTCTTCGGTCCGCAGTTCGATCGTGCGCACCCCGACTGCCTGTGTCACCGTATCGATCGGCTCGTCTGCCGCATACAGCTCCACCGTCAGCGTATAGCGATGCGGCTCGCCCAGATCGTGCGTCCACCATAGCTTGGGATCGGACAACACGACGGATGCCGAGAACGATGCTTGGCGGCGGCTGGCCGGACGGAAATGCGCAGACCGGGCGCTGCGTACGCTCGGCGCGCCGACAAATGTCTCGGATCGAGTCACCGAGAAAGGCGAAGAACCTGTCTGTGGCGAAATCTTGGAAGACATATCACCACCTGGCAAACGGTCGGTCGATTGGTTTTCGTAAAGAGTCGCTTGAGCCGATCCGTTCGCGGAACGTAGGTCGGACACCCCTTTTTCCGTCAACTCGGATTTGTATACGACCTTTCCTGCCGCGTCCTCCAGCCTTATTTTCAACACAAGGGGAACGTCCGGCATGCCGCGGTACGTCTCGATTTCCGCGGAAAATTGCAGCTTTGCTTCCCGCTCGGTGATCGACACCGTTTCAGCGAATACGCTTTCGATCTTGGCCTGCATATGCCGCTTCAATCGCACGCCGCCCCAGATCCCGACCGTGACCAGACGCGGCCCCCAGTCCCATCCGAAGTTCATCGCGGCTTTGCGCAGCCACGGGCGTTCCTTCGTATACGAAGACCAATCGAAGCGTTCTTTGTCCTTCTGATGCGGAAGCAGCGGATCGAAGCGGACAGCAACCATATTCCAGCCCGAACGGATCACACGTGTCACATCGAACGTATGCGCCATCAGCATATTGCCAACCCGGCCGATCTCGTGTCCGTTGACAAAGATCGTCGCAAAGGTGTCCAAACCGTCGAACGTCAGCTCGAACCGCTCGGCTTTGTCTTTCGTCAACGCGCCGCTGTATTCGAAGCCGCGCCGATACCACCATTCCCTTTCTTCGATCCAGCGGCTTTTCAGATCATTATGCCCAAAATACGGAGGATCGATGACGCGCCGCTCCGTCAATGCGTGATGTACATCCCCCGGCACCTGCCCCGTCATCCAGTACCGGTCGTCCAAGCCTGGTGCCGCATTCTCCTGCGAAGGCGTAGCTCCCGGCGCGAAATCCTTGATCCTCCAGCTTCCGTTCAATTCGGTTGTGACGGCTGCGTGACTGTCATTCCTGTTCATTCTTGAATTCCCCTTTCGAGATAACGCTTTCAACATTCTCTTTTAAACTATCACAACGTGCCGAACGGGTACAGACGCAACTTCTCGACATGCTATACTTGATCTGAAGCATAGGCTTAAGACGCGTGAACGATATAACGAAACCACAAACGGAGAGGACGATTCGGATGATCATCGGAGCTATCGAAGCAGGCGGAACGAAGTTTGTTTGCGGAATCGGCAATGAGCACGGAGAAATTTTGGACCGGATCAGCTTTCCCACGGAAGAACCGGAAAAAACGACCCAACAAGCCGCCGATTACTTCAAAGATAAAGGCATCGAGGCACTGGGCATCGGCTCGTTCGGTCCGCTCGACCTGGACACCGACAGCCCAACCTACGGCCATGTGACGACGACTCCCAAGCCGGGCTGGGCGAACTACGATCTGCTCGGGCATTTGAAAAAAGAATTGAACGTTCCGGCCGGATTCGATACGGACGTCAATGCCGCCGCCTTCGGCGAAGCCCGCTGGGGCGCGGCTCAAGGTCTGGATAGCTGCCTGTACTACACCGTCGGCACCGGAATCGGCGTCGGCGTGTATGCCGGAGGCCGATTGATCCACGGACTCGTCCACCCGGAAGGCGGACACGTCCTCGTTCGGCGTCATCCTGACGACAGCTTCGAAGGCGCATGTCCGTACCACGGCGACTGCCTGGAAGGCATGGCCGCAGGCCCCGCAATCGCCAAACGCTGGGGACAAAGCGCCGACCGCTTGCCCGAAGACCATCCGGCTTGGGACATCGAAGCGCATTATTTGGCCGAAGCGATCACCGGAGCCATCCTGCTGCTATCGCCGAAAAAAATCATCCTCGGCGGCGGCGTCATGCACCAAACCCAACTCTTCCCCCTGATCCGGCAAAAAGTAGCGAAAAATCTCAACGGCTACGTGGCTTCTTCGGTACTGGATGATCTGGACAGCTATGTCGTACCTCCGGGTTTGGGCGATAACGCCGGACTGGTCGGCTCCATAGCGCTCGGCGTGGAAGCGGCTGGACGGCTTTGAGCTTGGGTGACGCTGCGGGAGAAATTCGGTCAAAACGCTGTCTCGCGCAAAAAGCGCGCTCAAAGGCGTTTTGACCTGAATTTCTCCCTCCGCTGCTCCCCGCCGTGCAGGCACTTCTTTAATTTTAATATAGTAAAGAACGAAAAAAGGCACAGCGGATTTTCTAACTGTGCCTTTGCTTTATCTTGATTTATTCTTGATTTATTTTTCTTTTCTTTTTACAACCTACCTCCACGTGCTGAAGGAAGCGGAGGGGTGAAGGAGTCGTAGAAGCGTAGCGTTCGCCTTTGAAAATGGGTTTCCTGCCTCCAGCTTGTTTTATACAATCCGAGGAAACCCATTTTCAACACGCGATCGAAGACCCTTCACCCCGCAGCGCCCTCTCAACCGCGTCTCCCCCTCCGCCAATAGCGGCGGCTCCGATCAGGAAAAAAACGAAGTCCGCTGCCGTCATAAGCTTGACCAAACGTTCCGTGCCCGGATTACTTGGTTGCTTGTCCATAAGCTTCCTCCTTACTTATCCTGTGTTTTTTCTTCTAATTTCGCTTCCACTTCGCCCAGATCGAGCGTCGCGCTTTCGCCGAACCAGGACACCAGCTTGGCGCGGGCTTTGCCGCGCGTATCGTCGTTGATCAGCTTCGCAACGACGGCGACGGCTGCGATCAAGGTGCCGAAGTCGTCCGTATATCCGACTACCGGAATGAAGTCGGGTATCAGGTCGATCGGAGCGATAAAGTAGGCTAACGCGCCGATGATCACCGATTTGGCCCACGGCGGGACGTCCGCGTCTTTGAGCGTGTAGAACAGAAGCAACGCGGCGTAGACGACTTTGACGCCTGCTTTTTTGCCGAACTTTTTAACTTTTTCCCAGAACGAATTTTCCGAATATTGATCACCATAACCTTTGATGCGTTCGTTCAATTCCGCTTCGTTGATCGGATCGCCTGCTGACTCCACGACTTCGGCTTCTGCCGGATCTTTGGCATTCACGCCGATTCCGAGCTTATCGCGGCCGTAATCGGACACGCGGTCTTTCCAAGTTTTTTTATCCGCCATATCGGCATGACCTCCCTATACGATGTTTCGGGCGACCGGCTATCCCCGAGCGCCCGGGTATGATGTTCAAACGCTTAAGCCCGCATCTTCGAACGTCGCGAACCGCTGCTTGAGCTGCGATTACTCGAACGTCCCTCATGCGTTTTGGCGAACAATCGGATGCACCAGTTGGCGCACAACAGCGAGAAAGCGACGAACAGAATCGACCAGCCGATAGCGGGTACGAACGTGTCTTGCGCCAACAACGCCGCATCGCCCGCCGAACGCGGAGAAGTAATCGAGACCCAGGCCAGATAGAGGGAACTTGTAATCGACTCCTCCAGCGTCAGGAAGCAGAGCAGCATGTAATAGAAATTCCGCAGCGGCTCCCAAACGAAATACATGAGTGCGTTCAGCGCGATAAAGCCGATCAGCCAGACTACGCCGAAGCCGTCATGCACGTACAGAATCAGCATAATCAAAGCAACAGCCGTCATCAGGATCAAGCCCTGTTTCTGCTGCTTTTTGTAATAGCCATAAAACAGCAAGACTGCAAATAACGAAGCGGACACGTATCCGGCCAGCGACACCAGAACCGAACTCCAGGTCGAATACGTCATCACATAGGTGGCTCCGCTGTGGTTCGCGTTCAGGTCGATCGACGAGACGCGGCCCGACGTTGCCAGTGCGACAACCGCGTGACCGAACTCGTGGATCATCGTATTCAGATTGCGGAATAACGACGAAAAAGGAATCAGCCGGGTCAGTACCGCCGCGACCAGCAGATACAGCACCAGTTTTGCCCATTTTGGCATGAAACAACCTCCTCAAACAGATCACGAACTCCCGTTTTGCTTGAGCGGTTCGCGCAGACTTTCCAAACTTCTACATGCTCTTATGCGTTCAACGCGTTCTCTTCATGTTACGCCACAGCGCAAGGCAAGGTTCCGGCTTCTGTGATTTTTGTTTAAAAAGAAACCGCTACGCTCACCCGTTCTGTACGCCTCAGCTTTCCGACACCTTTTCGATTACGATCAGACAGGTGCTGTCCGGCAGCGGAAGCTCCTGGCCTGCGTCGTCCGTCACCTTCACTTTGTTTTGCAGCGCCAGCGTATAGCCTTCCTGTAAAAAGTGACGGCTGACCACGATCTTCGCCTGCTCTCCGAACAACTCCGCGATGCACGTTTCATACTGCGACGGCGTCATGTACCCGAACTGCTCCTGCACCTCGTGGACGTACGCTTCCTCGCCCCAAGTGTACGTGTACAAGAATTCCATCGCGTCGTTGACCGGCATACGGACTTCGCTTGGCCCGGTCTGCTCGAACGCGATCTCGCGTCCCACAAAATCTTCGGCGTAACGCTCAAGCTTCTCCAAAGCTACCGGGTCGGAGAACGTCAATCTTCGCGTCTGCTCCGCAGGTTCCGTCATGATCCCGTCCCGAATCAGGATACGCCCGCCGACAGGAATCAGTTGAAAAGCGCTTTGCAGCGCGGCTCGAACCGTTTCCAGATTGAACTTTTTCCCGTTGAACGGAATATAAGAAAACAGCTCATGCAAAATGGAGGAAAAGACTACCGTGTCGATACTGCCCGGCTTGATCGTGTCGGTCAGGTTCAGCGCGTCGCCTTTGAGCACGCTCCAGTTCCGGTGTTCCAACCGTCTGCGCCGCTCCAAAGCTTCCACCACGTTTTCGCTGATATCGACGCCGATCGCTTCTTTGTCCGGCAATTCTTGTTCGATCAGATCGAGCAGCACGCCGCCGCCCGGACCGATATCGAGCACGCGCGAACCGGAGATGTACGAAAGCAGCACCTTTTTGTCGTCCGCAGAGCTGTTCATCGTCTCCAAGTATTCGTCTTCATTGTGGAAACGGTCGTACGCGTCGCGGCGCAAGCCGAACAGGTCCATCAGCATCAACACGGCCCGTTCGTACAGCGGCGATTTCTCGGCTTCCACGCAGAATTCGATCAGCTTTTCGGCAGCCGGAGAAAATACGAATCCGAAAAAGCACGTATCGGTATTGCCTTTTTCCCGGCTCACCCGGTGATGCAGATGCGGGCTGTCCGCATGCTGCCCACCTTCCAGCACCGCCGACCAATCCAGCTCGCGCAAATATTTTTCGATGATGCGCTTTTTGTACAGATTGATCTTTTTGACGCCTTTGTAATCGTAATACAAACCGTGCATCAAGCGTTCGAAGCTGATATGGCGGGCTTGAGCGCCTTCGTCCGCGCCGCGTAGAGCGAGCAGCATCATTTTCGCAAACTCTTCCAGCGAAAACTCGCTCAGCGCCGCCTCGACGTACCAAAGCGTTTTATCGTTCAAACGGGCAAAAGCCTGCTCGATCCCATTTTCGAGACCGGACGCTTGAAGCGCTCGATCCACTTCCGCCAGCTCGCCGTCGAAGTCTTCGCCGCGCCGGATCGATTCCGTGCGCAAGCGCCGCAACCGTCGCTGCAATCCGTCGCCTTCCGGCACCGTACCGAGCGAGACGTGCAGCACGCACGTTTCGAGATCGGCGGCGACGTCTTCCCATAACTCTTCCGACACCGCCCCGATAATGCAGCGGTTGAGCGCCATCAGCAGCCGGGCCAGTTCGGTCTCGGTCAACAGTCCTTCGTCTACCGGGCCGTGCAACGGCATATTCGCGGCAAAAGGCACTTCGCCCCGCAAATATTGACCGAGCAGACCGTGCGTACGGATCAACAGCGCAGTCAAACGGCGACGATCCCCGTCGCTGTCCGTCGATTTTTGCAGATACAAATCCGCCGATCCTTCATTATGTACGAACACGTTGATTCCTTGCCGCTGCCAGCCGATCCGGTCCAGCCTTGTGCCGCCTTTTGCCGTCTCGCTCCAGGCCAGCACTTCTTCCAGCAGCTCTTTCATCCAAAACGACATGCGCTCCCCTTGCAAAAGATCCAGGCTGCGCTCCACGTAAGCCAACGCCGGATTCAACTGCTCCAGCTCGCCGATCGAGCCGATCCGTTCGTAGTTGACGATATATTCTTCGGCGGAAGCCAAAATATTCAACCACGCCGGAAGATCGATTCTGCGGGCTTCTTCCTCTTCCTTTTCCATATAATTGCGGATCTGTTCCAGCGCGCTTGGCATGATGTTCGCTCCTCTCTATTCTCTATTATGATACCCCAAATCGGGGCGGTAAAAAAATTCGGATTGCAGGTGAGAGAACTTCGAAGCGCGATGCGTCTTAACAGTAAATCATCACAGAGGGGGAGACGGAGTGGAACTGCCGGATGACCGGACCATCGTGGATGCCGTACTCGCGGGCGACAAACAGGCTTACGCGGGCATCGTGGATCGGTATAAAAATAAATTGTACGGATTGTTTCGCAAAATGGGACTGACGGAAGCGGATGCCCAGGATTTGACGCAGGAAACGCTGTTCAAAGCTTACCGCAAACTGGACTCGCAGCGGCCCGGACAAAGCTTTTCCGCTTGGCTGCATACGATCGCCCTGAATTTATTTCGCGATCGCGGGCGGCGCAAAGTCGCGATCCCGCATGAACCGATCCTGGAAACTGCCGCACCGAAAACGGATACGCCGGAAGAAACCCTGCTACGGACAGAACTGCGCGAAGAATTGAATAAATTGCTCGATACGCTGCCGGAGCATTATCGTTTGGCCATGGCGCTGCGTTATGTGAGTCAATTGAGTCACGAAGAGATCGCGGAGCTTATGGACATGAACGTCAGCCAGGTAAACAACGCCCTGTATCGGGCCAAACGCGGCTTGCGCAGCAAGATCAAAGCGAAGGAGGGCATGCGCCATGAATTTCCGATCGCACTCGACAACGGCAAAAGTTCCGCACGATAAAGGAAGTTCGGAAGGGAACGGAAGCGGACAGGCTGGCAGGGAGCATAACGCCCGCGAAGACGCCCAATGGACCTCGCTATTTTCGCAAGAAAAGCTGCCGGAGGGTTTTACGGAGCGGTTTATGGCGGAATTGGACGGGGTGGAGATGGATTCGGTGTCGGAACTTGAACCGTCAGATATGGGGGCCACGGGTAAAGATACGGAGAATCAGGCAGTCACGCTGACAACACCAATAGATTTGGGCTGTTCTTCTGAACGTAGCCTTTATAAAAAACGTAGACAGCGAAAACGATTATGGGCGGCATCGGCCGTTGTCCTTTTTCTTGCCGGGAGTGTTTTATTGTGTACACAGCCTACGATTGCCGAACATGTACGCTCGCTTTTCGCTAAAGGTTCGATCGCCGATAAGGGGATGACCGAAGCGAGGAACGCCGGATTTTTGACCAGCTCCGACGTTTTTGCCACGGACGAAGCCAGCGGGTATACGGTAAAAATTGAGGAGTTGATCGCGGATTCTACTCGGCTGGTTGTGGGGCTGTCGGTCTGGGATAAGCATGGGAATCCGGTTGCGGGTCAGTTGAGTGAAGGATCAGGTAAGCAATTTCGTATCTGGGATAGCCAAGGAGAGATTACGTACTCCAGCATGCTTGCCCCAACCTCGGACCTTGATCAGATCGAATTCAGATTCCAACGTGCTGCCGTCGGTAATCACTTATCTTTTCTGATTCAAGCCAAAGAGCTTCAAATCTCCCCCGGCGGCGTTTTGAATTCTTCTACCCGGAAATCGGTTGATGGACTTTGGACACTGCAAGTGGATGTCGATTTGTCCAAAGCCGCGAAAGCTTCAATAGCAACAAGAATCAACGAATCTTACGAAACTCCTTCGGGACTAAAGATCAATATGCTCGGAACGCTTCGGACACCCAGCGGCGGCGCGCTCGAATTCGAAACTTCATTGACGCCCGAAGCCCAAAAACGGGGAGCGGAAGGCATACAAAGCAAGCACGAAATCCTGTATCGAATCGAACAAACGGATGGCGAAGAATTGCCTTGGAACTACGGCTCTTATGATTTTGCTTCTCCTGTTTTTGATCGTTGGACCGGCATTAATCGCTGGTTTTACCGTTTCAGCAATCTGCCTTACGATAAAGAAAAGCTGCGCTTCGTTTTGGAAGGTTATACGATCCGGGAAAAAAGCGACGCTTTCGTTACCTTTGATCCGTTGACGCTTTCTGCTCAAAATCCTGCGGTATTCCAAGATTCCGGCGACGTCTTCAATCTGACCGGAATAACGATCCAACCCGATCTTCTCGCAGACGCAAGCGAAGCGACCGATATTCCGTCGATCGGCGTCATTACGTTCAACGGAACGTACAACAACCCATTTTTTCCGAGCGACGATTGGTTGGCGGTTGACGATGCGGGTAACGAGTATCCTGTCGAATTTCAAGGAGCTATACGAGAAGACGATCCGAAACTGGACGGCGACCAGACCTTTGTCATCAAGGGTTTGGACAAGCTTCCGAAAAAACTGACGCTCAAACGCACCGAAGTCCAGCATCTGTATCGCGACGGCGAATGGTCTTTCGATCTTCCGCAGACCGGAACGCCGGGCGTCATCCCGCAATAAAAAAACACAGGCGAACGGACCCGATCCGAACCGCCTGTGTTTTTGTGTTGCCTCTTAATGCCTCTCAACCTTTTAACTTTCCCATCGACAGATTCACCCGGTAATTCCCGTACTTCAACATATCCTGCAAAAATCCGTTCAGTTCTTCCATCGTTCGGGTCCGCGTCAGCAGCAAGTAACAGCCTTCGCCGTTCGTCCGGTCGATCCGCACGACGCGATCATCGCTTTGAGCGAACGCGAGAAATGCGGCATGGATCGTTCCGGCGTCCAAAAAAACGGTCACGTACGCTTCGATCGCCAGCCCGACTTTCGCCGGATTCCAGCGCAGCGTATACCCTTCGATCACGCCGTTCTCGCGCATGCGCCTGACTCTCGCGCCGACCGCTTGCCCGGTCATATGGACTTCTTCCCCGATTTCTTTGTGCGTGCGCGTCGAATCTTCGAGCAGCAAATCCAAGATGCGCAGATCCGTCTCGTCAAACGATGCGTCCGCGCCGGCTAGAGCCTGCTTTTCGCTCATCAATCTGTCGCTATGCCGCGCGCTCGCTTCTTTGCGTTCTTGCAGCCTGCGTTCACGCTCTGTCTGCGGACGTTCGCTGTTGACCATGTCGCTTCCTTCCTTTTCTGCATACTTATTTTCACGCCGAAAACCAAAAGCCCCGGATCGTTTCACCAGAGCATATCCGCGCAACCCAGGCATCTTTATAATGAAAAGTATATCACGGCCTGCCGCTCCCCGCCTATTGCGAGGTCGCGAGACAGGCTCTTATCAGGAGGTTCGAACATGAAAATCACATTGATCCGCAATGCTACGTTATGGCTGGAATACGGCGGCCTGCACTGGCTCGTCGATCCTTTTTTTGCCGATCAAGGCTCCAATCCGGCTATTCCGCAAGTTCCTGATTCCCGTTCCAATCCGCTTGTCCCGCTTCCGATTCCGGCTGTAAGCCTCTCCTCGCCGGATATCCTGCTGCTCACCCATCTACATCCGGACCATTGGGACGAACCGGCGGCCAAAACGTTGCTTGCGGGACGCGGCGGTTCGCAGCTTCCGATTCTGGCGCAACCGGGCGACCGCGAACGTATCGCGTCATTCGGCTTCTCCGATGTGACCGAAATCGAAAAAACGCTGATTTATAAAGGCGTTACCGTCACTCGGACATCCGGTCAACACGGCGTGGGCGAGATCGGGCAAAAGATGGGGCAAGTATCCGGCTTCGCGTTCCGCGCCGAGAACGAACCGACGCTATATATCGCGGGCGATACGATCTGGTGCGACGACGTCGTGCAAGCGCTGGACGCGCACCGACCGGACGTAACGGTGGTCAATGCGGGCGGCGCGCAGTTCGGCGAAGGCGATCCGATCATCATGACGCCGGAGGACGTTGTTTCGGTCTGCCGCCACAACGCGGATACCGCCGTCGTCGCCGTGCATTTGGAAGCGATCAACCATTGCCGGACGTCGCGGGACACGCTGGCCAACGAGATGAAACGGCAAGGACTTCAAGATCGGGTACGCATACCGGCTGACGGCGAAACCTTGGCTTTTTAAAAAGAAGAAACGTCAACCCGGCATGAAAAGACGCGCAAGGGGAAACTTCCCTGTACGCGTCTTTTTTGCTGCTTTTTCTGCTCGATTACTCTATTTTTGCTCAACGTACTCCTGCATTTCGCGCAAGTTCGAGATCGGCGAAAACCAGCCTTGCTCGCCTTCGTTGAACCGCACGCCGTACAGCCCGGACTTTTCGATCTCCTGCAACCAATTGATCATCGGATCGACCTGCATTTTGGCGATAAGCACCTGCCCGCCCGGCGTCATCAACTGATTGTTGCGCGCGAACACTTGGGCGTGCATCGGATCGGTAAACAGGAACGCCCATCCTTGCCCGTCAACGTTGCCGAAAAACGGCTCCGGTTGCTGCGGATTATCGCTCGGCTGCATCAGGATCAACCAGCTATCCAGCTTGAACGCCTCGGCCCAGATCAACGTCTGTCCTTCCGCAAACGGAAGCTCTCTCGCCTGCTCTACCGTTACGTCAAAATGCGCAGCCAGATCCGCAGCCTCGCGCACCTGCTGTTGTTGTTGCGGATTTTGTTCTTCGGTCATGATGAAAAACTCCTTTCGATGCGGCTCGGGTAATGAACACTTCTATTCATTGTACCCAATCGGGGCGCAGAATGCGAAGGCGGAATCAATCGAAGCCGACAAACGGCCCGCTTTTCAAATTCCACTTGTTGTTTTCGCCGTCGGTAGCAAGCTCGGACACTTCCCGAATGACTTTTCCCAGACCGTCGCGATCCATCGTCAGCAACCGGTGATTCAGATCTTTTGGGTCCACCCGATACATCCGAAGACCAGCGACGCGCAAATGCTCTTGCTTCAATCTTTTTTCCAATTCGCGCAGCTTGTCCGCCAGATCGTATTTCGGGACAAAAGACGCGTAAAACGACAAATTCACCTGGATCTGCTCGCGTTCGCGATTTTGCAGCAGTTTATTCCAATCCATGTCGATCACGTCTATATGCGAAAATAAATCCGGCGAAGCGTATGTAAGATCGTAGATCAGTTCCGCGTCGCTGCCCATCACGTCTTCCACGATCGGCCGAACCAACTTTTGCAGCTCGTAATCGTCTTGAATCCGGAAGTAATCGGCAACCTTGAACGCGGCGGCGTGGAAAAAGAAGTCGGGTTCGCCGTCCGTTTCCGTTTGCTCCGAAAGCACGGATTCGAACCTCGCGCCGACCTGCGTTTCGTTTAAAGCATGCACCGTGAATGTTCCGCCGTACTTCTGATTCGTTTCCCGTTCCGTCATGTCCGCGAGCGCCGTGTTGGAGATCCGGCCGCCATTGTCCCCGATGCCCAGCGCCCGCAACACAGCCGGTTTGGCAAGAATCGCCGCGGATACGCCTACGACGAGCAACAGGGCGAAGGTCCAGAGTTTGAGTTTCATGGGTGGGGGTTCCTTCTTTCTTGTATAATTCTCGGACTTATGATTTAAGGTCCGGTGTATCCTCCGCTTCCGATAAGCAGAATGATGAAAGGAAAAATAGGAATCAGCATAATAATCAAAGCGATCAAAGCTAATGTGACGCAGCCGACTTGAATCGCCCGATCTCTTCGATCTTGTTTCTCCGTATTTTCATTATTTTCTTCGGTTTCTTTGTTCATTATTGATTTTTCTTCCATTTCCCCCTCCTATTATGATAAAAATTAATGAAGTTTATCAAAAATCGTACATTGGTTTTTTTATATGAATTGAGAAAATCATACTGTATTTTTTTGAGATAGACTACTGGTTTTTTCTTCATTTTATTTTTCTTCTATCGTGATGCAAAAAAGCCGCGAACAGTTCCTTTACGGAGTGTTCGGCGGCTTTCTTACTCGCAACGTCAACTTTTTCCTTCTATTAATAACAGCAATACGCCTACTTATAAAATATGCTCGAACATCTTCACGACTTCTTCTTTCGTCGGTTGGAACGGATTGCCGGGAGCACAGGCATCTTTCATCGCGTTGTCCGCCAGCAGATCGAGATCGGGGTCGTCGACGCCGAGTTCGGACAGTTTGGACGGAATGCCGACTTCGCGGGACAGCTCGGAGATTTTGTCCACGACATAGCGTGCGCATTCCGTATCGCTTTTCTCCGAATCGTCCAGGCCGATTGCTCGGGCGATCGCACGGAATTTCTCTGGAACGTGTTTCGCATTTTCCGCTTCGACAAATGGCAGCAGCATGGCGTTGCACACGCCGTGAGGCAAGTCGTAGACGCCGCCGAGCTGATGCGCCATCGCATGCACGTAGCCCAAGCCGGCGTTGTTGAAGGCAAGGCCGCCGAGGAAGATCGCATACACCATCTGCTCACGGGCTTCGATATCGTTGCCGTCTTTCACGGCACGCGGGAGATAATCGAAGATCAAACGAACGGTAGCCAGCGCTGTCGCATCCGTAACCGGATACGCGCCGGGTGTGACCAGGGCTTCAACCGCATGCGTCAGCGCATCCATGCCTGTAGCGGCCGTCAGGTCGGCTGGCTTGCCGGTCATCAGTTCGGGGTCGTTAATCGAAACGGAAGCCAGCGAGTTTTTATCAACCATGACCATCTTCACCTTGCGATCTTCATCGGTGATGACATAGTTGATCGTGACTTCGCTCGACGTGCCTGCTGTAGTATTCACCGCTACGATCGGCATGGATTTGGTTTTGGATTTGTGCACGCCTTCATATTCGGTAATACGACCGCCGTTCGCTGCGATAATGCCGATCGCTTTGGCTGCATCCTGTGGCGATCCGCCGCCGACCGAGACGATGAGGTCACAGCCTTCCTTTTGCAGCAGTGCCACGCCGTCATGAACGTTTTTACAAGTCGGGTTCGGACGGACGTCGCTGTAAATCACGGATTCAAAGCCTTCTTTTTTCAAAACATCCAGCACCCGGTCCACGATACCGCTTTGAAGCAGGAACCCGTCGGTCACGACCAAAGCCTTACGGCCGCCAAGTTGTTGAATATACGGTCCGGCCTCATTCAGACAGCCTCGGCCCATCAGGTTAACAGGAGGAACATAATAGACATGCGTAGTCACATTCATCTTCCTTTCTCGTCCGCTCTTTTTGGTTAAATCAGCAGAAATTCATACTCTACATGCCCACACTATCACTCGTGATTATTTTCACTAAATAATAAAAGTCACATTTAATTGTGGTTTTTTATTTATTTATTTTTGAAAACCAGATTAAGTCATGTTTCGAAAAGAGAAGCAGAAAATAAAATCTTTTTTGCTTTTTGGTAAAACGCTACATTTGCATATAGGTTCGATTTTGGGTAACAATACAAAGTAGGAAGTTTTCGAAACGCCCGCTGTTTCTAAGGTGCGCCTACTGTGTAACTTTTGAGAAGCTCACGCGTATAACCATTTGGAGGTGTTTGACTGTATGAACAAAATGAAATCTTTATCCGTGTTGGCCCTGACCCTGATGCTAACCGGCGTATTGGCCGCATGCGGCAACGATCAAGCGGCCTCGCCGTCGCCATCCTCGGGTTCCCAGTCGGATACCGAAGTGAATGACCAGTCCAGAAACGACAACGATACGCATCCAACCGACGAAGTGGACATCGACGAAGAAAACAGCACGGAATCTCCGACCGATTCGGCAATTGGAGAAGCTCAAGAAGAGACCGATCTTGACGCAACGACGGGCGATCCGGCTCCTGCGGATAACGCAGAAACGGACACCCCGGAAACCGATAGCACTCCTGCCGAAACGAAGCCCGACGATTCCGCTACCGATTCGACAAGTTCGACTAATAGCGGAACTACCGAAACCGCTCCTGCGACAACGCCTGCGGCGGACGAGCAAAGCGGCGAAGGATCGTACGTCGGTCTTGCCGACGCCCATAGTGCGGAGATCGAAGTGAACGGCGAGGCCGTCATGTATCAGTTGTCCGAAGAAGCGCAAACACAGCTGGGACAAATTTCGGAAAACGCTCAAGTCACGTTCACGTATACGGAAGAAGATTTTGATTCCGAGACGAAAGTGCTGACGATCACCGACATCAAAGAAGCCAAATAATCACGGCATTGATCGGCTTTTCTTTTCCCTCTTTGCTTGGCTTCGGCCGGGCAAGAGGGATTTTTGCGGTAGACGACTTTTTGCCAAAAGGAGATGCGGATATGTATCGGATCGTAATGATTAGACACGGACAAAGCGAATGGAATCAAAAGAACCTTTTTACCGGCTGGACGGACGTTAACCTGACTGAGCAAGGGATCGAGGAAGCGAAAGACGCCGGACGCATTTTACGGGAGTCGGACTACACGTTCGATATCGCGTTTGCCTCAGTGCTTCAGCGTTCGATCAAGACTCTGCATCACGCCTTGGACGAGCTGGAGCTCCTGTGGATTCCCGAAGAAAAGTCATGGAAATTGAACGAACGGCATTATGGCGCGCTTCAAGGACTCAGCAAACCGGAGACGGCGGAAAAGTACGGCGAAGATCAAGTGCATCTGTGGCGGCGAAGCCTTTCGGTACGGCCGCCTTTGCTTGAACAGGATGACAAGCGACTGCCTAGCTTTGATCCGCGTTATGCGGATGTGCCTGTGGAGCAGCTCCCCGCTGGCGAGAGCTTGCAGGATACCATCGATCGGGTTGGCGAGTTCTGGGATGAGAAGATCGTGCCGCTGATCCAGGACGGCCACCATATCTTGATTGCCGCACACGGCAACACGATTCGTGCTTTGATCAAGTTCCTGGAAGACCTAGAGGAACATGAGCTGCTGGATCTGAATATCCCGACAGGCGTTCCGCTGGTCTATGAACTTGATGACGAAGTAAAGCCGATCCGCCGCTTCTATCTGGGTCATCCAACGCATGTCGAAGAGAAAAAGCGTCAAGCCGCGGACCCGAACCACGATCCCGATTGATGGAACGGTTGAGCGTCTTCTTCACCTATGTCGATTTGTAAAAAGGAGTTTTTAAAATGACTGATACTTTTACCGTACGTCCGGCCGTACCGAACGATGCAAGAGCCGTTTCCTTGTTGATGTACGAAGCCATAGGCGATATCGCCCATACCATCGCGGGAACGACCGATCTTCCCGATACGCTGGAGGTACTGGAGGAGCTATTCCAACTGCCCGGCTGCCGGCTGGGCTACGATAACGCCCTGGTCTGCGAAGATCAGAACGGCGGCATTGCGGGGTTCGTCCTGAGTTACCCCGGCGAACAAGCGGCTGCGCTGGACCTTCCCTTGATCCTTCGTCTACAAGAACGCGGCCTGCCCACAGACGGTTTGGTTCCCGAGACGAACCCGGGCGAATACTACCTGGACTCCGTAGCCGTAAGCGGTGCTTACCGCGGCGCAGGCCTGGGGACGCGTCTAATCGAAGCTTTCGAACAACGGGCAGCCGACCTCGGCCAATCCCAAGCCATGCTCCTCGTCGAAAGCGAAAACACCAAAGCCAGAGCCCTCTACGAACGCCTGGGCTACTCTCCCGACGGCTGGCTCGACCTGAGCGGCCATCAATACCAACGCATGATCAAAAAAATCGGGCCTCAAGCCTAAACAAATCGGTCGCAAAAACATGAAGTCCACCCCTATACCCGATTTGCCCGCGAAAGGAAGGTTCCCGTTATCCGGTTCCCTTCCTTTTTTGCCATTCCTTTTTTTCGCCCCTGCCCCATCCTTTCTTTTTTTCCCGTCTCCTTATCATTTCTTTCCTCTTCTCTTCCATCTCCTTATGTCTTGTCCCTTCTCTTCTATTCCCTCTCCTCAAGATGCCGGGAGCCTTTTCGGCGAAAACGCCAAGCGGAGGGAGAAATTCAGCTCAAGACGCCTTTGAACTCGTAAAGCCGCAGGCTTTATGAGCGAGACAGCGTCGTTACCGAATTTCTCCCGCAGCGCCCCCGCGCTTATCCGCCGAACCCCATCTCCCGCCATCGCCACCTATCCCCATTATCCACGCCATCCACAATTCGGATCGCACGGTTATCCCCGCCGTCCCCATTATCCACCGTCCGGTTTCTTCGCTTTTCCACCTTTTCTCCACGGCTTATCCCCACCCTTTTCCCGCATAACTAACTTTTTATCACTTCGTACAAAAAAATTAATTTGCACTTCTTGTCGACTGGATGCTTCCTTTGCGGCAAAGACAATCCTGCATTCCGCACCGTTGCGCCATTCCCTCAAAAGTCTCTTACCTTTTTCCAGCGTCAATCCCGGTTTGGGCAAAGTTCTGTTAGAAAAGCGCCTTTTTCCCCTTGATTGCTCCCGTTTACGCCTTTTCTCCCATTTCCCTCTCTTTTATTTTCTAAAATTTGTGCTTTGACAAACCCCATATCTGGTTATAAAATGAGTAACACTGACCCGGATAAACCTAGATATAGATTTAACCGGGCAATCAAGGAGCGTGAATGACATGGTGATCGCTTACGATTCCAGAACAGGAAACGTACGGAGATTTATCGATAAATTGGACCTTCCCGCGGTTCAAATCGACGAGACGATGAAACTGGACGAGCCTTTCATCCTTGTTACCTATACGACGGGCTTCGGTCAAGTACCCGACAAAGTCAAACTGTTCCTCCAGCAAAACGGCCAGCAGCTGCGCGGCGTATCCGCCAGCGGCAACCGCAACTGGGGGCATAGTTTTGCCAAAAGCGCGGACACCATTTCCCAAACCTACGGCGTGCCTGTCCTCTGCAAATTCGAACTTTCCGGAACAAACAAAGACATTCTACATTTCAAAGAGGAGCTGAACACCCTTGCGGCATATTGAATTGAACAACCAACTGATGCTCAGAAACGCCGACGGATTTTTCCGTTTGGATAAAGATAAAGAAGCGGTAGTCGCATTTATGGAAGAAGTCGCGCAGCGCAGCCTGACTTTCCCGGACTTCGGTTCCCAAGTGGATTACATGATCGAGAACGACTACTACGAGAACGTGTATGAAAACTACACCCGCGAGGAAGTCGTATCGGTATTCGAAACTTCGCATAATGTGCCATTCGAGTTCGCTTCGTACATGGCGGCTTCGAAGTTCTATACGGACTATGCAATGCGAAGCAACGACAAAGCCCAATACCTGGAGCAATACGCGGACCGTTCGGCGATCGTGGCTTTGCATCTGGGCGGCGGCAATGTGGAAACGGCGAAATCGCTCGTAACGGCGATCATGGAGCAGCGCGTGCAGCCTGCGACGCCAACCTTCCTGAACGCAGGCAAAAGCCGCCGCGGCGAACTGGTTTCCTGCTTCCTGCTTGAAATGGACGACGCGCTCAACTCGATCAACTATGTATTGTCGACCTGCATGCAGTTGTCGAAGATCGGCGGCGGCGTAGCCGTCAACCTGTCGAAACTGCGCGGACGCGGCGAGCCGATCAAAGGCGTCGAAGGCGCGGCCAAAGGCGTTATGCCGGTACTGAAGCTGATGGAAGACGCGTTCTCCTACGCCGACCAAATGGGCCAACGCAAAGGCTCCGGCGCCGCGTACTACAACATTTTCGGCTGGGACGTACTTGAATTCCTGGACAGCAAAAAAATCAATGCCGACGAAAAATCGCGCCTCAAAACGTTGTCGATCGGCCTGATCATACCTAACCGTTTCTACAAACTGGCGGAAGAAAACCAACCGCTGGTCGTATTCGGACCTTACTCCGTGTACAAAGAATACGGGAAGCACCTCGACGATCTGGATATCGACGAAATGTACGACGAACTGCTGGCGAACGACAAGATCAAGAAAAAGACCGTCATGAGCGCACGCGACATGCTGGTCAAGATCGCGATGGTTCAGCTGGAATCCGGCTACCCGTACATCATGAACAAAAGCAACGCCAACAACAACCACGCCCTGAAAGACCTGGGTATGGTCAAAATGTCCAACCTGTGCACCGAGATCTACCAATTGCAAGAAACATCGACGATCAACGATTACGGCCAAGCCAACGATATCCGCCGCGATATCAGCTGCAACCTGGCTTCCCTGAATATCGCGAACGTAATGGGCCTTGGCAAACTGCGCGAGTCGGTACACGAAGCGATGCTCGGCCTTACCGCCGTCAGCGACATGACCGAGGTGCAGAACGCTCCGGGCGTGGCAAAAGCGAACCGCGAAATGCACTCCGTCGGTCTCGGCGCCATGAACCTGCACGGCTACCTGGCCAAAAACAAAATCGCGTACGAAAGCGACGAAGCGATCGACTTCGCACGCACGTTCTTCATGATGATGAACTTCTACTCGATCGAAAAAAGCATGGAAATCGCACGCGACCGGAGCGAAACGTTCGCAGGCTTCGAGCAATCCGAATATGCAAAAGGTACATACTTCGACAAGTACGTACAGACCGATTACAGCCCGCGCACCGACAAAGTCAAAGCGCTGTTCGGCGACATGCACATCCCGACGACTGCCGATTGGGCTCACCTGCGTACGCTTGTTCAAGCGAACGGTCTGTACCATGCCTACCGTCTGGCGATCGCGCCGACGCAAAGCATCTCGTATATCCAAAACTCGACATCGAGCGTAATGCCGATCGTGGACGCGATCGAGACACGTACGTACGCCAACTCGACGACCTATTTCCCGATGCCTTATTTGGCGCAGGATAACTTCTTCTACTACAAGTCCGCTTACCAGATGGACCAGTTCAAAGTCATCGACATGATCTCGGTTATTCAAGAGCATATCGACCAAGGCATCTCGGCGATCCTGCACGTCAACAGTAACGTAACGACGCGTGAACTGGCACGTTACTACCTGTACGCGGCACGCAAAGGCTTGAAAGCTCTCTACTACACGCGCACCAACCACCTCAGCGTGGAAGAGTGCATCAGCTGCGCGATCTGATCTTGATTTTCAGACCTAAGGCTCGATACTTGCTTCATTCGGATAGACAACGCCAGACCTTTTTCACCTGAACATTGACCAGAACCTGCGGGGCGCCTTTTATGATCCGAATCGACGGACTCAGCCAAAACGCCCCGCTTTACTTTTGCGCTTTTATCGCTCATAATAAGTAACTTGTGCGCCGCTTACGTTTCTGCCTTTTCGACGTTAGCGGTCATTATTCGCGGTTACGCCGACCAACAATAACCAAATTAACTTTTTATATACATTCGATTCACACATAGACTCCACGAGAGAAAGGGATGACTGAACATGATCAAAGCCGTGAACTGGAACCGTCCTGCCGACGACTTCACCCTGATGTTCTGGAACCAAAATATTATGCAATTCTGGACGGACGACGAGATTCCGCTGTCCGACGACAAAATGTCCTGGATCACGCTGACGCCGGACGAGCAAGAAGCGTACATGCAGGTCCTCGGCGGCCTCACGCTGCTCGATACGGTACAAGGCGGAGTCGGCATGCCGCAAATCATGGAGCACGTCGAGAACCTGCAACGCAAAGCCGTACTGGCGTTCATGGGCATGATGGAGCAAATCCACGCCAAATCGTACAGCAGCATCTTCACGACGCTCGCGTCCACCGAAGAGATCGACAAGGTGTTCCGTTGGGTCGAAGAAAATCCGCTGCTCCAGAAAAAAGCGTCGATCATCTCGAAGTATTACCAAAGTATCGAGACGCCGAAAGACCTCTACCTGGCAATGGGCGCTTCGGTTATGCTGGAAAGCTACCTGTTCTACAGCGGCTTCTTCTACCCCCTGTACCTGGCCGGACAAGGCAAAATGACGAGCAGCGGCGAGATCATCGACTTGATTCTTCGCGACGAAAGCATCCACGGCCTGTACGTCGGCGTACTGGCTCAGGAAATCCTGCGTGACCTCCCGGCATCGGAAGCCGAAGCGGCAACGAAGGAACTGTACGAACTGCTGCACACGCTGCAAGATAACGAAGAGCAGTACACCGAGCAACTGTACACGAAGATCGGCCTGACGGAAGAAGTGAACAAGTTCGTCCGTTACAACGCCAACAAAGCGATGATGAACCTCGGTCTTGAGCCGCAGTTCGAAGAAGACGACGAAAGCATCAACCCGATCGTTCTCAACGGCCTGAAAACGCAAACCAAGCAGCATGACTTTTTCTCCAAAAAAGGCAACGGTTATGTGCGTACGGTTCATGTCGAACCGCTGCGCGACGAAGACTTTTTGTTCGACAGCGCAGAAGCGCCGGTTACGAGCGGACTGTAAGTTCGTAATTTGATTCGATTATCCCTTTCTTATCCAGAAGCTTCGCATGCGGTCCATCTTCCGATCTTGATCGGAGTTCGGATCGCGGGCGAAGCTTCTTTTTGACGTAAAAACGGTTATGATCGAGTCGTATGCAGAAGTCAAAAGAAAGCGGGCGATTCCAACCATGAAAGCAGCAGTGATCACCAAGTATGGCGGATTGGACGCTTTTCGGATTCAGGACCGACCGGAGCCGAGACCCCGCGCAGGCGAGCTCAAAGTGCGTATGCAGGCTACCTCGATCAATCCGATCGATTTCAAAGTGCGCAAAGGGTATATGTTTTTCTTGTCGGGATTTCGGTTTCCCAAAATTCTCGGCTCCGACTTTTGCGGAATCGTAGAGGCTTGCGGCGAAGGGGTAACCGGATTCGCTGTCGGCGATGAAGTATACGGCTTTACGAACGGAGCTTCTCAGGGCGGCGCGTCAGCCGAAGTCATGTGCTGCAAAGCTTCCGTCGCTTCGAAAAAGCCGGCGTTGCTGAGCTTCGAGGAAGCCGCCGCCGTGCCGCTTGCCGCCTCGACGGCTTACCAGGCGCTCACCCGCGAAGGCGGCTTGAAATCGGGTATGAAGGTGCTTGTAATCGGCGCGACGGGCGGCGTCGGCCATTACGCGGTGCAGTTGGCCGCGATCGCGGGCGCCCACGTGACCGGCGTTTGCCGATCTTCCGGCGTTGAGACGGCCAAAGCGCTCGGCTGCGACGCCGTGATCGCGTACGACCGGGAAGACTTCCGTCGGAGCGGGCAAACGTTCGATGTCATTTTCGACGCGGCGGGCAAATCCGGGTTCGGGGAATGTCGTTCTCTTTTGAATGAGCAAGGTACTTACGTCACGACCATACCGGGTCCTTCCGTGATGCTCCGGCGCGTACTGACCGGATCGAAAGGCCGCAAAGCCCGTTTCGTCATGGCGAATTCCAACGATACTGATCTTAGCCTGATGCGAAAATGGTGCGACGAAGGACAATTGAAACCGCTGATCGAAGCCGTATTTCCGCTGGATGAAACGCGCCAGGCGTACGAGCTGGCGGAGTCCGGGAAAACGCGCGGCAAAGTGGTGATTCGGACGTCGCTCGCGTAGAAAAAGAACACGGAACCGAACGCGGATGTTTTCACGTTACCTATCATCGTTATACGCTTATCGCCAAACCGGCTCTCCGGGCACACGGAAGTCGGTTTTTGTTTGGCTTCCTTTCGGCTCCCGTTGCTTGCGAAGAACTTGCTCGTTCCGCAAAGAAAAACGCCTTTGCGGATAGCTCCGCAAAGGCGTTTGATTCCGGACTCGCCGCTTAAGGTTTCGGCAGCAGCGTCACCGGTACGGTGAATGTCTCGTTGATTTTGGAATTTTTCTTATAGGAAGCCGTAACCTCCAGATTGACCACCGTCGGTTCTTTCGGCAAGGCACGCAGGGCGCCTTTGCTGTTGATCAGATTCGGATGGTCGCTGCCCGTTACCTGGAATTTGACCTCGCTGGTCGATTTCAACTCCAGTACGTTAGGGCCGATGCGAGTCGTGTTCACGATCGCGGCTTGTTTGTCGAACGAGGCAATCGCTTCGTCGACCAGCAACACTCTGCGGTCCGCGATCCGGTAGCTGGTATACGCCAAATACTGGATCGGATTGCCGCTTGCGTCTTTGACGACCGTGCCGTTCGGCGCCAGTTGAGCGGCCAGCAGTTCAAGCTGGTACGTGCCCGGCGCAAGCTTGCCGATCTTGCCGGTATTCTCGTCGAGATAATAATCGTCGATGCCTTCGAACGTGTAACGTCCCGGTTCGATGAACCGAAGATTGCCTTGCGCATCTTCGTCGACGATCTGCCCGACCAGTCCGATATACTTGTCGTCGATGCCGTAAACGGCGATCTGGATATAGTTCACGTCATCCGTCGACAAAGTAAACGATACGTCGGTGCTGTCGCGGTTGCCGTCGCCGTCAGGCGTGATGATCCGTTCCGACAGTTCGACGTTTTGAATGCCGAAGCCGGTCGTCGGAGGCACGTCGCCGATATGAACGGCGAACGGCAGATGCAGGTCCGGCGCTCCGGCCGCCGTCAGCAGCACTTCGCCTTCGTACACGCCTTCGGCCGCGTCGGCTGCCGGATCGACTTCAAGGTTGAACGTCGCAGGCGTTCCGGCGGAAGCCGTCACGGTGTTGCCGGATGGCAGGCCGGTCAATCGAGCGGCGATCTTGCTTGTATCCGGCGTCGCGATCGGGTTCGTCGGATCGGAAGTCACGTCGTCATGCCATACGACGCTTGCCGAATAGGAGACCGGCGCTCCGGTCACGCTTTTCAATTGAAGCTCATGGCTAACCGCGTCGCTGTCCGCGCTCAGCACGCCGAACGAAGTGGAAGACGCGTAGTTCGTTACCGGCACTTCGACCAGATCCGTGTTCAGGATACGGATTTGTTCGACCGCTTGCAGCAGCGCCGGCGTATCGAGCGCATCCGCGACATAAGCGCGTCCCGCGCCTTGCGAGTATACGTCGTACGGCGTGCCTTCTTCATCGGAAATCGTATCCGCCGTATTCGCCAACGCGGCGCGAATATCGAACGGCGTCCAGTCCGAGTACTTTTGCGTCAGCAGCACGGCAAGACCGGCTACGTGCGGAGCCGCCATGCTCGTTCCGCTCGAACGCGCGTAAGCTTCGTCGTAACTGACGCCCGGATCGAATTTGCCGTATTCCGGGTACGTGGACAACAGATTGACGCCCGGCGCCACCACGTCCGGCTTGATGCTCAGATTATCGTCGCCGTTCGGTCCGCGCGAACTGAACGAAGCGATCTTGTCGCCGTCGACGACCGTTTTCGGATATTGGTCGCCGAACGTGATTTCGAACTCCGGCGAGCCGGATTCAACCAATTCGCGGGCCAATTTGCGCCCTTCTACGCCGCTAAAGTCGAAGTAAGGCACGTAATCGAAGCTATCGCCCAGAAACGCCAGCGTGCCGACCGGCTCGTCGCGGCCCGGAATCGACTCCGACAGATCCGCTTCGTTCGGATTGCTCGCCAGCACGTTGCCGTTGAAGATTACGATCGCTTTCGCTCCGTGCGCCGAAGCCCCGCGCACTTTGGCGTCGAAGGTCAGGCTGCCGCGCGATACGAGCACGACTTTGCCCGTGACGTCGATGCCGTCGGCTTCCAGTTCGGCGTAATCGGCGTCGGTACCCAGGTTGGCGTACACGGCGTCGTTCGGCTCGGTGCCGAGCAGCGACGCGAAATCTTCTTGCCCGGTTTTCCAAGCCAGCACGTCGTTCGTATACGGACCGTATTCGCCGTACACCGCTTGAGATACCGTGTCGGCAGCGGCTTCTTCGGCGTTCGCCGCTTCAGCTTCCTCGACAGCCGGAGCTTCGGAAGCTGTTTCTTCCGCCGCGGCAGGATCGACGTCGGCAGCCTGTTGCTCCGACGCGGCGCTTGCTTCCTCCGCATCCGATTCGGCGGCCGAAACTTCCGGCGCTGCCGACTCTTCGGCCGGAGCCGCTTCGGTTTGTTCGGGCGAGGCTTCCGCAGGCGCTTGTTCGCCGACCGAAGCCGAGAACGTGCCCGTGTAATGGTTGCTTTCGCTGGTCACGGCTCCGACGGAGATCGCCAGTTGCGAAGACGCCGGGGAACCCATCGAATAATAGTAAGGACCGGAATCCGCCGCGTTGCCGTTGGCGATAACCGCCGTCACGCCGGAAAGTACCGCGTTGTTGATCGCGACCGCGTCGGGCGAGTTCGGATCTTTGTTGCTGTCCGAGCCGAGCGACAGGTTGATCACGTCCATGCCGTCTTTGACCGCATGTTCGATTCCGTCGATGACCTGGGCGGACGAACCGGAAGCGCGGCCCGTTTGCAGATTGCGGCCGAGCACTTTGTACACGTACAGATCGGCTTCGTACGCGACGCCTTTTTGCACCAGTTCGGAAGTCGGGTTCGTGCCGCGTCCGACGATCGTGCCCGATACGTGCGTACCGTGGCTCGTGCCTGCGTACGAAGTCCCGTTGATTTCGATCGGCGGTTCTTCGTACGGATCGTTGTCTTGTTCGAACGAGTCGTAACCGCCTTTATACGCGTCTTTCAGATCCGGGTGCAGATAATCGACGCCGGTATCGATCACGCCGACTTTCAAGCCTTTTCCGGTATACCCTTCCGCCCAGGCTTCGTCTACGCCCATCTGCTTCAGCGGCTGGATCTCGAAATTGTCGCCCGCCGAAGCTTCCGTCTCGTCGATCGGAATTTCGTAATACGTCTGGTTCTCGTCGATCGAAACCACGTTCGGAATCGAAGCCAGCGTCGTCAGGTCTTTGGCCGACACCGTAATTTCGAGACCGTTCAATACCGTATTATATTGATAGTTGACCTGCACGTTCACGCCCAGCGCCGCGGCTTGGCTCAGGAAGTCCGACTGTTCGCTGTCCACCAGTTGTTCGGTCGAGGACGCGGAAAAGCTTCGCAATCCCGCTTCATTGGCGGACGACTCGGCAGCCGCTACCGGTTCCCGGCTGAGCTGCACGATCGCGCGTACCGTATGTAGGGATCGAGTATCAAGCTTAGGCGAGATAATCGAAGCGGGATCGCGGGCTTCCAGCGCAAACGTGCTCACCGTACCGTCTGCGGCGCCTCCGCTGATCGTCGGATTGGACAATTTGTACGGCGTCAGGCCGCTCGGCGATGTCGTCGACTCGGCCGAAGCCGCCGCCGGGAGAGCCGCACCCAGAATCAAAGCCAGACTGAGCGAAACTCCGGATAGTTTACGGAATAGATGCTGCTCTTTTTTCAATGCAACTTCCCCTCTCTGATGTGTAAATATGGATCGCATGAATGAAGCACAAGCACATTTCCTGTTAGCTATGTTTACAGATCAGCGTATCAACGCCTCAAAAACCGTCCTCCTTTCTGTTTCTCGTCAAAAAGCTTGCCACCTATGCTAGCATCAGGCCAAAGAGTTGACCACTTGTAAATTTTTATGGAAAAGTGTTTCAATGGATTCGATCGCCGAATTTTGTCGAAATTTAAATAGCTATTTTGCTTTTTTCCTGAAAAAAATTGGATTTGCAGCAAGCGAAAGTCTTAGTTATGTTATCCGCCTGTCAGCTTTTTTCAAATCGTACTCGGTCTTTCGGTTCCCTGACCTCTCTTGCTTATGAGTAAAAAGACTTAAAATTTCGACAAACTGCAACCTTTACGGAGCCGAAAACAAAACAATGCTTTACATTTTGCTTGCCGTCATGCTCAAAATTTCGTTTTTCAAATCTGTTTAAGTTTTATTCCATACTTTTTAAGTCGGAATTGTTTGATTTCCCGTACGTTGTGCGATTTCATAGGTTAGATATAGAAAAAAGCCCGACATCTTCGGATGTCGGGCTTTTCAAGATAAAGCGGTGAAACCTTCAACTTAACGGAAACACGAAAGCTTTTGCCTGTGTTCTGCCGAAGCCGATTATTCGATCAATCCGGCTTGAACCAGCAGCTTTTGCAAGACCAGCGCAGCCGCTTCGCGGGTAGCCGGCGCTTTCGGATCAAAGTAGGATTGAGCGCCGCGTACGGTGCCTTGAATCAGTCCGTATGCGGAAGCCGATTGGATATCGGCCGCGGCGTAAGACGCAAAGCTGGACGAATCCGCATAAACCGGAGCACCACCTGCTTCTTTTAGGTTGAGCAGTTCGGCCGTATGCGTCAGCAATACCGCCAACTGTTCGCGGGTGATGACCGCGTTCGGATCGAATTTGCCGTTTCCGGTACCGTTGATCAGTCCCGCTTCGTAAGCCGCAGCCACGTCGCCCGCGAACCAGTCGTTTGCCGATACATCGTCAAACGGCGCGGCGGACTGATTCGACAGCCCCAGCGAACGAACCAGCAAGGCGGCGAATTCGGCACGCGTGATATCGCGTTTCGGCGCGAACGCCGAAGCCGACGTTCCGTTCACCAGCAGTTTGGAGGACAGTTGTTCGATCGCCGTTTTGGCCCAGGAGTTGCGGATATCGGCAAAGCTCGAAGGCGCCGAGACGACCGCATAGGTCGAGAAGCCCGGACGGCTTACGGTGACCAGCGTCGTGCCGTCCGTTTGCGCCGCGAATTTCGAAGCGACCGGACGCAATTTGCCGTTTTCTTCATACACGACGCCTGCTCCGCCGGAAGGAAGGTTTACTTCGACGGCGAAGGAACGAGCAACAAAGACAGAACCTGTCGAAGTGATCGGCGTTGCTTGGCCTGCGGCATCAAGCGCCGCCAGTTCGAAAGCGACCGGCGTTCCGATCACGCTCGCGCCGGGCAGATACGCCGCGAATTTCGTTTGCGCTTCCGCGGAAGGCGTCACGTTCAACTGCAAGGAAGAACCTGCCGGCACTTGCTTGAAGATCGAAGCCGGAAGCGCGACTGCTCCCGATCCGCTCGATACGACCAACGTCACCGTCGTTTGCGCGGACGTCAGTTGAGCCAACTGCGCGGAAGTGATCGTGACTTGAGCGGCCTGTCCGGCCTGGGTCGGCACGGACAGAACCAATGAAGTCGGCGTCGCGCCTGCCGATTTCAAAGCCTCGGTCAAAGCGGCATCGGTGAAGGACGCCGCCACGCCGCCGTTACCCGATGTCGCGACGACCGGAGTCAGCGCAATCCGCTGCTGCCCCGCAGGCACCACCGCTCCCACGGTCGCGGTAGCCGGCGGTGCGGTCGTTGTCGGAACGGTCGGCGCGGTTACGACAGGCGTAGAGACCGCCGCTCCGCCGCCGGTCGAACCTCCGCCGGTCGATCCGCCGTTGTTGCCCGAAGAAGGCGAAGCATTCAATACGACCGGAATGACCACTTCGTTATAATCTTCCGGGTAAGCTTTGGAAACGACGTGCACGGTCAGATCGACGACCGTTTTGCCGGAAACCGGCAAAGATTTGAGAATGCCGTCGGCGCCGATCAGCGCCGGATTGTCGCTTTTCGCGACTTGGTAATCGGCTTCGGTATCGGTCGGCAGCGTGAGTACCGGAAGACCGATATTCGTCGTATTGGTCACGACGCCGGTGCGGTCGATCTTGGCTTCGGCGCTCGCCAGCTTCGTGCCTTCGCCGTTTTGGATACGGAACGAAGAATAGGCTGTGTATTTGACGATCTCGCCGTCCGAGCCTCGGATTACGCTGCCGTCAGCGTTCAGCGGGAACGCTGAGATTTCCAATTGATAATTATCGTTCGGCAACAGCTTGAACTCTTTGTTTTTTTCGTTGAAGTAAAGATCGGATACGTCTTCGAACGTGTACGTGCCCGGCTTGATCGGCAACAGATTGCCTTGCGAATCTTCGTTTGCGATCTCGTCCAGCAGGCCGACGGATTCGTCGTCATAGCCTACGGCGGCAATCTGGATATATTTCGCATCGTCAGCCGTCAACGTGAACGTCACGTCCGTCGAAGCTTCGGCTTCAACATGCGGTTGAACGATCCGGCGTTCGACCTGGACATTTTCCACGCCGAATCCGGTAACCGGCTTTTCGTCGCCGATATGCACGACGAACGGCAGATGCAGATCGGGTTGTCCGGCCGATTGCAGCAGAACCTGGCCTTCATATACGCCGACCGCCGCATCGGCCGACGGATCGATCTCAAGTTCGAACGGCGTCTCGCTGCCTGCTAAGGCTTCGACCATACCCCCGTTCAATCCTGTCAAACGCACCGCGATTTTGCTGCTGTCCGGCGTCGCGATCGGCGCTTCCGGATCGGAAGTCACGCTGGTATTCCAGGCAACGCTCGCGGTGTAGCTCAAGTTTTGTTGCGATACGTTTTTCAATTGCAGCGTTTGCGCAATCGGTCCGCTGTCCGCGCTCACTACGCCGAACGACGTAGACGGCGAATAGTTGACCACTTCCCGATTGGTCAGATCCGTATTGAGGATCGTGATGTTCTCCAAAGCTTGCAGAAGGGCAGGCGTATCGAGCGCATTCGCTACGTCGGCGCGTCCCGCGCCTTGCGAGTACACGTCATACCGCGTGCCTTCCTCGTCGGAGATCGTGTCCGCCGTATTCGCCAGCGCCGCACGGACATCAAACGGCGTCCAATCCGGATGCTGTTGCAGCAGCAGCAACGCCAGACCCGCGATATGCGGAGTTGCCATGCTCGTGCCGCTCGAACGCGCATAAGCTTCGTCGTAGCTTGCGCCTTCTTCGAATTTGCCGTATTCCGGGTAAGTCGAAAGCAGGTTAACGCCCGGCGCCACCACGTCCGGCTTGATGCTCAGCTTGTCGTCGCCGTTTGGGCCGCGCGAACTGAATGCAGCCATTTTGTCGCCGGCGACCACAGATTTCGGATATTCGCTGCCGAAGCTGATTTTGAATTCCGGCGAACCTTGCGCAAGAAGTTGTCTCGCGATCGCGCGCCCCTGAGTACCCGAATAGTCGAAGTACGGCACATAACTGAAGCTATCGCCGAGGAAGGCCACCGAGCCAACCGGCTCATCGCGGCCGGAAATCGATTCGGCCAGATTCGCTTGAGACGTGTTGTTCGGGTCTACGTTACCGTTGAAGATCACGATCCCTTTGGCTCCGTGAGCCGCCGCGCCTTGCACCTTCGCGTCGAACGTCAGGCTGCCGCGCGAAACGAACACGACTTTGTCTTTCACGTCGATGCCTTGCGCGGCCAAAGCTTCATAGTCCGCGTCTGCGCCTAGATTGGCGTATACGGCATCGTTCGGAGCCGTTCCGAACTGCTCCGCGAAATTCTCCTGGCCAATCTTCCAGGCGAACACGCCGACCTCTGCCGAAGGGTACTCGTGATACACGTCGTACACGACGCTCGTAACGGTCGGAGCCGATTCGCCTTCGGGAGCTTCCACCGTTCCGCCGTTGTGATCACTGTTCTCCGAACCGGTGCCCGGATCGGCAGCCGGTTCTTCTTCGGCCGGCTTTTCGCCTACCGTTACACCCAGCGTTGCTTGGTAACGCTTGCTTTCGCTGGTGACCGCGCCGACCGAGATCCCCAACTGCGAAGTAGCCGGAGAACCCATCGAATAATAGTAAGGGCCGGAATCCGCCGCGTTGCCGTTGGCCAAAATTGCCGTCACGCCCGACAATACCGCATTGTTGATTGCGATGGCGTCCGGCGAGTTCGGATCTTTGTTGCTGTCCGAACCGAGCGACAGGTTAATAACGTCCATTCCGTCTTTGACCGCATGTTCGATTCCGTCGATGACTTGCGCCGACGAACCGGAAGCTCGTCCGGTCTTGATATTGCGGCCGAGCACTTTGTACACGTACAGATCGGCTTCGTACGCGACGCCTTTTTGCACCAAGTCGGAAGTCGGGTTCGTCGCGCGTCCGACGATCGTGCCCGATACGTGCGTACCGTGGCTCGTTCCCGCATAAGACGTGCCGTCGATTTCGATCGGCGGTTCTTCGTACGGATCGTCGTCTTTTTCGAACGAATCGTAGCCGCCTTTATACGCGTCTTTCAAATCCGGATGCAGATAATCCACGCCCGTGTCGATCACGCCGACTTTCAGGCCCGCTCCGGTAAATCCTTCCGCCCAGGCTTCGTCGACGCCCATTTGTTTCAGCGGCGACAGCTCGAAATTGGATTTGGATTCGCCGATATCCTGTGCCGATTCTTCGACCGGAATCTCGTAATACGTTTGGTTCGCGTCGATCGAGGTTACGCCTTCGATCGAAGCCAGCTTGGGAATATCGTTCGCCGCTACGGTGATCTCCATGCCGTTCAAGACCGTGTCATATGTATAGTTGACGGTCAGGTCGATGCCGAGCTTCTCCGCACGGGCTACGAAACTGTCCTGCTGCGTATCGATCGCCCGTTCCGCCGTACGCGCCGTCAGCGATCTTGCCCCTATTCCGCTTGCCGCTATACTCGAAGCCAGAGGATCGCGGCTAAATTGGACAATGATACGTTCCTGTCCCGAAGAATGCGTGTCGACGTCCGAAGAAATGATTGCCGAATCCAATGTGCCGGACAATTCAAGACCCGAATACCGAACCGACGATGCTCCCGCGCCTGCGGCCGATGCCCCGTAGGGAAGCGCCGTTCCGAGCGTCAATACGACTGCGAATGAGAGATGCGATACTTTCTTTACCAAACGACTTCTTCCTGCCACAGTAACTTCCCCTCTCCGTATGTAGGTTAGCTAGCACTTTGACCGCATGAAATCTAAGGTTTACGTTCATAGGAAACACGCACGGGTTAAGCGGGTTTTCGAGGGGCGTAACCTAACATCTTAAGCGGTCATGGCACTAAAACCTTGACCACTGGTCAGTTTGATGTAAACAAAAAAGGTTCGCTTCGAACCCAGACGTCCTCCTTCCTTTGCTCTGACAAGTGAATCAAAATGCTTGCCAACTATACTAGCAAACGATGATAAAAAATGCTACATAAAAATTAGGATAAAAACACTCTGTATTGGATATGTCTTCCTATAACGGACACAAAAAAGGCGCAGGTGTTATTCCTGAGCCTTTTTATCTTTATGATTTTTATATTTCATCCATTTAAGGCGGTCAAATTACCACGAATTCCAATTCATGAACGTATCCGTCTTCCCTTGCAAGTCCGCAAGCTTCGTCAATACGACCGCCGCGTCAGCTTTAGTGACCGTCTGTTGAGGCAGGAAGCTGCCGTTAACCGCGGGTAGCAGACCAAGTTTGATCGCCAGTGCCGCATCGCCTTTGTGCAAGATGCCGGCGGCATCGGCGATACCTGGCAGGTCGACGGTCGAGTTATAATACGAGGCCAATTTATCGTAATGCAGCACGCCCATCAAGATATGCGCCATCTCATCGCGGGTCAGCAGCGTATCCGGCAGGAAGTCGGCCGATTTATCCGGTCTTAACCAATTCTGGCTGACGAGGAACCCGATCGCTGCCTGGTCAGGGCTGTCCGCACTCACGTCCCGGAACAAGGACATTCCTGCATACGCATTGTAGGCCGAGTAATCCGGCTGCATCGCTCGTGCCAGCATATCCGCCCATTGCCCGCGCGTTAACTGGGCATCCGGATTTACTTTTCCCGACTCGTCCGCGACAAGAACAGCATGATCCAACATCTTTTCCAACTCCGCTTGATGTTCATGTCCCGAGATATCGGTGACCGCAGCAGACGGACGCTGTGACAAGCTTGTTCTGTATAGAGTCTTCCACGCTCCGCTAGACGCATCCAATACGTTAAAGCTGTTTAGCTGGCCGCCCGTTTTGAGCATCGGCAGATAGGTCAGCCTAATCTCAGACCCGCTTTTCTCCGAATCCGCTGCCGATGGACGGTCAAAACGGCTGTAATACAACTCCGGTGATACGGCTTCCAGGAACTTCGCTTTGGCTTCTGTAGCCGTGACCTTAACCGTATTCGCCGCCGGGAACTCGCCTGTCATTGAGTCGGAAGGTTCGCTTGTATTGAATTCGGTCAGCATCCCTTCGCTATTGACCGTGACGGCAGCTGTGTCTCCCAGAACCGGAATACCCGATTCGTAGCGTAAAAAGCTATACGTCAGGTTCCAATCCCCTTCTTTTGGCACGGAGACCAATCTCCATTCCCCGGCATTCGGAAGCAACTTGGAGGCCCAGGCTACCGCTCGCGATAGATCCGCTGCCGTCGGCTTTACCGTATCTCCTGTCGGCGCATCCTGTTCATACAAATAGTAATTGTACACTTGACCGGTCCGGGCATTAAGCTGCACGTTGATGTTACCGAGATTGCCTTTGCCCGTACGGTTCAAATCCAGCACCCAGACCTTGGTATTCTTCTGTGGATAGTCTTGCGTGTACGTCTGCTGCCCGGTCAGCTTGAAACCGGAAGGAATCAGGTCCAACTTTTCCAACCGAAGCTGTGCGGCCTCCTCCGTGCGAAGAGCGGCCGGAGCCGGAGAGCTTCCAGGCTTAAGCGCTACGCCTTCCCGGGCGATCGACTCGGTATACGGCAGACCGGTCAGCGGATTCAGCAGCTTTCCGCTGTTCGCATCGATCGGCGCCAACGACGCATCGTAAGGAACGTAACCGAGATAATAGCCGGACGAAGGTGCTCCCCAGCCTTTGACAGGCAGATAAGCCAATTGCAGAGCAAACTCCGATTCGAAGATTTGTTGAGCCTGCGTCGCGGACTGTTTCGGCGTTGCCGACGGGTAAGACAAATGATTGATGCTGCGCGTATATCCCGTCACGTCGCCGCTTCGGTCCAATGAGAGGAAAACCGTCTCGTTTTGCGAAGGCACGCCGTTTATTTTAATTCGGAAAGAGAACGAATAGCTTGGGCTGCCGAACAGCGGCGTAATGGATGCCCCTTCGTTATACGCATACGAAAGGTCTTCTTTGACGAAATCAGCCGCTTTCCGCTCCGGCATGGCTCGCACCAAGAATGCAATCGCCTGCTCGGATGCCTGCTCGGCGGTCACTTCACGATCCGGTTGTCCGGGAGCGGGCACAGGCAGATAAGCATCCGTCACGATTCCGCTCACAGCATCAACCGATACCGACGCATTCGCGTTTTCCCGATCCGATAGCGTATATGTAAGTCTCCATGCCTTGATCGGACTGCTGTCTTCCTCGTAATACGCGCTGTAATCCGCAGCGGTCACTTGAGCCGGGGTTAGCGCGGGAAACAACTTCCCCGCAGCAGCTGCCGCTTCGGCCGACGAAACTTTCGCGCCGTCCGGCACTGCCGAAGTCAACGCCGACGTGGTAAAATTCATCGATTCGCCAGTCTCTGCCGCGGATGCCGGAGTCGCCAGTACAGGCGAACACAACATGGCCGCTGCCAGTACGGCAGCCGCCGTTTTTCTCGAAGTCGGGAATTCCCGCTTGATGGTCTTCATGGTCGATTCTCCTCTCGAAGATGGTTGTTAAGGAATGTCAAGTTCGCAAATAGCCGGTCTCCCAGCCTCGCCATCATCTTATCACCGCACATGCAAGGAGAGGTTACGTACAGGAAACGAAAATATGACAAAGTGAAGGCTTGGTCGATTCGGATCTTCAAAAGACCGAACGCGAAATAACGCCCGATCCAAGTAAATTCGGATCGGACGCCGGCGCTTGGCTTTTTCGCTTCATGCAGAACGGTTAACCTTCACGTATGTAGACCTTAGCTACGTCCGCCCGGAATATACGGTCTGATCCATTCGCCGAACGATTTCGGACTACGTGTTTGAATCAGTACGACGCCTTCCCCACGGAATCGGCAGACAAGACCTTCGCCGCTCGTGAAGCTGGATACCCAGCCTTTGGAAGCTTTTTCGATCTCGTAGCGCATGTAGTCCGGCCAAGCGACCAAGTGCCCGTTATCGACAACGACTTCTTGCCCGGCTTGCAGATTAATGGCGTGGATGCCTCCGTACGAAGACAGGAACACCGTGCCTTTGCCGCTGACCTCGACGATAAAGAAACCTTCGCCGGACATCAGACCCCGGCTCAAATTCTGCATTTTGGTGCTGACCTGAATACCGGCGGTCCCTGCCAAAAACCCGTCTTTTTGCACAAGCAGACTGTAGGAGCCGTCAAGCTCTACCGCTTCGATCGCACCCGGACTGGATGGAGCCAAAGTCGCTTCGCCGTTACGCCCAACCGATAGCAGCTCCTGGAAGAAAAAAGATTCTCCGCTGAGCATCCGTCCCAGACCGCGCATAATGCCGCCGTCCGTTGTACCTTTCAACTCGATATTCGGCGACATCGATACCATCGCACCCGACTCGGCCTTGATACTTTCTCCACCGTCAAGCTGTACCTGAAGCAATGGGAAAGCGCCTTGATACAAAATTTGATATTGCATGGATGTTGCCCCCTCTCCCCTCCATCTTAATGAGATTTTACCTGCTGCGCAATGGAGTTCATACCAGGCTGTGCTATAATCAGATGCAGCGATACGCAAAAAGGCGCAAGATCGCCATCATTCACACCCAAGGGGGCAACATCCATGCAAAAAAACAGGAGAGCCGGACGCAAGTCCGCGCTGGTCGTGCTCCTGATGCTGACCCTGCTTCTGCTGGCCGCTTGCGGCACCCAAACACCTCAGCAGCAAGCTGATCCGGCAACAGACGCGACTCCAACACAAACCCAGACCGAAGAAGGTTCGACGGGCACGACGCCGGCCACGCCCGGAACGTCTGCCGACGGCACGCAAAATCCGGTCGTGACGATCGAAATGGACAACGGCGGCCTCATCAAGCTGGAGCTGTACCCGGACATCGCGCCGAATACCGTCAACAACTTCATTTCGCTGGTCAAATCCGGTTTCTATGACGGAGTCGGCTTCCACCGCATCATTCCGGGCTTCGTTATTCAAGGCGGCGATCCGGACGGCACTGGCGGCGGCGGACCCGGCTACGCGATCAAAGGAGAGTTCACGTCCAACGGCTTCACCAACGATCTGAAGCACACCGAAGGCGTACTGTCGATGGCCCGCACGTCCGAACCGGATTCGGGCGGCTCGCAATTTTTCATCATGCTGGCGGAACAACCGAGTCTTGACGAGCAATACGCGGCTTTCGGCAAAGTGATCGAAGGCATGGACGTCGTCAACGCGATTGCGGCACTGCCGACGGACGGCGCCGACAAGCCGACTTCTTCCGAAGGCGCGACGATGAAGACCGTGACGGTCGATACCTTCGGCAAAGAGTACCCGGAACCGGAGAAAATCCAATAAGATGAACGCCGATTTCGAATGTCGCGAAGGTTGCGGAGCCTGCTGCACGGCTGTCTCGATCGCTTCGCCGATCCCCGGTATGCCGGGCGGCAAGCCTGCCGGCGTACCTTGCGTGCAATTGAACGAGAACAAACGCTGCAAGCTGTTCGGAAGTCCCGAACGCCCGGCGGTCTGCGGCGGCCTGCCGCCTTCGCCGGAAATGTGCGGAACGTCCACCGAGGAAGCTTTTGCTTACCTGGAGTGGCTGGAACGCGAGACGACGCCTTGAACAGGCATGGAGATCACGCGAAAAAAGAACCGAAAACCCGCAGGAAGCGTCAATCGCTTTCTGCGGGTTTTTGCGTTTGGCAATCCGAATAAAGCCGCGCTGCCGAGCACAAACGCACGCATCGTCCAAAAGTGCCGAAAATGGCTCTTTTTTACTAGGCGAACCTGCCGGATTAGTCATTTACACCCTTGCCGGGCGGCACTAAGATAAAAGCAAATGAAATAAATTCCAGCACGCGCGTCGCCCATCCCCCGGTTAAAGGAGATCGCCCATGTTCGAAAGAAAAAACAAATTGATGCTGCTGATTACGTTAAGTGTGGTCTTGTTCTCCGTTTTGATCCATATGCTCGGACGCGGCACGGCTTTGTTCGACGCGATGGAGCAGATGCACGGTTCCCCTTCTTCTCCCGATCCGCTATGGCTGAACGCGATCGCCGTGCCTCCGCTGTTGTTTTTTGCGGCCGCGGCCGCGCTCTACGCCAAACATCGCGGGCATCGCCTGATTCCGGTTTTCGTCATGCTGGCGCTGGTGTTTTCCAGTATCTCGCTTGTCGCGGGCAGCGGAGGCGGAACCGAATTCCACTTTTCCATCTTCATGGTCATCGCCGTACTGTGCTTTTACGAAAGTATTCCTTTGCTGATCGCGGCCACTTTGATTTTCGCCGTACAGCATCTGGTCGGTTTTTTCTTTTCGCCGGAAATGGTGTTCGGGGTTTCTTCGTATTCGCCGACCATGCTCGCTACGCACGCCTTTTTCCTAGTGGCCACCTCGCTCGCCGTCATTTTGCAAATTTTCTCCAACAAAAAGGCGCGGGCCGAACTCAAAGCCGAAAAAGACCGGGAACGTTCGCATACCGTCGGCGAAATCGTGGACCGTCTCAACGCCACATCCGGGCAGTTGTACGGGCAAACGGACGAACTTAACGCGCAGGCCGAATCGTCGGCGGGAGCCAGCGGCGTGATTCGCGAATGTATATCGGATATTTACGACGGTTCGCAAGAACAAAAGTCGGAAGCCGGTTCCGCGCGCAGCGCGATCGAAAAAGTCGGCTCCGATCTGCGCGAGATCGTGGACGCGACCGGCATCGTCTCGCAGGTGTCGGATCAAAGCTCGCGCCACGCCGAAGACGGCAACCGCAATATGGGCCAACTGATGCAAAATCTGTCGTCGCTCGAAACGTCGGTGCTCGATTCGTCGGAACGCATCCGGCTGCTGAACGAACATGCGCAGCAGATCGGCAAAGTGACCAGCCTGATCCGCAATATCGCTTCGCAAACCAATATGCTCGCGTTGAACGCTTCGATCGAAGCTTCCCGCGCCGGAGAAGCCGGCCGAGGCTTCGGCGTCGTCGCTTCCGAGATCCAAAAGCTGGCCCAGCAGTCCGACGCTTCCGCCGAAAATATCGGAGCGTTCCTGGGACGCATCAACGAAGAAACGCAGCGCACGGCCGAGTCCATGCACCGCGTAACCAACGAGCTGTCCGCCGGTCTGTCCGCCGCGCAGGAAACGGAAGATTCGTTCCGCGTCATCTGCGAGCACGCGACGGAAGTCGGCATGAAGCTTCAGCATATTTTATCGTCCGGCGATCTGGCTTTGGCCCATTCCGGTCAGGCTTCCTCTTCGATCGAAACGATCTCGTTGATCGCCGACGAATTCGTTTACGCTTGCGAGCAAGCCAAAACGCACGCCGAACGCCAACTGCAATACAGCGGCGACACGGCGCAGATCGCGACCCAGCTCGGCGGTGCCACGGCCGAACTGCGCGAAACGATATCCCGGATCGGCGTATGACGGCATGCTGTTACTCGGATCGGACCGCTAACGGACCTTGGCGGTCCGTTTTTTTGCGCGCAGACGACCGTCCGCCGCCGCTTGCGCCCGAGTCTCGCCGAGTGACCGGCACCGCGAAATCGGGTATAGTTATCGGGTATGGTAGTTTTGAGAACAATCCGATAAAGGAAGGAAAGAGGCGGGCCGATGAAAGGAACTGAACGATTTACCAACCTATTCGCCGAAAAAAAGGTTTTGCGTTTGTATATACCGCTTCTGCTGCTGGCCTGCGGCTTGCTGCTGAGCGCTTGCGCGCAAGGCGAGGTGGATGTGACGATCAAAACGGACGGCACTGCCGATATCAAAATGAACGCTACGATCGACGAGTCCGCGCTAAGCACGATCGGGCAAACCGATCTGCCGGAACAGATCGCATCCAGCCTGCGGGAGCAAGGATTGGACGCGCAAGCGATCACGGAAGGCGGCCAAGCGGGCATCAGCGCGTCGCGCACGGTGCAGCTCGACAGCGGAACGCTGCCGGAACTGCCTGACGGGATCACGGTCGAAGACCGCAAAGAAGAAGGGCTGTTCACGACGACCCACCATTACGTGATCGTCGCCGATCCGCCGGAACTGATTCCGCGGGAATCTTCGTCGCTGACCGGCTTTATCGGATCGCGTTTGCTAAGCCGCTTCGTGGACAACGAATTCGATTTTCGCTTCAAGCTCACGCTGCCAATCAAGCCGGGCGAGAACAATGCGGATACCGTGTCCGACGACGGACGCACGCTGACCTGGAATCTTGCGGCGACGCGCGAGAATCGGATCGAGCTTGAGCTGGCCGTGCCGAATATTCAACGTATCGTCATCGCCGCTTCCGCTGTCTTGGTGGTCTTGATCGCTCTGATCGTATTCGTTGTGCTTCGCCGCAAACGCAAGAAAAAGCCCCTGCCCTCCACGCCGTCTGCTTGACGCCGGAGTCAGGGAGTCGGGAAGCCCGGGAGACCGTCGGAGAGCTTTCGATCACCGGACGTTTTCCTCCGATTGTTGACTTTTTGTGCATATTTTCCGGATTTTGACGTGTATTTTTTGAAAATGCTAACAAGAAGTCAACAATATTCACGTCAGACTTCAAAATGAGGCGATTTTTCGGTCGAATTGTTGATAAAAAGTCAGCAACCGCGGAAAAATCGTCTTTTTTATCCGCATTTGTTGACTTTCTGTGCATATTTCGCATCTCCGTCGTTCTCGCCCCCGTAGTCATTCGCTTGCGCCGTCGCGACCGCTGCCACGCTTCGCTTATTCTCTTTTCCGCCACGTCCGCCTGGCAATCTCCCGACTGCCGCAGTTATAAACCGCATACTCGCCGTTTGTCAGATCCACCAGCGCAAGTCCGCGCGACTCCTTGATCGCGTACGTATGCGAACCCAAATCACAGTTCAATCTCGCTCCGTCAAAACAAATAAACTCGCACGGCGTATGACCATGCACCACAACTTTTCCGCCTGTCGCTTGTAGCACCGTATCGACTCCATACGCATAAAACTCATTTTCCGACATCCACAACATATCCCGGCTTTGCGCATACAGCGGCTGATCGGGCATAAAGCCAGCGTGCACGTATACATACTCCTCATCTTCGATCACCATCGGCAGCGTCAGCAGCCAGTCCAAATTTTCCCGCGTCTCCGCCTCGTCCGCAAAGGTACGCTCGAAGCTTTTCAATGCCTCGGCTCCGCCATGGATAAGCCACATATCCGATTGGTCCTGCCGATACCAGCGCAGCATTTCCTCATGATTGCCCGTCAATACGACAACGTTATCCGGGTGCATCCGTTGGAGCGTGCGCAGATAACGAACGACCAACGCGCTGTCCGGCCCTCGGTCGATCAGATCGCCGCCGACCACCAGCTGATCCGTGAACGCATCGTAATCCATTTCCCGCAACAGCTCGATCAGCCCTTGATATTCCCCGTGAATGTCCGTGATAAATAGTTTTCTGCCCTCGCTCATCGTATTCTCCTTCCCGCAAACGCCGATCTTTTAACCTATTGTACCGTGACCGACCAGACGCGTCCAAGCTCCAAACTCCTTCTCGACAGCTAGTATTTCCTGAAATGATGTATTGCCATCAAAACCTAAATAAATACCGATCATTTTGATTGACAGTCCCTGCTCGATCGTCTATCATCTTCACCAAACGATACATTTAACGTCCAGAATTTACAAATCCTCGTAGCAAACTGCCTGTTCGATTCGAACAAAAAGGAAAGCGGTATCATTTCATATGCAAAGGACCCGATGCCATGAAACCGAAAAAACGCTTAACGGTCAAAGAAATCGCCGAAGAGGTCGGACTCTCTGTTGCTACAGTAGACCGCGTGCTCAACAATCGGGGGAACGTCAAGCCGAAGACCGTGGAGCTTGTCATGAATAAAGTGCGCGAGATGGAGTATACCCCCAATCTTTCCGCGAGCTTTTTGTCGAAAGGACGCAGTATCTCTTTGGCCGTCGCCTACCCCGAGCTGCCGGCATATTTCTGGAATCAGGTAGAGACCGGCATTGATGCGGCTGTACGCGAGTTCCGGGACTTCGGCCTTCAGGTCCATACGATTCGTTCCAAAGACTATGACCTCACCGATCAGAAAAAAACCATGCTCCAACTCGTCGATTCCGGGGAATACGACGCTATCGCGATATCGCCCAATGATCCGCAGGAAATGACCGACGTGATCGATCATGCGGTGAGCTGCAATCTGACCGTCGGCACCTTCAACAGCGACTCGCCCCTTAGCTCGCGCATGTTCTATGTCGGCTGCGATTATCGGGTGGCCGGACGCCTCGCCGCCGATACCTTATGCAGACTGACGGGACGCCGCGGCCGAATCGGTCTGATCATGTCGTACACGAACTTTCAAATGCAGCAAAAAGTGACCGGATTCCGCGAAGTGATCGGCAATTACCCGGAGATCCAACTGCGTGCGCCGCTAAAAGTCGACCAAGAAGAATATACGTCGTTCGAGACGTTCGCCGAATATTTCGAAGGGCTGGACGGCGTTTACGTAGCGAGCGCCAAGCTCCATATCATTGCCGAGCATCTGGAGAAGGCGGGACTGGCGGGCCGCGTCGCATTGATCGGGCACGATATGAACGAAGAAATCCATGACAGTCTGCAACGCGATGTCGTGACCGCTACGATCTGCCAGGACCCTTTTAACCAGGGCTATCTGATCGTAAAGTCGCTGTTCGAGTATCTTTCTTCAAGAAAACTTCCGGACACGCGCGAAAATATCACGAAATTAGAACTAGTGACCAAGGAAAACGCTCGCTACTACATCTGAATGTGTATCAACACAACCCAATTCCACTCTCGGAGTTCCGCATATGGCGGACACTCCTCCTTTTTAAACGAAAATGATGTACGTACGTCAATTTGATGAATTCATTCTCTTTTCCCTGTTTACAGCAGAATGTACAGTCGATTTTCGTTTTTTTCTACTATTATATACAGGATGGTGTATAGCCAAATGAAATTCACCGACGGTTACTGGCATGTCCGCCCAGGTATGACGCTCAACATTGCCATAGAGGTTCGCGACCTGCACGTCCATGAGAAGGAAATCGAAGTCTTCGCCGCCTCCAAAGCGATCGTTTCCCGAGGCGATACCCTCAACAACGCGATCCTCACCTTCCGCTACTCTTCTCCCCTGCCCGATGTGATCTGCGTAGAGTCCGTCCATCACGAAGGAAAGCGGGTACTGGGACCTCATTTTGAAAAAAGAACCGATCCAACGACCCAGGTCCATATTGCAGAAAATGAGTCTTCCGCGACCCTGACCAGCGGCGGCTTAAGCGTGCGAATCGACAAAACGAACGGCTGGAGCACGCATTTCGACTATAAAGGCAAACGGCTGACCGGCAGCGGGTACAAAGGCCCTGCGCATATTCGCGCTTCCGACGGTAACGTCTATATGCGCGACCAGCTTGATCTCGGTGTCGGCGAACGGATTTACGGGCTGGGCGAACGCTTTACTCCTTTTGTGAAAAACGGACAGGCCGTCGATCTCTGGAACGAAGACGGAGGGACGTGCAGCGAGCAGGCGTATAAGAACGTGCCTTTTTACCTATCCAGCTTCGGCTACGGGGTATTTGTCGACCATCCGGAAAAAGTCTCGTACGAAGTCGGTTCGGAGCAGGTGGAAAAGGTCCAATTCAGCGTGCCCGGCGAGCGGCTGCGGTACTACATCGTCGGCGGCGATACGCTGAAAGACGTGCTCAAAAACTATACCGTGCTCACGGGACGTCCCGCGCTGCCTCCTGCCTGGTCGTATGGACTATGGCTCAGCACTTCGTTCACTACTTCTTATGACGAGCAGACGGTCAACAGCTTCGTGGACGGCATGTTCGAACGCGGCATTCCGGTGCATGTATTCCATTTCGATTGCTTTTGGATGAAAGAATTCCAATGGTGCGATTTCCGCTGGGACGAATCGCAATTCCCGGACCCGCAGGGTATGCTGGATCGGCTCAAAGCCAAAGGACTGAACATCTGCGTCTGGATCAATTCGTATATCGGGCAAAAGTCGCATCTGTTCCGGGAAGGCATGGAGCACGGTTATTTGGTCCAAACGCCGGAAGGCGACGTCTGGCAATGGGACCGTTGGCAGGGCGGCATGGGACTGGTGGACTTTACGAACCCGGAGGCGACGGAATGGTTCAAGTCCAAGCTGCGTCCGCTGATTCAGATGGGCGTCGATTGCTTCAAAACGGACTTCGGCGAGCGGATTCCGACGACGGGCGTGATCTATCACGACGGCTCCGACCCAGTCAACATGCACAATTACTATACGTTCCTGTACAACAAAGCCGTGTTCGAAGTGCTGGAAGAGATCAAAGGCCGGGATCAGGCGCTGGTGTTCGCACGCTCGGCGACGGCGGGCGGCCAACAGTTCCCGGTACACTGGGGCGGCGACTGCACGGCTTCTTACGTCTCTATGGCGGAAAGTCTGCGGGGCGGCTTGTCGCTGGGGCTGTGCGGATTCGGATTCTGGAGCCACGATATCGGAGGATTCGAAAATACGGCGTCGCCGGATATTTACAAACGCTGGAGCGCGTTCGGCCTGCTCTCGTCGCACAGCCGTCTGCACGGCAGCCAGTCGTATCGCGTGCCGTGGTTGTTCGACGACGAGGCAAGCGACGTGCTGCGGCATTTTACGCGCTTAAAAATGCGGCTGATGCCGTATCTGTTCGCGGCTTCGATCGAGGCTGTCCAAAGCGGGCTGCCGATGATGCGGGCGATGCTGCTGGAGTTCGGCGAAGATCCGGCGGTTGAGGAATTGGATCGCCAGTACATGCTGGGCGGTTCGCTGCTGGTCGCGCCGATCTTCAACGAGCGCGGCGAAGCGTTGTATTATTTGCCGGAAGGACGCTGGACGCATCTGCTGACCGGCGAAGAGGTGCATGGGGGACGCTGGCGGCGCGAGCCGTACGATTATTTCGGGCTTCCGCTGTTCGTAAGACCGAATACGCTGCTTGCGCTCGGCGGCGAGGAGTCGCGGCCGGATTACGATTATGCCGACGGCGCGGAGCTGCATCTGTTCGCGCTCGAAGACGGACGCGAAGCGCGCGCGGTGATTTATGCGGCTTCGGCGCGGAGCGAAGCGGAAGCCGGAGTCGAACGCGATGCGACTTCGGCGGGAGCGAAGCTTGCGGCGGAAGTATCGCGCACGCCGGAGCTGACGGTGGTTGCCCGACGCGACGGGCAGACGCTGACGGTGACTGCCGAAGCGGCAAGTCGCAAACCGTGGACGCTGACTCTGCGCGGCATCCGTTCGGTCGAATCGGCGGAAGGCGCGGATTTCGTCGCAAGCGAATCCGGCGCTGTATTGACGCCTTCAGGCAGTGCGCCCGGCGGCTCTTTCACCTTTTCGGTGAATTTGTGAGCGACAGCGTACAGGCTTAGCCGTTGTAGTCGCATCTCGCGTCTCGCGTCGTGCATGTTGCAACAATAAAAATAAACGAATGCCGATCTGCGCTTTATGAAGCTTTTTGGCCGGTCTATTCGTCTATACGATGGGTAATCTATTCGAATGCGACAGGTGGTTTGAACGGAATATCGCTTTGAAGCTTCGGCTTCGCTCGATACGTCATGTCATTCGCGGCTGCGATGACGTGGATTGATTCTACTTTGGGAGGTTTTCAAATGAATGAATTACTGCGTCGCCGCTTGACCCGCACGTCTTTGTCTGCCCTGCTGTTGTCTTCGTTGGTCGGCGGTACGCTTCCGTTAGCGGGAACTTCGTCGGCTCAAGCCGCCGATGCCGCGACCGACGCAGCGCCTAACGCCGTCGCCGCGGCCGATCCGGTGCGGGCGCCGGTCGAAAATCTGGGCCGCCCGTTCGCAAAAGCAGGCACGTACGCGCAAAATGTCTGGGATATGCAGCTTTGGAACGGCAAGATCTATATCGGGCAAGGCAATAGCAGCAATCAGGGTTCTGCGGTGAACGCGGGGCCGATCCCGTTGACGACCTATGATCCGGCTTCGGGCAAATTTGGAACGGACAAGCTGCTGGTCTCCTCTTCTCAGGAACAGACGTATGTGGACGAAGAACAAATCGACGTATTCAAAGTATTGAACGGCCAGCTGTACATTCCGGGCCATGATCCCAAAAGCGAAGCGCATACGCTCGGCAACTTCTACAGGCTCGATCCTTCGGACGGCAAATGGCGAAAGATCCGAACCATCCCCGGCGGCGTACATACTTACGATATGGCCTATTATCAAGGCAATTTGTTCGCGGCCACCGGCTGGGACAGTGATGCTTCTATCCTGAGATCGAGCGATGGCGGCCAGACGTGGAGCAAAAGCGGCATCCCGATCGGAGGCAAAGAAAGCGGCCGCAATTACTCGCTGTTTCCGTTAAACGGCAATCTGTATGCGGTCAGCAGTTTTATTTTCTCAGCCAATCCGGCTTTCCAACCTCAAAACGGCGTGCTGGAAATTTCGCCGGCGACAGCAGGTTCCGCTTCTCCGGTCAGCTATAAAGATGTCCCGTTGACGACTCAGAATTTTTTCCCGGGGCTATCCGCTCCGACACCGCCGCTACCGCCTGCTTATATCCGCCCTGTTCGCACGACGACCGTAGGCAGCAAGCTGATGTATATCGCCGGACAAGGGTATAACGACCATCAATGGCTGCCGAAAGGATTGTTTGTCGCGTCATCGGTCAAACAATCTTCGGCTCTCGCGCTTCCCGGCGGCGCCACCGCGATGGACATTCTGACGCGCGGCGACAAAGTCTACGTGCTCGCGTACACGGAATCCGGCGGCACGTACACGAACCTGGTATTCGAAACCGGCGCGTCCGCGATCGGCGATTCGTCCGCCTGGACAGAAACCGTCCGTTTCCGCCAAAATACGTTTGCCCGCTCGTTCGAGCTGCAAGGCGGCGATTTTTACTTCGGGCTGGGCAGCCATGACGCGAACAATCCCGTCGCGACCACCGGCACGATCTTGCGTATCCAAGACGTCTTGCCGGAATAACTGAATCTTTGACAGAAAAAGAAGCGGAGCCGCGAGCGGTTCCGCTTCTTTTGGTCGAAAGAGAAGGAAATCATAGCTTTAACCGCGAACCTGTTTTAAAATAGAACAAAATTGAAGGAAAATCCTCAGGCTTCTATTTCACAAAAAAGGAGGTTCTTATGCCAAACCGCAATAAAAACAAATGGCTGCTCACGCTCGCTGCCGGATTGGTGATCGTCAGTGCATGGACATGGAGTCACGAAGCAACTTCGCTGGCTGTCAACGTTCCGTCGTCGCCGTCTTCGATCCTGACTTTCATGGACTGACGCAGGTTCTATCGGCCTTTTTCGCTCTATCGCATACGGCTTTCGCCGCAGCTTATCCTCCGCATACATACCGTGATCTCCCGTCTCGGATTCATCACGAAGGCAAGATGATGTTTGTCCGTCGATAAGCACCGTGATCGGTCGGGCCGTGTCCGGCGCCCAAATCCAGGGCAGAAGCGCTTTCTATGGCGGCTTGTATAAAATCGCGGGCGGTATGCACCGCTTCAGCCAACGCCGCGCCGGCCGCCAGCCGCGCGGCGATCGCCGCCGAGAAGGTGCAACCGGTGCCGTGCGTGTGGCGTGTCGCGATCCGCGGCCCGGACAATTCGTAAAAATCGCGGCCGTCGTAAAACAGATCCACGACCCGCTCATCCGAAGCATGCGCAAAAACCGGCCGATCGGCGGGATCGGCAAGACCGTCATGCCTGACATTGGCATCAGGCTCCTGACCGATACGCCCGGCTTCCCCGGCATGACCGCCTTTGATCACCACGGTTCGGGCTCCCGAATCCGCAATCCGCTGCGCGGCCTCCCGGCGGTCATTCAGCGTTCGAATCTTCATCCCGGTCAACGCTTCGGCTTCCGGGATATTCGGCGTGACCACGAGAGCCAGCGGCAGCAGATGCTTTTTCAACGCTTCTACCGCTTCGGCGCGCAGCAGTTCGGCCCCGCCTTTGGCGATCATGACCGGATCGACCACCAGGCTATTCCACCCGAACGCCCGGATACGCCCGGCCACGGCTTCGATGATCGCGGCGTCGAACAGCATGCCCGTTTTCAGCGCGTCGACGCCCAGATCCTGACCGACGGCGTCGATCTGCTCCACGACGGCCTGCGGCGTCATCGGGTACACGCCGTGGACGCCCAGCGTATTCTGCGCCGTGACTGCCGTGATCGCCGACATGCCGAACACGTCCAGCTCTTGAAAAGTTTTCAGATCGGCTTGAATCCCTGCTCCTCCGCCGCTATCCGAACCGGCTATCGTCAGCGCGCGCGGAACCGTCATCTTGCGCCTCCTCCCGTGGCCGGGGAAATCTGCAAGGCACGCACTGCTCCGGCAGGCGCATTATGCTCTCCCAGTCCAGCCAAGGCGTCCAGCAACGCAATTTGGAAGCTGCCGGGGCCGCGGCCGTTTGCCGCAGAAGCCGCCGCTTCGCCCGCCGCCCCGTACCAGGCCAGCGCGGCGGCTCCGGCTACAAGCGGGTCCTTTTCCACGGCCGCAAACGCGCCCATGACCGAGGTGAGCAAGCATCCGCTCCCCGTCACTCTCGTCAATAGCTCATCGCCGCCCGCCACGACGTAGCCTTTTTTCCCGTCCGTAATGACGTCTTCGCGTCCTGTCACGGCCACGACCATCCCCAGCTTGTCCGCCGCCCGCACGGCCAGCTCCACCGCCGCGCTATCGCCGCCGCTTTCGGCGTCCACGCCTTTGATCTCGCTCGCTTCGCCTGCCAGACACGCAATCTCCGCCGCATTTCCGCGCACGATCGCCACGTTCACTTCACGCAGGATACGCAAGCAAGATTCCGTTCGGTACGGCGTAGCTCCGGCTCCGACCGGATCGAGCAGGACGGGTACGCCTGCTTCGTTCGCCGCTTTTCCCGCGATGATGCAAGCCTCCACGACCTCGGCCGTCAGCGTTCCGATATTGAGCACTAACGCTCCCGCAACCTTCGCCATATCGGCCACTTCCTCGCGGGCATAGGCCATAACCGGCGATGCGCCCAGCGCAAGCAGCCCGTTCGCCGTGAAGTTGGTGACGACCGTGTTCGTGATGTTATGTACCAAAGGCCGCTGCTGCCGCAATTTCCCTAACCATTCGCCCAGTTCTTTTTCCACTCTGTTCGACCTCCCGATTCTGTTGTTCGTGAGTGAGCCCGATCTCGTTGCAAGCTGCTACACCGGCCAATCCTCCAGCTTGTACGCCATATCCCAGAACATATACTCCAAGCGGCAGCTGGCATCGAATTGTTCCTTCAGCTTGCGTTTGCGCGCCTCGCTAAGCGGTTCGGCCCATTCGTCGAGCAAGATGCGCATTTTGTCCGTGACCCCCGCTTCGCGATCCCCATAGAAATGAATCCAGTCGTAAAAAGGATGCTCCGGCGTCGGATTCACTTCCGCGATCAGACGCTGCCCGATCTCCATGTACGTCCACGGACAAGGCAGCAACGCGGCCAAAATATCCTCCAGCGTGCCTTCGTAAGCCGCGTTCAGCATATGCCGGGTATAGTGATGAGCCGAAGGCGCGAGCGGATACCCTTGCAATTCCTCATACGTCACGCCCGCCTGCGCGCAAAAGTTCTGGTGGGGATGAATTTCGCTGTTCAAAATAAAGCTGATCTGCTCGTTGAACATCTGAATATGCTCCCGCTGCTGACATCTGGAGATCGCAATGCCGTAAATCCGCATATAGGCGTTCAGATATTCGAAATCCTGCTTGACGTAGTGGATCAACTGTTCCTTCGCCAGCGTGCCGTCCGCAATGCCGCGCACAAACGGATGCTTGAAGATCGCTTCATAGATCGGTTCTGCCCCGCGACGTAGTTCCTCTGTAAAAGACATGATAATCATGCACCTCCGAAAAATAATGGAAAGATCCGACTGATTCCCACCGGAGGAGCGCACGCAAAGCACGCAAAAAAACCGCTCCGAAATGGAGCGGTTCCTGTCAAAGTCGAAAGCTTGGCGCGGTCTGAACCCGATAACCTGCCGAACTGCCCGTTATTTTCCGATTAAGGAATCAACAAGCATCACGGACAACGGGACTGAGACACGCTTAAGCGAATGGATGGTTTGAAAAAGGACCTGCTCCACTTCCCTACGCCGGTACGAGCCGGATCAGGTTCTAAGGGTCCAAGAACAATTCTTATCTCAGCCGCAGCGCGGCCCCCCCAGTGGAAAACGCTATTCGGTTGACGCCGCGTTTAGCGGTCGATGTTACGTGTCTACTCTAGCGTTCGCGCCCCGTCTTGTCAATGCTGCCGATAACGCCAATAATAATCGATCAACGGCGAGCACATAAAAGCCGCCAGACTCGCCAGCCCGACCGATACGCTCATGCCGCTCATCGTCAAGCTGTCGATCCGGTTCAGATCAAAGCTTATAAAAATCATCAGAAAGCTCGCCAGTAACGCCAATCCTGATGGAACATACACCAGCTGCTGCTGATAAGGATACCTTTTATAGATCAAGTATGAAGCGCTCATCAGGATGATAAACGTCGTGACTGACAACAATACGATGCCGCTCAGCTTGAACACCTCCTTGCCCACGAGAATAGCATATTTGCCCTTCGAAAAAGTAAAAATATTGTTAATCCTACTTTTTATTTCAAACATCCGATCCGAACGCAATTCGTTTCCCAGATTAACCAAAAATGCAATCGGAGTCAACCAATCAAGCAGTCATGTATATGCAAATTACCCCGTCTTTTTTTGAATGACTCAACTTCTTGACCGTCCGATTGATAACGCTTACAAAAAATAAAAAGCAATGATACACTTCCTATCATTCTGGTTAAAAGTGGAACTATTATTTATAGGGAGAATGCTTTAACCGCTTATATCCACAGGCTTTCTGCGCAGTTCCTCCACTGTTCACGTCAGATAATCTGACCGCTGTTTTATTAAACTTCTTTACGAAACAATCATTTTTGTGCAAAATAGAGCTAAGCAAACGTCATTCACTCATTAAAGCACAACAGCTAAAAAGCAGAAACGCAAAAAAGCATAAGGAGGCTTACTAATGATCGAATCCCCCGAATTGGAATCGGAAGTGATTGCAGCACATTTGAAAGAGGCATTGGAGGAAAATCGGCTGCTTCTCACAGAACGTGCGGAACGAGACATGGAACGCGCCCATTTCGACGACGAGATGCTGGGTGAGTTCCTCCGTGCACCACGCCGGATCGACAAGTACGAAGGACGGCGTAACAACGGCTGTTCGTACATTTTGTACGGCGTTCGCACGACTCGCGCGGTTGTATCCGTTCACGACGGCTACGTCACGCTGGTCTGCTTAAAACACAACCCTTTCCCTGCCGTAGGCTGATCCTTGAACCGATGATGAACCATTGAAGCCCCGAATCCGCGTTGTCGGAATTCGGGGCTTTTGCTATGCGTTGAAAACCTTCAGGCTTCGAATACACCGCTTGAGCTTGCTTGAACGGAAATTAAATTAACATTTTAGTTATCCTATAAAAAGAATTTACACTAATTCCTGAAATAAATACTTGTAAAAAGGCAGATTCTATGTTTATTATGTTTTGTAAGCGATACCAAAGTTTCTTTTTTCATAAATCAACTTAGAAATAAAATTAATTCAATTAACAAAAAAATTCATTAAAACAAAAAGGAGATTCTGATGACTCGAAAACTTTGGACCAAAACCGGGATTACAGCTATGACCGCCGCTCTGCTGCTGCCTCTATCCGCCGGAGCAACCCCGCTACCCGGACATGCGGCTTCCGCGTCTGCCTCGGTTGTGCAAAATGCGGTAACGCTGCCGACTTTCAACGCGCAAGCGCCGACCTTCCGCGAAGCTTCCGTACACGACCCTTCCGTGATCAAAGTAGGCGATACTTTCTACGTGTTCGGCTCTCACCTTGCAGCGGCCAAGTCGAAAGATCTGATGAACTGGGATCTGATCGCTTCCGGCGTGACGGATTCCAATCCGATTATACCGAACGTCACGACTGAGCTAAAAGAAACATTGGAATGGGCGCAGACCGATACGCTCTGGGCGGCAGACGTGATCCAACTTGCGGACGGTAAATTCTATATGTACTACAATGCGTGTAAAGGCGACTCTCCCCGTTCGGCGCTGGGCATCGCGGTTGCCGATAACGTTGAAGGCCCTTATAAGGATACCGGCATCATTTTGAAATCGGGCATGTGGGACCAGATCAGCGAAGACGGCACGGTCTACGATGCCACCAAACATCCGAACGCGGTCGATCCCGATGTGTTTTTCGACAAAGACGGCAAGCTGTGGATGGTGTACGGTTCGTACTCCGGCGGGATCTTCATTATGGAAATGGACCCAGCGACCGGCAAACCGCTCCCGAATCAAGGCTACGGCAAAAAGGTAATGGGCGGCAACCACAGTCGAATCGAAGGGCCTTATATGCTGTATAGCCCGGAAACGGATTATTATTACATGTATCTCTCCTTCGGCGGGCTGGATGCGGTTGGCGGGTACAATGTGCGCGTGGCGCGCTCGAAAACGCCGGACGGTCCTTTCCTCGATGCGCAGGGCAACGACATGGCGAACGTGAAAGCCGATCCGAGCAAGCCGCTGTTTGACGACGACTCGATCGAACCGTACGGCGTCAAATTGATCGGCAATTATCTGTTCGAGCGTCAATTGGGCGATCCGGGCACGGGTCTCGGTATCGGAGCCGTATCGCCGGGGCATAACTCCGCCTATTACGACGAAGCGACCGGCAAGCAGTTCCTGATCTTCCACTCCCGTTTCCCGGGACGCGGCGAAGAGCATGAAATCCGTGTCCACGAGATGTTTATGAATGCGGACGGCTGGCCGGTTGTCGCTCCTTATCGGTATGCAGGCGAGACCGATTCGGATGCGGCGGTTCAGGCTTCCGAGATTCCGGGTGACTATCGCTGGATCGCGCAGGGCAAAGAAATCAGTGCCGATATCGTGACCGACGTATCGGTTACGCTGAATGCGAACGGAACGCTAAGCGGCGCGGCCACCGGAACCTGGCAGCTCAACGGCAATAACGACGTAACGATCACAACAGGCGGCAAAACGTACAAAGGTGTCTTTTTACATGAAACCAATCCGGCATCCGGCGACAAAACCTTGACGCTGACGGCGCTGTCTGCGGAAGGAACAAGCGTCTGGGGCACCAAAGCAACCGCAAGCAACGCCAAAGACGCGGTGGCCGCTGTTGAAAAAGCACTCAGTCTCAGCACGTCCGGCGACGTTTATTATGATGTGACACTTCCTGTGTCCGGCACGCAAGGCACCAAGATCGCTTGGTCCTCCTCGCATCCAGCAGTTATCGCCAACACAGGCGCAGTCACTCGTCCCGCCGTAGGCAAAGGAGATGCCAAAGTGACGCTGACCGCGACGATCACAAACGGCAGCGCCAAAAAAACAAAGTCGTTCAAGCTTAAGGTAGCGGAAAAGGCGCAAAGCCCTCTGATTGCGTCGTACGGATTTGAAGACGCATCGAAAAATCGTCTCAAGGACGCTTCGCCGAACGGATACGACGGCACGCTTGAAAAAGGCGCTTCGTATGTGAAAGGCGGAAAAAGCGGCAAAGCCGTTCAACTCGATGGCAAAGACGGGTATGTCAATCTGCCCGGCGCGGTAACGGATGCTGCGGATTACACGTTCGCCACTTGGGTCAAATGGGACGGCGGAGCCGCTTGGCAGCGCATTTTCGACTTTGGCAACGATATGACCCGCCATATGTTCCTCACCCCTTCGCAGGGTCAGGGCGTGCAGTTCACGATCCATAGCCAGGGCAAGGATCAGAGCATTTTGACCTCTTCCCCACTGCCGGCGGGTAAATGGGTTCATGTCGCGGTGACGCTTGCAGGAGATACGGGAACGGTGTATATCGACGGAAAAGCGGCGGGAACGAATACGGCGATGACCTATAATCCGCGCGATCTGCAAACCAGCGAAGCCTGGCTCGGCAAAAGCCGGTTCGCGGCGGACGCTTATTTCAAAGGCAGTCTGGACGAAGTCAGAGTTTATGACAAAGCGTTGAGCGCGGTGGAAATCGCGAATTTAGCGAAGTAGGGAGGGAAGGTCCTATTCGGGAGGGAAGCTTGGGCGGCTACGGGAGAAATTCGTTCAAGTCGCTGTCTCAGCCGGGATTTTTCGATTCGAATATATATTCAAATCGAAAAATCCCGACTTCAAAGGCGACTTTCACTGAATTTCTCCCTTCGCCTATTGCTTCGCTCAGGCATATGAACTTCACTCCTACTTGAGGGTAGGGTAAAGGAAAGGGCATGGTTTCGGGATACTCGCCCTCAACTGGGTTGTGTGTATAAGAACTATAAAAAAGGCCATGTCCTCTATCTAATAGAAGACATGGCCTTAAATGTATCTACACAACCCAACGTAGCTGGAAGCTAGAAGACGGAGAGAAAAATTCAGTGAAAGACGCCTTTGAACTTGGAAAACTTCCATACAACATTTCAATCCAGTTTTCCAAGTGAGACAGCGGATTGAACGAATTTTTCTCGCAGTCTTCTAGCTTCCCGTCAGATTCAACAGATCATCAAGCCAACGTTCGGCTAATCGGGTGGAGCCGGGGAGGAACGGGAGGGCGCCGACGCCGACTTTGGCTAGGCTTTGAAAGAAATGGTGGCTGGCGTATTCGCGTTCGTCTGAGTAGGGAAACAGGACGCAAGCGGAGGATACGCTGCGCTCGTAGCCCGAAGTGCCGGGTTTGACGATGGCGTCGCGGTAGCGGTGCATGACGTTGATGTCTTCTTCCAGCGGGCCGGGGGTTCTGTAGAGCGAAGCATAAGAGCTGCCGGGAAGTGCCGGGTCGATCCGGTATTTGGCGTCGAGCACGTAGGAGACTTCCCGGCTGCCCGAGCGAAGCGTCAGCAGGAGGTCGGGCTTTTGCTCGGTCGTGGGGCGTGACCGCCCCAGCATGGACGGGTTGTAGACCAACGATAATTGCGTATTGCTTTCCGGATGTTCGTATTCGATTCGCGAAGCGCCGCCGCGGATTAAGGACGGGAACAGACCGTTACGGTCGACGGCGGCTCCTTCGCGGCGGATCACCCGGCAGCGGCGGGACAAGAGTCGGTGCAGCTTCAGGAAGCACCAATATTCGTACAGCTGCGCCATGTCTTTGAGCGACAATCGCATCATGCCTTCGCGCAGCGACAAGCCTTTGAGCAGAAGCAGATGCAGCTTGTACATCTCGCGATATCCGGGGGCCATCTGGAGCACCAGGCTGACGTTGACCCGCTGCATAGGGCCGACGTCTTGCAGAAAGTCCATGTTTAGCATGATGCCGATCCGGCGTCCGATCCGTTCCAGCTCCCGGTCCAGCAGCGGATCGCGGCCCGGCCGGCTTTCTTTTAGCTCACGGCGCAGTAGGTCTACCCGACCTGCCGTGCGTTCCAGCATCCAGCGCAGGAAGCGATTTTCATCCGTATCGGCCGAAATGACCCGGCGGGCTTCCAAAAGACGGGTCGGCATAAAGCGCGTCGAAGATTCGATTTCCAGCCAACCGTGTCGATCCGCCTGCAAACGCTGCGGGTGACGACGCAGATCCGCCAGCGTTCGGCGATCTGCGCGGCGGGCTTTTCCGGCGTCGACCAAGCGATGCTCATTGTCCAGCCGTTGATGCGGCTTGGCTTCGATACGCCGCATCGCATTTTCCAATCGTTCGAACACACGCCGCAAAATCGTATGAAACTCGGTCAGACTTTGGCGCGAGGTTTCCCGTTCTTCGGCAGGGCGGTACGTTCGGCGCAGAAAATCGAAAGTCAGATCATACCCTTCTTCACTGACTTCCTCCATCAGCCGCACATAATCCCGGCGATAATCCAGCTTGGCCGGGAAAATCTCGATTCCGATCGTGAGCAGCGGGCGATCGTTCAGCCGAATCTCCAACTCCGTTTCTCCGATCTCATTTCCGAAATCGAGCGTTCCCGATAACACGCGGCTGCCTCTCGGCTTGACCCGGCGGCGCAGATTGACGTTCTCGTGGTGGAAAGTCAGATTGAGTCCGGGATCGGCTTTGACCAGCGTCAGCTCGTAAGCTTTCGTCTCATAGAAGCATGGAAATACCAGCATCCCAGGCTCCCACCGTTCAGTCTTGCCCGTTTCCGGCGAGAATATACCGACCCGGCATTCTCTCAAGCGTGGCGACCGGACTTCCGTATTAAAATGAGCGCCCAAGCGTTCCCCGGTCTCGGAATCGCGATGCAGTCCCAGCCGCTCCGCTGTCTCGTGTAACGGATCTCCGGCAATATAAAGTTCAAACAGATTGCTTTCGATCCGGAGCAGCTCGGTGCTGGAGTCAAAAGCAATCGGCGACATCGACATACCCATCCATCCTTCGAGTCATTTTTCTTGCTTATATTCATGCGTGACAAGTTCATTTTATCATTATTGGGCGCCGTATGGCTTGGAACTTCTTTAGCCCCATTGGTCCAGCTTCCTTCGGTATCCGCTTCGCCAAGTCCCGATATCAAAACCAAAGCTGTTCAAGCCCGAAAAGCACTCGCAAAAAAGTATCCTGGTGAAAGCATTCATTCGATTCGCACGGCGGATTTGAATCATGACAAGAAATACGAATCGTTCATTCTAACCGACGCCGGCCGTTTCTTTTTGCATAATTCCAAAGGGTATCTGATCCGGATCGCAACCGAGGTTCTGAGCGACAAAGGATTTGACAGTCCTACACTCCAAGTTTTCGCGGTGAGTCCGACTGAAAAGCAAATCGCTACCTTCCATTCCTACGGTCCCTCCGACACTCGGATCAACGTCTATCGTCTTCGAGGCGGAACTTTAAGCAAAACGTTAGATGTCATGGGAGACCAAGGGGTCGAGACCGACAGCAATGGCCGCATTCATCAACATCGGAAAAAATTTCGCGAGTTCGGAGGCTGGGACCCGCCGAAGCCATTTATACATGGAACGTTGCCAAACAAAAATATACGGGGTCCGGCATGATTCCTTAAACCAAACACGTCCGGCATCGAGAAGAGTTTTCTTCTTGTTGCGGACGTGTTTGGGATAGATCTTTTCAATAGGTTAAGAATTCAAATCGATTTTCGCTGTATAATCCGCAAAATTGTCAAAAGCAAACCCGCGTACCTGCTCCTCGCTAAAGCGCTTCAGCAGCTCGTTGATCAGATTTTGACTTTTTCCCGCATGCTCCAATCCTTCGACCGTTAGCGTGATGCCGTCGAAGTCCGAGCCGAAGCCGATATGACGCTCACCGCCCAGCTCGCACATCCGGTCGATATGACGAATCAGATCCGCGAGCTTCGCCGGACCGGATGCCCGGGCATCGACGACGAACTCCGGATAATACACGATATGCACGGGTGCGCCTCGCTCGAACATCGCGATCAGCTGCTTATCCGTCAGATTGCGCGGATGATCGCACAACGCTCTCGCATTGGAATGGCTGGCGATCGGATAACGCGCCAGCTCCATCACCTCCCAAAACCCACGCTCGTTCAAATGGCTGACATCCGTCAACATCCCATACCGATTATGCAGCGCGACCATCTCTTTGCCAAGCGACGTCAGTCCCGCTCCGCGCGTCTCCAGCACACCATCGCCAGCCTGATTGGCATGATTCCATGTCAACCCGACCGAGCGCACGCCGAGCCTATACAAAAGATGCAGCCTTTTCAAATCATTCCCGATCGGGTCCACGCCTTCCAGCGTCAATAAAGCCCCGATCTTGCCTTCGGAAAGCTTGGCAATCTGCGACCAGTCGGTAATCAACTGCATATCGTCATGTTTATCCAGGATTTCGGCGTAAAAATAATGAATCTGGTCCAAACACGACTGCCAACGCATCGAGCCCGGCAACGCCGGATCGACGAACACCGCAAAGCCCTGAACGGCCACGCCGCCTTCCTTCAGACGATCCCGGTTGCTCGCAAGCTCCGGCGCGTCCGTATAGGACAACGTGCCGCGCGACGCCTCGATTTTTGCCAGCGCATCGCAGTGTAAATCAATGATCCGCATAGCGCCGCCCTCCCTTTATTTGCTGTTCACGATGCCTTTGTACGTCTCGATCGCCGCCGCCCGGGAAGTCTTCAGATCGACGATCGCGTCTTTTCGCGGCTTATGCAACGTTTTGGCCTCCTCGTCCGCAAGCTCCGGCAGCCATTCGCGGATATGCTCGCCGTTCGGATCGTATTTTTCGGACTGGGTAACGGGGTTGACGACGCGGAAATAAGGAGCCGAGTTGGCACCCAGCGACGCGCACCACAGCCAATTGCCACGGTTCTGGATATTGTCGTAATCGAGCAGTTTGCGGCGGAAATAATTTTCCCCCAGCGTGAACGGGCATTGCAGGTTTTTGGTCAAGAACATCGCGCATAGAATCCGTAGCCGATTCGGCATCAATCCCGTTTCGTTCAACTCCCGCATCGCGGCGTCGATTACCGGAATGCCTGTTTCCCCTTTGGCCCATGCTTCGAAATGCTCGTCGGTCAGCACGGACAAATCGTATTTTTTCTCGTAGGAAAAATAGTCTTCGTCGTAGATCGCCAGGTAATAATAAAAATCGCGGAACGCCAGCTGGCGGACCCATTCGTCATGCTCTTTGCGACGTCTGGCGCGCGCGTACAGTTCCCGCAGCGACACCGCTCCGGCGTTCACATGCGGATTGATGCCGCTGGCCGGAAGCTCCGGGTAATAATCGCGTTTGTCGCCGTATTCGCGAATCCCGCTTTCCAAAAAAGGAGTCAGCTTGTCTTCCCACTCGTCGGCCGGTTCGATCTCGTCGAGGTTCAGCGAAGGCTGAAACTTTTTCGGCAGTTCAATCTTCGCTTCGCTTTTCGGCAGATCGCCGAGCGAGACGGAAGACGGCTGATTCGGAGCATGCGACAAATATTCCAGCCATTTTTTATGAAAAGCCGCGAACACTTTGTAGTAGCCGTCTTTGCCCGTAAACTCCGCGAAGCGATCCAAGTCGATCATCAACGTATCGAGCAGCGGCGTGAACGCGACATCCTGCTTCTCCGCCGCTTTTTTCAGCTTGCGGTCGCGCTCGCGCGCATACGGCGTGAAGTCGCGATGCACCACGACTTCGTCGATCTCGTGCTCGCCTCCTTTTTGCTTGCCGAGCAGCCATTCCAGCACTTCCGCCGGATCGCCGTGCGCGATATGCAGCGTGCGTCCGGCTTGGTCGTAAAGCTTGCGCAGACGAACGGCGTGACGGAGAAAGTTGACGCCGCTATGCTCTTGGTCCCGGCCTTTTTGCAGTAAAAACGGATCGAGAATCAGCAGATGCAGCACAGGCTCGCCGGCGTCCTTCAAATAATCGAAAGCGACCAAATCCTCGGTGCGAAGGTCTTTGCGGTGAATGAACAGTTTCAAATGCGGCGTGCCCCTTTCCGGTGCTCGGTTAATATGGATTTCTCTATATTACCCGACCGCGGCGTGAAACGAAAACCGTACGCGGCTCGGAAGGTTTGGCTTGCTCCGCTTCCAATTCATTCAGATAGTCTCGGTACAGCGCACGCATTTCGGGGTCCTCCTCGTTGACGATCATTCTAGCCAGACATTTTGCGGAAAAAGCTTGTAGGTGCTTCAGGCTCCAGTCGAATTTCATGGTTTGTGCTCCTTTCTTGTATGGAAAAAGCCGGACCCTAGTCCGGCTACAGGTTGTCGAGAAAGTTGCGTGGGAGCGGGAAGCGAGAAGACTGCGAAAAAAATTCAGTTCAATTCGCTGTCTCACTCAGAAAATGGATAGGATTTGAATAAGGAATTTTCCGAGTTCAAAGGCGTCTTGAACTGAATTTTTCTCTCCGTCTTCTCGCTTCCAGTTACGTTGGGATTTCTCGACACGTTGGCAGGACTACAGTCCGGCTGATGAGTTTATAATCCGGTACGCTTCTCCAGCGCTTCCGTGTAACGGTTGCCTATAATATCGATCTTCGAAGCGGCTTCGTCGATGGTGCGCAGGTCTTCTTGCGTCAGTTCGATATTTGCGCCGCCCAAATTTTCTTCCAAACGATGCAGTTTGCGCGTGCCGGGAATGGGGGAGATCCACGGTTTTTGCGCCAGCAGCCAGGCCAGTGCGACCTGGGCTTTCGTGGCTTGCTTGCGCTGCGCGACTTCGTCCAGCAGATCGACCAGCTTGCGGTTGGCTTGCATGGCTTCCGGCGTAAAGCGAGGCAACGTACCGCGCAGATCGCCTTGTTCGAACGTCGTATTCGCATCGAAGCTTCCGGTCAGATAGCCTTTGCCCAACGGACTGAACGGCACCAGGCCGATGCCCAGTTCCTGAAGCGTCGGGATCAGTTCTTCTTCCGGACGACGCCACCAGAGCGAATATTCGTTTTGTACCGCTGCCAACGGCTGAACGGCATGCGCGCGCCGTACCGTATGCACGCCGGCTTCGGATAGTCCCCAATGCTTCACTTTGCCTTCGCGGATCAAGTCACTCACCACGCCTGCCACTTCCTCGATCGGCACGTCGGGATCGACGCGGTGCTGATAATACAAGTCGATCACGTCGGTGCGCAGTCTTTTCAACGATCCTTCGACAGCTTTGCGAATCCGCTCGGGACGACTGTTCACCGCGCCCGGATTCCCGCTTTCCAGATTGAAGCCGAATTTGGTCGCAACCGCCACCTGATCGCGGAACGGTTGCAGCGCTTCGCCCACCAGTTCTTCGTTGATATAAGGGCCGTACACTTCTGCCGTATCGAAAAAGGTCACGCCACGGTCATACGCCGCGCGAATCACGCCGATCATTTCGCTCCGGTCGGACGCCTCGCCGAATCCGTAGCTCATCCCCATACAGCCAAGTCCGATCGCCGAGACTTCAAGTCCGGTATTGCCCAATTTGCGTTTTTGCATACGTATACTCTCCTTCCGATATTCGGTTCGACTTCGCTTAAAATCCCCAAATGTCATGCGGTACGTAAGGTGCTTCCAGTTCGGCGATTTCTTCGTCCGTCAGCTTCACGTCGGTTGCAGCCACTGCGTCTTCCAAATGGTGCGGCTTGGTTGCCCCGACGATAGGTGCAGTAACTTCGGACTTTTGCAGTACCCACGCCAGCGCGACCTGAGCTTTGGAAATGCCGCGTTTGGCCGCGATCTCCGCTACTTTTTCCACGATAACGCGGTCGCTTTCCTGCATCGAATCCGCCAGACGCGTGCCGACCGGATCATTGCCCGAACGTGCCGTTTCTTCGTTCCAATCGCGCGTTAAACGGCCTTTTGCCAGCGGGCTCCACGGAATAACGCCGATCCCGTCTTCGTTGCACAACGGCAGCATCTCACGCTCTTCTTCCCGATATAACAGGTTGACCAGGTTCTGCATCGAAACGAACTTCGTCCAGCCGTGCTTCTCCGCGATATGCTGGGCTTTCAAAAATTGCCACGCATACATGGACGAAGCCCCGATATACCGCGCTTTGCCCGCTTTGACCACGTCATGCAGCGCCTCCATCGTTTCTTCGATCGGCGTCGACGGGTCCCAACGGTGAATCTGGTACAGATCGACGTAATCCGTACCCAAGCGTCTCAGACTCTCGTCGATCTCGTGCATGATGACCTTGCGGGACAATCCGGCGCCATTCGCTCCTTCCCGCATACGGAAATACACTTTTGTCGCAATGACCGTCTCGTGACGCGGAACAAGTTCCTTCAAAGCGCGGCCCACGAATTCTTCGCTGGTTCCGTCCGAGTACGCATTCGCCGTGTCAAAAAAGTTAATGCCGAGTTCCAACGCCTGCTTGATGAACGGACGGCTTTCTTCTTCACTGAGCGACCAGGGCGCGATGCCGCGTTCCGCGACTCCGTAACTCATGCAGCCTAACGCAATCTTCGAGACTTCCAGGCCCGTGCGGCCGAGTTTGACGTATTCCATGCTTGTACACGCTCCTTGATCGAAATGGGATATAAGCTTGAGTCAACAAACACAATCCGGTAGCAAGCTCGCCGACCGTTAAAATGCGATCTGCCTTCGGTTTGCTCGATTCTGTCGAAACGCTCGCGCTTCTTTTTCGGTTCTTGTTCAGTATGATCGATCCCGCATGCGCGGCGTTATCCCGATCATCCCGAATGCTTGCCTATTCCTGTCAAAGGGGCTGGCACGCCGGATGCGCAAGTCGTATAATCGAGCCAGACCTTAACTTCGTTCAATACCAAGGAGGAGCCTATGTCCGATATTGTTATCGCTCCGCAACATCGAGAATTGTCGCGATTGATCGAGCGGTATTCGCAGCGCGACCGTTCGTGCGAAACCGATATTCCGTCTTTATTTTTCTATCAACATTCCAGCGTCTCCGAGCCTGTGTACCGCGTGTACAAACCGTCGCTTTGCCTGATCGTGCAAGGAACGAAGCAGATGCTGCTGGCCCATGAACGTTTCGAATACGGCCCTGCCAATTATATGGTCGCCTCGATGAACCTGCCGGTAATCGGCCAGATCATCAAAGCCGCGCCGGACGCACCTTATATGAGCCTCAAGATCGAATTCACGCACAGCGATATTCTGGACGTGTTAAAAGCAACCGAACTGACTTTGCCGCAAAAAGACAATACTCGCCGAGCCTTGTTTGTCGGGCAACTGGAAACCTCGCTACGGGACGCGGTGCTCCGGTTGGCTCGTCTGCTCGACACGCCGGACGAAATCCCGTTTCTGGCTCCGCTGTACAAAAAAGAAATTCTGTTCCGGCTGCTTCAAGGCCCTTATGGTCCGGCACTGGGGCAGATCGCGCTGGAAGGCAGCAGTTCCTCCCGGATCAAAGATACGATCGACCGCCTGATCCGGGAATGGAACAAGCCGTTTCGCGTCGAAGAGTTGGCGGAAGAAGCGAATATGAGCTTGTCGGCTTTTCACCGCAACTTCAAGGAAGTCACCGCCATGAGCCCGCTGCAATTTCAAAAACAACTCCGTTTGCAGGAAGCTCGGCGCATCCTGTTATCCGAAGCGGCGGATGCCGCAGACGTCGCTTTTCGCACCGGGTACGAGAGCGCTTCGCAATTCAGCCGCGAGTATGCGAGAATGTTCGGCGCTCCGCCGCGGACGGATATTAACCGCTTGAAGGAGAAGTACGAACTGAAAGCGGAATAGAAGGAAAAGCCGGAACGTATTTTGTACAGCAAAAAGGCCGGGGGAAAGTTCCCGACGGCCTTTTTGCTGGATGGCGATTTCTTTTACTCCGAGATGCGCATGCTGCCAATGACTTTGACGACTTCCGGATCACGATGCGAGAAAAACAAGCACCGATTCCGAGCGATTGGATCAGTTGCACGCAGCAAGCTCGGCTTTACCTTTTTCCGACTGCGATGATTCAGATTGCTCAATTCCGTCCAAAACCATACTGTAACGCCGACCTGACAAAGCTGCACATTATTCGACATTCGATAATTACAGCAATCACTGGAGGGATTTACGATGAAACCTACTTGGAAAAAGAAAACGACCGCTTTGGCAACAACAAGCCTGCTGGCCGCCGCGATTGCCGTACCGGTATCCGCTGCTCCGGCTTCCATATCCGCTTCCGGCTCCGTATCCGCAGTCTCGGCAGCCGCTTCGTCCAAAGCTTCCACCGTGGAAAACAGTCTGGTGAACGTAGCCGGATTCAAAAGCGCTTCGAATTTCAAAGCCTTTTACGCCAACCTACAGCGCGCTGTCGCCAAAGGCGATAAAGCCGCAGTAGCCGCACGCGTCCATTACCCGCTCACCGTGTTCCTGGACGACGATGACGACAACGATCAAAATCAAAAACTGGTGATCAAAACCAAAGCCCAGTTCCTGAATAACTATAACCGGATCTTTACCGACGACGTACGCGAAAACCTGGCCGAAACCTCGTTCTCCGAATTGCTCGTCAACTGGAAAGGCGCTTCGATCGACGACGGCGATATCTGGTTCACCCCGTCCAAGTCCGGTCTTCCAGGCATCTCGACCGTGAACGCAGACGATTAAAAGAGATTAAGCTTTAGTCCGTTGCACATCAAAAAGCCGACCTCCTTTTGTGGGAGGTCGGCTTTGTTTCATATAAAATCCACTCTGATCGGCCGCACTAGCGGAGGGAGAAATTCAGTGAAAGACGCCTTTGAACGCGGAAAGCCTACGGCTTTTTGCGTGAGACAGCGTCTTGAACGAATTTCTCCCGCAGCGCCTCCGCATCGCCTCAGAACCCTCCCGCATACTGCTTAGGCGCCGTCGAAGGCTTCCGCAACGTCGCTTCCGCCTCAATCGCCCAGTACGGATTCCGCAACATCCCGCGTCCTACCGCAACCAGATCCGCATCTTCGTTTCCTATAACCGCATTCGCCAAAACGGCGTCATCCAGACGACCGACGGCCATCACCGGAATATCCAGCGTATCGCGGATTTCGCGAGCCAGCGGAACTTGATAGCCCGCATGCGTGCCCGGTCTGCCATCCGCACCGATTGGACCTTCACCGCCGGAGGAAACGTCGAACAGGTCCACGCCTTCTTCCCGGTAAGCCCGAACGAACTCCAGGCTTTCTTTGATTCCGTAGCCGCCTTGCACATATTCTTTTGCCGATACGCGCATGATCAGCGGCATATCCGCCGGCATGTTGGCGCGCGCGGCGCGAATGATTTCACGGCCGAACAACGTACGATCCTGACCGTATTCGTCTTCTCGCTTGTTGGTCAGCGGAGAATGGAATTGATGGATCAGGTAGCCATGCGCCCCGTGCAGCTCGATCGTATCGAATCCTGCGCGAACGGCGCGTTCAACGGAGCGTCCGAATTTGGCGACCATTTCTTTCACTTCTTCGGTAGACAAAGCACGCGGAGTTTTCCAGCCTTCGTCGAAAGCGATCGCCGACGGGGCGACCGGAACTTCGGCGTCTTCGGCTTTGCGTCCGGCGTGCGCGATTTGGATGCCGATCTTTGACCCGTACGCATGGACAGCATCGACGATTTTTTTCAAAGCCGGGATTTGTTCGTCTGACCACAAGCCCAGATCGTTATCGCTGATCCGACCGTCCGGCTCGACATCCGTCATTTCCACGATGATGAGCCCTGTGCCTCCGATCGCGCGGCTGACGTAATGCACGTAATGCCAGTCTGTCGCGATACCGTCTTTTTGGTCAACGGAGTATTGGCACATCGGGGGCATGACTACGCGATTTTTCAGCTCCAGGTTTTTCAATGTATACGGGGTAAACAAATTATTCATCAAAAACTCGCCTCGATTTCTTTTAGATGTATGCGTCTGCATGTATATTAGCATTTGGTTTTTTGTTTTGTCAACTCTGGGGTAAGTCCTGTTCGTTAATGAATCAACAGGGCGGAGGGAAAATTACCCGCATAGGCTTCCGAAGTGCATTTCTTCGAAATGCTTCACAAAACGCTGTCTCACTCGGAAAGGCCAACACTTGACATGTGTTACTGCAGGTCTTCTTCGAAGCCCTGTTTTTCACTGAATTTCTCCCTCCGCCAAGCTTCTCTGTCGACAATTTTTGGGATAGTAAAAAAGAGACCGGCATTTTCGGTCTCTCCAATGATTTTATTCGACCATGCTTACGGTTCGGGCGAGGAAAGCGTTCAGTTCAGGCGGCAGTTCGCCGGGAATGCTTAAAGATTGAAGAACGTTTTTTACGGCTGCCGTTCCACGGTTGAGCTTGTCTTCGCCGAGAGCGGTCATTTCGGTATAGATCCCGCGGCGGTCGTCTTCGCAGATATGACGGCGCAGCGCGCCGCATTTGGGCGCTTCCATCCGAAGTACCAACCGCGACATCGCGCTTTGGCTCAGACCCACGCGTTCCTGAAGCTGCTGAAGGCGAAGCTTTTTTTCCTCGTTCAAGGACAGAAAATGCAGCACGTAAAACTCATTGAGCGACAAGCGGGCCTCTTCGTCAAGAGCTTGTTCCAAGCGCTGCGAGATCTTGGCTTGAAGGTTCGCCAGCTCCAACCAATTATTCAAAAGTCTGTTCGACTCTTCGGGATTCATAGGATTCACCTGTTTCTTGGCATCGAATAACCATGAAGTCCGAGGCGATCCCGCCCCGGCGTGTCCCTGTATTATATCGCCTATCTTAGCGCCTTGCCAGCCCGTAAGGCAGGGTGTGGCAGTTGCGCGCCTTGACCCTGTTGAAGGCGAAGGTACGCAGTGTCCGTAGCTTGTCCCAGGTCAATGTAAGGTTAAGTTCAGCCGAACCTAAGCCTACTATTGAAGTGGGACAAGCTACTAACCCAACCAATACGAAGTGAACCCGTCCTCGTCCAACCGCCGCAGCATATACGCGATTTTGCGGGCGCTTTGCGGATAACGGGCGGCGGACAGGGCTTCCCGGCTGCGCCGTCCGGCGTAGACGCTTTCGGCGGAATCCTCCAGCTCGCGCCAGTCGAATGCTTTTTCCGCTTCGCTTCCGAGGCAATGGCGCAGCAGATGTAGCAGCACCCTTTTGACCGAAAAACGACTCCCCTGGATACGCGGCAAAATCTTCTGCATCAACTGGGCGTCGAACGCTTCCGCGCGGGTCATCAGGCCGAAGCGCTCGTTATAGATCAGGTAAAAACACACCGCGTCCCGTACCCGAAAGCCGACATGCGCCTGGATTTCTTCCAAAATCCCATTGATCTGCGCCAGCTCTTCGGCTGTTCGTTCGATCAACTTGGAATGGTTCTCCATCGCGTCCACCAGCTGCAAATAATCGCTACCCAGCAGATGGCGGTCAGCCGACAGCACTTCCGCTTCCGGCTGGGCTTCGGCAAAAAGCTGCGGCAGCCGCATCAGGTCGATATGGTTGAATTCGATCGTTCCCGCGCGGTCGAGCACCTTTTTGCTGAACGGATACGTGGTCTCGTCCATATTGACGGTGCCGACTACGTACACGTTGCCGGGGATCGCCAGATTGCCGTACAGCGCCCGGTCCTGCACCCGTTCGAGCGAAGCTTCCGGCAGCAGCGGCTGGGTGACGATACTGCCGACTTGAGACATACCGAGCACGCCTTCGTTTTCCCGCAAAACGTAGCGCCGACGCGTCTCCATCAGGCTGAGCACGTCGCTGAAATAATGCTCGACGCGCGCCAAATTCATCTCGTCCAATACGATAAAGTACGGATACTCCGCATGTTCCGGCCGCGACGCCTCTTTGAGCGCCAGCGTCAGCGGACCGGGCTTGAACGCGCCGGACAGGTCTTTGTACCCGATCAGGTCGGCCGGGTCGTTCCAATCGGGCCGAACCGGAATCAGCGTGAAACGTCCGTTGTCCGGCGTCGAACCAAGCGCTTCGGCAAACAGGCGCGCAAGCTGCGTTTTGCCTGTGCCGGAGATGCCTGCAAGGATCACGAACGGACGCGTTTTGAGCGACAGGTAAAAATGCTCGACCAACCCGTCCGGGAACGAAAAGCCGCGCTGCCGAATATAGTCGGATACGCCCGCTATAGCCATCCGAACCTCTGTATCCGGGATATGAGGCAAAGGCTGAGGTACCGGAATCGTATTCGCGGCAGAAGCTTCGGTAGCTTCATCCTGGGACTTTTCCCCCTCAACCGAATAGTCAGCCTTTGTTTCCGCAATATGAAAATGAGTCCGGCTCACCTCGCGCCCGCCAAGCGTCCGCAGCTCGATCCGGTACGTGAACGGCGTATCCGTCTCGTACACATACAAATATTCGGCTCGTTCTTCGCGCGGCAAATAAGCATCCGGCGTATCGAAAGGATTCCGTACGGCCGCGATCTCCACCGATCCGCGCGGCGGAATCCGGCGCGAACCGGACGAGGCACTGCGCTCCGCGGAACCCGCAAGGTTTTCGGATAAAGAAGCAGGCCGGGCGGACGAGTTGTCGACTGCCGTCTGCGAAGAACCTTTTTCCGCATCCGTTGGTCGGCCCGCCTCTTTGCTTTCACCGTCTCCGCCCTGCTCTCTCGCAAACCGAGCGGCCCACTCTTCTACTTCCCGATACGTAATCCGAAAAGCGGACCGCAAAAAATCTTTGAACTCTTTATTGGAATCGTAGCGAATTTCTAATGAAGATTTCCCGCTCGGCACGGCGATTCGCCAATGCTCCAATCGGGCTTCATAAGTGGCAAGCGTATCTCCGCTTTGATGCAGCAGACGCACCGGACGGCTTTCTCCGACCGCAGGCAGCAAGCCTCCTTCTTCCGCAAAGTCTGCACGAAAGTCCGGCGGAATCTCGAAACCGTGTCCGAACAGAAAACCGTCCACTTGTTTGCGTGCAATCAGGCCGGGGATACGATCGTCTTTCCACCAGCTTCCGTTTTGTTTGATCATGAGAATCCTCCGTTACCGATTGTCGGATCGAAACCCGAACGTCTTTTCTATAATCCGTATTATATACATATTCCGTCTTCAAAAGCTGTACGGGCAATACGCATTATAGAAGTTATACCCAAACGGCAAAGGCGTGTCGACTCAGGATGGACGCGAATTTCGGAACGGCCCGTAGGAGAGCTTGCGCCATAACAACTCTAACGGACCTGCTTGCCATCTGCGTACGAAGAGATTGGCGGCGATCGCGATCAGGACGGCGATAACGGCAAACATGCCGAGCGTTAGCCACACGTTGTAACGCTCGCCGAGCCCCAGTCCCCAGCCATAAAAAAGACAGATGCCAGGGTGTTTTGCAACACGTAGCAGCTGAGCGCCGCTTTTCCGATATCCGCCAAACGGTTGGTCAGGCCGCGCAATGCTCGCTTGTCCGCGATCCAACCCAGCAAACCGATATAACCGATCGACAGCAAAGGAGCGAACATATAACGCAACGCCAGATCCAGATAACCGCTCGCGAACAACGGAACGATATTGAGCACCAGCGCGATCGGCAGCACGATTTTCAGCAACGTTGCGCGCGTCCGGCGTCCTTTGTCGGTATTTTGGAACGCTTCTCCGCGCAGCAGCTTGATCCCGCCGATATACAGTCCGATATTCATCAGGCCGATCATTACCCCTTCCGCTCGCAGCGAAAAGAAGTTGTTCAGACGGTACAGGATTTGCTGCATATAGCTGCCGTCCGCGTAAAGGATTTTCGTTTCCTGACCGAGCGCCAGCAGTTCGCGTTGAAAACCGGCGTCCTGCATGATCCAGCCGAGTCCGAGCGACAGCGACAACATCAGCAGAGCGTGAAGGGCGAGGCTGACAATCATAATAACGGTGAGCTTGCGCTCGGACAATCCAATTAGCATCGCCACGATCATGCCCGTCACGGCATAACTCATCAGCACGTCGTATTCGAACACGAACACGTAATGCAGCAGGCCGTCGAGCAACAGCAGCAGCATCGTCCACAGGATGAAGCGCCGCCAGGGCAAACCGGTTCGTTCGGCTTTGCGGTAGCGCATTTCCAGCCCTATGCCGAACAGGATCGTCAGCAGGCCGAGCATTTTTCCGTTGACGAAAATCGACTGTAGCGCGGTCACGATTCCTTCGGCGGATGCGCTCCAGCCGGTCAGGTCGAGAAAAGCGGTAAGGTCGGAGTAGGTGGCGAACAGCCAGATATTGGTACCCAAAGTGCCGAGGATCGCGAACCCGCGCAGAATATCGAGCAGCTCGATACGTTTTTGCTTTTGGTTTGGATTGTGCATGAGGCCTCCTTTTTTAATACGAATGTGTTATAAAATATTTTACGGGAGGACGGCTTTTGATGCAAGGGAAAGGAAAAGATAAAAAAATCACCTTCCCTTATTTTTATAAAAGGGAAGGTGATTGGGTAGAAGGGATAGGGCTGACTGCTGACTGCTGCATAAATGTTGACATTTTGATCGAATTTTTTGCCGAAACCGATCCGTATTCAAAAAATGTTGACCTTTGGTTCACATATTCGGCCGAAAACGGGCTTAGAAGCGATGTAGAAGCAAAAATGTGTGCATGACGTCAACATTCGCCAAACGGACCGTTGCGCGCGAAGCCGAATCGACTCCGGATAAACGGTTGCCGATTGCGCCTATGCGCCGTCAACCGACCGAAGAGAACGCGCTTATCTCCCTTTCATCTTCGGATCGAACGTGTCTCGCAGACCGTCGCCCATCAGGTTGAAGCCGAGCGACGTCAGCAGGATGCACAATCCAGGGAAGATGACGGTCCACGGGGCGGTCTGGATAAACTGCCGGGAATCGGACAGCATCTTGCCCCATTCGGGATCGGGCGGCTGCGCGCCGAGACCGAGGAATCCCAAGCCTGCGGCTTCGATGATCGCGGTGGCGACGCCGAGCGTGCCTTGCACGATGATCGGGGTCAAACTGTTGGGCAAGATGTGCTTGAACAGGATACGGCCGTCATTGGCTCCGAGCGCGCGGGCGGCGGTGATGAATTCTTCCTGCCGCAGCGACAAGACGCGGGAGCGAACCAATCGCCCGTAAGTCGGGACGTTGACGATCGCGATCGCGTACAACGCGTTTTGCAGCGAAGGTCCGAGAATGGCCACGATGGCGATCGCCAACAGAATGCCGGGAAACGCGAGCAGGATATCAAACACGCGGGAGATGAGCATATCCACCCATTTGCCGTAAAAACCTGCGATAATCCCGAGCAGCGTGCCAATCACGATCGAGCCGACGACCGACAGCAGACCGACCCAGAGCGAGATTCGGGCGCCGTAGATCACGCGGCTGAAAATGTCGCGGCCGAGGTCGTCGGTGCCGAACCAATGCTCGCCGGACGGCGGCTTGAGTCGGTCGGACAGCACCTGCGCTTTGTAATCGAACGGCGCGATTAACGGGGCGACCAATGCCAGCAGAACGAAAAACACGACCAGGCCCAATCCGATCAACGCCGTTTTGTTTTTCGCGAACGACCGGGCCGCATCCCGCCAGGGACCGTGCTGCACTTTCTTGTTCGCCGAATCGGCGGTCGGCCGAACGTCGGCTTTCAGGAATGCGTCGCTCATATGAGTCCCCCTATTTGTACTGGATGCGCGGATCGAATATGACGTAGAGCAGATCCACCAGCAGATTGATAAGTACGAAGATAATCGCGACGATCAGGATGCCGGACTGGATCACCGGATAATCCCGATTGCTGATCGCTTCGAAAATATAGCGGCCGACACCCGGCCAGGCGAAGATCGTTTCGGTCAACACCGCCCCGCCGAGCAAAGCGCCCGTTTGGATACCGATGACGGTCAGCACGGGAATAAACGAATTTTTCAGCGCGTGGCGATAAACGACTGCGAACTGCGACAATCCTTTGGCCCGCGCCGTGCGCACGTAATCGAGCTGCATCACTTCCAGCATGCTGGAGCGCGTCATGCGGGCGATGACCGCCATCGGAATGGTACCGAGCGCGATCGCCGGGAGTACCAGATGCTTGAATACGGTCCAGAGCTGCGCGAACTGTCCTTGAATGATCGCGTCGAGTACGTAGAACCCGGTCACCGCATCCAACGGATCGCGTGCGTTCATGCGTCCGCTCGACGGCAGCCAATGCAGCTCGTTGGCGAAGATCCACTGCTCCATCAAGCCGAGCCAGAAGACCGGCATCGACACGCCGAGCAACGCGATCAACATGCAGATATAGTCGAACCACGAATTGTGCTTCCAAGCGCTGATGATGCCCGCGTTGACGCCGAAAAATACCGCGAACAGCATACTGGCGACGGTCAGCTCGAATGTCGCGGCCAAATAAGGCACGATCTCTTCCGAGATCGGCGCGCGTGTGCGAATCGAATTCCCGAGATCGCCGGTCAGCAGATCGCCGAGATAACTGAAATACTGTTGCAGCCAAGGCTTATCGAGTCCGAGTTGGTCGCGCAGCGCCTGCTTGGACTGCTCGGTCGCTTTTTCCCCCAGAATCGTATCTGCCGGATCGCCGGGAATCGCATGAATGATCGAAAACACGATGATCGTCATGCCCAGCAGTACCGGAATCAGTACGGCCAATCGTTTGAATATGTAAGAAGCCATGGTCTCTCACCCGCTGTCGGTTTGGTATAAATCGGGAGTTGGTGCAAGGTCGATGCCGGATAAAAAGATAAGTTACGGCCCGGGAAGTTTGCCGCTGTGAGCGGCGTACCTCGCGGGCCGTATACGTTGACTGCCTTGAATCGGTGGATGGCTGCGACGATCGATCAGATCCATTCGAACGCAGACTCACTTTACAGCGCGGTCAACGTAGGGAGTTGTTTCAAATTACCGTTTACTGCGTGATCGAAATTTCCGCGTATGGCTCGGAGCCGGTCGGCGAAGGCACGTAGCCTTGAACGTTGTTCGAAGCGGCCAGCAGCGGCGTGGAGTGTACGAGCGGTACCCACGGCGCGTCGTCATGCACGATAACCTGTGCTTCTTCGTACAGCTTGGCACGCGCGTCCTGATCCGTTTCCTGCTGTGCTTTTACCAGCAGTTCGTGCAAAGGTTCGCTGGCGTACTGCGCGTAGTTGTTGCCGCCGATGGAATCTTTGTCGAGCAGCGGGTAGAAGAAGTTGTCCGGGTCGCCGTTGTCGCCGGTCCAGCCGATGATAAACAGATCGTCTTTTTCGCCTTTGCTCAGATCGTCGAGGTACGTCGCCCATTCCGGCGATTCGATATTTACGGTGACCCCGATCTGCGCGAAGCTGGCTTGGATGACTTCCGCCACTTTGCGGCCGTCCGGCATGTACGGACGGGATACCGGCATCGCGTAGAACGTCAGCGGCTGCTCGATTCCGTTCGGATACCCGGCGTCGGCGAGCAATTGCTTGGCCTGGTCCAGATCGTAAGCGTAATCTTCGATGCTGTCGTTGTAGCCCCACAGCGACGGCGGAATCGGGTTTTTGGCCGGTTCGGCTTGTCCCGCGAAGAACGCGTCCACGATGCCCTGCTTGTCGACGGCGTGGCTGAGCGCGATACGTACTTTCGGATCGTCGAACGGCTTTTTCGTTACATTGAAGCCCAGGTAAGCCACGTTAAACGGCGGACGGTTGAACTTTTGCAGATCAGGATTGCTTTCCAGCGTCGCCAGATCGTCCGGGCTGAGGTCTTCCATCAGGTCGATCTCGCCGTTTTGCAAAGCGTTGAAACGGGCCGTGTTGTCCGGGATCGAACGCACGATGACCGTATCGACTTTCGGCAAGCCTTCTTGCCAATAGTCCGGGTTCTTTTCCAACGTGATCGAGTCGCTGCGCTTCCATTCCTTGAACACGAACGGGCCGGTTCCGACCGGATTTGCTTTGAAGTCGGCTCCCGATTCTTCGATCGCTTTCGGGCTGGCGATCGAGAAAGGCGGCATCGCCAGGTTTTGCAGGAACGGCGCTTGCGGTTGGTTCAGTTCGAATACGACCGTCGATTCGTCGGAAGCCGTGATGCTTTTGATCACGCGGGCTTCGGCAGGACCGAACATGGAATCGTAGTAGTCAAACGAATCGCCTTCGAACTTGTATTCGCTGTCCGGATCGTTCCAACGGTTGAAGTTGAACACGACCGCGTCGGCGTTAAAATCGGTGCCGTCATGAAACTTCACACCTTGTCGAAGTTTGAACGTATACGTCAGACCGTCGTCGGAAATTTCCCAACTTTCGGCGAGCGCCGGTTCGACTTCCGTCGTGCCCGCTTTGTACGCGAGCAGCGGATCGAAGACTTGCTGTGCGATCTTCAGCGATTCGCCGTCGGTTACGATGGCGGGATCAAGCGCTGCCGAATCGCCGCCGCGCCCGACGATCAATGTCCCGCCAGTTGCTTCTCCGGCTGGCTCTGTTGCAGGTTCCGTAGTCGTCTCGGTTCCGGTTTCCGTCGAAGTCGCCGGTTCCGTTGCACTCTCCCCCGCGCCTCCGCAGGCAGCAAGCACCAGCATCAACGACAGCATTAACGTAAACAACAATCCCAATCTTTTTCTCATGAACAGTACGCTCCCCTCTAAGATCGCATTCTGCCCGCGCACATCGCCTGCCAAGCCCAACATTTTGTAATTATTATGTATATTGGTTTTCTTGCTTAAGCATGGGCTCTGAGTCGAGTGAATATAACTTACATGAATGACTGTCTATTCGCAATATATTTTTTGAAAACTCTTTCTTTATGTAAGGTTTAGTGACTAAAATCATTCAAAATGAATTTTTCTTTCTTCATATATACGTTTAATCGAAACGTTTGGAAATTTTTATAGAAAAAATTTATCAATTTCTGTTGGATCAACACACTAAATTGATCATTCCCTCTTTTTCTGCGCTTTTTTCGTTAACCTATTCGACTAATGATCCACTTCCAGCAACAGGATGTTCCTCCTAATGCAGAGTCGATACGCGTTACCTTTTTTTACTTTTTCCGAATCCAATAACTTTGTTGCCTTCCCGTGCGTTTATTGCGTTAAAGAGGCGCTTACTGCTTCGCAAGGGGGTTGACCATGTTTTCTACGGCAAAAAAAAAGATCGCGCTCGCTTTGATTCTGATTCCTGTCCTGCTGGTCGCTATTTTATCCCTACTGCTTCAACTCAAATTGAACGGATTCGAGCGCGATATGCGCATTTACCTTACAGATCGCGGCGTCGCCGAGTCGGAGATTGTAGAGATTGAAGCCAAACGTTCTATGCTGCCGACTTATCCGGTGTACGTGCGTTTTGCCCATGATCCGGATCGTGCATATATGTTCAAACCCGATGAAGAGGCGCCACGTAATTTTGTGTTGTTGGAGTCCCGTATCCCTCCTCAGTTAGTGGATCGCGAAGCACAAAATGCAGAGTATAGCGCCTTTTTGGAAGCCTACGGTTTTACGTATGTGAAAAGGCTGGGGATGACGGACTCGTCGGTGCTTGCCGAAAATGCAGCCGCCTCCAAGCTCCTTCAAGCCTATCGAAGCGTGTCTGAAAATGATTCGGCATCGCTATACGGGCAGCGCGTCCATACGTACAAATTTTCCGTCGATCATCCGCAGCTTCGTAAACAGTGGGGCTTGCAAGACCAGGATCAGATGGAGGCTTATCTTATGAAAGTAGGCGATCTGGTTCGGGGCGGTTATGTGGAAGTGCGCGAAGCACAGGCTACTGGGCAAAAGAAACCGAAATATCAACGTTATACGCTCCGCGGCGACGCGGTAGAATCCTGAACCCACATCCTCGCAGACGCGTGGTATCGAACGGTTTCGAATCCCGCTGCCTGCTACGTACGTTACACCGTCCTATCGACCCACGACATTTCCGCCTGAATCGGATTACGGTTCAAGGTACGAGAAATGTCGTTTTTTATTTTTCGAAAAAATATGTTGCCAACCACTTAAATTTGAATTATATTTATGTGGCCGGCAACATTATTCAAAAACCTAACCTGATTTCCACCTACAAAGGAGACGATAATCATGACTCAAAACAACAACATGCAAGCTATTCTGGTCGACCGCTACGGAGATGCTGACGTTCTGGAATTGCGCGAAACACCCCGGCCTCAGCCGCAGGAAAACGAAGTGCTCGTACGCATCTCCTTCGCCGCCATGATTCCGCTGGATTGGAAAATTCGCAACGGTTGGCTGGAGCAGGTCTTTCCGATCGCCTTCCCTTACACGCCAGGCTTCTACGCCTCGGGGATCGTGGAAACGGTAGGCTCGAAAGTGTCTGCGCTGCAACCGGGCGACCGGGTCTTCGGCGATCTGCGCAGCTCGTACGCCCAGTACGCTGTCGCCACAGAAGAAGCTTTGGTCAAGCTGCCCGAGTCCATCTCGCTCGAAGACGCCGCCGCGATCAAAGCCGGAGCGGATTCCGCCTGGAAAGCGCTATTCCTCGAAGGCAATCTGCAAAGCGGGCAAACCGTTCTCGTTCATGCCGCTGCGGGCGGAGTCGGTCAATTCGCCGTGCAGCTCGCCAAGTGGAAAGGAGCGACCGTGATCGGGACGGCTTCGGCAACGAACATCGAATTCGTGAAATCGCTCGGCGCGGACGTGGTGATCGACTACCGCAGCGAAGACTTTTCCAAACTAGTCAACGATGTCGATCTGGTCGTCGATACGGTCGGCGGCGACACGGAACAACGTTCATGGGACGTGCTGAAGCGCGGCGGCATTCTGGTCTCCCTCGTCGGCGACCCGGATGCGGCGCAAGCCGAGGCGCACGGCGTGACCGCGAAGTTCAATACCGTGTTTGCCACGCGCGAGCATCTCCTCCAGATTGTCGACCTGCTTGCGGACGGCACGCTGAAAATGGAAACGGGACGCGTCTATCCGCTTAGTCAAGCTTCGGAAGCGCAGCGCTTCAGCGAACAGCGCCGGGGACGCGGACGTATTTTGCTGAATCCGCAAGCGTGACTGTATCTTGCTGCTGGAACGACTATAACGTAGAAGGTATGATAGAAGCAGCAGTGCTTTGACGCGCATGGGAGGCTGATCGTTTAAGCTTTTTATGTGCAAATCAGGCAGAAATGAGGAAAAGATCATGACGCACGAACACGCTCAGCCATCTGAAGCTTTTCAGCCTAACAATCAAACGGATACGCCGCAAGATTCGCATACCGCAGCTTTTTCTACCCCGCCCGCTCCCCGCGAATTCAGCGCCGGCGAACGGTTTCCGGTCAGCTTCGCGATCTTTGCCATGGGCCGCTCGCACAAAGGATTGGCTTCCCAGCTACTACGCGAGATCGGGCTTTTCGCCGGGCAGGAGATCCTGTTATTTCAGCTCTGGGACAAAGACGCGCAGTCGCAAAACAGCTTGGGACGCGCGCTTCGGCTGGACCACTCTACCGTAGCCAAATCCGTCAAAAGGCTGGAAGAAGCCGGTTTGGTATCGCGTTCCCGCTCGCCGGAAGACGGCCGGGTAACGCTGGTATCGCTGACGGACGCGGGACGCGCGCTGGAACAGCGAGTGACCGAGGTCTGGCGGCAGGTGGAGGAAGCGACGACGGAAGGCTTTACCGAAGAAGAGCTGGCGACGCTGACCCGCTTGGCGTTGAAAGCGGCTGCGAATGCGGATAAGCATTTGAAATAACGGTTTGAACAACATAGGCATAGCGAAAAAGCCGTTTCTTTGCGAAGCGGTTTTTTTGTGCAGTTGAGGTGTTCTTTTGGAGCGTTTTTCGTGTAAAATAAGGGATCATATGGAATATGAAGTTAGGAGGTTTAAGATGAACGTGTTGAAAAAGGCAATGGCTTGCGGGATTTTACTAGCTTCGCTGTGCTTGCCTGTAGGTCAAGCAGCTGCGCCGACATCGATTGTTGCTTCTTCCGCTGCTGATGCTACCCTCAGCACGGATTTCTCGACGCCAGCGGAACGTGCCCTTGATGGAGGGGTTCGGTACGTTTTCCCAAGTAAAGGTGCAGAAGACGCGGTAAAAGGGATCGAAATCCAGCTTTCCGCGCAAGAGATGATCAAAGGTCATTCTACGCCGTCGTATGCGCGTCCGCTGTATCTTTTTGATCCGTTAGAGCTTGGGTTGTTGGAGCAGGAGATTTAGTACAAGTTTTAGACGTGGGAAAAAGACCTTATCAAGAAGATGAAGGTCTTTTTGTTATGTTCTTTCACTGTATGGTATCGAAAAGCTTAACGTTACTCATTCTGCAATCGGCGAATCTCATCCATGGATAAACCCGAAACTCCGGCGATCGTGCTTAATTCCAATCCCAAGGCGAGCAATTTTCGTGCCGTTTGTTTTTTCTCTTCTTCAATGCCCTGCTGTCTGCCTTGTTCAATGCCTTGTTCAATGCCTTGTTGCTTCCCTTTTTCTATTCCTTGTTCTATTCCTTGCTCGATCCCCTGTCGAATTCCGCTTTCCAGTCCCGTTTTAAATCCGTAAATTTCCGCATTCTTCGCAGCTTCCATCAAAGACGCCTCATCATGCAAATACTTCTGTCTAGCTTCATACTGCATTCTGGCTTCTCGATCCTGACTCAAAAATTCCAACGTCGTCATCGCTTTTTTCAACTTCGGTTCATTCATGGTCAGTACCTCCCATTTGTCCGGATTGGCTCCTTTTAAAAATAACAGCCAGTTGGCTAACCCGCCTTCTTCCAAAGAAACTTCGCGCTCTTCCAACTTCGGCAACTCCAGCATATGAATTTCGATATCGTCGATCAAGGGAATACCGGTCTGATCTTCTCGCAAATGAAAAACATTGTGATACCGATCGTTCGGCAAAAAAGAAAAGTTCAAAATGTTGATCGTGATGCAACGCTTGAGCGAACTGTAAGATTGGCCTTCAACCAACTGCGAACCATACTGCTTGCTCCAATAAAAAAGCGTTCTTTTCTCCGTGTCGTACTTGTTGAAAAGCTGCATTTCCACGTTGATGATTTCGCCTTCAGTGGTTCTGGCTTTGATGTCGAGAATGGATTGCTTGTCGCGCGGCGAATCTTTATCCGTGTACGGATTGAGCAGAATAATTTCGCTTAATGTAGGCTTTCCTGCTTCGTCAAAAGTCCGGTTTAAAAAGGCCAGTAATACATCCCGATTCTCTTCGCTACCGAAAATCCGTTTAAACAAAAAGTCATTCCGAGGGTCAAGCAACTCCATACTCATCATCTCCGTATTTTCTTTCATTATATCATTTTTGCTCCCTACAGAGTCGTGTCATTTCTCCCCCAATGCCTTCTCCACCGCATAATCCTCCAACGGCAAATTCGTTTCCAGCCCCAGCGCAAGCTTCGCCAACTGGCTGCCGAGGAATGGTCCCATCGTCAGGCCGGACGCGCCCAGACCGTTGGCGGTGATGAGTCCTTCCCAGCCCGGAACACGTCCGATCACGGGCAGAAAGCCCGGCGTAAAAGGACGGAAGCCGACTCGGACCTCCTCCAATTCTCCGTCAGCCAGCCCAGGCGCGAGCGCGAGTCCTTTTTCCAAAACTTCGTGCATCCCCCCCGCCGTCACGCGCACGTCCGCCAGTTCGACCCCGTTCTCGTGCGTCGCGCCGACTACCATTTTCGCGTCATCGAATGCCAGCAGATATTGATCGGTCGGCGGGATTACCACCGGCCAAGCACCGCTATCCGGTTGACCGCGCATGCCGAGATGCAGGATCTGTCCTTTCTGGTACGTCACTTGAAAATCAAGCCCCAACGGCCGCAGCAGTTCACCTGACCAGGCCCCCGCGCACAAGACCACCTCGTCCGCATCCAATCGCTCGCCGTTCACTTGCACGCCGGTTACGCGCCCTTCCGCTACGTTTAACGCCGCTTCGCCTTCTATAACCTTTGCTCCGTTACGACGTGCCGCCGATACCATCGCATCCCGCAGCGCACGTCCGTCCACCCGAGCCGCCCCGCTGACCCGAACCGCCAGATAGCCTTCGTTCAGCAGCGGAAAAAGCTCTCGCACCTGCGACTCGCCCAGCACCTGGATCTCCCCGATCTCCGGCGCGTCCTCCCTGCGTTTCTCGGCGCGTTCGCGCATCTGCTCAATCTTGACGGGGTCCGTATGCAGACTCAGCGCGCCCACCCGGGCATATCCGGTATGTTTCTCGCCTTCCGCATGCAGCTGCTCCGTCAGTTCGGCATAATACCGCGCACCCGCTTTGGCGAGCCGGTACCAAGCCTGATTGCGCCGCTGCGACAGCCAGGGACAAATAATCCCGGCCGCCGCATCCGTCGCGCGCCCGGGATGTATGGCGTCGATCAGGGTCACCTCAGCGTCCGAGCGGGATAAGTGGTAAGCCGCCGAAGCCCCGAGAATGCCGGAGCCGACGACGATGATTTTTTTCATACGATACATTTCCTTTCCACAGGTAAAGATAAGTGATTCGTTCAGCCTTCTGTGTAACTATTATACCAACCGGCGGGTTCTTCTTTATAGAAAAAGAAAAAATGCGTATGTCGCAAAAAGGGGTTAACCATGTTATTCGAAATTTTTCCGGATTTGAATCCGTTGTTGATGATTCTCGTGATCGCTCCGCTGCTCGCGGTGGTGCTGGCGTTGATCGGAAAACGACTTAAGCTGCATTCCGGTTGTAGCGTAGTGGCGAGTTTGTTTATTCCGCTGCTTTTTATATGGACGGATGGGTCTACGTTGAAAGCGAATCTGGATAGTTGGGTGATTTACGGCGGGGCTTATGGGGCGATCGCGTGTGTAGTGAGTGCGTTTGTGAAGAGCAAACAAATACGGGCGTAATTGCGGAAAAAGAGACGTTGGGTGATCTCACTTCTAGGCATGCCGCAATATTTCGTTCGGGATATCGTATTGCTAAGTACCTAAATTAGGTATCTGCTCCTACACTGGACGTGTATCCACAATCTTTACATATCACTTCGCACCTCGAATTGAGCACGGCCGCCTTTCACCCCCTACCCAAAGGAGCGCTACATTATGGCAACGACATCCGGTTCCGCGCAACACATCCTGATTCAACCGCTCACGCTGCAACAGATTCACGCTATCCAGGAAAATAACCGTATCGCCGCCGTTCTTCCGGTTAGCCTAGAGGACGTCTCCAACCTGTCTCCCGAAGAACTGGCCGACCACCTTTCGCTTCAATTGACGGACAGCGATCTGCTGACCGACGTGCAGTTCGAACGTGTCGGCGCCCAAGACGAAAACACCGTGTTGATGAAAGTCTCGGGAGACGTCGCGATGCTGTTGGAGACGCTGGAGTTGCTATCGGAGCATGGGGACGGGGAAGACGAAGAAGAGGACGAAGACAACGAATAGAGGATTACAGTTAAAAAATGCAGCGCTCGCTCCCGGAATTTCGGGGTCGGGCGCTGTTTGGCATGGAAAAGTAAGATAGGACGGCAGGCGGTTCATTTGATCTCCGTGCGCTCCAACCAGAGGTCGTCCAGACTTTCGAGATTCCGTTCTTTTAAAAAAGATTCCGTCTTCTTTTCCGCTAGGGCGTGTACGCAAACTCCGAAGGGCGCAGATTGAGCTGAATATTCGTTCTCATCCAGGAACTTTTCCGAAGGCGTGCCGGGGCACGTCAAGGGAAAGTGACGTAGAGGAGGGCGAAAAGGCAGCTCAAGATGCACGTCGCCTGAGTTTGCGTACACGCCCTAATTGAATACGCTCGACCCACAATGAATCCCGGAAACGGTAAACGCCTTTTTGCGTGCTGTCGAAACGGTCGAGAATATCGAAAGCTTCTTGCCATAACGTATTCAATTCCGCAAAGTTTTCGATGACAGCCAAGTCTTTTGCGCTTAACGATCTGACCTTTTCTTCGCCCGCGAAGCTGGTTATTTTCAGGGCCGTTATCGAGATGATTCCGTAAGGGTACTCCCGCTGCTCGCGCTTGAAATGAACGACTGTGCGCTTGTATTTTTCCCAAAGGTTAGCGAGATCCCGATTGGTCATGAGAAGGCGGACCCGCTGATTTTCATTCAACGTTCCGGTGCTTAGGATCTCTTCGTATACCATCCCATTATCGTCGATCGCCTGGACCATGTTCGAAAAATCGGTCTGCATTTCGTAGTCGATGTAACTTCGATAGGTTCGGTTGGAGGTGTACAGCATGATCGTGGAGATCAGCAAGACGAGCGACAGGAGTCCGAGAACGGCTGTTTTTTTGTGTGCTTGAATAAGATTAAGTTTGAGCATGAATTCGGACTCCTTCCGAGGTTGGCTAGATACGAAAAAGGATACTGCACAAGCAGCATCCTTTTGCCTTCGTTCCCAAGTACGATAATTAGATTACGGTCACGGGTAGAAGTTTTTCCGTTCTTCCCGATCACGTTTGAACACGATCTTTTCTTCCTTGCCGTCAACTTTGATCGTGGCTTCAAAATCCAATCCGTTCAAGTTCTGCGCCGGAATGTCTTTAACGTTGATCGCGCTTTCTTTGCCAATCTCGCCTTCAATCATCCCTTGTGAACCTTCAAAATAGATCTGGGCCGGAACGCCTTCCTTCTCTTCTTCATCATGAACAAGAATCCGAAGTGTAGAACCTTCCGGCGCAGGCTTGACCGACTCGATCGTTTTTAACTCGATATGAAAACTGTCGGACGTTCCCGTGTACTGCGAACGATAATACGTTTCCGCACCGGGAGGCACACATCCGCTTAGTGCAAAAGTGAGTATGATCAATAAAAACGGTAAAACTTTAAATTTAGACATAAGATCACCCTATCATTTGGCATAAGAGATAAACAAAAATCCGCTTTGGTTGCTGTTCCAGTTGTAATAACGAGTCGTCGCGTCGCGATCCGGATCTTTTACACCGAACATAAAGCTGCTACCGCTATAGGTGTAAGCCGATCCGGCTTGCCAATGCCATTTCAACTGTGCGTCCGTCCAAGGAAATAGAACTAGCTTATCCCACATCAATGCCGGAGGACGACCGCTGACGATTCGGCTTTTATACTTCTCGATCGCCCCTGATGAATCGGCGTTTATCGAAGTAATCGTCCAGCCCGGTCTAAGCGTATTGTTCAGACCGAATACCATATTACCCGAAGTTGTGCCAAACACACCTGTTGACATGATATTCCGGTTGCCGTTGACTAAATTGACGATTGAATTATTGTAATACCGGGCATCTTCCACATCAAGCCCCTGGTCGCCAAGATATTCGAGGATCATCGCAAGCGTCGTCGGTCCGCAGGCACTGCCCGGCCCTGTTATTCCGGCCATTCGTTGATAAATAAAAGGAACATTCAACTTATACGTTTCAGGTAAAGCCGCTATGGTAATACCTTGAGGCGGATTCAACAATTCTTCCCAATGCGATGTCGCATTCGGATCGGCATCCAGTTCCAGACTCGCAACGACTTCGTCCAGCCCTTGTTGCTCAGATGCGGCCGTTGCTTGTGCTTGCGCCGAACGAGAATTGGAAAAATCGCCTTTTTCCTCAGTAGCAATTGCCTCATTTCGAGACTCTACACGATCACCGATTGCTGCGATAACTTCCGCGCTATCGCGACCGGCAATCGAACCCGAACCGCCGAAATAATAAATACGTTCGTTATTTTTCGTTTCAACAAATTCAGACTCAATTCCGTACTCCAAAATCGGCGGTAGATCTGTCCGGGCAGAAGTGACATAATAACCAACCGTTTCCGTATCCAATTTTAGAAGAAAATAATAACCAATCACTGCATCTTCAAGATCATAAAGTTCTCGCTCATATTCAACCTTAGCCCCTTGCCACTGTGCATAAAATTCATGTTCAGAATTCATTCCGGCAAGATCGGCTTCTACAGCTTTTTGTGCGGTTTCATGCGAAACCTTTTCTTCTTCCGCCAATGCGGTCGAAGGTATCCATAACATCAATATTAAAAGCAATAACAGCGGCGCGGCAGAATAAACGGTAGTTTTTCGCAAAAAAATCGGAATCAGCTCCTTTTGATTTGGTAGTAGCTACTTTTTTTGCCGTTCCTCCTTTCCAGGATTGCTAATGATAAGCCTTTATAAAATGAATTTTTATAGACAAGGCTTTTTTCCCTCTACCTTTAGAACGTCTAATTTCCGGAAAAAGTTTTTTCATTTCCCAAAATTGATACATCTCCCGTTGTGCATATGAATTTGGTATTGGAGAATGCGGTGGAGAGCAAGTTGTATGAATATTTGGTTCGGGGACCCTCTGCACCAAGTGAGGTAAGGTTACGTTCGTCCGAAACGCACTATTTGACCTGGTACAGAGTACTAGATCAAAATAAATAAGCTGGAACCAACTTCTCGTTATTCTCCAGCTTATTTTATACAGTTGTTCTCAATTCGATCCGTGATTTGGTAGATACGTACAATTATAAGTGTAGTTATACGTATTCATAAACACTTGATCATGTCTCCTGTCTTACAACAAAAAAATGGTCTCATGTAGAATGAGGCCGTGTTTATGATAGTTCGCTATAATAGTTATGTTCCAAATGTTCTTTACGTTGAACTTGTGGTATATTTCTACCATAAAACAAAAGGAGTTGAGTCGTCTATGGGAAGCTTGAAGCACAAATCTTCTTCTTACGATGGCCTCAAAAATCAGATTCTGAAAAAAATGCGAATCAGCGAAACGGAAGCCGATGCGCTGGTTCAGGCACATATCCTCAAGCTTCGAACCGAAAGAAGACTTCAAAAAGCGCAGTCTAAACTTTCCGCAGAACTTCAAAGCGAATTTTCAAAAACGATCGAAGATGACGAATTGCAGGAAGAAATCGAACGGGTCGTATCCGAATTGGAAAAAGAAGAAGAAGAAGAACCAAACTCCGATAGACAAACTACGCCGAAATATTTCACGGTTCGTGAAATTTCAAGGTATAAAGGGATTACGCCTCAACAGGTGAGACGAAATTGTATAGCCGGAAAATATAAGGCTGAGCAGGTTGCCGGAGAACACTCTTCATGGAGAATTTTCGCGGAACAATTCGAGTCCGAAACAGGCTTCCAATCCTTTCTTCGAGAAAGAAATCAAATTGCAGAACGAACGGCTCACGCCGCCAGAATCGCTATTGAACTCTGGCAAGACGGCAAAAATGTAATTCCTGAAGAGGATAACGACGAGCATGAGTAAGTTGGAGACGAATTTCCCTATCACTTACATGCTAGATACCAATCTCCTTCGTTATCTAGCAGCAAAAGCTTCTAGCCAAACTGGAACATTTAATTAATGGGGTGAGGCATTTAGATCCTAATCGTTACAAAGAGCACGGCTGCATAATTCAATGAAACCGTGCTCTCTTATTCAGAATTTTGAGGCTGCGCCCGCCGCTCAAAATGCACATGCAGCCGATACTCGCAAATCTCCCGCGTCCACCGATGCAGCAGCGCTTGATCTTCCTCCGCTACCTCAAACGCCAACCCGAACTTTCCATCTACAAACTCTCTCTTTCACTCCTGCCCACTTGCTCATCGAAATATCTGCGATTGCAGTAAAGTCTTACTTTTCTGCAAAAAATAGTGTAGTTCTTATCAGATCGGATTGTTATATACGCTCATCAAAGCATATCCTTCAGTACTATAAGTACTTGCTCGAGCTGCATAAGAATGTCCCGATACAGGATTAGTAAGGTGAAATTTCGAGCCCAGTGCCAAATTATTTGCCCAACCTACGCTTGTTCCGTTGGTCAGATTGGCATATCCGGCGTTATAGCTACTTCCTGGAAGTGTACTCGCTTCCATCGTAACGCGATTGGTATTAGCAGTAAATGCATAAAAATTAGGTGTTTCTTGTCCCACTGGTGGATTAAATAAATAGACGTATCCCACATAACTGGCAGCCATAATTGTGAAGATGGGATCGTCCAACGCAACCGGATGATCACTAGCCTTGAAAGTGTTTACTTTTGGAACATCCCACCCCGGAAACAACTCTGAAAATTCAGGTAGCGATTTCAAAGTTCCATCAGGCAATTCATAAGATACTTGCCCGTCAACCGTCCAAGATTCGCTATAAATGAGCTTTTCTCTTGCCGCTAAAATCTTTTCTTTCCATTCTTTCGGCGCATGTTCAACGTCCGAGTAAGCCAATTGATCTAAAGACATCGCCGAATAAATCGACTGATCTGCTGCTTTTGCAAAACTGGGCACCGTAAAAGTAGTAAGTAAGACAAGTACCATACCAAACTTTCCTAAGAATTTTTTCACTTTTCTTTACCTCCACTTCAAGTTGAATTTTTGGAACAGAAAATTCCTTCTCCTTTCTTTGTCGTTTTTCCGATCATAATATTCATGTCTAAAAAGTAAGCTCAAGGGACAGTTCTTTCTATAAAGGCAGAAAAGAATTTTGTATCTCTTGAAAAACATTTAAGACAATTGTAGAATATCAATACAGAAAAATTTCATTTAAAGGAGATGAAAGACTTGTGATCATGAAGCGACTGCCAGACGCGGAGTTCGATATCATGAAAGTAATATGGGACAACGAACCGCCGATTACGACCAGCTTGATTATGCAACAGCTTGGGAATTCCAAAGAATGGAAAGCTCAAACTATCATTTCGCTAATGCTCCGACTGGTAGAAAGAGGCTTTGTCCGTACAGAAAAGAATGGCAAGATTCGCAATTATTTTCCGTTAATCAGTGAAGAAGAATATTTGAATTTTGAAGCAAAAGGTTTTATGAAAAGGTTCCACTTCAATTCGTTCACCAGTATGGTATCTCAACTTTACGACGGAACGAAAATAAAATCTGAAGATCTCGACGAATTGGAAAAATGGTTAAAAGAAAAGAAGGAATGACATGAAAGAATTCATCACCATTCTTTTTCAAAATTCACTTTCTATGTCCATATTAACTCTGTGCTACGCCGCTGCGTGGCATACGTTGTCCAGCAGATATTCAGCAAAACGGGTTTACCTGGGCTGGATATTGATTGCTTTAGGCTGGTTTTTCCCGGTACGTCTTCTATTCGATACAGTATTCATTTTTATTCCGAAGCCCGAACCCGATCATTTTTCGCCCTTTGCGTTCGTGCAGTCCCTGTCGATTAACATTTCAGATCGCTATATGTCGCCGTCTCCATTTATTCTTGCTTGGCTTTGGATTCTCTCAGGAATCTGGGTAATGGGTATACTGATTTTGTTTTTCTATCATTGGATACGCCATCAAAAACTCATGCAAACCATTCGTCGTTGGAGCAGAATATCTAATGATCCCGAAATGTTCAAGATTTTGAAAACCTTAAAAGAAGAATTAAATATTAAAAGTCACGTTAGCCTTAGAGTATGTCCGGCGATTAACAGTCCCATGTTAGTCGGTCTTTTACGGCCCGCTATTTTAATTCCCGATATATCTTTTACGCATCAAGAATGGACACTGATCCTCAAACACGAATTGATTCATTTGAAGCGTTACGACCTTTGGGTCAAATTAATTATTTTGATCGTGAACCTGATCTACTGGTTTAATCCTATCGTTTATATACTATCAAAAGCTTCTCTACTTCAGTGCGAACTTTCTTGTGATGCGCAAACTTTACAAGGCTGCGATACAAAACAAAGACGACAATATGGAGAAACGATTATTCGTGTTGCAAAACATGGCATTCAGTCTCAAACGGCATGTTCCACCACTTTCTATGGAGGTACAAAAAATATGAGAAAAAGACTTACTCTTATCATGGATATCAAACCTAAAAAAACGGGAACCTTGATTCTTGCACTGGCTATAGCAGGTGTACTTACTACAGGAGCGATAGATGCTGTGGTAAACACCATTGAAGCAAAGGCATCAGGAGAATCGACCGAAGTTACAAATCCAAATTCCGGCGTCGACAAAAATAATGAAAAAATAGAAAAAATTTCTAATAAATTACAAAACTACGCAGACGGCAAATCTGAAGCTCACTCCAGCTCTTCTGCTGAAAAAACGGTCGTGGACACGTCTCAAAGTAATGTCAATACCAACAAACAAATATCCCACTTCGAAAAGTTGTTAAGACAATACGAGCAATCGAATATTTCAAAATTGAATTGAACGTTTCCGAAAAGCTTGCACAATCGTCTTCTAATTCTTGCTCTATACGTTTTCTAATCTTCTTTTTCGCTCGTTGTATACGCTTTTTACAAGCTTCTATAGAAATTCCGAGTTGTTTTGCTATTTCCGTCGTTGAGTATCCACTCAAAAAGACACTTTTAATCAATTGGTAATCTCTCTGATTCGTTAAACCCGCATACAATAAATCTAGGTCAAGCGAATCCGGCTCACTGAAGACTATACTTCTCTTCTCAAACCGTATATTCTCTATTTTTTTTGCAGTCTGCTTGGATGTTCGATTCATATCACTAATGACATATTTTAAGGTGTTCATTAACCACCCTTTCGGATTTGGACTTGCTAATACTTTCTCTACTTTTCGGCAAGCCATTTCAAAAGTTTTCTGCACAGCTTCTTCCGCTAAAAAAACATCTTTCCCGTGGCTTTGTGCATAAGTTCTCAAAAATTTCTCCATCTCTTCAAACAATTCCGAGATCGCTTGACTCTGACTATCATCAAGTCTCATCTCGTATCACCTCCGAATTGAATTATAGTTTTGACAACTGGTACCATGTCAACATTAAAAGCAATAACTCA